>NZ_JABGBO010000003.1 GCF_013133775.1 Pelistega europaea | reverse complement strand
CCTAACTCCTTCGCTATCGTCTTCTTTGGGTGAAAATGCAAAAGCCTTTCGCAAGCTTGTTTTTTTATAGATACGGATATCGTCATATTTTGGACTCCTTACTGTCCAAATTTTCCGTACCAGTACATATCTATGAGCATAAAAAAACCACTACATAGTAGTGGTTTTTGGTAATAAGTGGCGGAGCGGACGGGGCTCGAACCCGCGACCCCCGGCGTGACAGGCCGGTATTCTAACCAACTGAACTACCGCTCCGCGCGGTTAACTTTATATAAAACGCAAATAATATGATGACTATCTGCGTAGTGCTAAACCAAGTTGCTTAGCTGACCACTGGTTAGTAGTGGCGTCCCCTAGGGGATTCGAACCCCTGTACCCACCGTGAAAGGGTGGTGTCCTAGGCCTCTAGACGAAGGGGACTTCGTCAAATAAATTGTGGCGGAGCGGACGGGGCTCGAACCCGCGACCCCCGGCGTGACAGGCCGGTATTCTAACCAACTGAACTACCGCTCCGCGCGATAAACTGTACATCTTTTGATGTGTAGACTATAACTAATTAATCATAGTCCGTAAATTCCATTGTTAATCCTGCTTTTGATAAGCTAGCCACTTGGTTAGTAGAGTGGCGTCCCCTAGGGGATTCGAACCCCTGTACCCACCGTGAAAGGGTGGTGTCCTAGGCCTCTAGACGAAGGGGACAGGACTTAACTGTCAAGACGACTAGTATAACATGATTTATTAAAAAATCAAATACTATTTGGTGGAGGTAAGCGGGATCGAACCGCTGACCTCTTGCATGCCATGCAAGCGCTCTACCAACTGAGCTATACCCCCACGGTTTGCTTGAATTGGTAATACTACGGTCTAGTCATTATTTTGTCAATAAGATATTGGAAAACAAGAGCGTTTAAACTGCAAAATGTTGGAAGTTTGCTACTTTTTATGCTAAAAGCACTTTAATTAGCTGAGGTTTAACAACAAATCCCTATTCAACAGCAAGGGTGTATCAGCTTACACAGAGAAATGATAAAAGTTATTGACGACGTTTTCTAATGCGTTGTATTGTTGCAACAATTAGCGTAAATACAACAAATATTAGAAATGGAGCATTCTTAGCTTGTGCATAGGGAGTTAGTCCTGTCATTCCTTGAATGTCTACATCCAATACGCCAGCCTGCAGATAGGGCAGTTTATCCACAATATCCCCTTTTTCATTAATATAAGCTGTTGCCCCAGTATTGGTTGCTCTAAGCATAGGGCGAGCAGTTTCTACAGCACGCATACGAGCCATTTGCAAATGCTGCCCTAATGCACTGCTATTGCCAAACCATCCCAGGTTGCTGACATTAAAGAGAATAGTTGCACCAGGGTAGGGTTGGATGCCCATAGAGGTTGATAGAGTAGTTGGAAAGAGATCATTGAGTAACTCCTCACCAAAAATGTCCTCATAGCAAATATTGGGGGCGAGGGCTTGCTGATTAATGAGTATATTAGCCTGTAGTCTATTGCCTAGGTTAAAGTCCCCTAGAGGAATACCAAGTGCATGGACAAACCAATGAAATCCTGTAGGAATATATTCCCCAAAGGGGACAAGATGGCGTTTGTCATAATGCGGTACACCTCCACGATAGAGTGCTTCAATAGGAGTGGTGCCATCGACGACAAGAATACTATTTGTAATCATTGGAACGCCACTAAGAGAGTCCTCTGCATAGGCACTACCAATAAAATATGTTGCCTGCTGGACTCTTGCTTGGTCGATAATATGCTGCCAAATTTCAGGTGGTAGCTGATTCTGATAGGTTGGGATAATTGTCTCAGGAAAAATAACTACTTTGGGAGGATTAAAAGGGTTCTTAGCAGGCTGGTTAGCTAATTCAAAGTTACGCATTATGCTAGGTAGCATAGTGATAGGGGAAAATTTCTCATGCTGGTCTATATTTCCTTGTACTAGGCGGACAGGTAAAGCATCCCCGATAGGTGATGACCAGGGGAAACTCTTGACTAGTTGGCCAGCAATAAGTATTAGAGCAACCAGCATCCATTTTTGCCAGGAGAAACGCAGAACTCCTACTACTAGTAGTGCAGCAATGAAAGCTGCCAACCAAGCCACTCCATAGGCTCCCCATAGTGAAGCCCAGCCACTGAGAGGTCCATCTACATGGGCATAGGCAATATTTAGCCAAGGAAAACCTGTTAGCACAGTTCCTCTCAACCATTCGCAGAGTGCCCAAGCAGAGGCGATTAAGATAGCATTGCCCACAGTGGCTGCTGCTTTTGGGGTGGATGGTGAAGTCCCTGTATTTGTGGTAGAGAGTGGTGAGTTAAAGTCTTTTGTCACCCTGTCTGTAGAGGAGATCTTTTTGCTTAGGTAGCGAAAAATAGCTCCTGCCAACATAGGGTAGAGTGATAAATAAAACGATAATAAAAATACGGCTGCCGCTGCCAATGGTGCTGATAATCCACCATAGGTATTCATGCTGATAAATAACCAGTAAATACCGGAGCAGAAGTGGCTGATAGAGAATGCAAAGCTATAGCGAATGGCATAGCGAGGTTGAGCAAAAATATACCCAAATAGGGTTGCTAGCATCAATAGTTGAATAGGAGCCAGCAAACTTGCAGGAAATAAATCAGAGGAAAACGTCTGGGCGTGTACTATCCCAGCGAGTAAAAGAATCAGCCAACGCATAGTCATTATTGAGATGTTTGCTCATCTGTAGGTGTGGTCAGTGGTACTCGGCGAATATGAATCCACTGGGCACGCTTTTCATCTGCACGCAACACTTTAAATTTTAAATCTTCAAAAGCATAAGTATCGCCACGTTTGGGGATTTGGTCAAGCTCGGCAGCTAACCAGCCTCCTAGAGTGTCATATTCATCTTCGGGTAAGTGACTATGAAGAGCCTCATTTAAATGTTTAATTTGTGTTATTCCCATGACACGCCAGCTATAGTCTGACTCAGGGAAGATAGTTTGTTCTGCATCCTCATCGTATTCATCTTCGATTTCGCCGACAATTTGCTCTAGGATGTCTTCCATGGTCACAAGACCTGTAATACTACCGTACTCGTCAATAACGATAGCGATATGGTTGCGTGTCGTGCGAAACTCTTGCATCAGGCTTTTGAGTGTTTTGGTTTCAGGAACAAAATATGCTGGACGTACCAAATCCCGTAGATTTTGATTGGGGTTAACTACATAACGCAGTAAATCCTTGGCGAGCAATAAGCCGATGATATTGTCACGCTCCTCTTCATATACCGGAAAGCGAGAGTGAGCTGTCTCAATGATATAAGGAACTAGCTCATGGATGGGTTGATTAATATCAATACAATCCATCTTGGAGCGAGAAACCATGATGTCGCTCGCGATTTTTTCAGTAAAAGAAATCGCCCCTAACACCATTAGATGTGTTTCTTGATCAATAATGCCTCGCTCATGGGCAGTGTTGAGAATCTCGTTAATATCCTCTCTATCTTCGGGTTCATGCTGTAGGCTAAACAAGCCTTTCACCTTTTCAGAGATTCGTCGAGAAATTGATTTATTTGATTTAACGTCCGTGGACGGGTAGGGTTCTGATGACATTGATATAACGTCGAGTTAAAGGGAATTTAAGCATAACCTAAAATTCCCGTTAAAAGGGTAAAAATTTCAAAAATTTAGTGAAAATACTGATAAAAGAGACGATTATGCACCATAAATGGTAGTGGTTGGCTCTTATGACTCTCTGTCTTGATAGGGATTAGGAAAACCTATCTTTTTTAGAATATGAGTCTCTAATGCTTCCATATGCTGGGCCTCCTCTTCTTCGATATGGTCGTATCCTAGTGAATGTAGTACACCATGTACAAGTAGATGGGCTGCATGTTGTTCAAAAGTTTTGTGTTGTTCATGTGCTTCGGTGCGTAGGATAGGTACACAAATAATAATATCGCCCCGCACAGTTTGTAGTTCATCAAGTCCATATTCAAATGTTAATACATTTGGAGCATAGTCTTTTTGGCGATAGGTTTTGTTGAGTTCAATGGCTTCGGGCTTATCGACAAAGCGACAAGTGAGCTCAGCAAACTCAAATTCTACTTCTTCGTGAGCAGCTTTAATCGCCTGTAACGCCCATGCACGTAGCTTCTGACGAGAGAGCTCTGGCACTTCTACTGCATATTGAACCGAGAATTGCAACATAATTATTTTTTCTCCGCTTGCTCGTACGCATCAATAATGCGAGCCACAAGAGGATGGCGTACAACATCTTTACTAGTAAATCGATTGATTTTAATCCCTTGTACATCTTTTAGGATGTGCAGGGAGTGCATAAGCCCACTTTTTTGGCCTTTGGGTAAGTCTACTTGACTAGGATCTCCTGTGATGACAGCCTTACTACCAAAACCAATACGGGTGAGGAACATTTTCATCTGCTCAGGAGTGGTATTCTGTGCTTCATCGAGAATCACAAAGGCATGGTTTAGTGTGCGCCCGCGCATATAGGCTAACGGAGCAATTTCAATGGTTTGCTTTTCAAAAAGTTTTTGTACCTTTTCAAACCCCATCAAATCATATAAAGCATCATAAAGCGGACGCAAGTAAGGGTCGACTTTTTGGGCTAAATCTCCTGGTAAGAAACCGAGTCGCTCACCTGCCTCTACCGCAGGGCGTGTCAAAATGATTCGCTGTACATTATCTCGCTCTAGGGCATCAATTGCACAAGCTACGGCTAGCCATGTTTTTCCTGTGCCTGCAGGTCCAACACCAAAAGTAATGTCGGTATGCAAAATATTTTGTAGATAACTGCGTTGACGTGGCGTACGAGGGCGTAAATCATTTTTACGTACACGTAGCTGAAACGCTGTATTTTCATCGGTAATAGATGGGGAACTAAAGTCCTCTTCTTCTGCAATTTCAGGCTCTGAGGCTGTTTTGTGTTGTGCTTTCAGCTCCACTAAGCCAAGTTGAATATCATCGATGGAAAGTGGTTGGTGTGTGGCTCTGTGAAAGAATAACTCAATTGTATTTGCTGCTTCTTGTGCATGCACTCCCTCGATATTGATGCGAGCACCATTGCGACCGATGTGTACATCCCAGGCAATAGCAATTTGACGCAAGTTTTCATCCAAAGGACCGAGGAAGTTGGCAAGATGGGTATTGTCACCATCTAGTGTGAGAGATTTTTGTTTTGCTGTCATATTCTTTGTTGTGTCTGAGCGACGATACTATATCGTCGCTGAAACACATTTTAAATGCATTCATACTCTATGTTATGTCATAGGGATGAGCAAAAACATAGAGTGATGATGACCAAAGGATTAGTCTTCTTTTAAAACGACTTCTCCACGTAAAGAGTTGGTGTAAACCGCTGTGATACGTACATCGACTATTTGACCAATTAAACGGTCGCCACCCTCGAAGTTGACAATACGGTTATTTTCCGTACGTCCCATGAGTTCTTGGCTATCGCGACGTGATTTACCTTCAACAAGAACCTTCTGAACTGTACCTAACATTTTCTCGCTGATAGCTTTGGCCTGCTTATTAATCTGTGCTTGCAGACGTTGTAGGCGTTTTAGCTTCACATCATAAGGGGTATCGTCATGTAAGTCTGCAGCAGGAGTGCCCGGGCGACGTGAGTAAATGAAAGAGAAAGAGTGATCAATATTTAAATCCTGAATCAATTTCATGGTCGCCTCAAAATCCTCATCTGTTTCACCAGGGAAACCCACAATAAAGTCAGACGATAAAGTTAAGCCAGGGCGAGCTGCATACAACTTACGAGCAATGGACTTGAATTCTAGTGCAGTATAGCCACGCTTCATAGCAGCGAGTACGCGATCACTACCAGCTTGAACAGGTAGATGCAAGAATGGCACTAGTTTAGGTAAAGTCGCATGTGCATCGATTAGACGTTTAGTCATCTCTTTAGGGTGAGAGGTTGTATAGCGGATGCGTTCAATCCCTGGGATTTCATGGACATACTCAAGCAACATGGCAAAGTCGGCAATTTCGCCAGTATCTTTCATTACACCACGGTAGGCATTGACGTTTTGCCCCAATAAATTGACTTCTTTTACACCTTGATCGGCAAGGTCAGCAACCTCCATCAATACATCTTCAAAAGGACGGGAGATTTCTTCGCCGCGGGTATAAGGCACTACACAATAAGAACAATACTTACTGCACCCCTCCATAATAGACACAAAAGCAGTTGGTCCATCAACACGAGCAGGAGGAAGTGCGTCAAACTTTTCAATCTCAGGAAAGCTGACATCAACTTGAGGGCGACCAGTAGCCTTTTTCTGATTAATTAATTGAGGCAAACGGTGTAGGGTCTGAGGACCAAACACAACATCTACATAAGGAGCACGTTGAATAATAGTGGCACCTTCTTGGCTTGCGACACAGCCGCCAACACCAATTAAAAGATTAGGATTCTTTTTCTTCAGTTGGTTCATGCGACCTAGGTCAGAGAATACTTTTTCCTGTGCTTTTTCACGGATAGAACAAGTATTAAGAAGAATGACATCTGCTTCTTCAGGATTATCAGTGAGTTCTAGACCTTGTTCTGCATTAAGTAAATCGGCCATTTTGTCTGAGTCGTATTCATTCATCTGACAGCCGAAAGTTTTGATGTAGAGTTTTTTGGCACCAGCAGGAAGAGTAATGCTCTCACCAGTTATTGGTGCATTTTGCGGTGTAGAAGTCACACCTTCACGTTTGATGGAAAGTTCTTGCATAAAAGATACCGTAGCGGGTTTTTATCCCGAGGGTAGAAAGTTGGAAAAGAGGTATTCTACCTTTTTTACATTATTTTTTCCTCTATCTTGTTGTTTTTTAACAAAAGTATATTTAATGGCAGTTAATAGCAGGAGTGGTGTGTTTGAGTAGCAAAGGAAGGGAGGTGTGTTTTTAGGAACGTATTGAATGGTTTATAATAGAACACACTGATGATGTGGTTATCATCGTGTCTATGATTTAGGAGAATTCGTAATGAATAAAAAAGCAGAAAGTTTTAAAGAGTTTCTAGATAATGCCAAAATCGGTGTTTTTGCAGTAGAAGAGGTGGCTGATGATGCGTTAAACTCTGTGATTTTCCGTTCTCATTTGGATATTGGTGGTAATCAATTACCAACCATCGTCGTATTAGATGATTCTGTGTATGCGATGATTCGCATTTTAATTGCTCCTAAGGTTGAAGATGAACAACATGCAGAGAAAGTACGTGCTTTATTAAACGACTTTAATAAGCAATTTAAGGTGTTTAAATATTATCTAGATGATAATAATGCTATTGTTCTTGATTTGTGCTTGGTAACTCCGGGTGACAAGATCGAAGGTGAGCTTGTTTATGCCATGTTTGATTTAGTGATTAATCATCTTAACGAGTCCTACAAAAACTTGATGAATGCTGTTTGGGGCAAATAGTCTTTGAGACGGTTAACATTTATCTCTGTTGTGACAGAGATGGAGATTTTGCCAAGGTTTGGCTTATTATTGCCTATGTAATTTACAGTAGGCGACACCCAAAGGTTAGGAGTGATTTCCTAACCTTTTTATCTGAATTATGTGATTAAGTAGATTACAATAAGCGTTACGTTATTTCATGGAAAGGGGATATATGGAACAACTTATCGCTTATCTGAATGCAACGCCCGCACTGTTGTTAGCATTCATCTTGGCACTGGGGATTGCTGCGCAGTGGCTAGCATGGTACCTCAAGCAACCATCTATTCTGTTTCTCTTGATATTGGGGCTGCTAATCGGACCGGTGTCAGGTATTTTGCAACCAGACAAGTTGCTTGGTGATTTATTATTCCCTTTTATTTCTCTAGGTGTTGCTATTATCCTATTTGAAGGCTCGCTTACACTTCAATTTCACGAAATTAAGCAACACGGTAGTGTAGTCAATCGTCTTGTTACGATTGGTCCACTTATTACGATTGTTGTAATAGCAGCAGCTGCACACTGGATGATGAATTTAAGTGTCCAGATTTCCTTATTGCTGGGAGCATTGGTGTGCGTGACTGGTCCTACTGTTATTGCTCCTTTACTCAAAAGTGTTCGTCCCAATAAAGCTATTCGTAACGTGTTGCGCTGGGAAGGTATCATTATTGATCCTATTGGTGCCATTGCAGTGGTATTGATTTATCAGTACATTATCACAGGTGGTGAAGATAGTTCAATGCTGCTGTTTGGTAAAATTGTGTTGACAGCAAGCGTACTTGGATTAATTGGAGCTTTTGTACTGGCCAATTTGATTATTCGTCATTGGATGCCGGATTACCTGAGAAATGTCTTTACCCTAGCCTATGTATTGTTGCTTTTTACCTTATCCAATGCTATTGAGCATGAGTCTGGCCTGCTTACCGTGACCATTCTTGGGGTGGCACTTGCCAATTGGCCTAAGTTTCCTCGAGACCATATTTTGGAGTTTAATGAGTCACTAACCATTTTGCTTATTTCAGTATTATTCATTGTATTGGCTGCGAGAGTGGATTTAAACGCCCTTATGGGAGTTGGTGCTGGGGGAGTGTTGGTGTTGCTAGTTGTTATGCTAATTGCTCGTCCACTTGCTGTTTTTATTTGTGCACATAACTCTATTCTGACACTCAATGAAAAATTGATGATTAGTTGGATTGGGCCTAGAGGGATTGTGGCTGCTGCGATTTCTTCTTTATTTGCTATCAAATTACAGAGTTACCATATTGAGGGTTATGACAAACTAGTACCTTTAGTATTTTTGATTATTATCGGTACAGTGTTGATTCAGGGTATGGGGGCAAAATTAGTTGGTAGTTTATTGGGCGTACGTGAGCCTGTGAATAATGGAGTGTTAATCATTGGTTCCAATCCGGTGGCATTGGCGGTTGCTGAGAGTTTGAATAAAGAAGGGTTTGATGTTGTGGTGGCCGATAGTCACTATACCAATTTATCAAAAATACGTATGGCAGGGATTCGTACTTACTATGGAAATCCTGTTTCTGAAGATGCAGAAAGAAATCTTGACTTGATTGGTATTGGGCATCTTTTTGCTATGAGTGTTGACAAAGAATTGAATACGTTGAGTGAGCTTTATTATAAACATGAGTTTGGCTCGCAACATATTTATCGACTACAGCTGTCGGCAGAGCAAAATGCTTCTGAACGCAATCAAAAGCAGCACCAATTTTCATCACGTTTGTTGTTTGGCGATACTGTTACCTATAGTCGGCTGGCGAGTATGTTATCAAGAAATGCACGCATCAAGACCACTAATTTGACAGACAACTATACTTATGAGCAGTTCTTGGCGGATAACCCACAGGCTATTCCCATGTTGACAATAGATAAAAAGAATAATCTGCATATTATTACACAACAAACTAAGTCAAAAGACCTGCAAGAAGTGAAGTTGCTTTCTTTGGTAGAGCCATTACAAGAAGAGAATTAGCCTTGATTTTTATCTTGGCTTTCGTAATTTTGAAGAAAAAAGAGCAGATTGGTATATTAATCAATCTGCTTTTAAAATATGGTGTGATTAAGGGCGAGGGGCTTATTTGTTATTGCTAAAGCGTGAGGTATTACGAATAAGGCTCTCTTGAATTGTGCTGGTGAGTAGCTCTCCTTGTTGGTTGTAGACTTTCCCTAAGTTAAGGCCTCGTCCACCGTATGCATTAGGAGACTCTAAAACATAGACATTCCACTCATTGAGATTGATAGGACGGTGAAACCAAATAGAATGATCTAGGCTTGCCATTTGTAGTTGTGGATCAAAGCCACTTTGTTGGTGAGGCAATAAGCTGGTAAAAATGAGGTAAAAATCACTTGCATAGGCAAGAGCAGCTTTATGCAACAAAACATTATCAATAGGAATTTCACCGGTAGCTTTAAACCAGCAATATGTTTTAGCAGGGAAATCTCCTCCCTTAAGTAGGCGTTTAGGTGTGCTGCACGAATTTCGATAGCATCTCCATCAATGGTATGCCGTTTAACAACTGACTTTGGCAACAGATGTTGGTGTTGTCTTGCAAATTCTGCTTCGCTAGGTAATTCCTCTGGAGTGAGAAGTCCTTCTGGTAGAGCAGCATGATGTTCAAAGCCGATTTCAGGTACTTGGTAGCTAGTTGCTATTGACGAGGAATGGGAGAAACAAAAACTCATACCTCGAACGTTTTGGAACGTATTGGGTGAAAACGGTTTTTTATGTGTGGATGTGCCTGATGTCTACGGAGGGTATGCTGCTCCGATAGAGTATTCCTTACGTATTGTGCAAGAAACAGCCAAGGCGGGTTTTTCCGCCCTAGCTGTAGGAATGGGAGGACAGAGTGAGCTAGTTTCTCCATATATCCAGCATATCGGTTCAGAAATGCAAAAACAGTATTGGCTACCTAAAATGGTATCGGGAGAGGTTGTTTCTGCCATTGCAATGACAGAGGCGGACGCAGGCTCTGATTTACAGTCTATGCGGACACAAGCCGTGCTTGATGGTGATGAATATGTTATCAATGGTGCTAAAACCTTTATTTCTAATTTGTTTTGGGGCAGGCACAATGCAAGGTGTTGGCAGTAACAGCATTTGTTCAGGAGTGTTTGCAAGATTACGCTACGGGTAACTTGACAATACCAAAGGTAGCAGCACTTAAGTGTTTCACCACGGATATACAGTGTGAAGTTATTGATATGCTACTCCAACTTTTTGGAGGGTATGGATATATGACAGAATATCCTATTTCACGGTTCTATACTGATGCCAGAGTACAAAAGATTTATGGCGGAACAAATGAAATTATGAAAGAAATAGTAGCACGGGAATTGGTAGGGAGGTAAATAGTAAACAAAAACTTTACAAATAAAAAAATGAGAGTATAATACTTTCAATCGTAATTTTTTTTATTACAAAATGTCTGAGTTTCTTATTGCTATTCATGCCTTAGTGTATTTGGGACACTGCAACACTGCCCTGAACAGCGAACAGTTAGCAGAAAATATTTGTGTTAATCCTGTTAGAGTTCGGGCAGTGATGAAGTGTTTTGTAGATAGTGGTATTGTGAAAACTAAGCGAGGTCATAGCGGGGGGTATGTGTTGGCTACGTCTTTAGAGGCGATTAGTCTTGCGGATGTTGCTCAAACTTTGCACTATGAACTTATTCACAATAACTGGTACACCGGGGATGAAAATGCTTGTTGTCAGATTTCAGCGGGCATACAAGGATATATTCGAGGCTTGATTTCAATTATTAATATTGATATTTACAATCTTTTAAAGAAGATTTCCTTAAAAGAAGTAGAAACGACTATTTTAAAAAGAGAAAACCATGAAACATTATGATTTGATTGTATTAGGCTGGGGTAAAGCAGGTAAGACTTTAGCTGGAAAGTATGCCTCAAAAGGTAAAAAAGTAGCCATTATTGAAAAAGACGCTAAGATGTATGGAGGCACTTGTATTAATGTTGGGTGCTTACCTACTAAGTCATTAGTGCACAGTGCAGGGTTAATCCATGAGATTGGAGAATTGGGCGTTACAAGAGATGCCGACTTTAACCAGCAAGGTTATGCTTTAGCCATGGCGCGCAAGAAGGCAGTGATAGCTAAACTTAACCAAAAGAATTTTGGGTTACTCAATGACAATCCAAATGTAGATGTTTATACAGGCGAAGGGAAGTTTATTTCTGACAAGGAAATTCAGGTTAATGATGAAGTATTGACAGCAGAATATATTGTGATTAATACGGGTTCCCAATCTCGAGAACTTCCCATTAAGGGGGCTGACTCTTCTCATGTGATGGATTCACAAGGTATGCTTGATGTTGAAGCATTACCTCGACGCTTGCTTGTTGTTGGGGCAGGGTTTATTGGTCTGGAATTTGCTAGTTATTTTGCTAACTTTGGTTCACAGGTGGATGTATTTCAGTTTAATGATGAATTTTTGCCTAGTGAGGATGCTGATGTTCAAGAGGAAATCAGAAAGGTATTGGAGGCGAAAGGTATCACTTTCCACTTTAATACTACTGTACAAGAATTTATTGATCAAGGTAATAATGTGTTGGTGAAATACTTATCTAATGGGACCATAGGTGAGCGGGTCTACGATAAGGTATTAGTCTCTGCTGGGCGAGTCCCTAATACTCACAGTTTGGGGTTAGAAAATACAAAAATTCGTCTCGGTAAGCAAGGAGAGATTCTTGTGGATGAATATTTGCGTACTGATGTTCCCAATGTTTTTGCTGTGGGGGATGTCAAAGGGGGAGCATTCTTTACTTACATTTCCTTAGATGACAGTCGTATTGTGTTGCCGCAACTCCTAGAAGAGGGTGGCTCTCGTACTATGAATAATAGAGGATTGTTTGCCACTACTACTTTTATTGATCCTCCTTATGCACGAGTCGGTGAAAACGAAAAAACAGCAGTAGCTAAAGGGATTGGCTATACGGTGAAGAAAGGCTTAAGTGCTGCTGTTCCTAAAGCTCATCTGATTGCTAAAACAGAGGGTTTTACCAAGCTGCTCTTTGATGAAAATCAGATCCTAATTGGAGCACAAGTATTTAACTATGAGGCTCATGAAAATATTAATTTCTTTACCTTAGCTATTAAACAAAAACTTACTTTGCCTGAGCTTAGGGATTTTATTTATACCCATCCTATTTACTTAGAGAGTATGAATGATTTTCTAGGATAACTAGAAATATTGTTCGAATAGGCATAAGAAATACCCAACAAGAGCATCACAGATTAATGATGTATTGTTGGGTATTTTAGTTAGTGGTATATCAATTATTACTTGCTATCACCGTTGACCTAATGCATCAGGTAACGCCAGTGAAATCTCTGGAATATAGGTAATAAGAAGTAGGAAAATCAACAAAATACTTAACCAAGGAGATGCGGCACGAATGACGCTAGTCACTGGGAGTTTGGTAATTGCTGAAGCTACAAAGAGGTTAAGTCCAACAGGAGGTGTTAATAGACCAATTTCCATATTCACTACCATGATAATACCGAGATGGATAGGGTCAATACCCAATTTCATCGCAATAGGGTAAAGGATAGGAACAAGAATCAGAATAATAGCTGATGGTTCCATAAAGGCACCTGCCACTAGCAGAACGATATTGACTACGATGAGGAATTGCCATGGAGCAAGATTCATTGAGGTCACAATCTCAGTGATTTGCTGAGGAATTTGCTCTGTAGTAAGTACATGAGCAAATAGCATTGCATTGGCAATAATAAACATCAGCATCACGCTGAGTTTACCTGACTCTAAAAGGACTTTAGGGCATTCTTTTAATGAAATGTCTTTATATACAAAGACAGCTACACAGAAAGAATACACCGCTGCTACGGCCGCTGCCTCTGTAGCAGTAAAGATACCAGAGTAGATACCACCAAGGATAATTACCATGAGGATAAGCCCCCACAAGGCCTTACGGGCAGAGCTTAACCACTCACGCAAAGTTACACGGGGTAGAGCTGGAAGGTTTTTCTTGCGGGCTACAACATAAATGGCAATCATTAAGATAACCCCAAGGAGCAAGCCTGGCATCACACCAGCCATAAAGAGGCGACCAACAGATTGCTCTGTCGCAGCAGCAAATACTACCATCACCACTGATGGAGGAATCAAGATACCCAGTGTACCAGCATTGGTAACAATCCCTGTACCAAACTCAATAGGATATCCTGAGCGAACCATGCCTGCAATAGCGATAGAGCCTACTGCAGCCACTGTTGCTGGGCTAGAGCCTGAAAGAGCAGCAAAAAGCATGCACGAGAGTACTGAGGCAATGGCTAGTCCACCACGAATATGTCCCACAGATGCATTGGCAAAATCAATAAGGCGTCTAGCCACACCACCTGTGGTCATAAAAGCACCAGCGAGTAGGAAGAATGGAATCGCTAATAGGGTGTAATGCTCTGATGTTTCGTAGATTTTTACCGCAATTGAGCTGATAGAATCATGACTGAAAATCATGATAACGATTGATGCTGAAATACCTAGAGAAATTGCGATAGGTACTCCGATAAGCATTAAAATGAATAAGGATGCAAATAATACGATAATTGACATAGATTACTCCTTATCCTCTTCATTTAGTTTAAGTGCATCACTAGCTTCATCAGCAAGACCAAGGTCGTTTTGTTGTCCTCGGAATAAGCGGAGCAACACTTCTATAAAACGAATGAACACCATTGCAAAACCGATAGGGACAATCATACCTATCTGCCAGACTTTAATATTAAAATCTTGTAAGTCCTCTGCACCAATATCTGCTGTATACATAGCACCAATCCAGCCTGAGCTAGCGTAAATAATCAAGGCACAGAAAGCTAGACAGAGCAAACATGCTAGTATGCTAATGGCACGACGAGCATTGGGAGAGAATTTTCTGATGAGGATATCAATGCCGATGTGACCTGCTGTGCGTACACCATAAGAGGCGCCAAGGAAAATTAAAGCACCAAAGAATAATTTAGTAAGTGCTTGGCTCCAAGTCATCTCCATCGCAAGGGTCATGATAAACAGTGCAATAGGCTCTGCAATGGGTTTAAGGGATTCATAGTTATCAGCTAACATTAAGAATGGCTGATAGGCATTGTTGAGAACCACATAGATAAAGGTAACCAGTGTCATCAATGCAAGAGATAACACAATGAGTATTTCTTCAAGTTTATCCCAAAGGAAAGCAAGTGATTTCATAAAAAAACCTTTTAAAGCAAAAGGGTAATAAGAACTAGCACAGACTAGTCTCATTACCCTCCTTTAGAAGTTATTGTATAGAATTATTTTTGATTAGATGCCTCAGCTGCTGAAATTAAGTCAGCACCAATTTGGCTTTCAAACTTCTTCCATACTGGACGCATAGCATCACGCCATTGCTTACGTTCTGCATCAGAAAGGGTGATGATTTCTGTAGTTTTAGCGTCGATAATTTTTTGTTTATCACCAAGATTAAGTTGATGAGATTTTTTGTTTACATCAACAGCAACCTGATCTAGCACTTCTTGTAAGCCAGTGCGGATGTCAGCAGGTAAGCCATCCCAGAATTTAGTGTTTACGATAACCATGTAAGAAAGCAGACCATGGTTAGATTCAGTGATGTATTTTTGAACCTCATGGATTTTTTGAGAGTAAATATTAGAGTATGGGTTCTCAGCACCATTAACTACACCAGTTTGAAGGGCTTGGTACATCTCTGCAAAGGCCATCTTGCGAGGAATGGCAAGGATTTGTTTGAACTGAGCATCAAGTACTTCAGAGTTTTGTACACGGAATTTTTGACCGCGAGCGTCTGTTGGTACGTGAAGTGGTTTGTTGGCAGAAAGTTGTTTAAGGTCGTTGTTCCAGTAGGCAAGACCAGTGATGCCCTTGTCACGCATAGAGTTTAATAACTCTTTACCTTTGGCACTTACTTGGAAGCGTTGTACAGCTTCAATGTCGTCAAACAAGAACGGTAAATCAAATAGTTGGATTTTAGGAGTAAATTTATCAAACTTAGCAAGAGATGGGGCTAGCATTTGTACGTTACCAGTTAGTAATGCTTCCATCTCTTTGCCGTCGCCGTAAAGAGAAGAGTTAGGATATACCTCTACCACAACACGACCAGGGAATTTTTCCTCGGCTAATTTCTTAAACAGCATAGCACCTTGACCTTTAGGTGTATCAGCAGCAACTACGTGTGAGAATTTAATAACGATAGGGTTATCTGCAAGTGCTGGGCTCACCATGCAAGCACCAAAAACGGCAGTAGAGATGAGTTTAAGTACGCTATTTTTTAGCATAAGAATCTCCTAAAGAGAAAAATTAAAAAACACGGATAGTGAAATGTTAGTCCAATTCGTCAGAGAGCGTAAGCGATTTCATATTGACTAGGGTTTGTACCTAGGTAATGAGTAGTAAGCAACAGAAAGTCTAGGGGTTTTTACTATATTTCGATTCTAGCTATTTGTTGCGAAAATAAGTCAAGATAAAATGATGCAACGCAAAATCTTTCTTTGGATTTTTCACTTATAGATTATTTTACTTTTGAAGGGGATGACGATGAGTTCTGTATTGATACTAATCGTTGGTTTAGTATGTATGGCGGTAGGTTATTTTGTCTACTCACGCTTTGTGGCTACTAAAATTTTCCAACTAGATCCTGATTTCCAGACGCCTGCTCAGGAAATTAATGATGGAGTCGACTTTGTTCCTACTAATAAATTCGTTTTGTGGGGGCATCATTTTACCTCTGTGGCAGGAGCTGCTCCGATAGTTGGTCCTGCTATTGCAGTGATTTGGGGATGGTTACCTGCATTCCTTTGGGTGGTTTTTGGTACGGTATTTTTTGCGGGTATTCATGATATGTCGGCAGTATGGGCAAGTGTGCGCAATAAAGGTCGCTCTATTGGCTCTATTGCTGGTACTGTAGTCAATGGCCGCACACGTAGCCTCTTTATGGTGGTGATTTTCCTTCTTCTTTTAATGGTGAATGCGGTATTTGCAGTGGTTATTGCAGGGATGATGATTAAGACACCATCAGCCGTCTTACCTGTGTGGGGAGCATTGGTCGTGGCGTTTATCGTAGGTCAATGTATTTATCGTTATAAGATGGGGCTTGTATGGGTATCTATCATTGGTGTGGTAGCGCTGTATGGTCTTATCTACGCAGGCCCTATGATGCCATTAGCTTTCCCTGATACAGTGGCTGGGTTGCCTGCTAATGCAGTATGGATTATTTTGCTATTTGTTTATGCGGCAGTTGCCTCTATCCTCCCTGTATGGATGTTGTTGCAGCCACGTGACTATATCAACGGTCTGCAATTATTTGTAGGGTTGTTTGTGCTTTATGCAGCGATTTTTATTGTGAATCCGAGTGTTGTGGCACCAGCAATTAATACAGATGCTCCAACAGGTACTCCACCGATTATGCCATTGCTATTTGTGACGATTGCTTGCGGTGCAATTTCAGGATTCCATGGTTTAGTATCAACTGGTACAACTTCTAAGCAAATCTATCGTGAAACAGATACACGCTTTGTGGGTTATTTCGGAGCAATGGGCGAGGGTATGTTAGCATTGGCTGCAATTCTTGCTGCTACGGCTGGTTTTGCCTCATTGGATGCTTGGAAAGCGGTATATGCAGCTTTCGGTAAAGGCGGTATTGGTGCCTTTATTGATGGTGGTGCGGCGATTATGCATGCAGGTGTTGGTCTTAGCCCGACTTTATCGGCAACAATGTTAACAGTGATGGCAGCCTTGTTTGCTGGTACTACTATGGATACGGGTGTACGTTTGCAACGCTATATTTTCCAAGAGTGGGGTGAGATTTATAATATCAAATCTTTCCAAAATGGTACTGTAGCAACTTTGCTAGCAGTAGGTAGTTGTGTGCTGTTATCCTTTGGTGCTGGTGGTCTTAAAGGTGACGGAGGTATGTTGATATGGCCTTTATTTGGTACCACTAACCAATTAATGGCAGGACTCACTTTACTCGTAGTTAGTGTAATGCTACTTAAGGCAGGACGTAAGGTATGGGTAACACTTATCCCTATGGTATTCTTGCTTATCATGAGTGTATTTGCTTTGTTATTGCAACTTAAGGGTTACTATGATCAAGGTAACTGGCTACTTGTGGTACTTGATGTCATTATCCTTGTTTGCTCAGTACTCGTTTCTTTAGAGTGTGCCGCATCATTAAAACGTTACTGGCCTAAAAAAGCCTAAGAGGTGTTAATGAGTTTAGCTGAGCGTTGGCAAGCGTTTAAAGAGGGGCTGGATGAGTTTTACCATGCCCCTTATCGGCAGACGTTGAGTAGAGCTTACCGCGATGAGCAGGATTTGTTTATGCTGCTTATTTTTGCGGAAAGCCTTGGTGTACCGAACGCAATGACATTTTATACATTAGAATTACAGCCTTTATTAATGGAGGAGTTTCATGACTGGCATAAACGCATGGGCATGGAACACTCCCCTATGGATAGATTTGGGTGCTGTTAATGGATAAATTACTAGAGAGTGCTTCTCAGAAATTTTTACTATTTGTGGGGGGTAAAGGTGGTGTTGGTAAAACTACACATTCTGCAAGTCTTGCTGTGCGTTTAGCAGCATTGGGACGCAAGGTGTTGATTATTTCTACTGACCCTGCTCATAGTCTTGGTGATGTTATTCAGCGTCCTTTATCTAGTGAAATTAAATCTATTACAGATGGTCTTTCAGCCCTAGAGTTAAATCCTCACCATATTGTTGATCAGCATTTTGAACAAGTGGCAGAGACATTAAAGGCTTATACTCGTCCTGAAATGATGAAGTCCTTGCGGCAGCACTTGGAGGCATCGAAATCCTCTCCAGGTGCTGAGGAGGCAGCCCTGCTTGAGGCAATTTGTTCATATATCGTTCAAGCACGTGATAGGGGTTTTCAGCATGTGGTTTTTGATACCGCACCGACGGGACATACCTTGAGGTTGCTGGAGTTGCCTCAGATGATGCAGGCCTGGACAGAGAGCCTATTGGCGCAGCAGGGGCGTCAGCAACGTTTACGTGAGGCGGCTCTGCCTTTTTGGAAAAAGACAGACCAACAACAAAATAGCCTCATGAGTGATGAGCGTAATCGCCGTTGGGATACTGCTCTGCAAGTACTTAAGCGCCGCCAAGAGTTATTTGCAAAGGCAGGAAGCATCATCAATGATGCCAAGCAGACTAGTATTATTCTTGTGATGACGGCAGAGATGTTGCCTTTGGCGGAGACTCGTCGTGCGGTCAAACAGTTGCAGCATTTCCAGTTGCCTTGTCACCATCTTATCATTAATCAGTTGTTGCCTCCCCCAGAAGAGGGGCAAGAGTTCTGGCAGCAACGTTATGAACGTCAGCAAGCGATTGTTGCAGCAATTGAAGCAGACTTTGCTGAGTTAGAACGTCATTATTATGGTTTGCAAGCAGTGGATATTCGCGGAGTAGAGGCACTACAAGAATTCGGTGAGACTGGTGAGGTTTCTGCGGGGAGCTTTCAACCTGGGGGAATTTTTACTCGACATATGGTAGGGTGTGCCTGTTGTGTGCCGAGCGATGAAGAATAGCTCTGTTAGCATTTTAATGCTCTATATATGGCTATAGTGAATTTTTTATAGTGCAACAGGCGCTGCCTGTCTATCTTAAGGGGAATCACTCCCCCTTAAGATTTTCTCTTTTTTAAAGAGGTTATAAGACATAACGAGAGAGATCTTGGCTACTTGCAGTCTCTTCAAGTTTACTATTTACATAGTCTGTATCAATCACCACAGTGCTACCACTTTGTGAAGTTGCATCAAAAGACAAGTCCTCTAATAGCTTCTCCATTACTGTGTAGAGACGACGAGCACCAATGTTCTCTGTACGTTCATTAACATCAAAAGCCAATTCAGCCAACCGATGTAAACCATCTGTTGTAAATTCTAGCTTAACACCTTCGGTTTCCATCAATGCTGTGTACTGTTTTGTTAATGATGCATCAGTTTCATTAAGAATACGAACAAAATCATCAGCAGTAAGAGACTCTAATTCTACTCGTATAGGGAAACGACCTTGTAATTCGGGAATCAAGTCAGATGGACGAGAAAGATGGAAAGCACCTGAAGCAATAAAGAGAATATGGTCAGTTTTAATCATGCCATATTTCGTATTGACAGTAGTACCCTCAACCAATGGGAGTAGGTCACGTTGCACCCCTTGACGAGAAACATCAGCTGAACCATGATCGGAACGGTTAGCGATTTTATCTACCTCATCTAGGAAGACAATGCCGTTTTGTTCAGCATTACGGATAGCTACGTTACGAATTTCTTCCTCATTGACGCGTTTAGCTGCCTCTTCTTCGACAAGCATCTTGAAGGCATTCTTCACCGTCATTTTCTTGGGTTTGACTTTATCCTTGCCAATATTGGCAAAAAGACCGCGAATTTGCTCTGTCATTTCTTCCATGCCAGGCATGCCCATGACTTCCATCTGCATAGTGGGTTGGGCAACTTCAATTTCGATTTCCATATCGTCAATTTTCCCCTCGCGCAGACGCTTGCGGAACGTCTGACGTGCGGTATTTTCTTCGCGGATAGGTTCACCGTGAGCATCGCGGGCAGGAGTGACAAGCACATCAAGAATGCGATCCTCGGCGGCATCTTCCGCTTGTGTGCGGACACGACGCATTTCTAAATCACGTGTTTGTTTGACAGAGATGTCTACTAAATCACGGATAATGGTATCCACATCACGACCGACATAACCGACTTCGGTAAATTTTGTTGCTTCAACTTTAATAAAAGGGGCATTAGCAAGTTTTGCTAAACGGCGTGCGATTTCTGTTTTACCCACGCCAGTAGGACCAATCATAAGGATATTCTTGGGGTGGATTTCGTGACGTAATGGTTCAGGTACTTGTTGGCGACGCCAGCGGTTACGTAATGCTACTGCTACCGACTTCTTGGCTTTATGTTGGCCAACAATATGTTTGTCTAGTTCAGAGACAATCTCTTTTGGGGTCATGATACTTAGGTCGCTCATAACATTCCTTATAACTTTTCAATAATATGGTTCTGATTAGTGTAAATACATAAATCACCAGCGATTTCAAGAGATTTTTTTACAATCTCAGCAGGTGATAAATCAGTGTTTTGTAGTAGTGCAAGTGCTGCAGATTGGGCATAAGCACCGCCAGAACCAATAGCGGCGATACCATGTTCAGGTTCTAAAACATCACCATTGCCTGTCAATACAAGAGTATGTTCTTTATCAGCAACAATCAGCATGGCCTCTAGACGGCGAAGTACGCGATCTGTACGCCAATCTTTAGTTAGCTCAACGGCTGCACGCATTAAATGACCTTGATGTTTTTCTAATTTAGCTTCAAAACGTTCTTGCAAAGTAAAGGCATCGGCCGTCGCACCAGCAAAACCAGCTAAAACAGTATCTTTGTAAAGACGGCGAATCTTGCGGGCAGTACCCTTGATGACTATATTGCCCAATGTGACTTGACCGTCCCCGCCAATAGCGACTTCATTGCCCCGGCGAACACAGACAATGGTCGTAGCATGAAATTGTTCCATAATAAATTCCTAAAGTTTTTAGGCTATATGGGGCATGATGGAGGGATTTCAAGGGGGGGCTTTACGGCTTCTTAATCAAACACCCCGTATTGACGGGGTGTTTGTTTTGTAAGAGGGGTATGAATTTATTAATCACCGTAGAGTTTCTGGCGCTTTTCTCGACGCTCTTGTGCCTCTAGAGATAAGGTAGCTGTAGGACGAGCGAGTAAGCGACGAATACCGATAGGTTCGCCTGTTTCCTCGCACCAGCCGTAGTCTTTAGATTCAATGAGTTGGAGTGATTGCTGTACTTTTTTGAGCAGTTTGCGCTCGCGATCGCGTGTGCGAAGCTCCAACGCATGTTCCTCTTCGATAGTCGCACGGTCAGCAGGGTCAGGTACAAACTGTGTTTCACGAAGATTCTCAGTAGTGACCCCCGCTTTGTTGAGAATGTCGTGCTCTAATGTCTTGAGGCGATGCTTAAAGAATGCTAGTTGAGCATCATTCATATAATCATCTTCTGGCATAGCGAGTAGTTGCTCTTCAGTAAGCAATGTTTCTTCAGCTACTACAGGTGCTTTTTTTGATGATTTTGCCATATTCCAGTCTCCCAGACTTTGCATATAAAAAGTTAATCGAATAGCGTCTTAAGAGAGACACTGTGTAAGTCCTTGTTGGAAAATTTCCTGAGGAAGTTTTCTGCCGATAAATACAATTTTACTTTGTTTTTTCTCTTTTGTAGACCAAGGTTTTCCCGGGTTCGTACCTAGAATCATATGCACGCCTTGGAGTAGATAGCGTACGGGAGCTCCTTTAAGATAGAGAATGCCTTTGTAGCGATATAAGTCGGGACCATAAACTTGTACCATGCCACTGAGAAAATCATCTAACTTAACAGGATCAAATGGACGATCAGAGGTAAACAAGAATGCGCCAATTTCGTCATCGTGGTGAGCATGGTGATGATCATGATGACAATGTTCGTCACACTCGTGGTCATGGTCGTGATGACAATGTTCGTCACATTCATGGTCATGGTGGTGATCATGTGTGCAGTGCTCGTCACACTCATGGTCATGGTGATGATGACAATGTTCACCATGTTCATGTTCGTCTTCTTTAAGAAAGTCTGGGTCAATTTCTAATACGGAGTTAAGATTAAAGCCGGTGATGTCAATAATTTCTGCCAAATCAACTTCACCAAAATGTACTGGCGTGATTTTAGCGCGGGGATTCATCATGACAAGACGATGGCGTAATGCTTGGTATTCTGCATCACTGATTAAATCTACTTTAGAGACAAGAATGCGATCAGCAAAGCCTACTTGTTGTTGTGCCTCAGGTTGGGTATCTAGTGTCTCCATGCCATGCTTTGCATCTACAATCGTGATAACGGCATCTAGCATATAGTAGCTGGCAACCTCTTCATCGATAAAGAAAGTTTGGCATACAGGGCCTGGATTAGCAACACCAGTGGTTTCAATCATTACACGTTCAAATTGAAGCTCGCCTCTCTCGCGACGATCTTTGAGATCAAGAAGTGTGCGTTGTAAATCGCCACGAATAGTACAACATACACAACCGTTATTCAACTCGATAATTTCTTCATCTGAATCTTGTACTAACAGTTCGTTGTCAATGCTTTCTGGTCCAAATTCATTCTCAATAACAGCAATACGACGACCATGATATTCATTGAGAATGCGTTTAAGCAAAGTGGTCTTGCCAGAGCCTAGAAAGCCGGTGAGTACAGTAACTGGAATCATTTTTGTGGCCATGTTATTTCCTAGAAAGTGACAGCTACATAGGG
This sequence comes from Pelistega europaea, assembly GCF_013133775.1. Classification (GTDB taxonomy): domain Bacteria; phylum Pseudomonadota; class Gammaproteobacteria; order Burkholderiales; family Burkholderiaceae_B; genus Taylorella; species Taylorella europaea. Next base: position 259,224 of record NZ_JABGBO010000003.1, on the reverse strand, counting down.
TGTTTAGCCGAATAGAAGACGAAATGTACTTTTATTACAGCCTGTTATTTATAACATAGAAATGTTATATTTGTTTTGCTTTTGCAAAACGCAACACCCAAATTAAGCCGACATTGTAAACTGATATTTAAAAATATCGCTGCTATATGGGGATGCCGATTTAAAAAACAAGAGCATATGCTTATGATTTTGTATGTGAAGAAGCGTGTTTTTGTTGGCAAGAGGTACAGGTGGCACGGATTTCCGTCTGAGGAGCATTTTGACTAAAGCCAACTTGGGCGAGCAAATCATGTAATTGTTCATTAATCTGTGGTGCTCTAATTTCGCGCACAGCACCACATTCTGTACAGACGGCGAGTAAATCATGATGCTCATGTGCGTCAGCATGGATATGTTGACAGGCTGTCCAGCCATTAATGGCATCAAGACGATGGATAAATCCCTCTTCTTCCAGAAACTCCAATGCTCTATAAACAGTGGCGGGCTTAGAGCTGGGGTGAATTTCTTGCATCTTATCAAGAAGCTCATAGGCCTTGAGACTGCGTTCGTTGTCTAGCATGAGCCCTAAAACTTGAGCTCGAATAGTCGTTAAGCGCTTGCCTCTAGACTCGCATAGAGCAGCAGCCTCTGCAAGTTTATGGTTGGTATCAGGCGAAAAGGCGTGTGGACGATCCATCGTGACAAGTCCTTCTGATAAAAAATACTTTTGATATATTATAACATATGCTACAATATATCAAAACGATGAAAGTAATGTTTGCAGTATGAATTCTACAATGAAAACGAATCATTATGCCAATACGGCTGATTTTGCTACCAAAGAGTGCTTGGCTCCCTGTTGTGACCCACATACAGTATTGACAACATCTTTATGGGGGCGACTAAAGCCCCTTTTTTTGTTGTTAGTCTTGTTATGGTTGTTTGTAGCTAACTTCTTGGGTTGGTTATAGATGTTTGCCATTCGTCTGACAGATTTAAGTGTAGGACAGCGCAGAAGTACCCCAGATTTTGTTCTCAAAGGGATTTCTGGACAGTTTGATCAAGGGTCAATGACTGCCATTTTAGGGCCCAATGGGGCAGGAAAATCTACATTGATTAAAACCATTGTGGGTTTTTTGAGACCTATTTCAGGCAAGGTAGATATTGCTCCTCAGCTACGAGAGCAGATGAGTTTGCTTCCTCAGTTAAGCGAGATTGATAAGAGTTTTCCTATTACTGTGCATGACTTGGTTGCACTGGGGGCGTGGCGAAGAGTGGGACCTTTTCGCTCCTACAGCGAAGAGGAGCGTAGTCGCATACGTCATGCCTTGATGCAAGTAGGATTACAGCACCAAGCACAACAATTGATTGGCACACTTTCAGGCGGTCAGTTACAGCGAGCTTTGTTTGCTCGCCTTATTGTGAGAGACCCACAGATTTTCCTGTTGGATGAACCTTTAACTGCCATTGACGAAGATACTTGTGCTGATTTGGTCCGTCTTATGCAGGGGTGGCACCAAGCAGGTAGGACGGTAATTGCAGTTTTACATGATGCCGCCTTGGTCGAAAGAGTCTTTCCTGACACCTTATTATTAGCAGGTGAGCAAGTCGCGTGGGGAAAAACAGCGGATGTCCTTAATGAGGATAACTTACAAAAAGCACGCCGATTGGCACTTAAGGGATTTTAGTTTGTGATGTATGAAATTTTTTTAGCCCCTTTTGTTGATTTTGGATTTATGGCAAGAGGGTTGTTTGGTGCCTTGTTTTTAGCCTTATCGGCTAGCTCAGTCGGAGTTTTTCTGGTGCTGCGCCGTATGAGTCTAGTAGCAGATGCTATGTCTCATGCTATTTTGCCTGGGGTAGCATTGGGCTTCTTGATTGCAGGGATGTCTGTCGGTGCCATGATGCTGGGTGGTTTTGTCACTGGGGTGGTTGTGGCTGTAATGGCTGGACTAATTGCTCGCTGGACGACGCTCAAGGAGGAATCGAGTTTTGCGGCATTGTATTTGGTGTCTTTAGGACTTGGTGTGGTATTGGTATCTATTCGTGGAACCAATATGGATCTTGTACATGTGTTATTTGGATCAGTGTTGGCATTAGACAATGAAAATCTACTCTTTATTATGGTGATGAGTAGTCTGTCAGTCTTGGTGCTATCGATGATTTATCGTCCACTTGTTTTGGATTGTTTGGATGCAGTTTTTTTACGAGCAGAAGGTGGAGGTGGGGCACTTACACATGTGGTGTTTTTATTTTTGCTTGTAATGAATTTACTAGCAGGTTTTCAAGTTTTGGGAACCTTGATGGTGGTCGGTATGATGCTATTGCCCGCTATCTCAGCTAAGTTTTTAGGAAGGACATTAAATCAACAGCTGATAATTTCTGTCTTGCTAGGTATGGTAAGCGTTTATATCGGTATGGTGGTTTCTTTTCAGGTTAATCTTCCCGCTTCTGCCTGTATTATTTTGACCGCAGGTGTAGTGTATTTTTGTGCCTTATGTTTTGGTACCCACGGTGGTCTTGTTTGGCAAATTATTCAACAGAGGAAATAAATATGAAATTATGGTCAATTTTTGGATTAAGTTTGGGTATGAGTTTGGCTGTACAGGCGCAGGCAGTAACTGTTGCTACAAGTTTCTCTATCCTTGAGGATATGGTGAAAAATGTGGGTGGAGATGAAGTGAAGGTGGTTAACTTTGTCGGTCCTGATATGGATATCCATAGCTATGAGATTAAGCCAAGTGATGCTAAATTACTTTCTAAAGATGTTAAGGTATTGTTTACCAATGGATTGGAACTTGATAACTGGGCAAATCGGCTTGCCAAATCATCTAACTTTAAAGGTAAGATAGTGGCTGTGTCTGATGGCATTCAGAAGCAAAAACTCTCAGAAGAGGTTTTAGGAGAGGAAGATCATGACCATGAACATGAGGGGCATGACCATGAAGCACATGACCATGAACATGAGGGGCATGACCATGGAGCACATGACCATGAACACGAGGGACATGGCCATGAAGCACATGACCATGAACATGAGGGACATGACCATGAACATGAGGGACATGACCATGCAGCAGAAGGTCATCATGATCACCATCATGGAGAGTTTGATCCCCATGCATGGCAAAGTTTGAATAATGCACAAGTCTATGTAGATAATATTGCTAAAGCCTTAAGTGAAGTGGACACTAAAAATGCAGCAACTTATGCTAAGAATGCGGCAGCTTATAAACAAAAATTACAGGCATTGGATAGCGATTTAAAGAAACAATTTGCAGCATTGCCAGAAAACCGCCGTTATTTAGTCACAACACACGATGCTTTGGGGTATTTTGCTCGTGATTATCAGCTTAAAGTCTTAACCCCATTAGGATTTACTACTACAGCAGAGCCTTCAGCTAAAGATGTTGCCACTGTAATTAAAGCAATTCGTGATGCAAAACTTCCAGCTGTTTTCTTGGAAAATGTACAGAATCGCAAGTTGGTGGATCAATTAGCCAATGAAAGTGGGGCCAAAATCGGTGGTACTCTGTACACAGATGCTTTAGCTGCAGAAGGCTTGGGCTCCACTTATTTGGGTATGATAGAGTCTAATGCTAAAACGATTTTAGAGGCATTGAAGTAAGTGATATTTTTATCGGGAAAATAGAATATTTCCCATCCAACCTAGGGTATTATCCTATTGTGATTGTTATATTTTGTTCTATTATATACATATTGTAATAAAAATATCCTAGTAGTCATGTTAATAATGTATCGATTCCCCTTGGAAGTAGTGCCTTACTTTAGAGTGGGGTATGTGCTTCAGAGCATCTCATTTACTTGAGGTGCTCTTTTTTTTGGCTCTTGGATGGGCCTGATCATAGACTTGGGCAAGATGTTGAAAATCCAATTTGGTGTAAATTTGCGTAGTGGAAATTTTTGCATGCCCCAACAATTCTTGAACTGCACGTAAATCTTGTGATGATTGGAGCAGGTGGCTTGCAAAACTATGGCGCAGTACATGGGGATGGATATTGGTAGGAAGATTGCTCTTAATACCTAACTTCTTAAGTTGTATCTGAACGACTCGGGGAGTGATGCGTGCACCACGTTCTCCTAGGAACAAAGCAAACTCATCCTGTACTGGAGTGCTAGGTTTGACAAGAAGGGGGCGTTTACTTAACCAATGCTTAATTGCCTGTACTGCTTTTTCTCCAAGAGGCAATAAACGTGTTTTTTTGCCTTTACCAACAACTGTAATTTCATGTTCAGCGAGATTAATCCAACCTTGAGACTCATAGGAGTCTGTTTTGTGAAATTGGGTATCTACACTGACAAGCTCAGATAAACGTAAGCCACTAGAATAAAACAGTTCAAACATGGCTTGATCTCGAGCAGCTATGGCATCATTACCCTCTAACTGAAGACCAGTATCAAGCAATGTTTTAGCTTGATCTGCGGAGAGGGCTTTGGGTAGAGAGCGAGGCACTTTGGGTGTTTTGACGCCTACTGTGGGGTTGATTTTTAAATGTTTTTGAATACAAAACCATTTATAAAAGCTACGCCATGTAGATAGAATGCGTGCTAGTGAGCGAGGACTATAGTCTTGGGCATGTAATCGTGCAATTGCTGAACGCACTTGAGGATGGGAAATGTCAGATAAAGCCACATCAGGATAGAGTGCAGTCAGCAGAGAAATATCACGCTGGTAAGCTGCTAACGTATGGGTGGAATAACGTTTCTCATTGCCTAGAAATGATAACCACTGCATCACTTCAGAGGGAATGGGAATGGTGGTATCTGACATTTTGGTAACCCCCCTTACAGAACTTCCGGAATGGTTTAGCGTCTTATTTTGCTGGGTCTAACAAAGAGTGATTGTCCTTAAGAGTAGGCTCTGTATCCTCATTGAGTACTGGATAATCATCGGATTGAAGAGATGGTTCATCCGTAGGCTCTAATACAGGATAATCATTAATCAAACTAGGTTCATTATCTTCAGTGAGTACAGGAATATCATCAATCTCTGTGTCAAAAGATTTGTCAGTAACGTGAAATTCCTCTGTTTCTTCATCATTGATTTCAGTATCCCAGTTATCTACTGGCGTATCATCCATCACAATTGGTGCAATACGTGAAATAGCAGCACTAGCAAGATAGCCTAGAGTCTCTAAAAAAATCACACCCATGCCTTCATAAAAATGATTGGCATCTTTACTTGCAAAAATTAATGCACCTATGACTTGATCATTAACGTGCAGCGGAGCTACCGCAATGGAGGCAGCAGGCTCACTAAGCCAAGCTGATAAGCCCGCATGAATGTTTTTGCCTGTATAGGGTTGCGAGAGTGATTGGATATATTGCTGAACCTCTTTGTTATCTTCAAGTTGATAATCCTCAAGGTTCTCAAGTCCCCAGAGTAACAACTCTACCTCTAATTCAGGGAATGCATCTTGTAGACCTGTCACGATTGAGGCAGGGATAAGTTCGTTTTCTTTTTGAGCTAGTAACGAAGCACACCAGTCGGTAATGGTGTCACTAATACCTTGATTCTCATAAGCTAGATAACCTAAATCTTGGAGATTCTGGTGTGAATGCTTAAGTTGTTGGCGAAGAGTATTTACCTGATGTTCTAGTAGTGAAAGTACTCCAGGACCATCAGGATTGGGTACTGTTATTTCTGCAAATATATCAGCATGCTCTGCTAAAAATTTAGGATTATTTTTTAAAAACTCAGCAATAGCTTCGGGAGTAAAAACAGTCTCTGTCATGGATTTAATACCTGTGCTGGAATGGATTGGAGAAGAGCGTCAATATCAATAGTGCCTTCATAAACAGTTGTGGCTGATCCAGTCATGATGATGGAATGTCCATCATAGGCAATGCTTAAGTCGCCGCCGCGTGTGTGAACTTTTACAGGACTTTCAAGAAGACCTCGACGTATACCTGCTACTGCAGCAGCACATGCACCTGTACCACAAGCAAGCGTCTCTCCTGCCCCACGTTCGTATACTCGGAGATTAATTTCGTGGGCATTGAGTACTTGCATAAAACCAGCATTAACACGGTTTTTAAAGCGTGGGTGGCTCTCAATAAGCGGACCTTGAACAGCAACAGGAGCTGTTTTTACATCATCTACGACTTGCACTGCATGAGGATTAGAAATACCGACAATGGATAAATTTACCTCATCACCATTTGCCAGAGGCAAGTGCCACAGTGTATCTTGCCCGCAGGAGGTAGACCGTAAGCCATCAACATCGAAAGCAATGTCCTGTGGGTTAAAACGGGTTTGACCCATTTCGACACTGACTGTTTGATTGTCATGTTCAGTGAGGGTAATCAACCCTGTTGCAATCTCGGCTTTGAGCGGGTTGCGACCTGAAAGTTTTTGCTCATGGACAAAGCGCACAAAACAACGAGAACCATTACCACAATGCTCTACCTCACTACCATCTGCATTAAAAATGCGATAGCGGAAGTGGGCTTCGGGGTGGCTTGGATCCTCAACTAATAAAATTTGATCTGCACCTATGCCAAATTGGCGGTGTGCAATAGCACGTGCTATTGCCGGGGTGATGTGAATAGCTTGGCGTACGCCGTCAAGAACGACAAAGTCATTGCCAACACCGTGCATTTTAGTAAAGTGCCATTTCATTGATGTCACCCTAGTTTTTGTTTGAGTAATTCGTTGACTTGAGCCGGATTAGCCTTGCCCTTGGCTGCTTTCATCACTTGACCAACAAGAGAGTTAAAGGCCTTTTGTTTGCCCGAACGATACTCTTCGACAATAGCTGCATTTGCTGCAATCACTTCATCAATCATCGCGCTGATGGCACCAGAGTCACTGATTTGTTTGAGTCCCTTGGCTTCAATAATCGCGTCTACATCGGCACCATTTTCTCCTGCCCACATTGCTTGGAAGACATCACGAGCAATTTTGTTAGAAATGGTATTGTCACTAATACGAGCAAATAGTTTGGCTAATTGTGCTGGAGTGACAGGGCATTGGACAATGTCCAGCTCATCCCGATTAAGGCTGGCCATCACTTCGCCCATCACCCAGTTGGCAGCTTGTTTAGCCTGGTCTTTGCCGGCCTCTGCTACGATTTGTTCAAAGTAATCTGCAACAGGGCGGCTAAGTGTAAGCTGGGCTGCATGATAAGCGGATAAGCCTAAATCGCTTTCATAACGAGCACGACGCGCAGCAGGTAGTTCAGGCATTTCATTGCGGACTTTGTCCATCCAGTCAGCAGAGATAACCAAAGGAGGTAAGTCTGGGCAAGGGAAATAGCGGTAGTCATGAGCATCTTCTTTACTACGCATGCTACGAGTTTCATCCTTGGCTTCATCATAAAGACGAGTCTCTTGGACAACGGTACCTCCATCTTCGATAAGCTCAATTTGACGGCGCGCTTCAAATAAAATTGCACGCTCTAGGAAGCGGAAAGAGTTTACATTTTTAATCTCAGTACGAGTACCGAATTCTGTATCACCCTGACGTCGCACAGATACGTTGGCATCGACACGGAAAGAGCCCTCTTGCATATTGCCATCGCAAATACCTAACCATACTACAAGACCATGCAACGCACGTGCATATGCTACTGCTTCTGCTGCAGAACGTAGTTCAGGTTCAGTCACAATTTCCAATAAAGGTGTGCCAGTACGGTTTAGGTCAATACCAGTAGAGAGTTCACCGAGTGGGCCGGTAAAGTCATCATGCAGCGATTTACCAGCGTCTTCTTCAAGATGAGCACGAGTGAGGTTAATAGTTTTTTCCTCTTCACCCACAAAGAAACTTAATTTTCCTCCAACTACCACAGGCAATTCATATTGACTAATTTGGTAGTTTTTAGGTAGATCAGGGTAGAAGTAATGTTTGCGTGCAAATACTGAAAGAGGGGCTACCTTGGCACCAATCGCTAAACCAAAGGCAATCGCCTTTGCTACTGCCTCACGGTTCATTACCGGTAAACTACCAGGCAATGCCATATCGACAAGATTAGCTTGTGTATTGGGGGCGGCGCCAAAGGCTGTGCTGCTGCCAGAGAAAATTTTTGATTTGGTTGAAAGCTGTACGTGAGTTTCTAAACCAATAACAATTTCCCAACTCATTATTTCACCTCCGCTTGACGCAAATGCCAATCAGTATGTTGTTGGAAACAATCGCCAACAGCGAGTAACTGACCTTCTTTAAAGTAATTGCCGATAATCTGTAAGCCAATAGGGCGTTTACCATTGGCACCGCCAAAGCCACATGGGATAGAGAGAGCAGGTAAACCAGCTAGACTTACTCCGAGGGTATAAATATCAGCAAGCCAGTCAGCAGTGACATCTTCTTTGTTGTCGCCAATATTTTTTGCAACTGTTGGTGTCACAGGGCCCATGATGACATCACATTGGTTGTTAAGGGCCGCTTGGAAATCATTGGCAATCATGCGACGAATGCGTTGGGCTTGAAGGTAATAAGCATCATAATAGCCCTGCGATAATACATAAGTACCAATCATAATGCGGCGTTGTACTTCAGGACCAAAACCCTCTACACGAGAACGGCTTACCATTTGCTCCAAACCGGAATATTCCTTGCTACGGTGTCCATAGCGGACCCCATCATAACGAGAGAGATTGCTAGAAGCCTCAGCTGGTGCAATGACGTAGTAGGCTGGAATAGCAAGAGCTGTGCGAGGTAAAGAAATATCGACACGTTCAGCCCCTAAAGCAACAAACTGTGCAATCGCTTTTTCTACAGCCTCTTGCACTTCTGTACTAATACCTTCAGCAAAGTATTCCTTAGGTACGCCGATACGTAAGCCTTTAAGCGGTAAGCTACTATTTGCTTGGAATGCTGTAGTTGCCTGCTCAAAATCTTTTTTAACACGACCTTGGGTATTTGGTGTGCCATCACAATTCATCACACTAGTGGAGTCTTTCTCATCGAAAGAACTCATGACATTAAGCAGTTCAACTAAATCGCGAGTGTTACGTGCAATAGGTCCGGCTTGATCTAGACTGGAGGCAAAGGCAATCATACCAAAGCGAGATACGGTACCATAAGTAGGCTTAATGCCAGATACGCCACATAGAGCAGAGGGTTGACGTACAGAACCTCCTGTATCAGTCCCAGTAGCAGCTAATACAATACCTGCAGCAACGGCTGCTGCTGAACCTCCAGATGAACCGCCTGGTACAGCTTGTTCATCCCAAGGGTTTAAGCAAGGGCCGAAAGCAGAATTTTCATTGCCTGAACCCATAGCGAATTCATCACAGTTTAATTTACCGATATTGACACAACCTGCCTGAGCTAATAAATCAACGACAGTGGCGTCAAAAGGACTGGTATAGTTAGCTAGCATTTTACTTGAGGCAGTGGTACGCCAGCCTTTGGTCACAAAGACGTCTTTATGGGCGATAGGCAAACCAGTTAGGAAGCCTTGTGCCCCCTTGGCGATGCGCTCATCAGCTAGACGTGCCTGGGCTAAAGTAAGTTCTGAATCAATATGCAAAAAAGCATTAAGGCGCGAGAGTTGTTCTGCCTTGTTAATTGCTTCTTGTGCTAGTTCTACAGCACTGACCTGTTTGCTATCAAGTGCTGCTCGTACGGCTTGTATAGATTGGAAAGACATAATTACTCGATAACTTTTGGTACTAGGAATAATCCCTCTGATTCTGCAGGGGCGTTGGCCATCAAAGATTGACGGTTTTCAATGGAAGCAGTTTCAGTGACAACATCTTCACGTAAACGCAAACTGATTTCTTCGTGCACAGAAAGAGGGTGGGCTAGGGGAATGACACCGCTGGTATCTACTGATTGTAAAGCTTCAATCAATCCTAGCATGCTATTAAGTTCGTTTAGAGCCTTAGCTTGAGCCGCTTCGCTGAGTTCCAAGCGAGCAAGACGTGCAATTCGGCTCACATCTTTAGGTGTAAGTGACATAGACTGTAAGAAAAAAAGTCAATAAAAATTGTAAAAAAAGGAAATTTACCACTAAAGCTGGTATATAAAAGCCTTAGAAATGATAAAATTTCGGGATTCTGTTCATTATAAGTTAATATTAAGCAATATCCAATTTATAATACCCCATTGGACTTAATAACTTTAGCTCACCTCATTCCCTATATATAAATATGTTCCGATTTTTACGAAATTATTTATCTACCGATATGGCAATTGACCTCGGTACTGCAAATACCCTCATCTACGTGCGTGGCAAGGGTATTGTACTTGATGAACCTTCTGTTGTAGCTATCCGTCATGATGGCGGTCAAGGCCGTAAGGTTATCCAAGCAGTAGGTCATGCTGCAAAACAGATGCTGGGTCGTGTACCTGGCAATATTGATGCTATCCGTCCTATGAAAGACGGTGTAATTGCTGATTTCTCTGTGACTGAGCAGATGATTAAGCAATTTATTAAGATTGTAAACCCACGCGGTTTCTTTTCTCCTAGTCCTCGTATTATCGTATGTGTGCCTTGTGGTTCTACCCAAGTTGAGCGTCGTGCTATTCGTGAGGCTGCTTTAGGTGCTGGTGCTAGTCAGGTATATCTCATTGAGGAGCCTATGGCTGCTGCTATTGGTGCTGGTCTTAATGTATCCGATGCGAGTGGTTCTATGGTGGTTGATATTGGAGGTGGTACCACAGAGGTGGCGATTATTTCTCTAGGTGGTATGGTATACAAGGGGTCAGTGCGTGTTGGTGGTGACAAGTTTGACGAAGCAATTGTTAACTACATTCGTCGTCATCATGGCATGTTGATTGGTGATCAGACCGCAGAGATTATTAAAAAAGAAATTGGCTCCGCTTTCCTTGGCGGAGAGGTTCGTGAGATTGAGGTCAAAGGTCGTAACTTATCTGAGGGTGTTCCTCGGAGCTTTACAGTGACTTCTAATGAAATCTTAGAATCATTGACTGACCCTCTTAATCAGATTGTCTCTGCTGTTAAGATTGCACTTGAGCAGACACCTCCTGAGTTGGGTGCAGATATTACTGAAAAAGGTATTGCACTTACTGGTGGTGGTGCCTTGCTACGTGACTTAGACCGTCTCTTACAAGAGGAAACAGGTCTGCCTGTAATGGTTGCAGAGGATCCTTTAACTTGCGTGGTGCGTGGTTGTGGTGAAGCATTAGAGCACCTTGAGTTATTAGGTCCTGTCTTTATCACAGAATAATGATGATTAGGTATAGCACCCATGGTATAGTTACCTTGGGTGCTATTGTCTTTTTAGGTGACGGATGCAGCAAGAGAAGTCTTTGCGCCTATTTAAAAGAGGCCAAGCCTCTGGTGTTAAGCTGGCTTTTTTAGGCGTACTTTGCATTGTAATGATGATAGTAGATTCACAGACGAATCTACTCGTTTCGTCACGCAGGTTCATTGCTACAGTACTGACTCCCTTTCAAAAAGCAGCCCTTTGGCCACGCGATGTTGTCAAAGAAATTACCAACTGGTCTAATGCTGTTGAGCTGGCTAAAATCCAGACTGAAGAAACTCAACGTCAACGGATAGGACTAACGCAGCTTAGTGTGCAAGCGACTCGATTAGAAGCTGAAAATGCCCAATTAAGGCAGTTACTAGGCATCAAAAACTCTGTAAGTATTCCTTCCGTTGCTGTGCAAATCCTGTATGCAGCGGCAAATCCTTTACACCAGACACTCATATTGACCAAAGGGGCTAATGATGGCATTGCTCCTGGCATGCCTGTGATTGGAGAGGGTGGTATAGTAGGGCAGGTACAGCGAGTCACTTCTAGTACATCAGAAGCATCATTAATTACCGATGAGCGAGTCACAATGCCTGCTATTGTTGTGCGTAATGGTTTACGTGTTGTGGTGTATGGTACAGGGCATCCTGGTTTGATAGAGGTGCGTTATCTTGCTCAAGGAGCTGATATTAAAGAAGGTGATCAGCTGGTTACTAGCGGTATTGGTGGAGTATATCCCGCTGGTTTAGCTATTGGTCGAGTGAGTAAGATTGAAAATAATTCCGCACAAGGTTTTGTGAGTGCATTGGTAGAACCATCAGCGCACCCAGAGCAATATTTGCACTTTCTAGTTTTATTGACAGAGACTGACTCTCTCTCTACTGAGGAAAATGATGTTTCTGCCAGTGGTAATCCATTATCTGAAGCAGGTATTAAGTCAGTTGCTCCATCTACCAAGCCAGTGTCACCGATGAGTACATCGGTAGCTGTACCTGCTAAATCTGATGCAAAATCACTAACAGCTCCTGCACAATCACTTACTAAACCAAAGACAGCAAACTCCTCTAAAGCGGTAGATAATCAAGGAGTTCAGAATGACTAAATCTAATACTCCCATTCGCTCCCTACACCCTATTGATACGGGGGATGATGTTTTTCAAAGCTCTGGTAGTTTTGTTTGGGGAAGCATTTTTGTCACTTTTATGGCGTCTTTATTACCTTGGCGTGACTGGCCAGGTTCCCCTGATATTCTATTAGTTGTACTGGCGTTCTGGTGCGTCCATAGTGCTAAAGGCGTAGGCATGTTTGCTGCGTTTTTATTGGGTTTATTGATGGATGTTCATGATACTAATGTGTTGGGACGTCATGCTCTTTATTATGTGATTGTGATTTATTTTGTGATTAATATGCGTCGTCATATTGTCCAATTTTCTGTGTTTGCCCACTTTTTCTCTATGCTACCTGTATTTGTGTTGGCAGTTATTCCTGGTCGTATTTTTGAGGCATGGCTTGCTGGCGTATGGGCGGGCTGGGGCTGGCTATGGTCTGGCTTGATTACTGCATGTTTATGGTTTGTGGTGGATCTTTTGTTTAAGTTTCTCTCACATTCTCCCAAAGATGAGCATAAACTAGAGTAATAGGTGCGTTTATGTTGGAATTTGGCAAAAGCTCTGGCATTAATAGACGCAAATTGATTGTACGAATTATCGTAGCAAGTCTTTTTGTGTTGATGTGCTTTGGAGTGCTAATTTATCGTCTGTGGGTATTACAAGTGGAGCGCTACCAAGGGTTATCAGAGCGAGCTGAGCGGAACCGTATTTCCTTGGTGCCTATTCCTCCTCGACGAGGTGAGGTAGTGGATCGCAATGGAGTGGTATTAGCTAGAAGTTACCGTGACTATACTATTGAGATAACCCCTGCTCAAGTTAAGAAAATAGATGATGTCATTGCTGAGCTGAAGCAACTTATACCTATTACTGACTTAGATATTCGTCGTTTTCGTCGACGTTTATCTGGCGCTCCTCGTTTTGGCTCGGTTATTTTGCGTCACAATATTACTGATGAAGAAGCGGCCATTTTCGCTGCTCATTCTTATCGTTTTCCGGGTGTTAGTTTGAAAGCACGTTGGGTACGTGAATATCCACAAGGTGAATCGGCAGCCCATTTAATTGGTTATGTGGGGCGTATCTCGGAAAAAGATAAAGAGCAACTTGAAAAAGAGGGGCTAGAGGGTAATTATCGCGGCACTGATATTATTGGTAAGAAAGGGATTGAGGCGAGTTACGAACAGCAATTACATGGAAAGACTGGCTGGGAAGAGGTTGAAATATCGGCTTCGGGACGGCCTGTGCGTGTGTTAAAGCGGATTGATCCTGTCCCTGGTGATAACTTGCGACTCTCCATTGATATGGGATTACAACAGATGGTAGAGGGGATTTTTAAAGATCCCAAAAATCCTCAGCGTGGAGCATTGGTTGCCATTAATCCTAAGACAGGAGAGGTTTTAGCCTATGTGTCGGAGCCTTCTTTTGACCCTAATCTATTTGTGGACGGCATTGATGTAGAAAATTGGCGTCGATTAAATGAGTCTGCTGATGTACCATTGTTGGATAGGCCGATTTCAGGAACATTCCCTATTGGTTCGACATATAAGCCTTTTGTTGCTTTAGCAGCGTTGTCTTTAGGATTGCGTGATGCAGATACACGTATTCCTGACCCTGGCTATTTCGAGTATGGGAATCAACGTTTTCACAATGCAGGGCGTGCGGTTTATGGACCCACCGATATGCATAAGGCGATTATGGTGTCATCGGATACCTACTTCTTTAGTTTAGGACCTGTGATTGGGGTAGATAACTTGCATGATTTCACCCAGCAATTTGGGTTTGGTAAGCAGACAGGTATTGATTTACCAGGAGAAAAACGTGGTATTCTTCCCTCTAGAGAATGGAAACGTAAGGCATTTAAAGATCCCAAAAAGCAAACTTGGCATGTCGGCGAGACAATTTCTGTGACGGTGGGACAAGGATATAATGCCTTTACGATTATGCAGTTGGCACAGGCGACGTCTGTACTGGCGGCTAATGGTGTTTATATGCGGCCACACATTGTTCACTGGCTAGAAAATCCTGTGACTCGTAAAGCGGAGCAAGTTGTCAAAGAGCCTGAGTATACGATTGCACTTAAGCCTGAAAATCTGCAAGTAATTAAACGCGCTATGATTGATGTTAACCGTTATGGTACGGGTAGCCGAGTATTTGCAGGCGCAGCTTATCAAGCGGCAGGTAAAACAGGGACAGCACAAGTGTTTAGTTTGCGTGGGGCTAAATACAATGCCCGGGCTTTGAATAAGCGCCTGCATGACCATGCTTTATATATGGGTTACGCGCCAGCTAATAATCCTCAAATTGCAGTGGCACTAATTGTAGAAAATGGAGGTTGGGGATCTACTGTAGCTGCTCCTATAGCCCGCAAGGTGTTTGATTACTGGTTGTCTCCTAATCGCTCAGTACAGCCTGAATATGTGCCTACTTTCTACCAAGAAGAAGGCGAACCAGTTGAAGAGAGCTCTCCTGATACTGAGGTACCAGAGGAAACGCCTCGTAACCCAGAAGATAAAACCCAAGAGGCTATTCCTGAGATTTTTGAGCCACTTTCTCCTAACGCCGCTCAATCACGGGAGTAGAGTATGGAAATACAACACTATGATATTGTAGCTCTTCAAGGGTTTGTCTTTATGCCTTTAAGAGGGTTATATGCTTTATCCGTCAAAAAGGGGGGGGTATGAATAGGGCCTTAAATTCGGCAATGAATGCAGTAATACGTTATGTGGGATATGCTTTCAAGTCAATTGATTGGCCTTTACTGATTATTTTAGTGCTATTTGCAGGGTTGGGTATGGTGGTCATGCATTCCGCAGTAGGAGGGACGGATGGTCGTTTTGAAGGACAAGCACGTAACTTTCTTGTAGCTTTTGGTACCATGTGGTTTGTTTCACTATGGTCTCCTTCCAAGGTGATGAAAATTGTGATTCCTTTCTATGTGACTGGGTGTCTTTTGCTACTAGCTGTACTGTTATTTGGCTATACCAGTAAAGGAGCAACTCGTTGGTTGGATATTGGTTTTCTACGTATTCAACCATCTGAAATGATGAAGCTCTGTGTGCCTATGATGTTGGCTTGGTATTTTGACAAACATCGTAGCGACTTGAGAATCATGGATTTTATTGTGGCAGGAGTACTTCTCCTGGTGCCGTTTGTATTGATTATCAAGCAACCAGATTTAGGTACTGCATTACTCGTGTTTGCGACAGGCTTTTTTGTAATTTATTTTGCAGGGTTATCTTTCAAATTGCTAACTCCATTGTTTATTCTAGGGGTTGTTGGCATTGCTCTGATAATTCATTTTGAGCCTTTGCTATGCGAAACAGATTTTGACTGGGTTATCTTGCATGATTATCAGAAAACGCGAGTATGTACGTTGCTTAATCCGAATCTAGATCCTCTTGGTAAGGGTTTTCACACAATTCAAGGAATGATTGCCATTGGTTCTGGTGGTGTCTATGGTAAGGGTTATTTACAAGGAACGCAGACACACTTAGACTTTATTCCAGAACAGACCACGGACTTTATTTTTGCAGTGTTTGCTGAGGAGTTTGGGCTTTATGGTAGTGTGTTTCTGTTGATTCTTTATACCTTGTTGCTGGCTCGTTGCTTTGTCATCACACTCAAGGCCAAAACCCAATTTGGATCATTACTTGCTGGTGCTTTGACTATGATGCTGTTTGTCTATGTTTTTGTCAATATGGGTATGGTCATGGGCATTTTACCTATAGTAGGGGTGCCATTACCATTTATGAGTTATGGAGGAACAGCATTGGTGACACTAGGTATTGCATTTGGTTTGTTGATGAGTATTGCCAATTATACGCCACATAAACCCTCATAAAGCCCATTGATAATTTTGGCTACAGGGCTAGGAAGTGCTAGCTGTTGGCGGCAATCATACCAATGTGATTTAGGAAAGAAGCAGGGTTGTTCATTTAAATCAGGGCTGCCAATTTCATAGGGAAGCAGTGAGTCTTGTAAACCCAAGTTTCGCATGGTTGCATTCTTTTTTAATGAAGCCTGTTCTTGCTGTAATACGAATCCCTGATGTTGCTCGTCAGAGGGACAGAGCGTTACTAGGATGGGGTGTATCAATAGGCGATAATGCGAGAAGATATGCTCAAAACTTGCCATTTTAAGTGCAGATACATGAGGGTGTGTTGCTAACCAATGATTTACTTCCTGCTGTGTTGCTAGTTCTGGCAGTGATAGTAACCCTCCCCAGATTCCCTGTGCTGGGCGTTGCTGTAATAATATTTGCTGCCCATGCTGAATTACTAGCATAAAAGTCTCTCGTTGAGGGATAGCTTTTTTTGTTTTCTTCTCTGGAAATTGTGCTTGAGCCTGGTGAGCGTAAGCGTAGCAATCTGATTGTAGCGGGCACGCAGTACAGCTAGGCTTGGTACGGGTGCAAACCATAGAGCCTAAATCCATCAACCCCTGATTATAACGCCCAATTTCTGTTTCTCCTTGCACATTAGCATAAGCCTGCTGCCAGAGTTGTTTTTCCATTGCGGCACCATAGCCCGTGATACCGTAAAAGCGAGAGAATACGCGTTTGACATTACCATCCATAATAGGTGTAGAGGCATTAAAGCAAAAGGCAGCGATAGCATTGGCTGTTGACTTGCCTATACCCGGTAGTAGGGCTAATTCTTCAGGGGTTTGTGGGAAAAATCCACCATGTTGTTGCATCACTAATTGTGCGCAACGATGCAGGTTGCGAGCACGAGCATAGTAGCCCAGTCCTGCCCAGTAAGGCATAACCTCTTCCTGAGAGGCCTGTGCAAGATCAGCTACAGTGGGAAATCGTTTGATAAATCGTTCATAATAGGGGATGACTGTTCGGACTTGGGTCTGTTGCAACATAATTTCAGATAGCCATACCAGATAGGCATCATGTGTATTTTGCCAAGGCAAATGATGACGGCCAGATTGTTGTTGCCAAGTCTGTATGCGTTTTACAAAACTGATAGTGGATTGATGAGAAACCATTGCCTATCCGTGGGGAGTGTATTCACTGGTATAACCGGTGCTTTTACCACCACTGCCCCACTCATTATGAGGTAGGTCAGTGGTGTTGATATTAATTTTTTAGAAAGAAGAGTGACGAGTGACAGACCAACGGGCAGCGATAGCGGCAATAATCATCACAATGACAATAGCTAAAACAATCCAAAAGGCATGAGGTAGTGCTAAATTAAAGGGCTGCCCATAACTTTCAGCCACAACTAAGATAGCATTGTTCATTAGGCTAAGACCTATGGCAGTTAATGCAATAGAGAGTAAGCCAGCACAGAACCCCGTGATAATACCCAAGTATAAAAAAGGACGGCGTACAAAGGACTCTGTAGCACCAACTAGGCGAGCTACAGCAATCTCGTCTCGTTGTAATAAGGCTTGCATGCGAACAGTATTAAAAATAGTTGCAACGACGATAATAGCAACCCCAACCGCAAAAATACCTAACAATACCTTAAAGAAAGAGATGATGCTCTCAAGTTTCTTTAGCCAGTCCCGGTCAAACTGTACTAGGTCGACTTCAGGGTTGTTTTGCCATTGTTGCGCAATTTCATTGGCTTGTAGGGTAGAAACCCCATTGCTAAGAGCAATGATAATACTGTGAGGTAAGGGATTATTTGGTAATACATCCAAGGATTCTTTCCACTCCTGAGAAGAGCGCAATGTATCAAGTGCTTCTTGTTTAGACATTACAGTAATATGGTCAATTTGGGCATTTGATTCAGTTTTAATTTGAGCAGCGAGTTGTTGTGTCGCTTCAAGTGACACATTATTTTTCATAAATAATGTGATGACAGGATTCACCGACACAGTTTTAGCCACAGGTGCTAAGGAGGTGAGAATTGCACTGACGACTAGAGGAAGTGATAGCACAAAGGCAATCACTGTAATGTTAGTAATCGTAGAAAAGGGTGTCAACAATAAGCGACGCAACGCTGTCCGTATGGCATAAAGATGATGACGTAACCAAGTTTTCATGCGTGGTATCCTAAATCGGTAAAGTGACCGGGTTCAATAAGTAAAGTGCGGTTGGCATAACGTTGTAGTAGGGGTCTATCATGGGAAGCAATGAGTGTAGTGACACCAACACGATTAAAATCTCTGAAAACATCAAGGATAAGGTGGGCATTCTCTTGGTCAAGATTGGCGGTAGGCTCATCGGCAATTAAAATACTTGGCCGGTTGACAATAGCACGGGCAATGGCAAGACGCTGTTGCTCACCACCTGAAAGAGCGATAGGATTGTATTTCTCCTTGCCACCAAGACCTACTTTAACAATAGCGGCTCTAGCTCTAGAGGCAGCGGTATCATAGCTAAGTCCCATAACAGTTAGTGGTAACATCACATTTTCAAAAGCATTGCGGTCATAGAGTAGGTGAGTATCTTGTAAAATAATCCCTACAGAGCGACGCAAATAGGGAATAGAGCGTGGCTCAAGTTTGTCAATGCGGGTTCCTTTGACAGTAATAGAGCCACGGCTAGGGGCTTCTAGTCCACCGATAAGTTTTAGAAGGGTGGATTTACCTGCTCCAGAAGGACCAGAAATAAAGACAAAATCACCGCTATTAATTTTGAAATTAATGTCGGCGAGGATATTGGCACTTTGACCGTAGGCCTTAAAGACGTGCTGAAACTCAATCATAGCAAAAGATTATAAGCAAATAAGGTAAGTCCTATTTTAACATCAGAATACGTTGTGTTTTCACTAAAAAAGAAACAACGAAATAGTCAATAAGTGGTATATTTCTCTTTATAGCAAAAGCATATGACTATTTATGATATAGGGGTTTCCATAAAACAATCCCATTCTTTGTTTTAAGATGAGAATCTATTTGGTGACTAATTGGATAGTAAATGAAAAAACTTTCATGGAATGACGAACGGGTACGGGCATGGGTATATCAGTTGATTATCCTAGGCTTGGTTGTGGGGTGTCTATGGTATTTAGTCGACAACACACTACATAACCTCTCATCTAGAAATATTCAAACTGGCTTTGGTTTTTTAAATAAAGAAGCTGGGTTTGCCATAGGGGAGAGTTTCATTCATTACGATTTAACAGACACTTACTGGCAAGCAATCCAAGTTGGTATTGTGAACACCTTGTTTGTGTCTCTGGTGGGTATTTTATTATCTACCGTGCTTGGTACCTTTATTGGGATTGGACGATTATCTAAAAATTGGTTAGTGAATCGTTTATCAGCAGTGTATGTAGAGGTGATGCGCAATATACCATTATTGATTCACTTATTTTTTTGGTATGCCTTATTGACTGAGATTCTGCCAGGGCCACGTCAGGCACTTAATCCTGTAGATGGGGTATTTTTATCCAATCGGGGCATCAAATTTCCTGCGTTAATAGGAACATCAGTTGAGTGGTTATTATGGGGCGTTTTGATTGCTGTTGTTCTTGGGGGTCTTATTTCATGCTGGGCCAAGCGTAAACAAAACCAGACTGGACAAACGACACCTGTTTTACTAATTAATATTGGTGTTTTTATGCTTGTCCTGTTGCTGGCTTGCGCTGCTTCAGGGTTTGATTTACAGTTGGTTAAACCTGTGTTAAGAGGGTTTAATTTCGAGCAGGGTTGGAGTATTAGTCCTGAGTTGGCTGCTTTGTTGATTGGATTGGTGCTTTATACTGCGAGTTTTGTAGCGGAAATTGTACGGTCAGGGATACAGAGTGTGAGTAAAGGGCAATGGGAGGCAGGTGCTTCGCTAGGCTTATCTCGTTCCAAGGTTTTACGTCTTATTGTTATGCCTCAGGCTGTGCGTGTGATGATACCAGCGATGAGCAATACTTTTATGAATTTCACGAAAAATAGCTCTTTAGCAGTAGCAATTGGTTATCCTGATATTGTGTCTATCGTCAATACCATGCTTACACAGACAGGGCAGGCAATAGAAGCAGTGATTATTATCATGTTGGCGTATTTTACGATTAGCATTAGTATTGCTCTGTTTATGGCATGGTATAACCATCGCATGGCTTTAGTGGAGAGGTAAGATGACAGAGAAAATCTCCGTCCATACAGAAAGTGTGCATTCGTATAACAGTGTAAAGCCTCCTGCTCAAAAGGGTGTTTGGTGTTGGCTAAAAAATAATTTATTTGCTTCGCCTGCACATACATTAGCCACTATCTTGGCATTATGGTTTTTGCTTTTCTCCATCCCTGCATTGCTTGAGTGGGCATGGTTTGGTGCTAATTTTTCAGCAAATACAGGAAGTGAGTGTCAGCAGACTGTAGGGGCATGTTGGTCTTTTGTTGAGCATAAATACCGCATGATTTTGTGGGGTATTTATCCTTTTGATGAGCAGTGGCGTCCATTCCTTGTGACAGTTTTGCTCATTGTACTTATTATTTACAGTGCAATCCCTCGCTTTTGGAATAAGGCATTGGTATTCATTTGGATAGCTGTGATGGCTATTTGTTGGTTGCTGATGCAAGGGGGGCTGTTCTCTCTTAGCTTTGTAGAAACCGCAAAGTGGGGTGGTTTGACGATTACCTTGATTTTGTCCATTTTCGGTATTTTGGTGGCAACGCCTTTGGGCATTTTATTGGCATTAGGACGACGCTCCGATATGCCATTGATTCGCTCGCTCAGTATTATTTATATTGAGTTGGTACGCGGTGTACCGTTTATTAGTTTGCTCTTCATGGCATCGGTGATGGTGCCGTTATTCTTTCCTGAGGGCGTAACCATGAATAAACTGCTGCGAGCACAACTAGCTGTAATTGTCTACGTGTCTGCTTATATTGCCGAGGTTGTAAGAGGAGGGTTGCAGTCTATTCCTAAAGGGCAATTTGAAGGGGCTGCATCTCTTGGTTTAAGTTATTGGCAAACAATGCGCTTGGTTATTCTGCCACAGGCACTTAAAGTTGCTATTCCTCCTTTAGTAAGCATTTTTATCTCTATTTTTAAAGATACCTCATTGGTGGTAATTATCGGTATTTATGACCTCACTCTTTCTGCCAAGGTGGCTCTTGCTGACCCACAGTGGCAAGGATTTAGTGTAGAGGCTTATGTGTTTATTGGATGCATTTATTTTGTCTTTTGTTATGCGATGTCTCGTTACTCGCAATATATCGAGCGACGCTTGGATATAGGAAAACAACACTAAGTGGTGTCGCAATCTTTCAAAATATGGAGTAATGTAATGGCTAAGACAATGATTGAATTAACTAATGTAAACAAATGGTATGGTGATTTTCATGTGCTTAAGGATGTGAATCTACAAGTGAGTGAAGGGGAGCGTATTGTGATTTCTGGACCCTCAGGGTCAGGGAAGTCGACACTGATTCGCTGTATTAATGGTCTAGAGGCACATCAAGCAGGGGAAATTATTGTGGATGGTGTAGCACTGGATCATAATGTGAAGCACTTAGAAGCGATTCGTCGTCAGGTAGGCATGGTGTTTCAACACTTTAATCTATTTCCTCATCTTAGTGTTTTAGAGAATCTCACCTTGGGACCTATTTGGGTATTGAAGAAAAGCAAGAAAGAGGCTCATGACATTGCTATGCATTATTTAGAACGTGTTAAGATTGCCGACCAAGCCTATAAATACCCAGGACAGTTATCTGGAGGGCAACAGCAGCGAGTCGCTATTGCACGCTCGCTTTGTATGTCACCCAAAGTGATGTTATTTGATGAGCCTACCTCAGCCCTTGATCCTGAAATGGTGAAAGAAGTACTGGATGTGATGGTGGAATTGGCAGAGACAGATAAAATTACCATGCTCTGTGTGACCCATGAGATGGGTTTTGCCCAGAAAGTTGCTGATTCTGTAGTGTTCATGGATCAAGGTATGATTGTGGAGCAAACTCCACCAGCTGAGTTTTTTACTCAACCACAAACAGAGCGTGGACAGCAGTTTTTGGCACAGATTCTTTAACAGCCTACAATAAGGCAAGCGTCTAATCCCTATCTGCTTTAGTTGGATTACCTATTTAGGGTAGGCTGCTATAGAAGGGGTTTTGTTATCATACCCTAGCCTTAAGATAGTATATTTCGATACAGATTTTATAGCTTGGTGCTATAATCAGCTTTTGTTTTACTTGATAGAGCTCATCATGTCACAAAAAAATTACGAGTCAGAAGCGACCTTGTTTTTAAAACAATACAAGAAAGATCATCCAGAGACCACAGCAAAACAACTTGCTGGTCGGGCTCGTCTATGGGATAAGGTTATTGATGCCGAACAACAAGAACAGTTTAAAGCGGCACGTGTTTATCAGAAGCCTTACGTTTATCAAACTGATAAATAATGAGCCCTATTCAGGCTGAATTAGACGCCTTGGTAAATCCTGATGTAGATAGTACACCGGATGTTGTTGATTCGGTGGCTTTGGCTCGTCTGTACGGCGAGCCTTTATTCAATATTCCCAATGATCTCTATATTCCGCCTGATGCCTTGGAAGTCTTTTTAGAGGCTTTTGAGGGACCACTAGATTTACTTCTCTATCTTATCCGTAAGCAGAATTTTAATGTGCTAGACATACCTATGGCAGAAGTTACTTCACAGTATATGGTGTATGTGGAGCAAATTCGTAAGCGCAATCTTGAGCTGGCGGGAGAGTATTTGCTCATGGCGGCAATGTTGATTGAGATTAAATCACGCATGCTGTTGCCAGTGAAAAAAAGCGATACGGGTGAAGAGGTGGAAGACCCTCGTGCTGAACTTGTACGTCGTTTATTAGAATATGAGCGTATGAAGTTGGCTGCACGTAAATTAGACGAATTACCCCAATTAGGTCGAGACTTTGAACGGGCCAATGCTCAGATGAATATTAGTGTTGAGCGTATGCTCCCTGATGTCAATCCTGAAGATTTACGCCTAGCATGGCTGGATATTATCAAGCGTGCCAAGCTGAATCAGCGGCACCATATCTCACGTGAACAGTTATCTGTACGTGACCATATGAGCCATATTTTAAGAAGATTGGCAAATGTGCGTTTTATGGAGTTTACGGATCTATTTATGGAGCGTATTAATGAGGGAGCTCCACCAGCGGTGATTGTGGTGCATTTTATTGCCATGCTGGAATTGAGTAGAGAGTTACTCGTTGAAATTACACAAGTTGAACCCTATGCACCGATTTATGTGCGTTTGACTTATACCTCTAATACCGTTTAAAGGATATATTGTGAAGGTTGTTCATACTATTGAGGAATTGCGAGACCAATTACGAGGTCAACTAAGAACTGCTTTTGTACCCACTATGGGGAATTTGCACGAAGGTCATCTATCATTGATGCGTTTGGCTCGTCAGCATGGCGATCCTGTGGTGGCAAGTATTTTTGTAAATCGCTTACAGTTTGGACCCAATGAGGATTTTGATAAATATCCACGGACATTGCAAGAAGACATTGCTAAATTAGAAGAGCGACGTGATGTGTACGTTTTGTTTGCCCCCACTGAAAAAGAAATGTACCCAGAACCACAAAGCTACCGTGTACAACCCCCCAGTGAATTAGGTAATATTCTCGAAGGGGAGTTCCGACCTGGTTTTTTTGAAGGAGTAAGTACTATTGTGCTTAAACTTTTCTCCTGTGTCCAACCCAAGGTAGCTGTATTTGGCAAGAAAGATTATCAACAATTAATGATTGTACGCAGCATGTGTCGTCAGTTTCAGTTGCCAGTACAGATTTATGCCCATGAAACCGTGCGTGAGGCCAATGGTCTTGCCCTATCTTCACGCAATCGTTATTTAAATGCAGCTGAATATGCAGAAGCTCCAATGCTTTATGCAACATTGAATGATGTACGGAAACAGTTGCTGGCAGGTAATATAGACCGTGAAGAGCTTGAATACAAGGCGGCTAAAACACTTACTGACCGTGGTTGGGCGGTGGATTATATGTCTTTACGCAAACAAAGTAATCTACTCGCTCCTACAACAGAAGAAATTATCAATAAAGAGCCTCTTGTAGTACTTGCTGCTGCTAAATTGGGTAATACTCGTCTGATTGATAATTTAGAGATTTAGTATGCTATTGGTTTAATCAAGATTGTGAAGGCTTTAGCAAAAAAGGGGTTATCCGTTGGCGATAACCCTTTTTACTTCACCCTAAGTATCAACTGGTATTTACAACTTGATAAAACAGGTGTCGAAATTGGCTTGCAGACACTGTTATGGGCAGGGTATTTTTATAATACCCAGCCAGATGGGGTGAGAATATTTGCAAGTGGCACATCATGTACAGCGGGCTGATAGTCTGTGTCTTCAATTAATCCTTCATCCCACCCCAAACCTATAGCATAAGGTTTTAGACCTTGGCTAATCCATTGATTTAATGTTCTATCATAATATCCCTTACCATAACCTAGACGGTCTCCCTGTGCAGTAAACCCAAGTAAAGGTGTCAATACCAAATCGGGCATGGTGGTCACTTCTTCGTCGGCTTGAGGTTCAGGAATATTGAAATGACCTAACACCATGGGATATGTGTGGGACCAGCGGAAGAAGCGTAGTGGGGCATTTTTCTCGACTACTTTGGGCAATAGCACAGAGTATTGGGCTTCATCAAGTTGGGTTAATACCGGACGAATATCGACTTCGGCACCAATAGGCCAAAAAGCTGCAATCGTATGTGTTGTATTAAAGTGCTGTTGAATAAAGTCCCATAACCGCAGACAAAGTCGTTGACTATCTGCCTGACGCTGTGAGAGTGTTAATGCTTGGCGTTTTTGCAAGAGTTTCTGGCGTAACCATGTATAATCAGTAGTAGATTGAGTAGCCATTGTTGATTTTCAACCAAAGGATAGTTATGGAAAAAAGTATTCTACGATATTTTAGCTGGACATTGAGTACTCTGCTGTTATTGGGATGTACGTCAGGAAAATCAACCAGCCGTGCTATTGATGAGGGACAGGAAATCGTAGCGGAGACTCCATCACACCCAAGAGTGTTGTATCGTGCTGCTATGCCGGTGGATGAGACTGCACGTAATGTGGTAGTGCAGGCACACGAAGTCATGAGACAAAAGCGATGGGATTTGCTTTTACTCTCTGTTAGTCAAGCAGAAAAAGACCATGAGTTAGGGGCTTATCCACTCTATTGGTATTTGCGTTATCGTACTAGCCAAGATAGTCTTCCTCTCCCAGTTAATGAGCTACAAAGGTTTCTGCAACAAAATCCCAATACTTATGTGGGAGAACGTTTAAAAGCGGATTGGATTGTGGCTGCCGCAAAAAGGGGAGACTTTCATACCATTAATAAACTGGGTAAGGCCAAGGTCAACTATGCTCCAGCACAATGCGCTTATTACCATGCACAGGCAATAGAGGGTAAACGTATCAATAGTGCTCAAGCATTAGACGGAGTGATTGATGATGAGCGTTGCTGGGATATGGTGGCCAGCCTCAAAAATCGTCAGATGGTTACTTTGGCACAGTTACAGGTACTTATGCGAGAGGCAGTAGAGTACGATAGCAAAGAAAAAGCCAAGCGTTATGCGGGTATTTATTTTAATGCAGAAGACTTTAACCAGTTTATTGCAATTATGAAAGCACCTAGTCAGTGGTTGGCAACACAATCTGGTCAAGGATTAACGGCAGCTCAAAAAGAGTTGCGAGCGATTGCTTTTAGTCGTTTGGCCCGTCAAGATCGGGATTTGGGCATGCGTGTGCTTGAAAGCCGAGGAGCAGAATTGCTAGCGACCCCTGATTTGCAATGGGCATATTCACAATTTGCTTTAATGGCTGCGCTTAACTTAGAAAGTAGAGCAGATGCTTGGTATCGTAAGGCAGGGGATATTCCCTTAAGTGACTATAATGCGGCTTGGAGGGTGCGTATGGCATTACGACAAGCAGATATTGATTGGACATGGGTATCCAAAACAATATCGTTGATGAGCAAACAGCAACAACAAGAATCAGCATGGGTCTATTGGAAAGCTAGGGCTTTGCAAGCCTTAGGAAATGAGCAGCAGGCAAAGGCATTATTTAAAACCTTAGAAAAGCATTATGATTTCTATGGACTACTAGCACAAGAAGCATTATATGAACAAGTACAACTTCCGTCTGAACCAGTAGCGGTGACGGCACAGGAGCTGGCACGGATTAAACAAAATACAGGTTTGCAGAAAGCGGTTGCTTTATTTCGCTTGGGATGGCGACGTGAAGCAGTGGCAGAGTGGTCTTATGCGATTGCAGGGCTTAACGACCGTGACTTACTCGCAGCAGCGCAGTGGGCAAAAGAAGAGCAAATTTTTGATAGAGTGATTAATACCTCTTTACTCACCAAGCGTCAGATTAGCTTTCAACAACGTTTTATTGCTCCTTATGAGGGCAGGGTGGAGCAGCAAGCATTGAAAGTGGAGATTAGTCCTGCTTGGGTGTATGGACTAATTCGACAGGAGTCTCGTTTTGTGCCAGTGGCACGGTCTGGAGTGGGGGCGTCTGGCTTGATGCAGTTGATGCCTGGTACTGCTAGGCTAGTTGCCAAGAAAATCGGTTTACAGAATTTTTCTATGAATCAAATCAACGATTTTGAGACCAATACTTTGTTAGGAACTGCTTATTTGCGTATGATTCTTGATGGTTTGGATGATAATGAAGTGCTAGCTACTGCAGGATATAATGCGGGGCCCATGCGAGCTAAACGCTGGCGGGCGACCTTAACACACAATGTAGAGGGAGCTATTTTTGCAGAAACTATTCCCTTTACCGAAACCCGACTTTATGTCAAACATGTCATGTCTAATGCGATTTGGTATGATGCCATATTTAATCAGGGAAAAGTTGCTTCATTGAAAAATCGTCTGGGCATGATTGCTCCAGCACCTTAATCTCACGAATGAATATATGACACTACTCTCAACACTAGCATCATTGGTTGGTGATAATGACAACTGTACGTGCGGTTTACAGGTTTATTGTGTAGGAGGGGCTGTACGTGATGCTCTACTCGGTTTGCCAGCAGGTGATCGCGATTGGGTGGTAGTAGGTAGCACTCCTGAGGAAATGGTATCACGAGGCTTTACGCCTGTAGGCGGTGATTTTCCAGTTTTTCTACATCCTAAAACCCGTGAGGAATATGCATTAGCACGTACTGAGCGTAAGTCAGGTAGAGGCTATCAGGGATTTACTTTTTATACAGGAGTTGATGTTTCTCTAGAGGAGGATTTGCGTCGTCGAGATTTTACTATTAATGCAATGGCTGTAGATGCACAAGGTAGATTACATGATCCTTATAAGGGATTGGTTGATTTGCAAACTAGAGTATTTCGTCATGTCAGCGAAGCCTTTATTGAAGACCCTGTGCGTATCTTACGTTTAGGTCGATTTTTAAGTCGTTTTACCTTGTTTCAGGTGGCTGAGGAGACGCTCTTTTTGTGCTGTCAAATGGTAAGTAATCATGAAGTAGATGCACTTGTTCCAGAGAGGGTTTGGAAAGAAATTTCGCGTGCTCTAATGTGTGCAAAACCGAGTCGTTTTTTTAAGTTTTTAGACAGCATTGGTGCTTTAGATCGAGTGTTGCCAGGGGTGGGAGAGGAGGTTTCTGATTATCTGGATAATGCTGATGTATCAACATTAGATTTATCTCAGCGTTATGCATTGATGGCTTATGCCAGTACTGGTGGAGATGTTGATAAGATAAAAACATTGTCGCAACATCTACATGTATCTCGTGAGCAAGCCGATTATGCCTATTATTTGCCAGTAGTCGTAGATATGCTACCGGCACTAAACCTACCTAACAAATCTTCCTTGCCGTTATCAGATAGTCAGGCAGAGAATATCGTTGTATTTATAGAAAAACTAGACGGGATACGTAAGCCAGGGCGTTTATTGGCATTGATTAAGGTTGCAAAGCTATTGCTAAAAATACCTGATATGGCATATATGCAGTGTTGGCATGACAGACTAGATGCAATTAATGACATCTCTACGGGTGATATTGCTAAACAGTATGCCCCTGACACTCAGGCAATTAAAGTGGCTATTCATCAGGCACGTGTGGATAGATTAATTCGTCTGGTACATGACTAATCTCTAGCTAGTGAGAAGTGAGCTAGAAGCATAACTTCACAAGAATTAAAGACCGTATCTTCTATCGCCTACTATAAAACCAACGGGGTCAACATCAAGATTTTTGCCTAGCAACATCACCTTAAATAACTCTCCCATCTCTGCTTCAGATAGTAGTTTCTGAACAGGTCCCACTTGTCGTGCATAGTGTTGTACATCATTGGGGTTAAGTTGATTAAGAAGGTTTAATAGACCGCAGTTCATGAGAAATCTTGCCTGACTAGTATAGCCCAATACTTCTAAATTACTGTCAATCGCAGCATCAGCAATGGCAGTAAAATCAACATGAGCTGTGATGTCTTGCAATCCTGGGTAGAGTAGTGGCTCATCATGGGCATGGTGTTGTAAGTGACACATGAGAGTGCCACGATGACGTTGTGGGTGGTAGTATTCACTGCGTGGGAAACCATAATCAATGAGTAAAATGCCGCCACAAGCTAGGTTAGCACCTAGGGATCTAATCCATGCTTCAGCTTGTAAATTTACTTCGGTACGATAACAAGGGTAGGCAGGTAGACGAGTTTGCATTAGTTGGACCAATTCTGCTGAAGCAGGCTTGTTGAGATAGTGTAGCTCACCATTCTCCCACGAAACATAGACTTCTTCTAAATGCCCCTCATGGTTCCATTCAACTAGTTTTACTGGCATAGCATCTAACACCTCATTAGCCAGCATACAACCAGTGAAATGTGTTGGTAATTCAGTTAACCAGGTGACTTGTTGAGCGTAATTTCCTAGGGTTTCTTGCTGACGTTGTTTTAAGTCTAATGATAATTCTAGGATAAAGTAGTGAATAGATGGGTCGGCGAGTTGCTCTAGAATAGATAATGCTAATTTGCCGCTACCAGCCCCAAACTCAAGGATATTTTTACTTGCAGACGCTTCTAATATTTGTGAAATTTGGGTGGCGAGTGTGCGACCATACCATGGTGTTAATTCAGGGGCAGTTGTAAAATCCCCTTGCAGCATAGTGGCTTGATTATCTCCACTCAACTTGGCTAGTCCCCCCGTGTAATAACCACCCAATGGATGATAGAGTGCCTCATTCATCCATTCTTCAAAAGTAATTGTTTGGCGAGGGGCGAACTTATCTTGAATATGACGTAGAAGTGATTGACTATATTCAACTGCTGCAGCACTAGGTGTGGGGAAAGTAGATGGCATTAACATTAACTCGTAATAATTAAATTATCGTGTATTGTACTCATGTCTTATAAGGGAATGACATGATTTTAAAGTTTCTTATAAAAATCCCTATAAAACTCATTGTCTGATTTTATAGGGATTTTTACTGATGATTAATGTTATGCCCACACTCGTTTTTGTGATTTCTTGCGGTTACTTGTTTTTTGACGAGTAGCAGGTTTTGTCGTTGTGTGACTTTTTATCGCACGAGTAGAAGCTGTGGTTTTTTTACCTTTTGCTAATTGAGTTTTTGATGATTTGCTTGCTTGCACACGAGGTTTCTTGCTAGAGCCATCATCAGCATCAGCTTTCTTGTGGCTATATTTTGCCTTGTTACTACGCACTCCACGTTCGTAATCTGCGAATTTAGGTTGTTCAGCCTGGCTAACTACTTTCTTAATACGACGAGCTTCAGTAGGGCTTACTATAGCAAAGTCTTGATTCAATGATAATGCTAAATCGTCAATTCGGCTAGATGAGCTAGACGATTTTTCTTTGCCTTGTGCTTGTTGTAATTGCTTGGTGCCTTTCGCTGATTTAGCTCGTCCCTCGGTTTTGGTACGAGAGGATTTTGCAGATGTCTTCTTGCTTGCTGCCTTGGTACTTGATTTTTTTGCCGGTGTTGGTTCCAATCCAGGAATGACTTCTGTTTCAATCGTTTGACCAATAAACTGCTCAATACGACGAACCTTAAAGCGTTCACTATGTGTTGCAAGAGTAAATGCCAAGCCATTGCGACCCGCACGACCTGTACGACCGATACGATGTACATAATCCTCAGGTTGCATTGGTAAATCGTAGTTAATGGAGTGGGTGATGCCCTGTACATCAATACCACGAGCAGCGACATCAGTTGCTACGAGAATTTGAATACGACCTTTTTGAAGAGCATTAAGGGTACGTGTACGGATACGCTGATTCATGTCCCCGTGCAATGCAGCTACGGCGAAGCCTTGGTCCTCTAGGCGTTCGGCTAAGTCATCTGCTCCGCGTTTTGTGGCAGTAAACACAATTGCTTGCTCAAGTGTCGCATCACGCAGTAAGTAGTCTAACAAACGGAATTTATGCCCTAGGTCGTCTGCATAGAGTAGACATTGCTTGATATTATCGTGTTTCTTTTTCTGATCAGCAATACTGATACGTTGAGGATTATGTAGCATCTCTTCGGCTAACTTTGCAACACTCCCTTCAAAGGTCGCAGAGAACATTAATGTCTGGCGAGTAGGGGAGGTTTGTGCCACGATATGTTTAATATCATCTATAAAGCCCATATCAAGCATACGATCAGCTTCATCCAATACCAGCGTCTGAATTTGCGACAGGTTGATACGTTTGGCTTTTAAGTGATCAAGTAAACGCCCTGGTGTAGCAACGAGAATATCCACATGGTGAGCAAGTGCTTTAATTTGTGCTCCGTAGGGCATACCGCCTACAACTGTAGAAACACGTAATTGCTTAAGACCTGAGGTGTAAGTTTTAGCTGCTTCAGCAACCTGTAATGCTAACTCACGTGTAGGTGTTAAAACCAGCATCTGTACAAAATTTTCAGTGCGTGCAGGTTTATGTTTGCGTGATCGTTTGCCCTCTGATTTTTCTTCTACTGCAGGATGCTCTACAGGATTATCCAGTAGTTTTTGTAGTGAAGGGAGAGTGAAGGCAGCAGTCTTGCCACTTCCTGTTTGTGCTGTGACGATTAAGTCTCGCCCCTCTAGTGCAGCAGGGATTGCTTGTTGTTGTACGGGAGTGGGTTCTGTAAATCCGGCCTTTTTAATGGCACGCAGTAATACTGGGGCTAAGCCCAGATGGTCAAATGACATGGCTGTTTCCTGTAGTCGGTACATCGTGCCGACCAGAACAACCAATTACACGCCTATATAGAGAAGGGCAAATATAGATGCTGGTGAATTTTTAAACACTATTGTGCACAGCATCTTCCTATGTAAGGTCAAGAAGGTAGGAGCGATGAAAATTTAATAAAAGACAACTAGCATACCTTAAATAAGATGGTAGGTAAACCATAATTGCTAAAAAATCAAATGATTAGCTGATTGTGTGGGGGTAAAGCAACTATTTCTGAGTTTAACGATACTTCATTTTTAAAGTGAATGAGGAATCGAAGTTTATCAGAATTGGGTAAGTTGTTGGATAAGTCTTTGCTCGTATTCAGCTAATAGCATTTTCTGCTTGTTAAGCTGCTGTTGATACTCTGCATCGTTTTCATCACGTTGTTTGGCACTCCATACCGAGGCAGGAAAGTGTAAGTCCCACTTAAAGCGAGGAATAATATGCCAATGCAGGTGAGGAACCATGGTGCCGAAGGCTGCCAGATTAATCTTATCCGGATGCAGTATGTCACGTTGAGTTTTTTCTACCAGATATACATAGTCCATCAAGCGTTGTCGCTCTTGTATATCCAAGTCTGTCATCTCTGCGATATGACGCTGTAATACTACACGGGTAAAAGCAGGGTAGTGAGGGTCATTGGCATTAATGACACGGATAAAATTATTTTCATAAAGCACTTGTCCACCAGGAGTATTACATAAAGGGCAAGAGGTCATGGTATTACTCAATAAAGTTGTGACGAGAATATTATAAGAGGAATTGGAACAAGGTTAGACCTACTTTTGCACAATTCTCTATCTTTACCACAAGGGAGGTAGTCATTCTTGATTTGGTGGGCTTTTGTCAGAATGAGCTCCTCCCTGTGATATATAAACATCTAGAAAAAACAACAGAGGTAATAAAGCATATTAGCTAAATAGAGTCTTTAATGCCAGACCAGGTTCTTGCTCACGCATAAATGCCTCACCGACGAGAAAACCGTATACCCCATGCTCATTCATACATGCTACATCATCACGTGTGTGAATCCCGCTCTCTGTGATGAGTAATCTATCATTTGGCACATCACTTAGCAGCTCAATCGTGTGCTGTAGACTTACCTCAAAAGTGCGAAGATTACGGTTATTGATGCCAATTAGTGGGCTCTGACACTTCAACGCCCGCTCAAGCTCCTCACGATTGTGTACTTCGATTAATACATCCATACCGAGGGCAAAAGCAGCACTCTCCAATTCGGCTAATTGAGCATCAGATAAAGCTGCTACAATCAACAAAATGCAGTCTGCCCCCATGGCACGGGCATTAATCACTTGATAAGGATCAATCATAAAATCCTTGCGTAAGACGGGTAAATCACAAGCTGCCCGTGCTTGGCGAAGATAATCAGGAGAACCATGAAAAAATTGTTGATCTGTCAGTACCGATAAGCAAGTTGCTCCATAGGTAGCATAGCTTGTCGCAATCTCTGCAGGGAAGAAATGCTCGCGAATGATGCCTTTAGAGGGAGAGGCTTTTTTGACTTCTGCTATGACGGCATTTTGCTTATTCTTAATGCGTTCGCGTAAAGCATTAGCAAAGCCGCGTATATCTTGACGTGCATTGGCCTCAGCTAACAAATCAGCCGTACTGCGAATCTTTTGCAAAACAGCAATTTCTTCACGCTTGACGGCAAGAATTTTTTCTAAAATATCGGACATTTTTACCATCCTTTATTGAGGCTTTTCTAGTAACAGCATCTGTTATGGACAGAGATGCTATGTGTGAAAAGTCCTCTTAATTCATTAAAATACGGTGCAAAACGATGGGTAACGTATGATGTAGGGGCTTTAATGGAAGCCCACAAACAGCATAGTCAGACTTAATTATGATGCTTTAAATCGTTGCGTATATTCGCAGAATTGATGCATCTTCTCACGTGCAGCACCGCTAGTAATTAACTCATCTGCCATCTTAATACCCTCGGTAATACTATGTGCTTTATTACCCGCATAAATGGCTAGTCCAGCATTGAGTAGTACAATATCACGGCAAGGTCCAGGGTTATTATTTAATACACCACGCACAATATCTCGTGATTCTGCACTGTCCTTGACACGCATATTTTTAATCGAGTGCATGGCTAAACCAAATTCCTCAGGGTGAATTGTATACTCACGGATTTTGCCATCTTTCAACTCTCCGACTAGAGTTTGGGCACCTAGAGAAGCCTCATCTAAACCGTCCATACCATGTACGATAAGTACATGTTTAGCACCTAATTGTTTTAATACACGGACTTGAATGCCCACCAAATCAGGATGAAACACTCCCATGAGTTGGTTTTTAGCTCCTGCTGGATTGGTGAGTGGTCCAAGAATATTAAAAATCGTTCTCACCCCAAGCATCTTACGTACAGGGGCGATATTCTTCATACTGCTGTGATGATAAGGGGCAAACATAAAGCCAATATTAGTCGCCTCCAAGCACTCTTTCACTTGCAGAGGATCTTTAATATCAATATTGGCGCCCAGTGACTCTAAAACGTCAGCACTGCCACTTGAGGAGGAAGCACTGCGATTACCATGTTTAGCTACAGGTACACCAGCTGCGGCAGCGACAAACATTGCTGTGGTGGAAATATTAAAGGTATGACTGCCATCACCACCTGTACCACACATATCTAGTGCCTCATCGGCATTGGTAATCGGTACAGGAGTAGCAAACTCTCGCATTACAGTGGCTGCTGCCGTAATTTCACCTACGGTTTCTTTTTTCACGCGTAACCCCATGAGTAGGGCAGCAGCGATGGGCTCAGGCATTTCACCTTTCATGAGTGAACGCATTAAATCCACCATTTCTTCATGGAAAAGCTCACGATGTTCGATACAACGCGTTAAGGCTTCTTGATAAGAAATTGTCATTTGTCTATCCTCCTAGTTAAGCCTTTTTTAAATCTAAGAAATTTTGCAATAGTTTATGACCATACTCGCTGAGAATAGACTCAGGGTGGAACTGGACGCCATAAATAGGCAATGTTTTATGGGCAATTCCCATAATCTCCCCATCATCAGTTTGTGCGGTAATGTTTAGACAATCAGGTAAGGTATCGCGGTCAATCGCAAGAGAATGATAACGAATCACTGTATAAGGGGAGGGGATGTCTTTAAAAATATCAGTATTAGTATGTGTGATTTTACTAGCCTTGCCATGCATGATAGTTTTTGCTCGGATAATCTTGCCTCCAAAGGCCTCGCCAATGGCTTGGTGTCCTAGACATACGCCAAGGATCGGTTTTTTACCAGCAAAATGTTTAATCACTTCTAATGAAATCCCTGCCTGTGCGGGGTCACAAGGTCCTGGTGAAATACAAATATAATCTGGATTAAGTGCTTCAATTTCTTCGATGCTGGTTTGGTCATTGCGCAATACACGCACATCTTGACCAAGCTCACCGAAGTATTGCACGATGTTATACGTAAATGAATCGTAATTATCTAACATGAGTAACATAACTGTCTCCTTTAGATAGGTTGGTCAAGACCATATTGAACTTGTTCTGCTGCACGTAGGACAGCACGAGCTTTATGCTCGGTTTCTAACCATTCTTTTTCTGGATCTGAATCAGCCACAATACCAGCTGCTGCTTGAACATAAAGCATACCGTCTTTAATAAGACCAGTACGTATAGCAATCGCTACATCCATTGCTCCATTGTAACTGAGGTAGCCAGCAGCACCGCCATAGATACCGCGACGTACAGGTTCTAGTTGGTCAATTAATTCCATCGCTTTAACCTTTGGTGCTCCAGTCAGTGTGCCTGCAGGGAAAGTTGCCCGAAGTACGTCAATGGCATCCATATTTTTATTTAGCACCCCTTCGACGTTAGATACTAGATGCATCACATGAGAGTAGCGTTCAATAGTCATTTGATCAGTCACTTTTACCGATCCAATTTTGGCCACACGACCCACATCATTACGAGCTAGGTCGATTAACATGAGGTGTTCAGCCACTTCTTTAGGATCATTGCGCAAATCATGTGCCAGTGCAATATCTTCACTAGGACTATCACCACGAGGACGAGTACCCGCCAATGGACGGATAGTAATGCGAGATTGCTCGGCTTGATATTCGTCGAGGAAAGTTTCTTGACGAACTAAAATCTCTGGAGAGGCACCCACAACGTGGAAATCACCAAAATTCCAGTAGTACATGTATGGAGAAGGATTAAGGCTGCGTAAGGCACGATAGAGTGATAGTGGAGAGTCGCGGAATGGTTTTGCAATTACTTGACCGACTTGAATCTGCATTAAATCCCCAGCCGCAATGTGTTCTTTGGCTTTTTCTACAGCCTTGATAAAGTCTTTTTTCTTAAAAGTACGAATCTCTTCAGTCACCAAACTAGGCAAGCTATAAGGAATATCCACTGGTTTACGCAACAACATACGTAATTCTAGTAAACGTTTTTGTGCACGCGAGTAGGCTTCTGATTCAGATGGATCCGCATAGACAATGAGATAAGTACGACCAATCACATTATCCACAATAACCAGTTCGTCTACTTGCATCAATAAAATATCAGGAATACCGTCTAACCCTTCAGGGAATGGTTTGACTGCTGGGCCTAATTTAGGTTCAATGTTACGCACAGCGTCATAACCAAAATATCCTGCCAAACCACCAGCAAAACGAGGGATACCAGGGCGAGTCGCCACTTTAAAACGTTTTTGGTAGGCTTGGATAAAGGCGAGAGGGTCTCCCTCAAATGTCTCAATGACTTCACCGTCACGGACTACTTCCGTATGTTGACCGACGGCTTTAATCACAGTATGAGCTGGTAGTCCGATAAAAGAGTAACGTCCAGAACGCTCTCCACCTACAACAGACTCAAGCAAGCAACTCATTTGACCTGCCTCTTTGCCTGAGTGGGCGAGTTTAAGATAAATGCCCAATGTAGTGTCTAAATCTGCATAGGTTTCTTTAATCAATGGAATGCGATTGTAACCTTGGGCTGCAAGTGCTTTAAATTCAATTTCTGTCATCATCTTCGTCTTCTAAAGTGGTTATCTATAAGCCGAGTAGATATAAAAAAACCCGGCCTGTAGGGGTTGCCGGGTTTATCTTTGTATGAGTGCAAGGAGTGAAACTTTATCCTTTAGTATTTCGTAAAAAGGATTACGAAGCCATAAACCCGACAGACGAACGCCACCAGCGCCAATAATAATTAGCGTAAGAGTAAGCGAAATCAACTGTCGAAGTAAACTTCATAAAATTATCAATCCAAAACAATCATAGGCTGTGTGGGGTGAAAGGATGTGTCTAATGTGCCTCAATCCAATCTGCCACAGCAGCAATGTCGTCTACTATAGCATTAAATGAGAGGGTTTGTATAGCTTTTCCTTCATTGTAACCATATGGTAATACTAAAACATCCATTTTTGCAGCATTTGCTGCTTGCGTATCATTTTGTGAATCGCCTACAAATAAGCTATTGGTGACAGTGACACCTAATTGTTCACAAGCATAGTAGAGTTGATCAGGCTGTGGTTTTTTGCGCTCACAGGTATCACCACCGACGACCACGCTGAAAAAATCTGCAATTCCCATCTTTTCTAGTAGAGGCACGGTAAATTCAAGCGGCTTATTGGTTACAACAGCAAGTTTAAGCCCCATGGCTTGCAGGCGACGTAATCCCTCTATAACATTTGGATAGAGTTGGCTTTGAATGCCATTATGCAAATGATAATGTTTTTTAAAGAGTTTCTCTGCCTGTTCAAAAAGTGCAGTATCGGGTTCAGGGGGATCGATGTTTACAGCAAGAGCTCGCTTAATGAGAACTGCTGAACCTTTCCCCACAAAAGTACGTAATTGCTCCATAGGCAAGGTTTCACGTCCCATCTCTGCAAGCATTGCATTTGTTGCAGTACCAATATCAGGCACACTATCGACTAATGTTCCATCTAAATCAAAAAGTACGGCTTGATATGTTGACACAAAGGTTCTCCTTTAAGTAACTGCAGTTGTGTAGTAATAATGACTATGTAATGTTGGGTACCGCCGCACCTACAACCTACATTTCAATGCAATATACAAGGTGTTTTTTGCAGGTGGTAAGCATGCATGAGAGGTTTTATTGATTGCTCACTTTGGCAATCTCTGCTCGCATCTGGTGAATCACTGCTGCATAGTCTGATTGGCCAAAAATTGCAGAGCCAGCAACAAATGTATCGGCACCAGCGGCATAAATTTCGCCAATATTATCAATTTTGACACCACCGTCTACTTCTAAAAATACTTCACGACCTGTTTGAGCTGTATATGCATCAATGCGAGCACGTGCTTGGCGTAGTTTTGCCAATGTAGAGGGAATGAAAGACTGACCGCCAAACCCAGGGTTTACTGACATGAGCAATACGACATCAATTTTATCCATCACATAGTCTAGATAATGCAAAGGGGTGCCGGGGTTAAACACAAGACCTGCTTTACAGCCATTGTCATGTATCAAGGCAAGTGAGCGGTCGATATGCTTAGAGGCCTCAGGATGAAAAGTAATAATGTCAGCTCCTGCTTTAGCAAACAAGGGAATCAGACTATCAACAGGTTCCACCATGAGATGCACATCAATGGGGGCTGTTGTATAGGGGCGGATAGCTTTACAGACCATAGGGCCGATTGTGAGATTAGGGACATAGTGATTATCCATCACATCAAAGTGAATCCAATCAGCGCCTGCAGCGACCACTTGTTGAATTTCTTCACCTAGGCGTGCGAAATCAGCAGAAAGAATACTTGGGGCAATACGGGTGGTTACAGCTTGTAAAGTCATAATGAAAGCAAGATAAATAAAGAGTAATTGCAGTATTATATTACTTTATTGTTTATAACGTTTAGCAGGTTTTTGGAAGTTATCATGAAAAGAATACTCGCAACGCTAGCCATGACAACGATATTGGCAGCTTGTTCTTCTACCTCTACCTACACAGCAGGAGAGTCAGCTAGTTTTGATATGCATGCTCCTTTGCAGATGCCAGACCCTTCGGTATTACGTGATACACCGCCACGTGCTCTTAAGGGGAAGTATGTCGCCAGCGACTGGTCTAAATTGCCAGGATGGAATGAAGACGATGGTGAGTATATCTGGTTGGGGCTTGTCAATAACTGTAAAGGCTTGATGCGCCCAGTATCTGGTTCTTTAAGTATTCCTGCACGATCAACCCCTCAATCTTGGTATGACGTTTGTCAAGCAGTAGCTAATATGGGTATGGATGTAGATGCTGTGTCGGCTAAACAATTTCTCCAACAATACTTACGACCTTGGGCTGTTGTAGGGGATAATGGTTCTCAAGGGTTGGTGACTGG
Organism: Pelistega europaea; assembly: GCF_013133775.1. Taxonomy (GTDB): domain Bacteria; phylum Pseudomonadota; class Gammaproteobacteria; order Burkholderiales; family Burkholderiaceae_B; genus Taylorella; species Taylorella europaea. The sequence goes on along the minus strand of NZ_JABGBO010000003.1, from coordinate 220,520 downwards.
TTATTATGAGCCTGTGGTGCATGGCTCTCGCTCACAAGGGGGAGCTTATCAATGGCCGATGTATGCTCCTCCTGCTGATTTATTGACAGTGGATTTAGGAAAACTATATCCTGAGTTGGTTGGTAAGCGAGTACGTGGCAAGGTAGTGGGCAATAAAGTTGTCCCTTATGATACACGGGCTGAAATTACCAGCCGGAGTGATCAACCTCCTGTGATTGTTTGGTTGGATGATCCTGTGGAGGCATTTTTTCTTCAGGTGCAAGGGTCTGGACGTGTGATGTTAGATGGGGGAGGCTCGTTGCGTCTAGCCTACGCAGACCATAATGGACGTCCATATACTTCTATTGGCAAGTGGTTAGCTAGTCAGGGTGAACTGCCTATTCAACAAGCCTCTATGCAAAATATTAAAGAGTGGGCTCGCAACCATCCTGACCGTGTTAATGAAATGATGAATGTTAATCAAGCGATGGTATTTTTTAAGGAAGAAGCTATTTCTGATGAAGTCGCAGGACCCAAAGGAGCTTACGGCATTCCTTTGATTGCTAAGCGTACCATTGCTGTTGATGCAAATTTTGTGCCTTTGGGCGCACCTGTGTTCCTAGCAACTAGTGAGCCTGGTACAAATACTCCCTTGCGTCGGGTGGTTTTTGCGCAAGATACCGGAGCAGCCATTAAAGGGGCTGCACGAGCGGATTTCTTCTGGGGAAGTGGCGATGAAGCTGGCAATATGGCAGGACGTATGAAGCAAGCCGGTTTTATGTGGATTCTATGGCCGCGTGAGGCAGGTGCACCAAGTGCACGATAGCAGCAAGGATGTACCGAATGGAAATATCAACAATTCATAAAGCAGAAGTAATTATTTGTGGGGCGGGTATTGTCGGTATGAGCATGGCACTGGCTTTATTCAAGAAAGGAATGAAGCCTGTGCTTATTGCTCCACGGTATGTGGCTCAAGCTAATTTAGGGGAGGCATATCATCCTCGTATCTATGCCATATCACTTGCCAGTCAAAAACTGTTGGAGGAGTTGGGTATTTGGTCTTGGTTGCCTAGCCAACGTCTTACGGCGGTAGATAAGATGCAAATCCAAGGTGATCGAGCCGGATTTATTGAGTTGTCTGCAAAGCAAGGGGAGTTGTCAGAGCTGGCGTGGATTGTCGAATCTGGTGAGATTGAGGCAGCATTACAAAAAGCACTGGCATTTTATGGTGTGCAGTGGGTAGATGGTAAAGTGGTAGATAGCCAACGAGTGGCAGATGACATAGCTGATGTACAACAATGTTCATCAAACATGACATATAAACAACAACTAGTGATAGATACTGGAGACATCTGGCATGCTTCCTTGGTGATTGCTGCTGATGGAGCAAGTTCAGTGATTCGCCAAAAAGCGGGTATTTGGCATCAGTTTAAGTCCTACGAGTCAGAGGGGTTGGTCGCACAGTTTACCGTCGAGAAACCTCATCATAATACTGCTTACCAATGGTTTACCGAGGAAGGTGTGTTAGCCTTTCTACCTCTTAATGATACTGCGGATGGCCACCAAGTTTCTATGGTGTGGTCGGCACCCAATGCGATTGCTCAAGAGTTAAAACAGTTATCACAGGCTGAGTTGGCAGATGTTCTACGTAAACGAGTAGGAGAATTAAGTCAGGATGTGTTGGGTAAATTGACGTTGCGTAGCCCCATGTATGGTTTTACATTGACTTTAGAAAAAAGTGGTATGGTTGCGCCAAATGTTGCACTTATTGGAGATGCTGCACATAGGGTTCACCCTTTGGCAGGGCAAGGACTTAATCTAGGTTTGGCAGATGTGTTATCGTTAAGTACAATATTGAGCAATAAAGAGTCTTTCCGAGGTATTGGTGATTTACGTGTATTAGAACGTTATCAGCGTGAGCGTAGTGTGGCGATAGCCCATATGCGCTGGGTTACCGATGGGTTACATGCTTTGTTTAGTAGTAATTTAGAGCCTGTGAGAGCAGTGCGTAACCTTGGTATGGATATGGTGGCTAAATTGCCATTTATTAAAGAATTTCTTATTAAGAAAGCATCAGGAGTATAGACATATGAAATTAAAAAGAGTTTTTGGGGTGTTGCTGGCAGTGCTTTGTACTCAAGCGATGGCAAGTACTGATGAAATCAAGTCAAATTTAGAAAATGTTTTTCATCTCAAGGTAGAAAACATAGAGAAAACCAACTATGGTGGTTTATATGAAGTTATTACAGAAGATACTATTCTTTATACAGATGAGCATGGTTCTTTTGTGATTGCAGGTAGCCTTATTGATACTAAAACTCTTGAGGATGTTACTGAGAAGAGTATGAAGAAGTTGGCGGCTAAAGATTTTTCTAAGTTGCCCTTGAATAAGGCGATTAAAACTGTCTATGGCAATGGAGAGCGTGTATTGGTGACTTTTGAAGATCCCAACTGCGGTTATTGTAAACGTCTTTACAAAGAGGTATCACAGATGGATAACCTAACAGTGTACACCTTTCTAGTGCCTATCTTGGGCAAGGACTCTGTCAAGAAAACTACTGATATTTGGTGTTCATCAAATCCTTCTGAGACATGGAGAGCATGGATGAAAGACGGAGTGCCTCCACCTGAAGCCCAGTCTTGCGGCACAGAACCTACTAGGGAGGTGATGTCATATGCTCGCAAAATTCAGTTGCAAGGAACTCCCGTCTTACTTATGGCAAATGGAGAGCGTATGAATGGCTATGGAGATAAAAAGGTTATTGAGGAACTGCTGTCTAAAAAATAGGACATGCCATTTAGAGTATTTAATCCTCGTTTAGATGAGGGGCAAAAGTTCCACCAACAGAGCCTTACACTGACATCATCTTATTAATCTAGGCCATTGTGTGCTTTTGGATAAAAGCACTAATGGCTTGGACTTCTTCCAGGCAGACCTGGTGTTCCATTGGGTATTGATGCCATTCAATTGGATAGCCCATTGTAGTCAATAATGCATGACTCATTTGAGCCATTTGTAGTGGCACAATAGGGTCAAAGTCCCCATGAGCCCAAAAAATAGGAGTGTTTTTATTCGCCTCAGTTGCTTTTTCTGATATTTGTTGATGTAATGGTAAATAACCAGAAAGAGCAATAATGCCAGCGAGTTTTTCAGGGTAGCGCAGTCCAGTTAATAAGGCCATTGCACACCCTTGAGAAAATCCTGCTAAAAAAATGTGATGACTCGGAATGCCTCGGTCATTTTCTTTGGTGATGAGTGCTTCAATGGCCGTTTTAGATTCCAGCAATCCTGCTTCGTCTTGCTTTTGATCAAGACGATTTAGACTTAAGATGTCATACCAACCTCGCATGGCATAGCCGTTGTTAATAGTGATGGGACGGATGGGGGCATTGGGGAAAACAAAACGAATTCCAGCTGTGAGTTTGAGTTCTGGTACGATAGGAACAAAGTCATCAGCACTCGCCCCTAAGCCATGCATCCAAATAATGCTGTATTGCACTTGAGGTTGGGTCTGTATTTCAATAACTTGTAATGGCTGGGTCATAGGCTAGTCTCTTCATTTAATATTGGTTTGTCATAATAAACGGTTTTAAAAATTGAAATAATGCCCGATAATTTTTCTTCTGTGGTTCTTGCCCCTCGGGAAGGGTGGCATTATTAATTTGTTCTTTGCGGGCTGCACGGATTAAAGCACGCAACTGTTGCACTTCTATCTCTGGGTATTCATTAAGTAACAAAGTGAGTTCTTTATCGTCTTGGATAAGACGGTCTCGTAAAGTTTCTAATTGATGCATCTGTGCGGTAGCCTCTTTAGAGCCGTTTTCCCAGACATCAAGCTGATGACGAATAGCTTCAATATCCGCAGAACGAAGTAGTTTGCCTACATACTGTACCTGACGACGCTTACCCTCTCCACGTGTTTTAATTTTTTGGCAAGTTTTAATGGCATCAAGGATTTTTTCATCTAGTGGCAGTTGTTTAACCTTATCAAAAGGTAATTCAGTGAGTTGTCTGCCTAGCTCGGTAATTGCTAGCATCTCACGTTTAATTTGTGATTTACTCGGACCATCATAAAAATCTTCTTCATCATCATATTGGTTCGGGGTGTACATAATTTTCCTTTATAAAACATAAAGTTATAATATATTTATAGTAACATGATTAAACGTATTTGGCTTTGCTATATGGCAAAAATATCAGTTAATTGTAGGTGTGATGTAATTACCAATATTATCGGCTGTGTGCATGTTATAGTGGCATAGGCGATAAAGCACAGGAATATTTAACACAAAGAGTTTTTGTTTGTTTCTGATAAAAATACCTTATATGTTAAATATCCGTTATCATACCTCTTTCAGCACAATAAGTGTTTACTAACTTTCGTTCATGACGTGTAAATATGAAGCTAAACTTTGAAGAATTGGCACAGCTAGCCCTACAAGAAGCGAAAAAATTGGGTGCAAGCCAAGCGTTGGCTGAGGTCTCTGAATCTAATGGCTTGTCCATATCCGTTCGTAAGTCTGATGTAGAAACAGTTGAGCAGACAAGTGACTGCTCTCTTGGGGTGACGCTTTTTAAAGGCAAGTCGCGAGCATCAGCATCAACTTCCTCGTTGACACCTGAAGCCGTATGTGACACTGTAAAAGCTGCATGGGATATTGCCCAGTACACAGCAGAAGATCCTTTTGCCGGTTTACCAGATGAAGAGGATTTGGCTACAGAATTCCCTGATTTAAAACTCCATAAGGCATGGCGTATTTCTTCACAGGAGGCGATTGATTTAGCCTTACAAGTAGAAAAGGCAGCACTTTCTTATGATAAGGCCATTACCAACTCTGAAGGTGCACAGGTTAATACCAGTACTGGGCGCTTTGTGCTGGCGAACTCGCTTGGCTTTATGGCGGGGTATCCATATTCTAATCACAGCATGTCAGTAGCGGTGATTGCGGGTAAAGGGGCGCAGATGCAACGTGATTACTGGTATTCATCACATCGTTATCCTGAAAAACTAGCTAAGCCTGAGGCTATTGGTGAATATGCTGCGCAACGAGCTTTATCGCGTCTTGGAGCCAAACGTATTCCTACGGGTAAGTATCCCGTGTTATTTGATGCACCTTTGGCGATAGGTTTGCTTGGGGCTTTTGCACAGGCGATTAGTGGTGGCGCACTGTATCGTAGGTCTAGTTTTTTATGTGATAGCCTTGGCAAGAGGGTGATGGCCTCACATTTGAATATCACAGATGATCCTTTTATTAAGGGGGCAATGGGTAGCTCTGCATTTGATGAAGAGGGTGTACGTACACAGAAAAGAGAGTTGCTGACAGATGGCATATTAAATGGTTACCTACTCTCAACCTATACCGCACGTAAATTGGGTATGCGTACCACAGGTAATGCGGGGGGGTCGCACAATATGAACCTTTCCTCAAGTCTTACTCGTCAAGAGGATGATTTTGTGGAGATGTTACGTAAGATGGGGACTGGTTTGCTTGTCACGGAATTGATGGGGCAGGGGATTAATTATGTTACAGGCGACTATTCGCGTGGTGCTTTCGGTTATTGGGTCGAAAACGGGGTTATCCAGCATGCTGTTCAAGAAATTACTATTGCAGGTAACTTACGTGATATGTTCCAGCAAATTGTTGCTGTAGGTAGTGATATGTATACACGAGGGTCTAAGACATCGGGGTCAATCCTAATTGAACAAATGTCAGTAGCTGGTGTATAAGAGTAAAAAATTTTAAGGAGAGTATAAAATGCAACGTCGTTCATTTTTGAAAAAAGCAGGTATGGGTGCCATTGCAGGTACCGCAGTTATTGGTGCACCAGCGATTGCTCAAGAGAATCCTGATGTTAAATGGCGCATGGTATCTAGCTTCCCACGCAGTTTACCAGCACTATTTGGTACAGGCGAGAAATTCGTTAAATATGTTAAAGAGATGTCTGGTGGTAAATTCCAGATTGATCATTTCCCTCCAGGAGAGATTGTACCAGCACTTCAAGTGATGGATGCAGTATCTAATGGGACTGTACAAGCAGGTCATACTTGCGGTTATTATTACTTCGGCAAGAGTCCAGCTTTCTGCTTTGATACGGCTGTTCCTTTTGGCCTTACTGCACGTCAGATGTTTGCGTGGATGATTGAAGGTAACGGTATGAAGTTGCTCCGTGAGCTATTTGCGGGCGTGAATATTGTTAACTTTATGCTTGGTAACACCGCCGCTCAGATGGGTGGTTGGTACCGTAAAGAGATTAAGTCCATTGAAGACTTTAAAGGCCTTAAAATGCGTACCTCTGGTATGAATGGTGAATTGCTTTCTCGCTTGGGTGTTGTGCCTCAACAGCTTGCGGGTGGCGACGTATATCCATCTCTTGAAAAAGGTACGCTGGATGCAGTAGAGTTCGTTGGCCCATTTGATGATGAGAAATTAGGTTTCTTTAAAGTGGCTCAGCACTACTACTATCCAGGTTTCTGGGAAGCAGGACCACAAGTGTCTTTATTCACTAATAAAGCGGCCTTTGAGGCACTTCCAGCCAACTATCAAGCGATCATTGAGGGGGCTTCTCGTATGGCTACCATGGATATGCTTGCGGTATATGACTCTCAAAACCCACAAGCACTTCGTCGTTTAATTGCTTCTGGTGCTAAACTGCACGAATTCCCTCGCGATGTGATGGAAGCTGCTTATAAAGCTGCTCAAGACATGTACAAAGAATTCTGCGACAAAGATCCGATGTTCAAGAAAATCTACGATGACTACATGGGCTTCCGTGACGATTTGACCCCATGGTTTAATGTAGTAGAGGGTTCTTATACTCGTTTCTTAGCACAAAGTATTGCTAAAAATCGCAAATAAGTAGATCAGGCAATCTAATTATTCGCTGTAATCCCCATCAGCACGACTGCTTGGTGGGGATTCTGTTTTAAATATGATGTTTTATTGCCAAGATAAAATAAAAATCCTTGTTTTATATAGCAAAATTTCAAAAAGCATGTTAGAATTTATGGCTTATCCCTAATTTGTACTGCCGATGTTGGGTAGTTGCCTGATGCAATAGCCTAGGTATAACGGCATGGCGAAGCGATGTGATTAGTGCTAGTAAGTCAATTATAAGGGGCTTTCTTTTGCGCTTTTCACAAGTAGTCGGGGTAATCGATTAATTATTTTTTAGGATTTATACACATGAAGACATTTGTGGCTAAGCCCCATGAAGTCAAACGTGAGTGGTTTGTTATCGACGCTAAAGGTAAAGTCCTTGGTCGTGTAGCCAGCGAAGTTGCACGCCGTTTGCGTGGTAAACACAAACCTGAATATACTCCTCACGTTGACACTGGCGATTACATCGTAGTAGTAAATGCTCAAGACCTCGTTGTTACTGGTAGCAAGTTTGAAGACAAGAAATACTTCCGTCACACTGGCTATCCTGGTGGTATTTACGAGACTAACTTCCGTAAATTACAAGAGCGTTTCCCAGGTCGTGCTTTAGAGAAAGCTGTTAAAGGTATGTTACCAAAAGGCCCATTAGGCTATGCAATGATCAAAAAACTTAAGGTCTATGCAGGTAGCGAGCATCCTCATTCAGCACAACAACCTAAACAGCTAGATATTTAAGGATGAATCATGATTGGTAATTGGAATTATGGAACAGGTCGCCGCAAAACTTCAGTGGCACGTGTTTTCTTGAAAAAAGGTTCAGGTAATATCGTTGTTAACGGTAAGACTGTTGAAGAGTACTTTGCTCGTCAAACAGGTCGTATGATTGTTCGCCAACCACTAGAGCTTGTTGATATGTTGGAATCTTTTGATATCCAAATCAACGTTCACGGTGGCGGTGAGAGTGGTCAAGCTGGTGCAGTTCGCCACGGTATCACTCGTGCATTGATTGACTATGATGAGACATTGAAATCAGCACTTTCTAAAGCTGGTTATGTTACTCGTGATGCACGTGAAGTTGAACGTAAAAAAGTTGGTTTACGCAAAGCACGTCGTCGCAAACAGTTCAGCAAACGCTAATCTGTTATCAGCGTCTTATACAGAGCCCATCTCTTTCGAGGTGGGCTTTTTAGTGTGTGCTCGGCATGAGCACGTTCTAACGGATGAAAGTCCTAAGAGCAGTGAGGGTACTAGAGCTTATTTTTTATGGTACTTTCTATTTGGAAACATATCCTGTTTAAATAAATTTCAAACGTACAGAGTGGTATATGTTTATTTTTTAGCGATTTTTAAACATATTAGGATGAATATGTTTGTTGATGGCATAAACATATAGGGCAGTATATGTTTATTTTTTGGCTATTTTTAAATATATTAGGGTGAATATGTTGATGGCATAAACATATAGGGTAGTATATGTTTATTTTTTGGCAATTTTTAAACATATTATTGACAAAAATAAGAAGGAGTACTTATACTCGTGATATGTTTATTTTTAATAAAAATTTAAAGATATGAAGCCATGGCAAGCCGACTTACCCTATAACAACTTACCTTTATTGCCTCCTTCGTACGAGATTGAGACCAAGGCGATTTTGCGACAGTGTATCAAGTCACGCTCTGCACTAGCCGAACTTAAGCAAGCAGCAGAGTTAATTCCTAATCAAAGTATGCTGATTAATACGCTGCCTATTATGGAGGCCCAGGCAAGTTCAGAAATTGAAAATATAGTGACCACTAATGATAAGCTTTTTCAGCATTTACAGATGGGTGATGAGAAAGTAGATCCAGCGACCAAAGAGGCGATGAATTATCGAAGTGCTTTGTTTAAGGGAGTTGAGTTACTGGAGCAAAGACCGCTATGTACGCAAATTGCGGTGCAGGTTTGTGGCATGATTAAGTCTCGTGTGATGGACATCCGTCGTACAACAGGGACGGAGCTACGAGATGCCGTGCGAGATAAAGTGATTTATACGCCGCCAGTAGGAGAGAGATTGATTCGAGATAAGTTGAGCAATTGGGAACAATTTATCCATAGCGAAGCTCATGGTCTAGATCCGCTGATTGTAATGGCTATTGCTCATTATCAGTTTGAAGCTATTCATCCTTTTGAAGATGGTAACGGAAGAACGGGGCGGATACTGAATAGCTTATTTTTAGTAGATACGGGTCTTTTAAAACTTCCCATTTTGTATCTGAGCCGTTATATGATTCAACACAAAGCTGATTATTACCGCTTATTATTGGCAGTGACCCAAGAAAATCGGTGGGAAGATTGGATAATGTATATGCTAAAAGGTATAGAGGAAACAGCCATTTGGACTGTATCCAAAATTGAAGCGATCAAAGCGCTGGCAGCGCATACTCGTCAATACGTTAAGCGAGTGTTACCTAATATCTATAGTCATGAGTTGGTAGATCTTTTGATTGAGCAGCCTTATACGCGTATTACCAATTTAGAAAAAGCGAATATTGCCAAGCGACAAACAGCTTCTCGCTACCTACAAGAACTAGTGCGAGTAGGGGTGTTGAGTGAGATTTCAATTGGGCGAGATAAATTATTTTTGCACGCCAACCTAATGGGGTTATTAAGAGGAGATAATAATCTCTTCAGAGAGTATACAATGTAGCATTATGAGGTTTGAAGGAAAGAAGATATGAGCGAAAAAATTAAAGTTGGCATTGTTGGTGGTACGGGTTATACAGGTGTGGAGCTGTTGCGTTTACTCTCACAGCATCCACAGGTGCAATTGCACGCTATTACCTCACGCAAGGAAGAGGGGATGAAAGTCGCGGAAATGTTCCCTAATTTGCGCGGTAAGGTAGATTTAGCATTTTCTACGCCAGAAAATGCGGCATTAACAGAGTGTGATGTCGTGTTTTTTGCAACGCCTCATGGGGTGGCGATGGCGCAAGCCAAAGAGTTATTGGCTGCTGGTGTAAAGATTATTGATTTGGCAGCGGATTTTCGACTACAGGATACGGCTGTTTTTGAAAAATGGTACAAAATGCCACACAGTTGTCCTGACATATTGGCAGAAAGTTGCTATGGATTGGTAGAGCTCAATCGTCAAAAAATTGCGAATAGCCGGGTTATTGGTAATCCAGGGTGTTATCCTACAACTGTTATCCTTGGTTTGGCTCCTGTATTAGAAGCGAGTTTGATTGAGCTAGACCATATTATTGCAGACTGTAAATCAGGCGTATCGGGTGCTGGTCGTAAAGCCGAGGTGGGAACTTTATTCTCTGAAGCATCTGATAATTTTAAAGCCTATGGTGTGTCGGGTCACCGTCACCATCCTGAGATTAGTGAGCAACTCGCGAAATTAGCAGGACAAGCGGTTGGTTTGACGTTTGTTCCTCACCTTGTCCCTATGATTCGAGGTATGCTATCGACGATTTATGTAAAGATTAAACCAGAAGCACTAGCAACGGATTTTCAAAAATTTTACGAAGAACGATATGCACACGAAGAATTTATTGATGTGATGCCTGCCGGAAGTCTTCCAGAGACGCGTAGTGTACGTGCATCTAATCAACTCCGTATTGCATTACATCGTCCTGGTAATGGCGATACTCTCATCATCGTCGTCGTTCAAGATAACTTGGTTAAAGGTGCGGCAGGTCAGGCTGTTCAAAATATGAACGTATTATTTGGATTGCCTGAAAATACTGGTTTGACACAGGTAGCCGTATTGCCATAAGTAAGTGTAAGTTGTAGTAATCACCATATTGAATGGTTTACATACTTAGAAAAACAGTGCTATATGATGACTAAATGCATGTGACAAGCAGTAGACGAGGTATTGATTTCTTTGCATTTATCGTCATATAGGGAAGTGATAGGTGGATAAGTGAAGCAAGTCGCAAATCCATCATTATTTTGTCGCACATGAGTTTTTTAAGGTGTATCACTCGGATTAACTTGACTAGTGACAGGGTTATTATCGAGTGTATTCCCTTTTGTGCTAATATTAGGTATTGCATTAAATTGATTGATGATGAATATCATCAGGAGTAAACAATGAGTGTTATTGAGTCTGTTGATTTACAAACACCGACAACTATTATTTTTACCGACGCTGCGGCAGCAAAGGTTAAGGATTTGTTAATTGATGAGGGTAATCCAGATCTTAAATTGCGAGTGTTTGTACAAGGTGGTGGTTGTTCAGGTTTCCAATATGGTTTTACCTTTGATGAGAGTGTTGATGAAGAAGATACTGTGATTGATAAAGACGGTGTTCAACTTTTAGTTGATCCAATGAGTTTCCAATATCTTGTTGGAGCTGAGATTGATTACAAAGAGGATATCGAAGGCTCTCAATTTGTAATCCGTAATCCTAATGCTTCGACGACCTGCGGGTGCGGTTCGTCATTTAGTGTCTAGTCTCTATATGGGAGAGAGATGAGTGTTTGGTATAAAACCTTATCCTTTCTCCCTTTCTTCCTCCTTTCTGTTGCCTTTGCGCAACCCCTTGATATTCCTCCCCCTCCTTATCCTAGAACGAACGCCTCTGATTTTGCCTGGGGGTATGAACAGGCGACCAGAACACAACACCCAGACCTACAGTACATGTTGGGAGATATGTACTACAGAGGGAGAGGAACGCCCAAAGATCCTACACAAGCGGCTATATGGTTTGAAAAAGCGGCACAACAAGGTCATGACAAAGCCCAAACCAGCTTGGGGGATTTGTATGAGTTTGGTGATGGGCTTCCCCTAGACATTGATAAAGCAATCTTTTGGTATACCAAGGCGGCAGAACAAAATGAGTCGCAGGCTCAGTTTTCCCTTGGACGAATTTATTTGTTTGGGAAAACAGGTAAAGTTGATCATCAAAAAGCGTTTTTTTGGTTTGAAAAGGCAGCTTTGTTAGGTCATGCCGTTGCACAATGGAATCTTGGTGGGCTTTATCAGGAGGGTTTAGGTGTAGCACAAGATTATGGACAAGCAAAAACTTGGTTTGAGCGAGCAGAGTTGCAGGGGATTAATGAAGCACTCGTTAGTTTAGGAACGATGTACCATAGTGGACAAGGAGTTCCTCGAGATTATGCCAAGGCACGAGAGTATTACGAGAAGGCAGCGCCAGGGGGAAATCCAGCTGCGTTACGAGGATTGGGTAAGCTTTATTACTTTGGTCAATCTGTTCAACAAGATTATAAAAAAGCAAAAGAGTGGTTTGAAAAAGCAGCAGTACAAGAGGATGCAGAAGCCCAGTATTGGTTGGCAGAGCTGTATTATGCCGGAGAAGGGGTTCAACAGGATTATGCAAAAGCAAGGTACTGGACTGAAAAAGCTGCAGCAAATGGCTATGCGGGTGCACAGGCAGGCTTGGGTAAATTCTATTCTGTTGGTCTGGGAGGAACAGAGCAGGACGATGCACAGGCTATTTATTGGTTAGAGAAAGGCGCACAAGATGATAATTCTGAAGCGCTGGCTTTGCTGGGAGAGCATTATTACAAGGGTAAGGGCGTTCCGCAGGATTTTGTTAAAGCTAGAATATTATTAGAAAGAGCCTATCAGTTGGGGTATCAGAGTACTTCTTCACTGTTAGGAGATATTTATTATGCGGGTAGGGGGACAGCGATTGATTATGCTAAAGCACGCACTTTTCTAGAAGAGGCTGCTACGCAATACAATATCGATTTTTCACAACGACAATTGGCGAATATGTACTATTTTGGTAACGGTGTTCCACAAGATTACACCGTTGCTAAAAAATGGTATGAGAAAGCTGCAGCACAAAATGATATGCTTGCTCAGATTTATCTAGGGAATATTTATCTTGGCGGTTTGGGTGTCACAAAAAATATTAAGCTAGCAGAACAATGGTACAAGAAAGCGTTGCTGCATAACTCGGCGAAGGCAGAATATGCGATGGGTATGTTCTACCGAAATGATAAAGATAAGAAACCTAATTTTGAACAGGCAAAGTATTGGCTGACTAAGGCCGCGAAGAAGGGTTTGGCCCCAGCTCAAATGGCATTGGGGGAGATGTATTTCTTTGGTGAGGGGGCAACTAAAAATGACAAACTAGCCCTAGAGTGGTTTACCAAAGCCGCACAGCAAAACTTTGCTGATGCACAAGTGCAGCTCGGTAAGATGTATTTTTCTGTAGACGGTCAGCAGGACAAACAGCAAGGAAGAATGTGGTTTGCAAAGGCTGCCGAGCAAAATCATAGTGAAGCACAATATTTACTTGGTTTACTTTATCTGTCAGGTGAAGGAGGCGAGCAAAATACATCTTTAGCAATGGATTGGCTACTCAAGGCACAGAGTGGTAGTGAGGGTGCTGCAAAAACCGTGGAGTTTTTGCGTACGAGAGTAGCAAAACGAACCCAAGAGCTTCAAGCATTTGCTTATTCGGAGTATATACAGTCGCGAGTATATTATGCTTTTTTAGCTCAAGATAATTTACGATGGATACGTAGTCGATTGGCTTTTGAACAGCAAGCATGGGCCGATATGAAAGAAATTATTCCTATTTTAAGTAAAAACTATCGTAGTAGTGATGCCTCCTATCTACTTGGCTTGAGTTATTATCTTGGAAAGGGGTTTCCTAAGGATATGCAGCAAGCTCAATATTGGTTTGACCGAGCAGCAAAACAAGGGCATGGTGGTGCGATGCACATGATGGGAATGTGGTATTACCTAGGTGAAAATGTAGAGCAGAATTATCAACAGGCAAGGGATTGGTTAACGCGTGCAACAAATGCAGGAGTACCAGCTTCTGCTTATGTATTAGCAACCATGTATAAATGGGGTGAGAGCGTTCATCAAGATGAAGAGAAAGCATGGGTGCTATTGCTTTCCCCTCTATTGAGCTTATACCCTCCTGCATTTGATGAAGCCGAAGATTTCATCCAAGCAAGCCCAGCACTACAAAAATTATTTGGTGATTTGGTTGGTATGCGAGGTAAAGCGATTCAATCAGAGGCTGCTATGCAACAGGCAGGGGAGCTTTATATAAGCTCCCCTTCACAGAAAGGTAAGGCTATTCAACTTTATCAGTCTGCGTGTGAACTCGAGAATAGACGTGCCTGCCAGATGAAAGACTTGATTGATTTTCCTTAAATACCGTTATTTGCTTGGATAGATGGCACCAGCAATACTTGGATGAGAAGAGCCCGTAACACTAGGAAAACCGAGTGGTTTTCTTTCTACACAGGCTTTCGCTAACCAAGCAAAAGCTAAAGCTTCGACAGCTTGACTATCCAACCCATATGCTTCAATGGGTTTTACATCACATTGCATAAGTTGAGTTAACTCTGCCATTAAAGCTTTATTTTTAGAACCACCTCCACAGACAATAACCTCATCCACATGAGAGCTGTAGCGTTGGATAGATTGTGCGACACTGCGGGAGGTTAATGCACGGAGCGTTGCCATCACATCAGACGTAGAAACTCCCTTGCCATTTGTGGGTTTGCCAGTCGATTGGGTTTGTGAAGAGAGCAGATGCGATAGCTGTTCGGCTTGTAAATGTTTTTTGAGCCAAGACATATTAAATAAATCTCTGCCTGTTGACTTGGGTGCCGCTTGTTGAAAATAAGGTTCATCTAACAAACGATTAAGTAGTGATGGGATTACTTTACCACTTGCTCCCCATGCCCCGTCTTTGTCAAAAGATAAGCCTTGGTGATGGGAAATCCATCCATCCATGAGAGCATTGGCAGGTCCAGTATCAAAGCCTAATAATGGTGCATTAGGGCGTAATAAAGTAATGTTTGCAATACCGCCGAGATTAAGGACTACACGCGTTTTCTGAGGATCTGCAAAAAGTGCTTGATGAAGTAGAGGAGCAAATGGCGCACCCTGTCCGCCAGCGGCGATGTCACGGCTACGAAAGTCGGCAATAACATCAATGCCTGTTAGTTCTGCTAGACGTGCAGGAGCATTAAGTTGTACGGTGAATCCCAAATCAGGACGATGTCTTACCGTTTGCCCATGGGCACCAATAGCGGTAATCTGATTGGCTTTTAGATCTGCACTGTGCAGTAGTTGCAAACAACATTGTGCATACAAATCAGCAAGATGATTGGCAGCTAGGTAGGACTTTTCAATTTCATTATCTCCTGCATGGTTTAGTTGGAGAAAGGTTTCCCTCAGCTCAGCAGGCATAGCGATGCTTTCAAAACTGATGATGCGAGGAGTTAATTCTTGTTCAAACAGAATTAAAGCACCATCTACACCGTCAGTGCTTGTGCCTGACATAAGACCAATAAAGTACTGTTGGTTTGATGTCAAATTCATCTGATAATTTCCTTGAAATGGTTATAATGTGGTATTGTAGACGAGAAATGTCACATATCTTAAAGCTCGTAAGTATCTTTTTGAAATCGAAAGGTCTTTTATGTGTGTGCTACAAAATAGGCAAGCATAGACGGTTATATACAGATCGAATGGTTGGTTTTAGAGAAGGTGTGATAGTGTTGCCACTTAGGTTTTTGTGAGAGGCAACAAATAATGGATAGAGTGAGAATAGAGTTGCTCACTCATAAGGTTAAATACCCCCTTTATTTTATTAAGGTTATTGTTATTTTTTAGAGAATAGGAAATGTCAGAAGAAATCAAAATCAGTGCTGAAGTAGAACGTGATATGAAAACCGTATTGCGTGGTGTCGATGAATTGCTTGTAGAAAGTGAGTTTGCACAAAAATTACAGAAAAGCTATGACACAGGGGTACCTTTACGCATCAAGTTAGGTATGGATCCTACAGCACCTGATATTCACCTAGGTCATACTGTGGTATTGATGAAAATGCGTCAGCTCCAAGATATGGGTCATCAAGTGATTTTCTTGATTGGTGACTTTACAGCAGCGATTGGTGATCCCAGTGGCCGCAACTCTACTCGTCCACCATTATCACGCGAGCAGATTGAACAAAATGCACAGACATATTATGAGCAAGCAGCTAAGATTCTAGATCCAGCGCGTACTGAAATTCGTTATAACTCGGCTTGGTGTGATGAGTTGGGGGCTCGCGGTTTGATTCAACTTGCGTCACGTTATACCGTGGCTCGTATCATGGAACGTGATGATTTCACCAAACGCTTTAAAGGCGGTATTCCTATTTCCGTGCATGAGTTCTTGTACCCATTGCTCCAAGGATATGACTCAGTCGCATTAAAGGCAGATTTAGAGTTGGGAGGGACGGATCAAAAATTTAATTTATTGGTAGGTCGTGAGCTTCAAAAAGAATATGGTCAACCGCAGCAATCTGTACTTACTATGCCATTGTTGGTCGGTTTAGACGGCGTAGAAAAGATGTCTAAATCTAAAAACAACTATGTTGGTATTACCGAAGCCCCCGATAGTATGTTCGGTAAGATTATGTCGATTTCTGATGATCTTATGTGGAATTACTATGAGCTATTATCAGCGAAGACATTAGATGAAATAGCTGTTTTGAAAAAAGCTACTGAACAGGGTGAAAATCCGCGTAATATTAAGGTTGCACTTGCTCAAGAAATTATTACGCGTTTTCATGATGCCGCCGCTGCAGATAAGGCACTAGCTGATTTTGAGGCGCGATTCCGTGACGGTCAGATTCCTGATGATATGCCAGAAGTGACTTTGTCAGGAGCTCCTTTGGGTATTGTGGCGGTGTTGCGTGATTCTGGTTTGGTCAGTTCAGGCTCAGAGGCAACTCGCAACATCCAACAAGGAGGGGTGAAAGTAGATGGGCAGAAAATTGAAGACAAAGGCGTGCGTTTAGAGGCAGGTACTTATGTGGTACAGGTTGGTAAACGACGCTTTGCTCGTGTGACAGTGACAGCGTAGCAGAATGGGTATAAACCATCAATATGCCTTGGGCATGTAGAGGGTTACTGTCTGTATGAACCACTTTTAATGTGTTGAGTATATACACAAATTGAAGAGTGAATTGATAACGTTGATGAACACACTGCTCCGAGAATGTTAGTTTGGACTGGTGTAGCTCATTGTTTTAAAAGGAAGTGTTATGAAATTAACGAGTTTAGGCATTATTAATGGACAAGCGATACACCCTCATTATGCCTTTGGTAAACAAGACAAAGAGACACATATTGCGCTTTCTTCTAATTTAAATCCAGATTTATCTTGGAAAGATGTTCCAGAAGGCACACAATCTTTTGTGTTGATTATGGTGGATACTGATGCGCCTACCAAGGCGGATGATGTGAACCAAGTTGATAGAGAAGTGCCTGCGGATTTACCTCGTACGGATTTTTACCATTGGGTCATGGTGGATATTCCTGCAGATATGCGTGAAATTGCAGAGGGAGCATTTTCCAAAGATGTCACTCCCAAAGGAAAGAGTGGTCCGTTGACAGCAAATGGCAAAATGCGTCATGGCTTAAATAACTACACTCAATGGTTCGCTAGTGACCCTGACATGAAAGGGGATTACTTTGGCTACGATGGCCCTTGCCCTCCGTTTAATGATTCAATCCCTCATCGTTACTATTTCACAGTGTATGCACTCGACATTGCCAAGTTACCAGTAGAGGGCAACTTTACTGCACAAGAGGTATTAGCAGCAATGCAAGGTCATATTTTGGCACAAGATACCATTATGGGTACCTATAGTTTAAATCCTCGCTTGACAGCATAACTCAGGGTGCTTATAGTTGTAACTTCTTTTAATAAGTCTATCGCTTTTTGAGTGGTGGATTAGTTTATTTTAGTTTGACGACACATAGAGTGTCATTTTGTATATTGCTTTATGTGTTAAATCTTAGGAGATAATTCATGTTTGATCGTTCGCTAACGCTTGATAAACAAGACCCAGAATTATGGGCAGCCATTCAAAAAGAAAATGTACGTCAAGAAGAACATATTGAGCTTATTGCGTCAGAGAACTACACTAGCCCAGCTGTGATGCAGGCACAAGGATCTCAACTTACTAATAAATATGCCGAAGGTTATCCTGGTAAGCGCTATTATGGTGGTTGTGAGTTTGTGGATATTGTTGAGCAATTAGCGATTGATCGCCTCAAACAGATGTTTGGTGCTGAAGCGGCTAACGTACAACCTAACTCAGGTTCCCAAGCCAACCAAGCTGTTTACATGGCAGTGCTAAAACCCGGTGATACTGTGCTTGGTATGAGCTTGGCAGAGGGAGGTCACCTTACTCACGGCTCACCAGTAAATGCGTCTGGTAAACTATACAACTTTATCTCTTATGGTCTTAATGACAAAGAAGAAATTGACTACGACCAACTAGAGCGTCTTGCAAAAGAACATAAACCTAAACTTATTGTTGGTGGTGCATCAGCTTATGCATTACGCATTGATTTTGAGCGTATGGCAAAAATTGCCCATGACAATGGTGCTTTATTTATGGTTGATATTGCTCACTATGCAGGTTTAGTGGTGGGTGGTCAATATCCTAACCCAGTACCACATGCAGATTTCGTAACTTCTACAACACACAAATCACTTCGTGGTCCACGTGGTGGTGTGATTATGATGAAAGCGGAATATGAAAAAATCATTAATTCTGCGATTTTCCCTGGTATCCAAGGTGGTCCATTAATGCACGTAATTGCTGGTAAAGCGACTGCATTTAAAGAGGCACTTTCTCCTGAGTTTAAAGATTATGCAGCACAAGTTGTTCGTAATGCTCAAGTGATGGCAGAAACGCTAGTGAAACGTGGTTTGCGCATCGTTTCTGGCCGTACAGAAAGCCACGTGATGTTGGTTGACTTACGTAGTAAAGGTATTACTGGTAAATTGGCAGAGGAAGCCTTAGGCAAAGCTCACATTACAGTGAATAAAAATGCTATTCCTAATGACCCAGAGAAGCCTTTTGTGACTAGTGGAATTCGTGTGGGTACACCAGCTGCTACAACTCGTGGCTTTAAAGAAGCTGAAATTGAGTTGACTGCTAACTTAATTGCAGATGTGTTGGATAATCCTACTGATGAAGCAAACTTAGCTGCCGTTCGTGCAAAAGTACACGAGTTGACCAAACGCTTCCCAGTGTATAAATAATTTGTGGTAATGATATGAGGAAGTACTTTTTTAGGTATTTCCTCTTTGTAAAGAGAGTCTGGTACTCCATGTTCTTGGAGTGGGTAGTTCTGATAAGGTATCAGGTGGGTTATCTTGGTACTAGCCAGTGGTTATGACATATTAGACTCTCTTTTAAAAAATAGGCGTAGAGCCTTTAAGTATATTATGAAGTGTCCTTTTTGTTCTCATCCTGATACGCAAGTTGCAGATTCGCGTGCCTCGGAAGATGGTCTTACTATCCGTCGTCGCCGTCGCTGTACTGCTTGCGATAAACGTTTTACAACCTACGAGAGAATTGAACTTAATTTTCCTGTGGTAGTTAAACGTAACGGGACACGCATGGAGTTTGATATAGACAAGCTAAAAGGGAGTATGCGTCTGGCATTGCGTAAGCGACCCGTGTCAGCAGAGAAGCTTGATGAAGCGGTAACACGCATCCAAGAGCGTCTAATCAATCTGCAGCTTAAAGAAATTTCCTCGGCACAGATTGGGCAGTTGGTTATGCAAGAGCTTCGACAACTCGACCAAGTGGCTTACGTACGTTTTGCATCGGTATATCAGAGTTTTGAGGATATTCAGCAATTTGTACATGTGATTCAGGAGATTCAGGAGCCATTAGTGGCCGAGTCTTTTAAAACTGATGAAGAGCCTGTTAAAGGGTGATTTGTTTGTTTATACCATAGGACCGTGTTGTTTATCAGATAGTGCTGTAAAACTCCATTGTTTACGACGAAGATAAGACATGAACTATCTGGCAGTCCTTGCATTAGAATAGTATTAGCAGAGATGAGCTCGGGCTTTCTCGGTCGTGGTGTGTCATTTAAGGCAGAAATTGCCCGTAATGCGAGAGAAGTGAACTGTGTTAATCAAGCAGTCAAGTAGTACAAACTCATCCAAATGAGCTAACAAGCATATGGATTCTTGTTTTAACAAGAAAAAGAGATAAAATGCTGTTGCTACATAGAAAGAGGCTTTTTGAATTAAAAAATATATTACGTACACTATGATGCCAATAATAAATTCCTCTCTTGTTCCTCAAACAGATTTCCTCTATATGCAAAAGGCACAGTCTCTCGCACAAGAGGCTCTTTATATAACAGACCCTAATCCTAGAGTGGGTTGTATCATTGTTAAAGATAATCAAATCATAGGACAAGGTTCTACCCAAAAAGCAGGAGGACCCCATGCTGAGGTGATGGCATTGCGTGATGCCAAAGCACATGGGCATGAGCAGGATATTGCAGGAGCGACATTCTACGTAACTTTAGAGCCTTGTAGTCATTTTGGACGTACACCACCTTGTGCAGATGCGTTAATTGCGCATAAAGCAGGTCGCGTGGTAGTAGCTTGTCTTGATCCTAATCCGTTGGTAGCTGGCAATGGAATTAAGAAACTACAACAGGCAGGCATCACCGTGGACTATTATCCTGAATTAGCGGAACGTACATTAGCCTTAAACCCTGGCTTTATGTCGCGCATGATTGTGGGTAAACCGTGGACGTGGACGAAGTTGGCTTGCTCGTTAGATGGCAAATTGGCACTAAACAATGGTGTGTCACAGTGGATTACTAGTGCAGAGGCGCGAGCAGATGGGCAATATTGGCGTGCACGTAGCAGTGCAGTGGTAACAGGGGTAGGTACAGTACTGGCGGATAATCCACTATTGAATGTGCGAGCTTTTACGGTTGAGCGCCAACCCTTACGTGTGGTTATAGATGGTAAATTTCAAGTACCTGTTGATGCAGCGATTTTTAACGGAGCTCCTGTGCTTGTGATTACCCATACACAGCACCCAGAGAAACAAGCCATGCTACAAGATAAAGGAGCAGAGGTGTTAGTTGTTGAAGAAGAGGGGGTGCTATATAAAGGTGCTGAGGAATTAGTTGTCGAAGAAGAGGGGAAACCGCATAAAGGCAATGAGGCGTTAGTCGTTGAGGAAAAGAGGGGGCTACAGGCAAAAAATAAATATATCAATCTCAATTACGTCTGGGAATTACTTGCCCAGCGTGGCATTAATGAAATCCACGTGGAAGCTGGTGCTGGGCTTAATAGCGCCTTATTACAGGCTGGATTGATTGATGAATTGCTGGTTTATATGGCTCCCAAGATTATTGGCCCAGGACTTGACATTTTTCAGATGCCCGCATTGACGGATTTATCTACCGTGCCTACATTTGAATGGGTTGAACAGCAACGAGTAGGAGAGGATATACGGTTGAGGTTAAGAAATCCAGAACGTTGGGAGGTATTGAAGAGACACTTGATGGGTCTATAGCTTTTGATATAGCGCCTAGCAGAGAGTAAGTTGGATTCTTCTGACTCTAAGCCTCTTCTAGTGATAGATTTCTTAATGTTTCCGACTCTGCTCCTCGCAATGCTGCTAAGTTTTTTTCATTTGACTGTCAAATATCAAATGAGTTTGTGTGATTTTTAGTGTTGCTGTGCGTTATGGCATTTTGTAAGGTATGTAGGCTGTCTGATAAATTAGAGCGAGTGAATATCACAGTCCTTGCTATTGGTAATACAGCATAAACTTCTTTTTGCAGATACAATATAGCCAGTTAAGAACATCTTCATGAAGGAATAATCATGTTTACAGGAATTGTGGCAGGAGTAGGCCAGATTACCCATGTAGAACCACTTGGCAAGAGTGCAAATGATGGTGTACGCTTGACCGTGCAGGCGAATAATTTCGATATGAGCAGGGTGAAGTTAGGTGACTCTATCGCTATCCAAGGCGCTTGCATGACTGTCATTGAGTTTGATAATAAACATTTTAAAGTGGACGTATCACGTGAGAGTTTAAATAAAACCAGCGGACTTGATGCAACTGGTGAAGTGAACTTAGAACACGCCATGCGCTTGTCTGATACAGTAGATGGGCATCTAGTCTCTGGCCATGTCGATGGATTGGGTAAAGTAGAGAGTTTTGAACCTATTGGAGAGTCATATACTCTACGTATTCAAATTCCTACAGAACTTAGCCCGTATATGGCATACAAAGGCTCTGTAACGGTAAATGGCGTTAGCTTAACGGTTAATAGCGTAGAAGATAATGCGGCAGGTTGCGTGATTTCAATTAACCTTATTCCACATACTGTTGCAGTGACGACACTTAAACACTTATCTGCAGGAAAATTTGTCAACATTGAGATAGATACCATCGCACGATATGTGGAAAGAATGTTAAAATGGCGTTCTTCTTAGGAAAATCGTACACATTTTGAGATGTGATATGCTCATTTTGAGCGAGTTTTCTTCTTTATTTTGAATCCCATTGAGATGATGTTTCAATGGGCTCTGCAAACGGATCGGTGGCCGAGTGGCTTAAGGCACACGCTTGGAAAGCGTGCATACGGAAACGTATCGGGGGTTCGAATCCCCCCCAATCCGCCATTTAAAAACTATTCCTTATTAAGAATAGTGTTTTCTATATTTACTTCTATACCTGCTTGTATCAACATCAGATAAACACTTTCAACGAGAGTATGAACTTCTCTGAATGTGCTTTCATCTAAAGCCTCTTTTTTGATAAAAGGAATGACGGTTACACGTCTGTGTTTAAAAAATTCCTTTGTCAGTGAGTTAATTTGATGCTGAAAATCCTGTTGTTCATCTTTTGATGAGGATTTATTCATCTGTAATAAAAATTTTAAGGAGTCAAGAGCTGGTTTTGCTTTTTCGTATTCTTGTCTCAAGCCTATTGTACCGGCATAGTGTATTCTCTCTAATTCGTCTTTGAGTTCTTGGATTTCTTTTTGAATATCATCGAATGGTTGTGTTTGGTTTGTATTTTTCATAATTTGCTAGGGTAGTTAATCTAATCAAATGAGAAGTGCTTCTTAACCTATTCATATTAACAATATGGATTGTTAGGTTGTGTCGCAGGAAAGAACAATGGCAAGCCAATAAAATATATTTACTCCTTTGATTATTAAAGAAAAAAGAAACACCATTCTTGGTATTTCATTGGAGTAATATAGGAGTGAAAAATTTTGGGATACAACGTAGGATATAACGATATTAATCACAAATTTTTATTGTTGTCGTAAAACAAATGCTTTACAATGTAATCCTAATGTAATTGATAAAAGGGTTTGATATGAGCACAAATTTTAATTTACGATTAGATGAGCAACTTAAGGCTGAATCTTTTCGTGTGATTGAAGATTTCGGTCTTACGCCTAGTCAGTTTATGAGATTGATTTTAAAGCAGGTGGTTGATACGGGAAGTTTGCCACTGTCTTTTGAAAAAAGACAGCATACTCTGAGCAAAAAGGGAAAAAGGCTTGTCCGTGAATCAATAGAAGATATAGAGCAAGGACGAATAACGGAGTATGCTTCATTAGATGCGTTTATGCAGGCCGCGGCACATGAAGAGGCTTAGAACTACTCGCTCATTTGAGAAGGATTTCAAGAAGTTTGGCTTATCCGTTGAACTTATTGATGTACTCCATCATTTGCTCAACGGTACGCCTATGCCAGAAAGGTATCGTAATCATCCATTAATCAATGATTTTAAGGGATGTAGGACTGTCACGTTAAACCTGATTTGGTACTTATTTACCAAGTTGATGCAGAGGTAGTTACTCTGATGCGTTTAAATTCACATAGTGAAATATTTGGCTAAGTTATCTCTAGCCATTAGAAGCAAGGAGCATATTTCTCAAATCCTTCCACTAAAATAGTGTTCTTTATGTTGATGTCTTCGAGATCATAACCTAACTTGCATTCCACACATTTATGATGAACTAGCTCTACTAAGTCTTTGATGGTTTCATAAACCTCTGGCTCTACGGTATTTTTATCTATTCTAGGAAAATTGGCGATATTTTTATCGCCTAGCATTTCACCATAAAGAATAAAAATACATCTAATGTAATTAAAGGTTGTACCGTTACGCAAAGTACTTAAAAAACTTTCACTCGTATTGGCAATATCATTTACGATTTCACCCGTCTCAATATCTACTAAACTAAGATTATGAATATTCTTATAGAAATTCTCGGACACTATTTTTAATTTAGGATGATTAGGTAATTCTGACAAAAAAGTATCACTGTAATGTACAGATTCTGACTCTTCATCAAACTCTAAACGACTATTTAAAAATTTGTTTATCTTTTTTTCCTGTTCTGGTTTTTCTCTACGTACAAAACTTATTGTATCGGCAAAAATTTCTATAAATCTAGCTAAACTAGTCTTAGCATTGACTAAACGTAATAAACTGTCTTTCATTTTGATTTCTCCTTAGGATGAGAACGGTATGATTGCCTTTGCTGCTAAATCAAGAGCTTGATTAAGGTCGTCCTCATTCAGTATTTTGTTGCCGTTTTCGTCTGTCTCGAAAGAAAACGCTTTATCTTGACCGAATACGACATTCTCACTCTTCTTTACTTTAAATAATGGGGTGCTCATCAGATTAGCAAGAATAGCTGCAACCTTATAACCATTATCTATGGCAGAGAGAACCTCATCTTTAATTTCATCAATATTCTGGGTTGATGTGAGATGAATATGATGTTTTTTAAGCGTATCGAAATATCGCAAAAATACGGCATAAATAGATTCAGTACAGTAGCAAATCTTTTGTGTGTACCCCCAGATATTTAAGAAGCGGTTTTCTATCGCATTCAATTTTTTGATGGCTTGTTCAATTTGAAGCTCATAATCTTTCGCACGTGCTATTGCTTTTTCAGCGTAGTTAGCATAAGCAAATCCAGCAATGGCAAGAACAGGGGCAGCAACGATAATCATTTCTCCTAGACACACTTCTTCCGCAGCTAGTGCCGTAATGACTTTGTATGTAGCATATGCAGCAGCCCCGCCTATAATGCCTGTACCTATAACGTGTGGGAGACAAGTCATAGTAGGGAGCTCTAATGGTTTAATTTCCTCTAACTCATGCTGAGGTACACAAACCTTTGGCATTTGGTGTGGAGCAGAACTATGAATTTTGTCCAATAATTCCTCGGATAGTTTATGGAACTCATCAATATCTTGCCTAATTTGTAGTTGCAACTGATTAAGTTGATTTATGCCTCTTGAATCTATTCGATTAATAATAGCTATTTTTTTAAAGGTGTCATCGTATTTGGATTCCACTTCTTTTATCAGCCTATCCGCACGGTCTTTATCAACATATCCAAAAAGACTATTTTTAGCACCATAGCCAATAAGGCCTGCCGCTGCTGTACCTAAAAGTATAAGAGGTAATGTCATAAATGTATCTCCTGTGTCTTGTTATACGAACAGTGTACGCAATGTCTGTGCATGGTTGTGTCGCACAGATTCATAACCAGTCAAAGTAGACTAAACGCTTACTTAGACGATTTGATACTGTAGATGGAATAAAATGATTAGTTAAAGCATAGCCTGTTGCTATGCTGTAAGTTTGCTTGGTATTATTTCGGTTTCTTGAAATAAAAATAAGGTATAAAAATGATTTCCCAGAAGTAGTAAAAGATATCTAGGCTTTCTATTAAAAGAAGGGGTCGTTATTCTCGAAACCATCTACCAGAATAGTATTTTTTATATTAATACCATCAGTATCAGTGGCTAGTTTGCATTCCACACATTTATGATGAACTAGCTTTACTAAGTCTTTGATGGTTTCATAAACCTCTGGCTCTACGGTATTTTTATCTATTCTAGGAAAATTGGCGATATTTTTATCGCCTAGCATTTCACCATAAAGAATAAAAATACATCTAATGTAGTTTAGATAAGTGCCTGTATGCAGAGTAGCTGAAAAGCTTCTATTTGTATTTATAATGTCTCTTACGACTTCGCCCGTCTCAATATCGACTAAGCTAAGTCTATGAATATTCTTATAGAAATTCACGGACATTAATTTTAACTTAGGATGATTAGGTAATTCTGATAAAAAAGTATCACTGTAATGCACAGAATCGGCTTCTTCATCAAACTCTAAACGACTGTCTAAAAAATCGTTTATCTTTTCTTCCTGTTCTGTTATCTTTTTGAACCAGTGTGAAAAACTCACTGTTTCGGCAAAAATTTCTACAAACTCCGCTAAGCTAGTTTTAGCATTGACTAAACGTAATAAACTGTCTTTCATTTTGATTTCTCCTTTAAATATTTAAAATATAACTAAGTGCTTTGCATGGTAGTGTCGCTTTGATAAGCAGTACGTAGACAATCAGCAAGTTGATTATTCGTATTTGTTAGTAATCGACATACGTAATCGGCCCAGGTTTGCATATGGGGTCGTCGTTGTTCTAAGAGTTTTGTTCTGTTATAAGCAGCCTCAACTTGATTGCCAATCTTGTGGGAATATTATTTCTCCCTCCCCAATCCGCCATTTAAAAACTATTCTTTATTAAGAATAGTGTTTTCTATATTTACTTCTATACCTGCTTGTATCAACATCAGATAAACTCTTTCAACAAGAGTATGAACTTCTCTGAATGTGCTTTCATCTAAAGCCTCTTTTTTGATAAAAGGAATGACGGTTACACGTCTGTCATTCATAACGATGCCATAAAGATCAAATAAATGATAAAGCACCTTATCCAGCCCATACCGTGTCAGTGTTTCGATGACATCACCGCTATGCAAATCTACGATGTTATATGTTATTGAGGCATAGCCATTAAACTTCATGATGATTTTAATGTGAGGGTATTCTTTAGTATTGGTTTTGATGGTATCAGATGTGAATTCTATGATTTCTGGATAGAAATTATTCTTTGTATCTTTGCATTTATCTTCCATGAAGTTAAAGACTAACTTTAATAATCGAATATAGGAACGGGTGAATGTCATAATATCCGTATTTGCATTCTTAATGCCATCAAGACAATTTCTTATATCGAATTCCTTATCAATATATTCTTTGTCCATTGAAGTCACTGATTCTAGTTTAAAAAATTCCTCTGTCAGTGAGTTAATTTGATGCTGAAAATCCTGTTGTTCATCTTTTGATGAGGATTTATTCATCTGTAATAAAAATTTTAAGGAGTCAAGAGCTGGTTTTGCTCTTTCGAATTCTTGTCTCAAGCCTATTGTACCGGCATAGTGTATTCTCTCTAATTCGTCTTTGAGTTCTTGGATTTCTTTTTGAATATCATCGAATGGTTGTGTTTGGTTTGTATTTTTCATGATTTGCTAGGGTAGTTAATCTAATCAAATGAGAAGTGCTTCTTAACCTATTCATATTAACAATATGGATTGTTAGGTTGTGTCGCAGGAAAGAACAATGGCGAGACAATAAAATATATTTACTCCTTTGATTATTAAAGAAAAAAGAAACACCATTCTTGGTATTTCATTGGAGTAATATAGGATTGAAAAATTTTGGAATGCGACGTAGAATTAACAATGTTAATCACAAGGGAGAACGAAAATGGTAGCTAATGCACTTGTTACTACTCGTGTTAATGAACATATTAAGCAAGAAGCCTCAGAGGTTTTAGAAACAATGGGATTGACAGTTTCTGATGCTGTGCGATTGATGCTCACTAAAATCGCAAGAGAAAAGGCATTGCCATTTGATATTTGGCAGCCAAATGAAAAAACCTTAGCGGCATTGCGTGAAGCTGAGTCAGGAAAATTAAAGAATCTATCATTAGAAGAAGCTAAAGCGGAAATTGGGGCTATCTTAGATGAGGACGATTAGACTTACCTCTCAATTTAAAAAAGACTTAAAAAGAGAGAAGAAAGGGATATACAAAGAAGTCATCAAGAATGAGCTGCCTGTTGTCTTAGACCTATTAGCTCGTGATGTGACTTTACCAGCTAAATTCGTTGATCACCCGCTAATAGGACAAAAAAAGCATCTAAAACTTAGGGATTGTCACATCCGACCTGATTTATTGCTTATTTATAGAAAAACAGATGAGGGAGAACTGCTGATTCTAGAGTTGATTCGGCTAGGCTCTCACAGTGAACTATTTTGATAATTTAGTTAAGATTGATTAAGTAGGGGGAGGTGTAATCCCTCCTATTTTTATATCAGTAGTTGTTTCTGTAAAAAGAAACAAAAAAAGAAAGAGACAGTAAACTAAGTCTCTTACGGAGTCACAAAGAGAGCCTGTAAGAGCTTAAAACTTATCAAAAGGCATTTAAAATTTTTTACAGGCTCTTTTTACTGACTCTCAGACTCGGTCATTATGGATGTTTTCTTCATTAGCCCAATCAATGATAGATTGTAGTGCGTGGTGTTTGGCGATGGTTGAAGTCATAGTAATGATCCTTCGTGATTAAAAATGATTTCATGTAATATCATCGCTTGATGGGAATAGTATTCTCATTGGTTGTTATTAAACTCTGTAAGATTCACATCTAATCTATGCTTAATAGCTTCGGTATAGGCAAGCATTACAAGTTTCTCAATTTCATCAAACGTTTTATTGTCAGTTTCTGAACGCGTAGTCCTAGGGAAATGAGCGATATTTTTATCACCCACTAGAAATCCATAGCAATAAAAAATGTTTTCTAAGTGCCAACAACAAGCGGTACCAAAAGTATGTATTGACTTATTATGAGTAGCATCAATAATACTGCAGTGCATCGTTCCAAACAGACCGTCCACATAAGCTATTCGTATAACAGGGTATTCTGGTAGGTTTGTTTTAAATTTGCTTGAAATATATATGTCACCCTCAGGACAATGTATGCCAATTATTAAATCCGCTATATCCTCTTTTCCTAGAGTAACAGGACTTGAGGAGGTAGAATTTTCTTCTGAATCATCAAGAAATTCGTCCTTTGTGAAAGGCTTAGAGGTAAAGTGACGACGTGGAAGTTCTGATATATATCTTTTAATGGATTTTCCACCCTTGAGCGTGTATATGAAATCTTCGTTGCTTTGGATGATTTTATAGGATCCTTCTAGCGCATCAATAAGCTTGTTTTTTGGCCAGTATGAGTAGCGATTTAATCCAGGCTTTAGTAGCTTTATACGAGCCTTATATTTTCCTCTCATGAACTTAGCATAAAACGTTGTAAAGTCAGCAAGGGATATATTTGCTTTGTGGATATTTTCTATTGCAGTTTTCATTGCTTGTATCTTTTGTGAGGTATTTTCTGGGGTAGTATTCATCTTTTCCTTGGATATATTAAAAATAAGAGGCAACTTGTCATTCACTGTTCTTATTTATTGATTAAGAAGAAACTTAATCCACCAATATGCGTATCGTAGCAATGTGAGGTGTGCGGTTGTGTCGCTTTGATAAGCAATATGTCAGCAATCAGCAAGTTTATGATATATATTTACTTCTTTGATGATTAGAGAAAAAACAACTTCAGAATGGTTTTCCATAATTTTCACCCTATCAAGAACATTAAAAAAACACAAACCATTAACGACTTTCCCTATCGTCACGTTTAAGCTAGAGAAAGTGATTCTGCTAGAAACTACCCAAACAACTTATCCAAAATACCTGCCGTCTTTTTATTTAATGGCGCATAACATTTCGGACATTGAGGCGATGCTCCTGAATACGTCATTTTCTCAGTAGTTTCTGCAGAGCTCTCAGGAGTTGAATCGGAACCAAAACCCAAAGGCAGTATCACATCCGATTTAATCAAGGGTGATTGCCAACCACATTTAGGACAGACAAATTTATATGGATTTTTAGGAGGCATAACCATGATGAATTCCTTTAAGAGAAGAGGGGAAAAAGGGCAGAGCTTCTATAGCCGTACTAGGAGATGCCCTCATTCTCTTTTTATTATTCATTAACAGACTAAGAAGGAGAAACTTAATCTATCAATGCGTTTATATTAACAATATGTGTTGTACGGTTGTGTCGCACAATCAATAGCAATGTTGTGTTTAGACAGTAATGTTGTTTTTAGAAAAATGTTTAATTAATTCTCTTTAAGATAGGGATAAAAAGGTTTACCCCAGTGTTGCTCACTAGGGTTACGCATCATAATCTCCAAAATAATGGTGGTGCAGCTTGCCAGAAAATAACACGCATCGTTTAATTGATCTCGGTTAGCACTACTCGCATAGGTCGCTCCACCATGCATAATTTGATTACGTAAAGTATAAAGACGATCAAATAACACCATTAACAATGCACCAGTATCCTGTGCTGCTAAGGCTTGATGGGCTTTCTGTTTAGCTTTAGCAAATGAACTTGTCCATTCTTCTTCAGTAATGAGACCGTTGTGATAATCCCAGAATGGTTGAAAAACAAAACGATTATCTAAAAGTAGACGAATGCTTTTGGAAAAACTAGACCAAACGAGTCTATATATTTTTTGCTCATTATCCAAAGAACAAATCAATTGCAAAAACTCTTGAAAACTGATTTTATCGGCAGAGATATTGGTGTTGAGATTTTTAGCATACGCTGCATTAAACCCAATCCATAGATTAATAAATGTCATATCCAAATCAGCAGGTGTTTCTTGAGCGAAAAGACGTGCCTTTTTTATCCAACTTAAGGAACGATGAATGCGTAAACGAAAGTCCTCAGAGAAATTATCACGGCTGCTTTTATAGAGCGTTTCCAACGATGTGATTTCGTTCAGTGTGGTTTGTAATGACATATCAAGAGCCTTCCAAGGGATTGTTAGTGGCGGTGTTGTGCGTCGTGACATAATGGACAGTAGGTGCATTAAAAAAGTATACGCACTTTAATACTATGTTGTGAATATATCATATGCCTAGTAATGTGTACGAAAAAGTCAGAAAGGGTTGTTGTGAATGAAATATATCATTGCAAAAATAAAACCAAGCAATGTTAAAAAATAGAGCCACGCGTGTTTGCTTATTAGCATTCTTATGATAAGCAATAAAAGTAAGATATACACTACCCAAGTAAGTACAGGACCGAGGAGAAACATTAAGGGCATGGAGAAGTTCCTCAAACACAGGAATAGCAGGAGAAAGAAAGATGAAATTTTTAAAAGCCTAATAATTATCTATTGGCTCTAATATACCAATTAGTCCTCTTTTCTATCATTGATGTTTGATGATGGGAATCCTTGACCTTATGACTACTTCCCGCTCTTCTTTCAAAATGCTATTGGAGCGAGATTCAGCCAAGTATTCCCCATCATGTTATTCGTATCTAAGACATATCATGCTATCAATCATTAGATACTTCATCATAAACTACATTTCGCCTGATCTACGTTTATTTAAGATATATCGAGCAGCTTGTTTTTCTGCTTGTGATGCACCAAAAAAGCTAGAGTCCTTTGCTATGCTTAATAACTCGTCATTACTTTTATACTTTAACCTTTCTACTTCATTTTTAATTTTTTCCATTTTTTCGTGTTGTGCTTCAATTGTCTTTGCTAATGTATTTAAAAATCCCATGATTAAACTCCTGTAGTTAAGTTACAAAAAATAGTGAAAAAAGTTATTCTTCACCTTGTCTTTTTTTTAGCATTCCTCGTGCCATCATCTTTTCAAGTGGTTTAGCACTCTGGCGACCACTTGCTATCTTTTCCAAATCTTCATCACTTTTGTACGATAATGAATCTTGTGCTTCTTTCAACTCAGAGAACATAGCTTTGAGTGCAGTGAATAGAAACCGAAGAATCATAAAAATTGCATTACCTAAAAACTTTAAAATATTGACAAATGTATCCATGAAATTACTTCCTCTCAAATGAATGGGTAGATGTTTTATAAAAGATCTTTACAGACCTCTAAATTAAGTTTTACAAATTCATCCCAACCAATTTTGTCCATCAGATACTCACGGTAATAATCCTCGACTCGACATACCAAAGGACGCTGTTCATAAATCGTACATAGATTTGTTTTTTCGTCGAGAAACTGACAAACACCATCGCCACGACTGAGAAAAGAGGTGAGTTCGCTTTTATCAACATGGCGACAGCATTTGCCACAAGCTGTACATGGAAAAGGAGAAAGTTGTTTTATTTCCATGCTCTCAAAATTACACAGCAGGTAATTCACCTGTTAAATCATTATTGACGTATTGCGTAATTTGTAAGACATTACTTTCCGCATCACCTAATAAATTACCTTCTTCATCAAGAATTGGGGTATCAATAATCACCTTCATTACTTGCGTAATTTTGATATTTTTCATGACGGTTTTTTTAGCTTCTTCATCATAAGTTGCATAGTCATAGCCTTGAGTTTCAAATACTTTTTGCAAGGCTTTAAGTTGACGACGACTTTGAGTGTTGATAGTAGATAAAATATCAATCATTGATTGGGAGACATGGTGAATGCCTTGAAGTAAAGTCACACTAGTTTCTACTGCATCTCGGAATTTACGAGCTTCAGCAAGATTGCTTCGTGCATTTTCTAAATTCTTAGTTGCCTTATTTCCCATGTACCAACCAGCTACAGCTAAGGCTGGACCAGCTGCTAAAGCCCCTAAAGCCATAGTGCCTGCTGCAATACCTCCACCGCCAGCAGCAATACTACCTCCACCTAACCATGCTAATGCAGCATTAGTTGCAGCAGCCCCTGATAGGGTACCAATAGCTGTACCTGTAGACGCTGTCCCTAATAACATCACACCACTGTAAGCACCATAAGCGGCAAGTGCTCCGCTCGTTGCTCCACCAGCGACACCCAGACCCGCAGAGGCAATGAAATTCACCTGTTTTTGTAACTCGCCAATGACGACATGACTAAACTCATTAACAGTCATATTTGATAGAACAGGAGAGGACAAATCAATATTTTTGATTTTTTGAAATTCTTCGATAAAGGGTTTAATACGCTGGTTCAGACTATCAACTTTCTTTTGCCCTAACCCAGAAAGTGAGGCTTGAGTTTGTCGCTTGTGCGTTTCTAAAGAATGCTCTGCTTCATAGACAATAGAGTGAGCATCACTCTCTAAGTCCTTTGCTTTACTATTATCTTTAATAGCTTTAGCTCCCTTATACACTCCAATAGCACCAGCAGCGACACCAATAATTAAAGGAATTGCCATAATTCTCTCCTAAAATTTACTCATTAATCAGTTCAGTCAGTTCACGATTAGCAATGAATACTTTTTCCATGGCTTCGGTAATTTCATCAAAATACTCATCATCTAAATCAAGCTCAGTGCCAATGAATTGAACAAGTTCTTTTTCTTCTTCCTCAAAATGTCCACTACTAAAGCCAGCTCCAATAAGTTCAGTGAGGATGATTTTGCGTTCTTTTGTTGAAAAGTCTTCTGTATTTCCCTTAATAATTGCGGAAGCAGCATGTTTAAGTACGTAAAGACGCATACCAGAGCGAAGCAGATAAGGTAAATTCTTATCGCTTTCTTTTTCTTCAAACGTCACGTTTTCTGTCATGACTTGTGTTGAATAAACCTTAAGTAGATTGACTAAATCAACTTGATCGTCATCATCAAAATCATCATCAAAAGAGTTGGCTAATATGGAATCTAAATCATATGCTGTACATCCTATTGCGCATCTGTTGTATACCCAATATTTATAGTTCAGTTCCTGCATATACTCCTTCACCATTTGAGCCTCGGCTGCTTGAATATTGCCAAAAAGGTGTTTAAGTAAAACATCTTGAGAGGACAAACTGGCCTTGATTCTATTAAACTCTTTTAACGAGTCATCATCAGCATCTTCCTCTATATTTTCTGTTGAAGATCCTGATGCCATCATTACGAGAGTAGCTAAAGAAAGAAATAGTTCTTTCTGGTTATCTTGTTCCAACTGATTTAAAAACATAGTTGCTCCTTAAATAACAATAGGTTGAGTAGAACGCATGGCATCATCTAGTTCTGCCATGTTGTTAATGGTGAGTGTTTTTCCAAATACTGCTGCGAAACGGTTCATCCCCTCACAAAACGCATCACCTGAAATATCTTTGTGAGAAAACAGATCTTGTAATATGGCTTTTTCTTCTTGTAACTGGGCAAGTTTAGTAGAGAATAATTCTTCAAAAGCAACCTGGTATCGACGAGAAAGTTCCCGTGCCGCCTCACAACGCATTTCAACGAGAATTCGATTTTCTTTGGCTAATTTTGCGTCACTAAGCGCTTGAAGAAATCCTTCATAAAAAGTATTGACAATAATGCCCCCAACCATACTACCAATTACACCACCAAGCACAGGCACAGGAATAAGCCCTTGTCCAACAACGGTAAACAAAGAAGTAGCAACAGCACCTACTGCGATACCGCCCATCTCTTGCATGAGCCTTGTTTCGTCAATATCCCCTCTGGCATAGCTATGAATGGATTTTGTGGTAGAAATACACATGCCAACAATAGCACCAGGTAATCCTGTTTTTGAGGCTGCTTGCATTACCTTTGATGTGGACTGTTGCATCAATGATTTGGCTGTTGATCCAGCAAAAGCTGTACCATATCCTACACCTGCTGCTTTGAGCGTACCTGTGGCACTATCTAGCATCGCCTCTGAGAACTCTTTGTTGCCTGACTGTACAGCGATTAAATTCGTGATGAGAGAAATTGAGCCACCGATAGCCGCCCCAAATTTGGCTCCTTCTATACCTGCTCGGTGAGCGGTCCCTGCCATATCTTTAATAGTTTCTTTTATAGGATCTAAGCGATAGCGAATAGCTTCTTCTGTGCTTAGTCCTGAATCTGTAATCTTGTCATGTAACTTGTCATAGTTATCAGCTTGTTTTTTCAATAGTTCTACTGTTTTTAAATCTGACTCTGTTAGATCTGTTTTGGCTAAAATCTTGTCAGCACTTTCACGTAACTTATTCGCTTGTTTAATACAAATTTCTTTAGCTGCATTCACCTGTTCTGTAGGTAATTCAAGCTTATCAACACTCATGTAACGAGAAAGGTCATTTTTTCCTCCTTGCCCATCTCCTTTTGCTATTTTTTGCAGTAAGCCCTGTACATCTCCAACAAATTTCATTTGTGAAGTTGACTGTGTTGTCCCATTAAGCTGTTCAACAATATCAACGGTATTATGATTCTTTCCGTATTCTGCAATATCTTCACTTCGCACATACCGAGTAGGGTCTTTGCGGATAATAGCTTCAGCATTCCGTTTTGAAACACTTGCTACTTCAGCCGCAAACCCTGCTTGCTGCTTTATATTATTTTGAGCATTCTCTGGATTGATTTTATATTGGGCAACTTTTGATAGACTACGGTCAAAAACCTGCCCTGTCTGGTTATCAACTCCACGCAACCCTTTCAAAAACTCAGCACCAGCGTCACCAAAGCGAGCATTAATTTCAAATAAACCACCAGCAATTGCTGCATTCGTTGCAGAAAAACTTGATTTTTCCTTATCCATAATCTCTCCTAAAACTCTCTAGTTTTTGCTGACATATTGTTCAAGTCTTACCACCATCTTCTCCTGCAATTCCACAGGGCTAATAATCGTCAAATGCGGTATCCAGTACTGCACAATCGGGACAATTTCCATTTCATTGACTTTGTTACAAGCTAAAAGTAATCCTCCGTCGTCTAACTCTCTCACCAGCATCTGATTGGGGAGTAAGCTACGTCGAATAAAATAGGGGGCAGCATAGGAACTGACTTGAATAACAACCTCATTGAGTTGATTGCCGTAGTAGATGCTGTCCCCCTCGAGAAGCTGTTGTTTAACGGTAGGACTGATGTCAAATGTTGTTTTTAGTACCGTCACCGCACTGATTTGGGTAAAACAAAAGGTTTTTTGCTTACCCTCATGGATGCCGACGAGATACCATACCCCGATTTTATTAATTAGTGCATAGGGTTCAACTTGATAGTATTTCCCTGTAGCAGCATTGGCTTTGATATAGCGAAACTCAATGACATGGCATGTATCAATCGCCTGTTGGATGGTATCGAACTGCACTTTGAGATGGTCAATGTTTTCATACTGCACCCCTTTAACTTGTACACTTTGGGTGAGGTGTTTTTGATAAAAACGACGATCAATTTCGGGGAATAAATCTTGAATACTGCAAAAACGGGCAAACCGTTGAATATCTTCAGGGGTTAGATGCCCTAACTTACTTCTGTCCACGCTGTAGTAGCGAGGTCCTTTTTCTTGCCATGCTAGAAAATCTAAGCGCTCGTTTAAATCACGCTGAATAGTGCGTTTATCAACCTGGAATTCATCAGCCAATGATTGGATATCTAGGCGTTGCCCTTTATTCAACTGCTCCAAAATTCTACTTAATCGATAAGCAAATT
This sequence comes from Pelistega europaea, assembly GCF_013133775.1. Classification (GTDB taxonomy): domain Bacteria; phylum Pseudomonadota; class Gammaproteobacteria; order Burkholderiales; family Burkholderiaceae_B; genus Taylorella; species Taylorella europaea. The sequence continues at coordinate 184,510 of NZ_JABGBO010000003.1, read as the reverse complement.
TTTCATGTTTGCTACTCATTTAAGTCCTCTCCTGTGTTCTACCATGCGAACAGTGTACGAAATGTCCATGCATGGTTGTGTCGCATAGATTCATGACTATTCCTCTGTTGTTTTTACGCCTAGGAATGTTTTATCAAGAAAAATATTCTTTGGTAAGAATTTTAAATTAAGTTGTACATTTTTTGTTAATTTATTCTTATAGCAGAATAAAAAGCCGTTCTTACTCTATGAAATATAGTAGATATTTGTCGTTTTGGAGCAAAACATGACTAAAGCGACAAAACAAGAAATCAGTCAAAGAATAGGGCAATCCATTGCCAAACACCGTAAAGCTGTTGGGATGACGCAATCAGAGTTAGCAGAGCGTTTAGATTTAAGCCTTGATGCTATGTCTCGTTTAGAACGAGGAAATATCAATCTATCTGTGGTAAGGTTGCTGGAATTGGCTGAGATTTTTGGCTGTGAATCGGCTGATTTATTAGATGAGGCTAGTCATCGCCCTCGTGATATTGCTTATCAGATAGAAAACTTACTTCAGCGGCTCGATGATATAGACAGGATTAAATTATTATCAATCATAGAACAACTCGTCGCTATGATGGAGAGTAAATAGCCTGTTTGGTATGTTATGCATGCAGGTGAGGACGTTCAGCATCGGATTTTGTGGGTATTTGATATTCATCTGTGGTTTATAGCTATTTTTTGTTTCATGCTCATTAAAGAAAAAAGAATATAAATTACTATGGGAGTGAAGGGCTTAATTGCGGTTATTTCAAAATATTAGTCTTTGTTGTTCTGCTGCTGAGCATACAGCAGAGGGTAATCACCAAACATAGTCAATGTTTGAGGACATGGATTGTAGCTGCACAGAAAATGCTGATGTAGTAGTAGGAGGTAATCAGTGTATTAAGGCTCGGTCGGGCAAGGCAGGCTGCACAATACGATATCTGGCTATAGTCTTTTTTCTGCATGGTATATCTGATATAGTCTGAGAATCAGTTCAGCGGTGTTTCGTGCACCTACCTTTTGGAGAAGGTTAGATTTATGAAACTCAACTGTACGAGGAGAGCATTTTAATTTTTCTGCACTGACTCTGTTTTTGACACCATGTACGGCTAGCCATAGTACTTGAGTTTCTTTGCGAGTAAGTTCAGTAAAACGAGTATTTTTACCATAAAACATCGTGTTGTCTCCTCTTTAATGTCTCTTTCCTGCAGACCTCTTTTTAAAGTAAGAGGGATTATAGCAGGAGATTATGCAGTGGGACATTATTGGCTGCTTCTATTAAAAGTAGTAAGAGCTAGTACAGAAGATGCCTATGGTAGGTTGTGTGTATAGATGGTTTAATTAATGATTAGATGCCGGAAAGGTAGGTTACTCAGATGCTTCTTCTGCACCCTTATTGGCCAATGCATCAGCACGTTCATTGCCCTCATTTCCAGCGTGACCCTTTACCCACAGCCACTGGATATCATGTTGTTGGCATAAGGTATTTAATTTTTGCCATAAGTCTTGATTCTTGACGGGTTTCTTGTCAGCGGTTTTCCAGTCTCTAGCAATCCATGAGGGCATCCATTCGGTTAGCCCTTTTTTTACATATTGTGAATCGATATGAAGGTGTATTCTGCAAGGACGCTTGAGAGCTTCTAATGCTTTGATGACGGCGAGCATTTCCATGCGGTTATTGGTGGTCATGAGTTCGCCACCATAAAGTTCTTTTTCATGTCCACCATGACGAAGTAAAACTCCCCATCCACCTTTGCCAGGGTTTCCTTTGCAAGCACCATCAGTCCAAATATCTACAACAGGGTCATTTTTATTCATGGGTTTTCTCATTAAAAGAAGTAATTGATGAGGTTACTTTATGTGTTGTTTATGCATTTGTCGAGTTGCAACGGCCGTTTCTGCGGTTGTCTTTTTCTTTTTGCGAATAGCAGGTCCTACCAAATGCATACCAAATGAGCGTTTGCGAGCAACCAGCATGTAAAAGCTATCTTTTCTTGAAAACCACGGAGTAAATCGTGAAGAGATGGGTTGCTCAATTAATTCAAAGCCAAGTAGTTTAAACCATTCTTTTATTCTATGTTGTGAAAATTGTCGCCTGTAGGGAATGGGAGGAGCGAGCGGAGAATGGTAAAGTTGTTGTAACCTACTTGGATGTAATGGATTAAAGCCTAAAATAACGATTTTCCCCTCGTTGATAAGGATACGGCGAACTTCTTTTAGAATGTGTTTTGCATGAGGATATAGTTCTAAAGTGTGAGGAAGGACAACAAGGTCTACTGATTGGCTTTCTAATGGAATTTGTGTTGGAATCGCATTAATATATGGATGAGTACTGCATGAGGTATTGTTATCATTGCTAGATAATATAAATTTTCTGCGTGCATGATGAAGAGCAAGGTAGTCAATACCTGGTAAATCAATCTGCAGAGCTAGGTAACCAAATGAATGGCTCATCACGGGAGCTACTTTTGCTAGCTCCTGTTGAAGAATTGCCTGCCCTTTCTCGGATACCAGCCATTGTTCTAGTTGTCTTGTTGAATTTTCTTGCATAGGATGAACGCCATGGTAGAGATTAAACCGATTCCTGCTTTTAATGATAATTATATATGGATAATAACGGATGGGCGCTACGCCTGTGCGGTGGATCCTGGACAAAAAGATCCTGTTGCTGTGTTTTTGCAGCAACACCATTTACAGCTGACCTCTATTCTTATCACGCACCACCACCAAGATCATACGGGGGGGGTGCTTGCATTGGCACAGGAAACTGGGGCCAGGGTTTACGGTCCTGTAAGCTCGCAGATTGAAGGGATTGATGTGTATGTACAAGAGGGCGACACACTGGATTTGGAACCTTTGCCATTGTCTGTTTCGGTACTAGAGGTGCCAGGTCATACGCTCGATCATGTGGCGTATTGGGGGCAAATTTCCTTTCGACAACCCTTTGTTTTTTGTGGCGATACCTTATTTTCTTGTGGCTGTGGACGGCTATTTGAAGGAAATTCGAAACAAATGTTGCAAAGCCTTGATAAGCTTAAAAAAATGAGCGAAAATACTCTAGTGTATTGTGCCCATGAATATACTTTATCTAATATTCGTTGGGCCCTATTAGTGGATTCTTCTAACCCTGACTTGCTGGATTGGCAAATCAGAGCACAGGAGTTGCGTGAGCAGGGTTTACCCACTGTTCCTACCACTTTAGGTCAAGAGTTGCGTACTAATCCATTCCTAAGGGCTAATCAGCGTATTATCCAACAGGCGGCAGAGCAGTATGCTGGGCGTTTTTTGTCTTCACCAGCGGATGTCTTGGGGACGCTGCGTGAGTGGAAGAATCATTTTTAGAGAGAGCTATGAAACTTCTTCGTTATGCTGTTATTGCTGTGGCTGTTGCTATTACTGGCTGCGCTTCTACAGGAGGTCATCATCATCGCAATTTAGCTGGTCTAGATAAGCAGCAAAAGGATATCTGGGAGCGTATTCGCAAAGAATTTGATATGCCAGACTTGGATAATGACCCCAAGGTGGATTATTGGACTCAGTTCTATGCCTCTCGTCCTCAGATGATTCATACTATGGCAGAGCGTTCTCGTCGCTATATTTACTATATCACCAAAGAATTAGAAAAACGTGATATGCCATCAGAGTTGGCTTTATTGCCTTTTGTTGAGAGTGCTTACAATGCCAAGGCATTATCTCGCTCCAAAGCGGCTGGTTTGTGGCAGTTTATCCCAAGCACAGGGACGCATTATAATTTGACACAAGACTGGTGGAGAGATGACCGTCAGGATACCATCCATTCTACACGTGCAGCTCTAGATTATCTTGAGTACTTGTATCAATTCCAAGACAATGATTGGCATTTGGCACTTGCGTCCTATAACTGGGGGGAGGGTGCTGTACGCCGTGCTCGTGATCGTAACGCAGCCCAAGGTTTGGGAACTGATTTTTTATCATTGCGTATGCCAAACGAGACTCGTAACTATGTTCCTAAGTTATTGGCTATCAAGCGCATTATTGCAAACCCATCAAAATACGGGGTGACTTTGCCTAATGTCCCTGATCAACCTTATTTTGCTGAAGTTACCAAGACAGAAGACATGGATGTTAGCACGATTGTACGTTTAGCTGGTATTTCAGATGAAGAGTTTCGTTTATTGAATCCAGCAGATAAGCGTCCTGTAATTCTTAAAGAGCATAAAACACGTATTCTTCTGCCCAAGAAAAATGTCGCTATTTTTGAACAAAATCTTAAACAACATAAGGGTGAGTTATCCTCTTGGCGAGGATATACACCTACTCCAGGTGAGTCACTTGCTGATATTGCCAAGCGGCATGGAATTTCTTTAGAAGAATTAAAGTCGCTCAATGGTTATGGACGTAAACAAACTGTGGCGATTTCCTCTCGGACCCTTTTAGTCCCACGTGCACCCGGTTTATCTATGGATGCTTCTCCTTCAGGTATCAATACAAAAGAGATTCGTAATCCTATCGCTGGTAGTAGTACTATGTTAGCAAGTAATCAAGTGAATTTGCCTGTACAGACTCCTTCTTTGCGTGAGGTAAATCCTAATGTGCGTTTGGGACAGTCAGCCTCTAATGCCGCTCAGCCACGGTTAGTCTCTGCTTCACGTCCGGTGGTGAATAATAATTCAATCGGTCATGATGATTTAATTGGCAATCTTGTTGCATCTCAGAATACAGCTCAGGAGCCTACTCTTGCTCAGGATGTTAGAGTGAGCACAGTTTCTACCTCTAAGGCTAGGGTTCGTACTGCTATTTATTCTATGAATACTAAAGTGGTCGCCCCAAGAGCAGTTAGTGCTCCTAAATATACTAAACGTAGTAGTGCAGGACCACAAATCCACAAAGTGTCAGCAGGGGATACTTTATACTCCCTAGCACGCCGCTATGGTACGACTGTTGATGGTATTCGTGCCTTAAATAATCTAGGTAAACGTGGTATCCGTGTGGGTGAACATTTACGAATGCCAGGTTCCGGTGTTCAAGGTTAATCTTAGTGTTTATAATCAGTGATGGTAGAAATGATATTTTTACCATCATTTTTTTTGACAATGAGATTGTTAGGGTGAGTCGTACAATATACGAATACTCGCCGCACTTGAATAGGAGATCATGATGACAGCACAATATATCCCCCCTAAAGTATGGGAATGGGTACCTGGTAATGGTGGTAAATTTGCTAATATTAATCGTCCGACAGCAGGTGCTACGTTTGAGCAACATCTACCGCGTGGTGATGCAGATTTACAGCTATATTCATTAGGTACTCCCAATGGTATTAAAGTGACTGTTATGCTGGAAGAGTTGTTAGCTAAAGGTATTCAAGCGGCTAATTATGATGTGTTTAAGATTGACATAGGTAAGGGTGAGCAATTTGGCTCAGATTTTGTGTCAATTAACCCCAATTCTAAAATTCCTGCTTTACTAGACTATTCTGTGACTCCGCCACAACCTGTTTTTGAATCAGGAGCTATTTTACTTTATTTAGCTGAGAAGTTTGGCGAGTTCTTGCCAGAGACATTGCCTGAAAGGACAGCGTGTTTGTCATGGCTATTTTGGCAAATGGGAAGTGCTCCTTATGTGGGAGGTGGTTTTGGTCATTTCTATGCCTATGCCCCTGAAAAATTTGAGTATCCGATTAATCGTTTTGCCATGGAAACCAAACGACAACTTAGTTTATTGGATCAGCAATTAGCAGTAAGGCAGTTTATTGTTGGTGATGAGTACACTATTGCGGATATGGCCATCTGGCCTTGGTATGGTCGTTTGGTACTGGGTGAGCTTTACAATGCCGCAGAGTTTTTAAATGTACAAGAGTATACACATATTCTACGTTGGGCAAAACAAATAGCAAATAGGACAGCAGTACAAGCTGCTCTAGCAAAAGAATACCGTCTCATTGCTTAATAGAATACCGTCTCATTGCTTAATAGAATACCGTCTATTGCCTAATTACAGAAAGTATTTACTCTACACGTATAAGTCAAGGTTTTAGCTTACAGTGATTGCTATTCTTGTTGAGTAAAGTACTTGCCTTTATTGAGTCTAGATACTACAAAATCCTTGAAGTGCTGTGCTGCATCTGATAGTACAGCACTTTTTCTTTGGAAAATATAAAATTTCCGACTAATGCTGGGTTTTACCATTTTGCACATTACTAAATCATATTGGTCAATCTGTTTTTTTGAATAAGGCAAGCAAATCGTAATCCCCAATCCTGCATTGACCATACTTAGTGCTGTGGACATATAGTTAACCTTGTTTGCCTTTTCTAGTATGGATTGTTGAGAGACATGAATTTGTTCTGCCAATCTTTCGGAGAATGGGCCTTTTAATGTGATGAGCGGTTCATGGATAAGTTCTGCCCATGTAAGAGTACTCTGTTTTGCTAGACGATGTTCTTTTTTTAAGACGGCATGAAAAGGAAGAGAAAATAAATTTTCACTACTAATGTTAGACCTTACCTCCCTTTCTGGCCCTATTCCCCAGTCAGCCTCTCCTTCATCAACGAGTGGAATGACATTTTCTACACCACAATCCATAATATCAATATGGGTAGAAGGGGTGATTAATTGGTATTCTGCTATTAGTTCTGGTAGCAAAAAAGCAGCCAATTGCTGAGAACATGCAACACGCACCCTACCTTGGTGTATTGCTCGGTAGCTTTTGGCTTGGGTATTAATCTCTTCAATCTGCATGAGAATTTGTTGAGCTTTGGGATACAGCTCCTGCCCAGCACTAGTGAGTACCAGACGGCGAGTGGTTCGTTCAAATAATTTGACCTCCCATGTTTGCTCTAATTCTTTGATAAGTCCGCTAAGAGCTGACTGTGTCAGAAACAAAGACTCTGCTGCTGATGTAAAGCTCCCTTTACGGGCAACGGTGACAAAAGCGCGTAATTGTCGAAAGGAAATATTCATAGCAAGCAAAAATTCACCACGAAGAAGTTATTAGTATACCGAAGTAACTTCGTCATATGTGATTTAAGGTTATTGTCTTTGCGAACAAAGTTGTTGGAAAAAGTCAAGTCTTTTGTATGTAGTTTTACGCATGGACAAAAGTATTCTTTCCTGATGTTCAGTTTCTAGATGCTTTTTTAGAATGAGTATGACGTGAAAAACGATTCACGTAGACAACTGGTAATTATTTAAAGGAGCATTAATATGATATTCAATCGAAAAAAACTATGGGTATTAATTGGTTTTTCTTGCGTAGGAGCTGTATATACAAATGCATTAGCAGAAGAGGGTGGAGTTCATTACGCTACAAGAGTAACCTATAACGCAGAAAGGAATGCTATTGAGGTGCAAAGATGCGATGAATCAACAGGTTTTTGTAGGGTTATCCATACAGCTGGAGGTGGCAATTCAGCAGAGATTACTCGACTTACAGGTAGGGCATCTGACCTAGAGGAAAGGGCTAATGCCTTGGAGTCTAGGACGGTAGACGTGGTAAATAGAACCTCATCGCTTGAGATGAAAACCAATAATCTTGGGGAAAGGACAGCAGGATTGGAAAACAAAACCCAAGGTCTAGAGGGGCGTACTTTAACATTGGAGGATAAAACCCAAGGTCTAGAGGGGCGTACTTTAACATTGGAGGATAAAACCCAAGGTCTAGAGGGACGTACTTTAACATTGGAAGATAAAACTCAAAGTCTAGAGGGGCGTACTTTAACATTGGAGGATAAAACCCAAGGTCTAGAGGGGCGTACTTTAACATTGGAGGATAAAACCCAAGGTCTAGAGGGGCGTACTTTAACATTGGAGGATAAAACCCAAGGTCTAGAGGGGCGTACTTTAACATTGGAAGATAAAACTCAAGGTCTAGAGGGACGAGCAATGGTGTTAGAAGGTAGGGCGGATACAACAGACCGAAGTATTAATGATATAGTGACTCATTTAGGAGGAGGAGCTATGCTCAATAACGACGGTACAGTGATACCTCCCACTTATACTATTCAAGATATTGCCACAGCAACAGAAATAAACCATCGAGATGTTGGTAGTGCCATTGGTGCAGTACAGACAAATGTGAACTATGTGATGGATACTTCTAAAGCTTTGATAAGGGCTAATGCAGAGGACTTGGCTCAACATCTTGGCGGTGGTGCCACTGTAGGGGATGATGGGAGAGTGACTGCCCCACAATATGTGGTGACAGACTCAAAAACGGGACAAAAGAAAACGCATTCTACGGTAGCAGGTGCCATTAGTGCTTTGGATGCTAATATGGGTGTGGCCGCTCAAGACACTGCCAATTATTTGGGGGGTGGAGCTAGTGTGACAGCGGATGGTCGAGTGAATGCTCCTGTATATACCATTAAGGATTTAAACTCTGGTAAACAAATGAAGCTCCGTGATGTGGGTAGTGCTTTACAGGCATTGCAGAAAAATACGCAATTTGTTCGTAAAGAAGGGTTTGCTGGAACAGCTTCTGCTATGGCTGTTGCTGGTTTGGGGCAGTCTTTTAGACCAGGACAGACTTCACTAGGCCTATCTTCTGCCATTTACAAAGGTCAAGTGGGCTATGCCTTAGGTGCGTCTTATATGGCAGATAATGGTAAATTGATGGTAAAAGGAGCAATTAATCACAATAGCCAAGGAAATCTGGGTGCTGTTGTGGGAGCAACTTATTATTTTGATTAATACTTATGATGCAAAGAGGAGAACATTGATTGAAGTTTCTCCTCTTCTTGGCTCTTATTAAGACATACCCACCGTCTGGGCACTGTGATTGATAGTGCTACTCGGTGGGTAAGAGTTAAGTAAGCGAAGTGAGCAGGCATTATTTTAAGTGTTGGCTCACAAGCTTAGTCATTTCAAACATAGATACTTGATCTTTACCAAAAATAGGACGAAGTTTAGCATCAGCATTGATGTTGCGACGATTTTTTGCATCTTGCAAATTGTTGGCTTTAATATAGTCCCAAATCTTTTTAGTCACTTCTGTGCGAGGTAAAGGAGTGCTGCCAATGATGGCTGCAAGTTCGCTACTAGGGGTTAATGGTTTCATAAACGCTGCATTAGGTTTGCGAGCTGTTTTTTTCTCTGTTGTCATTTTTAATACTCCCAAATGAATAATTCAGAGGCGTCATTTTAAGCGATTTACATACAAAAGAAATTAAATTTCCTTGGGAATTGTAAAATATAGGGAGTTAAATTTTATGAGGGGTAATAACCATGCAGATTTCCAGCACACATCTTACTATGATTCGTCCCGATGATTGGCATTTACATTTGCGTGATGATGGTGCATTGGCGGCAGTGTTACCTGACTCAGCATGTCAGTTCGCACGAGCTATTGTTATGCCTAACTTGAAGCCTCCCGTGACGACTGTGGCTATGGCACAGGCCTATAAAGAACGTATTGAGAAGGTTATGCAAGATAAGCAAATCACTCATTTCACCCCCCTGATGACACTGTATCTTACAAATAATACAACAGCAGAAGAGGTGGTACGTGTGGCAGAGAGTGGTTTTGTGAAAGCCTTTAAACTTTATCCCGCAGGAGCAACCACTAACTCTGATGCTGGTGTAACAGATTTATTAGCTAACTGTGCTGCTGTTTTGGAAATGATGCAGAAGTATGGTGTACCTCTGTTGGTGCATGGAGAAGTGACCGATCCAAGTGTGGATTTGTTTGATCGAGAAGCTGTGTTTATTGATCGTGTCATGTTGCCGCTACGCAAGGCGTTTCCTGAGCTTAAAATAGTGTTTGAACATATTACGACTAAGCATGGAGCACAATATGTGCGTGATGCAGAAGGGTATATAGGAGCCACAATTACTCCACAGCACTTACTTTATAACCGTAATGCTATTTTCCAAGGGGGAATTCGTCCACATTACTACTGCTTGCCTGTATTAAAACGGGAGGAGCATCGAATTGCGCTGGTAGAAGCTGCAACAAGTGGCAATCCGCGGTTTTTTCTTGGTACAGATAGTGCTCCTCATGCTAAAGGAGCCAAAGAAGCTGCTTGTGGCTGTGCTGGTTGTTATTCTGCATTACATGCGATGGAGCTATATGCTACTGCTTTTGAAAAGGCAGGGAAATTAGAGGCATTGGAGGGGTTTGCAAGTTTGCATGGAGCTGCTTTTTATGGGCTGCCAGTGAATACGGACACGATTACCTTAGAGCGCAAAGCGTTTGCTATTCCAGAGGTGTTAGATTATGCGGATAAACAATATCTTGTCCCGTTGGCAGCTGGAGAGTCGCTAGCTTGGTCATTTGTGAAGTAGTTTTTGGTATAAGTTATTTATTTGAGAGTATGATAGCAACCATTGGTGTTTTGCTATAAAAAAGTTATGTATAGTGCAGTTATTCCATCGGATTTACCTGATCAGGTTGATGATTTGGTTTTTAAACGTTTACATGCTGACGATACAATGTCTGATGCTGTATTAGCGTTTCATCGTACTAAGCCTATCCCTAAGATTAATGTTCCAGCCAATCACGGCAAGTTATTACATTTTTTCATTAAAATGATGGGGGCGAAACGCATCCTGGAAATAGGAACGCTAGCGGGATACAGTACAGTATGGATGGCGAAGGATTTGCCAGCAGATGGGTTAGTGACTACCATTGACTTTGATGAAAAGCATATTCAAATTGCTGAGCAGACTTTTGCTATGACAGATATGCAAGATAAGATTCGTATGATGCATGGTAAGGCTCAAGAATGTCTAGAGTTGCTTGTTAAAGAACATAAGGCAGGATTGATTCCAAGTTTTGACTTCATCTTTATAGATGCGGATAAGCAAAATAATCCTGTGTATCTTGATTATTGCATGGAGCTAAGTCGTTCGGGTACTGTGATTGTGGCAGATAATATGGTACGCGATGGTAAGGTTGTGACCGAGACAGATAGGGCTCCAAACATTCGTGGCATCCGGCAATACTTCCAAAAACTTCATGATGATCCTCGTTTAGATTCTACCGTTATTCAGACGGTAGGACACAAGGGCTGGGATGGTTTTGCAATTACTATGGTGAAGTAGGGTGAGCATAGCCTGAGTTTATAGAGCTGTGTTTGGTATTGCATGAAATCAGTGAGTTGGTCTATGGCCTTTATAGAAAATAATGCTACAATAGCCTCGCAAAACAAGCTGGGCAATCGCGTGCCATAAGGCCCGAGGAAAGTCCGGACTCCGCAGAGCAGGGTAGCGGCTAACAGCCGTCCGTCTAGTAATAGGCGAGGAATAGGGCCACAGAGACGAGTCTACTATGTGGGTTGTGGTGACATGACACTGGTACGGCGACTTCCGTATGGCACTATGCAAGTAGTAGCATAGTAGGGTGAAACGCGGTAACCTCTATCTGGAGCAACATCAAATAGGCATGCATTAAGGGCTGCTCGTCCGAGTATGCGGGTAGATGGCTTGAGCTTACTAGTAATAGTAAGCCTAGAGGAATGATTGCCAACCTTTCGGGGTTTACATAATCCGGCTTATAGGCTTGTTTTGCTTCTTCTGTTCTAATCTCATTTGAGATTTTCTCTCCTTTCTTCTTCCATTTGTATTCTTTTTCTCTTGTTTGGCAATTTTGCTTGTCATCTCATATTCCTATCACGCATGCTTTTATGACCATAAAGGTTTGTGTCTAGATTATTTTCTATAGTGCTGTTGTTTTTTGATACTGTGCCCATAGCGTCGCAAAAAAGCGAAGCTAGGGATAACGATAGCAGATTGCCAAAATCTTATTAAAACACTTTCAATTCAAACTATAACTCATTGATTTTTCATATTAAAGAATATAAATATCATCCTTCAAAAGGGTTCTAAGTTGTTCTTTTTATTGAACTTTTATGAAAAAAAGTGGTTTCATCGCTTGAAAAAGCTTCATAAATGGCGTAAAGTGGAGATAAGTAGGAAATTGTGTGAAAAAGTGGGACAAAAATGATTTTTCAGGGTAACAGTGCATTATCACTAGATGCCAAGGGTCGGATGACTATTCCAACCCGGTATCGTGACGCCTTGTTATCGGAATCCCATGGCAAGATAACCATCACCCGAAACCTTGATGGTGGCTTGTTAATCTACCCCCGATTTGAGTGGGAAGCCAAGCGAAAAATCATTATGGAACTGCCATCTTCTCAACGTGGTTTGCAACGCCTCTTGTTAGGTCATGCTCAAGACGTAGATATTGATGGTTCAGGCCGTGTTCTAATCGCCCCGGAACTGCGTGACGTTGCGGGTATCGTGAAAGATGTTGTCCTTGTTGGTATGGGTCAGAAATTTGAATTGTGGGCTGCAGATAAGTTTGCTGCTCAACAAGAAGAAGATTTGGCTGCTATTGACTTAACGAAGTTGGATAATTTTTCGCTATAAAGATACGCAAAATGAGTACAGCTTTTACGCACACAACAGTCTTACGATATGCAACAGTTAATGCTCTTGTAAGTCCCGACTTCAATGCCAAGGCCTCATGGATACATGAACCTCTAGAGTCGGTGCAAGCAAAGGGTATTTATGTTGATGGTACCTTTGGGCGAGGAGGGCATAGTCGTTATCTTCTAAGTCAATTGGCACCAGATGCTCAACTGTTTGTTATCGATAAGGATCCTCTAGCTATTCAAGAAGCTGAGCGTCTACAAGCGGAGGATTCTCGTTGTCATGTTATTCATGGTGGTTTTTCAACAATGAAAGCAGAGCTAAGTGCACGTGGTATTACACAGGTGCAAGGGATTCTGCTGGATTTGGGAATTTCCTCTCCGCAGATTGATGATGCGAGTCGAGGTTTTTCTTTTATGCGAGACGGTCCACTAGATATGCGAATGGACACTACCCGTGGTGTGACAGCAGCAGAATGGCTGGCAACAGCCGATGTGGAACAAATTAAGGAGGTTATTAGAAACTATGGCGAAGAACGGTTTGCTTTCCAGATTGCAAAGGCGATTGCAAGTCGCCGCGAATCCAGCCCTTTACGCACAACGCTTGAGCTTGCCGAGCTCGTCTCAACCGTTGTCAGGACGCGTGAAAAAGGCCAGCACCCGGCCACTCGTACCTTTCAAGCTATACGGATTTTCCTCAATGAAGAACTCGAGGAGCTTTCACGCACCCTCTCGTCAGTTCTAAGTCTGTTGGCGCCGCAAGGTAGAATGGCGGTGATTAGTTTTCATTCTTTAGAAGACAGGCGAGTGAAGCAGTTTATAGCAGGTGCAGCGAATCCTGCTGCAGAATTGGCGAAGTTGCCACTGCGAGAAAGTGAGTTGCCTCAGCCCCTATTAAAGAATCTGGGCAAGGTCGTTGCTACTAAAGAGGAGGTGGCTGCTAATCCTCGAGCAAGGTCAGCTATTTTGCGTGTGGCTCAACGTACGGAGACATCGTTGTGAGAGGAATAGTGGCGATTCTCGTGTTAATCAGTTTCTTTGTGTACAGTGCGATGGAGTTAATTACTGTACGCTACCAGCAGCGCATGATTTACAATGATTTGGTGCGTGCTCAAAATGTGGAGCAAAAGCTGAATCAGGCGTGGAGCTATTTGCAACTTGAGCGAGCCAATCTGACGAGTACAGCTAGGATTAATACCATTATGGAGCAAAAACTCAATATGCAACCAGCTGATGTGAGTCAGATTATTTATATTAAAGAGGATGAGTTACCTCCTTTGCCTCCAGATACTGTGGTGAGTAAAGAAGGACAAACGGATAATGCTACAACAGAAAAGGAACAATAGGGTGGCGTAATGAAATGGTTTACACGTTCGTCTAGAACAACAAAAAGAAATGGCAATATTGTTCGCTCCTATGAAACAGCAGGAGAAAAGGCCTCTTACCGTACTCGCGGTAATTGGCTGTATTTTTTACTGTTATTTGGGTTCACTGCAGTAGGTGCCCAGGCTCTTTATCATCAGGCATTTAATAGTGATTTCTTGCGTAAAGAGGGTGATGCTCGTTATGAAGTTCGTATCCCTGTACAAGCTGAGCGGGGATTAATTATTGATCGTAACGGAGACTTGCTCGCTAAGAGTGTGCCTGCTAGCAGCATTTGGGTGGTGCCTGAACAGTTTCTTAAAACATCGGTGAAAAACCGTACGGCATTGGCGTCTGTACTTGGCGAGTCTCTAAACGATTTAGATGCCAAGTTAATGGCAAACAAAAATAAGCCATTCTTATTTTTGCGACGTCAGATGGTGGGAGATGTTTCTGGTCAGATTAAGAGTCTAAAAATCAAAAATGTTAATGTAGACGCCGAGAGTAAACGCGAATACCCTCAGGGGCCTGTGACTAGTCATATCGTAGGTTTTACTGGTATGGATAGTAATGGTATGGAAGGGTTGGAAAAGCAATACGACAAAATTTTAGATGGTGCTGATGGCTTTAAAGTCTTGCGCCGTAATCGTATTGGTGAATATATTGACGATTTGGTTTCCAGTGAGGGATTGCCAGCTCAAAATGGCCAAGATATTCATCTCACTATTGATGGTCGTGTGCAGTATATTGCCAAAACAGCTCTTGAAAAGGCCATGCAGACGCATGAAGCAGAGTCTGGCGGTGCGGTAGTGATTGATTCAACCAATGGTGAAATTCTCGCTATGGTGAGTATGCCGACTTATGATCCCAATAATAACAAAGAGCGTAAAGGGGATGCCTTACGCAATCGGGTGATTACAGATACTTTTGAGCCAGGCTCTATTATCAAACCACTGGTTGCTGCCTTGGCATTGGATGCAGGTGCGATTAAGGAAGATACGAAATTTCCTACAGGCAATGGCGTTTGGTTTTATCAGGGTGCACGCATTACCGATGTAAGTAATCACAATGGCACTTTGGATGTGGCTGGGATTTTACGGCGCTCTAGTAACATTGGTATGGCGATGATTTCTGAGCGTCTGCGGGCACAACAAATGTGGACTGTATTTAACGCTCTTGGTTTAGGTCAAACCCCGAATATTGGTTTCCCTGGGGCTGCCACGGGCCGTGTACGTCCATGGAAGAATTGGCGTTTGATTGAAAAAGCTACCATGGCTTATGGCTATGGCTTGTCTGTGTCATTATTGCAAATTGCACAAGCATATACAGCCTTGGCACGTGATGGAGATATGATTTCGCTATCCTTGGTCAAGAATAATAATCGTCCCACTAGTATTCAAGTGTATTCACCTAAAATTGCTCGTGAAGTGCGTGCAATGCTAGAAGGAGCATCAGGTGCTGAGGGTTCCAAGATTCAGGCCAAGGTCAATGGTTATCGTATCGGTGGTAAATCGGGTACAGCACGGGGCTTGGTCAATGGTCAATATTCTAGAGATGCCTACCGCGGATCGTTTGTGGCAATTGCGCCAATTTCTAATCCTCGTATTGTGGTTGCTGTGACATTGAACAAACCTCAAAAAGCTGGTTATTATGGCTCTGTTGTTTCTGGTCCTGTAGTGGCAGAAATTATAGAGAAGACATTGCAAGCATTAGATGTCCCACCTGATTCTACTGTACGAGATAATGGTGCAACGCTAGAAGCTAATAATGGACAGGTTAAAGCTAAAAAAACACAAGGATAAAAAATGAAGCAAATACTGGATTGGTTGTCCGCCCATTGTCAGCGCACGGCGGATTTGAGATTAGATAGTAGAGACATCCAAGTAGGGGATGTCTTTGTCGCTTGTAAAGGCACTCATTCTGATGGAGCACAATTTATTCGTGCCGCTGTAGATAATGGGGCGGTAGCGGTCTTGTTAGAAAAAGGATTATCAGTTTCTGCTGATATTTCAGTGCCTGTGCTAGAAGTAGAACAATTGCGTGTGAGGCTAGGTGCTTTAGGGGATGCATGGTATCAACAGCCTTCGGCACATATGACGGTTATTGCGATTACAGGAACCAACGGTAAAACATCATGTGCCAACTGGGTGGCAAGGGCATTGACTCAGCAAAATGTACCTTGTGCTACGATTGGTACGCTGGGTACAATTCTCCCAAATGGAGAGAATTTAGGCGGTTCATTGACTACGCCAGATGTGTTGAGTGTGCATCGCTTACTTGCTACTTTGCGTCAAAAAGGTATTGCGGCGGTCACGATTGAGGCTTCTTCTATCGGTTTGGTGCAAGGGCGGATGGATAATGTGCGAATTAAAGTGGCAGGGTTTACGAATCTCACTTTAGATCATTTAGATATCCATCATACTATGCAGGAGTATGAACGTTGCAAGGGTTTATTGTTCCAATGGCCGGATTTGGAGTACGCTGTCATCAATTTAGATGATGAGGCGGGTAAGCGTTTCTTTAAACAAAGCCAAGCCAAGCATACATTAGGCTATTCCATGCATGGGCATGCAGAAGCCAAAATCCAAGCCAAACAATACGCTTTTGCAGACTATGGACTATCATTTGATTTATCTCTGCCAGATGGGGAAAGTCAAGTTATTACTCGTCTGGTAGGCGAGCATAATATTGCCAATTTGCTTCTTACTGCAGGTATATTGCATGCTTTGGGGTGGAGTGGTGTGCGTATTGCCAAAAGTATTGCTTTGCTAGAGGCAGTTCCTGGGCGATTAGAGATTGTTAAGCCGCCGGTGACTGCCGCCTTGCCTCTTGTTATTGTTGATTATTCGCACACTCCTGATTCTTTACAACATGCTTTGAAAGCTCTGCGTCCTTCAGCACAAGCCAGAAATGGACAGTTAATTTGTGTATTTGGTTGCGGAGGCGATAGGGATGCAAGTAAACGTCCTATTATGGGGAAAATTGCTGCAGAGCAAGCCGATAAGGTGTACGTCACTAGCGACAATCCTCGTACAGAAGACCCACAGAGTATTCTTGAGCAGATTCTAGCAGGTATGCCTGCTGGTGTTTGGTCTAATGTGGATAGGGCGTATACAATCGTCTCAGCTGTCCTTAATGCATCCCCTAATGATGTGATTCTTATCGCAGGTAAAGGACATGAAACCTACCAAGAAATCCATCATAAAAAATATGCTTTTGATGATAGGTTATGGGGACTATTTGCTTTGCTATTAAAGTCAGGGGCTAAAATCAACACGGATTCTCGTACGATAGAGAAAGGTGAAATTTTTGTTGCGCTGAAAGGAGAGTCTTTTGATGGACACCGCTTCCTCAAAGAAGTAGCAGATAAAGGGGCTATCGCTGCTGTAGTATCACAACCAGAGGCGAATTTACCTATTTCACAAATTGTCGTGGAAGATACTCTTAAAGCTCTATCACAAGCAGCGAAAGCATGGCGAACACATTTTGCTATTCCAGTGATTGCCGTAACAGGAAGCAACGGTAAAACGACAAGCAAAGAGATGATTGCCTCAATTTTACAGACTTACGTAGGCGCTGAACATTGCCTTGCCACAAGAGGGAATCTTAATAACCACATTGGTGTACCACTAAGTTTGTTGCAGTTAAATGAACACATCAAAGTCGCAGTATTTGAACTTGGTATGAATCATCCAGGTGAAATTGCCTTGCTTGCTGATATGACACAGGCACAAGTAGCATTGGTGAATAATGCACAGCGAGAACATCAAGAGTTTATGAAAACGGTGGAAGCAGTTGCCTATGAAAATGGCGATGTGCTGAAGTCATTGCCTACCAATGGCGTGGCAGTGTATCCTGCTGATGAAGAATATACTGGGGTGTGGGATAAGTTATCTTCGGGTCATCAAAGAATTTTATTTGGACATAATGGCAACGTATATGCGACCCAAGTGCAGATTGATGCGTTGGGCACTTCGTTTATCTTACATTATGATGCAGTGCCGGGAACCAAGGCTGGTAGTAAGCAGGTGCCTGTGCGCTTAAATATTGCAGGAGAGCACAATGTACGCAATGCATTGGCAGCTGCAGCGTGTGCTTTGGCAATTAAAGTGCCACTAGCAACAATCGCGGAAGGCTTATCGCACTTTAAAGCAGTCAGTGGACGTATGCAGCAACAAAGCTTAAGCAATGGTGTGACATTAATCAATGATACTTATAATGCCAATCCTGATTCTGTTAAAGCCGCAATAGATGTGCTTGCACAATTAGAGCAACCTGCTGTATTAGTTCTCGGTGATATGGGAGAAGTGGGGGAGAATGGTCCTCAAATGCATGCAGAGGTAGGGGCTTATGCTAGGGAAAAACAGATTGCCACCTTATTGGGGACAGGAGAGCTTTGCCAATTGAGTGTCAACGCATTTGGTCATGCAGGTAAACATTTTACTAATGTAGATGAGTTGGTGGCTTATCTTAAGCAATTACCAGCAAAGACAATTTTGGTAAAAGGATCACGCTTTATGAAAATGGAGCGAGTGGTAAAAGCATTGTTAGAGAGTGATGTGCAATAGGGATTGCCTAAATGTTATACGAATTATTTCATGCCCTATCAGGGAAATTTTCTGCTTTTTCTGTATTTGACTATATTACGTTACGGGCGATGCTCGCATGTGGCACAGCTTTATTACTAGGAT
The DNA here is from genome assembly GCF_013133775.1 of Pelistega europaea. GTDB lineage: Bacteria > Pseudomonadota > Gammaproteobacteria > Burkholderiales > Burkholderiaceae_B > Taylorella > Taylorella europaea. Next base: position 166,099 of record NZ_JABGBO010000003.1, on the reverse strand, counting down.
TGATGGTTGGCCCTCGTGTGATTCGCAAGTTAACCGAATTGAAGATTGGCCAAGCGGTGCGTGCTTATGGTCCAGATCATTTAGCCAAGAATGGTACCCCTACGATGGGTGGTGTATTGATTTTGATTAGTATTGCCATCAGTACTTTTTTATGGGCTGACTTGAGTAATCGTTTTGTATGGGTAGTCTTGTTAGTGACCTTGGGTTTTGGGGCGATTGGTTGGGTCGATGATTATCGTAAAGTCGTTTATCGTAATCCTGAGGGTATGTCTTCAAGAGAAAAATTTTTCTGGCAAACGATAGTGGGACTGATTGCAGCTATTTATTTAAGTTTCGCTGTATCAGCCCCAGCGAATACTGAGCTATGGCCATTATTTAAAGATTGGGTATTGAGCGGTTTTTCTATGCCGTTGCCTTCTCGTGCTGATTTAATTGTGCCTTTCTTCAAGCATGTGAGCTACCCACTAGGAGTGTTTGGTTTTGCTGCATTAACTTGGGCAGTTATTGTTGGTGCTAGTAATGCGGTGAACTTGACGGATGGTCTTGATGGTTTAGCTATTATGCCTACTGTTATGGTGGGTGCTGCTTTAGGTATTTTTGCCTACGTAGTTGGGCGTGTTGATTACTCTAGCTATTTGCTGTTTCCCTATATTCCTGGTGCCTCTGAGATGATGGTGCTATGTGCAGCATTAGGGGGGGCGGGCTTGGCATTCCTATGGTTTAATGCTTATCCTGCTCAAGTGTTTATGGGGGATGTTGGAGCTTTGGCTCTTGGTGGTATGTTGGGTACTATTGCAGTGATTACTCGCCAAGAAATTGTATTTTTCATTATGGGTGGTGTTTTTGTGGCAGAAACTTTATCTGTGATGCTGCAGGTGTCATGGTTTAAATACACAAAGAAACGTTATGGTGAGGGTCGTCGTATTTTAAGAATGGCCCCACTACACCACCATTTTGAAGTGGGTGGTTGGAAGGAAACACAGGTAGTTGTGCGTTTCTGGATTATTACGATTATGTTGGTATTGATTGGTCTATCAACCTTAAAGTTGCGTTAAATCATGGGTTCATTCGTTTCTAGCTTAAAAAATCATCAAGTTCTTATTTTAGGGTTGGGGGAAACAGGGCTAGCCGCTGCCAAGTGGTGCCTGTTACAAGGAGCCTCTGTACGAGTTGCAGATACTCGTGTTAGTCCCCCTGGATTGCAGGCATTGCAAGAGGCTGGATTAGAGGCGCAAGCCTTTTTCCTTGGAGAAGAGCGAGCATTAGGAGATAGTGTACTTGATGGTATCCAAAGTATTGTACTAAGCCCAGGATTATTGCCTTTTGCTTCTCCTATAAAAGAATTTTTAGATAAGGCACAAGCACGTAATATAGAAATTATCGGTGAGATTGAGTTATTTGCTCGTGCTCTGGCGGATTTACAAGAACAGTTCCAATACACACCTAAAGTACTAGCTGTGACAGGTACAAATGGAAAGACAACCGTCACCACCATGACACGAGATATGTGTCAGCAAGCAGGACTCACGGCAATTGCTGCTGGTAATATCAGTCCAGCAGCCTTAGATGCATTGATGATGGCAATGCAGAATGAAAAACTCCCTGATGTTTGGGTTCTTGAGTTATCTAGCTTTCAAATGCATACCACCACAACACTAAAACCTAATGCTTCAACAGTACTTAATGTCACTCAAGACCACTTGGATTGGCATGGAAGTATGGAGCATTACATCCAGTCTAAAGCTCGATTGCTGGCGTTGAGTGATATAGCTATAGTGAGTCGTGATGATGAACTTACCATGAAAATGGTTGATTATTCAGATGATATACATGTACGTAGTTTTGGTAGTGATGAGCCTAAATTAGCAGGTGATTTAGGGGTGGAATATATCAATGGTATGGCATGGTTATGTGTCAATGAGTATGATGATTTTGATGCTCCAGTGACTAAACAACCCAAGAAAAAGTCTTATGAGCGTCCTGTGCGTCCACAAGGAGAAATAAAGCGTTTAATGCCTGCAGATGCTATGCGTGTACGGGGGCGACATAATACCTTAAATGGATTGGCTGCTGTTGCATTATGTCGTGCCATTGGTATTGCCTATGCCCCATTATTAACAACGTTACGTGATTATGAGGCACAGGCACACCGTTGCAATTTTGTACGTACTATTCAAGGTGTAGATTTTATTGATGATAGCAAAGGTACTAATGTGGGTGCAACACAGGCCGCTTTAGTTGGAATGGAGCGACCAACTATATTGATTCTAGGAGGTTTGGGTAAAGGGCAAGATTTTTCTCCATTATGTGCCCCTGTGCAACGTTATGCACGAGCAGTATTTTTAATTGGTGTAGATAGAGAAATCATTGCCTCTGCATTAGAACCTGCTGGTGTGCCTATGGAGCGATTTGATTCTTTAGAGGCAGCAGTGCAAGCATCCATGCAATACGCCAAAGAAGGGGATGTTGTTTTATTGTCTCCAGCATGTGCAAGTTTTGATATGTTCAAGGGCTACCACCACCGTGGACAAGTGTTTGTGGAGGCAGTAACGCAATTAGCGACCGACTTAGGAGAATTAGCGTGAATACAACCACTACCACCAGGGGTTTTATGTCTGTCAAACCTTCGCGGACAAATATGCGGGATTATGATTTGCTTCTTGTCTGTGCGGTGGTTGTACTACTTGTTTTTGGGCTTATCATGGTATTTTCAGCCTCTATTGCGCTGAGTGATGGACCTAAATATGTAAATGCCGACCGTTATTTCTTTTTTACGCGTCATCTTGTCTTTATCATCGTGGGTATCTTAGCAGGTGTTTTAACTAGCTTTGTCCCTATGCAATTTTGGGAAAGAAATGCTTTACCTCTATATGGATTGAGTATCTTTTTCCTTGTGTTAGTGCTTGTCCCAGGGATTGGTCGGGAGGTTAATGGTGCTTCGCGTTGGATTCCAATTGGCCCAGTTAATTTTCAGTCATCTGAGCTAACTAAACTAGCCATGGTGATTTTTTGCTCATGGTATATCGGTCGCAAAAAACAATATATGCGAAAGGTTAGAGGATTGCTCCCCATATTAGGTTTTCTGGGTATTGCAGCCATGCTATTGTTGGCGGAGCCAGACCTTGGAGCTACCATGGTGGTGGCAGCAATTGTGTTTGGACTGTTATTTCTTGGTGGCGTCAGTCTTAAAGTATTTGTTGCCTTAATCGGTATTGCAGTAGCTGGTATTGTTGGTTTGATTGTGACTGCCCCATGGCGGTTACAACGGATTTTTGCCTACCTTGACCCATTTAGTGCAGAGCATGCTCAATCAACAGGATACCAGTTGAGTCATTCCTTGATTGCAGTTGGTCGTGGTGAAATCTTTGGTGTGGGTTTAGGGTTTAGTATTGAGAAACTACACTACCTCCCAGAGGCGCATACTGACTTCATTATGGCGGTAGTGGCAGAAGAATTGGGTTTTGTCGGTATTATGGGCGTGATTATTCTATTTGCCATTATTGTGAAAAAAGGATTAGTTATTGGGCGTCATGCTGTGGCGATGGATAGAGAGTTTAACGGACTTGTTGCCCAAGGTATTGCGGTATGGTTTGGGGTACAGGCATTCATTAATCTTGGTGTGTGTTTTGGTTTGTTACCTACAAAAGGTTTGACACTACCTCTGGTGAGTTATGGCGGATCTGCTTTAGTTATGAATATGATTGCTGTGGCAGTATTATTGCGTATTGATTATGAGAATCGTTGTATGATGCGAGGTCAAAACTTCGCTACAGGACGCAAGGGGGGAGGGCATGTCTAAGACAGCACTTGTGATGGCAGGAGGGACTGGTGGGCATATCATGCCAGGATTGGCGGTGGCTCATGAGTTGCAACAACGAGGCTGGACAGTCAAATGGCTTGGTAATCCAGAACGCATGGAAGGGCGTATTGTGCCTAAGCATGGTATTGAACTCGTTCCTATGGCATTTGCTGGACTTCGAGGCAAGGGGATAACGACATTATTGAAACTGCCTTTTACCTTGTTAAAAGCATGTCTGGCCGCCCGTAAAGCAATTAAACAGGTTAAGCCTGATATGGTGTTGGGTATGGGAGGGTATGTTTCTTTTCCCGGTGCTGTGATGGCAAAACTGGCAGGCATTCCAATCGTGGTACATGAACAAAATGCAGTAGCAGGAACTGCGAATAAGGCTATTGCAAAGTTTGCATATGCCACATTGACAGGTTTCCCTCATGTTTTTAATCAAGGAGTGGTTGTAGGCAATCCTGTCCGTCAAGATTTGTTAAGCGTGTTGCCTCCAGAACAGCGTTATGCAAGTCGTTCAGGTCCTTTGCGTGTGCTAGTCGTAGGTGGAAGTTTGGGGGCTATGGCACTAAATAATCTAGTGCCTGAGGCTTTGTCTCAAATACCAGAACAACAACGTCCTGTGGTGGTTCATCAATCAGGGGAGCAGCATTTGGCGACTTTGCAACAGACATATGAACGTTATGGGGTTCAAGCTCGATGTGTAGCGTTTATTGAAGATATGGCAAGTGAGCTAGGACAAGCTGACTTGCTAATTTGTCGGGCTGGAGCGATGACAGTTGCAGAGGTTGCTGCTGTTGGTGTAGCTGCGCTATTTGTACCACTTCCTCATGCGATTGATGATCATCAAACAGCGAATGCCGCATGGCTAGCAAGTGAAGGGGCGGCTTTTAGTTATGCCCAAAAAGATTTAAAATCTCAGCAACTTTGTGAGTTCTTGCAGGTGCATACACGTGCACAATTGCTAGAGGTTGCGATAAAAGCAAGAAAAATGGCTTATACACATGCAACGCAGGATATTGCTGATACGTGTGAGCGTGCAGTTAAAGGATAAAAAATGAAACATAAAATTCACCATATACATTTTGTTGGTATTGGTGGCTCAGGTATGAGTGGTATTGCCGAAGTGCTACTAAATTTAGGATACCGTATCAGTGGCTCTGACATGAGTGATTCAGCTGTGACTCGGCGCTTGGCAAGCCTTGGTGCGACCATCTACAACGATCACCAAGCTGAGTATATTGAGGGAGCTGATGCAGTGGTAACTTCTACTGCTATTTTGGGTAGCAATCCGGAAGTCTTAGCTGCTCGTGCAAAGGGAATCCCTGTGGTGCCGCGTGCTTTGATGCTTGCTGAACTAATGCGTTTAAAAAGTGGTATTGCTATTGCAGGTACACATGGCAAGACGACAACCACTAGTTTGGTTGCAAGTATTCTTGGTGCTGCAGGTATGGATCCGACTTTTGTGATTGGCGGTAAACTGAATTCTGCTGGGGCAAATGCGCGCTTGGGTACAGGTGATTTTATTGTAGTAGAGGCCGATGAATCCGATGCCTCTTTCCTGAATCTACTTCCTGTTATTGCTATTATCACCAATATTGATGAAGACCATATGGATACTTATGGTCATAACTCAGCTAAATTGCTAGGTGCTTTTGTACAGTTTTTACAGCGTTTGCCGTTTTATGGTAGTGCTATTGTTTGTACCGATGATGAGAATGTGTGCAAAATTTTGCCTCTTATCTCATGCCAGACCACTTCGTATGGTTTTAATGAGGATGCCGATTTTCAAGCATTTAATGTGCGTGCAGAAGGGGCAACCATGCGTTTTGATGTAAAACGCCGACATTCAGATAGTGTATTAAAAGATATTGTGTTAAATACACCAGGTAAGCACAATGTACTCAACGCATTAGCAGCAATTGCTGTGGCAACCGAGGTAGGAGTACCTGAAGTGGCGATTCGAAAAGCATTGTTGGAATTTAATGGGGTCGGACGTCGCTTTACTCAGTATGGAGAGTTTAATGTTCCCAAAGAACAAGGAGGAGGTATGTTCCGCCTGATTGATGATTATGGGCATCATCCTGTTGAGATGGCTGCCACAATCGAAGCAGCTCGAGGGGCTTATCCTAACCACCGTTTGGTATTGGCATTCCAGCCTCATCGTTATACTCGAACACGGGATTGTTTCAATGATTTTGTACGTGTGCTGGGGACAGTGGATGAGGTGTTTTTAACAGATGTTTATCCAGCAGGTGAGGCTGCTATTCCTGGTGCTGATGGTCAAGCATTGACTGATGCACTGATGGAAGCAGCGCAAGTTAAGCCAACCTTTGTGAAAAATGTACTGGATTTGCCTGCAGCGCTAAGACAGTTTGTTAAAGATGGAGATGTGGTATTGTGTATGGGTGCTGGTTCTATCAATAAAGTGCCTGGGTTAATTGGAGAAATGTCATGACGACAAAATTTGGTAAAGTTGGAGTGTTGTATGGTGGCGTTTCGTCTGAACGCCCTGTCTCTATTCAATCAGGACAAGGTGTGTATGAGGCCTTATTGAGTAAGGGAGTTGATGCACATTTATTTGATTTGGGCGAACGCAGTATTGCAGAATTAGCAGCAGAGCAGTTTGATCGTGTTTTTATTGCATTGCATGGACGTTTTGGTGAGGATGGTTGTGTGCAGGGTGTGCTTGAATGGTTAGGCGTCCCTTACACCGGTCCAGGTGTGATGGCTTCAGCCATTGCAATGGACAAAATTATGACCAAGCGTATTTTATTATCACAGGGGGTTCCTACACCCAAATATGCTGTAGCACATACAGAGGCTGATTTATATGCGGCAGCTGAACAATTGGGTTTACCTATGATTGTGAAACCCCCTCATGAAGGATCAACATTAGGTCTTAAAAAAGTCAAACAAAACAGTGAAATTACAGAAGCATTTCAACTATCAAGTACTTATGAAAGTGAGTTACTAGCTGAGCAATGCATTATTGGGCGTGAGCTTACTATCCCTGTATTGGGTAAAGGGGCTGATGCACATGCTTTGCCTATTATTGAGATTATTGCTCCAGAGGGTAATTATGATTTCAATAATAAATATATCTCTAATGACACACGTTATGAATGTCCTGCACAATTATCGCCTGAGCTGACACAACAGATTCAAGATTATTGTGTAAAGGCTTATAATGCTATTGGTTGTGAGGGCTGGGCACGTATTGATGTGATGTTGGATGAACAAAATCGTCCTTGGATTTTGGAAATCAATACCTCGCCAGGAATGACTAGTCACTCATTGGTACCTATGTCTGCTAAGTCTATAGGTATCAATTATGCTGAGCTTTGTGTATTATTATTAGGGCAAGCCAGTACCAAAGTATTAAGAAAATAGGATAGATGCGTGTTTAACAATCCACGATTGATTAACTTTATTGCCAATATCGTTATGCTGGGTGCAGTGATTGCACTGTCAGTGGGGGCTGGTTATTGGTTTATTCATCGTCCAATGTTTAACATTACCAAAATGGATTTAGACTCCAAAGATGGTAATGCTTTATTGCATGTTTCCCCTGCTAATATACATGCAGCGATTGCAGGTCATATTCATGGTAATTTTTTTACGATTGATTTAGCAGAATTAAAGAAGCAAATAGAAAGCATCTCTTGGGTGAGGCATGTCGATATTAGTCGTTTGTGGCCAAATGGATTGTTATTGAGGGTTGAAGAGCATGAGGCTTATGCCAAGTGGAATGAAAATCAACTTATTGACACATGGGGCGAGGTTTTTACTGCCAACCGGGAAGAGTTGGACAGCAATGTTTTTTATCCGCAGTATAATGGGCCTGACGGCTCAGAGAAGCTCATGGTGCAGCGTGCAGGGGAGCTAGCCACATTACTATCTCCACTGGGCTTGCAGATTGATACGATGTCGCTGAGCGATCGTTATGCCTGGCAAGTTAAACTGAACAATGGCCTAGAGCTAATTCTAGGGCGTGATGGTGGTGCTGATGTGATTGATCCTCTTGGTGGGCGTCAGGGAGCATTGAGTTTTGCGGGCAATGTGCGACGTTTTGTGCAAGTTTGGCCTGTTTTATCAGAAAGAACCAAAGGAAGAACGATAAGCAAGGTAGATCTTAGGTATACTAAAGGCTTTGCAATAACGTTCGCTCCAACCGTTGAGAAAGAAGAGAAAAAATGACTCGTGATTTGAAAAGGGATTTGATTGTTGCTTTAGATATCGGCACTAGCAAGGTTGTTGCTGTAGTGGCAGAGGCGCTTCCTGAACATGGGAGATTTGAAGTGCTTGGCTTGGGTCAGGCACCGACACAGGGCGGTATTCGCAATGGTTCGGTTATTAATATTGATATTACCGTCCGAGCTATTCAAAAAGCTTTAGAAGAAGCAGAGTTGATGGCTGACTGCAAGATTCGTGATGCCATGGTGGGTATCAATGGGGCTCACATCGTCAGCTTTAATTCCAGTGGTATGGTTGCGATTCGTGACAAGGAAGTTACTGCTATAGATGTCAATCGAGTAATTGATACTGCCAAGGCAGTGAACATCTCTAATGACCAACGAATTCTGCACGTCATTACCCAACAGTTTATCGTGGATCGGCAAGAGGGTATTTCTCGTCCTGAAGGGATGGCCGGGGTTCGTCTTGAAGTACGTGTGCATATCGTTACAGGAGAGGAGACTGCTGCACAAAATATTCTTAAATGTGTGCGTCGTTGTGGTTTAGAACCTTATCAACTCACCCTAAATCCATTAGCAGCGAGTGAAGTCTGCTTGAGTGATGATGAAAAACAACAGGGTGTCTTATTGATTGATATTGGTGCAGGTACAACGGGTTTTACGGTATACAAGGATGGTTTCATTCGTCATAGTCATATTTTCCCTGAGGGTGGTCAGTTAGTGACCAGTGACTTGGCCAAGGTGTTTCATATTCCTGTGCCAGAGGCTGAAGACTTAAAATTAGAAAATGGGATTGCAAAACCTGAGTTAGTATCCGAGACAGATGTGGTTACATTATCTCCTGTGGGAGACCAAGGTCGTCAAGAGCGCAAAGTCTCTCATCAGATTATTGGTGAGGTTATCTCTTGCCGTTTAGTGGAAATTTTCGAATCCATCCAAAGTAATCTTGAAGAAAACGAGCTAGTTCCTCACTCTATCGTGTTGACTGGTGGAGGCTCTTTGTTGCCAGGAATTGCTGATTTAGCAGAAGAGGTTTTTCAAATCCCTGCCAAGGTAGGACGCCCGCTGTACTATGGTAGTTTGGCTGATGTTGTGGCTCAGCCACAGTTTGCTACCGTGATGGGGCTGCTGCTACAAGCAAGATTGCAATTGGATGAGGAGCCTACTTGTGCAGGTAAGCGAAGTTTTTGGAAAAAAATTGTGGATTATGTACTGAATTAAGAGAATTTAGTATATAATACAATGGGCTTTTTTAAATTGTCCATGTTGCGTGAGGGGTCATGCAACAAGAGGAGACGGTTCAAAGAGAGTGTCGAGTAGTCACGCACTGGGCTTTTCTTTGAGACGATTTCCGAAATTTTGGCTGGGGGTTTCGTTAATGGTTTCGTTTTTAGGGGTGAACTATGACTATGTCTGCAGGGTTCAACTTTATTGATGAGGATAGCACTTCATCTACACAGCAAAACAGTTCTGGTCTTGGCTTTGGTTTAATTGATGATGAACAACCAAGCAAGACATTAATCAAAGTCGTTGGTGTTGGTGGCGCAGGCGGTAACGCTGTTAATCACATGATTGATGCCGGTGTGCGTGGTGTTGATTTTATTTGTGCCAACACAGATGCTCAAGCTCTTGCTCAGTCTAAAGCAGAGACTGTGATTCCTTTAGGTACTACGGGTTTAGGTGCTGGCGCACGTCCCGAGCAAGGTCGCGTTGCTGCAGAACAAGCTCGCGAGAAAATTCGTTCTGCTTTACAAGGTGCTCAGATGGTATTTATCACTGCTGGTATGGGTGGTGGTACGGGTACTGGAGCAGCCCCTGTTGTGGCAGAAGTTGCTAAAGAACTTGGTATTCTTACAGTAGGTATCGTAACTAAGCCTTTTGCCTATGAGGGCAAGAAGCGCATGACTATTGCCGAAGAAGGTGTTGCAGAGTTAAGTAAACATGTACATTCTTTGGTGGTTGTGCTTAACGAGAAACTTATTGAAATTCTTGGTGAAGATGCAACTTATGAAGAATGCTTCAAAGAAGCGGATAACGTTCTTCACAATGCTTGTGCAGGTATTGCAGAAATCATTAATGTTCAAGGTAACGTCAACGTTGACTTCGAGGACGTTAAAACTGTGATGGGTGAGTATGGTCAGGCTATGATGGGTACGGCAGTTGCTTCTGGCGAAAACCGTGCTGTTGAAGCTGCTAAGGCAGCTATTGCTTGCCCATTGCTTGAAGGTGTTAGCCTCAATGGTGCTCGCGGTGTATTAATTAATGTAACTGCTAGCAAGAATATCAAGATGTCTGAAATTCGTAAGATTAATGAGATTATCGCTAGTTATGCGGATAAAGACGCTATGATTATTTCTGGTAATGCTTACGATGAAAGCATGGGTGATCGTGTCCGTGTCACTGTTGTAGCAACAGGGTTGGGTCGTAACTTGGAGCTTGTGAAATCTGAAGAGACCGAAGAAGTTCGTGCCACTGGTACAGATGGTATGGCGTTATTCACACCAGATCGTCAAGACGCACTTGCTGCAATTGGCATTCGTGGTGGTATCCGTGGCCGTGGTGGCCGCTCTTTAGGTTTGGGTGGCGAAGGTTCTGAGCGCGAAGTACCAGCTTATCTTCGCAAACAGGCTAACTAAAATTTTGTTGTTACCTACCATTTAACAAAATGCGAAAGTAGTACTATTGCTGCTTTCGCATTTTTCGTGTATCCCTGTGCGATGTTGAATTTTGTGACAATTAAATGGTGTTAGAAAAATAATTGTTCCACGCAGATGTCAAAAACGGGGTACAATAATAAGTGATAACAGTTTACTTTTAGGGTAATATCTACATGTTAAAACAAAGAACAATTAAAAAAGTAGTCAATGCGACAGGTGTGGGTGTTCATTCTGGTTCGCGAGTTAAGCTGACTTTACGTCCAGCAGAGCCTAATACAGGCATCGTTTTCCACCGTGTAGACACTCCGGAAGTTCTTGATTTTCCTGCAGTGGCTGATGGCGTAGGTGATACGCGTATGGCTTCCGTACTCCAAAATGGTGCTTATCGAGTATCTACTGTAGAACATTTAATGAGTGCCTTGGCAGGTCTTGGCATTGATAATATTCACATTGATGTGGATGCAGAAGAAATTCCTATTATGGATGGTAGTGCTTCCACCTTTGTATACTTGCTTAAGGATGCAGGTATAGTAGAGCAAAATGCCCCCAAGCGTTTTATCAGGGTGAAAAAGGTGGTCGAGGTTTCTGAGGGTGAAGGTGAGCAACGCAAGTGGGCACGATTAGAACCTTACGAAGGTTTTGCTTTGGCGTTTTCTATTGATTTTAGACACCCTGCCATTGATTCTACTGCAAACTTTGCAGAGATTGACTTTGCCAAAGATTCTTATGTGGATCAGATTGCACGTGCCCGTACTTTTGGTTTTGCCAATGAAGTAGAAATGTTGCGAGGTATCGGTCTAGCACGTGGTGGTAGTTTGGATAATGCCATTGTATTGGACGAATATCGTATTCTAAATGCAGAAGGACTGCGTTATGATGATGAGTTTGTCAAGCATAAGATTTTAGATGCGATTGGGGACTTGTATCTGATTGGGCATCCGTTGCTAGCACGCTATGTGGCTTGCAAATCGGGCCATGGTCTCAACAATAAGCTAGCTCGTGCATTACTTGCACAGGAAGATGCTTACGAGATTGTAACCTTTGAAGATGAGGTGGGTATTCATCAAGCAGAGGCTATTAGTCGAGACTGGCGTCTAGTCTAGAATCTAGCAGATTTTTGTTCTTTCAACATGATTAGAGAGGGGATTCAATCCCCTTTTGTTGTCTGTAGAAACTTGTGAATACTGGGTGCTAGAGGGCTGTCAGGGTATTGTTGTACAAATGTCTGAAAGGCTTGGTGACATTGCTGTACTCTAGGATTAGTTGAAGTATGACCTTGAGAGTGTTTTGAGATGGTGTTTTTAGGCATCAGTCGTTGTAGCTCTGCACTGACCTTGATATTTAGGCGAGAGATGGTATAGCCTTTTTGTGCAAGATAGGAAGCAATAGAGGGAGCAAGTTGTCGAAGTTTGCTTGCGATGGCAGCATTGGGAACTGCTAGAATAAGTTGTTCTGCATCTAAACGTACTACATGGCAATAAGAACCCACATCATTTTGTAGAAAAAGATTAAGCTCTTGACGAATATGAGCAAATAATTGAGCTGTCTGTAATGTGCTGCGAATAGGCATATTAGCCTGTGTTAATGCTTCTAATGGATTGATAAATTGAGACAGCGAGGTACTATGACGGCGATGAGAAAAATTACTACGTGAAAGAAACTTCGTCATGGTGAAACCTATAGGAGAGGAATTAATTTGTCAGTTTACTATCTTTTCCATTGTACGAAGTTATTATATAGAAAAGTTCTACCCTAGGAAATATAGAAATCACCCATATATAGTGGGTTATGTTGTAAACTATATAGCTTATAAAAATTTTACCTTTACGTTAAAAATGATTTCTTTACTTAAAAAACTCATCGGTAGTCGAAATGACCGCCTATTAAAACAGTACCGTAAATTGGTTCAAAAGATTAATCAATTAGAGCCTAGTATGCAAGCCTTGTCAGATGAGCAGCTGGCTGCTAAGACTGGCGAGTTTAAGGCACGTCTGGCGGAGGGGGCTAGTTTGGATTCTTTGCTACCTGAAGCATTTGCTGTGGTGCGTGAAGCATCGCAACGTGTTTTGGGGATGCGCCATTTTGATGTGCAACTGATTGGCGGTATTGTGTTGCATAATGGTAAGATTGCCGAAATGCGTACCGGTGAAGGTAAAACACTGATGAGTACCTTGGCTGCATACCTAAATGCATTGACAGGAGAAGGTGTACATATCGTGACAGTGAATGATTACCTAGCTCGTCGCGATGCAGAGAACAATGGGCGTCTATTTTCTTTCCTTGGGTTGACAGTAGGTGTTGTAGTTCCAGAGCAGGATAACCAAGAAAAATATGCGGCTTATCGTGCCGATATTACCTATGGTACCAACAACGAGTTTGGGTTTGATTATTTGCGCGATAATATGGAGTACCGTGCAAGTGATCGTCGCCAACGTGGTCTAGCCTATGCAATCGTGGATGAGGTCGATTCTATCCTAATTGACGAGGCTCGTACACCACTGATTATTTCAGGTCAAGCAGAAGACAACACCGAGTTGTACATTCGTATGAATCAGGTTCCTCCTCTATTGACACGCATGAAAGAGGAGCCAAAACCTCAGGAACCTGAGCCAGAAGGTGATTTCTGGGTAGATGAAAAAGCGCAACAAATCTATTTGTCCGAGGCGGGGCATGAGCATGCTGAGGAAATCTTGCGTCGTTTGGGTATTTTGCCAGAAGGGGAGTCTTTATACGACCCACGCCATATTACTCTGATGCATCATTTGATGGTGGCATTGCGTGCCCATAACCTTTTCTTTAAAGATCAGCATTATGTTATCCAAAATGGAGAGGTCGTCATTGTAGATGAATTCACCGGGCGTTTTATGGCAGGACGCCGTTGGTCAGATGGCCTACACCAAGCCGTAGAAGCCAAAGAGGGCGTTGAAATTCAAAACGAAAACCAAACAATGGCCTCTATCACTTTCCAAAATTATTTCCGCATGTATGGCAAGTTGGCAGGTATGACTGGTACAGCAGATACAGAGGCGTATGAGTTCCAAGATATTTATGGTCTTGAAACCGTGATTATTCCAACCAACTTACCAATGCAACGTATTGATCAGAATGATCAGATTTTCCTTAATGTTGAGGAAAAGTTTGCTGCTATTATTCGTGATATTCGAGATTGTTATGAACGTAAGCAGCCTGTGTTAGTTGGTACGACAAGTATTGAGAATTCTGAGTTATTGTCCGAACTTCTCAAGAAAGAAAAGCTCCCTCATGATGTACTCAATGCAAAACAACATGCTCGTGAGGCAGAAATTATTGCTGAGGCAGGCATGCCTGGTCATATCACTATTGCGACTAATATGGCAGGTCGTGGTACTGATATTGTGCTTGGTGGTAATGTGGCCAAACAAATTAGTCAGATTAATGCCGATGAGAGTTTAACACCAGAGCAAAAAGAAGCAGCGGTGGCTAAAGTACGTGAAGAATGGAAGGGGCGCAATGAGCAGGTCAAGGCTGCAGGTGGTTTGCGTATCATTGGTACAGAGCGTCATGAATCTCGCCGTATTGATAACCAATTACGTGGTCGTGCAGGACGCCAAGGTGACCCAGGTTCTTCTCGTTTCTATTTGTCTTTAGATGATCCATTAATGCGTATTTTTGCAGGTGATCGTGTTCGAGCTTTGATGGAGCGTCTAGGTGCTCCTGGTGAGCCTATTGAGGCGAAGATGGTGTCTCGTTCTATTGAATCTGCTCAGCGTAAAGTAGAGGGTCGTAACTTTGACATCCGGAAGCAGTTGCTTGAGTTTGATAATGTGGCAAATGATCAGCGTAAAGTTCTCTATGGGCAACGTAACGAAGTACTTGAAGAGTCTTCTGTTAGAGAAATGATTACAGAGCTTCGTCAGAATGCTATCTATGATTTTGTACGTCAGTATGTTCCTGTTGAATCCCTTGAAGAACAATGGGATTTGGATGGGCTACAAACTGCACTAGCATCGGAGTGGGGCATTGTTCTTAATCTCAAGGACATGGTTGAAAAAGATACTGATCTTGATGATGAGGGTATTGTCAAAGCTGTCCTAGAGGAGACAGACCGTGTTTACCAATCGAAGATTGATATGGTTGGGGATGAGTCTTGGAGCCAGTTTGAACGTTCTGTATTGCTTGACCGTTTAGATACTGCATGGCGAGAGCATTTGGCAGCACTAGACCATTTACGTCAAGGTATTCACTTGCGAGGGTATGCTCAAAAAGATCCTAAACAAGAATACAAGAAAGAGGCATTTGAACTCTTTAAATATATGTTGGAACGAGTTCGTAATGAGACAGCTCGTATCTTGTTGACAGTCCAAATTCGCTCTCCTGAACAGGTCGATGAGGTGCAGGCGTCTCATGAGGCACGAGCGGATGCACAGTCAGAGAAGTTAAATTATCACCATGCAGACTATGATGAGGCTCTTATCGCAGATGAGGCGACTGAAGATATTTATCAAAATGTTGGCCGTAATGATCCCTGCCCATGCGGTAGTGGCAAGAAATTTAAACATTGCCATGGGAAGTTGAGCTAGCCATTATCCATTCAAGGAATTCTTCCTGAAAGCTCAGGAGATTGATATGGCAACAGGTGCTTTGGGGATGTAGGGGGTATCACAGCAAGAATAGGCTTGCTAATCCCAAAAAGATGAAAAATCCTAGAGCATCGGTTGCAAAGGTGAGTAAGACAGATGACCCTACTGCGGGGTCTCTGTCGAATTTGTATTGTAGTAAAGGGATAATCACACCCAATGCTGCCCCAATAATCATATTGCAAATCATCGCAATGACCATCACAAGGGCAATCTTATAAGAACCTGATACAAGCCATGCAAAGAAAGACGCTAATATGCTACCGGTTAGTCCCACTAGCATTGTCACCCATGTTTCGCGTTTTAACATAGTCCAAAGGCTTTTGGAGCTAATGCGTCCCATAGCAATTGCTCGAATAACTAGTGTGAGTGTCTGATTGCCTGAGTTACCTCCGATACCTGCCACAATAGACATTAAAAATGCGAGGATAACAATCTTTCCTACTGTCCCTTCAAACTGAGCCGCAATAAAAGAAGCGGTAGAAGCTGTGCAGAGATTGATTAATAACCATGGAGTACGGTTGCGGACAGCTTTTTCTGTTGATGCAAACATATCCTCTTCTTCCAAACCTGCCCGTGCAAGGTCTTGTTCTTGAGAGTCTTCTCGCATCACATCGACGACCTCATTGATGGTGACACGACCAATCAATCGATTTTCTTTATCAACAACTGGAGCAGATACTAAATCATAACGTTCAAATGCAGAGGTCGCAACAGTGTCTTCTTCTTCTGGTGATAAAGAGAAAAAGTCTGTATTCATAAAATCTCTGACGTTACGTTCGGGGTCGTTGACTAATAAATCTGCTAACGATAAGGTTCCCAGCAAATGCTCTTGACGGTCGATAATAAAAATCTGATCTGTATGATCTGGCATATAGTCAAGACGGCGTAAATAACGCAACACGACCTCTAGCGTAATATCTTCACGCACCCTGACCATATCGAAGTCCATGATGGCTCCCACCGTCCCTTCTTCGTAGCCCATCGCTTCAAGTAATTGACTGCGTTCTCTCTCGGTAAGCCCCTTTTGGACTTCTGCTACAATTTCGGCTGGTAAGTCTGGAGCTAGGTCCGCCAACTCATCGGCATCTAGAGTTTCTGTGGCTGCTAATAAGTCTTCTCGATTCATTGAGGCAATCAAGTCCTCACGAACCCAATCATCAACTTCAAGAAGAATATCCCCATCGTATTGAGAGTTTACTAACTCCCAAACTTGTAGGCGCTCTTCTTTGGGCAGAGACTCTAGAATATAGGCAATATCGGCAGGGTGAAGATGAAGAATATACTTTTGGAGATTTTCGTCCTGTGCATGGTCTTCTTGTTCTAAGAGTGATTTGACATGCTCAAGCACCATCTGCACCTCTTCAGTATCAAGGCGCTTAGGAATCTTAATTTCTTCAGCAATCACAGTATCACTCATACTTACCTCTGGTAGGGATTAAGTTATATTTTTAAGGTGCTAGATACCCTAGTATCTTTCTTGCAAATGGCTTACTCACAAAAAAGGGTTAATCAGGCTTTTTTAGGGAGGGGGCTAGCATAGCATAGAAATCTTCAAAAATTTGACGATTACTTGCCACTACATTGCCAGTCTTGGGCCATGATAGTTGCTGATATAAATCTTTGGCGATACCACCGGCTTCGCGTACTAGCAACACCCCTGCCGCAACATCCCAAGGAGCAAGGCGGAATTCCCAATAACCATCTACACGACCGCAGGCAACCCAGGCTAAATCTAGTGCTGCTGCACCATAACGACGAACACCACGTGTGCGATGTATAGCAGCTTGCACCGTAGGCTGGAATTCTTCTTCAAAAGAAAAATCGCGGAAAGGGAAACCTGTGGCTAATAAAGCGTCATCAAGTGATTGTGTGTTGGAGCAACGGATGCGGTGCCCATTAAGTTGGCACCCTCCTTGGTAAAGGGCGGTAAATAACTCCTCTCGGCAAGGGTCGTAGACCACAGAAACGATAGGAGTGTCCTCACTGAGAGGGCTCATACCTGGCATTAGGACAGTACCTTGGTGGGCTATAAGACCAATAGATACGGCAAAATGAGGAATGCCATGCAAAAAGTTGGTTGTGCCATCCAATGGGTCGATATACCATGTCGCTATAGCATCAGGTTTGGTGACAGAGTGCCCTTCTTCAGCCACAATAGCGAATTGAGGGGTTAAGGTTGCCAGCTTGTCAATAATGGCTTGCTCAGCATCTTTGTCTGCTTGAGAGACAAAATCATTACGTGATTTATATTCGACCACAAGATCATCTCGGCGATGAAAATAGGCCATTAAGGTGGCGGCACCACTGTGAGCTGCCTCAATAGCGGTTTGTAATGCTTGTGAAAAATCAATGGAGCTTGTCATAAAGGCGTCCTAGGTATATTAAAATAGATTGAAACATTATACCTGTTTAACGCTTGACTATGAATTCATCTACTACTTTAACTGCACTAGATGTTGATTATTCTTCATGTGCAGATATGCTATTAACTCATGCTAACCATAGTGTAGCTACCTCGGATGCCCCCCTTAATATTGCAATCCTGGCAAAAGACTATTTGGCACATTTGCCCCATTTATATGCACTATGGCAACGGCAAACACGACCATGGCATATCATGGTGGTAGAAAATGCCTATGAGACAAGTGCACAACGATTGACACGCTATTCAGGGAAAATTTTTAATCTGCTTGAGTCGCAATGGCCTTTGGCGTTACCTGGTCTACATCGGATGGATATTCAGGATTATCGTTTTAGCATCAATGTATTGTTTACCCATGATAAGCAAGGGTGGAAACAATTTTGTGCGAGTGTACATTGGTTTATTGTTGATGGAGAAATATATCCAGAAGCATTGCGTATGGGGGTTCCTAACCTGTGTATCATGGGGATGTTGGATAAAGCTGATAATATTGTTAAACAACTGCAATCATCACAGTTTCAGATTATCCAGCCTTGCCAGAAAGGGGTAGAAAGAGGTGTGTGGCTGGCTCAGAGTAGACGTCCGCAAGTGACTGCTGCTGCCCATCAAGGGCGAGATGCTATTGTTATTGGAGCTGGTGTGGCTGGGGCTGGTGTGGCTTTTGCATTGGCACAAAGAGGGTGGCGAGTTAAGGTATTAGATCCTATTTTTACCACCAATATTCCCGATAGTGAGGCTTATCGCTATGCATCGGGAGCGGTGACTCCTTTACTGACAGTGGATGATGACTATAAAGCTAGGTTGAGTCGAGCTGGAGTATTGCGAGCTAGGGCAAGGTGGTGTCGTGATATTGTTCAACATGCAGGTATTCATCAGTGTGGCACTCTAGAGTTAGATAGAGACAAAGGACATGCCAAGGATTTAATTGAGGTGGTGCGACAGCTACAGTTTCCTCAAGAATGGGTTGGATTGGTTGGAGCTGGCGAGGCTTCTCAGTTGGCGGGCATTGCTGTTCAGCAGCAAGGAGCCTTTTTCCCATTGGCAATGCAAATTCCTCCTGTGAGATTGGCATATACACTATTACAACATGAATATATTGAGTGTATTGCTATGCGAGTACACCATATATGCTCTGTGGAAAAAGGATTTACTGTGCATGGGAGCGTATTACAGATGGGGGAAGATTACGATATTTACGCCCAAGATAATACTTCTGCAACAGCAGAGTTGAAAGCTCCCGTCGTTATTGTGGCTACAGCAATGAACAGTTTGTCCCTATTGCAAGCCAGTGGACTGGATAAGAAAACATTAAAATCAGGGCAACAAGTGTCAGCATTGGGTCGACTAGAGAGTTTACATCCGTTGGCAGGGGAGGTAATGATGATTCCTCAACACAAGGTTAATGGTGGTCCACGTTGTGTTATTGGTGGTCAGGGGTATTATTTACCTAGGCAAGAGGGATTTTGTGTGATGGGAAGTACTTATCTTCATGGGGAATTGCATCCTGAAATCAGCAAAGTGGGACAACAAACCATTTGGCGAAAAATGCCAATGTCTTTACCAGTAACCTTGGAAGAATTACAGGAAAGTGGTCAACTCAAAGGGCGAGCATGTGTGCGTGCAGTAGTGCAGGGGAGATTACCAGTTATTGCAGAGTTATCTCATTTGCCTGGACTATGGGTGGTTGGAGCCTATGCATCACACGGGATGACATGGAGTAGTTTGGCTGGTGATATTGTAGGAGCTAGTTTAGAGGGAGAGCCCATACCTTTAGAAAAAGACTTATTGTCAGCCATATCACTTAAGGCTTAAATGCATTTTTGCGATTTTTATAAACCTATTATCAGCAGTTAATGTATTTTATGTGTTAAATAAATTTTATTTGAGTTGGGTTTTCAGGATACAAGGTGAAAAAGAAGCATTTATTTCATTAAAATTGTTTAATGTACTTTAAGTTTTGTTCAAAATCAGTCAAAATAATACTTTGGCTCACGTGAGCATTTTACTTAAAGTAAGACTGTGACTGAATTTAACCTACTCCAATTAAGCGAGCAACAACCAGGATGGTGTGAGTTTACGACAGATGCGGGTTTGTTGTTGCGCATTGAGGCTTCGGCACTCGGAGTGTTTCGAGTGCGTATAGGTGAAGCAACAAAACTAGACGATACTAAACTTAACCCTCGTGCCAAAGCACGGCAATCGTTGCTATTGGCACGCACTGAAATATTGAGTGAGTTTGACGTTGATTCATTTGAGCAAGGGTGGCGGCTAACACAGTCTAATACTGCGGTGGAAGTAGGGGGGAGCCCCTTTTCTTTGCGGTTCTATCAAGATGGGCAGTTGGTATTAAGTGTGGGTGAATTTGCCCAAACTGCTTCACAAAATTCATCATCATTTAGCCTGACTTTAGCAATAAAAGCAGATGAATCTGTTTATGGACTAGGGCGCAGCGATTGCTTTGACCGTAGAGGTCAGCGTATTGTTTCTGATGAGCATGTTGAGAATTTCTTTCCTCTAGCTTGGAGTGCCAAGGGATGGGGGATGTTTGTTCACAGTTTACATCGTATGATTCATGAGATTGCTCTGTCTCACAAAGAGCCCAATTATCACGTTGAGGTCGTTGATGGTGTATTGGACATTTTCTTTTACATAGGTAATCCAGTCGACATCTTTAATCAGTTTAGTGCTACTACAGGAAGGCCTGGTCAGCCTCCTTTAAACTCAATGGGAATATGGCTTGACCAGTGCGAAGGACAATCACTAGACGAGATGGGAAAAATAGTCGATGAGTTAGGTGAGTCTGGCTTTGCCACTGATACGTTTAATTTGTCTCCCCCAAGTTTATTTGCCTTTGCCAATGATAAATTGGGACTGGATTGGGATGAAACTCGAGTGGGGGATGTGCGACATTTTACCAAAGAGCGTTTGAAAGGGGCTCGTCACCTCTGTCTGCCTGCTCTCCCGGGCATTCCTGTAGATACCTTGCTATTTCGTGACTTGGAAGATAGGGCTTGGTTATTGCTGGATGATGATAACAAGGCTTATATATTGGACACGCCCGCAGGGAAAGTGGGGCTTTTAGATTTAACTCACAAAGATGCCTACCAGTTTTGGCAAAGCCGTCTTCAGCAGTTGTTGGATAATACGGATACCGGGTTGAGTATTGCTTATCCTATCACCATTCCTGATGGGGTGAATGCACGGTATGGTGATACAGGAGCATTTTTGCGTCAACAGTACCCACTTTGGCTAGAGCAGTCTTTATTCGATGCACAGGCTTTTGATAAAACGCCAAGTGAGGCCTATGTACGTCGATCTAGTTTGAGTTTAAATAGTCCTCGTAGTATGGGGATGTACATTCAACAGAGTGTGAGTGGCTTTGAACATCTTGGACAATTATTGCAAAACCATTTAAGTGTCCAGGCGAGTGGTGTTATTGCACAATCGCATGTGATACGGTTTGCTAGTCGAGATAAGAGGCTTTACCTGCGTTTGTTAGCTCTGTCTGTTTTCTGCCCTGGTTTTAGCTTCATGGCAGATAAAAACAGTCTTCCTATGGCCTTTGATGGAAAGACTCAAGAGATTGCTAAAGTTTTCTGGGATTTGCGATACCGTTTAATCCCTTATGTATTGGGTGCTATTGAAGATGCTACAAGGACAGGGTTGCCAGTGCAACGCATTATGGCATTAGCCTTTCCTCAGGATGAGTGGGCACATCAATATCATCAGCAGTACTTGTTAGGACCTGCATTATTGGTAGCACCTATTTTAGATGATACAGACAGGAAATCCATTTATCTGCCTGCTGGCGATGCTTGGTGGGATTTGAATACAGGTATTCGCTATGAGGGTGGTCAGGTATTGGATTATCAATGTGAGATAGATACCATCCCCGTATTTGGCAGAGAGGGGCATATGTTGTGCCTAGGCCCTGTACTCAATGGTCTTACTGATTTTAATTCTGCTCGTATTCTAGAGGAAGTGTGGCTGTTTGGTATGCCTTTACATAACCCTGTGGTGATGCGTAACAAAATCCGTGTAATGCAAATGCAAGGTTCTAGTTATATCAGAGGGTTTGAAGGGCTTAAAATCCTCTCTTCTGAGGGGTTAGAGGTCAAACGTCGTGGTGCAGAAGTCCGTATTTCTAAAGAACGCTAGCTAAGATTATGCAGGTTTTGACTAAGTATTCTGAACCCATTGTTCCTGTGCTTCGGTATAGACATGTGACTCCTAATGGGGGAGATTTTAACTGTCATCCTAAGCTTTTTTACGAACAAATGCTTTATTTGGTAAGTAGAGGTTTTACCACTTTGAGCGCAA
The DNA here is from genome assembly GCF_013133775.1 of Pelistega europaea. Taxonomy (GTDB): domain Bacteria; phylum Pseudomonadota; class Gammaproteobacteria; order Burkholderiales; family Burkholderiaceae_B; genus Taylorella; species Taylorella europaea. The sequence goes on along the minus strand of NZ_JABGBO010000003.1, from coordinate 144,083 downwards.
AGCAGTTTGCGCAGTTTATGCGTGGAGAGCCGTTGCCTTATAAATCTATTTTAGTGACTTTTGACGGCGGTTATTTAGATAATTATGTCTTTGCATTTCCTACATTAGTAAAGTTGGGTGTGCATGCCAGTATTTTTTTAAGTACGTCTGCTATTCGAGATGGAGAAGTCCGAGCTAACCTAGATGGCAGTGAAATTTTACCTTTTTGTCCCCCTCATGATGAATGTAAGGTGCGAATTAACCAAGGGCATCCTGAAACTGTCATGATGAATTGGAATGAAATTCGCTTGATGCGCAATAGTGGGCTTGTGGATTTTCATAGTTTTGCTCATACCCAAACCCGTTGGGATCAGCAAGTTAATGAGGAAGGTAAAAACCTAGCTATGAAAAAAGAGCTTGAGCAAAGTAGAGAAATTTTGCAAAGAGAGCTTGGTGAAGCTAGTGAACATTTGTGCTGGCCTCATGGCTACTTTGATGAAGACTATATAGCTTTAGCCAAAGAAATAGGATTTAATGTTTTGTACACCAGCAATGAGGTGGGATTTAATAGGAATGGAGGAGATTTAGAGTATATTTATCGAATAAATGCTCCTGATAGTGGTTCTATTCCACTGGCCTATAGGCTGTTGTTGGCTCGTAAACCATGGTTTGCTTCGCTTTCTTCCTTATGGACAAGTAGAAAGGCTTGAAAAACGAAGTAAATAGGCGTATAGTTATGCTTTTGCGGTAATTCGCAAGACTTTTTGGGTTGATAGCTCAGTTGGTAGAGCAGCGGACTCTTAATCCGTTGGTCGTGGGTTCGAGCCCCACTCAGCCTACCATTAAGAGTTGGTGTTATTTTTACAACACTATGTTGTTTGAATGATACGGAAGTGTTGACAGTAGTACTGAAATACTTCATAATTATATTCTTTCACGGGCTGGTAGCTCAGTCGGTAGAGCAGCGGACTTTTAATCCGTTGGTCGCGAGTTCGAGTCTCGCCCAGCCCACCAGATTTTATGTTTTTGTCAAAGGGTTAGGTAATTTTAATAAATTACCTAACCCTTTTTCCATGTGTTTGGTGTCAAAAAGGTGACATTGCTCGCATGCATTAATGCATGTGCATACATTTTCCTCACAAAAATACCTCTTGAAGGTTAGGGGGGCTATCGGTCTATACTTTAGTTTCTGGGCCTGCTAGCTGTCTTGTCGGTAAATGGCTCCACAAATAAAAAACGCCTAGATTAGCTCTAGGCGGTTTGAGAAGAAGGACTAACGAGTTAGTCCCTGTCTATTTAAGTGGGTTAGTCAAAAGTATAAGTCGCACTTACTACACCACCGTAATGTCCACGATTATTGCCACTCACTGCTCCTTTTAATAAGAATTTGCCGTTGGCACTCATTCGTGATACCCCAAATGCATATGCATTTTGTCCACGATAAGTAGAACCTGACATACTTACAGAAGTTTTACCCGGTTGTGTTGATTGACCTAATCCAGCAATAGCCATTGCGGATGCTGTACCAGCAAAGGCGTCTTTGCGTAATGTTTGAACATCACTGCGCAATGATTGAATATCTCCGCCCATTTTGTCGATTTGAGCAGTAATAGCCCTCGTATTGTTGTCAAGTGCTTGCAATGCACCACCTACACTGTTATAAACTGCTGTTTGTCCTGTCTGTACATCAGTAATAGAGTAGGTTGGGGCAGTGACACGACCATCTACCGCAGTAGCGCCACCACCTAAGTGCTGAGCTACATCGCTAGCAAGATTATCTACAGTCACATTTGCTTGAATGCTGTGAATAGCTGTGTACAATGTATCACCCGTAATTAAGCCTTTGTCGCCTTGAGCATTGATTCCGTTGCCCAACTTCTCTTGCCATTTTTGCACGTCCGATGACACAAGGTTACTTGCATCCTTGTTGGCTTTACTGTCTAGGTCTTGTTGGACCGCTCCTTTAATTGCCTCATTAGAGACATTCACCGCGTAGGTTTTTGCATCACCATCACTACCTTCGGTGACGGTGGTATTTGTCCCATTGACGACTTTTACAGCTCCTTTGGCAAGGTTCTTAATCACTGTTTCTCCCTCAGTGGTAATGTTATTCAGGGTGGTGTTAGCTTTGTCATTTAACGCTGTGGTACTGTCTCCTGTAGTACTGCCTCCTGTGGTACCTGTCGAACTGACGCCTAGTTTGGCTTTCCAGTTTGTCACGTTAATGTTGGTAGCATTCTCTAATAAGTCATGTAGTTGACTGCCATTGATGGCGTCTTTACTGTTTGAACTGATGCCACCATCAGCCACATAGACAATCTTACGTTGTTTTGTTTCTGAGCCAACTGATACTGTATTGTCGCCACCATCCGCGCTATCAGCACCGAGGATAACGGCATTGTTCGCTTTGGTGACAACATTAGACCCAAGCACAAAAGTATTGTTGCCTGAGTTATGTGGGTTCGTTGCTTCGCCTATAGTATTGTTATTACCAAACGCATAAGAACCATTTCCATAGATATAATCTGGGTCCCCGAACGCCCCAGAATTATGGCCTAATACATTATGCCCTGTCCCAATCGCAATCGAGTTAGTACCCGTTACGACAGACCCTTTACCCATAGCGATGGAGTTTTCACCTGTCACGATGGTATCTGTACCAATCGCCAGTGAGTTAGTGCCAGTCGCTAAGGCATTAGTGCCGATGGCGTAGGCATTTTCACCGACGTTAGTTAAGTCATGCAATGTTAAAGCGTCACGCAATGCTTGTAATCTATCTTGTTCAGACTTGAGTTCATTGGCTTTTGCGGTGAGTTGTCGCATGATTTCTTCATAGCGCTGGGATAGTGCTAAGTCCGCTGCACTGGGATTGGTATTGTCGTATGTAGATTTCGCTTGGTCTGCTGCCGTCTTTAAGCGAGCAATCTCTGCTTCTTTTTCAGCAATCGCATTTTTGTTAATGCCTAGTGCTTTTTCTAATTCGCTTGTGAGTGTTGCTGTGGTGATGCGATTTTTTTCTTCAACATCGGTGATGTTTTCTTTTTCCCAAGCGTTATATTTTTCTTTCAAGAGTTTGGAGAAGTCGCTAAACATTGCTAGATGACCGTATGTAACAGGATAATTCTTAAGTACTTCATTCATTTCATTACCGACACTAGCTTTTCTATCTAACCAGGTAGTCTCTCTAGTTTCTTCATACTTTCCTTGATAATACACCGTATCAAGGTCTCTTTTGTATCTAAGTAAATTCTGATATGCTTCATTTTCAAGATTTTTTATATCTGTTTCTGTCATCAAAGAATTTTTAACAGTTCCAATAGCATTAGGAACAGCGTCCCAGATTTGTTGCCAGTAAGCCTGTACTTTTTGGTATGTGGATTCAGATATTGCATCACGTTGAACATCAATGCGTGGTAAAAATAAAACTGAGTCTTGTTCTGTTATCTTCCGAATCGAAGAAGGAGAACTATTTATAGAAATTATTCCTTGATTACTAATTGCCGTCCCTTGCACACCTACCCAGTCGAGTGAAATATTTTTCAAATTCAAATACGGGTGTTCAGCAGTTCCCACAAAATCCTCCCAAAATCTGTCGTATTCTATGCTTGACGTCGAACTGAATAATTTTTGCTGAATACCGCTCACTCCGAAGCCGAAATTGCCGGTAGGGTTATACAGTTGCTGTTTCTCTTTAGCTTCTCTTAAATCCCCCAGAGCTTTATAATATGAACTCACATAGTCTTTATAAAAATCAACGCTTAAATTCAATGTTGTGCCTTGTTCCGCGATGGATTTAAGTTGTGTGGCAGCATTAGTTAGCCCCTCGTCGGAGCGGATATCAACATTACCAATACGGCTTACACCCGTTAAGCGACTGTTTAGGTCATCAATCTTTGCTTGAGTGTCTTTAAAAAATTGTGCTGACCCTGCGACAGTATCGTTGTACGTTTTGAGCTTATCTTGCCATACGTTGTACGCTGATTGCTTCGCTAAGAGCACTTGTTTTACTCGTTCACCAGCCTCGATGACATCTGCTTCAATTTTACGGATGTTTTGTAATTCATCAAGCAAACGGTTAGTATTGGCTTCGGCTGTGGCAATCTCCTCTAGCTTTTGCTTGTTTTCTGCGAGTTTCTGGGTGATGGAATCTTTGTCTTCATTACCACCTGTAGCTACAGCATTTTTACCTAATGCAACAGAATTTTTCCCGGTTGCAATAGAGCCTTGGCCTCTTGCCCGTGAGCCAGTCCCCATTTCTAGTCCCGAATCATCTCCAACATTGTTAATCGTGATATTGACAATATTAGGTTGTGCGTCTTGAGCAAAGGTTGGAGGTGTAAAAATGGCTGCGAAAGCCAATGCTAAAGTCGTTTTTTTCATCATGATGAACTCTCTCAAAAAAGAAAATTTACCCATCCCATTTTGAGCACAACTATAAAAAAGAAACGGAATGCGTAACTTAAAAAAATTTCTACAAAATAGAAACAAGGTATAGAAATTAAGACCTCTACCGACAATAAACCTTAAAAAGATTTCAATGACTGGTTATACTTGTTTAAGAATGAAGGAGAACGTCTATGAGTACTAAAGCAGAACGAGAGATAGCACATAAATTAAAAGTTTTTGAACACGCTAAGCAATGTGGCAATGTATCTTTTACATGCAGGTACTTTGGTATATCAAGGGACACTTTTTATCGTTGGATGCAGAACTATAAAAAGAAGGGAGAGAAGGGGTTAATTAACAGTAAACCATGTCCAGAGAATCCTAAGCTCAGGGCACCGCAACATATTGTGGACAAAGTTATTGAGGTGCGACAGAAGTTCTGCCTGGGAGACAAGAAGATTAGCTGGTACTTAAAGACGTACTATGATCTAAAAATATCTCCTAGTGGGGTCTATCAAGTATTGCTAAGACATGGTTTAAACCGTTTACCTAAAAATATGCGTAAACGCTCTAAAAGGCCTGTTCTTCGCTATGAAAAAAAGGTTCCTGGTCATCATGTGCAGGTGGATGTTAAATTCGTTACCTTGAGAGACCCAAAGGGGCGTCTAGTACGTCGCTACCAGTATACGGCTATCGATGATGCAACGCGTATCCGAGCGCTTAAAATCTACGACCGCCATAATCAAGCAAATGCTATTGATTTTATTAACTATGTTGTGGCGAAGTTTCCTTTTAGAATCCATACTGTACAGACAGATAATGGGCATGAGTTCAACACTAAATTCCATTGGCATCTCCATGATATAGGCATTAACCATCGCTATATCCGTGCTATGAGCCCTCATCTAAACGGAAAAGTGGAGCGTTCACACCGTACTGATAAAGAGGAGTTTTATCAATTAATTAGCTATACCAATGATAAGGATTTGGACGCACTACTTAGCGAGTGGGAAAACTTTTATAACTTCTTTAGACCTCATGCTAGCTTGGGCTACCAAACCCCGTTTGAACGCTTAAAAGTTCGGATGGAACCATTTATGACAGAAGACCTCAAAGTACGCATGGGTCTTGCATAATACATTTGGCTATTCTCAGAGATAAACTTCTAAAAATTATGGTAAAATCGCCGAATTATTGTCAGAAAATGTTTTAAGTTACACACTTTCCGTAAACGAGCGAACAGGTAAGTCTCGTTAAGTAAAACACTATAAAAATCCTGTCCTTCTTCTTCTAGTAAAAGTAAGTCTCGTTAAGTAAGACACTATAAAACCCAGTCCTTCCTCTCCTAGCAAAAGAAAGAAGTCAGTGGAATGATTTGATTAATTAATGCTATGCCCAAGACAATGCAGAACGCACCTAAAATGAAAGGTGGTTTGGAGTCTCAGTTAGTACGGGTATCTTATTTGCAAAGATAATAAAGATAATCCCTCCCCTGGATTCGGGAGGGATTACGGATGGAAGAATAGTTAGGTAGAAAAAACTAACAATTATTTGTCAGAAATTTGAACTTTTGCTTTTTTACGTAAAGATTCAACGTATTGAGCCATTTTTTGTTGAGTGAGTTCACGAGCAATAGCCCCTTTTACTTGTTCAAAAGTAGGTGGGGTTACTGGACGCTCGTCTTCCACTTCAATAAGGTGATAACCGAATTGTGTTTTTACTGGATCAGTAACTTCCCCTTTTTTGGCTGTTTTTACGGCATTTGCAAATTCAGGGATAAAGTCCTCAGGGTTGTGCCAGTTAAGCTCACCACCATTGGTAGCCGCACCTGAGTCAATAGAGTTTTGTTTAGCTGCATCTGCGAAAGAAACTTTCTTTGCTTTTAAATCAGCAAGGATTTCTTTTGCTTTAGATTCATCTTTTACAAGAATATGACGAACTTTGTATTCGCGTTTGTCTGCAAGGTTCTTAACGATGTCGTCATAGGCTTTTTTCAAATCAGAATCAGGAACTTTGTTTTTGTCTGCCCAGTCTTGAAGAAGGCTGTTGATTAGAATGGTTTTACGAGCATCTTCAATGGCAGATTTAACATCAGCCTTTTTGTCAATACCTTGCTTAGATGCTTCTTGTAAAAGAACGCTACGATTTACAAGTTCATTAACAATAGCACGTTGTTGGTCTGCAGTTGGCTTTTCAATACGTAGGACTTTGGCAAAAGCATCTACTTCAGATTTAGTAATGTTTTTACCATTCACAGAAGCTACATTTTGAGCCATCGCAGGTAAAGCAACACTAAGAGCAGTAACTAGAAATAAACGTTTCATATTAGATAATCCTCTATAAGAATAATGTCATTGTTGATTGTTAGCTTGTATATGTTTGCTTAACCATAAAGATTGGCCTACAGCAAAAACCACTAAAAGCAGTGTCATACCAAAAACTTTGAACGTTCCCCATTGTTCAGTTGTGAAATGTCCTGAGAACGCTACATAAACGTTAATGATACCAACAATTATGAAAAAAAGTGCCCAACTTGTATTCATTTTGTTCCAAGCCGTTTCAGGTAATTGGAGTTGATGCCCCATTAATTGTCGGATAAAGTTTTTGTTAAATAGTCTGCCACCAAGCAAAATTAAGGCAAATAACCAGTACAAAACGGTGGGCTTCCACTTAATAAAAGTTTCGTCGTGCAAATATAGTGTAGCTCCCCCAAAAACCACAATAACAATAAGGCTCAGCCAGGTGCTGGCATCAATTTTGCGGTGGGTAATTTTGAGCCAAATAACTTGAATTATGGTGGTTATAACAGCAACAGAGGTGGCAACATAAATATCTCCAAATTTTAGGGCGACAAAGAATAAAATCAGAGGGAAAAAGTCAAATAAGAGTTTTTTCATAAGTGTTGCTATTTTGATACGAGATGAGGCAAGTTTACCACTAATGGTATATGAACAGAGAGAAGGTAACACGATGTCACTAAAAAATAGGTGTTTTTATCCATTGTGTTTTAAATAAAAAAGTGGCTATAGTATAGCCTTTGCTACTTTCATATTGGAGAGAACAATGAAGAAATTTGCTTTGCGTACATTAAATATTTTACCTATGATGGCTTTGATGAGTGCTGTTTGGGCTCAACAGACGGTAACTGTTGGGGTCTCTGTCTCCGCAACAGGGCCAGCAGCTTCGCTAGGTATTCCTGAAAAAAATACTGCAGAAGTAATTCCCTCTAAGGTAGATGGGGTAGAAGTTAAATATATTGTGTTAGATGATGCGACAGATACAGGTAATGCTGTTCGCAATATGCGTAAACTGATTTCTGAAAATAATATTGATGTGATGGTGGGTAGTAGTGTGACCGCTGCTTCATTGGGGCTTGTGGATGTCGCCGCTGAAACTAAGACCCCTCTCATCAGTCTTAATGGTAATGCAGTAGTCGTAACTCCTGCAGAGGGGGCCAAACATTGGGCATTTAAAACAGCTCAAAATGACAGTTTGATGGCACAGGCACTTAAGACTGCAATGCTAAAAGCCGGTATCAAAAAGCTAGGAGTGATTGGTTTTGCTGATGCTTATGGTCAAGGTTGGCTCAAAGAGATGAAAGCAGCATTAGAAGGCTCTGGCATTAGTATTGTAGCATCTGAGAGTTTTGCACGTACAGATACCAGTGTGACTGGTCAAGTGATGAAGGTTATTGCAGCTAAACCTGATGCTGTATTGCTTGCTACTGCCGGTACTCCAGGTGCTTTACCTCAACGTGAGTTAAAGCAACGAGGCTTTAAAGGACAGGTTTATCACACTCATGGTTCAGCAAATAATGACTTCTTGCGTGTATGCAGCAAAGCCTGCGAGGGTATTATTCTACCTGTAGGTGCAGTAGTGGTGGCACGTCAGCTTGAAGATGGACATCCTCTCAAAGAAGAGGGTATGACCTATACCAAGCTATATGAAGCAAAGTTTGGTGAAAATTCCGTAAATGCTTTTGGTGGTCATATGTGGGATGCAGGTGTATTAATCAATGCAGCTTTACCTGCAGCTTTGAAGACTGGAGCTAAACCGGGTACAGAGGCATTCCGCTCTGCTATGCGTGATGCACTTGAAAATGTTAAAGATGCAGTAGGCGTGCATGGTGTTTTCACTATGTCTCCTACTGACCATGCAGGTCTTGATGATAGAGCACGTGTAATGGTTAAGGTTCAAGATGGCAAATGGGTGTATCAACCTGATTTGTTGAAGTAAAATAGCCTTTTCTTTCACATTTTAATTGTTGTGTGGGGATAGCTACTGTAATGACTATTCCCACATGGTGCTTTTTCTAGAGATTTATTCATGGATTGGTCCATCGCCAAAATACTGATACAAGACGGTGTGGTGACTGGCGTGATTTATGCCCTGATGGCAGTTGCGTTGGTGTTGGTATTTGCAGTCACTCGGATTATTTTCATCGCACAAGGTGAGTTTGTTTCTTTCGGGGCTCTTTCTTTTGCCATGATGGCAAGCGGGCAAACTCCTCAAACTATCTATTTGCTCCCTATTGTAGGTGGAATTATCTTTCTCAAAGAGCTCTATTTCCGTCTTCGAGGTAAACATGGTTTGCCGCTTTGGCAGAGTTTGTTGTATTTTGTATTACTCCCCTTATTGGTGATGTATGCGATACCATTGATTTTGGCACAAAATCCAAATCTTTGGGTGAAAGCCTTATTGACATTGGTGATGGTAGTGCCTTTAGGGCCCATGGTGTACCGCCTTGTTTATGAACCTGTAGCAGAGGCGAGTGTATTGACCTTATTGATTGTGTCTATTGCACTACATTTTGCTTTTGTTGGTACTGGTTTAGTGTTGTTCGGTGCTGAAGGATGGTTGGTTTCTGAACCGTTTTTTGATGGTGAGCTTGATTTGTTTGGTTTGACATGGCGTTATCAGAGTTTATTTGTGATTGCTATGACGCTATTGACAATCATTGGATTGTGGGCTCTGTTTGGTTTTACACTAGTAGGCAAGGCATTGAGGGCTACCGCAGTGAACCGTCGCGGGGCACGTCTAGTAGGGATTAGTACTTCTTTATCAGGACACTTAACTTTCTGGTTGACTGCTTTTGTAGGGGTGTTGGCAGGGATTATGTTGGTGTCTTTTATCCAAATCACCTATGAAACAGGTTTCATGATTGGACTTAAAGGGTTTGTAGGAGCGATTATTGGAGGGTTGGTTAGCTATCCTATTGCTGCTATTGGGGCAATAGGTGTCGGTATTATTGAGGCCTTTAGTACATTCTGGGCTTCTGATTATAAAGAAGTCATTGTATTTACCTTGATTATTCCAGTGCTGTTGGTGCGTTCTTTGACAACCACGCATCATGAGGATGAGGAGTAAATCATGCGTAAATTCTGTATTGTTATTCTTCTTGTCTTATTGATTGCACTTCCTCTTATCCCTGCAACACCAGAGTTCTGGGTGAACCAGATGAATACTATTGGTATTGCTTCCTTAGTTGTGTTGGGACTTGTAATTTTAACAGGTGTGGCTGGTATGACTTCGTTTGGTCAAGCGGCTTTTGTAGGGATGGGGGCTTATGCTACTGCTTATTTAAGCACTACCTTGGGTTACTCTCCTTGGATTGGTTTGTTAGCAGGTTTGGCTATTGCTTTTGTTATTTCCTACTTGCTTGGGCAAATTACCCTACGGTTGTCGGGTCACTTCTTACCTCTAGGGACTATAGCGTTGTGCCTTATTTTCTATTATCTCTTTGGTAATATGGAATTTTTAGGTAAACATGATGGTATTCCGGGGATTGTGCCTATTGAGATTTTTGGCGTATCTTTACTCAAGGCACGATCAATTTATTTTCTTATCTGGGGTGTTGTGTTACTCAGTATGTTCTTGAGTCTTAACTTGCTTAATTCAAGAACAGGACGTGCGATTCGTTCTCTTAAGAGTGGTGCTGCTATGGCAGAATCATTTGGAGTCAATACGCATCATTATAAAATGATTGCCTTTGTATATGCCGCTTTATTGGCGAGCATTGCAGGATGGTTATATGCCCACGAACAACGAGCAGTTAGTCCAAGTACATTTGGCCTAAATTATGGTATTGAATACCTCTTTATGGCGGTGATTGGTGGATCTGTTAGTATCTGGGGGGCAATCTTAGGGGCTGCTCTTGTGGTGGTCTTGCGTGACCAAATTCAAGTCTATACTCCTTTATTTATTGATGCCAAAGTCAATGTGGAGATGGTGGTCTTTGGTATTATGATGATTTTGATTTTGCACTATGCGAGAGATGGTTTGTGGCCTATTCTAATGCGGTGGTTCGATCGTCTATTGGGTGAAACCAAACCAGCAACATCAAATGCTTTAGTGTCTTTTGCTAATGCAAGTAATTTATCTCAACGGTCTCGTCCTCAAACAGGGGAAACTGTACTTAAAGTCTCTAAAATACGCAAGCAATTCGGTGGTCTTGTGGCAGTTAATGACTTAAGTTTTGAGGTGAAAGCGGGGCAAATTATGGGTCTAATAGGTCCTAATGGAGCTGGCAAAAGTACAACATTTAACCTTGTGACAGGTGTATTGCCGTTGACATCGGGTGAGATTACCTTCATGGGGAAAAAGATTTCCGGTTTATCTGCACGCAAAATCGCATCTTTAGGAATTGGTCGTACTTTCCAGCATGTCCAGCTATTACCTCAGATGACCGTATTAGAAAATGTTGCACTTGGTGCGCATTTGCGTGCCCATTCTGGTGTCTTAAGTAGTCTATTACATTTAGAGCGTAAGAGTGAGGCACAATTATTAGCAGAGGCCAAACGCCAATGTGAACGCGTAGGATTGGGGGATTATCTTTTCGAGAAAGCTGGTAATTTGGCTTTAGGTAAACAACGCATCGTGGAAATTGCACGAGCTTTGGCTTTAGATCCTACTCTATTGCTACTGGATGAGGTGGCAGCTGGTTTGCGTTATCGTGAAAAGCAGGATTTAGCTGCGGTGTTAAGTGCCTTGCGTGATGAAGGCATGAGTATTTTGTTAGTAGAGCATGATATGGATTTTGTGATGAAACTGACCAATCATCTTGTGGTGATGGACTTTGGTACCTTTTTAGCAGAAGGTAGTCCTGCAGAAATTCAACAAAATCCAGCTGTTATTGAGGCTTATTTGGGTGGTATGCAAGACGATTTGTCGGATGATGCTTTGCTAGTGGCGACTCAGCAGGGTAATGTGTCTGCTGAGGCAGATTCTGTCGTTAAAACCGTTTAGGAGCTAGATATGAGTGTTTTATTAGAGACAAAAAATCTCAGTGCTCAGTACGGTAAGATAGCAGCATTGAATAATGTTAATATCCAGTTGGCCCAAGGTCAGGTGGTGACTGTCATCGGTGCCAATGGAGCTGGTAAATCCACTTTGCTAAATACAATCATGGGATCTTTGGTGACTAGTGGTTCAGCACAAGGTGATGTAGTTTATCAAGGGCATTCTATTATGCTAGATAAAGTAGAAACACGTATGGTGGATGGCATTAGTCTTGTTCCTGAGCGAAGAGAGTTATTTGCTAGCATGACAGTACAGGATAATCTGTTGCTAGGAGGTTTTCGACGCTATCTAAAACGGGATAGTTCATGGAAAGATACCCTAGAAGAGATTTATGCCTTGTTTCCCCGTCTAAAAGAACGTCAGAAGCAGTTGGCAGGTACTTTATCAGGAGGTGAGCGTCAAATGCTTGCGGTGGGGCGTGCAATGATGGGCAAGCCCAAGGTATTGATGCTTGATGAGCCCAGTTTAGGACTAGCACCATTAATTGTGAGAGAGATATTTCACATTATCATGCGGTTGCGTGAGACTGGAGTTTCCATTCTATTGGTAGAGCAGAATGCTCGTTCTGCTTTGCAGGTTGCAGATTATGGTTATGTGCTTGAGATGGGTGAAGTCACTCTAGAGGGTAATGCTAAGGAGTTGCTGCATAATCCTGCTGTCATTGAAAGCTACCTGGGGTTTGGAGGGGAAAAATAGGTGGTGCCTTCTGACTGGTTGAATTAAGCATAGCAATGTGGGCTGCCCTCTGATAAAGGGATAAATATTAGACTGTTTTTTCCTCATATTCGCCTATTTTCTGTAGAACTAAGCCAAGACGGATACATTTACATCACCTCTAATGAAGAACAAAGACTAGACAGTCTTTTCCTTATATTCGCATAAGTCGTTAATGAGACAATTCGCACATTTAGGCTTGCGGGCGACACAAATATAACGTCCATGTAGGATAAGCCAGTGATGTGCGTCCATGAGAAATTCTTTAGGAATCACCTTAAGGAGTTTTTGTTCTACGGCTACAACATCTTTACCTGGAGCAATGCCTGTGCGGTTAGACACACGGAAGATATGGGTATCTACTGCCATTGTTGGTTGCCCAAAAGCAGTATTTAGTACTACATTAGCGGTTTTTCGTCCCACCCCTGGGAGGGCTTCTAATTCCTCCCTCGTCTGAGGTACCATGCCTTGGTATTGTGTTACTAAAATCTCACAGGTAGCCAGAACATTTTTTGCTTTAGTACGAAATAAACCAATGGTACGAATCGCTTCAGTGAATCTTTCTAGCCCCATGTCTAGGATGGCTTGGGGTGTCTTACAGGTGGCAAAGACTGGCTGCATAGCAATATTGACAGATTTATCAGTGGCTTGTGCTGACAAAATGACGGCAATAAGTAATTGAAAAGGGTTTTCGTACTCTAATTCCGTAGTGGGGTGAGGATTAGCAGCACGAAAGCGTTCAAAGATTTCTTGACGTTTTTGTTTATTCATAATTTATTCAATAGGTATAAGGTCTAAGTTTCGATTGAACAGGGAAATATCCAATATTTCAGTCTTTACGGAGACTATCTATTTTGCCTGAATTGGAAAATATCCACCATTTTAGTCATCACAAAGACTGTCTACGTGCACGTGCACGTGCTAATGCCATAGCAATAGCAGCAGATTTTTTTTGGCTAGCTTGTTGATTATCTTCTAGGATGCCTGATTGTGTATCATGGGCATGTAGCTGTTCAGCAACTTGGTCTGCAGAATCTAGAATATCACTAGGGCGTGAAGAATGTTGGTTAAGTCGCTCCTCTTCGCGTTGAGCCTGTGCTGCTAGTCGCTTAGCCCGGTGTTGGTGACGGATACGTGCATCATCAGCATCTAGTCGTGACCATTCTTTGGCAGCAGGAACCATTTGAATACAGTCCACAGGACAGACGGGGACACATAACTCACAGCCTGAGCATAAGTCGGAAACTACAGTGTGCATAAATTTGTTGGAACCGATGATGGCATCGACAGGACAGGCACGAATACAAAGGGTACAGCCAATACAATGAGCTTCATCAATAACAGCCCAATGAAGGGGGCGTGTCTCTCCACAAGATGTGTCTAAGGGAAGCACAGGCTTATGTAGTAGAGCTGAGAGTTGTTGAATTCCCATCTCGCCACCAGGGGGGCAGCGGTTAATAGCAGCGTTTTCCTCTGCCATCGCCGTAGCATAGGGGAGACAACCATCATAGCCACATTTAGTACATTGGGTTTGTGGCAAGATGGCATCAATTTGTTGAATAAGGATGTTCTTTGTCATAAGTGTGATAAGGATGGATAGTCACCCAGGTTAATCAGTATGAGACCCAGTGGATAATTTTATTCGTTTTCTGATGTGGTGAACAGCTATTTACTCTGTCAGTTATTGAGTGACAACCAGCAGGTAAGAGGGTATTTTAATGTTGCAAAAAGAAGTCTATTCCTTTTGTGAAACTGTTTAAGCCTCTTTTTCTGCTTGATTGATAAACTCTTCAATAACAGGGAATACTTTGGTACGCCAACGTCTACCTGAAAATATGCCATAGTGTCCAGCTTTCTCAACTTCATAATGTTGTTTATGTGCCTCTGGGATATTAGAGCACATCTGATGAGCAACTTGCGTTTGACCTTTACCAGTGATGTTATCTAGCTCCCCTTCTACAGTGAGAAGATGGGCTTTAGTAATAGCAGCAGGTTCAACTAGTTGACCTTTGACTTTCCATAGTCCGCGTGGGAGTAAATGCTCTTGGAAGACGACTTTGATGGTATCTAAATAATATTCAGCAGGTAAATCTAGGACTGCATTGTATTCATCGTAGAACTTACGGTGTGTTTCGGCTTCCATATCGTTGCCACGCATTAGATTGAGGTAATAATCATAATGTGATTGTGCATGTTTGTCTGGGTTCATGGCTACAAAACCAGCATGTTGCAGAAAACCTGGATACACGCGACGATTGTGTCCTGGGTAACGAGGAGGAACGCGATGAATAAGCTGGGTTTCAAACCATGTAAAGGATTTTTGGTTGGCTAGCCCATTAACCGAGGTAGGGGATAGTCGAGTGTCTAATGGTCCACCCATCATAATCATACTTTTTACTTGGATAGGGTCGTTGTTAGATGCCATTAGAGACACAGCAGCTAGTACTGGTACGGTAGGTTGACAAACCGACATTACATGTGTGTTAGGGCCCAATAGGTGGATAAAATCAATGATATATTGCACATAATCATCTAGATGAAAAGCCCCTTTAGACAAAGGAACCATACGTGCATCAATCCAGTCGGTGACATACACATCAAAAGATTGCAACATGGTCTGAACTGTGTCACGTAATAGCGTAGCATGATGCCCAGATAATGGGGCTACAATTAGCACAATAGGATCCCCTTTAGGGTGCTTACTATGGCTGCGCTCAAAGTGGATTAAACGACAAAAAGCTCTTTCCTCGACAAGGGTTTCAGTGATTGTAGCGGTTTTACCCCCTACATCTGCTTCTGTAATATTCCATGCAGGTTTCTCATAGTCTTTGCCAAGACGGTGTAATAACTCGAACCCTGCCGCAATATGACGCGAATTAGGAATATAGGCGTAGGGGCTAAAAGGATCTGAAAATACCTTGGCACCCCAAGTAGAGAAGCTCACAAAAGGAGCCATACTTTGTTTTGCTAACTCATGTAGGAGATATAGCATAAGAATTCCTTTTTTGTCGGTAAGCTCAGAGTATAGCAGGCTTTTTTGAAAGTTTTATCCGTATTTTCACGGGTAATTATAGTATGTTAACCCTTTATATAATCTGTCAATCATAGACACTACAATACCCTTATTGTCCACTGTATAGCCTATGGTCAAGGCTATGCTATGTAATTCTATTGATTACCAGTACTTTTCTACGGCTAGATTACCAATATTGCCACGACGTCCTGTAGCAAAGCCTTGATCCCCAAGCAATTTACGTGCCTCTGTAAGCATATCAGGGTTGCCGCATAACATGACGCAGGCATTGTCTGGGTTTAGCTCAACACCTGCCAATGCAGCTAGTTGCTGGTTCTCAATGAGGGTTGTCAAGCGTGCCCGAGGGTAATGCTGATAGGTTTCACGAGTCGGTAGAGGCAGATAGATAAAACGCTCTCCCCATTGCTGCTGCCAAGACTGGATTAAGTCTTGGTAACTAAGCTCATTGGCATATCGTACCCCATGACATAGCACAACCTTATTGAATAAGGTCCATGTCTTGGCATCATGCAGGATAGATAAATAAGCCGATAGCCCAGTACCAGTAGCGAGTAGCCATAGACTTTCACCACCATTGGGAAAGTTGTCTAGGGTTAAAAAGCCGATAGGCGATTTATCGATATAAATAGTGTCACCGACTTGCAATGATGCAAGACGAGGGCTAAACAAACCGTCGGGTACGACGACAGCGTAGAACTCAAGATAATCACTGTCAGCTGGATTTACCATAGAAAAACCTCGCCAGATGGAAGGCTCTGCCCCTGCTTCTGTGGGTAATCCCAAACGAGCAAATTGCCCGGGTTTAAAGGAAAACTCGGGAGCACGCGTTGTCTTGATAGAGAAGAGCTTCTTTTCCACCCAGTAGTGGATATTGGTGATTTTTTCTAGGGTATATCGCTGTTCTGACATATTACTTTTCGAGATATTGGAGTTTGTCTGTTTTGCCATTCCACTCATCAGCATCATCTAAAGGTTTCTTTGAGCGGTTAATGGTAGTAAAAGATGGGGTAAGCTCTGCATTGATGGCGATGAATTGAACTTGGTCGGATGGAACATCCTCTTCAGCAAAAATCGCATTAGCAGGACATTCTGGCACACAGACACCACAGTCAATACACTCATCAGGGTCAATAACAAGAAAGTTAGGCCCCTCTTTAAAACAGTCTACGGGGCAAACATCAACACAGTCAGTATATTTACATTTAATACAGTTTTCAGTTACGACGTGAGTCATTTTAAATCTCAATTTTCATTGTCAAACAAGCGTAATTTTAACTAATCTTTGCTAAAAAAGTGATTAAAACCCCTAAGCTGTGGTAAGGTTATGAAAATAAATAGGGACAACTATGATTATCAATTCGCTTTTAGACACCGATTTATATAAATTTAGTATGATGCAGGTGGTGCTGCATCAGTTTCCTAGTGCGCAAGTGGAATACCGTTTTAAGTGCCGCAATAAAGGAATTAATTTACGCCCATACATAGACGAAATACGTGAAGAAATTCATCATCTTTGCCAGCTTAAATTCCAAAAAGATGAGTTGGAGTATCTGCGTAATTTACGCTTTATTAAGATTGATTTTATTGAATTTCTAGGCTTGTTTCATCTTCCTGAACGCTGCATTCAAGTCACACAAGGTGAGGAAGAGGGGGAAATCAATATTGATGTAAAAGGCTCTTGGTTACATACTATATTGTTTGAAATCCCTGTTTTAGCCATTGTCAATGAAGTTTATTTTCGTAATCAGTATCCCGGGTTAAGTCTGGACGAAGGGCGTCGTCGTTTGCAAGGAAAAATTGATATGATTTTACAAGCGACTGATATACCTTCTTTTAAATTTGCAGATTATGGTACTCGCCGCCGGTTTTCTAAAGTTTGGCATGAAGAAGTAGTCAGGACGCTTGTTGCCAAACTACCCAAACATTTTGTGGGTACGAGCAATGTCTTATTAGCCAAGAAGTACAATACTACACCACTGGGTACGATGGCACATGAGTACTTACAAGCATGCCAAGCCTTAGGACCGCGTTTGCGCGATTCACAGGTTTTTGCATTGGAGAAATGGGCACAAGAATATCGTGGTGATTTAGGAATTGCCTTATCAGACGTATACGGGTTTAATGCCTTTTTACGCGACTTTGATATGTTTTTTTGCAAACTATTTGATGGGGCACGTCATGATTCTGGAGACCCATTTGAATGGGGAGAGCGGTTATTACGACATTATGAAGCTAACCGTGTTGATCCTCGTATGAAGACGTTAGTTTTTTCAGATGGTTTGAATTTTGAACTTGCTTTGGATATTGCCCGACGATTTGATGGACGTTGTAAAACTTCATTCGGTATTGGGACCAATTTGACTAATGATGTGGGAGTGTCTCCTCTACAGATAGTGATGAAAATGGTGCGTTGTAATGGACAGCCTGTGGCTAAGGTCTCTGATGAACCAGGTAAGACGATGAGCGTCGATCCAGAATATTTAAACTATTTACGCCATGTATTTGATTTGCCAAAACAGTAATTTTTAAAGGAAATAAGATGAGTGATATTAAACGAGTGAATGTGGAAGCACGTTATTCTGACGTAGCTGTTTTTAATGGTGTAGCTTATTTAGCTGGTCAAGTACCTGATGATCCTTCGTTAGATATGGAAGGTCAAACAGCACAAGTATTGGCGACAATAGATCGCTTGCTGGCAGAAGTGGGTTCTAATAAAGACCGTATTTTGATGGCTCAGGTATTTATCAGCAATATGGCAGAGTTTCAGCAGATGAACAAAGCATGGGATGCTTGGGTATCTAAAACAAGTGCACCTCCACGTGCGACAGTTGAGGCTCGTCTAGCTAACCCTAACTACAAAGTTGAAATTGTAGTGACAGCTGCTCTAGCCTAGCTGAAGTGTCGTAGTAATACAACTATTTCAGAGGGCTCAAGGGGTGGGTAGTCTTATTTTTCATAAAAATTTGATTTTCTTTCTTCTGAAAGAGAAAAATATATAAAAGTTATGTTATTATCTACTTCTTAACCCTAGTTGATCTAGAGTGTGGCGCGGTAGCAAAGCGGTTATGCAGCGGATTGCAAATCCGTCTAGAGCGGTTCGACTCCGCTCCGCGCCTCCATACTACTGTTTCCATGCATTGCATGAAGATATTTAAACCTAGTAAGATGCTTGATTCTACTAGGTTTTTTTATTTTCAGCGTTTCTAAGCGTTTCATGAAATTGCTTGCAGACGCACAAAAATGTGGGTTAGTATGTTGGTTAGTAACTGAACCCTAATCAAAGATTCATATCATCAATAGATAAAAAATACTTAACCAAAAAATATTAAGCGAGACACCGAGAGTTGTTCGATTTTCAAAAATAACCAATAATGCAACAAGTCCGTTTATTGAATTAGGAAACAAAGCGACCATCATATAAATAAGGGACTAACTTATGAGTTATTCATATTACATAGAAAATAGTAGTTATCCTGATTTTCCAGTAATTATTAGAGGTTTAGGAAACGATTGGTTTTCTTATAAAAAATATGATTGGAAAACAAAACAATGGGATTCACCTCATTCTATGTACTGGGGTGAAAAACTCTTTGCGGATTGTGCCTGTGACTTTAAGGAAATCAGCGAAGAGGAGGCTTTTGCCATCATAGATAAAGCACAAGGAAAACCCCTTCCGTTTTAGCCAAAAAAGAATATTTATAGAACTAGGATAAAAGAGAAAATGAATGAGGTAGAAAAATTTCTAGAGGCATTAAAATTCTTAATTGATAACAAAGCCAAGAATTTAAGCCCAATGTTTGCCATGTACCCTACTGATATTCTTAAAAACAGAGAAAATACATCAGGTAGAAATGATGAGGATTTCACGGCTATTTTTCTTCTCGAAGATTGGGCTATAGCGCTTGAAGATATTACTGGAATTGAAGATTTAGATAATACTGTTAGTGATATTATGATTCAACTAGCAGAAGCAGAAGACCACATGACGGAGGAGCAGCGATTAGCATTTATTGCTCCGATTGAGAAGTTATATAACAAAGCACAATACACCCTCAATGCAATGCGATAAAAACCCTTTAAGGCACTTATAGCAGAAAGCCATAAACTCACAGTAGTGCTTGACTCTCGGATTTACCTGCGTCTGCTGAACGTCCGCAACGTGCTATGTCAAGTTTATGGCTACCCTGAATTTTACAACATTTTAGTCATTGCTTATACCTACCTTGCCGTAATCTTGCCGTTCTTCACGGTTTTATCTTGCCGACCTGTTTTGGTAAATACGGACCCTAATCGGACCCTTCTTAATGAGGTTTTCCCTTGCCCTAACATTGCCCTCCACAAGATAGCTAAGAGCCACAATAATGACATTTCTTGCGGGTGTTATGGATACCTACACAGAAAGGAAAATTCCTCCTACAATGTGATTAAAACACTGCTATGGGGAAAATATGATTGAAGCATTATTACATGGCAAGATAGCCAGAACACCAGAGCAACGACAAGCGAAAAACGGCAATACATTCACGGTATCAAGTATGACCGTAAGCAGTAATAATGACTTGATATTTGTTTCTGTGATTGCGTTTGATGATGAGGTGCAGGCAGACCTATTACAGCTAACCAAAGGCGATAAAGCGAGTGTATCAGGTACATTAAAGTCCTAACATTTGGGTTGATAACAACGGAGAACCACAGGTAAACCTAGACATCACAGCAAACCATGTACTAACCGTTTATTCAGGACGCAATAGACGTAGAAAGAACAGCACCCGCACGGTGTAGCAATAGCACTATCATGTTGGATTATGTGCGGTGAGTTTTTTGCGTAGTGCCTTGGCTTTTTGCAGTATCTCACGGAAGTTTTCTAATACTTCTTGGTTATCAAAGTTAGGTCTAACGCTACCATTATCATTTACGATGACATAGGGGGCATATTCATTTGGTTTTGATACCGACTTACCAAAGAACTGATGAAATCGTTCCTCATGCGATTTTCTATTGAACCAAAACCGCATATTACGCCCCCTTTAAATCCTCAATGCTTGTTCTAATTTCATGAATCAGTGAATCAATACCAGCCTCAACAACCAAGCCATGCAGTGTAGGACTGGTAACGACAAACACACCCGCAGAACCATCATAAACCATTTCCAATTGAACGCCCTCACAATGGATCAGTTTGGAAATAGCCATACAAGCATCATTAAGTGCATGGGTTAAATAGTCCTCACCGTCCTCAACCGCCAAGCGGATATATTCCTTAATGGTTTCTTCATCAGTGAGGTAATCAAGCACATTGAAAGGTTTTATTCTAATCGTCATAAGCCCATATTCTGATAAACCCAATTATGCGTACAACTGGGTAGGACGGCAGTTATAGACCCTTGCCAATCGTTCTAAGGTTTTCATTTGTGGTTTAGATCCTTTGCTTTCCATTTGTGAAATAGCCGACTGAGTTAAGCCAGTTTGGTGAGCAACCTCGGACTGCGACAAACCACGATAAACACGCCATGCACCAAGTAGGCTAATGTCATGCTCAATGGAAATGCTCACTACCTCATGGGGGATAGTTTCGTCATCATTGTCCCCTTCTTCAACGGCAATAGCAGACCAGCCTTCTTCTTCGTCATTATCAGTGGTACATAGTGTTTTATATTCCTGAAGTTGGTTATATTCTTCTATTGGCAATACTACAAACAAAGGTTTACCTTGTTCATTCAAAATATATTGTTGTTTCATCATTATGCTCCTTAACTGTATGTACGGCTATCCCGCACTAATACAGCAGTAATTTCGATAATTTTTGGCACTCCGTCCATTACTTCAAAAATCACGCGGTATCGTCCAACCCTTATCCTGTACTGGTTATCTCTATCAACGAGTTTTTTTAAATCAACATTAACATGAGGAAAGTTTTTTAATTCTTTCACACTATCCTCAATGGCTTTTCTGTAGCGAGTATCAATTTTTGATAACTGCTTATACGCCTTAATAGACCAGGTAACTTTATTCATTTAGTTAATTCCTAATATCTAATAATTAGATTATAAGTTATTTGTGAAAGATGTCAATAGTTGCATGGTACTACATAACAATGCTATCCATTGCACAAAAATCTATTTGAAATCAATTGATTAAAATGTAACAATCGCTCGGCAAGACATTAGCAAGGCATATAAGCAATACATATTATTATGAAAGATAGATATTACTTATTTATTTATATAGTATTTAATAAATAAATAGGATGTGCACCTTAACTAAAGCCCCCCTTTTTTTTTATAAACAAGGGTCTTTTCAAGCTACAGGTTCTTTTTTTAAGATAATGTTTAAATATGATGAGTAGCTTTTAAGGAACAGATGATGGCAGATGTGAGTAATCAATTTAATATGAATTTTGATTGTGCAGAGCCTGAGCTTAACGATAATGTAGTTGCTATCCTCAAGCAAAATGAGATAGAGCAGAAGCAAGGTAAAAGCGTGAAATATGCTTCGTGTGGCGAAATGATGGATGATTTACAGCGACAAGTTATCCACAATTTCTTTGGATAACTCCTGCCGTAAGTATGTTAATACCTTGATTTCGTTGTTTCTGATTGAGTTGCTTAAGTAGTAATCAGGTAGAAGCCTACGCTAGCTGTTAGTCTGTGCTTTTTTTCGATTTGCCGTAGATTAGCTAAATACCAAAGAAGAATATTTATAGAATTTGCGTCATGCCTTGAGCCTTAGCAATATCACCCAATGCCATCAATAACAGGTCTGTATCATTTTCTTCTAGATGGCTTTTAAATACTCTTTGATATCCTCTTCTGTTTTGAGGTGCTTGGAAATATCAAAAGGTTTGGTGGTTGCTTTTTCCATAATTTAACCTCTATTCATTTAATGCAAAATACCTTGTTTGATGTTGCTCCACAATGGTTTGGCTTTTTGAATATCTTTTTCTTGTGTAGACTTTTCTCCACCACACAATAGCAGATAAACAAAATCACCTTGTTGAGCGTAATAAACCCTAAAACCGGGACTGATGTGTACACGCATTTCCTAAACACCTTCCCCCATACTTTTAGAATCACCAAAATGACCCTTATAGGCATTTCTGATGCGAGCCAAGATTCTGTTCTTAGCAAGGTGATTATCCAAATTTTCTAACTAATCATCAAAAATATCAGTGGTGTTGATAGTAAACATATCTCCTCCTTTTAGGTATTGAATATTGTATCCAAATGACTACAAAAGACTCATCTTTGTTTATTTTTTTTGGTCATAAACTATCAATTCTTTTCTATAAAAATCTTAGGTATACTCTTGAGATTGTTCATGAGAGATATTTTGCAAAATATGTCTGTTTCATCTTTTCTGCAAGGCTTTAAAGATACTATTCCCACAATGTTGGGGTATTTACCTGCATCTTTGGCATTTGGTTTAACTGGTTCTAGTATTGGATTAAGTCCAGCAGAGCTGTTTGCAATTTCATTTTTTGTTTATGCTGGAAGTGCACAGTTTTTTATTCTAGCGTCATTACAGCTGGGTATGCCACTAATGAGTGTAGTGTTTTTTGTGTTTATGCTTAATCTGCGTCATTCCCTTTATGGTCCTTTGCTTGATTCGTATCTGCCGCAAAGTTTAAAGAGTCGCTTAATGAAAGCCTTTTTATTAACTGATGAGGTTTTTGCTCTTTGTTATTTGAAGTTTAAAGAAATTCCA
Organism: Pelistega europaea; assembly: GCF_013133775.1. Lineage (GTDB taxonomy): Bacteria > Pseudomonadota > Gammaproteobacteria > Burkholderiales > Burkholderiaceae_B > Taylorella > Taylorella europaea. The sequence goes on along the minus strand of NZ_JABGBO010000003.1, from coordinate 120,967 downwards.
GCAGAGGATCGTTCTGTGTGGTATTTTGCTGTGGGACTTTTTGCTTGGTGGTCATGGTTGTTAGGTACTTTAATAGGGATTTATGCAGGTGAATTTATCTTTAAGAGTTATCCCTTGTTGGCTCAAACAATGGGGTTTGCATTGACTGCACTTTTTGTCGGAGTGACTTTTTTGGTGATTCAGTCCTCTATGTTGTTTGCATTAGCTGTTGGTGGTATGGTCAGCCTTTTTTGTGCCTATATGGGATGGTCCAGTGTAGCAATGCTGGCAGGGGCTGCAGTGGCATGTTTAATCTATCAACCACCTAAACAATCTACCCAAGAGGTAGTGGAAGTCTATAGTGCCTAAAATAAACAATATAATCTGTGGTGATAGACTATCATGAGTAGTATGATGCTGTATCAATAGGGATTTGATTATAAAAGTCTGATGTTATTGGCGTAACAGCAAGAAAATTTTTAGGAGCATAGTATGGTTAGTAATATTCCAACTTGGCAATTAATGCTTGCTATTGCTGCAATGGCGATATTGACCTATAGCACACGTGCTATGCCCTTTATATTGATGAAAAAGGCGAAATGGTTAGGACGTCTTGGTTCTGGCAAATTAGCGATTTTGGGTCCTGCCTTATTATCAAGCACAACAGTGGTAATCCTTTACTCAGAAAGCATTAAGGCTCAGCAGCAGCAACAAATTATCCCGTATATACTGGCTGTGGTGAGTGTTTTGGTGATTCTTAAACTGACCAGAAATATTGGGCTAGCTATGTTGGTCAGTTTGATTGTTTATGGTTTGGGACTAAGTGTGCTATAACAAAAATGGTCTACCTGTCACTTGGGTGCTTGGTACAGCCATATCCTGCTGAGCCATGATACCAGCCTCATATGCTAGACGCCCAGATTGAATAGCTAGCTTGAATGCCTCAGCCATACGTACTGGATCATGTGATTGGGCAACTGCGGAGTTGAGTAACACAGCATCAAACCCAAGTTCCATCGCCATTACTGCATCTTTTGGCGAGCCAATCCCTGCATCTACTACTAGGAAGGCTTCTGGTAAGCGTGCTCTGAGTACTCTTAAGGCGAATGGATTAACCAAACCTTGTCCAGAACCAATGGGAGCTCCCCAAGGCATCAAAATTCGACAACCAGCATCCAATAGACGGTTACAAGTCACTAAGTCATCGGTACAATAGGGGAACACTTCAAAGCCTTCTTTGATTAATTCACGCGTAGCAGCGATAAGCTCCATAGGATCAGGTTGTAAAGTATAGTCATCACCAACAACTTCTAGCTTAATCCAGTGTGTGTCAAAAATCTCTCTCGCCATATGGGCTAGGGTAATGGCTTCACGAGCTGTTTTGCAGCCAGCTGTATTAGGAAGAAGATGAGCCCCACTTTCTTTAAGCATCTGGAAAAAAGTATTATCTACCCCATCAGTAGTGCTTTTAGTGAGTCCATTTTGTCCAGGAGCTAGTTGGCGTTTTAGGCCAACAGTGACAACCTGAGCCCCAGACACTTTAATCGCATCATATAATACTTTTGGAGATGGATAGGTGGCTGTACCTAGAAAAAAACGACTTTCTAATGTGACATCTGCTAATGTGTAGCTCATAGGATTCTCTTTGTTGGAAAATTGAAGTGAATCATTATAAAGATATTATAGGAGATGGTTTATCGTATATGCAATGCAAGAGAAAGTGACTATTGTGTTGGTAAATACAATAAACCCCCATAAACAAGGGTAACTAGCCTCCTGTAATAGGAGTAAAAGTCATTATTTGGTCACCATGCTTAAGTTCGCAGTTGGCACGAGATGCTCGAGGTACAAAAATTTCATTAACTGCAGTTGCAATGCTTTTAGGGTCATCTTCCATTTGCATTTCTTGCTGAATAACTTTGACAAGATCGGCTAGATTGGTGTGAGAGGCGATTTGTTTAGCTTCCCCATTTACATAAACCGTAATAGCACTCATCTTTTTCTCCATAAATTAACTGCTCTTATCTGCGCAGTATTGTAAACGTTTTTGACATTATAGTGAGTAGGTATGTTGTTAGCTAACCAAGAAATAAAAGCACATAAAATCCCCTGTTATATAGTTATGTGATGATTATTTGCTTGGTCTCTTTGCTGTCTTATTTTGGTGTAATTAGTTCAATTTCACGCTAAAGTCTAAAGTGTCTCTATCATTTTATTTAGTTTAATCTGCCACCTAAAAAACTGCACACCAACTAACACTAAAGTTTAAAGCATCTCTGTCATTTCTTTTAGGGCTTTTTCTACTGTTGCTGGTGCAATCAACCAACCATGTCTAAATAAACCATTAATACGTGTTAAACCCATTTCAGTTTCAATACGAGGGAAGTTGTCCAACAAGGCAGGGCGTAAATTGGTCTCTGTATGTACAATGCGCGCCTCTGCAAGTTCAGGCAATACACTATGTGCTGCTGTAAGCAATTCTACTGTCGTGCGTACAGAAATGGGAGAGCGGTCTTCACTTTCAATTTCGCTAGCACCGATAAAAACAATATCTGGTTTGCGAGGTACGATATATACACGATAACGGGGGTGTAATAAACGAATTGGACGACTTAATCCAAGTCCTGGGGCTTGCAACCACATCACCTCACCACGTACACCACGTACATTTTGACATGAAACGGTATGTGTATTGGGGAAGCGTACTTCACGAGCCCCTAAGCCACGGGTATCGATAACCCAGTCAAAACGGTATTCGGTATTTTGTGCATAAATGGTATGAGGGGTAAGTTTCTCTACTGAAGTTTGCCAATGCCAGTGTGCATTAGGACAAGAGGCTTGCAATGCTGACATTGCTTGACGTGTATGAATATGCCCCTCATTTTTTAACGACCAAGCATGAGCAACTCCACTTACTGCAGGTTCTTCTAAACGCAGTTGCTCTAAAGTTAGCTTTTCAGGTTGCTGGTCTGCAGGTGCTTTAAGAGCCAATAAACTCACTAGACGAGCAGCAGCACCTTCATCACCTCGGTGGGCAAGCAATAAACTACCGTTGTAATGGAGTTCGACGGGTTCTTTGAGCTGGGGGACAATTTCTTTCCAAAGTGCCAATGAGCGTACCCCAAGTTGGTAAATATTATCATCGCCACTTTCAAGCTCGGCTATATGACTTAGCATCCCTGCGGCTGTAAAACCAGCTGCTACAGGGTCGGTAGGACCAGATGCTTTATCAAAAACAGTAATTTCATGTCCCTGGTGAGAGAGAAAAAAGGCACACAAACGTCCGGCAAGACCTGCACCAGCGATACCGATTTTCATGCTTATACCTCAAAAATATTGATGTGATAGTCGCCAGTTTACCTCTTCATCATTGATGGGTGCAACTCTGATGTAAGGTGACTGTTAATTACTAATAAGTCATAGTGTTTGTTCCTATTAACCCATAGCATTTTTCCTAGTAAGCTACAGCGTTTTTTACTAATAAGTCATAGTGTTTGTTCCTGCATCTAGTAATAAAGAGCTTATGAACACCAAAAATTATTGATTGGTCGCTAAAGAGAGCAATAGTAATAAATAAAAGCACAGCGGATACGTTGAAGTGAGGATAACAGGTATCTATCATGAACAAGTCATACAACAAGGGGTGTCTATAACACTGAGAGGATGGTTCTAAATAACACGCACACCATCATTTGCTTATATAATTAAGAGCATCATATGTAGTTATTATTTATTGTTGATGTCTATCAATCATTTTTCTTCCCTATCGTGACTTATCTTCCCCCTTCAATTTCTCCTGCTCAAGCTGCTTTAGACGTGCTGAGAAACGTTTTTGGTCACCAACAATTTCGTGGTGAGCAAGCGGAGATTGTACAGCACCTGATAGAGGGGCATGATTGTGTGGTATTAATGCCAACCGGGGCAGGGAAGTCTTTATGCTATCAAGTACCTGCATTAGTAAGGCCTGGTTCGGGGGTGGTGATTTCTCCACTTATTGCACTTATGCATGATCAGGTGCAGGCGTTGCGTAGTTTAGGAGTGAGGGCTGCATGTTTGAATTCAAGTATGTCATGGGATGCTATTCAAGAGGTTGAAGACGCCTGGCTGCGAGGGTATATTGATTTACTCTATATTGCCCCAGAACGTTTACTAACTTCTCGTTGCTTAAGTTTATTAAAACGTGTCCCTATTTCTCTCTTTGCCATTGATGAGGCTCATTGTGTGTCACAATGGGGGCATGATTTTCGTCCTGAGTACCTAGGCTTATCTGAGCTGGCTCGATTATGGCCAGATGTTCCTCGTATCGCACTTACTGCAACTGCAACAAGCCGGACACGAGAAGAGATTGAAGAGCGGCTTCAATTAAAGCAAGCTCAAACCTTTATTGCAAGTTTTGATCGTCCTAATATTCGTTATGAAATTGTGGAGAAAACGCAGGTACGTCAGCAACTCATGCGATTTATTAGTGAAAATCATCCTAATGAGTCAGGTATCGTATATTGTCTCTCGCGTAAGCGTTGCGAGACCATTGCTGAGTTTTTAAATAAGCAAGGAATTCCTGCATTACCGTATCATGCAGGTATGAATCCTCATGAGCGTGCAGAGAATCAATACCGTTTTTTGCATGAGGAGGGTATTGTGATGGTGGCAACTATTGCATTTGGTATGGGGGTGAATAAACCTGATGTGCGGTTTGTGGCTCATATTGACATGCCACGCTCCGTAGAGAATTATTATCAAGAAACGGGTCGTGCAGGTCGAGATGGGTTACCTGCCACTGCATGGATGGCATATGGTCTAGCTGATGTACTTCAGCAGAGTAAGATGATTGAGACATCCCAAGGAAATGAGCAGTTCAAGCGGCGTTCACGAGAGCAGTTAAGTGCTATGTTGGCTCTATGTGAAACAGCAACTTGTCGTCGAGTGCAATTATTGAGTTACTTTGGGCAAATCAGTATGCCTTGTGGCAACTGTGATGTTTGCTTGGATCCCCCAAAGTTGTGGGATGCTACTATTCCTGCACAAAAAGTACTTTCAACGGTGTATTGGCTTTATAAAAAGTACCAACAACGCTTTGGTGCAAAATATATTATTGAGATTCTGCTAGGACAGCATACTGAACGTATTGATAGTTTTGGACATGATAAGTTAAGTACCTTTGGAATTGGTAAAGAGTACAGTGAGGAGGTTTGGCATAGTGTTATTCGTCAATTGTTGGCAAGTGGTTTCCTCGCAGTTGATATAGAAGGGTATTCAACGCTGGCATTAACTCGTCGAAGTGTAGTGTTATTAAAAGGCGAGGAGGTATTTCGATTAAAACAATCTTCGTTAATACTGAGTGGTCGCTCGAAGAACGTGATGCCTACGCGTAAAAAATCTTTCCAAGAGTTGCATCCAGAAGCTTATCAACGTTATCAATTACTGCGACAATGGCGTGATCAAAAGGGTAAAGAACAAGGTCTTGATCCGCAGTTTATCTTTAACGACACCACATTACGCTATATTGCTTTAGAAAACCCTGAGAATATGCAGACACTAGCTCATATTGATGGAGTGAATTTATATAAATTAAATATGTATGGCAAAGAAGTATTGAAAAGCATGAGAGCTAGCAACTCTGGCAGGACATCAATGAGCTTGCCAACAACATGACTAGAGTCAGAGTAGGTAAGAAAGTATAAGATAATGGTTTAAACTACATATGCTAAATAAAATCCCCAGCTTGGCTGGGGATTGACTTCTGTAGGAAAATCTATTTACCACGCAACTCTCGGCGTAGAATTTTGCCTACATTATTCTTGGGTAGCTCATTGACAAATGCTACCTGTTTAGGCACCTTATAGTTAGTCAAATCATGACGGCAGTGTTGGATAATTTCTTGTTCAGTAAGATTAGGATCTTTACGCACTACAAAAACTTTCACCAATTCCCCTGCTGGGCCATTATCTACACCGACTGCGGCCACTTCTAACACACCAGGATGACTAGCTACGGCTTCTTCGACCTCATTGGGATAGACATTGAAACCAGAGACAATGATAAGGTCTTTTTTGCGGTCAACAAGATAGACAAAACCCTTATCATCCATGTATCCCATATCACCTGTACGCAAGAATCCCTCATCATCAAATACTTTTGTGGTTTCTTCGGGTCGCTCCCAGTATCCTTTCATGACTTGAGGACCTTTAATGAGAATTTCACCGACTTCATTAAGAGGTAAAGCGTTACCATTATCGTCTACAATCTTGATGTAGGTAGAGGAAATAGGTAAACCAATAGCACCATTAAACGCTTTCATATCTAATGGATTAATCGTTGCGGCAGGACTTGTTTCAGTTAAGCCATAAGCCTGTACAAGAGGCACCCCGGTGACTTCACGCCAACGTTCTGCTGTTGCTCGCTGTACAGCCATACCCCCACCTAGTGTTAGACGTAGCGCACTAAAATCAATGTGTTTAAATTTTTCGTTATGCAAAAGTGCATTAAATAGGGTATTTACCCCTGTAAAAGCGGTAAATTTATAGTGCGAGATTTCTTTAATAAAGCCTTTGATGTCGCGTGGATTAGCGATAAGCAAATTGCTAGAACCTAGACGCATAAAGGTAAGCAAGTTTGCTGTCAGCGAGAAGATATGGTAGAGAGGCAATGCCGTAACAATCAAGTCCTTGCCATCTGTTGTATACGCACGCACCCAAGCGTAGGCTTGCAATACATTAGAGACGATATTGCCATGAGTGAGGATTGCCCCTTTAGGTACGCCTGTAGTACCACCGGTATATTGCAAGAATGCATAGTTATCATGACTGAGTTCCACGGGGGTGAAAGTTTCTTTTTCTCCGACCTCAAATACTGTATTCATACGTATATGGCCAGGTAACTCCCATGCTGGAATCATCTTCTTGACATGACGTAGCACAAAGTTGATGATTTTGCCCTTAAAGCCAAGCATACCACCAATAGAAGCCACGACTACTTTTTTAACAGATGGTGTTTTAGGAAGGGCTTCTTCTAAAGTGGAAGCAAAGTTCTCAACGACAACCATCACTTCTGCACCAGAATCGTTGAGTTGATGTTCTACCTCATGTGCAGTGTACATAGGGTTAAAGTTCACAACAGTACAACCAGCACGCAGAGCACCAAATAAACAAATCGGGTATTGGAGAATATTCGGCATCATTAAACCGACACGAGAGCCTGGTTTTATTCCTTCGTTTTGAAGCCAAGCAGCAAAAGCACGACTATAGTGGTCTAACTCTCGGTATGTGATAGATTTACCAAATGAGATAAATGCTGTATTGTCAGCAAATTTTTTAACACATTCATTAAAAATATCAACAAGAGATGAATGCTGATTAGGATCAATATCTGCAGGAATACCTTCAGGGTAGCTTTTTAGCCAAATTCTTTCCATTGTAATAGTTCCCCAGTTTTATGAATAGTAAATGTCGGGTAGGACTGTCCCCACCCGACACCTTGACGCTTATTAAGCGTAATTAGAAGAAGCGGTGTGATACTTGGAGACCGAAGATATTCGCATTCGCCTTGTAAGAGCCGCTTAGACGACCATATAAATTGGCTTTACCTTCATTATCATTATGAATTTTAGAACTCTTAGCAAAAAGGTGTGCATATCCTACATCAATAGTTGTAAATTGAGTAGGTTTATATTGAACACCTAGGCTTACCCAATAACGATCGCTATCAGGCAATGAGGCAGGACGGTGTTCTGCATTACGGATAGGCGATTGATCCCAGGCTACCCCCATTTTGAGTTTCCATTTTTCATTTACAGCATAGTTAGCACCTAAAGCAACACGCCAAGTATCTTTGAATTTGAGACTGAGTGATGTTTCGTTGGCAAAACCGCCTCCTACACTATTGATAGTAAGTTTAGGAATGCTACTCCAACCTATCCAAGAAATGTCCCCCATAACCTCCCATTTTTCGTTGATGCGGTGGTAAGCTGAAAGGACTGCCATGTCAGGAAGAGATACGGTAGCTTTGGAGTCTAGGCGTGTAGGTACCTGGATGCCATTAGCTTTTTGAGCTAGAGCCCCTGCTTGTTGCAAGGTTAATGCTCCTGCTTTTACTAGACCCATGATGTAGTTTGTTGCATCTGCTTTAATAGCATTAGCATTAACATCAATGCTTGTATGCCCATCTGCTTTATGCTTAATACGTGAACGGTAAGAAAGACCGATGCGAGTATCTACAGATGGATGGAACATAATACCTACATTCCAACCGTAGGCTGTATTCTTGATTTTGGTGCTAGAACCAGAGTCAAAATAAGCTCCAGGTACTGATGCTAATCCGGCAATATTGCGTTTGTCGTAGGTTGCTTCAATGCGTTGGATATTTAAACCTGCACCCACACTCCAGCTATCATTAATTTTGAAGGCTATTGCGGGATTAATATTGATGGTCTTAATATCAAATGATTGAGAGTGATAACGACCTATCCAGTCAGGATCATATTCTGTTTTAAGACCAAAAGGTGCACTAATACCTAAACCTAAGCCTATACGGTCAGTAGGCTTGTAGCTGATGTAGAAATTGGGCACAATGCCAGTACTACCTGCATCACCACCATTACCATTAAGAGCTGTTTTAGATTGACCAAAACCTCTTGGGGCTCTGGAGTTGCCGTCATCCTTAAATTTAAAGCTAGGACGCACGAAATTAACGCCAGTCGAAATTTGTAATCCCTCTAATTGCGTCAAAGCAGCAGGGTTGAAATACATGGCACTAGGATTTTCAATGCTAGTAGCAGAACCAGCAAATGCATTACCTAAACCTGAGGCATTTTGCTCTAAAAGATTAAAACCAGAGCCATGTGCTAGACCAGCGCAGCCTATTAAACCTAGGCAAGCGGTTAATGTACGTAAACGAAAATTCATAGTTATAGTCTCCTAAGAAAAGCAGTATTTTAAACGCAGTTTGATTTATTTGCGCGCTTTTTAGTGAATTTTGTTCAAGTTTCAACTATTTTTTCATATTCGATAATCAGCAATACTACTAAGTGTTGTATGTGAGCCACGTTTTATGCCCATTTCTCTGATGAGATTTTGTACTGTGCAGTTATCTACTCGTAATGCTGTTTCTCGCTGTTATACCACCCATCATCATTTAAAAAAGAGATGTTTTTGTAGTAATGGAGTATGTTTGAATTCTCTTTGAACAATGCCTAGCCAAAAGGGTGAAGAGCGAGAAAAAGGAGAGCAAAAAGCCCTCCTTTTTACTTGCTGTTAGAACTCTCTGATATTTCATGAGCAATATAGTCTGTAGTGACCATAATGTGTCAAGAAGTTCTATACCAAATTACACAGAAATAGATTGCTTATAGTGCAATGGACCTCCGCGGAATGGTGCAAAACCAGTACCAAAAATCATGCCTGCATCAACTAAATCTGCATCCTCAATAATACCCTTATCAAGTTGCTCTTGTGCCTTGGCAATGAATGGTGTGATAAGACGTTTAGCCAAATTCTCTGGAATATCCTTATCACTATATTGACTAGCACGGCGATCTTTCCAGACATAGAAACCTTCACCAGATTTCTTACCAAATTTCTTTTGATCTACTAAACGCTTCAAGCATTCAGGTACTGAATTACCCTCACCAGCTAGTTGAGAACCTGCAGCAATGGCAATATCCAAGCCTACTGTATCTGCTAACTCAATTGGTCCCATCGGCATACCGAATTTCAACATTGCAGTATCAATTACATCAGGAGCAATACCCTCGTCGACACAGCGCATTGCCTCAAGCATATAGGGAACAAGAACAGCATTCACTAAGAATCCCGGAGTATCCTTGACCAATAGAGGGAGTTTACCAATACGGCCTACAAAGGCGCATGCCTGATTAATCACTTCTTCCTCAATACCATCAGCAGTAATAACTTCAACTAACGGCATTTTTGATACAGGATTAAAGAAATGTACCCCTACAAAACGCTCTGGATGAGTTAGAGTAGTACGCAATGCCTCTAATGATAAACTAGACGTATTAGTTGCCAAGATTGCCCCTGGTTTCATGCGAGGCTCAACTTGTTTATAAAGAGCTTGTTTGGCATCTAGGTTTTCAAAAATGGCCTCAATAATAATATCCGCATCATCAATCCCATTGCCTTGTGGGTCAGGGATAAAATTATCTCGAGCAGCTTGGGCGGTGAGGCGGTCTTTACGAGCGAATAGGGATGCTGCTTGTTTCAATGCACCTGCAATACGCCCATAGTCTGTATCTTGTACAGTGACTTTTAATCCTTGTAGTGCGCACCAAGTAGCAATACCACCACCCATCACGCCAGCTCCAATCACATGGACATGCTTAATTGCTTTAGCATCTCCTTTTTTGCCATAGGCTTTAAGACGATCTTGCAAGTGGAATACACGGATAAGGTTTTTTGTGGTGTCAGACTGCAATAAGTGTTGGATAATTGATAAATCTGCAAGACCATTACCGTTGTGTTTTTCCCAAATATCAATAATTGCCATTGGAGCAGGATAATGCCCCATAGGATCTTTTTTCTTAACTTGTTTGCGTGCACTATTGGCAACAATTTTTTTCAGTGGACCTGTGTTGAGCCATTTGCCTAATCCTTTGGCATGGCGGGTAGGTTTGCCAGATAATACATAGTCTTGTGCTGTCTTAAGTGCTACACGAGGAGCGACAACTAAGTCTACCAGGCCATACGACTTTGCCCGACGAGCATCTAAGCTGCGACCTGTGAGCATCATATCCATAGCCTTTTGTGCTCCAATTAGGGCAGGTAGGCGTTTGACACCTCCCCAGCCAGGATAAATGCCCAGCATCACTTCAGGCAAACCTAAGCTAGGTTTAGGGCTATCGACAAGCACTCGATAGCGGCAAGCTAATGCTAGCTCTAAACCTCCACCCAAGCAGGCACCATGAATGAGGGCTAAGGTAGGATAGCGAACGGAGGCTAAACGCTCGAATAAATGCCAACCACGTTCAATTAATGTTTTACCTGCACTAGGGTCTTTTTCAAAAGCACTAAATTCATTAACATCAGCACCAGCGATAAAACCATTGCTTTTGCCCGAGCGGATAATCAAGCCAGCCGGACGGTGGCTATCTAGATAATCAAGTGCCTGAGCCAATTCAGCAGTCACTTCACTGGCTAATGCATTCATCGAACGGTCAGGACAATCAATTACTAAATGAGCGATATTTCTATCATCGCGAAGTAATGTCCAGTTCTTAAGCGTTAATTCGTTAGTCATGTGATTACTCCTCGATAAGTTCTACTAATACAGCACCGCCTTGGCCACCACCAATACAAATACTTGCTATGCCACGCTTGAGATTACGCTGTTTGAGGGCATGCACAAGATGTAAGACAATACGTGCACCGGAAGCCCCTACAGGGTGTCCAATGGCAATGGCACCACCATCTACATTTAACTTCTCTTGGTCTAACTCCCCAAAGGCAGGACGACCAAAATGAGTTTGACAATATTCTTCATCGTTAAAAGCTCGCAAGCAAGCTAGCGTTTGTGCCGCAAAAGCCTCGTTGATTTCCCACAAGTCAATATCGTCTAAGCCAAATTGATGTCTCTCTAAAATAGGTGCCGTTGCATGTACAGGACCTAATCCCATTTCACTAGGATCTAATGCTGCCCATTGGGTATCTACAATCTTTGCTATAGGTTTTAATCCCCATTTTGTGACGGCTTCTTCACTTGCTAAAATTAGTACTGCTGCACCATCAGTGACTTGAGAACTATTGCCTGCAGTGATGTTGCCAGAAGGTCTGTCAAATACAGGTTTAAGTTTGGCTAGCTTTTCAACCGTAGAGTCATCACGAACACCATCATCATCTTGGTAAAGATTGCCTTTAGCATCAATCATAGGGACGAGTTCTGCAACAAAGCCTTTGTTATTTTTTGCTCTGATAGTGCGGTCATGGCTACGAGCACTATATTCATCCATCTCTTGGCGAGTAATAGAAAATTTATATGCCAAATTCTCGGCGGTCTGCCCCATAGAAATACCTACAACAGGGTCGGTTAACCCTTTTAGTAAACCAATAACAGGGGATAGGTAGCTGAGTTTAAATTGTTTGAATGCACTGAGTTTTTGACCTAAAGATTTGGCACTATTAAAACGCGCCAACCAATCTACTGCTTTTTCAGAAAAGAGTAATGGTGCACGAGAAAGAGCGTCTGTTCCAACAGCAAGGACTAATTCTGAACGCCCACTTTGGATATTAGCGATAGCAGAGTCTATGGCTTGCATTCCAGAAGCGCAGTTACGCATGACAGTCCAAGCAGGAACCTTATGACCAGTGCCTACACGAAGCCCTACTACACGGCCGATATTGGTTTCGTCAGGAGTAGGTGCTGCACATCCCACAATAACTTCTGATAAGTCAGATGCTTTGAATGGTTGGCGTAACATCACGGCTTGTGCTGCTTGTACAGCCATATCAGCAGCAGAGAACGGACCACGTCCTCCTTTCATTTTCAGGAATGGTGTACGAGCACCATCTACAATATAAACAGGTTTAAATGACATGGTGTCTCCTTTTATGAGTTAACTTGCATAAAGGCACGAGGGTCACGTAAGTCGCGAGGGAAATCATCGACATGGATAACTTTATCGCGCAAACGGTTGCGTTCTTTAATGAGTTCATATTCTTCTTGTGATATGCGCCCATGTTCAAATGCCGCTTCATAAATATCGCGGACATTGACATTGGTATTACCTTTGAAGAAGCCGTTTTTCTCATCGCGACGCATACGTGCATCAAGATGTTCACAATCAATGGTCGCCACCAGTGCTTTTTCAATAGCAGTGACGGGCTCATCAGGATTTTCAGGAATATAACAATTTGCAGTCACTCGGTCACGAGTGGGGCAAGGTTTGATGATTTTCTCAACAATCTTACGGTCTTGATAATCTCCTGGTTTCTTAAATACACGTCCCCACATAAAACCAATTAGCCGCAATGTTGTGCCGATAAATCGATTGGGCATATTGGCATAGATGGAGAATAAAGCCTCTTGAGCAAGATAAAGTTGCTCTTGTACCGCTTTGCGTACCATTGGTAAATCTTCTCGCTGGCGCCCTTGATCTTCGTAGAGTTTTAATGTTGCCGTGGCTAGGTACATATGTGATAAAACGTCACCTAGTCGGGCAGAAATTTTTTCACGACGTTTTAAACTGCCACCGTAAATTGCCATCGCCATGTCTGCCATGAGTGCAAAATTACTTGAGAGGCGATTAATGTACTTATAGTAAATGCGAGTTTCTGGAGCAACATCTGCTTTGACTGAAGTCCAGGTAGAACCAATAAGACTGGAGAGTAAAGTACGTCCCATATTTTTAAAGACATGACCTATATGTCCCCAGAGTGCCTCATCAAACATATCTAGTGCAAAGTCTTTGTTTTTTTCTTGGGTTGCTTGAATCTCGCGTAGTACATATGGATGACAACGAATAGCCCCCTGGCCAAAGATGATTAAACTACGTGTGAGAATGTTTGCTCCTTCGACGGTAATACCGACAGGTATTTGTTGATAACCTCGTCCAAGAAAGTTAGAAGGACCTAAGCAGATACCTTTGCCACCAATGACATCCATACCATCGTTGACAATCTTGCGAGCTGTCTCTGTTACATGATATTTTGCTATACCAGAAAGAATAGCAGGTTTTTCGCCTAAATCAACAGCACCTGCAGTCATGATGCGAGTGGCATTAATCATATAAGTATTGGCTGCCATGCGAGAAAGTACCTCTTCGACTCCTTCAAAACGCGCTACACTCATATTGAATTGTTTACGGATACGTGCATAGGCGCCAACAGTGCGCATAGCTAGTTGAGATATGCCGACATTTGATGAGGGAAGCGAAATAGAACGGCCTGCTGCCAAACACTCCATGAGCATTCGCCAGCCTTTACCTACCATATCCACACCACCGATAACAAAATCCATAGGGATAAAGACATCTTTACCGCGGGTAGGACCATTCATAAAAGCAGTGTTGAGAGGAAAATGGCGGCGACCAATTTCCACACCTGGATGGTCATGAGGTACTAAGGCACAAGTGATGCCTACATCATGTTTATCACCCAATAAACCATCTGGGTCATAGAGATGGAATGCCAAACCGAGAATGGTGCAAATAGGAGCTAGTGTAATATAGCGTTTGTTCCATGAGACACGAATGCCGAGAACTTCTTTACCGTTCCACTCTCCTTTACATACGATACCCGTATCAGGGATAGCCGCAGCATCAGAGCCAGCCCAAGGGCTAGTTAGAGCAAAAGCGGGAATTTCTAAACCATCTGCTAGACGTGGTAAATAATAGTCTTTTTGTTCTTTAGTACCATAATGTGCAAGTAACTCGCCAGGCCCAAGAGAGTTTGGTACCATAACTGATACAGCAAGTGCTGAACTGCGCGTAGACAGCTGTGTCATGACCTCAGAGTGAGCAAATGCGGAGAAGCCTAAGCCACCATACTCTTTAGGGATAATCATGCCAAGGAATTTATTTTTCTTGATATAGTCCCAAGTCTCTGGCGTAAGGTCATAATCCTGAGTGGTGATTTTCCAATCATCCACCATGGCGCAGACTTTTTTGACATGTGTATTGATAAACTCTTGCTCTTCTGCGGTGAGGGTAGGTTTTGGAATATTGATAAACTTATTCCAATCAGGCTTACCACTAAACAAATCAGCATCCCACCATACAGTACCTGCCTCAATAGCATCTTTTTCGGTGGATGACATAGAAGGCATGACCGCCGAGAATTTTTTCAATAAATCACGGCTGATTTTATACTTGCGAAAGTTTTTCAAATTCTGGTAAAGGCGCACGGAGTCCTCCTAATATAAAACTCAATAAACGAGGCTTAAGTTTATGGTCGTAGTGATCATATAACTTGGCCGAATTAACAGGGTTATGCTCAGTAACCTCTAATAATGCTTTAATGCCAGAAATGGCATATGAGGTAGCTCCCAACATAAATTGGAAGCGCCAAATAATTTCTTCTTCAGGAACATCAGGCATGGCTTTAAAAAATGCTTGTTTGTAGCGCTCAAACACAAGAGCATTTTCCTTGGCCACAATAGCACTAATAAAGCTACTAGGATTGACCATAGTCTGCTCCAGTAAGCGTAGGAAAATCCCTCCGTCATGCTGCTCGTCACCAGCATGAGCAAGTAGAGAACCGAAAAAGGCGTTTACTAGGGCTGAAGGTTTAATTGGCTTGCCATTTGCTTGTAATTCTAGTTCATCTAGTAGACGTAGCCGTTCTGCATTAATTGCACCAAGGCGACGTTTCATGACTGCGATGATTAATTCATCTTTACTGCCAAAGTGGTAATTTACGGCGGCTAGATTGACATTGGCTGCATGTGTAATATCACGCATGGAAGCCCCTTCTGGTCCTTTTTCAACAAAAAGACGCTCGGCTACATCAAGGATGTTTTTCTTGGTAATGTCAGATTTCCGTAGCTTATTAGTCATAGTGATGGATAAATCAAAAAGATTATTAAACGAACGTTTGTTTAAATTATATAGAGTTCATTTTACAACGCAAATAGTGGATTTCCCCAATGATAGAAAAAATTTATTGAAATGATAATAATTCTCATTTAGAATATCATTATTGTTAAATATGGAGACTGCTATGGAATTAGCAATGAACGCTGTTGTAGTAGGTGCAGACCGTTTAGGTAATCTACCAGACGTATTAAAAGCACACAATATTAAGATTAACAAGCATATCACCGGGCGTGATCCTGCTCATCAGAAAAAAAATCTGTCTTTACCCAGTGGAACACAGTTATTGATTTTATTAACGGACTTTCTTGGTCACAATGTAATGAAATCATTTCGTTCGGCAGCAGAGAAGCAAAATATTCCTATCGTTGCTTGTAAGCGTTCCGTGTGTAGTATGCAGCAGGCATTAGAACAATGCCCCCATGTATGTGCACAATGTCCAAACCGTAAGAGGTAGTTTGGTAAAGTCGCATATCGGTGTGTCGCTATAAAAAGTACACCACGATGGTGCCTAAAATAAGTTTTGAGTAATGGGTTTGACCAATAAGACAAATACTTTTAGATTGACAGAAGGGAAATCAATATGCGTGTATTACATAATGTGCTAATGGCAATACTTGGGCTGGTAGTACTTTGGTCTTTAGTTGGTGTTTCGATAAAACAGATAGGAGAGGAAACCCATTACTCGTTTTTTATTAAATCAGAACCTACTTGGCAGCTGTTCCATAAATAGTATCCAATAATAACGGTGCCAGATTGTTCAGTATGTGTTTTTATAGGTGCACGGAGGGGTAGGAGACGCTTGCACTGAAAGATTCTTATAAACCTCCGTAAATGGAAAGTACAAGGAGTGCTTTTCGGGTTTGTTGTGCCCTAGCTGTAATGGCTAGGGCTTTTTTTAGAGTATATGATGGAGAGTAACTGAGTTCATTGGCACTTTGTAGGTATTTATATTGCGACTCTTTGCAATACTACAGACTATCTGCAAATGCCTTACTCATTTTGCTAAAGTTTAAGTACTTCTTAGCTGCCGCATTCACTTGTTCAAGTGTTAGTGATTTAAAACTCTCTTCCATGCGTTTATGCCAAGTGAAGTCACGCCCACTTTCCAAGTATCTTAGCCAAGTTGCACTTAGGGCACTATCTTGAGAGCGAGAGAGGGCGCGTAGGTTGATGACAGCTTGAATCCCCTTATTCAACTCTTCCTGAGTAAAACCAGATTGCTGAACGGAGTTAATTGTATCTGCAAGGGTTTTCTTGATGGCCTCACGGTTAGAGGGAGAATAAATTGCTTGAATAGTCCATTCAGCAGATGGCTCAAAAGAAGAGGCATTTATGTGACTAGTTATACTATAAGATAGCCCTTTGTCTGCACGAATAGATTGAAAAAGACGTGATGCTTCACTTCCCCCGAGCAAATAGTTCGCCATAACTAAAGCCGGATAGTCTGGATGGGTGTTTTGGATTGGAAGTAATAATTTTCCCAAGAACACTCCATTAGGCTTGTTGGGTGTATGTAAAATAAATTCTTTACTAGGATAGTCTTCGTAAGGGTCAGCAATATAATGGTACTCAGGTGCTTTTTTCCATGAGCTTATTCTGTCACTCAATATATCAAGCACTGTCTGTGGTTCAAACCGTCCGACCACTGCAATATCAATATTCCCTGCGCCGAAGTTTTGACGGTTAAATTCAATTAAATGCTTTCGTGTAATCGCATCAAGTGCTGCAAGATGTTCTTCTGGTGTTAATACGTAGCGAAAATCATCTGCAGGAAATGAGCTCAAATAACGATTTAAAGCTTGGGCAGCCTTGGCACCAGGTTCTTCACTATTTGTTTTAATAGCACGTCTCACCTGCGCAACAAAATTTTGAAACTCTTCTTCAGGATAATTGGCCTCATGGATTATGTCCAAACTCAATGCCAGTAAATCAGCTAGATAATCTTGTGTGGTGGAGAGTGTCACAACAAGCTGGTTAGCACTGATATGGTAACTAAGAGTTCCATTAAGGGCATCAATTTTGTCTTGAATATCTTGTTGTGAGAGAGAGGTCGTTCCACTCATCATTAAGCTAGCTGCAAAACTAGACAGTGTTGCTTGATGAGCAAGTTTCTCTAACTGCGAAAATTTGATGCGGTAATTAGCAAAGACACGGTTGCCCCGTGTAGGTTTGGGGAGTAAGGCATAATGAATAATGCCATTGTCCAAGGTCAGTGAACCATGTAAGGTATGTGCCTGAATATTATCGGCGGACGTGTCAAAAGCGGCGACAGATTGACTTATTGCATTGCCTTGGTAATTGGCTAATAAAGCTGTTAAATCTGGAGGAGTTGTGGCAGGGGCTAGCACCACTTTCTCTGTAGGAATATATTGCCCTGTGCTTCGATTGGTTGGGATAAAGTACTTCTCAGCAGTAGATTGTACTTGTGCTAGGGTCAATGATTTTACATAGTCACGTTCTAAGAAAAATAAACGCCAATCACCTGCAGCGATTGCTTCACTAAGTCCTATACTCAATAACTCTGTATTTGCATAGAGTTTTTCCCATTGATTAAGCCAATAAGTCCGGGAGCGTTTTAACTCTTCTTCACTAAAAGGGTGGGTAGCAAGGTTTTCAACTAATTGATTGAGTGCTTGTTGTGCAGCATCTATATCCTCATTTTTGCTTAATTGTGCACCAAATAATGCCAAGCCTCCTTGGTAGTGTGCATCAGTGGAGCCAAAAGTATTAGTTGCCAATTTTTGTTCTTGTACCAAGTGACGGTAAATGGTTCCAGAAGGATGGTCGCTCAGCATATTTACTGCCATATCAAGTGCCACAAAATCACGGCTGGCAGCACTAGGAATATGGTAGACGTTAGCAATAAAGGGCTGTCCTGTAGTCTGTCTTAAAGTAATGAAACGTTCGCCATCTTGTACGGGTTCAAGTGTGTCAGGTATTTGCAGTACTCGAGTAGGTTTAGCGATAGGGGAAAAAATACTATCAACAAGTTGTAGTGTTTTTGCTTCATCAAACTGTCCTGCAATAATGAGAGTGGCATTGTCAGGTTGGTAGTATTGATGATAAAAAGCAAGTAACTCACTTGCTCGCATATTTTTAAGATTATCGGGGGCCCCAATAATTGCCATGCCAGAATTATTCCACTGATAGGAAGTGGCTTTGAGACGCTCATAGAGGACCTGCATAGGGTCATTTTGTGAACGCTCTCGCTCATTTAATACAATGTCAATTTCCTTTTTTAGGTCGGCATCGGCAATAGTGATATTTTGCATTACGTCTGCTTGCCAGCGTAGGTACCATTCTAAAGTCTCATCACTTGCAGAAAAAATAGCATAGTAGTTTGTTCTATCCTGATTAGTACTTCCATTGGCGCTCAAACCTTTTTGAGAAAATTGTTGTAATGCATCCGGATATTGAGCTGTTCCACGAAAGACCAAATGCTCAAGCAAGTGTGCCATGCCTGTACGACCATATTGTTCATAGCGAGAGCCTACACGGTAAGTCATATTAACAGCCATACTGGGTTTGGAGGCATCAGGAATCAAAAGAATTTGAAGACCATTTTCAAGCTGGTATTCAGTGATACCCTCTATAGTTTGAATTTTAGTGATGGCAAGGCTCGTTGTTGACAACATAGATAGAATGAAAAGTAAAAAGAGTTTAAACATGGTAACTGACGAGAGCTAGCTAGGAAAGCCGTTTTTTCAGTAAATCAATATAGAGATCATTATTCAGCGGAGTTCCAAGTCGCTGAGATTCCCAAATAACCTGACCCAAGCACTCCATAATCTCATGCATCGCTTCGTGTGGATTACGGCGTGCGGAAAGCTGTTCGAAAATGGCTTTAATCCCTGGTGGGCTATCAATGGATACTTGTTCTTCAATTGCAAGATGCATGGAAAGATGCAAGAAAGGGTTGACTTGACCTCCACCAACCGTGAAATCCATCTGCTTGGCTTCTTCTGATGATAACAAGGCTTGGTATTCAGGATGCTCCAAAATCCATTTAAGTGCGATGGATTCAATCGGGGTGAGAACCGCTTTTTGTTGATGTTTTTGCCATGTATTCATAAAGAATTCACGCACTTGGTCTCGAGTAGGGTTAAACATAAGGATAATAGCTGGAAAATAAATACGAATCTTCTATTATAGAGTATTGCAAAGAAATGAGTTGAGTGACAACGTTGTTTTTTAATCAGATAAACCTCAACACAGGTAAGCAGAAACATATTGTCGTTTGTTAGCGGTATAAAAAATGGGTATTTCATTCAAACCAAAAGGAATGCTGAAACACCCATATTTCATGGTAGGGGAATTTAAAATTTATTGATAGGAGAAAGTGAATGTGGCTTTCCCTATCACTGTACCAGGGGTGACGGTTGCTCCTTGGGATGGGTCTTTGGCATAAAATACGCGAAAAGTTTTGGAGGCAGATCCTGGGCGCATGGTGAACGGTTGAAGATTCCAATTTCCTTTACGCGTTTCTTCGGCCCCCAAAACATACTCCATTTGTGTAGCTTGACCATTGCTTTTCATGGGGTGACTTCCTCCAGGAAAACCATATATCAATGTGCCAGTAGGGGTATAGTGGACAGATTGAGGTGAGCCTTCTGGATAGATTCTAAAGCCTACCCCTTTTGCTGTCCCTGTGTTTGTGAGAATATCGCTTGAATTATTGTTATTGTTAACATCAGCAAAGGTGACATATACCTCTTTGACATCATTTATCCATAATGTGTCCTTATCATCATTTAATGCACCGCAATTTTCTACATCGAGTGTGAAGGTAGCAGAAACTAAGGAATTTCCTTGTTCATCAAATTGATTAGCGGTTTGAGGCGGTAAATTAACTACTTTATCTAATGGTTTAGAACCTGTATAGACTTTATCTGGAGTAAAAGAACCTGGTGTAAAACAATAACTGACATAAGCTGTATTCGTATACCAGTTCGTCAAATTTTCTGTGCTAATATGCGACTTTTTGTAGCTTGTTCCAAGAATGCTTAACAAGCCAGCAATATTCAATGAAGCAGAAGACAGTTGATTATCTCCTGCAACAGGAATTAAATCAAATTCAAAGCTGGGTGCTATCCATTTGTCTGGTGTGATGCTCGCTAACCGTAATTGCACGGCGGTTACGCTGACAGTGGCAGAGATTGTCTGTTCTCCAGCACTAACGATAGGATTTAAACCAATGATGTTGTCGCTAGCTTGGGCTCCATTTATATTGATAATAAAACCGATATTAGGACTAGCAGTGTCAACATAAACATCACCATAGTCACTTGTTTGTAGCTGATATTTGCTAGGTACACTCAGTGCCCAGCCTACTTGTGTAAAATGCTGTTTAGTTAGAAGGCTGATGTCGGTAAATGTATAACTGACAGTCTGCGGAATGGTTTTGATGCTTCTATTCTCTCGTGTCATGCGAAGATAATATAGACTACCATAGTCAACTTGTCTCTCATACTTTAAGGTAGTCGTTGTTTGTCCCAAACCAAGAGGTAAAGTAATATTAATCAGTGCCGCTTGGGCTGAAGAGGTTATGCCTAGCACGACACAACATATAAGTGAGGTAAACCGTACTGCATCACTAAGTTTTGTTAGTATAGGTATTAGGGGGGAGGGCATTGTTAGTTCCTTTCTTTATTCGATACGTTTATTTACTCACGGATGCGTCGCATTGCACTGGCACAATCATAGGTCTACTACTGTCTTCTTGTTCAGGTAGGGTATAGTTAAATGTGCATTGTTTATCA
Source organism: Pelistega europaea (assembly GCF_013133775.1). Taxonomy (GTDB): domain Bacteria; phylum Pseudomonadota; class Gammaproteobacteria; order Burkholderiales; family Burkholderiaceae_B; genus Taylorella; species Taylorella europaea. Next base: position 99,688 of record NZ_JABGBO010000003.1, on the reverse strand, counting down.
CCCCATGACATAGAGAGTCGTCCTTTGTCTGCTGCTGCTCTGGTATAAATACGTCCTCCTTGAGCAACAATACCCATGGCATTTCCTTGGTCATCAAAGACTTCTGTGCCTATAGGTGGCAATACATCAGTCCCTGTAATTTCAAAGAACACCACACTGCCGACTTTGGTTTCAAAATCTACTAAAACAGATTGGTTAGCTCGTGGAATAACTTCTTGATTGGTTGCAGACAACTCCACTTTATCATCAATATTGGAAGTATCTATACCTACATAATTCACTGCATAAGGTTCTAGGTAAGGTACGATACCATTACCAAAGTAGTCGATGGTATTGTTTACTCCGCCATTGATTTTGGCACCTTGAGCCCCCTTGGCATGGACGATGGCAAAAGTATCGCCTATATCATTAGCAAGGGTAATACCTTTGGCGTGAGCCACCACTGCCCCAGACACATTAAATGACATTTGTTGATTGGTGCTTGAGCCCCATGTATCACGATAATTGCCATGACTCCATGTGGCACCGATACGGGCAATGGAGCTCGTGTAGTTAGCATGCACCCCAAAGTTTGTGCTATGACGTTGTTTGCCTGCATAAGCTCCGTAGCTAAATTGATTATTTTCTCCTAAAGTGTGTGAGAAGGAGGTGTTGCTAGCAAAACCCTCCTCTCGTGTGTGGTTGAGGGTTTGCGATAATTGCATATGGTTGTCTTTGCCTAAAGGGATTGATAAGCTTAAATATACGCCAGTATTTTTCTCTCCCCAGTTGTTTTTGGATTGAGAAAAGGAGATAGAGTAGTTGATTGATTTATAGCTATTGCTATACCCAATTTGGTATTGGTTTTGTTTTTCTTTGGTATCCCAATACGCATAGGTAGAACCACTGGCATAGAGGTAGCCCCAATCATCTTTTAGACGTTGACTGATATAGACTTGGAATTGGTTTTTGGGTCGAAGACCGATGGGTGTTATGAGTCCATAATGCCTTACATACTCGTCATACACAGGGTAGCCTTCGTTAGCATAGATAACATCCGTCACACCATAATAGTTTCGCGAAGAGTAGCGATAGGCAGCCAAGGTCACATTGGTATCGGTTTTTTCGATACGGGTATTGTAGTTTATCGACAAACTATACCCCTTGTAGGTGTTCCTGTTAATTTTTGCATGAGAGAAAGTGGCGTTACTGGCAAATGCTCCTATAGGTGTATTAAACGATACACCGGCAAGCTCCGAATGGTAGTTTTTAGCGAAAGTCGCACCCAAATTCAGAGTAATATCATTGGTCAATCCATACTGTAAGGTAGCCTGAGCCACTTTAGTATTGTACAGTTTGGACATATCACGGTAACGCCCTACTGAAAGGCTATATTTTGCAAAGCCAGGGCGAACAAGTTGAGCGGTAGAGGTAAAAGGTATGCTAAAAGTACGTTTTTCACCATTGGCTTCTTGAACTTCCACCTCTAAATCGCCACCATAGCCTGTAGGGTATAAGTCATCAATTTCAAAGGGACCTGCTGGCACGGTAACTTCGCGTAATATCACCCCCTTTTGGCGTATAGTCACGCGAGCATTACTATTGGCCACACCGCGTATGGTAGGGGCATAGCCACGTAGTGAGGGTGCTAGCATGCGATCATCCGATGCTAATTGCACTCCACGCAAAGAGAGGCTGTCCATTAAAGTACCGCTGGTATAAAAATCCCCCAGTTTTAATTGAGCACGCAAGGCTGGAATATCATGCTGTGCATAGGTGGAAATATTTTGATATTTGGTATTAAAGCCCGGAATCCAAGTTTTGTTACCTCGATGGCGAATCGACCAGCCAAAGAGATTTACCCCAGCATCGATACTGAGGTAAGATTGATGTGAATCATACTTATCGTATTTATAGCGATAATGAGAAGCATCGTAGCGCACAAAAGCAGTAGTATTGCCAAATTGCCAGCGTGATGGTGAGATATAATCCCGTGGACGTTGCGTAATCAAGGCCTGAGGTATTTCAATATCTAGGCGTAAATCGGTCATATTGAAAGAGGTCTTAGCTTGAGGAATGAGTGTAGTGAGAAATGTACAAGCAGAGTCGGTTGATGTGTCTTTGTTTACCACTTCCTCTCGTAAATCCATCGCACTGATAAGAGTATCGGTCGCACAAAGCCCAGTGGTATTTTGATGTGGTATTTCTGCAAAAACGGTGTTTAGACGACCAATAGGGTTGTTGTTTAAATATACATCGACGATATACTCGCCAGCAGGAGTGGCATTACCATGGCTAAAACGGCTAACATCAATCTTTTCAGCGGCTGCATTGCCTTTTAAAAAGGCAGCGTCAAACTCTGCATATTCTTCTGCATATAGAGGTTGACTGAAAAGGTTTAACACCATAATACAGACGGCATTGAGGGTAAACTGGTTGCGTGAGTGGGTATTCATGCGTTTTGAGGCTAGCGTAGAGATGAGACTCTTTATGGCAAGGAGGTGGCTCACTTTCCTATGGGTTGATTATTAGGATAAAAAGAACAATTTGCTTTAAGGTAATGGACTAGAGCCTGTTTGTTTGCCACCGAAGTCGTTGATAATCGCCCATTTGATAGAGCCAGAGCGGATGGCATTGCTTGGTAATGGGAAACTTGCTTCGCTCATCGGTGCGACCATATCGGGTTGATTAACCTCGACTTTTTGTGAACCCTGCTCGAGCGTAATTTGGCTGTAAGTGATGTAGTAGGGGCTCGGGTTATGTACTACTAGCAAGGGCTTACCTGCGCTGGTATCTACACGCCAAGTGACTTTATCATAAGCCTCGTGTACAGGATAAGGAAGTCCAGTAGGGCGGAAAAATAATTTTAGGCGACTGCGAATGGCAATCTGCAAGTAATTCTGGTTGCCACCTTTGGTCTTGGGTTTAGGTGGAACATCTAATACATTGAAGTAGAAGATGCTTTCTTTATCAGTGGGTAATGCTTCACCAGTATAGGTAATGCGTAATGATTGACCTCTTTTCGACTCTACCCTTGTGACAGGAGGGGTAATAACAAAAGGGGTTTTAATTTGATCGGGAGAGGCGTTTAAATCGCCGTTATCAATCCAACTCTGCACCAATGCGGGGGTATCACTTTCATTGGTCAGTTGTACGGTCACATTTTTTTGATTAGCAGGATAAACAACACGGGTGCCAAGAATAATCACATTGGCATAGCTAGCTGATGATATACCAAGGCTACAAGCAATCCATAATAACTTTTTCCACATGATGATATTCGCTTTGGGTTGTAAGAGGGGGGTGACCTAAAGGTCACCCGATAAGATAACAAGCTATCGTAGAGGATTATTGATAAACAATTGTGTAATCCGCAGTTGCGTTCACACTACCAGAGGTTGCCACACCAGTGGCATGATAGCGTGCGTAGTAAGTTAATGTGGCTTTCTGATCTACAACAGTAGTGGATTGAACTGATGTGTTTGCATCATTCACTTTGATAGGGGTGAGACCGTCTTGGTCTAGCAGCTCGATGGCAACGTTTGTTGCATTGCCAGTAGTTGCTTGGTTATTGAGTAAACCATTAGCGTCTACTTGAGTGCTATTGCCTGCGAAAATGGCTTTAACGGTCTTGTCTGCTGGACAACCAGTTAACTCAATTTTGAAAGCTTGTGTGCCCGCTGTAGCACCAGAGGCTGCTAAGCTTGATGCACCTACTGGTAGTAAGGTGACAGTGATGTCTTTAGTACCATTATTGATAGTACATGTTGACCCGACTACTGTACCATTGACAGTTAAAAGACCATCAGAGGCTAAAGCAGTTTGAGAAAGTGCGGCACCTGCTGCGATTAAGCTTGAAAGAAGAATTTTCTTCATAATAGATTTCCCTTGGAAGTTAAGTTGAAAAACTTTTTGTTGTCACCATTGAATGAAGTGCAATTCCATTAGGTGAAAAAACAGCTTTCAGGTGATGAGAATTGTTATTCAAAGAATGATTTCTTGAAAATTCTAAGGTGTAGCGGAGATTTTTGATTATATGTTGTAGTTATAAAATATAGAACTTTTTGTTATTTGTGTTTTTGATTTTTGTTTTAATTTGGGACAATGGAAAAAAAGATTACAACATTTTCAGTTGATTAAGTGCTATTTGATAATGAGAATGTATATAAATAACTGCACCTAAATGGGGCTTTATAGGTGTCATTAATAATTAATCGTTGTATTTTAAATACGATTGTTTTGTTGTTTTTTGGGGAGTAATTTCAGATAAAAATTGTTTTTTTATGAAAAATATTTGTAATTTAAAGGTGGTTTTGATGGTTTTGATGGATTCTTGGTGAGGTTGTATCCCTAACGGCATATTTCTGGGGTTAAAAATAGTAATTGACAAATATATTTTTTATGAGCATGGCTTTTTGTAATCAAAAAGGTGAATACACAAACCAGAGTACCAAGAGTTTAATGGCATTTTTCCACTTGTTTAAGTAAAAAAGATGGTGTACTTCTCATATGCTTGAGTAATGTGGGATGTTGGTAGCAAAATTGGGTGCAGAGAAGATGATATGAGCAGATTTAGAGAAACTCTTGAGTGATAAGCAGTAAAAAAAGAAACTGAAGTCTTCTGTGTTAGAATTAAAACAACTTTGCGCCTATATTGATGCACTTTACACAAGAGAAAGTCATACTTAATTGTCAGTCTTTCTTGAAATATATACCTAGGTGATATTACAGGCACTAGACAGATTTCAATGTTATTTTCATGGGGTTATTATGTCTTACCAACATATAAAAGTGCCATCGGGTGGTTCTGCCATTACGGTGAATGCAGATCAGACACTCAATGTGCCACTACAGCCTATTATTCCTTTTATTGAAGGGGATGGCGTAGGGGTTGATGTGACACCAGTCATGATTAAGGTCGTCGATGCAGCAGTTGAGCGTGCTTATGGTGGCGAGCGTAAAATTCATTGGATGGAAATTTATGCAGGAGCTAAATCAACTCGGGTCTACGGAGAAGGGAGTTATTTACCTGATGAGACCATCGATGCGTTAAAAGACTATGTTGTTTCCATCAAGGGACCTCTCAATACACCTGTAGGTGGAGGTATTCGTTCTTTGAGTGTGGCTATGCGTCAAACATTGGATTTATATGTTTGCTTGCGTCCTATTCGTCACTTCAAAGGAGTTCCTTCACCATTACGTCATCCAGAGCGCACAGATGTGGTGATTTTCCGTGAAAACTCTGAAGATATTTACGCCGGGATTGAGTTTGAAGCAGGTAGTGAACAAGCTGCTAAATTGATTGAGTTTCTATCCAAAGAATTAGGGGTCAACAAAGTACGGTTTCCCAAGACCTCAGGTATTGGTATTAAACCTGTTTCTCAAGAGGGCACAGAGCGTCTTGTGCGTCAAGCAATTCAATATGCTATTGACCATGATAAACCTAGTGTGACACTTGTCCACAAAGGTAATATCATGAAGTTTACCGAAGGCGGTTTCCGTGATTGGGGATATGCTTTAGCACGTCGCGAGTTTGGTGCAGAGCTCATTGATAACGGTCCTTGGTGTCGTATGCGTAATCCTAAAACTGGACGCGATATTATTATCAAAGATGCTATTGCGGATGCCTTTATGCAACAAGCTTTGTTGCGCCCTATGGATTTTTCAGTAATTGCTACCATGAACCTAAATGGTGACTATATCTCTGATGCACTTGCTGCACAAGTGGGTGGTATTGGTATTGCTCCAAGTGCTAACTTGTCTGAGTCTATGGCAATTTTTGAGGCAACTCATGGTACAGCCCCTCGTTATGCTGGTAAAGACTATGTAAATCCAGGATCATTAATTTTGTCTGCTGAGATGATGTTGCGTCATATTGGTTGGTCAGAGGCAGCAGATTTAATTATCGCTTCTATGGAAAAAGCGATTTTATCCAAGAAAGTGACCTATGACTTTGCTCGTCTTATGGAAGGGGCAGCACAAGTAAGTTGTTCTGGTTTTGGTGATGTGATGATTAATCAGATGGACAAAATCATTGCTGATAAAGCATAGGTGTGATGCAGTCGGTTTATGACGGCGGTGTTAATTATATGCTCACTGCCTTCATAAATAAGGTATTAAATGGCGGTGTTATTGGAAAAGAATACTTTAAGATAGTAGAAAGATTCACTTCGTTGAAGAGGAGCTTCTACTGCTGTAAACAGCGTCCTATATGTTGCAAAAGCGTACAGTTTTCCCAAGTGGTTTAGAATTTAGATGGGGTGAGAAATATGTCTCATTTTACAATTGCTGCTTTATATAAGTTTGTAGATTTACCAGATTATGTTGAGTTACAAGCACCTATTCAAAAGGTGGCGGACGAAAATAATATTAAGGGTATTCTCTTACTAGCACGAGAAGGTATTAATGGAACTATTGCAGGGACACGAGAAGGCATTGATAAAATGTTGGCTTACTTGCGTAGCGACCCACGCTTGGCGGACTTGGTGCATAAAGAGTCAACCTCTGAAAACAAAGCACCATTTAATCGTATGCGCGTGCGACTTAAAAAAGAAATCGTCACTATGGGACAGCCTAATGTTAATGCACATAATGCAGGTATTTATGTTAAACCAGAGGATTGGAACGCATTGATTTCGGACCCAGATGTGGTGGTTGTTGATACTCGTAATGATTATGAGGTGGATATTGGTACGTTTAAACGGGCCATTAATCCTCACACAGAGAGCTTTAGGCAGTTTCCTGATTGGGTTCAACAACAGTCTAAACCAGGGGGACTGTTGGATAAGCAGAGAACAAAGAAAGTTGCGATGTTTTGTACAGGAGGTATTCGCTGTGAGAAATCTACTGCTTATATGAAGGCACAAGGCTTTGATGAGGTATACCATTTAGAGGGGGGTATTTTGAAATACCTAGAAACTATTCCAGAGGACAAAAGCCTTTGGGAAGGGCAGTGTTATGTCTTTGATGATCGTGTTTCTGTAGGACATCAGTTAGTCCCTGGTACCTATACACAATGTCGAGCCTGCCGTCATCCTTTGAGTGAGAAAGATAGACAATCACCACATTATGTCCGTGGTGAAAGTTGTCCTTATTGCTATGATAAGTTGACAGAAGCTCAGCGTAATCGTTTTCGTGAACGCCAAAAACAAGTGGATTTAGCTCAAGCTCGAGAGGAAACCCATTTGGGAGCTAATATGCGTGAGCAAATTCAGCATCGTCGACGGGAGAAGGCGGAGGAAAAAGCTCGTTTACGAGAACTCAACCGTTTACATCAACAGTAGCCTAGGGAAAACCCATGCTAGGGAAACACCTAGGTGTAATTTGTGAAGTTATGGTGCATAATGAGAACCATGCAGTGAAGGAGACAATCTGCATATATAGCAGATAAATTATATAGAGTAGTACTGGTGATTCTAAGGAATCCGCTAACAAAGATAAAAAGCAAAGCCCGCCGGTTTGGCGGGCTTTTGCATGTGAGTTTGCTGTATATCCATATTTCTTGAAAAGGAAACTTTAAAAGTTTGTTTAGCCTATCCAACGGTTAGATAATTGTTGGTATTTCTTGCCAGTTTCTAGATATGCTTGACGTATATCATTAGGAACCATTCCCCCTCCTGTTGCCCAGACAATATGAGTACTGTGCTTGAGAACACTAGCAGAGGCTTTAATCTGCTTTAGATAATCAATATTAGAAAGGGTGTGAATAACTGCTCTAAAGCCTGCACATGCTGATGGCTCTAAAAAGATATTTTCTTGTTGATAAAGGTGTGTCAATAAATGAAAAAGACTAGCATCACTTACAGTACAATATCCATCAGCTAGTGATGGCATGAGTTGGGAGGCAAAACTTGATGAGCGATTGCACGCTAAACTATCTGCTACAGTGTGATTGTCCAGTCCTATATCTTGTACGGTGATAGAGTCATATAGCCCGGTATATGTTCCTAGAAACATAGATGGACTATGTGTAGGCTCTATAAGAATGCAGTGTACATTATCCCCAAATATCGTTTTTAACCCAGAAATAATTCCACCTGATGAGATGCCCATACCACAAGGAAGATAAACAAATAAAGGATGGGATTTATCAATACGAATATTGTGCTCTTTCAGTTGTTTTTGAAGTCGCAATGCTGCTGTAGCATATCCTAAAAATAGGTTGTTCGACTGTTGGCTATCAATGATGTGGTGGTATTGGTTAGGTTTTCCTGTCATTGTTGCAGTGTGGTCTTTGTTGTGTTCAATGATTTTTACCCCCAATTCACGCAGTTTATCTTTTTTCCACGGTTTTGCATTGGATGGCATATGTGCGATAACATTAAAGCCCAAAGCACGGCCAATGATGCCTACCGCAATACCTAGATTTCCTGTGGAAGCCACTTCGATTGTATATTGAGAGAAGAATTTGAAGAATGTACGGGAGGAAAAGACGGAGTAGTCATCAGTAGACTTGAGCAGATTTGCCCATAAGGCAAGTTTCTCCGCATATACCAATACCTCATAGAGACCACCACGGGCTTTTATAGAGCCAAAAATGGGAAAGGCGTTATCTTGCTTTAACCATAACTTGCCTTCAATTGGTAAGCGATAATGCTGTGAAAGATAGGTTTGGAAAGTGGGCAGTAAAGTAAGCGGAGACTCAAGAAGACCTTCTGTTGGGGTGGTATCAGGAAAAAGGGTTTGAAGCAGGGGAGCAAATCGAACTAATCGCAGGTGAACGTCTTTGATTTGTTTTAGTGTGATGCCTGTCTGTTCGATTACCGTTTTGCTGGGTTTAATCTTATGATTAAACCAGCAAAATTCCTTGGCTGTTTGTAATTCTTTAACAAGAGGAAACCTAAGTGAGAGTATTTCCACGCAGGCACGAGTGACAGGGTCCATGATTAAGCTCCTCTGATAAGATAAAGCAGCTAAGGTGGTAGATTATGTTTCATTTTTCAAAGAATAACAGAAATTATAAAAATAACCTATAGGCAGGATTGTCACTTTCATTCACATAGGGGTATCCCAATTCATCAAGGAAAACTTTGAGAGCTTTTTTATCTGATGGAGGGACCTGCATACCCACAAGTACATGACCAAAGTCGCCTCCCATATTACGGTAATGAAAGAGGCTGATATTCCACTCAGGACTCATGGAGTCAAGAAAGCGCATCAATGCACCAGGACGTTCAGGAAATTCAAATCGGAATAATACTTCATGCTCTGCCAGTGCCGACTTACCGCCAACCATATAACGTAAGTGCGTTTTGGCTAAATCGTTATTGGTGAGATTGATAACAGTAAACTTACGCTTCTCGATAAGATTTTGAATTTTCTCAGCATCAGATGGGTGGCTTGTCTGAATCCCTACAAATACATGAGCGACTTGAGTATCTGAAATACGGTAATTAAATTCGGTGACACTACGGTTACCCACTGCCGCACATAATTGTTTGAAGCTACCGCGTCTTTCAGGCATAGTGACAGAAAATAAAGCCTCCTTATGCTCCCCAACTTCTGCTCGTTCTGCCACAAAGCGTAAACGATCAAAGTTCATATTTGCACCAGAAGTAACAGCCACAAGGGTTTTATTTTTCCATTGGTGTTTCTGTGCATATTTTTTAGCACCAGCAACAGATAAGGCTCCTGCTGGCTCCAAGATATTACGGGTATCTTGGAAAACATCACGTAGTGCAGCACAAATTTCATCGGTGTTGACCGTAATGTAGTCATCCACTAGGGCTTTACAAATTTTAAAAGTCTCAACACCTACTTGTTTTACTGCTGTTCCATCGGAGAATAGACCTACATCATTAAGGTTAACACGACGATTGGCTTGTACACTCTTAATCATAGCGCAGGAGTCTTCTGTTTGTACCCCGATAACTTTAATCGAGGGGTCAAGTGCTTTTACATAAGCAGCAACCCCTGCAATTAACCCTCCACCACCAATAGCACAGAAAATGGCATCAGGTTTTTGAGGGGCTTGTCGGAGAATCTCCATGGCAATTGTACCCTGACCAGCAATCACATATGGATCATCAAAAGGGTGTACAAAAGTGAGTTTTTCTTTTTTTTCAAGCTCTAATGCATGGGCATATGCATCAGAGTAGCTGGTTCCTGCTAATACCACTTCACCGCCCAGGCGACGTACAGCATCAACTTTGACTTGAGGGGTAGAGGTAGGCATAACAATGACAGCCCGACAACCAAGTTTTTTAGCGGAAAAAGCTACTCCTTGGGCATGGTTGCCAGCAGATGCAGCAATAACTCCGCGGTCTAATTCTTTGCGAGAAAGGTGAGCCATTTTGTTATAGGCACCGCGAATCTTAAAGCTAAATACCTGCTGTTTATCTTCTCGTTTAAGGTAAATCTGGTTATCAATACGAGCTGATAGGAGTTTAGAAAAATCAAGAGGGGTTTCTTTGGCGACTTCGTAAACTTTCGCTGTGAGAATGCGTTTGAGATATTTTTCTTTCATAATATTTGGTGCATTAATGGCAAAATCTGTCTTAATAAGTAGTGATGTAAAACGGTTATTATAAACCTTCTTTTTGTAGCGCAGTATGGATGCCTTGAGCAAATACCAAAGCATTCGCTTGATCTCCATGAATGCATAAAGTATCTGCTTGGATGGGGATAACTTTACCTGAAGTAGTGACAACACAGCCTTCTTTTACCATGCTCAGGACTTGCTGAATGGCTTTGTCAATATCAGTAATCATAGCGTTAGGTTGGTTACGTGGGGTCAGTAATCCATTGTCTTGATATGTGCGGTCAGCGAAAACCTCTTGTTTGACGCATAATCCCATCTGAGTTGCAACTTGGGCTGAGAGGCTATTAGCAAGTGCATATAAGACAAGAGAGCCATCCACATCAAGGACGGCTTGAGCAATTGCTTTGGCAAGAGCCTCGTTATTAGCAGCCATATTGTAAAGGGATCCATGTGGTTTGACGTGGTGAAGTTTACTCCCTTGGCTTTTAGCGACAGCAGCCAATGCTCCAATTTGTACAACAACAAGATCATAGGCCTGCTCTGGAGTGATAGGAATATTACGTCTTCCAAACCCTGCTAAATCATTTAACCCAGGGTGGGCACCAATTTTTACACCATGCTGAATGGCAAGAGCAACAGTTTTACGCATTATGTGTGCATCCCCTGCATGAAAACCACAGGCGATATTAGCGGATTGAATATAGGGCATAATTTGTTCGTCATGCCCCATCTTCCAGGCACCAAAGCTCTCTCCCATATCGCAGTTTAAGTCAATTGTCATAGCAATCCTTTAAAAATATACAAAATTTGTTTTTAATAAGTTTATCGTATCATGCAGTTGCTGTTGCAGCTCTTGGAAATGATTTGTGCGTTTAGCCTGAATGTGTTGGGCTTCTTCTAAGGAGATAAGGCTAAAATTAAGGGTTTGACCAGGCAGTAACTGTGCTAAGTATCCTAAATCCGCCGAGATAACATTGGCAATTTTGGGGTATCCTCCTGTACTTTGACGGTCTGCCATGAGGATAATCGGCAGTCCATCAGGAGGAACTTGTATGGTTCCAAATGCTGTTGGTTCTGAGAGTATCTGTTGAGGCTTCTCTAAAGAGAGTGATACTCCCTGCAAACGGTAGCCCATGCGATTAGATTGGTGACTGATTTTATATTCTGTGTCTAAGAACATATGCTGTGTTGTGGGATTAAACAGTGAAAAATGAGTACCTTTTGTGACACGCAAATGGTTTTTAGGGCGAATACCTAGACCAGAGCTTAAATAGATGCGTTGGGATTGTAGATGCTGTTTTAGGGTTAATAAGTGGCGCGAACGAAAACGCCCATTAAAGGGGATAGTATCGTCTTTCTTTAGTGCTTGTCCTTTAATGCCTCCCAGGTGTGATTGAAGGTCAGTGCTTGTGCTTCCTAAAACAGGAGGTGTATTAAGTCCTGCATGAATGGCAAGGTAAGCCCGTGCACCAGAATTATTGGGGCTAGCTTTAAAAGAGAGTGTCTGGCCTGTAGTAATAATGTATGCACGGTTATTGTGGATAGGCTCATCATCTATATATGGCGACAAAAAAGCACCACAGATGGCAATGCAGGCATTGCTCTCAAATCGCAGGGTGGGTCCTGTTAGGGTTATTTCTAGGCTTGGTAGGATACATGGGTTACCTACCAAGATATTGGCCAAGCGTAATGCATTGCTATCCATGGCTCCAGTGACTGGAACTCCTAGTTGTTGGTAGCCCCAACGTCCACTATCTTGAATAGTTGTTAGCATGCCTGGTTTAATCACAGTAATACTCATAGGAAGCCTTAAAGAGAAATGTCATTGCTGTTTTGATGAGACGCTATTGAGGGTTGGTTATCATTTTGGCTATCTGTTAATAAATAATCTTTGTCCGTACTGGAGTTATGTTCCTGCTGATAAATCTGTTGGTATTCTTCTTTGGAGATAGGCTTAAAGATAATCATGTCACCAGGTTGATAGGGGGTATGAGGTACTTTATTTGGATTAAAAAGTTTTAAGGGGGCGCGACCTACAATATGCCATCCACCAGGTGTTTCAAATGGGTAAATCACACATTGACGATTAGCAATAGCCACAGCACCAGCAGGTAGTTTAATTCTTGGAGTGGCTCGTCTGGGGACATTGAGCTTTTCATTAAACATTCCCAGATAAGGCATACCAGGAGAAAAGCCTAGCATAAATACACGTATAGGAGTTTGGCTATGCAAGGCAATAATTTCTTCAATGCTTAATGATAATGTATCTGCAAGCTCTGCTAAATCCTCACCGAATTCATAGCAAATAGGGATGGTAATTGGTGTTGTATTATGAAGTTGTGAGGAGGAGTTTGATTGCTCTTCTTTAAGAGTAGATGCCAGTACTTGTTCACAAATTGGTTGAAGCTGTTGACATATTTTAGTAAATGCCTCTTCCCCAAGCATGTCCAAATCATAATAGACACCAACAGTGGTGAAAGTAGGTAAGGCTTCAATAATCCCTTGATGTTGTGGGACTAATTTTGTATTAATATACTCTGCGATACGGATAGCAATGGTATTAACACAAATATCTGGTGTTGCCCCAGTTGTTTGGTGTAATCGAATAATCAGCGTACTATCGCCTTCATATTCAAAATGGTATGAATAAGGAGATAAATTTGAAGGAGGTGAGTTATCCACTGCCATTATTGAGACCGCCTCGTTTATAAATAAAGTATTTGCTGATGTAAAACGGTAGTCTACGTGCTATCGATGTTTCTTGCAAGTAGTGTTTGCTTATGTTGTCTGTTAGATTAGAGATGTTATGCTTTCTTTGGGAAAAACGAGACTAAATGTACTTCCTTTGTGTAGCTTGCTTTTTATATTGAGTTTGGCATGATGGCGCATGGCAATGTGTTTTGTAATAGCAAGACCTAAACCTGTGCCACCTGATGCTCGAGAGCGACTTTTATCTACACGGTAAAAACGCTCTGTAATGCGATGCAAATCACTGCTTGCAATGCCTAATCCAGAGTCTTTTACACTAAAGGTAGGTTCTCCATCATCATTAAGTCCCCAGTACACCTCAATAGTGCCACCTGAAGGGGTATAGCGTACAGCATTAGTGAGTAAATTGGTCATAGCAGAGTTCAGCTCATGTGCATCTCCATTAATCACCAGATTTTCATCAATATCCCAACTAAAATGGTGCTGCCCTGCAGAAAGTGCTTGAATTTGACGTTTGGCTTGTTCTAGTAAGCTAATGACAGGAACGGGTTGTGGATTAACAAGCTGGGTTGACTCCAAAGTAGAAAGCGTCAGTAAATCAGAGACAATAGCTAACATGCGGTTAGCTTGTTCCTGCATAAGATGTTCAAAATGAGTTCGTTGTTCAGGGGAGACTGCTTCTGGAGGTAATTCACGCAGGGTTTCTAGAAAGCCGCTCAGGACCGTGAGTGGAGTACGCAACTCATGGGAAACATTTGCAATAAAGTCTTGCTGAGTTGTACGCAATTTTTCTATCTGGGTATTATCAAAGCAGAGTAGGAGAATATTCTCTGAACTATATTGCATTAGCTCAAACTTAAGATGGTATGGATGTCCATTACGCTCTTCGATACAAAGGTATGGTGTACTCCAGTCTTGTTTGATGACATAGTCATAGAATTTGGGTGAACGGATATAATTGAGAACATTGTAGCCAACGTCTTTTTGATAATCAATATGTAATAATGTATTGGTAGCTTTATTACACCAGCGGATAATATAATGTGTATCTAAGATAACCACAGCAGCCGGAAATGCATTGGCAGCCCATAGGATGTTTTGATTTAGTTGTGATAGGTCTTTTAGATGCGAAGATAAGCTACGAATTGTCTTATAAGTTGGAGTGAGAATGTCTTCATACCTGCCGACAGAGGCGGGAGGTGATTGATTAGGATGAGAGACCCAGCGTTTGATCAATAAGAAATGATAGTTATCCCATAGCAGATAGATAAAAAGCCATATCCCCAAGACAATAAGACCTGTATAACTCCCCTGATGAAGATACTGTGCCAAAAAAGCAAGCAGTAGTCCTATTGCAAGAATGAGAAATGGCTTAATAATACGCATGATAGTAAAAATAACTTTTTAGCAATTTATTTAGCTTTGCTTAGGATAACCCAGATTAGTATTTAAATCGTTATTTTTTGCCATAAAACGATAACCACTTCCCCGTACAGTTTCAATAAGACGGTCATGACCCGTAGGCTCCAAGGCCTTACGCAAGCGTCGGATGTGAACGTCAATGGTACGCTCTTCTAAAAACACATGGTCTCCCCATATTTGGTCAAGCAACTGGTTGCGCGAGAATACGCGATTAGCATGTGTCATAAAGAAATGCAGAATGCGAAATTCAGTAGGCCCTAAGGATAGAGGTTGATCATTACCAGTTACTCGGTGGGCAACAGGGTCAAGGTGCAGTCCTTCAACAGTGATAGCGTCATCTGTGAGTTGTGGCGAACGACGTCTTAATACCGCTTTAATGCGAGCCAACAATTCTTTTGGAGAAAAAGGCTTGGTAATATAATCATCGGCACCACTTTCTAGCCCCTCCACCTTATCTTCTTCTGTGCTTTTGGCAGTTAGCATGATAATAGGAATATCTCTGGTACGTTCGTCTTGGCGTAATGCACGAGCCAGACTTAATCCAGAGGTGGTAGGGAGCATCCAGTCTAATAAAATCAAGTCTGGAAGTTCTGCATTGATTAGGGTTTTTGCCTGCTCTGCATCAAACGCACGTAATACTTTATGGCCCGCAAAGGTCAGATTCACGGCGATGAGCTCTTGAATTGCGGGTTCATCTTCAACAACGAGAATGGTACTTGCCATAATAAGGTAAAATAGAAAAGTTAATAGATAGTAGACGCTATCTTAAATTTCATTTATGTCATGTTTATGACAGTTTAACATTTGTAATAATTATGAGTACTGAAAACAAAACGCCAGACCAAGAAACAACCCATTTCGGCTTTCAGACAGTGAAAGAAAATGAAAAAGCCAACAAGGTTGCTGAAGTGTTCCACTCGGTCGCATCACGCTATGATGTGATGAATGATTTAATGTCGGTAGGTTTACACCGTATTTGGAAGATGTTTACCATTGGTAAATCAAATGTGCGTCCTGGCATGAAGGTGTTGGATATTGCGGCAGGTACCGGTGATTTAACCATGGCGTTTGCCAAGAAAGTTGGTAAAACTGGAGAGGTTTGGCATACCGATATTAATGAATCTATGTTGAGTGTGGGGCGTGACCGCTTAATTGACAAGGGGTTTAGCGTACCTAGTGTGGTGTGTGATGCAGAAGCATTGCCGTTTGACGATAACTATTTTGATATTGTGACGGTGGCATTCGGTTTGCGCAATATGACGCACAAAGATAAAGCCTTAGCAGAGATGTTGCGTGTGCTTAAACCTGGTGGCAAGTTGCTGGTGCTTGAGTTTTCTCGTGTGTACAAGCCGCTAGAGCCTGCTTATGATTGGTATTCATTTAATATTTTGCCTTGGTTAGGCAAGAAAATTGCCAATGATGAGGGCAGTTATCGCTACTTAGCTGAATCTATTCGTATGCACCCAGATCAAGAAACACTTGCCCAGATGATGCGTGATGTAGGGTTCGAACGTGTTAATTATCATAATCTCACGGCAGGTATTACGGCATTACATGAGGGGATTAAGTTACGTTAAAAAGAGATGCTTAGGTGGTTTAACAACTTGCTACCACCTAGTTTTTTTAGGTGAATCTCTACCAAGGTGCCTGATTGTGCTGATGAAATTGATTAGCCAGTCAGGTATTTTTTTGGGGAAATTGTTACACTAGATTACATAAGGCTTGTTTTAGTTGAAACTACGCGTTTTTGCCCATATGTGGAGGGAAGATGCTGTGTTAAACTCGCAGTAAATGTTGTTAATTTTAAAAGGTAGTTATGAACAAATCGAAGATTTTAGCGTTTTTTGCTGTACTTTTTTTGTCACTTCCAATGTTGATGGTGTCTGATGATGCGGAGGCTGCTCGTCGTTTAGGCGGTGGTTTTAGTATTGGTCGCCAATCTAGTAAGGTGACCAAGCCTGCAACTCCTATTATGCGTAATGATGCAAGTAGTACAGCAGGAACAGCAGCTGCACCATCTGCAATGACAGGAGCTAACCGTGCAGGTATGCCTAATGCTCAGCCTCGTAGTGGTTTTTCGCGTTTCTTGGGGCCTATTGCTGGTATTGCAGCAGGATTGGGTATTGCAGCATTATTGTCTAGTCTGGGTCTGAGTGGCGTTTTCTTGGAGTTCATGTCTAGTTTGGTATTAATCGGGCTGGTTGTGTTTGGTGTAATGTTTATCCTACGCCGTTTACGCGGTGTACAGCCTGCTCCAGCAGGTGCGTCTAAGTCAGGAGCATCAGATTTCTTTAAATCAGCAACCCAACCCAATACAAGTGCCCCCCATTCAGCGGATGTCCCTCAAAGTTTCCGTACAGGAAATACAACCTCATGGAATACTACTAGCGGAGAAACAGGCTTCGCTTCTCCTGCAAGTACTGTGTCTACTGGCGACAATCCATCGACTGATGATAACTGGTTTATCCCTGCTGGTTTTGATACACATGCATTTTTGCAAGAAGCGAAAAAGCAGTTTGTATTGATTCAATCTTTGTGGGATGCTGGGGATATTAATCGCTTGCATCAATATCTCACTGATGATCTGGTAAAAGAAATCACTGCTCAGATTACAGAGCAAGCGGGACAGCATAAAACTGAGGTGGTTTTATTAAATGCTGAGTTGCTTGGTATGGAAAAAATTAAAGATCATGGGTTTGATGGGCATCTTGCAAGTGTACGTTTCTCTGGTATGCTACGTGAAGAAGCAAATCAACCAGCGTTCCGTTTTGAGGAAGTGTGGAATTTGTATAAATCAGATAATAGCGGTTGGTTATTAGCAGGGATTCAACAAATTCCCGTACAAAATTAAGTATAGAAGTAAGCAGGTCGAAGATAAAAGAGATTGATTTTATTTATATAGAATTGTTTGATTATTATCTGAAGCCTTTTCTTCATATCACCCTGATTGGCATTGCTAGTCAGGGTTTTTTGTTAAACTACGTACTTATTTGACTCTTGTTGTGATTGGTATGTTGCCTTTTATCCCCTCACCTAAGCAGGTTGCCGTATCTGTGTTAAATGCTTTGATTCGTCGAGAAGACTGGGCTCAGCGGAAAATACGTATGCATGCAGGTAAGTTTATCCGCCTGAACATAGCGCAGTTCCAGTTATCATTGGAAATTTTACCCTCTGGTGAGGTTGTGTTAGCTCAGGAAGATGTAGCCCCTAATGTCACCTTAACAATGGACGACGAGGGTGTGCGTGCATTGCCTAAGTTATGGCGAGAAGGTGGTGATATGGATAGTATTGCTTCGCTATTACATGTTCAAGGCGAGGCAGGATTGGCTCAGCTGGTGTCTGAATTAGCTCATAATTTGCGCTGGGATGTGGAAGCAGAGTTGCATCACCTGGTTGGACCCTTTATGGCAAATATCTTGCTAAGTGCTTTTCAGCAGGCACGCCAATTAGGGAAAAAAGCTAGTGAGAAAGGACTAGAGAAGACCAAAGCCTTTCTTGCACAGGACTATCATGTTGTCATTCAACAACCACAGTTGCAAGCACTCAAAGAGGATATTCAACAATTACATGGTGCGATTGGACAACTAGAGCAACGCATACAAAAATTACAAAGGTTTAATCCATGAGATTATTACGGTTAATTCGCATTAGTTTTATCTGCTGGCGTTATGGCCTAGACGAATTATTGCTGGAAAGTATTCATCATCCTGTGGCGTCATTCTTGATGAAAGTAACTCGGTTGGGTCGTAAATATACTGAACCACGAGGGCAAAGGTTACGAGAGGCCTTGGAGCATTTAGGTCCTATTTTTGTGAAGTTTGGGCAAGTGCTATCTACTCGTCGTGATTTGGTTCCACTAGATATTGCAGATGAATTGGCGTTGTTGCAGGATAAGGTTCCTCCTTTCCCATCAGCACAGGCTGTTGCCATGATTGAGAAATCGCTAGGTAAGCCACTCAAGGAGCTTTATGCCGAATTTAATTTGACACCTGTGGCGTCAGCTTCTGTGGCACAAGTCCATGAGGCCTATTTATTTACCGGACAAAAAGTTGCTGTGAAAGTGCTTCGCCCTGGTATGTTAGCCGTGATTGAAAAAGACCTTGCTTTGATGCGGTCATTTGCTAGTATTGTGCAGCGCTATATCCCTGATGGCAAACGACTAAAGCCCAAAGAGGTTGTTGCCGAGTTTGATCAGTATTTACATGATGAATTGGACTTGCAAATAGAGGCTTCTAATTGCAGTCAATTAAGACGCAACTTTGCTAACCCCAAACGTGCTGGGTTATTACGTGTGCCTGAGGTGTTCTGGGACTATACTTCACGTAATGTCTTTACTATGGAGTGGATGGAGGGGATACCTAGTGGTCGAGTTGATATTCTGCGTGAAAAAGGCGTAGATATTCAGAAATTAGCTCGCATGGGGGTGGAAATTTTCTTCACACAAGTTTTTGAAGATGGTTTTTTTCATGCAGATATGCATCCTGGAAATATTCTTGTGTCTGTATCACCAGAGACCTTTGGTCAATATGTAGCGGTAGATTTTGGTATTGTAGGCTCATTATCGGAGTTTGACAAAAACTATCTGGCACAGAATTTTCTGGCTTTCTTTCAACGGGATTATCGTCGAGTTGCACAGCTACATATTGAATCAGGATGGGTACCCCCAGATACACGGGAGGAGCAGTTGGAGGGTGCGGTACGTGCAGTTTGTGAACCGTATTTTGATCGTCCTTTGGCGGAAATCAGTTTGGGACAAGTGTTGATGCGTCTATTTCAAACCTCCCGTCGTTTTAATGTAGAAATTCAGCCCCAGTTAGTATTGCTACAAAAAACGCTGCTTAATGTAGAGGGGATGGGGCGTGAACTCGACCCGAATTTAGACTTATGGCAAACAGCTAAGCCGTTTTTAGAAAAATGGATGTGGCAACGCATTGGTCCCGAAGGGATGTACAAACAGTTAAAAAAAGAGGCAGCACAATGGTCAAATATCTTACCAACCCTGCCTCGTTTGCTTGCACAAAATCTTTCTAGAGAGCATCATGCTGGTGAAGTGTTGCAAGTGCTGCAAGAGTTGAAACAGCAGCAACAGCGTCGAAATCGTTGGTCGGCAATAACAGCAGTGGTATTAAGCTGCTTTCTGGTAATCACGTTAGTAGGTATTTTCTTGGTAATGAATAAAGGGTAGTCACATGGCTCAGTTTGAACAAAAAATTCTCTCCCCTGATGAGATTGCAGAAAAGTTGAGAAATGGTGAATTACCTCGCCCCTGCATTTTTACCAATGGGGTGTTTGATATTCTTCATCGTGGTCATGTGACCTACCTTGAGGCTGCACGTCAGCTAGGTGCTTGTTTAGTGGTGGGTGTCAATACTGATGCCTCGGTTAAGCGTCTTGGTAAAGCACCAGACCGTCCATTTAATACGCTTGAAGACCGTCAGGCTTTACTTGCAGCTTTGGCCAGCACGGATGCAGTGACTTTTTTTGATGAAGATACTCCTTATGAATTAATCGCGAAATTACGTCCTGATATGATTGTGAAAGGTGGCGATTATGATATGAGTAAGCTGCCTGAGACAGCACTTGTACATCAATGGGGAGGTAAAGCCGTAGCGATTGATTTTGAGCATGACCGTTCAACCACGGCATTGGTGAAGAAAATTAAAGCCTAGCAATTTAGGTCTAGTAAACCATTAGCATGGTAGCTACTCTCCCAATGTGGGAGTCTAGTGCATCAGAATTTTCTAACCTATTTCAGTTGTAGTTAATGGTGAGGCTGTTGATGAACAAGGGCTGATTAAAGCTATTCTACTTCTTCCCACACGATAAAGACTTTATCTGGGCTTAATGGATGAGGGAAAGGGTGTCCTCTCAGGCCATAAGTTGCTTCTAGATTATCAGCATTGAGAACCTCTTTTGGGGGGCCTTGGGTGATGGTTTTCCCTTGTGAAAGCAATACGAGTCGGTCACAATAGAAAGCAGCCAGATTGACGTCATGAAGTACCAAAAATACACCTATATGTAATTCTTTGGCGAGCTGTTTTAAGGTCTTTAATAAAGATTGTTGATGCTTAGGATCTAAACTTGATGTTGGCTCATCCAATAAACAATAACGAGGTTGGTGTATGTCATGTTGCAGCAGAAGTTGTACTAATACACGGGCAAACTGTACACGTTGTTTTTCTCCTCCAGAAAGCTGTTGATAAGGTCTGTGAGTTAGATGCTTAATATTAGCCCAAGTCAGAGCCTGTTGTACAACTTCATCCAAGTTGCTGATATTAGAAAATGGATATGCTCCCATTTCCACAATATCAAGTACAGCTAAATTGAAATCTAGTTGGGTATTTTGTGTGAGTACGGCACGATGTTGGGCTAGGATTTTAGGTGGCGTTTGACGAACGTTGAGTTCATTGAGCTGTACTTTCCCAGAGGGTATAGGGAGTGCTAGATTTTCGCCAGCGATGACTGCAGTGAAAGTGGATTTCCCCGCACCATTAGCTCCAAGTAAGGCAACCATCTCTCCAGGGAGAACTTGAATATCCGCTTTATCAAGGATGGTTTGCCCAGCGTGTCCAGTCACAGTGACATGCTGCGCCTCAAGTAGATATTTCACGGTGGGGGCAGATGTGACTGTTGACTGATATGATGAAGAGGGGCTGTGTTGATGCTTCATAACTGACGTTGACGAAGTAATAAGTATAAAAAGAAAGGGCCGCCCAATAGGCTTGTTAATAAACCAACTGGTAACTCTGCTGGGATAATAATTGTTCGAGCAATACTGTCTGCTATTGACAGCACTAATGCTCCTCCGAGCATTGCAGCAGGTAACAGATATTTGTGGTTGGCACCCAATAGCATACGTAGAATATGAGGAACAATCAGTCCTATAAAGCTAATTCCTCCTGTAATGGCTACGCAGGGGCCTACGATAAAGGCAATTCCGATAGTTAGATGGTACCGCAGCTTCTTAATAGAAAATCCCAAATGACTTAACTCTCTTTCTCCAAGCAGGAGAGCATTTAGTGCCTGCCATTGTGAAGACAGAAAGATAAACCACAAGATAGACCAGGGAATAAGGTAGGAGAGGATAGACCATGAACCATTGGAGAGACTTCCCATGCTCCAGAACATGAGGTTGCGAAGTTGGGTATCATTTGCGATGTAGGTTAGTAGACCAATGATACTAAAGGCAATAGCGTTAATAGCAATACCTGCAAGGAGTAAACCTGAGACTCCATTAAAGCGTTTACCTACCAGATAAGCACATATTGTTGCTAGGAAACTTCCCATAAAAGCATAACTTGCAATAAAAGGTAGGCTAGCATTAAATAAAACAATGGCTATTACTGCCCCTAGTGCAGCTCCAGAGGAGACCCCTAGTAATCCTGGTTCAGCTAATGGGTTGCGAAACAGTGCTTGCATTACTGTCCCTGCTACTGCTAATACAGCACCTACCACCATAGACAGCAGGAGACGAGGTAAACGAATTTCTAGTAAGACTTGATGTAGCAGAAGCTCATGAGGTTGAGCTTTGTTAAATAAGAGACGAGGAATGTCGCTCCAAGGGATAGTTACTGCACCCAGATGCAGTGCCAGCAACATTGAGAGAATAAGAAAGAAGGTCAGGGAGCAGAAAAAAAGTATTTTGGAGCGGGACATTGCCATATTAGGGGGATGACTTGGCATTCTTATGCGCCGATATGGCTACCGGCGCATGGAGACAGCACTTAAAATTTAAAGCGTGAAACAGTAGTGCCTCGCAAAGGCTTGATATAAGTCTCTTGTAGCACTTCCTCGCTAAATTCAGAGGCACTAAGGCGAGTTACTTTGATTAGTTTCATATCGCTACGACAGGTGCCGACCACAACAACTAAACGTCCACCAATAGCAAGTTTGTATTTTAAAGAGTCAGATAGACTTGGTAACGAACTAGTGACGAGAATCGCTTGGTATTCTACGGAGCCTCCCCAGCCATTTTGACCATCGCCAACCTCTACCTTGACATTGGTGATATGATTCTTTTCAAGATTTGCTTTGGCAAAAGCCGCAATGTGTGGATTAATCTCAATACTGGTCACATGTGTGCATAGACGACTTAATAGTGCAGCTTGGAAACCACTACCAGTACCGATTTCAAGAACGGTGTCAGTTGGTTTTAACTCAAGTGCTTCAGCAAAACGAGCCTCAAGACGAGGAACCAACATAGTTTCATAAGTCTGAGCACCTTCCACCTCAATAGGAATTTCAGTGTCGGTGTAAGCAATGTTTTTATACTTATCACAGACAAATGCATCACGCGATAAGCCAAGTAAGGCACCTAAGACTTTTTCATCAAGAATGCCCGCAGGACGAATCTGCTGCTCAATCATGTTAAAACGGCTTTTTTCTAGTAAAGATGGCAAAGTGCTCATAGAAAACTCTTAAATATCAAAAGCAAATAACCTAATCATTTTACCGCATAATTAAAGAGAATTTACACTAGAGGGTTAGGAGTAAAAGAAAATGCCGTTGACCTAGAGAGGTAAACGGCATGTGGAATATTCAGTCAATCAAGAAAGGCTATCAAGAGAGTAGAGCCTAGCTCTGAGCTGCCCATAATTGCTGAAAGTGGTGAATCGGACCATGTCCTTTACCAACAGATAGTTCATCTGCATGACGAATAGCATTATGTACAAAAGCAATAGCTTGGTGAGTAGCTTCAGGTACATTTTGTAGGCGAGCTTGTAGTGCACAAATCGCGGAGGAGAGAGAGCAACCTGTGCCATGAGTATTCTTGGTTTGAATCTTTTGGTTAGGAATTTCAATCATCTTATCGCCATTAAACAGCAGGTCTATTGTGTCGCTTCCTGATAAATGCCCCCCCTTTAATAATACCCAACGTTCGGACTTATCGGACATTAACTTATGTAAATCTTCTGCAAACTTGTACATTTCCTTTGGGGTTTCTGGTGTGCTACGTTGGAGCATCACTCCAGCTTCAGGGAGATTGGGTGTAATCATATGGGCTTGAGTAACCAGTGCCTCAATCAAGGCAGAAACCGCTTTTTCTTCAAGCAATAAATCCCCACTTTTGGCGACCATCACAGGGTCCAACACAATAAATGGAGGGCTATATTTCTCAAGTTTATCTGCTACAACTTTAATCACAGAATCACACCCTAGCATCCCAATTTTAACTCCGTCAATGCGAACATCTTCAAACAACGTATCTATTTGAAGTCCGATAAAATCAGGGGCAATCGGAAGAATACCTGTGACACTACATGTGTTTTGTGCTGTTAAGGCTGCAATGACGGCGGTTGAAAAGGTTCCCAACGCACTCATTGTTTTGACATCAGCAAGAACACCTGCACCGCCAGATGGATCCACTCCTGCAATTGTTAGTGTGTTTTTAATCATATTCTTCCTTGTTGTGATGAATTAAAAGAGTGACATGAAATTTAGATAGATGATTTTATGGTTAATCATGTCCATATCTCTATAGTAAAGATAATTAGTGTTATCTTACCATCAGTGTTACGGAATTAGGGGGAGCTTTTTATCCCCATTGAAATTTGTTGTTTAGATTTTAAATTGGTTAGGTAAAAAATTTTAAATAGGTCTGGTTAAAAATTTAATAAGCCCTATTTTGTTTAAGGTTTTATCAGTCATGATGGAAAATTTTATAAATTTCATTATGAAACAGGAGTAAAATAGAGGTATATCAATGCAGCAGTAATAAGTAATTGATGCGACTTTTTGTTATCGTTTTTTAATCAAATAGTAAGGAAAGTTATATGGCTACAGCAAAGAAAAAAACTGCGCCCCGTAAGGCGATTGAGGGAGATACTATCACTGGTCGTTCTAAGACACAGACACGTAGTAACGTAGTAAAAAATCGCGTGCGTGAGCGTGTTGACAAAGAAAGTGCAGCAGTTGCTGGAGCACTAGAGTCAAAGGATAAAGATAAATCTGTACATAGTCTATTAGAGGGTTTGTCTGCTGATGACCGCAAAGCCTTGCTTAAATTATTACGTGAAGAAAAACGTAAACTTGACAGTGAGAAAGTAGATAATCCTGACAATGTATTAGTGGAAAATTGGCAGGAAGCAGGTGTGTATCCTTATCGTTATTTGATGAGCCGCCGCAATTATGAGTTCCAAAAATACAATCTTCAAGTTGAGTTGCTCAAACTTCAACAGTGGGTGCAAGAAACAGGCTCTCGTTTAGTTATCTTATTCGAGGGTCGAGATGCGGCAGGTAAGGGTGGTACGATTAAGCGTTTTATGGAGCATTTGAACCCTCGTTTTGCTCGTGTAGTGGCTCTGCAAAAACCTACTGAGGTTGAGAGTGGTCAATGGTATTTCCAACGCTATGTACAACATTTACCTACCAAAGGTGAAATCGTGTTGTTTGACCGTTCTTGGTACAACCGTGCTGGTGTAGAACGCGTAATGGGCTTCTGCACTGATGCACAGTACAACGAATTTATGCGTCAGGCACCAGAGTTTGAACGTAACCTTGTGCGTAGTGGCATTGTGTTAATTAAGTTCTGGTTCTCTGTGAGCCGTGATGAACAACGTCGTCGTTTCCGTGAGCGTAAGAATCACCCATTAAAACAATGGAAACTTTCTCCTATTGATATGGCTTCATTAGATAAATGGGACGACTACACTAAGGCAAAAGAAGCTATGTTCTTCTACACTGACACTAGCGATGCTCCATGGACAGTGGTTAAGTCTAACTGTAAGAAACGTGCTCGTCTAAATGCAATGCGTTATGTGCTACATAAATTTAACTATAAGAACCGCGATAATAAAGCTATCGGTAAAGTAGACCCACTTATTGTTGGTCGCTCTAATGTGATTTATGAATCAGGTGAAAGCGCAGTAGTGGAATCTGTGGAAGGAGCTAAATAAACCACGCGATTTTTGTGTGGATGCTCTGCCAGTTATGACGGTTATATAAGGCATCTGATAAGTTGATATTGTCTGCCTTGGATCGTTGTGGCAATGTTTAGAGGGGGTTCAGCATATGAACCCCCTTTGTTTCTCATAAAAATTATTAATCCTCTTTATCAAAAATATCCATCTGACAACAATTCTTATTCTAGGTACAATAAGGGTAATTTGATTGAAAGGTATTAAATACGATGAAATTTGATTTTGATTTACTTGTTATTGGTGCTGGTAGTGGAGGTGTTCGTGCTTCACGCATGGCAGCCGCTCAAGGTGTCAAAGTAGCTGTAGTAGAGGCAGCTCCTTTGGGAGGAACCTGCGTTAATTTAGGTTGTATTCCTAAGAAACTGTATAGTTATGCTTCTAGTTTTCCTGGTCATTTTAGTTCGGCTAAAGGGTATGGTTGGAGCAAGGTAGAGTCCCATTTAAACTGGAATATACTCAAACAAAATCGAGCCAAGGAAATTTCTCGTCTTAATGGGGTCTATGGCAATCTTCTTAAGAATTCTGGTGTTGAGCATATTGCAGGTTGGGGGGCTCTTGTCGACGCACATACTGTACAGGTTGGGGAGCGTACCTATACTGCACAATATATTCTTGTAGCAACAGGTGGCATACCTATGGTGCCAGAAGTGCCAGGACGAGAGTTGGCAATTACATCTAATGAAATTTTTGATTTACCTCAGTTTCCTAAACGTTTATTAATTGTAGGAGGGGGCTATATTGCCAGTGAATTTGCTTCCATCTTTAACGGATTGGGGGCTCACGTTATCCAGCTATACCGTTCAGAGAAAATTCTACGAGGTTTTGATGAGGATATCCGAGATTTTTTATCCCAAGAGATGGTAAAGCATGGTGTTGATTTGCGAGTCAATAGCGATGTAGCTAAGTTAGAAAAAACAGCTACGAGTATTCTAGTCACATTAAAAGATGGTACTACTGAAGAGGTCGATCAAGTACTTTACGCAACAGGGCGTATACCAAATACTGCAGGTCTTAACCTTGGCAAGGTGGGGGTACAAGTTGATGCTAGAGGACGTATTGTGGTTGATGAGCATTACACTTCTACAGTACCTTCTATTTTTGCATTGGGTGATGTAGTTGGACGCTTGGAATTAACTCCCGTAGCACTCGGTGAAGCAATGGTATTGGTGGATTATCTTTTCGGTGATAAAAAACGTCAGATGTCCTATGAGAACATTCCCACAGCTATTTTCACAACGCCAAATGCAGCCACTGTGGGTTTGACAGAGGAGCAAGCACGTCAACAATACAAAGATATTGTGATTTATCGTTCTGAATTCAAAGCTCTTAAACATACGCTTACAGGTAAAAATGAGCGTACTATGATGAAATTGGTAGTAGATAAGGCAAGTGATAAAGTACTTGGTGTGCATATGGTGGGAGATGATGCCGGTGAAATTATTCAAGGTTTTGCTGTTGCACTTAAAGCAGGAGCAACTAAAGCTGTATTTGACAGCACGATTGGCATTCATCCTACAGCGGCAGAGGAGTTTGTCACTATGCGTACACCAGTAGGAACATAAACCATGCAACAGCAGATAGAAAAATGGCTGATTGCTAACCACTGGGACTATTATCCTAGTTATGTGGCAATGGCAGTGGTAGTGTTAGCTTTTGTATTAACAGGATTGGTTAGCTACTATATTGCCTATTTGATTACTCGCCGAGGCTTGGAGCGTGCTTTTGCTAAGTCAGGCTTTTTATTTGTGCGACGTCTTAGTGAGACTCGACTTTTTAAGCATATTAACTATTTAATTGTCGCAGTGGTATTAAGTCGCACTGCTTTGCTATGGTTTGAGGCCTCTGAATTCCGCAATGCACTAGAGATTCTTCTACGTGTATGGATGTTGTTGGCTGTCTTGTTTATTGCTTTTGCTGCACTAGACACGTTAACACGTTGGACTTTTGAACGTGGATATGCGACAAATCTACCAATACGTGGTCTGGTACAAACCTTGAAGCTGATTCTTTCTATTGGTATTGGGATTGTTGTTATATCCTTGTTGATAGGTCAATCACCATTTATTTTGCTCTCTGGTCTTGGTGCTATGACGGCAGTGCTAATGCTGGTCTTTAAGGATCCTATTCTTGGTCTAGTAGCAGGGATTCAGTTATCTGCCAATAGTATGCTACGCATTGGTGATTGGTTAGAAATGAGTAAATACAATGTTGATGGAGAAGTCATTGACATTGGGCTAACAACAGTCAAGGTCCGTAACTGGGATAATACAGTGACAACTATCCCAACTTATTCACTGATTTCAGACTCTTTTAAAAACTGGCGAGCAATGTCTGAGTCAGGTGGGCGACGTATCAAGCGTTCTGTTGTTATTGATGTGACAACAGTACGTTTTATCTCTGAGGAAGATGTACAGCGTTTTACGCGTAGCCCCTTGTTGTCTGAGTATATCATTGCTAAGTCCCATGAATTAGAGCAGGCGAATAAAGATACTGATATGACAGTGGCTCTTAATGGTCGTCGAATGACTAATCTTGGTACTTTTAGGGCTTATCTTGAGCGTTATCTTAATAGTCATCCTAAGATTCGCAAAGATATGACCTTGATGGTAAGACAGTTGGCTCCAACAGATAATGGCATCCCTATTGAAGTGTATTGTTTTAGTAATGTGGTGCAGTGGGTGCAGTATGAAGCGATTCAGTCAGATATTTTTGACCATATTTTTGCCGTGGTAGGTGAATTTGATTTGCGTGTACATCAATCTCCTTCGGGGCATGATATGCAAGTGGCGTTTTCCTCTAAAGAATAGTCTGTGGATTGTTCCACTGACATTGCAACCTATTATTTCTATTGCATTGTGTGAATCACAAAAAATAAAGGAAAGTGTATGACTCAGGCAAAAACAATTATTGCTGTAGGTACATTAGGCGGTACCATTACAATGACGGCTCATGATGGTAATCAAGGGGTGAGCTCGACATTGGGGGCTGATGACTTAGTAAGTGCAATTCCCGAGCTTGCCGAGATGCCCGTAGAATTGAGGTTACAGACCTTATCTAATATGGCAAGTGGTTCTATCCAATTTACCCACTTATTCAAGGCTTTGGCATGGGCCAAACAACAAGTAGAAGAGGGGGCTAATGGTGTGGTGTTAGTACAAGGTACAGATACTTTAGAGGAAAGTGCTTTCTTTTTAGATTTGTATTGGCCGTATGCTGTACCACTTGTATTGACAGGAGCAATGCGTTCTCCCAATGAAGCTGGGGCAGATGGTCCTGCTAATTTGCTGGGGGCTATCCGTGTGGCAATGAGTCCTAAAGTGCGTAACTATGGTGTTACTGTCGTGATGAGTGATGAAATTCACCAAGCTCGTTTTGTTAAAAAATTGCATACAACTTCTGTGGGGGCTTTTGGCTCGCCTATTTATGGTGCATTGGGACATTTGCAAGAAGGTGAGGTTTTTATCTATCGTCAGGCAGATGAACGCATGATTTTCCCGATTCCTGAAACTCATCAAGAGAAAGTTTTACTTCTAGAGGCTGTGCTTGATGAAGCCGAGGACATCTATAAAATACTACCTACACTAGACTATCAAGGATTAGTTATTGCAGGAGTAGGAAGTGGCCATGTTTCAGAGAAGGTCAGAGATGCATTAATTCCTACTCTACAGAAAATGCCAGTGTTAATGGCTTCACGTACAGGATCTGGTTATACGACCAAGACGGTGTACGGTTATAAAGGCGGGGAAATTGATTTACAAAAACTAGGTGTAGTCATGGTAGGTAGTCTAGACCCTCGTAAAGCCCGCTTATTGTTGAGTGCCATTTTATGGTCATCTAATAAACAAAGACCCTACATTAATCAGGCTTTGACCAAGTATCTTCAAGGGTAATCATAACAAGCGTCATTAGGGTTAAGGGTAAACACTAGTGAGGGATAGCCCTAAATGGCGTATTGTTTGTGTCCGCATATAATTACCCCGCTTAACTTTAAATAATTATTAATTGGTATCTGTCACATGTTAAGCTGTGCAGATGCTTTTTGGTGGGGTATTATTACTATGACATTGAGTACTATTGCTATTGTACTTTCCCTATTGATGCTGATGTATTTTGCTTATCGCGGTATTTCAGTATTAATTCTCGCTCCTATTATGGCGGCGTTGGCTGTGATTCTATCAGGAGACTTCTCGCTGATGGCACCTATTTATACAGAGACCTTTATGGGTGCCTTGGGTAACTATTTGCTCAAATTCTTCCCTGTGTTTTTACTAGGAGCTTTATTTGGTCAGCTGATTGCAGATTCTGGAGCTGCTTCTAGTATTGCACATTGGTTTATGCGTATTCTTGGCCCTAAGCATGCCATCCTGACTGTGGTATTGGCTTGCGGTGCATTAACTTATGGTGGTGTATCGCTATTTGTGGTGGCATTTGCTATCTACCCGATTGCCAAGGTGATGTTTTACAAAGCAGGAATTCCTAAACGTATTATTCCAGGGGCTATTGCGTTAGGTGCATTTACCTTTACTATGACCGCTTTGCCTGGTACGCCTGCCATCCAAAATGCTATTCCTATCCCTTACTACCAAACCAATGTGTTTGCTGCTCCTGGTTTAGGTATTATCGGCGCTTTAGTGATGTTTGTATTTGGTTGGTTGTGGCTGGCTTCTCGTGCTAATAAAGCGGTTGCTAATGGCGAGGGGTATGGTAATCATAACGATGGTGTGGAGTTTGAAAATGTAGAAGAACACAATGCCATGCCTGTTTTGTTAGCATTTTCTCCATTGATTCTTGTGATTGCACTCAATGCATTATTGACCTATATTGTTTTCCCTAATGCAGATTTGTCCGCTGTGACTGCTAAGTTCCCTAGTTTAGTACCTGCTAAAAATATTGGGTTATGGTCGATTATTATTTCCTTAATTGTGTCTTGCTTGTGGTTAATTGTTATTGCATGGAAGCGTTGGCAGGATTTAGCTGGCACAATCAATAAGGGGTCATTAGGTTCTATGTTGCCTGCATTTAATACTGCCTCTGAGGTAGGTTATGGTGCGGTTATTGCCAGTCTTGCTGGTTTTGCTCTTATTAAAGAGTTTGTATTGGGAGTTGCACCTGGTAATCCATTAATCTCTGAAGCGGTAGCAATGTCTGCGTTGGCAGGTATTACTGGGTCTTCATCGGGTGGTCTTAGTATTGCTTTACAGACATTGGGTGCTGACTATTTGCGCTTGGCAGTAGAGCATGGCATTAACCCAGAATTATTGCATAGGGTTGCTGTAATTGCAGCAGGTGGTTTTGATACACTACCTCATTGTGGGGCTATCATTACCTTATTATCTATTTGTGGATTGAATCATCGTCAGTCTTATGCAAATATTGCGATGGTAACCATCACGGGTCCTGTATTGGCAGTGGCTACTGTCATTATTTTGGGTACCTTATTCGGTTCTTTCTAATCCGTAGAATAGGTTACAATGACAAAGGGATGCTATGGCATCCCTTTTTAGTTAGGAGAGTTTTATGTGGTTATATATTGGCATAGGGGTAGGGGTATTATTGGCAACGGTAGTTTTTCATATCGTGATATGGAACGTGTTTTTTAAGCCTCGTTTACAAAAACAAGCACAGTTATTAGAGCAACAAGCATTAGCTCAGCAAGGGCAACAGTTAGCTCAGCAAGGGCAACGTTTGACACAATTAGCATCAGAACAACAAATATCAGACGAAAAAAATGAGGGGGAGTAATCCTTGCGTAGGGTAGCCAATCGCTAAATGAGTTTTTATAAAAATCTTTTAGGATTAAATATTTATTTAATAAAATCGTTATAATTTTCCCTTTGCGTGGTTCGAAATCCTCCCATGCGGTTATTGTTATAACCAAACCAAAACTAAGGAAACCTTTACATGACAACTTCAGAAAAAGCATTGGTCATCTTTTCTGGTGGCCAAGATTCAACGACATGCCTGCTTCAGGCAATTGCAACTTATGGACATGAAAATGTCCAAACTATCAGTTTTGCTTACGGACAGCGCCATGCTATCGAATTAGAGCGTGCACGGTGGATTGCTCAGGATTTAGGTGTTAAGCAAACTGTTCTTGATTTATCTCTTATCCAAGGTATTACACATAATGCTCTGATGGATAATACGGCGAAGATTGAAACAGCAGATAATGGTTTACCTAATACGTTTGTCGATGGACGTAATGCCTTGTTCTTGCTGTATGCAGCGATTTATGCCAAATCACAGGGAATTAAACATATTATCGTTGGTGTTTGTGAAACTGACTTTAGTGGTTATCCAGATTGCCGTGACGTGTTTGTGAAATCAATGAACGTTACGCTAAATCTAGCGATGGATTATGCTTTTCAGATTCATACCCCCTTGATGTATTTGTCTAAAGCCCAGACCTGGGAGCTGGCAGATAAACTGGGTTATCTAGAATATGTGCGTGAACATACACACACCTGTTATCTTGGTGTTGTAGGTGGTTGTGGTGAATGCCCTAGTTGTGTATTACGCAACCGAGGTTTAGAACAATATCTAGCGAGTAAGTCTAAATGAAAGTCGTCAAAATCTTTACTTTTGATAGTTCACACCTTTTAGACGGGCATGATGGTAAATGCAAGAATCTTCATGGTCATACCTATAAATTAGAAGTGGAAATCAGTGGTGATTTAATTGCTGATGGACCTAAAGAAGGTATGGTTCTTGATTTTGGTGATGTAAAAAACGTTGTTAAGCAATATGTTTTAGACCGTATGGATCATGCATTTTTGTATAACCGTTTGAGTGAGCGAGAAAAAACTATTGCCTCCTTATTAGAGGGGTGGGGATTGAAAACTTATGCTCTTGAGCAAAGAACCACCGCAGAAGTGATGAGTTATCATATTTTCCAGATTTTGCAGCAACAAGGATTGCCAGTAACACGCGTAAGACTGTGGGAAACACCAACTTCTTATAGTGAATACGAGGTGTAGTGACTCATGAGTAATCACAAGATAATTAGTCTAAGGCAAGAAGCAGAGGTATCTAATCAAAGCGGTACCTCTCTTGTAGGGGAGCTGAATCCCTCCTTTAGAATAGTGGAAATTTTTGAAAGTCTGCAGGGAGAAGGCTATAACACTGGTATGCCTGCAATTTTTATTCGTTTGGGTCGTTGTAGTTTGGCCTGTAGTTGGTGTGATACAGATTACCTCACTTATTCAGTGATGACACTGCAACAAATACTTGATGCGATAAGTGGTTATACAGCCCGTAATATTATTATTACAGGAGGGGAACCGAGCATTCACCCTCACCTTGATGTCTTACTAACCGTTCTTAAGCAACAAGGGTATTTCCTCTGTATTGAAAGTAATGCGTTGCATGAGATTTCCCCATTGATTGATTATATTGCGGTTAGTCCCAAGTATTGTTATTCATCACGTTATACTCAGCATATCATTGCAAAAGCAGATGAAGTGAGAATTGTAGTGGATCCTATGAAGACGGGATTACCACCAGTAACATCGGCTACATCTTCGTTATCAAAGATAGAGAAAGATGCCGGTGAGATGCAGGAGAAATTGTCCTTAGCAGAGCAGATGACCAGTGCTAACAATGAGGCCTTGCAAGGGTTAGCATCTCAGATGGTGAATGCTGATATAGAACAAGAGTTTATTAACTGGTGCTTGTGGGTGACACAACACTTAAAAGCCAAGCATTATTTTCTTTCTCCTTTAGAAGTGAATGGTGAAATGAATATTTTACAAACAATTGCTTTGGTGGGACATCTCAACAAACAGCATTATGCAAACCCAGAAAAATACCCTCATTGGCAATTGAGTATACAAACACATAAATTTGCACATATCCAATAATTTGTCTTGTCAAGGGAAGCAATCGCTGTATGTAAGCAACAATCTAGGGATAACCATAGATAAGCTTATACATGAAATATGGTATTGTTGACCTTTTGATATGATTGTCGATTTGATATATTACTGAAAGAGTTTTCTATGTTTAAGCAGTTTTTGAAAGTATCTGTCTGTGCTTTAAGTATGGTGGTGGCATCACAAACCTTTGCCGCTTTCCCTGAGAAGCCTATTCGTATGATTGTACCAAGCTCACCAGGCTCTGCCTTTGATAGTTTAGCGCGAGTGTTAGAGCCTGAGCTTAGTAAATATTTTAAGCAACCTGTGGTAGTACATAATTTAGCTGGGGCATCCAATATGACAGGGACACGTGAGGTTGTAAAATCTGCTCCAGACGGATATACCGTGGGATTGATTTCCTCTACGCATGCGATTAATCCCTATATGCATGCAAAAATGCCTTATGATGCTATCAAAGACATCACACCTATTACCAATTTGGTGGTGACTCCTCTTATTGTTACTGTCCCTGCAAACTCCCCTTACAAAACTTTGGCAGACCTAGTGGCAGATGCCAAGGCACACCCGGATACCATCAACTATGGTTCTGCTGGTGTAGGTAACTCCTTACACTTAGCGACTGTTTTATTAGAAAATGCTGCTGGCATTAAGATGATGCATGCCCCTTATAAGGGAGGCAATCTGATTGTTAATGATTTGATTGCAGGACATTTGCAAATGGCTACGATGGCTATTCCTAGTGTATTAGAGCAAATTAAAGCAGGTAATTTACGTGCATTGGCAACCACTACGAGTAAGCGTCTAAAAGCACTTCCTGATGTCCCTAGTGTGGCGGAAAGCTATTCAGGCTTTGATTATGCCACTTGGTTGGCATTAATTGGTCCAGCAGGCATAAGTGATGAAGTGCGTGATCAATGGAATCAAGCCATTCAGGAGGCAATGAGTAAACCTGAAGTTCAAGAAAAGTTAGCTGCATTAGGTCTAGTAATAAATACCTCAACCCCTGATGAGTTAGCTAAACATATCCAAAAAGATTTGGATGAAAACAAAAAATTGTTTGAGCAAATTAATGCTGGTAGTAAGTAATTTGCCGAGAAAACCCAATCTCTAGTCATAGAGAGTAGGAGGATGGCGGCGTTTGCCATACCCTATCTATAAAAGTTTTCGACTGTATAAAACCTTCCAAGAATGATTGTTTCTTGGAAGGTTTTTTTGATGGATCAAGTTATATAACTAGTTGTCCTACTTGATGATTTTTGCGAATAATGGTGTTGAGAGTGTCTCACTGGGTTTTGATTAGAAAGAAAAAACAAGCGATACATGGTTAATGTGCTAATACTTTAGCAACTGCGGTTTTCCACGCTTCCAATCGAGTACGCCGTTCGTCTTCGTTCATTTGTGGCTCAAAGCAACGGTCTAATTGCCACATTTGCGTGAAATCGGTTTCATTAAAGAAACCACAACTAATTCCTGCAAGTTTGACTGCTCCTAGAGCGGTTGTCTCGGTTTGTGTAGGGCGTAGTACAGGGACTCCTAGAATGTCAGCCTGAAACTGCATAAGCAGATTGTTGGCACTTGCTCCACCATCTACACGTAATTCTGTCAATGGAGTAGGAGCATCTTGCTGCATAGCATGGAGGACATCTGCTACCTGGAATGCAATCGCCTCTAAGGCGGCACGGGCAATATGTGCCTTGTGAGTACCTCGGCTAAGACCAGAGATAGAAGCGAGGGCATTGGGTTCCCAATAAGGGGCTCCCAATCCTGTAAATGCAGGTACAAGTACCACACCATCACTATCTTTGACTTGAGAGGCAAGCTGCTCAACTTCGTGACTTTGTTTAATAAAACCAAGATTGTCACGTAACCATTGCACAATAGCACCAGCCATAAAGACACTACCTTCTAATGCAAATTGAGTAGCTTGTTGGCCTTTGCGTTGCCATGCTACTGTACTAAGCAGTTTATGTGAGCTTTTAATAATATGCTCACCTGTATTAAGTAACATAAAGCAACCTGTTCCATAGGTATTTTTTGCCATACCCGCTTGATGACAATCATGACCAAATAAGGCTGCTTGCTGATCACCAATTGCCGAAAAAATAGGTATCTCTGCACCGAGAAGGCTTATCTTTGTGCTGGCAATTTCTTGTCCTGATGCAACGATTTTGGGTAATAAGGACTCGGGGATTTTAAAAAGTGTTAGTAATGGTCGAGACCATTGTTGAGTGTGAATGTCCATCAACATGGTACGAGAGGCATTAGAGACATCTGTTGCATGAAAACCACCACTTAAATTCCAAATTAACCAGCTATCTACCGTACCAAAGGCAAGCTCTCCTGCATCTGCCATTGCTCTTGCACCAGGAACTGAATCTAATATCCAGGCGATTTTAGAAGCACTAAAATAAGGGTCGATAATTAATCCTGTGATATTGCGAATGTGAGTTTCATGACCTTTATCTTTAAGTTGCTGACAATAAGTAGCTGTTCTTCTGTCTTGCCATACGATAGCAGGAGCGATAGGAAGTCCAGTCTTTTTGTTCCATACTACAGTGGTTTCTCGTTGGTTAGCAATGCCAATAGCACGAATTTCGTGAGCTTGGATATTGGCTTTTTGAAGGACTTGTTGGATGGTTTGTAGCTGTGATGACCATATTTCCAATGCATCTTGTTCAACCCAAGCAGCATGTGGAGTACTGATGTTGATAGGAAGTTGTGCGCTGGCAACGACATGACCTTGTTGATTGAAAATGATGCTGCGGCTAGAGGTGGTACCTTGGTCTAATGCTAATAAATATGACATGACATTCATCTGAAATAATAATGTCGTTAGATTAGCATGTTTTCTCTCTCTAGCGTGTATGGATGGGACTATTTAATAAGAAGAGGTAGGTATTGCAGGGACTAAAAAATTTTAAAAATCTCAAAGTTTGGGTAAAAGATTTATTTATATAATTATTAAAGAATATAAATATGCTCTTATATAAAAATAAGATATAAGAATAGAAGAAATGATTTGCTTGAGTCTGATATAAATTCGGTATAGTAGAGACCTTGAAGAACATATTTATAGGTAGTTAACCATGAAATTACTCCATAAAATTCTAGTCACTACACTTGGCCTGAGTATGGCAGGTGCTGTGGTAGCACAAGATTTTCTTAATGTCTCTTATGATGTAATGAGAGATTTCTACAAAGAATATAATCCTTTATTTTTAAAAGAATATTCTGCTAAACATAATGGGGCAGCGTTGAAGATTCAGCAATCTCATGGTGGTTCTAGTAAACAAGCTTTAAGTGTAGCTAATGGTTTACAAGCTGATGTGGTGACGATGAACCAAAGTTCAGATGTGGAGTTGCTTGAGCATAAAGGTTTAATTAAAGCAGGTTGGGATAAAGAGTTCCCAGACCATGCTGTACCATTTACAAGTACGACAGTATTTCTTGTGCGTAAAGGTAATCCTAAACATATCAAAGATTGGGATGATTTGACTAAAGAAGGGGTACAAGTTGTTATTGCCAATCCTAAAACTACGGGTAATGGTCGTTATACTTTCTTAGCTGCTTATGGAGCTGCTTTAAAAGAAGATGGCGGTGATGAAAGCAAAGCAAAAGCACTAGTCAAAGCATTATTTAAAAATGTGCCAGTCCTTGAAAATGGAGGACGTGCAGCAACCACTACTTTTGTTAAGCGTGGTATCGGTGATGCATTAGTCACTTTTGAGAATGAGGCCAACATGGCTGCACGCGAGTTTGGTGCTGGTGAGTTTGAGATTGTTTATCCTAAGTACTCCATTAAAGCAGAAAATCCTGTTGCTATTGTTGATAGTGTCGTAGAGAAAAAAGGCTCAGAGGCGACAGCAAAAGAATACCTTTCTTATCTTTGGAGTGATAAAGCACAAGAGTTAGCAGCTAGCCTTTATTTACGTCCTAGCAATCCAACTATTTTGGAA
The DNA here is from genome assembly GCF_013133775.1 of Pelistega europaea. Lineage (GTDB taxonomy): Bacteria > Pseudomonadota > Gammaproteobacteria > Burkholderiales > Burkholderiaceae_B > Taylorella > Taylorella europaea. The sequence goes on along the minus strand of NZ_JABGBO010000003.1, from coordinate 62,349 downwards.
AAATATAAAGACCGCTTCCCCCATGTAGAGACTTTCCGTGCCAATGATGTGTTTGGTGCATGGCCAGAAATTATGAAGAAATTCTTTGCGGATGGCGGTATTTTTGATCAAATCCAACAATCTTAAGTATCGTGTTATTAAAAGCTCGTACGATATTGCCGGGGTTCGGTCTTAGCTTCGGCATTAGTCTGTTTAGTTTGTCGCTATTGGTATTGGTACCATTCGCTATGCTGGTGTATAGCACAGCAGGGATGGGGGTGCAGGCTTTCTTTGATACCATTAATCAACCGCAGGTTGTTGCAGCGATTTTACTGACATTGAAGATGTCTTTTCTAGCAGTGCTGACCAATCTTATTTTTGGTACGATGATTGCATGGGTATTGGTGCGCTATCAATTCTGGGGGCGTGGTTTAATTAATGCCGTGGTAGATTTGCCATTTGCTTTACCTACAGCTGTAACAGGGATTGCCCTTGCCACGTTATATGCTCCAAATGGTTGGTTAGGGCGTTGGTTCCCTTTCAAAATTGCCTTTACCTCTATAGGAATTTGGATTGCTTTGGTTGTGGTCAGTTTGCCTTTTATTGTGCGAGCAGTACAACCCGTTTTAGATGATTTATCCACTGAACTCGAAGAGGCGGCAGCTACTTTAGGTGCTAGACAATGGCAAATCTTTTATCGTGTGATCTTGCCAGAATTATTACCTGCTTTACTAATGGGGGCAGGGATGGCATTTGCCCGAGCTACAGGTGAATATGGTTCTGTTATCTTTATTGCAGGCAATATTCCCAATGTTTCTGAAATTCTCCCTGTCATTATTACGGCGAAGTTGGAGATGTTTGATGTCGCAGGTGCTTCAGCAGTGGCTTTATTTATGCTGCTAATTTCTTTTGTGATTTTGTTTGTATTCAACTTAGCACAATGGTTTTTTAGCAAGCGTTTAGGGGCCAAAGTATAGGTGATTCGCTGTGAGCTATCGAGGCTAATTTTTTTAGGAATATTGATGCTTATCGTGCAGATAAGGCAGGGTTAAGCAGAGGAAATAGAAATGAGAGTGTTACAAGCTAAACCTAGTCATCTTACCGAACCGAAGTGGGTGCAGTATAGTCTGATTACAGCGGTAGTGCTATTTTTATTATTGGTGCTAATTATTCCATTAATTTCTATTTTCTCTGAGGCACTTTCTAGAGGTTGGGATTTATATGTAGAGGCATTATCAGATCCTGATGCTGTGGCTGCTATTAAGTTAACTCTATTAACAGTAGCTATTGTCGTACCGCTAAATGCAGTGATTGGTATTGCTATGGCGTGGCTATTAACGCGTTATGATTTCCGTGGTAAACAGTTATTTACTACACTGCTTGATTTACCTTTTGCTGTGTCACCAGTTGTTGCTGGTCTGATGTTTGTTTTATTATTTGGTGCACATAGTGTATTTGGTAGTTGGTTAGAATCACATGGGGTACAGATTATTTTTGCTGTTCCAGGTATTGTGTTGGCAACACTTTTTGTCACTTTCCCTTTTATCGCCCGTGAAATTATGCCGTTAATGCAAAGTCAGGGTGACCAAGAGGAGCAGGCCGCACTGATTCTAGGTGCTTCTGGCTGGAAAATGTTTTGGAAAATCACATTGCCTAATATTAAGTGGGCATTGTTATATGGAATTATGTTGACCAATGCACGTGCTATGGGTGAGTTTGGTGCTGTGAGTGTTGTCTCTGGTCATATTCGTGGATTAACAAATACGATCCCATTACAAGTTGAGATTTTGTACAACGAATATAATTTTGTCGGAGCTTTTGCTATGGCGAGTTTGCTAGCAGTACTTGCACTCATCACACTAGTATTGCAGCATGTGTTTAGTTACTTGCAGCATCGTAAATATGATTTGGGTCTAGCAAGGGAAGAGGAGAGTATAGAGTCGGTTGTTCCTTTTGAAAAATATCACAATGAATCTACTGTGCAGTCTTTTCATGTCGGCATGAGAGAAGTGCGTGCATAGTAAAAAGACTAAGAATAGTGAGTAGAACATTATGAGTATTCAAGTTAAAAACATAGAAAAACACTTTGGATCATTCCATGCACTTAAGCATATTAATTTGGATGTTGCAACAGGGCATTTAGTGTCTTTATTAGGTCCTTCTGGCTGTGGAAAAACGACGCTACTGCGCATTATTGCAGGTCTAGAAACAGCGGATAGTGGTCAAATTTTATTAAATGGAGTAGATGTTACACATACCAAAGTGCAGGATCGCCATATCGGGTTTATGTTCCAGAGCTATGCCTTGTTTAGGCATATGAGTGTCTTTGATAACATCGCTTTTGGGTTAACCACTTTGCCACGTGAACAACGACCTACTAAAGCAGAAATACATGACAAGGTGATGCACTTATTAAAATTAATCCAATTGCCACACTTAGCAAAGGCATTACCACATCAATTATCTGGAGGCCAAAGACAGCGTGTTGCATTAGCACGTTCGCTTGCAGTTGAGCCTAAGATTTTATTGCTGGATGAACCGTTTGGTGCACTAGATGCTAAGGTGCGTAAAGAGTTAAGGCAATGGTTGCGAGATATTCATCATGAGTTACACATTACAAGCTTATTGGTGACTCACGATCAAGAAGAGGCTTTGGAAATTTCAGATGAAATTGTGGTGATGAATCATGGTCATGTAGAGCAGGTAGGAGATGCCTCTACCCTTTATCACACCCCACAAACTCCTTTTGTGACAGAGTTTATTGGTGAGGTGAGCATCTTTGATGGCAGTTGGGATAATAATGCTTGGCACTATGCAAATTTTGCCTTTCCTACCTCTCAACTTACTTCTACTACCACGAACTCTATTGCAGATTTTCGAGCATTTCAACCAATCCGTGCCTATGTGCGACCTCATCAATGGCAGCTATCAACACAGCCAGAAGGAGCAATGCTTAAAGGTGTTTTGAAACATCGTCATGAGGTGGGTGCTTTTTGGCGTTTGACAGTATTAGTTGAGAAAGAAGGACGTTTTGTTGAGGTTTTATTGCCTCCAACACAGGCACAAGCTTATCAGGTGGGAAATCAGGTCTATCTGAGTCCTGTTGCTATGCAGTTATTTCCGATGGCATCATAGATATATCGTTTACTCATGGTTGATGATTCGTTGCCTATTTAGTGCTTGTTCAACTGATAGTTTTGGTTGACAATAACACCATCGTTAGATTGATTATCTCATCAATGTGTTAAGGATTAATAAAGGAATTCGCTATGAGTCAAACATTTTTTGAATTGCAACAAAAACGTCGTTCTATTTACGCTATTGGTAAAAATGTGAATTTGTCCAAGGCTGATATTGTTGCTTTGGTAAAGAAAACTGTGCGTGAGGCACCATCTTCTTTTAATTCACAATCTTCTCGTGTTGTTGTGCTTTTTGGTGAGGCTCATGACAAATTATGGTCTACTACTTTAGACACCTTGCGTAAGATTGTTCCTGCCGATACTTTTGCAGCTACAGAACAAAAGATTAATGGTTGTTTTAAAGCTGGTTTCGGTACTGTACTATTTTTTGAGGATCAAGATGTTGTAAAGGGTCTACAAGCCAAATTCCCAGCTTATGCAGATAATTTCCCTATCTGGTCTGAACAAGCAAGCGGTATTGCACAATATGCTGTTTGGGTAGCTTTAGCAGAGCAAGGTGTTGGTGCCACATTACAACACTATAACCCCCTTATTGATGAAGCTGTAGCAAAAGAATGGGGTATCCCCACTTCTTGGAAACTACGTGCACAAATGCCTTTTGGTAGCATTGAAGCTCCTGCTGCAGAGAAAACCTATATGGATGATGAAGTGCGTTTTAAAGTATTCGGTGCTTAATTCTTTGCGACGGTAGTATTCGTCAAACAACTTATCCCCTTGACCACTCAATAGTATCAATGCTATTGGGTGGTTTTTTCAAGTCATAAAAAAAGCAACTATCGCTAAAGTGCAAATAGTTGCTCTTCTCACTATAAAGGTAAATTAGTTTTTATTATTGCTAGGAGCTGCTAAATCTGCACGCAAGCTACAATCAGCAGGTTTCCATAGCTGTTGACTTACAAGCATATCTTTGTTGAATAGAAGCTTGTACTGACATACCTTATGTTCACCATTTTCTTGGTAGTTTAAAACATAATCCCATTCGCGGACATCAAAGAAACCTTCGGCAAAGTGAGGGCGTCCCAGTATACTGTAAACCTGGTCTTTGGTCATGCCTACCGTAATAAGTGCGACATCTTCTTTTTGAACCCATGAACCAGGATATTTGCCTTTAGCACTAAATTGAGCATCAGATGGGTTAGGGAAAACAGGATTGTCTGTCGTACCATCAGCACTGATTTTGCTTAGGTTTCCACAAGCAGCAAGGGATAGAGCCGTTGTACTTAATAACAGTAGCTTCACTAAGTTCTTAGTCATTTCAATAAATTCCAAGAAAAATTAAATAAAAATTAAAGACAATGGCTATTATAATTGCAATATCATAGAAATGTTAGACAAGTCCCAACGAGAATTTTCATTATCAGCGTTTTTGTCTCTGCACATATAGGTTTAGGTGGTACACCATAATTCCAAAGATAAGTCCCCAGAAGGCACTGCCAATCCCTAATAGAGTCATACCTGATGCACTAGTAAGTAGCGTAATCAGAGAGGCTTCCCTGGTAGGTTCATCATTCCAGGCTTGCAATAAATTGCTTAATAATGTGCCAAAAATAGCAATACCAGCAAGAGCTGTTAGTAGCTCTTTAGGCAGTGCATCAAAAACAGAGACAATTGTCCCTCCTAAAACAGCAGCAAGAAAGTAAAGTACAGCAAGCCAAATATTGGCAATATAGCGCTTTTTGGGATCTGGATCTACATCATCTCCCATTGTAATTGCAGCACTTATGGCAGCAAGGTTTACCATGAATGCACCAAAAGGAGCCATCAAGACTGTTGCTAGAGCTGAAGAACTCACCAAAGGTTTTTCAGGGATGTTGTCGTAACGGTACATCTTTAGAATGGTCATGGCAGGAACATTTTGAGTCACTAATGAGGTGATAAACAAAGGAATACCTACACTGATGATTACTTGTAGATTAAAGCTGGGATTTAGCCAAACAAGTTGAGGATTGTTCCAACGGATATGGTCTAGGTTGAGTAAGTCAAGGAAATAGGCACAACCAAAGCCAATAAGCAACATAAACATTAGACTATAACGAGGAAAACGTATTTTGCTGAGAAGATAGGTTAATAACATCATCCCCACTAATAGTGGTTGTGTTTCCACAGAAACAAATACCCGTGAGCCAAAATTAATTAAAATACCTGCTAACATGGCACAAGCAAGGGTTTTGGGTATAAGAGAGACTAAACGATTAAAAAGCCCCGTAAGAGAAAAAAACAACATTAGGGCTCCAGCAAACAGGAATGCTCCAGTAGCCTCTGATAAGGGAATTCCTGTCATCCCTACCATTAAAGCAGCTCCAGGGGTACACCAAGCGACCATGATAGGGGTTTTATATTTTAAGGAAAGCCCGAGAGTGAGTAACCCACAGGCGATGCCCAATGAAGTAAACCATGAGTTAATTTGTATTGGGGTACTACCAAAAGATAGGGCAGCTTGATAAATAATAACGGCAGAGGACCCATAAGAGACCAATAATGCAGCCACTGCGGCAGCAAAATGGCTTGCAGAAAGGATAGGTTTTGTCATAATGGTATACTTTTAGGTAAAAATACTCTTTTAGTAGGTAACACATGAACTGGTTGTATCTTGCAATCGCAATCTTAGCCGAAGTAGTGGCATCATCATCTTTACTGGCTTCTCATGGATTTACTCGATTAATCCCCAGTCTTGTCACAGTGATAGGTTATATTATCAGTTTCTACATGTTATCTCTAGCCTTAAGACAAATTCCATTAGGGATTGCTTATGCTATTTGGTCTGGGGTAGGGATAGTCCTGCTAGCCGTGATAGGTTATTTCCTGTATAAACAAACACTGGATTTTGCTGCTATTCTTGGATTAGGCTTTATTATTACAGGGGTAGTGATTATTAATTTATTTTCCCAAACAGTTGGTCATTAGGGCTGACTATGTGGTTCTTAGGAGACAACAATGAAGAAATTATTAGCAGGCATGGTATTAATGAGCTCACCTTTATGGGTCATGGCACAAACCAACACCCCTATTGGAACTTGGCAATCTGTCGATGAAGATGGTGCTAAAAAGGCTGTTGTTAAAATTACACAAGATTCCAATGGTGACTTGCGTGGCACAATTATTAAGCTGAATCAAAAACCAGGAGCACTTTGCGAAAAGTGTGAGGGTGATAAAAAGGGAAAACCTATTGAGGGGATGTCAATTATTTGGTCTCTCAAAAAAGTGGGAGACAATGCTTGGGGAGAAGGGGCAATCATGGACCCCTCCAATGGTAAAACTTATAAGCTGAAGGCAGAGATGGCAGAAGGAGGCCAAAAGTTGAAACTTCGAGGATTTATCGGAGTTTCTCTATTTGGCCGTACACAGACCTGGAATCGTATTGATTAGAGAATCTCTTTGACGGTTTCTATAGGGCGACAAAGACGAGCACCCTTATCGGTGACGACTACAGGGCGGTTCATGAGGACAGGGTGCTCTACCATAGCATCAATCAGTTGTTCTTCAGTGACTCCTTCCGCATTGAGGTTTAGCGTCTTAAAAAGCTCTTCCTTGGCACGGATAAGCTCTCTTGCTGTTAATCCTGATTTTTTGAGAATATCTTTAAGACCATTCTTATCAAGAGGGTGTTTGAGATATTCTACAACAGTAGGTTCTATACCCGACTCACGTATGAGAGCTAATGTGTTGCGAGAAGTGCTACAACGAGGATTATGATAAATAGTGACCTGTTTCATGATGAGGAGTTTTCCTTTACGTGTTTATTCAGTACAATAACCTTATTGTACGCTATCAGATGCAATATGATAAAGGTCTTGTTGTAAAGACATGGTCATATTTTTAGGATAGCTGGTCACTAGATAAAAGGGATGTTTGAAATGCGAGTATTGAGTCAATATGGGAAATGGTTAGGATTGTTATTAGTATCTATCTTATCCGCTTGCTCTGCCGGCCCTGTAGACCACACCAAAACAGCAGAGTGCTCTCAACTTACAGGGCGTATTATTCAACCTCCTGCTGCCCAGCAAGCTCCAGGAAGCAATAATTTTCTCAATCAATACCAGCAACTTAACCGTCAAGAGGCAGCAAGAGCTCATGCTAGAAAGGTAAAGTGTATTGAATAACTAGATTTTGAATTAGGTTACGCTTATACCTATAAAAAATAATCCGGTGTATAACCATAAAATATAGATGGAGTGATGGGGATGTGAGGTTTAATGACATCCCCAGGAAGGTGCTTACTTTTTCTGTTGAATGTAGATTTTGTCAAACACGCCGCCATCAGCAAAGAACCTTTTCTGTGCGTACTGCCATCCTCCAAATTCATCACGAATATTGACTAGATGAAGAGACGGGAATTGCTGAGCGAATTCAGTTTGTACCTTTGGGTCTATAGGGCGATAAAAATTCTTGGCAATAAGACGTTGTGCTTCTGTTGTATAAAGTCGTTTTAAATATTCTGTTGCCACAGCACGAGTGCCTTTCTTATCGACAACATCATCGACTATAGCGACAGGAGGTTCGCATAAGATAGATAATGTTGGTGTAATGATGTCGAACTGGTCAGGAGCCTCTTGTAAGGCAAGATAGGCTTCATTTTCCCAAGCGAGTAAGACATCCCCTTGTTGTCTTTTGGTAAAAGTGATGGTCGCACCTCTGGCGCCTGTATCCATAATAGGAACATGTTGATAGAGTTTTTGTACAAAATCTTGTGCTGTTGAGTCACTACCATTGGCTTGATGCTTTGCCCATGCCCATGCAGCAAGAAAATTCCAGCGAGCACCTCCAGAGGTTTTAGGGTTAGGAGTAATGACAGAAATGTTATCACGAATTAAGTCTCCCCAATCCTTGATGTTTTTAGGATTGCCTTTGCGCACGAGAAATACGATAGTTGAAGTATAGGGAGTACTATGTTCTGGTAGTGCCTCTTGCCAGTCTTTGCGAATAAGATGAACGGTGTTATTTAAGGCATCAATATCGGCAGCCAGGGCTAGTGTGACCACATCGGCTTTGAGGCCATTTTGAACAGAGAGAGATTGTTTACCACTACCACCATTGGATTGTTGGATAGTAATATCTTGTCCTGTTTTTTGTTTCCAATATTGTTTAAAGTCGTTGTTATAGGCTTTATAGAGTTCGCGAGTCGGATCATAAGAAACATTTAATAGTGTGAGTGAGGTGTCACTGGCCAAGCTAGGTTGAATAAGAGGGAAAAATAATAATGTAGAAATTAGGATAAGTGACTTTTTCATTATGGGCTCCAAAGTGGGGAAGTGACTGGTTCTATCAGTCATTCTTGATAGCAAAAATAAAAGACTTAGGAGCTAATATATCAGCCTAACTTATTGATTGAAAATATGATTTTTTTATTAAATTATTCTAAGGGAAGTTCTTTTTATATTTCTGGTTGTTTTAATGAGTGATTCTAATATAATTAAAAATATTAAGATGATTTGATGGATAGATTTAAGGCATGCCGGGTAATCTATCTCATACGAAATAAGTTTTATTTGGTGGTAAGGGCGTAGATTACTGTTGAGGTCACTGTAAAATCAGGAGGGTAGTAAAACACTGATGTTGCTAGTTATAAGAGCAGGGTGATTCTGTTGAGTTGTCGACATCACTGCTGTACTGTTTAACTAGGACCTTTTTAAACGTTGCATGCTATCTGCTAAGTCATTCTCTCCCCGTTGTTGAAGCTCATGGATGACTGACAAGAAATCTTGTTGACTGCGATTTTGGCTAAGTTTAGATTTGGCTAGGCATTTACTTATATGGATTTCAAAAGCAATAATATGGTTAAGTTGCTCCATTAAATAGTCCTTAGGAGCATCTGACATTTTCCACTCTTTGTTTCCATTGGCTTTTTGCTCACTTTGTTTGGTGAGCAGACCCAGTGCTAATAACTTTGCTTTGGTATCTGTGATGTATTGAATATTGCCGTAAAGGTGTACTACTTGGTAATTCCAAGTAGGTACTTTTTTGTGATCAATGAATTTACTTGGATAATAATTAGCTGAAATATAGCCTTGAGGACCAGTGAAAATACAGAGAACTTCTTGTCCTGTAGGAATGTTTGTTTGAAATGAATTCTTCTGTGCCATGTGTCCAACAAGCGTACAATCGTCTTTGAACACTAAAGGAATATGTGTGGCAGTAATGCCTTCTGGAGTAGATGCAACAATACAGGCAAGGGGAAATTCTGTGATGATGCGTTTGATTTCTGCAGGACGGGTTTCTTTGAAGTCATCAGGAATGTCCATGAAATACCTCCAAATTAAGGAAAGAGCAGATGCAGTGGTGCAAATCAATAAGATGTTAAAAAAGCCAGTGAGAAGATGGAATTGTCACTGGCTTTTTATCACGTACTAATCAGCAGCTTATTAGATACTATCTACAATAGCATTTAATGTTGCTGATGGACGCATTGCAGCAGATGTTGCCACAAAATCAGGTTGGTAGTAACCTTTGATATCTTGTGGCTTACCTTGAGAACCAATTAACTCTTCGTTAATCTTAGCTTCATTAGTTTTCATAGCTTCTGCCACAGGTTTAAACTGAGCAGCTAAATCAGCATCTTTACTTTGGTTAGCCAATGCTTCTGCCCAATACATAGCAAGGTAGAAGTGAGAACCACGGTTGTCAATAGTACCTAATTTACGACCAGGAGATTTGTCATTGTCAAGGAATTTTGCATTTGCTTCATCTAAGGCATCAGCTAGCACTTGCGCTTTTGCATTGTTTTGTGATTGAGCGACATGTTCTAGTGATGCTTGTAATGCCAAGAACTCTCCTAGAGAGTCCCAGCGTAAATAGCCTTCAGTGATAAATTGCTCAATGTGTTTAGGAGCAGAACCACCAGCACCAGTCTCAAATAAACCACCACCATTCATAAGAGGTACGATAGAGAGCATCTTAGCTGATGTACCTAACTCAAGAATAGGGAATAGGTCAGTTAAGTAATCACGCAATACATTACCTGTTGCAGAGATAGTATCTTCTCCTTTACGGATACGAGCTATTGAGAATTTGCATGCTTCAATAGGAGAAAGAATGCGAATATCGAGACCAGAGGTATCAAACTCGGGTAAGTAAGCGTTGACTTTCTTGATAATTTCACGGTCGTGGGCACGGTTTTCATCTAACCAGAATACCACAGGTGTATTGGATAAACGTGCACGACTAACAGCTAATTTCACCCAATCCTTGATAGGAGCATCTTTGGTTTGGCACATACGGAAGATGTCACCAGCCTGAACAGGTTGCTCCATGTACACATTTCCACTCGCGTCCACAGCACGGATAACGCCGTCAGCTTCAGCTTGGAATGTCTTATCATGAGAACCATATTCTTCAGCTTTTTGTGCCATGAGACCTACATTGGGCACAGAACCCATGGTACGAGGATCATAAGCTCCATTGGCTTTACAATCCTCAATAACTGCCTCATATACACCAGCATAGCAACGGTCAGGGATAATAGCAAAAGTATCTTGTTGTTTACCTTCTGCATTCCACATTTGTCCGGACGTACGAATCATCGCAGGCATAGAGGCATCTACGATAACATCAGAAGGGACATGTAAGTTGGTAATACCTTTATCAGAGTTGACCATAGCAATGGCAGGGCCAGCCGCAATAGCTGCATCAATCGCTGCCTTTACTTCAGCTTCTTGAGGGTGACCAGCAATCTTCGCATAAAGCTCACCTAAGCCATTGTTAGGATTGATACCTAGTTCTGCAAATAAAGTGGCGTACTTATTGAAAACATCTTCAAAGTATACAGATACCACTGCACCAAAGATAATAGGGTCAGAAACCTTCATCATGGTGGCTTTTAAGTGGGCTGAGAAAAGTACTCCAGCTGCTTTGGCTTCTTCTTTGGTTTTTTTCACAAAAGCCTTGAGTGCAGATAAGCTCATGACAGAAGAGTCTAATACCTCACCTGCTTTGAGTGGAGCCAATCCTTTTAACTCTTTTACAGAGCCATCTTTAGCAACAAATTCAATTTTAAACTGAGACTCATTAGGAACAGTCACTGATTTTTCTGTACCATAGAAGTCACCAGACTCCATGTGGGCTACTTTAGTTTTTGAGTCTTTAGACCATACACCCATAGAGTGAGGGTTTTTCTTGGCATAGTTTTTTACAGCTTTAGGAGCACGGCGGTCAGAGTTACCTTCACGTAGTACAGGATTCACCGCTGAGCCAAGTACTTTAGCATAAGCAGCTTTGATGGCTTTTTCTTCATCAGTTTTAGGATCTGCTGGGTAGTTAGGTACTGCAAAACCATGTTTCTGCAATTCCGCAATCGCTGCGTTTAATTGAGGAATAGACGCAGAGATATTAGGTAGTTTGATGATATTGGCTTCTGGCTGCTTAGCAAGTTCACCTAATTCAGCTAATGCGTCTGCTGTTTTTTGGTCATCTTTAAGGTAGTTAGACATATTAGCAAGGATACGACCAGCTAAGGAAATGTCTTTAGTTTCTACTGCAATATCAGCAGCAGAGGTAAATGCCTTAACAATAGGCAAAAACGAATAAGTCGCCAACATTGGCGCTTCGTCAGTGAGAGTATAGGTAATTTTAGCTGTAGACATAATCGAACCAATATAAAAAGTGGTAAAACTCTTATTTTACAGGAAAAATTACAACTCATATATAAGAGTTGCTCATTAAGGAAAAATAGCTAGGTGTACACCATGACTGTTTTATTATTTGTAGAACTGCTGAAAAGCTTTTTAAGAGCTACCTTGCTATATCTGGGATTACTGTGTTGCCTACTAAAAGACCGATTATTGAATGCATAAGGGGTAGTGTCTTTTCTTGCAAAATGACGCTTTTCTATCTTGTCATGGGTTTGTCGTGATAATAGGCGTATAATAAGGGTATTCCCTAATAAAGGGTAGTTCATTTATTGCAAGGAGATAGCAATGTCTGTAGTTAAGTCGATTACTTCCCCTATGAAATTTTTAATTCAAGCGGGTTTACTCAGTGATTTAGGTAAATATGTTAAACAATATGGTGATTACGCACTTGTGATTAGTGACCCTTTTATTGCTCCTTGTGTAGAAAAAGAAGCAGCGGCGAGCTTTGCCGACAATGGTGTTAAGCCTGTTTTTACGACATTTGGTGGTGAGTGTTCCGATGATGAAATCAATCTCCACAAGGCAGAGTTTGATAAAAATGGTTGTAAGTTTGTTATAGGTATTGGTGGGGGTAAAACATTGGATACCGCTAAAGCCACTGCCTACTATAAAGATGTTCCAGTGGTGATTGTGCCTACATTAGCTTCTACTGATGCTCCATGTACTGCATTGGCTGTTATTTATAACAGTGATGGGTCTTTTAATCGTTATCTATTCTTGCCTAATAACCCCAACGCAGTATTGGCAGATACAAAATTATTGGCATCTGAGCCTGCACGTTTCTTTGCTGCTGGGGTAGGTGATGGCTTGGCGACTTATTTTGAAGCACGCACTTGCTATGCAACTAGTGGTATTAACTTGGTGTTGATGCAACCTAGTTTATCAGGTCTGGGTATTGCTAAGATGTGTTATGAAACTATCCGCGATTATGCAGCACAAGCAATGCATGCGGTAGCAACAAAGTCTGTAACGCCTGCTCTAGAACGTACTATTGAAGCGACTATCTACATGAGTGGTGTGGGTGCAGAATCAGGTGGGCTAGCGGCTGCTCATGCCATTCATAATGGTATGACTGCTGTTCATGATTTACATGGTGCTATGCATGGTGAGAAAGTAGCTTTTGGTCTGGTTACTCAGCTTGTGATGGAAGGTGCTTCTACAGAAGAGTTAGAGGAAGTGATTGGTATTATAAAAGCAGTTGGTTTGCCATTGACACTTGCTGATTTGGGGTTAAAAGAGTTCAAAGAAGAAGAGTGGCGTAAAGTGGCTGAGTTGTCTTGTGCTGAAGGCGAGACCATTCACAATGAACCATTCAAAGTTACACCTGATATGGTGTATGACGCCATTGTGGCAGCAGATAAGTTGTTGCAACAGTATAAAGATGCATGACGTTAATTGTTGTTAGCTTATTAACACTAGACTAAGTTGTTAGAAGTACTCCCTACAGGTTGGTGTAACTTGTAGGGAGTTTTTAGTTAACGCCGCTTCCCAAAGCCTCCAAAGCCGCCCATGCCTCCCATTCCACGCAGGGCATTCATACCACGCATTAGCTTACCCATACCGCCTTTTTTGAATTGCTTCATCATACCTTGCATTTGGTCGAATTGTTTTAATAGACGATTTACTTCTTGTACAGGCACGCCAGAGCCTTTGGCAATGCGTTGTTTGCGTTTGCCATTGATAATCTCCGGTTTACGACGTTCTAATGGGGTCATAGAGCGAATAATACCCTCTGTACGACGCAGTTGCTTTTCTGCCTCTCCTTCTTTAAGCTGCGCTGCTGCCTGTGCAAACTGTCCAGGTAATTTCTCTAACAAACTACTCATGCTTCCCATTTTCTTGACTTGCTGAAGTTGTTCCAGAAAATCATTTAAATCAAAGCGGTCACCGCTCTTGATTTTTTTCGCCATCTTTTCGGCTTCAGCCATATCGATATTGCTTTGGACTTGTTCGACCAAAGATACAATATCCCCCATGCCAAGCACTCGTTGTGCCATACGCTCTGGGTGGAACGGCTCTAAACCGTCGATTTTCTCTGAAACACCGATAAATTTAAGAGGTTTGCCTGTGATATAACGAACTGATAGGGCAGCACCACCACGTGCATCACCATCTAATTTAGTAAGTACAACACCAGTCAATGGTAGAGCTTCGGAGAATGCTTTGGCTACATTGACTGCGTCTTGCCCCTGCATAGCATCCACTACAAATAGGGTCTCAATGGGCTTGAGTAATTGATGGAGTTCGGCGATTTCTTTCATCATCGCCTCATCAATACCAAGACGACCTGCCGTATCCACAATCAATACATCATAAAAGTGACGCTTAGCATGGTCTAATGCGGATAGAGCAATATCTTGAGGTTTTTGATTAGGGTCTGAGGGAAAAAAGTCCACGCCTACTTGTGCGGCAACTGTTTTTAATTGCTCAATCGCTGCAGGGCGATAAACGTCTGCACTGACTACGAGTACTTTTTTAGGGTTAATCTTACGCCCTTGCTGTTTAAGCTGACCAGTACTTAAGAGTTTGGCGAGTTTACCTGTTGTGGTGGTCTTACCTGCACCTTGCAAACCTGCCATTAAAATGACAGCGGGTGGTTGGGTGGCTAGTGATAATTCAGCAGCAAACTCACCTAAGTCCCCACCCATCAAAGCGGTGAGTTCTTTGTGAACAACGCCAACTAATGCTTGGCCTGGATTTAAGCTAGTTGCAACTTCCTGTCCCATAGCTTTGGATTTGACTCGCTCAATAAAGTCGCGTACTACGGGTAGGGCAACATCGGCCTCAATCAGGGCCATACGAACTTCACGCAACATGTCCTTAGTGTTGGACTCAGTAAGACGAGCCTCTCCACGCATGGTTTGCATGATTTTTGATAAACGGTTGGTTAAATTATCAAACATATTTTTTGCTAGAGTGGGTTATACTTGTAAATCATTCCCTGTATATTTTGGGCTTTTAAATTTTATGTCAACCGATATTGTATTGCACTATTTAGCCGCGTTGTTCTATCTTGGACTTGGCACCTCAATTTGGTTTGCTTTATTAAAACAAAAAGAAGTCAATAAGCGTACCATCCCGATTCCTATCTCTATTATTTTCTTTATTTTGATTGTTATTCAAGGATTTGCTATCCATTTGGGAATGTTATCCAGTGGGCAGATTCGTATTAATTGGACTTTGGGGCTGTCATTTACACTTTGGCTGGGAGTGATGGTATATTGGTTTGATAGTCATTTTATGAAGATTAATGGCTTTCAACTATTGTTATTGCCAATTGGTGTGGTGATTTGTGTACTTGCTGCATTGTTTCCCACCTCTGGGCTTAGTACAACGATTAATGTACCTACAAAGCTGTTTATGGTGCATCTAGTGACTTCTTTATTTGCCTATAGCTTGATTGCATTGGGGGCATTGCAGGCACTTATTATGACAAGTCTAGATAACTATCTGCACCGACCGCAGCACTTTAGCACGACCCCAAGCTTGTTATCGCGAGTATTAGATGCTCAACCCCCTTTATTAGTACAAGAGCGTTTATTGTTTCGTATTATCTGGATAGGCTTTGCATTATTATCAGTCTCCATTGTGACAGGTATGTTTGTCTCAATGGATTTAACAGGACGTATCCTGCCCAATGACCACAAGACCTTTTTTACCCTGTTATCTTGGGTGATTTTTGGGACTTTGCTGTTTGGGCGTATGATGTGGGGGTGGCGAGGACGTATTGCATTGCGTTGGACATTATGCGGGTTTGCGTTGTTGATGTTGGCTTATACTGGTACACGTATTATTTTTGAAGAAGTTTTACATAAGAGCATCTCATGAAATTTCTGATTTTTGTTTTGATAGTGTGGGGTGTTATTCATCTATTGCGCCACCGGTCAGTAGTAGCCTCACAGTCTCGTAAGTATTCAAGAACGGGTGCTCCACAAGGTCAAGCGGCTAAGACTATCACTATGGTGCAATGTGATCATTGTGGGGTGTACCTGCCTGAGAATGAGGCTATTATTCGTCAAGGACATGTTTGGTGCTGTACTGAACATGAGCGTCTAGGTAAGAGGATATCTTGATATGTCGTTGTGTCTGGATAGACATGGTTGGTTGGTCGAGAAAAATGGGGTGCGTAAGATTCCTTCTCCTAATTTTAACGAACGACCAGTGGGGCAGGTAGCAAAATTACTTGTTATTCATAATATTAGCTTGCCACCTCAGCAGTTTGGGGGACCTTATATTGAGCAACTGTTTACAAACTCTTTGGAAGTAGAGCATCATCCCTTTTTTAAAGAAATTGTTCACTTGCGTGTCTCAGCTCATTTTCTTATTCGTAGAGATGGTGAAATTATACAGTTTGTGAGTACGGATAAACGTGCTTGGCATGCCGGAGTTTCCTGTTTTGAAGGGCAGGCTATGTGCAATGACTTCTCTATTGGGATAGAGCTAGAGGGTAGTGATTTTGAGCCGTTTACTAATGAGCAGTATCTACAGTTAGCTTCATTAAGTCAGGTGTTAAAAAACCGTTATCCTTTGCGTGCAGTAAGAGGGCATGAACATATTGCCCCTACTCGTAAAACAGATCCAGGGCCGTTTTTTGACTGGAATCGTTATCGAGTAGAGGCTCAGTGGGGATGGCGAGCACTGCCATTACTTTTAGCCTAATAGCTTTGTATTTTCTACGACATGCTGAACTACTTGACGTAAATGAGTGGCTGTGTTTTGTAATGCTGCAATATCCTCATCAGGTAATTGATAACGAATTTGGCGTACGATACCTGTGCGAGCAATAACAGTGGGGACATTAAATACAATATCGCGAATTCCATATTCGCCACGCATGAGAACGCCAACAGGCAGAACAGAGTGTTCATCAACAGTAATCGCGCGAATAATTCGGAAAACACTGGCGGCAATACCATGGTTGGTATTGAGTTTACGATTAAAGATATCAATCCCTGCCTGTTTCACCTCTTCTAGTAAATGGGCTTTATCAAAAATCGGCAATCCATTGCTACGACAATAATCATCTAGTGATTGTCCTGCGACCTGTACCAATCCCCATGGGATAACACTGCCAGAGCCATGTTCTCCCCACACCATACCAAAAACATTTTTGGGATCTACATTAACGTATTGGGAAATGATTTTCATTAGGCGAGCAGAGTCAATGACACAACCAGCACTGATCACTTGATTAGGAGAGTATGGGGTGTTAGCGATAATAAAATGTGTCAAAATATCGCATGGATTAGTCACGATAACAAGAATTGCATTGGGTGCATATTCCCATAGTTTTTTGGCAATATCAACAGCAATAGGGGAGTTGATTTGTGCTAAATCTAAACGATTTTGCCCTACTTTTATTTGGGCACCAGCAGTAATCACAATGACATCACTTTGTGCAGTATCTTCATAATTACCTGAATAGACTCGGGTGTTTTTAGCATACGATAAGGCACTAGTGTGGCTAAAATCAAGGGCTTCTCCTTCGCTACGATCTTTATTTAAATCCACTAGTACAATTTCTCGACAGTTTCCTAAATTAAGAAGGTTTTGACAAATACCCACACCTACTGCACCAACCCCAATAATAGATATTTTCATAAAAACTCCTCACAATAATATGAAACAGGTACGACACGTAAATGATGAAATGAATTAGAGATAATAAAAAGTATAATTATGTCTTTTTGTAAATAAAAGAGAGGTAGGAGAATTGCTAATGAGTGAATAGGCTAGGAATTGTGTGAAGATGGGGATGGGGACTAGTGTTGCACTTTTTTATAATTCAGATGGGAAGGGTGTTGCTTTTTAAAAGCAGAAAAATCATTAATGAATTTTCTTGGTGCATTCTGCACAAGGTGTGAGCGGCTTGTTTAAAAGCTCGTATATGGTGATGTTTTTAGGGGAGTCAAATAATTTTTTGGAGTAAAAAATCTTGAATGTGTTATTGCCACAAAAGAAGCACACTTTGAAATAATCAAATAATTTTTTGAAGTAAAAAATCTTGAATATTGCTTAGAGTATTCTGAGGAGGGGGAGTATTTTTTCCTGAATAGGAATTCTGTTTATCTGCAACCTTTGACTGTATTGATGCAATCAATGAGTTTGTGGTGCCCGGGGCCGGAATCGAACCGGCACGCCTTGCGGCGGGGGATTTTGAGTCCCCTGCGTCTACCAATTTCACCACCCGGGCTCATTGATAGATTGCAGTGTAATCAACTGATAGGGTTGCTATTTTATCGAACTTTTACTTTCTTGTCACTATGGGGGCAAAAAATTATTAAGAAGAAGGTCAGTTTTTTATAGATTTGTTGTTTTATTGCCTAAATTATTTCTGAGTTGGTGGTGCGTTTTATCAGGTCAAATAGGTTTTGTTTGTTTACTTTTAAAGTAGCTGTTGGACTTCCTTTATGTTTTTAAACTAAATCTTTTAATAATATTTTCTTTTTCATACTGTCTTGAAAAAAACTCTTTTCATCCCCATCTGCCAAGCAAATTATTTTTGGAGGATTTATATGTCTAATGCACAAACGATGGGATTTCAAACTGAGGTTAAGCAATTACTTCAGTTGATGATTCACTCCCTCTATTCTAACAAAGAGATTTTCTTGCGCGAGTTGGTTTCTAATGCATCAGATGCTTGTGATAAATTGCGTTTTGAGGCGATTAATCGTCCAGAATTATTAGCAGAAGATAGCGATTTGCGTATTCGTATTAGTTTTGATGAGACCAAGAAGACTATTACGATTGACGATAACGGTATCGGTATGACGCATGATGAAGTGATTGCAAACCTGGGTACAATTGCTCGTTCAGGTACCAAAGAGTTTTTTGCTTCGTTGACAGGAGATCAACAAAAAGATGCCCAACTTATTGGTCAGTTTGGTGTGGGATTCTATTCTGCTTTTATTGTTGCTCATAAAGTGGAAGTTCTTACTCGCAAAGCGGGTGTAGCAGCCAATGAGGCAGTACATTGGGTGTCAGAGGGGCAAGGTGAATTCACGATTGAATCAGTTGAGAAAGCATCTCGTGGTACCACAATTACACTTTATGTGAATGAGGAAGGAGAGCGTTTCTTAAACAACTGGGTGTTACGTGATGTATTGCGACGTTATTCAGATCATATTTCTATTCCTATCCAAATGGAGAAAGAAGAGTACGATGCTGAGAAAAGTGAAAGTAAAAAGACCGGTGAATGGGAAAATATCAACCAAGCAAATGCTCTCTGGACACGGCCTAAATCCGAGATTAGTGATGAACAATATAAGGCATTTTACTCACATATCAGCCATGATTATGATGAGCCTTTATGTTGGGCACATCACCGTGTAGAGGGGCGTACAGAGTATACTCAATTATTGTATATCCCTAAACATGCTCCGTTTGATTTATATGACCGAGATGCAAAACGCGGTGTAAAACTATATGTCAAACGAGTTTTTATTATGGATGATGCCGAACAGTTATTGCCTTCTTATCTGCGGTTTGTGCGAGGAGTAATTGATTCATCCGACTTGCCATTAAATGTATCGCGTGAAATTTTGCAAGAAAGCCGAGATGTGAAATTAATCCGCGATGGGTCAGCTAAACGCGTACTTAGTATGTTAGAGGATTTAGCAGACAATCGTCCTGAGGATTATGTGACATTTTGGTCGGAGTTTGGTCAGGTATTAAAAGAAGGCTTAGGAGAGGATCAGGCGAATCAGCAACGTATTGCTAAATTAGTGCGTTTTGCCTCTACTCATGATAATCAACCTGCACAAACGGTTTCTTTGGATGACTATGTGTCTCGCATGAAAGAGGGGCAAGATAAGATTTACTATGTTGTTGCAGAAAATTTTGCTAATGCAAAAAGTAGTCCTCATCTTGAAATTTTCCGTCAAAAAGGCATTGAGGTCTTGTTGCTTTCTGACAGAGTGGATGAGTGGATGCTTACTTATTTCCGCGAGTTTGATGGTAAACAACTAGTGTCTGTCTCTAAGGGAGGTTTGGATCTTGAGAAACTTAGTGATGAGGCAGAGAAGCAGCACCAAGAAGAAGTAGCACAAGAATTTAAACCGCTTGTGGAGCGTTTACAAGAGGCTCTCAAAGACAAGGTGAAAGAGGTTCGTGTTACTGCACGCTTGGTAGATTCTCCTTCTTGCGTGGTGGTAGGTCAAAATGAACTTAGCCCACATCTCTTACGTATGCTGAAATCAGCAGGGCAAGAAGTGCCTGATATGAAACCTATTTTTGAGATTAATCCAGACCATGCTTTAGTGAAGAAACTCAAAGAGGTAGAGGGTGAGGATTTCAGTGATTTAGCAGAGGTTTTGTTTGATCAAGCGATGTTGCTTGAAGGAGCACAGCTTGCTGATTCAGCGGAGTTTGTGAAAAGGCTTAATCGTTTATTAGTGAAATAAATCAAGATTATTCTTGGGTTTAATGTAGTACAACTAGTGGCTGAGAACATGGTTAAGATTTTCTCAGCCATTGTTGTATTTTCCATATAGATAAGAGGATGAGACAGGCTTACCTTTTTTACTCTTCTACAGCCTTATCTGTCGCCTCAATTAGTGCTTTAAGAATACCTGGTTCGCTATAAGCATGTCCAGCATCATTGATAAGGACGAATTTTGCATCGGGCAAGGCTTTATGTAAATCCCATGCGGTTTTCATTGGGGTACACATATCATAGCGCCCCTGTACGATAACAGTAGGGATATGTCGGATTTTATAGGCATTACGAAGTAGTTGCTCGTCTTCAAAAAAACCATTATGCATAAAATAATGATTTTCGATACGAGCAAAAGCGACTGCAAAACCATCTGCAGAGAAGTGGTTTGCTGTCTCTGGGTCTGGCAATAGAGTAATGCCTCGGCCTTCCCATAGTCCCCATGCTGTGGCAGCAGCTAGCTTTTCTTCCTCATTGTTGCCAGTAAGGCGACGATGAAAGGCAGATAGCATATCATAACGCTCTGCTTCTGGAATAGGGCGAACATAGTCTTCCCAGTAATCAGGATATACAAACGAAGCCCCCTCTTGGTAAAACCAACGGATTTCTTCTTGGCGACACATAAAAATGCCACGCAAAATTAGTTCGCTGACATGGTTAGGGTGTGTTTCTGCATATGCTAAAGCTAGTGTAGATCCCCAAGAACCTCCAAAAATCATGACTTTTTCCACACCAAGCACTTCTTGACGTAAGCGTTCAATATCGCTGACCAAATGCCATGTTGTATTATTTTCTAGAGATGCTTTAGGCAATGACCGACCACAACCACGTTGATCAAATAACATGATATGGTATTTTTCAGGGTTGAATAAACGGCGATGATTGTCTGAGCATCCAGCACCAGGACCACCATGCAAAAATATCACGGGTTTGCCATTAGGGTTGCCACAAAGCTCCCAATAGACTAAGTGTCCATCTTGTGTATCTAAAAAACCAGTTCTATAAGGGGTAATAGCGGGATATAGCATGATATTTGATTGATTAGCGTAACAGCTTGGTAAGTATTAGATTTTTTTAAATACTACATCCCAAGAACTATGACCTAGTCTAAAACCTCTAGTTTCAAATTTTGTCTGTGGACGGTAGTCTGGTTTAGGAGCAAAACCATCAGCGGTATTGCATAACAAAGGCTCGTTACTTAGTACTTCTAGCATCTGTTCTGCATAGTTCTCCCAGTCAGTGGCACAATGAATATAGCCACCAGATTTTAAGCGTTGTGCTAGCAAATGAACAAAAGGTCCTTGAATTAGGCGACGCTTATGGTGACGTTTCTTAGGCCAAGGGTCGGGGAAATAAATATGAATCCCATCTAGACTTTCTGGGGGAATCATGTGATTAACTACATCAACAGCATCATGTTGAATGATACGTACATTATGCAAGTTGGAGGCTTCGATGCGATTGAGCATAGAACCTACCCCAGCAGGAAATACCTCAACACCAAGGAAGTTATCACCAGTACGTGTTTGAGCAATCTTCTCCGTTGTCTCTCCCATACCAAAACCTATTTCTAAAATGGTTGGGGCATGACGTCCAAAGACAGTAGCAAAATCTAGCAGCTGATCTTGATAGGGAATAGTCCATTTTGGGGCTAGCCTATCAATCGCATGTTGCTGTCCTTGTGTAATATGTGAACGACGGTGGACAAAACTACGGATATGCCCAAAACGAGGGTGAGAATCCTCTTTAGTAGATAGGGTGGCTTGCCCCTTATCTGAAGAAGAGTTCGATGTGTCCGCAAGGATTTGTTGTTCTTTGGTGGCGGTAGCTGATGTACCGCCTTGCTCTTCGATAGTGTGTGTGTTCATATCACCTCTACCTAACTAGCGAACACGCATACCCGGCTGAGCACCAGGGAATGGTTCTAGTACGTAGATGCCAGGATTAGCTTTTTCGTCGGCGTGGCTGGCTGCTAATACCATCCCTTCAGAAATACCAAACTTCATCTTGCGAGGAGCAAGGTTAGCTACCATAACAGTTAGCTTGCCTACTAAATCCTCTGGTTTATACATTGATTTAATACCAGAGAATACATTGCGGTAGTGACCTTCCCCTACATCTAAAGTTAGTTGCAAGAGCTTATCAGAACCCTCCACATGATTGCACTCAACAATCTTGGCAATACGCAGGTCAATCTTGGCAAAATCATCAATCTTGATGGTTTCTGCAATTTCTTCTCCCCCTGGTTTTGGGGTTTCTACTGCTGGAGCTGGAGGTTCTAGTAATGCGTCCACCTGTGTGGCGTCTACACGCTGCATAAGGTGTTTAAATGGAGCAATAGTTTGCGGTAGATCCATTGCATCGCCCCACACAAAGGTACGGTTAATGCCAAACAACTCTGATGCAATGCGTTCTGCTAATGCAGGCAATACAGGACTGAGTACCACAGATAAGGCTTTAAATCCGGCAATTGCACGTGAGCAGATGTCTTGTAATTGAGCTTTGGTGTCTTCACTTGCTGTGCTAATACCCTTGGCAAGAACCCAAGGAGCAGCTTGGTCAAATGCTTGGTTGACTGTGTCTGCATATGCCATCAATGTACGAATGGCACGACTATATTCACGGGCTTCTAAATCCTTACTTACGCTATCAACAAGTGTACTAATCTCAGTCAACATTTCATCCGTGCTACCAGAGTAGGCCAATTTCCCCTCAAAATGGCGGCTGATGAAATTAGCTGCACGACTGGCAATGTTGATGTACTTGCCGATAAGGTCTGCGTTAACACGTGCAATAAAATCTTCGGGATTGAAATCAACATCCTCAACCTTAGCATTGAGTTTGGCGGCAATGTAATAACGCATCCACTCAGGGTTCATGCCCAACTCTAGGTAGCGTAGAGGGGAAATACCTGTGCCACGGCTCTTAGACATTTTCTCACCACTGACAGTGATAAAGCCATGTGCATTTAGTTGGTCTGGTGTTTTACGTCCAGAGAACTTCAACATAGCAGGCCAGAAAAGGGCGTGGAAGTAGGTAATGTCTTTGCCAATAAAGTGAATTTGCTCGGTATCACCTTCCGGATCTAATAATGCATTGAAATCTATGCCTTTTTTATCACAATAGGCTTTGAGTGAGGCTAGATAACCTACTGGAGCATCTAACCATACATAGAAATACTTACCTGGCTCTCCAGGAATCTCAATACCAAAATAAGGGGCATCACGAGAAATATCCCAGTCATTGAGGTTGTTATTTTCGATGCTTTCGCCAAGCCACTCTTTAGTTTTACCAAGGACTTCATTTTGGAGATGTTTATATCCAAATTTGCTAGAACCTTGTGTCCACTCGTGTAAAAACTGTACACAGCGAGGATCAGAAAGATTAAAGAAAAAGTGCTCAGAGGTTTTTAATACTGGAGTTGCATTACTCAAGGTTGAGTAAGGGTTAATTAACTCTGTTGGTGCATAAACGGCACTACATACTTCGCAAGAGTCTCCATATTGATCCTTGGCATGACATTTAGGACATTCACCTTTAATGTAGCGATCAGGCAAGAACATACCCTTAACAGGGTCATAGAATTGTTCAATTGTACGCTTACTAATCAAGTTATTTTTCTTTAATGCAAGGTAAATATCACCAGATAATGCTTCATTTTCTGGGCTATGAGTACAGTGCCAGTGGTCAAACTTGATATGAAAACCATTTAGATAGATAGGACGTTCGTTGGCAATACGACGAACAAGTTCCTCTGGAGTAATGCCTTCTTTTTCAGCTTTAAGCATAATAGGGGCGCCATGCGCATCATCAGCCCCTACAAAGTGTACGGTATGACCTGACATACGCATCGCACGCACCCAAATATCGGCTTGAATATATTCCATAATATGACCAATATGGAATGAACCGTTGGCATAAGGAAGTGCTGTTGTTACAAAAATAGTGCGTGTCATTGTGTAATTACTTTAAAAAAATAAGAAAAATAAGATTTTAAACCAAAAGCGAAATTTTTAAATTAAAAGATTCCGTTCTCGATAAATGAGGGGTTATTTATTTAAAAATAGGTTTGTTTCAGACGAAAATAGTAAAATAGCACAGCTCATCAGATAAACATATGCAGATTAAATATCTTCAATAGTGATACAGCCTACGTATCGTGTTTAATTTCTCTCACCTCAGCATCACTGACATCCTGAGCAGGACGGCGGCTATAGCTAGGTTGACGAAAACGCCCGCTAAATTGAGAGCTGGTTTGTTTTGCTCGGGCACGAGATTGCTGCCAATATTCTGTAGCAGAGAATTTTTGACCACGAATAAGATAGACAAGATACATAATGCCTAGTGATACGACACCGACCACTAGCAAAGCGAAAGCCATACCAAGTCCGACAAGGGTAAAAAGTAATACCATTGCACCGCGGAATAATTGTCGAAGAAAGTCCATGATGGCTCCAAAAAAATGAGATTAAAAGAAAACGCTATAAAGACAACAGATTTAATATCTTCTTAATAAAAACTTAATGACATTGGGGTGTTTAAAGACAGGATAAAGTAAACCCGTTATGATAAAGTTTTCATTTGATTTTAACACCGATATAGAGTCCTTATGACAGTCAGTTTAAATCCTAGTATTGTTCTAACACAGCTTCAATCACTTAAAGACCCTCTTGTAGGGGAGGTTATCGGACACCTTTTGAAAGAAGAGGATATTCGTGTACATGGCTCTTCTGTCTTTGTCCAACTTACTCCAGGATATTATTTATCACCCTCAGAAGAGGAGGCATTGCAACAACAAGCATTGGTTTTGTTACAGCCTCTTGGTGTTAGTGAAGTGCGTTTGTCCGTTGTAAATGGGGTGCAACAGCATAAAGTTCAAGATGGTTTGCGTCCTTTGAAACATGTTAAAAACATTATTGCAGTGGCATCAGGCAAAGGAGGGGTCGGTAAAAGTACAACTGCAGTGAATCTAGCGGTAGCTCTGGCACAATCCGGGGCTAAAGTGGGAGTGTTAGATGCAGATATTTATGGACCGTCCCAACCGCTATTATTAGGAGTCAAGGACAAACCAGAACTGGATGCACAACAACATATGATTCCTCCTTATGCTCATGGAGTTTATGTGAACTCTTTCGGTTTTCTGATAGAGGATGATAAAGCAGCAATTTGGCGTGGTCCTATGGTTGTACAGGCGATGAATCAATTACTTAATTTGACTGCATGGCCTGATGTGGATTACTTAATTGTCGATATGCCTCCCGGTACCGGAGATATTGCGTTAAGTTTGGTGCAAAAAGTTCCTATTATTGGCGTAGTGATTGTAACAACACCACAAGATATTGCCCTTTTGGACGTACGTAAGGGAGTGAATATGTTTCAAACCGTAAATATCCCTGTGCTTGGTATTGTAGAAAATATGAGTGTGCATATTTGCAGCAACTGCGGTCATGTAGAGCATATTTTTGGTGAAGATGGAGGAAAGAAATTTGCTCAACAACTCGGTATTCCCTCTATTGGAGCTTTGCCTTTACATATTCGGGTGCGTGAACAGTCTGATAGTGGTTTTCCCATTGTAGCTCAAGAGCCTCAATCTGATGTTGGCTTGATTTATCGACAAATGGCTCGTAAGTTGGCGTTAAATGTTACTAAATTGCCTAAAGATATGACACACAAATTCCCTCCGATTGTGGTAAAACGGTAGAATAATAAGCTATTATTTAACCGTTTAGTGTATATATAATTTAGGATGAAATATTTTTACCCTATATGGCAAGTGGGATTATGTATTACTTTGGGTGTGGGGACTGCCTATGCGGCTGAGTCTTCAGCACAGTCATCATCGACAACAGTAAAGCGTAATAATGTCCCTGAAGTAATTATTGATCCAAGTGGACTGCCTCCGGATGTGTTGACTGCTGTACAAAAGGCTATCGCTGCAGTAGTGCGTCAAGCCGATGACCAAGATAGTGGTGAGGCTGATCGTATCCGTCGTAAAGGGCATGATGCCGTTCTATCTGCTTTAGCTACCAAAGGGTATTTTAGTCCTCATGTAAGGCTAGAGGTTGGTGAGGATATTGGTGGGGATACTTGGGAAATTTCTATTGATGCAGGGGCTATTTCAAAGGTGCGTACTGCCAATAATGTATTTGTAGGACGTATTGCTGATTCTGACTATGCCAATCGTGTCAAAGAATTGAAATCCTCATGGGGACTTCCAGAGGGCAAGGACTTTATCAATGAAAATTGGAGTTCTGCCAAGGCAGCTTTACTTGATAAAACACAAGAACAAGACTTTTTTCTTGCTCGTATGATTCGTTCCCAAGCGGTGGTGCATCCAGAGCAAGCACAAGTAGACACCATTACAATGATTGACAGTGGACCAGAAGTCACATTGGGGAAAATCGAAGTTTTGGGTCTTAAGCGTGTTCCTGAAAGTATTATTCATCGTTATGTACAGTATGAACCTGGTGAGCGTTATAGTCAGGCACAGCTAGACGAATGGCAAACTAAGTTGCAATCTACTAATTATTTCCGTGGTGTTTTTGTCAATCTTAAAGTTCCTCCTGGGGATGAAATATATGCTCAAAAAGATGCACAGCTGCCTGTGACTGTTAAGGTTACAGAAGCCCCCGCACGAGAAGTCACTGCCTCTTTGGGGGTGGATGATTCTGTTGGTGTGAGAGGTGAGGTCAAGTATTTACAACGCATTGTGGCAGGGCTGCCAGTGACAATGGAAACAGGTATTGGTGCCGATTTCAAAAACCAACGTGCTTATTTGGATTTTTACCTTCCTCCCAATAATAATGGTTCTATTGATAGCCTTGGTATCATGACCCGGCATACCGATATTGAAGGCGAGGAAGTTCTGCGTTATGGAGCAGGTTGGCGTAGACAGCGTGTGTTTAATTTTGATGCAAAAAGTCGTGTTGAGTATGAGAGTAGCTGGAGTTTAATGGCAAACTATGACTATGTAAAGCGTGACACTGACGAAGAAAAAACCAAATTTCACTTGCCTACACTTGTTGCAACCTATGATTTATTGCGTAGAGATGTTGATGATAAATATAATCCACGCTCCGGTAATTTGATTGCCATAGGTGGCGGTATTGGTCGAGACTTAAAAAATAAAGAATACTTTTCTCGAGCATCAGCTAGAGCTCAAGTGTGGATTCCTGTTGGTAAACGAGATGTGTTTACGGTACGGGCAGAAGTGGGTAAAGTCTGGGCAAAAGACAGCACCCTCATTCCTGATGACTTTGGCTATCGTACGGGTGGGGCCCGCACTATTCGTGGTTATAGATACTTTGGTATTGGTGAGAAAGTCGGTAAAGCTGTGATTGGTACGCGAGCTCTAGCAGTAGCAAGTATGGAATATATGCATTATTTCAATGATACTTTTGGTATGGGCCTTTTTGTAGATGTCGGTGATGCAGCACCTTCCTTCAAAGAGATGAAAATGCATGTCGGCTATGGAGTGGGTGCTCTTATTAAAACTCCTGCAGGTCCACTCAATCTTGATGTGGCTTATGGTCAACGAGACCGTAAAATCAGATTACACTTTTCCTTAGGTATGGCATTTTAGATGAAAATTTTTGCACGTCCGTTTCGTACATTAAGTTTATTATTGCTAGGTATTTTACTACTAGTGGTAGTTGGCTTTGCTTGGATTTTTAGTACACAGACAGGTACACGCACATTGATGACTAAAATCTTACCTATGGTAGGAGTCAAGGCTGAGGGTGTACAAGGCTCCTTGCTAGATGGTCTACATGTGGAGCATATAACTGTGACAACACCTGCAGCTAAAGTGGACATTCAATCTATTGATTTAGAAGTGCAGTGGCGGCGGTTATGGAATGCAACTGTGCTTGTTCGTAATTTTGCCGTTGGGGATGTGCATATAGATTTGTTAAATGCACCAGCACAGCCTGAGCAACAACAAGAGGCGGGGATACCAGCTCTGCCAGTTGATATTATTGTGGAGAAATTAGCATTAGCGAAATTAACACTCAATAATGCCGATGGAAAGGCAATACCTGTCAGTGTGCGTCGACTAAATGTGCAGCAGCTACAATGGGCAGCAAATAAAGCAGGGCTTGAGCTTAGGAATCTAGAAATTGACCATGCATTAGCAACAAGTGCTCTGAAAGGACAGGTCAAATTAGCTGATTTATCACAGGAAAACTTACCACTTACTCTAAATATTCAAGCTCAAGTAGATAGCCAAGACTTATCATCTCCTGTTTGCATAAGTTCAGCAATGAAGCAAGCATTGGAGCAAAATGAACAAGATTGTCATATTGATGTGAACTTGGCATTAGATGGTAGCCTACAGGATTTAGCTATGAAAATTACTGGGGAGGGTAAAGGTTTAGCATTAAACGGAACAGGGAAATTAAACCTTTTTGACCCTATCCCTTTAGTTTATTTAAAAGCAGATGTTGGGGTAGACAAAGGATTCAGTGCTACGATTGATGCCAAAACGCACACAGCTGTCAATAAAGAACAACAATTAGAGGCAGATATCTTACTTAAAGATATAGATTTGGGAGGTGTAGTCCCACAGTCCAGCATAGGGTCAACAATTCATATTGATGTTGGTACTGCGGAATCAAGTCAATGGAAAGCAGCGGATATTCGTTTTCAGTTATCTGATTCTAGTCGTTGGAATGGTATTCCATTAAAAGGTAATGGAGATATTAATGTTGATTTAACAGATGACGTTAGGGTTACATCAGATATTCAAGTAAATCAGGCAAACAATCAGTTAACAGCAAAAGGCAACTGGGGCAAAAAAGGTGATGTATTGACAATCCTCGCCAAGGTTCCTCAGCTAGCAAAACTTTATCCCACTATAGGTGAGAAGTTATCGCTAGAGGCCCAACTTTCTGGTGGTTTGCAAGAGCATCAACTTGCTGTTAAGGGTGATTATGCCAAAGGTGTAGGTAAAGCTCTAGGTGAAGCTCCTGTTGATGTCGATTTGCTTGTGCAGGGTAGTGCTAAAACAGAGGCAACGGTGTTGAACTGGGTGGGACAGGTGCAAAAATTGCAGCTCAATCATGCTGGCTATAAATTAGTGAATCAGCAAGCAGTTGCGATTGATGTATCTGCAACTGAGCCTTTGCAATGGTCTGTGGGAGAGGCGACATTAGTGCTTACGCAACCTAGTGGTGAATTGACAGAGTTTATTCATCAAGGCTCTAATCAACAAAATGGACAAGTCCAATCGCAAGGTAATATAAAGAATTTACCTATACAGCAAAGTAGCTTTGATATTGACTGGCATGTGACAAACCAGCCTACATGGAATGTGGCAGTTAATATGCTACGCATCAGTGGTGATGCAGATAAAATACAAAGTAATCCTCTGGCAAATATTCAGAGATTGGCCTTGACATTGACTCCTGTTGCTGAGGCTAATAATGT
Source organism: Pelistega europaea (assembly GCF_013133775.1). Classification (GTDB taxonomy): domain Bacteria; phylum Pseudomonadota; class Gammaproteobacteria; order Burkholderiales; family Burkholderiaceae_B; genus Taylorella; species Taylorella europaea. Next base: position 32,686 of record NZ_JABGBO010000003.1, on the reverse strand, counting down.
ATATACCCTGCTTGCAAAAGGAGAGGGTGAACAGACACAGATAGATGGAGATATTTTATTAAATTTGAACAATCCTTTTGTGGTAGACAAAGCATTGCTAAATTTGGGCTTGTCTGATGGTACTTTGCTAAAAGCTGATGCTTCTATTCAAGACGATGTTGTTTATACAAAAAACTCGGCACAGACCAGCCCTAACGAGCAAGGGAATAGTCAAGAAATCAAGCAACAAACCCAGCAGAGTGGTTCACCAGCAGAAGAGTCAAAGAGTATTTCGACACCGTCAGGTAGTACTGTTACGCTAAAAAAACCGCATATTTCATTGAATCTTGTCATGAAGAATCTTGCTTTGGATAAATGGAGTTTAGGTGCTTTACCTCCTAATAAACTAAATGGTGAGATTCATGCCAATGCAGTATTAGGTACTAAGAATCTGCCCCAATATGCAGAAGTCAAGGCACAGTTTGCCGATGGTAGTACCTGGAATAAACAAAAGTTGAGTGGAGATGTTCATTGGTTACTGTCTTCCAATATAGACGATGAACAGGTGAGTCTATTAAATGCTTACCATCTTGAGAAAATCAATACTAATTTATCTATAGGGCAAAATCATATTGTTACACAAGGAGCTTTTGGACGAGTAGGTGATAAACTGACCTTGGATATTGTGTTGCCTCGCTTGGCTGAGCTTTATCCCGGCCTTACTGGAGGTACTTCTGTCAAAGGAAGTCTTCAAGATGGAGTGAATCAGCATAAAGTTGATTTGGCATTAATTTACGCATTGAAAGGGGCGTTACAACCTAAAAATCCTGATGTGATTACGACACATATTGTGGCAGAAGGAGGTTGGGGAACTCAGCAAGCTAATAAGGTTCCATCAAGTTTGCAAACTAACGAGAAAGTGGTAGTGCCCGATGTCTTGGAAGTAACAACGGCAGATCAATCATCCACATCAGAAGGTTCTTCTGCATCAACATCTTCTAGTAAGGATACGGCAGCTGAAGGTTGGTCAGGGACTATTCAAACACTTTCTGCTGGTTATCAACAATACAGTATTGAGCAAAAACAAGCCATGTCACTCAAAGTGATTCCAAGTGGAGAAAAAGGTTTTCCTGAGTGGAATGTTGGTGCTTCTATATTGCAGCTGAATATCCCTGGCAAGCAGACGCTAATGTTGCAACAACTCGGCTCTACAGGAAAACGTGGTGCATGGACAACTAAAGGCAATATTCGTCATTTTGTTATTAATAAAAAACTCTTAGACGAAGTGTATCGCCTTACTGGACAGACTAGAGAACAGGCACAGGATATTGTGGTTCGTAGTAAAACACCAACTGCGTCTTCTGATTTGGTATTAGATATAGATTGGGACATCAGCTTTGACAGAGCACTAAAAGGGCAAGCAAATATTACTCGTCGCTCTGGAGATTTGGCACTTCCTTTGGCAAAACCATTGCCTATGGATATTAAGAATTTGGCATTAAAGTTAGGTTTTACTCCAACACAAGGAACCCATAGTGTGCTAAATGCCCAGCTTTTATTAGATACTGCAGCTAAAGGCAATGCCAAAGTTGAAGTTCAATCAGATTTTAATGGGCTTGAACCCAATCTGAAAGGAGGAACTAAATTAAAAGCTGTAGGCGGTATTAAAGATATTGCGTGGGCATCTGTGTTTACCAATGATTTGTTAAGTCTTGGTGGTGCAGTGAGTTTTGATGCTCAATTATCTTCAACACCATCAGGTAAGTGGCATTCATCTGGTTTTATCAATGGAGAGAATTTACGCATTGTTGAGGTTGAGAATGGTGTTCGTTTGTTAAATGGTACGCTTAAAGCAAGTTTTAATGATATGAAAGCTCGCATTGAGACATTACATTTCCCTGCGGTAATCCGTGTTGAGCCTAAAGAGTGGCGTACACGCCAATGGATAGCAGAGAATCCTCCAGCACAACATGGTAGTTTAGATATTACAGGGGATTGGGATTTAGAAAAGGCCAGAGGTAGTGTCAAGACAGTGCTAGATCACTATCCTATTGTTCAGCGAGCAGATCGTTTTGCTATGCTGAGTGGTGAAATCCGGATGGAAGCACACATGCCAAAGATTAATTTAACAGGCAAGGTGACAGCAGATGCAGGTTGGGCGAGTATTGATATTAAAGATACTGTGCCCACTGTAGATGGTGATGTAATTGTTCTTAAACCAGGACAAACAACGATACAGTCTCAAGGAAATGCATCTGAGGATTTAAACATGAATTTAACCGTTGATTTAGGTCCACGTTTCTATTTAGTGGGTATGGGACTTAACTCGGGTCTGGTTGGTTCTATCACATTAGTGCAGGAAAAAGGACGATTAACTGCGGAGGGGCAGTTTAGAACTCGTGGTGGTGCGATTGAAGCCTATGGTCAACGGTTGCAAATTGCACGAGGTGAAATTGCGTTTGGCGGTAATATTACTAATCCTAGTCTTAATATTGAGGCACTTCGTCGAGGTCTAGAGGTTGAAGCCGGTCTGCGAGTCATCGGTACAGCAAAACGTCCTAAAATTACACTGGTGTCTTATCCTGATGTAAGTGATGTCGAGAAACTTTCTTGGCTTATTATGGGAAGAGGTCCTGATAGTAGTAGTGCAGATTTGGCATTGCTGCTCTCTGTAGGTGGTTCACTTCTCACAGACAGTGATTCAGAGCCATTTTATCGTAAAGTTGGTCTAGATGAGGTCGGGGTGAAAGCTGGTAGTGTGGGTGAGTCAGATAATATTCTTCCTAAGCGCACCGTGGCAGATAGTTCTGCATACCGTGGTTATGAGGAGGCCAGCCAACTTCTTTATGCTACGAAAAAATTTGGTAATGATTGGCGTGTAAGTGTTGAACAGGCATTGTCTGGTAGTGGTACCGTAATTCGTGGCAGTTATAAATTGATGAAGCACTTCACTGTTGATGCTAAAGCAGGTACTGTAAATGGTATTGAGTTATTGTACAAGCGAGTATTCAAAGATTAGTTTGACTTCCCTGCGTGTACTAATAGGTTTGGAGTGTAATCAAAAAGATAATCCTACTAAGCCAGTATTACACAGCATGAAATAACTGCGTTAAAATAAAACACTTTATCTAATTAACAGAGGGCTTAAGAATGAGCATAAAAAACGATCGTTGGATTCGTGAGCAGGCGGCTAAAGGTATGATTGAGCCTTTTGAGCCAGGGCAAATTCGCACGGTTAATGACCAAAAAATCGTTAGCTATGGTACTAGTAGCTACGGTTATGATGTCCGTTGTGCGAGAGAATTTAAGATTTTCACAAATATTAATTCAACGATTGTAGACCCCAAGAAATTCGATGAAAAGTCATTTATTGATTTTGAAGGGGATGTGTGCATTATTCCACCTAACTCTTTCGCTTTGGCACGCACTGTGGAGTATTTCCGTATTCCACGTGATGTATTGACAATTTGTCTTGGTAAAAGTACTTATGCTCGTTGCGGTATTATTGTTAATGTGACCCCTTTAGAGCCAGAGTGGGAAGGGCACGTAACTTTAGAGTTTTCTAATACAACACCATTACCTGCCAAGATTTACGCCAATGAGGGGTGTGCTCAATTTTTATTCCTAGGTGGTAATGAAATATGTGAAACCTCTTACAAAGACCGTGGCGGTAAGTATCAAGGTCAGCGGGGGGTGACTTTACCTCGTACTTGATGAAAAACTGTTTGTCCGTCAAATGATTGTCATGAGATGGTGAAATAATGAGTAGTACATCATTTTTTAAGTATTAGAGGTGATTTTTACTAGTGCAGAACAGATTGATTTTGTACTTCTATCTGAATAGTATCAAAAACGGTGTTTAGACAAAGACACCGACTTTAAAGTAGGCAACACTGGCTTAAAGTGTTGCTTCTTCTTTTGGAGGATTTTCATGAAATTCCGTTTTCCCATCGTTATTATTGATGAAGATTATCGCGCAGATAGTGCTTCTGGTTTAGGTATTCGTGCTTTGGCAGATGCGATTAAAGATGAAGGAATGGACGTATTAGCCGTGACGAGTTATGGGGATTTAAGTTCTTTTGCTCAACAACAGAGTCGTGCAAGTGCATTTATTTTGTCGATTGATGATGATGAGTTTGATGTGGATTCTCCAGAAGATGTGGCACAGGCGATTAAGAACTTGCGTCAGTTCGTAGGAGAGTTGCGTTTTCGTAATGCGGATATTCCGATTTATTTGTACGGAGAGACACGTACTTCACAGCATATTCCCAACGATATTCTGCGTGAGCTGCATGGGTTCATCCATATGTTTGAGGATACCCCTGAGTTTGTGGCTCGTCATATTATCCGAGAAGCAAAAAGCTATTTAGATACATTGGCACCTCCTTTTTTCCGTGAGTTAGTGAAATATGCTCAAGACGGCTCTTATTCTTGGCACTGTCCTGGGCATTCAGGTGGTGTGGCATTTTTAAAGAGTCCTGTAGGGCAGATGTTTCACCAGTTCTTTGGCGAGAATATGCTGCGTGCGGACGTATGTAATGCAGTAGAAGAGCTAGGTCAGTTATTGGATCATACAGGCCCTGTAGCAGAATCAGAGCGTAATGCAGCACGTATTTTTCATGCGGATCACTGTTATTTTGTGACCAATGGTACATCGACTTCTAATAAGATTGTGTGGCATGCTAATGTGGCAGCTGGTGATGTAGTAGTGGTGGATCGTAATTGTCATAAGTCTATCTTACATGCTATTACGATGATTGGTGCTATTCCTGTTTTCTTGCGTCCTACACGGAATAATTTGGGTATTATTGGACCGATTCCTTTAGAAGAGTTTGATCCTGAAAATATTCGCAAAAAAATTGAGGCAAATCCATTTGCACGTGAGGCAGTCAATAAAAATCCACGTATTTTAACCTTGACACAAAGTACTTATGATGGTGTGATTTATAACGTGGAAATGATTAAAGAAAAACTAGGAAGTACAGTAGATACCTTGCATTTTGATGAGGCGTGGTTGCCTCATGCGGCTTTCCACGAGTTTTATACCAATATGCATGCGATTGGAGAGGGGCGACCTCGCCATCAAGATTCTGTGGTGTTTGCAACGCACTCAACGCATAAATTGTTGGCAGGTATTTCGCAAGCTTCACAAATTATTGTGCAAGAATCTGAAAATCGTAAGCTAGATCGAAATGTGTTTAATGAAGCCTTTTTAATGCATACGTCAACATCACCGCAGTACGCCATTATTGCCTCTTGTGATGTAGCAGCGGCGATGATGGAGCCCCCAGGAGGGACTGCTCTTGTTGAGGAAAGTATTCGCGAAGCGATGGATTTCCGACGTGCTATGCGTAAGGTAGCCTCTGAGTATGGACGTGATGACTGGTGGTTTAAGGTTTGGGGACCTAGTCGCCTACCTACAGAGGATATTGGTGTTCAGGAAGATTGGATTTTAGGCTCTGATGAGGAGTGGCACGGATTTGGGTCATTAGCAGAAGGATTTAATATGCTAGATCCTATTAAAGTGACCATTATTACTCCGGGATTGGATGTGACTGGTACGTTTGCTGAGCGTGGTATTCCTGCTTCCTTGGTCAGCAAGTATTTAGCAGAGCATGGTATTGTGGTAGAGAAGACAGGGTTGTATTCTTTCTTCATCATGTTTACCATTGGAATTACCAAAGGTCGTTGGAATACCTTGTTAACGTCTTTACAACAATTCAAAGATGATTATGATCGTAATCAGCCTTTATGGCGTGTGATGCCTGATTTTTGCAAAGTATACCCTCAATATGAACGCATGGGATTAGCTGACTTATGTCAAATGGTACACAAGGCTTATCATGAACACGATTTTGCTCGCTTAACTACAGAGGTGTACTTAAGTGATATGGAACCAGCCTTAAAACCATCAGATGCTTTTAATCGCATGGCACACCGTGAGATTGAGCGTGTAGGTATTGATGATTTAGAGGGGAGAGTGACTGGCGTATTGTTAACACCTTACCCCCCTGGTATTCCTCTATTAATTCCAGGTGAGCGTTTTAATAAAAAAATCGTGCAATATCTTCAGTTTGCTCGTGAATTCAATAAGCAATTCCCTGGTTTTGAAACCTTTATTCATGGTTTAGGTTCTGAAGTTTTGCCTGATGGTACGACACGTTTTTATGTGGATTGTTTGATGGATGAATGATAGGTGCGTTTGGCAATAGTGTATCTACTGGTAGTGAAGCGTGTATTTCCCTTGATATTTAAGGTAGAGGATTTGTAGGGTTTAGGCAGAGGATTGGTAGGTGAAGAAAAAGGGTTATATTGATGTTGCGATTATTGGGGCGGGTGCTGCAGGCATGATGTGTGCCGCACAAGCTGCCGCACAAGGACTTGATGTACACCTTTTTGATCATGCGAGTAAACTGGCTGAAAAAATCCGTATCAGTGGAGGAGGGCGTTGCAACTTCACCAATCGTGGAGCGACATGGGAAAACTATGTTTCACAAAATCCGCGCTTTGCACGTTATGCCTTGATGCACTATACCCCAGGAGATTTTCTGGCATTGTTGGGGCGTCACGGTGTAGCTTGGCATGAAAAACATCGTGGACAGCTCTTCTGCGATGATAGTAGCCAAGAGATTATTCGCGTATTAGAGGCGGAGTGTCGACAAGCGGGTGTGCATTGGCATATGCCTTGCACGGTTGAGGAAGTAAGTCTTTTATCTGATAAATTTAATTGTGCAGCAGATGGTATCAGTGGTTTAAGTGTGGCTGTTGAGGAGGCTAAAAAAGATGCTGCTAAAAATAATGACGGCAGTACTCATGATGATGTTATTAGTGCCACAAGTAGTGTTTCTAACGATGAGCAACAGTTTTCTCGGAATGCTTTTTGTTTAAACACGTCTGCAGGTACTTTTATTGCCAAACAATTAGTGATTGCGACGGGTGGCATGGCAGCACCTGCGATTGGTGCTACGGATTTCGGCTTACGCATAGCACGTCAATTTGGACTTAAAACAATAGAACCTCGTCCTGCTTTAGTACCCCTTGAGTTTAATGGAGTAGAGTGGGCGGATTATGTGGCATTAGCAGGTATTGCTTTAGAAGCTCGTATTGCAAATGGAGAGGGGAAAAAAGCGGTTTATTTTGACGAAGATATTTTGTTCACTCATAAGGGTTTGTCGGGGCCAGGGATTTTACAGATTTCTTCTTACTGGGATGGGCAGTCTCCCTTGTATATTGACCTGTGTCCTAGCCATGATTTAGAAACGATTTTACTAGCAGAGAAGCAAGGTAATAAACAGCAATTAGGAACAGTGCTTAGTCAATATCTTCCTAAGCGATTGGCACAGCATATGATTGCCCGACAAGGACTATCTGAGGATAAACGCTTAGCAGAATATGCAGATAAGGTTTTGCGTCAATTAGCACAGTCCATTAAAGCATGGAAAATCACCCCCAAAGGGACAGCTGGCTATAAAAAAGCTGAAGCGATGCGTGGTGGCGTGGATACCGCAGAATTAGATCAAAAAACCATGATGAGCAAGAAAGTTCCCGGACTGTATTTTATTGGTGAAGTGGTGGATGTCACTGGTTGGTTGGGCGGGTATAACTTTCAGTGGGCATGGTCAAGTGCAGTGGTATGTGCTGAGGCTCTGAGAAAATAACGTTGGGGGATGGGTTTTTTTCATACCCATCATACGAGTGATATTGAATATTAAGAAGGGGGTGTATCCCCTTTAATCGTAGCTCTGATTGTTGAACCTCTATCATTTTCATAAGGTTATAGGGGGTGTAAATGAGTTTGGTCGGGTACTGGAGTGGTATAGAGTTAAGCAGATTTTGTGTGAAAGATAGTACGAAATAACCCTTTAGCATGGTGTACTAGAGAAGTTTTAATAGGGAAAATAGTAGTAATGAATCGACTTATTCAACTGATTAAGCAAGAATGGAAATATTTTTGGCAATTAAATCCTCATCATCGTCCGTGGAGCTTACCAGTAGCGTCTACGATTGCGAGTGGCATTCCATTGCTAATTGGTGCCTATTTTGGACATATGGGGTATGGATTGACCTCTAGTTTGGGAGGGATGGCCTTTCTTTATTTGCCAAATACTTCTTTGCTACATCGTATGGTATCTCTGATGACAGCCTGTACAGCAATGGCAGCCTGCTTTTTTTGCGGATTAGTGTTGCATTTCTATCCACTATTTTTTGTGCCAGGGATTACCTTGCTTGCCATAGGCATTACGATGCTATGCCGTAGTTTGCGAGTACAGCCTCCCGGATCACTCTTTTTCCTGATGGCAGCGATGATTGCAGTTTATATGCCACATACGGTAGAGCAAGTTCCTCTGTATCTAGGCTTGCTAACAGCAGGAGGCTTGTGGGCGTGTGTGGTTGGTCTTGGTTATAGCCTATTTCGACTATGGAGAGGGGCGGGGTACGATGCTATGCCAGATATTGAACGTGATTTTAAATTGGTAGTGGTGGATTCACTGATTATTGGGATATTTATTGGCATTGCTGCATTAGTAGCACAACTGAGTGGATTACCGCGTCCTTATTGGGTTCCCGTAGCATGTATTGCAGTTATTCAAGGGATTAACTTTAGAGCAGTTTGGAGCAAACAGTTGCATCGTATCGCAGGGACATTAGGAGGTATGGTGCTATCTTTTTACCTCCTTTCGTTACCATTGAATGCATGGGGAATTTGTCTAGTGATGATGAGTCTTAGTTTTATTATTGAGTCTCTGGTGGCTAGACATTATGCGGCTGCAGTGATTTTTATTACCCCGTTGACAATTTTTCTTGCGGAAGCGGGTGCGGGGATGGATGCTCCAGTGCGTGAAATTATTGAGGCAAGGGTAGTTGATACCGTGGTAGGAAGTGTGATTGGTTTTATTGGTGGATGGTGCTTACATCAGTTGAATTTACGCGATAAATTGGCAGATTGGCTGCATGGCTGGAGGAAAGGGCAAGTATAGAATTGTGTGCCAAAATTCGTTAGGTTTGCTCTAATTGGTGTATAGGTGTATATTATCCCCTGTAAAGGATATTTTTGAGTTTATCCTTTATAGGGGATATTTTTGTTTTATCCTTTATAGGGGATATTTTTATCCTTTGTAGAGTATAGAAGAGGTGTTTTTATGGTTGTCACAACAGCCCCCATGCTGGCTCATGTATTGCGTGAATTTCGTTATCAACAAAACCTTTCTCAATCAGAATTGGCAAAACTTGCTATGGTGAAGCAAGCCACTATTTCAGCGTTTGAGAATAATCCTGATAGCACTAAGATAGAAACTTTATTTAAGTTGCTTACAGCACTGGAGTTAGAATTTGTCATACAGCCAAGACCTAAAGGGGGCGAGGTGATTGAACGGCTTCCTAATGGGGAGGAGATGTGGTGATGGAGAAGCTGCAAGTTGCCATGAATGGCGTAAAAGTAGGAGAGTGGTATCGAAGTATTCAAGGGGCAACCTATTTTCAGTATGATGAGAGTTGGCTAAATTCTCTATATGCCCGTCCTATCTCACTCTCTTTGCCATTGACCATGAAGCCTTATAGTGGAGAAAAAGTCTTTAATTTTTTTGATAATCTCCTACCAGATAATCCACAGATACGGCAACGTATTCAACAAAAATTTCATGTCGCTAGCAATACACCTTTTGACTTGTTATCGGCAATAGGACAGGACTGTATTGGAGCTATACAACTTTATCAACATGAACCACAAACCGTTCAGAAAGTAGAGACGATTGCTTTAACGGATAGTGATATTGAAAAGTTGTTGTCTCAATACCAGCAATATCCATTGGGAATGTCTAATGATGTTGATTTTCGTATTTCTTTGGCAGGGGCTCAGGAGAAAACGGCATTTTTATGGTACCAAGATAAGTGGCATTTACCGCTTCATTCAACACCTACTAGTCATATTTTTAAATTGCCTATTGGTGTTGTAGGACAGGGGCAATTAGATTTATCCCAAAGTTGTGAGAACGAATGGTTGTGCCTTGAAATCATGAAGATATTTGGTTTACCAGTAGCTAATGCTCAATTGATTCAGTTTGGAGAGGTAAAAGCGTTGGTTGTTGAACGGTTTGATAGACGTTGGTCCGAAGATTTTTCGTGGCTGATTCGTTTACCTCAAGAAGATATGTGTCAAGCAAGAGGAATTGCTTCTGCGTTGAAGTATGAAAGTGATGGAGGCTTAGGTATTATTGATATCGTAGGTGATATTCTTCGAGGTTCGTCGCAAGCATCACTTGATAGAAAATTGTTTTTCAAGGCACAAATTATATTTTGGCTGTTATGTGCTATTGATGGACATGCCAAAAATTTCAGTGTTTTTCTTAAAGCGAATAACCATTATCAATTGACTCCTTTTTATGATGTGATTTCAGCCTATCCTTTGATAAGTCCTAGCAAGTTACAACAGAAAAAAATAAAAATGGCAATGGCTTGGAGAGGAGAAAATAAGCATTATTTGTGGTATGAAATCCGGCCTAAATATTTTTATGAAACAGCGAAATTGGCGGGGTTGTCGGCGGAGTTTGTGGATGACATTCTGCATGAAATCATACAGAGTTATCCACGATTAGAGCATATTTATTCAGATAAAGTACCTGCAGATTTGCAAGAGGCAATTTTTGCAGGAATCGCAGGAAGAATAAAGATTTTGGATTAAGTTTAGAAGGAGTTTAGACGGTGAAGGAGCAACAAAGTTATATCGCACATATTCGTTATGATGGGGATAAAGAAGTTACACATCATCTTGAGGATCATTTGCGAGAAGTAGGAAATCTAGCCGCAAGGTTTGCAGGTCAATATGGTGCTGAATTTGCAAAACAAGCAGGTTTTCTTCATGATTTGGGAAAAGCGAGGTTAAAGTTTTCTCAATATATTCAAAAAGCGGCTCGAGCGGAGAAGGAAGATGCTCATGTTGAAAATGAGCAGAGAGGGCGAGTCACCCACTCTACGGCTGGCGCGAAGTATGCAGTGGATCATTTTGATCCTGTGCTAGGTTACGCATTAGCGTATTTAATTGCGGGGCATCATGCAGGATTAGCAGATTGGCAGGGAAAAAGACCATTGAAAACACGGTTGGCTGGGGCAGGTGCTGAACTGCAAGAATCTTTGGATTCTGGTTTTCCTATTCAAAAATTTTTGGTGCCAGAAGAGAGTTTAATAAAGGAAGTTGGGGGATTATGGCAAAGTAGTGAAGATTCTCGTGCTGAATTTCATATCTGGCTGCGCTATATTTTTTCTTGTCTAGTGGATGCTGATTTTCTAGATACAGAAGCCTTCATGGCGGGGTATCAAAATGCAGATGAGGCTAAACAACATGGAGTGCGTCCTAGTTTTCCTAGTTTGTTGGATTTGCAAACGCGATACCAACAGCACATGGAAAAGTTAAAACAGAAGGCTGTTAATTCTCCTTTACAAAAAATTCGTGCAGATATTTTAGAGTCGTGTTTATCTAAAGCCGAACAAGAAGCAAGTATTTTTAGTTTGACAGTCCCTACAGGTGGAGGTAAGACATTAGCAAGTTTGGGTTTTGCTTTAAAACACGCTTTGAAATTTAATAAGCAGCGAATTATTTATGCGATTCCTTTTACCAGTATTATTGAGCAAAATTCAGAAGTTTTTCGACGTGCATTAGGTGATGAAGCACTTATTGAACATCATAGCAATTTAGAAGTTGATGAGAAAAAAGAAAATTCAAGAAGACGAGTTGCCGCAGAAAATTGGGATGCTCCCTTGATTGTGACGACAAATGTTCAGCTATTTGAGTCTCTTTTTGCTGCCAGAACTAGTCGCTGTCGTAAGATTCATAATATTGCCAATAGCGTGATTATTCTTGATGAGGCACAGCAGTTGCCGCGGGATTTTCAAAGACCTATCACCGATATGATGAGGGTATTAGCTAAAAAGTATGAGGTAACCTTTGTGCTTTGTACCGCTACACAACCAGAGCTTGGTGAGGCGAGGGATGTGTTTGATGGGCTGATACAAAAAGGGCTTGATAGTGTTGTGGAGATTATCCCTGATCCTCAACAATTGGCTCAGCAGTTAAAGCGTGTAGAAGTGAGATTCCCTGCTTCGGATGCAGAACAGAGCTGGGAAGAATTAGCAGAAGAAATACAGCAGAAGCCTTGTGTGTTGGCAGTGGTGAATACTCGAAATCATGCCAAAGCATTATTTAATGCACTTCCTGATAATGGTATTAAGTTACATCTATCCGCTAATATGTGTGCGACCCACCGTAGCGAAGTGATTGCATTGGTTCGTTTGTATTTACAAGCATATCATCAAGGTCAATTAGATAAGCCATTATGGTTAATCTCAACGCAGTTGATTGAAGCTGGGGTAGATTTGGACTTTCCTGTCGTTTACCGACAAATGGCAGGACTGGATTCTATTGCACAAGCAGCAGGGCGTTGCAATCGAGAAGCAAGACTGCCAGTGGGAGAGGTTGTTGTTTTTAGAACAAAAGAAAAAGCCCCTGCTGGTATATTAAAGCAAGGGCAAGATATTACCGAGGAAATGCTAAAAATAGGCGTGTTAGATGATCCATTGTCGCCGCAAGCATTTAAAAATTACTTTATACGACTTAATGCAAAAGGAGAGAGAGATAAGCATGGTATTTGTTCTGATTTGAGGTTGAAATCAAATTCTGATGATCCATTGGAAATTAGCTTTCGTACTGCTGCGGATAAGTTTCGCATGATTGATCAAAATGGTGTGGCTTTAATTGTTCCTTATGCTCCCCTGATGGAACAACAAAAAACTATTTCTTCACGAGATTTGGATGCGTTTTTGAGCCAGCATAAAGAAGATTTGTTATCGCAAACCTATCCAAAAAATCTGTCCGCATTGAAGACAAAGGACAATCAAAGAGCTTTACCAGAGCCATTGGAAGGATGGTTTAGGATGCTAGAGAATGATAAACACCAGACATGGATATATCGTCGCCTTCAACGATATACCATTACAGTGCCGGAGTTTTATCTAAAAAATCTACCAGCAAATGCTGTCTATGAACGAGCTGGTTTACTCGTGTTGGATGCAGGATTTTATGATGAGGTTTTTGGTGCGATACGATTAGACGATACCTACCAGCAAACGCCAGAAACGAGCGTGATATAAAGTTTGATTTGATTTGTTTAATGAGAAACCCCTTTACCCTACTTAGTGATAAGTAGGGTAAAGGGGGATTTTTGTGTTTAATAAAAAATAAACTGTTTCAACTCACATCCACTGAAGGATGAACTTAATGCCGTCAATATTAAGCCGGGAAACAAAAATGTTCATGGCATCTAATCAACAGGTGAAATTATAACTATATAAATAATTCAAAAATTTTCTTGACAACAAAAATATAAAAATACATAATAATTAAAAATAAACTGAATTTTTAATTGGAGACTTTATGAGTTCTATGCTAGAAGTGGTAATAACTAAAGATAAACCAAATTTTTATAAGGAGGTTTTATGGGTTTTATATTAGAAGTAAAAGGAGAGTACGCCTGCTTTACCAGACCAGAAATGAAAGTTGAACGGGTGAGCTATCCGGTTATCACACCTTCTGCTGCTCGAGCTATTTTTTCGGCAATTTTATGGAAACCAGCTATTGCCTGGTGTATCGATAAAATTGAGATTCTGAATCCTATTGAGTGGGCAAGTGTACGGCGTAATGAAGTAGGTGTCAAGATGAGTGAGCGTAGTGAGGGGATTTATATCGAAGATCATCGCCAACAGCGAGCCACATTGATGTTGCGTGATGTGGCATACCGACTTCATGCTCACTTTGAAATGACTGAACATGCAGGGCCTAGTGATAGCTCTCAGAAGTTTGCGGAGATGTTTAGACGTCGAGCGAGCAAAGGGCAATGCTTTTATCAGCCTTATTTGGGGACAAGGGAGTTTGCATGTGCCTTTCGTCTTATTGAAGATTTATCACAAGAACCAGCAGCACTGGATATTAACGAGAATTTTGGTTTTATGCTCTATGACATGGATTTCACACAGCCAGATAATCCACAGGCAATGTTCTATCAGGCACGAGCAAAAAATGGTGTTATTCAGGTTCCTGCTGTGACTAGCGAAGAGGTGAAACGATGATATTGCAAGGATTAACTGAGTATTATCACCGTAAATCCAATAACGAGGAAACGAGTATCGCTCCTCGAGGATTTGAAGCTAAGGAAATTCCATTTGTAATCGTGTTAGATAAGAGTGGACATTTTATTCATCTGGAAGACACGCGAGAGCAAGACGGAAAAAGGCAAGTTGGTCGAAAATTTTTGATTCCTCAGACTAAAACACGCAGTGGTGCGAAATCATATGAGGTGAGTAATGATTTGTGGGATCACTATGGGTACGTTTTAAATACACCTAAAGAAGTGGATGGTGTTGCAAAGAAAACAGCTGAACAAATTTCCCAGGAAGAAGCTAAAAATCTTGATATGGCAAATAAGCAGCATCAAAGTTTTATTGAGAGAGTCAATGAAATTGCACAGGCCATTCCTGATGATGAGGGTGTACGAGCTGTTAAGCAATTTCTTTCAATGCCATCAGAAATAGAAAAGGTTAAGCAAAGTGATGCTTGGAAAGATTGTCAGAAGATTAAAGGGTGTAATCTCAGTTTTAGATTAGCGGATGAACCCCAAGCATTGGTATGTCAATCAGTCTTGGTTCGCCAGTGGGTAGAGCATTCTTTCTCTCAAGAAGGGGAAGATGGGGAGCAAGCTATATGTTTAGTGACAGGTCAGAAAACAAAGATTGCTCGTTTACATCAAGGGATTTCTGGTGTTAATGCCAAGGCTTCACCATTTGCGTCTGTCAATCTCAAAGCTTTTGAGTCGTATGGTAAAGAGCAAGGAATGGTATTTCCCGTAGGTGAACAGGCTATGTTTGAATATACAACAGCCTTGAATACCTTGCTAGCCTCTGAAAATCGCTTCCGTATTGGTGATGTTACGGCTGTATGTTGGGGTGAGAAGGCGACACCTTTGGAAACTCAATTAGCCTTCCTAGTTTCTTCAACCAAAGATAATCCTGATGAACACATCAAAGCGGTAAAAACAGTATTTGAGAGTTTGCATAATGGACAGTATGTCAAGTCAGATGGGACGAGTAAATTTTATTTACTAGGATTGTCACCTAATGTAGCTCGAATTGTTGTGCGGTTTTGGATGGTATCGACGGTTGCAGAGATAACCAAAAATCTAGCACAGTGGTTTGAAGATATTCGAATGGACAGAGGTGAAAATTCTCTTTACCCAGAATATATGCCTATGATGAGGCTGCTGTGTAATCTTGTATTAGATGGTAAAGCAGAAAATTTACCCTCTAATTTGATTGCTGATGTTATTCAATGTGCATTGAATAATCATCCTTTACCGATGAGTGTATTGCAGGTAGCATTACGAAGAAATAAGGCAGAACAGCAGGTAACACATGGTAGAGCATGTTTGATTAAAGCATATTTAAATCGTTGGATACGACGATATGAACCTACAACAAAGGAGTTAACTATGAGTCTTGATAAAGACAGACTAGAAATAGGATATTTATTGGGTAGGCTATTTGCCCTCCTAGAAAGAGCTCAGGAGGGTGCCAGTCAGAATCTAAATGCTACGATTCGTGAGCGATATTTTTCTGCTGCCAGTACAACACCAATGAGTGTTTTTCCTACCTTAATACGGTTGATGATGCACCATTTAGGCAAGATGCGTGCTAGTGGAAAAGATAAAGGGAAGGCTGTTTATTTAGAAAAAGTATGGTTGGAAATTTCTGACAAAATATCTGACTATCCCTCGCATTTAGATATGAAACAACAGGGATTTTTCTCACTAGGGTATACCCAACAAAGACAATCTTTTTTTACTAAACAAGAATCGCAACAGACAGAATCAACTATTGAGGAGTAATGAACATGACTATTAACAAGCGCTCTGACTTTGTGTATTTGTTTGATGTGCAAGACGGAAATCCTAATGGTGATCCAGATGCGGGCAATTTGCCTCGTATTGATCCTGAAACAGGGATGGGATTGGTTACCGATGTCTGCTTAAAACGTAAGGTACGTAATTTTGTACAAATGACGCAATCTCCAGAGACTCACGATATTTTTATTCGAGAGAAAGGTATTTTGAATCAGTTAATTGATGAGTCACACGAGCAAGACGCTGTGAAGTCTAAAGAGAAAGGAGATAAGATAGAAGCGGCTCGTCAGTATATGTGCCAACGTTATTACGATGTACGCACATTTGGTGCTGTCATGACAACAGGTAAGAATGCTGGTCAAGTTAGAGGACCTGTACAGCTTACTTTTTCTCGATCCGTTGATTCCGTGATAACTCTAGAGCATAGTATTACTCGTATGGCAGTGACGAATGAAAAAGATGCGAGTGAAACAGGGGATAATCGAACGATGGGTAGAAAGTTTACTATTCCTTATGGTTTGTATCGTTGTCATGGTTTTGTATCGGCACACTTTGCACAACAAACAGGATTTAGTGAAGAGGATTTGGATTTGTTGTGGCAGTCTTTAGTGAATATGTTTGATCATGATCATTCAGCGGCTAGGGGTCAAATGAATGCGAGAGGACTGTATGTTTTTGAGCACTCCAACAGTTTGGGTGACGCGCCTGCTTATACTTTGTTTGAGCGTATTCAAGTTCATAAAAAGGCAGGAGTAAGTTCTCCTCGACAATTTGATGATTATGATGTTGTTGTTGATGAAACCAATCTTCCCGTTGTATTGCATCGCAAGTTAGGGTAGTCATGCGATTGATTGCTTTATCGGCACTACAGCATTATGTGTTCTGCCCACGTCAATGTGCTCTGATTCATAATGAGCAGGAGTGGGCAGAGAATTTTCTAACTGCGCAGGGGCAGGTGTTACATCAACGGGTTGATTCAGGTGTTCCAGAAACTCGTAAAGGTATTCGCTATGAACGTAGTGTGCACCTAGCCTCGCATAAGCTAGGGTTAGTTGGTGTTGCTGATGTTGTTGAGGTAGAAAATAAAACAGGCTTGATGAGACCTGTGGAATACAAGAGAGGCCGCTCAAAACTTGATAACGTGGATAAAGTGCAGTTATGTGCACAAGCTATTTGTCTAGAGGAGATGTGTGGTATTGATATCAATGAGGGAGTGCTTTGGTATCAGCAAACAAAGAGACGAGAGCTTGTGGCGTTGGATAAAAATTTGAGAGAAGAGACTTTGGCGGTTATTCAGAAGGTTCGTCATTTGTTGGATAATAACATAACTCCAAAGCCAACCTATCAAAAGGCTTGTAAAGCTTGTTCTCTTATAGATATTTGTCAGCCTAAGTTGATTGAAAAAGATAACTCTGTGGATTATATCAATCAGATACTTGGTGAGGAGTAAGATGAGGAAGTTGCAAAATAGTCTTTATATTACAAAGCAAGGAAGCTACCTTCATAAAGAAAGAGAAACATTAGTGATTGAGAATGAGGGGCAAAAATTATTGCAACTTCCAGTGCACTCTATCGCAAATATCTTTTGTTTTGGCAATGTTCTTATTTCTCCTTTTTTGCTAGAGTTTTGTGGGGAGAGTAATGTCAATTTGGCTTTTTTTACGGAGTTTGGTCGATTTCTGGGAAGATTTCAAGGAAGACAAACAGGGAATGTTTTATTGAGACGAGCACAATACGGTGTTTCAGAGCAATCTCCTTTTATCATTGCGAGGAATATTGTCGCAACCAAAATTCAAGCTAGTAAGAAGGTTCTGCAACGTTACCAGCGAAATCATGGAGAGGATGGTGAGTTGGGGAGAATCGTCGCTTTAATGAATTCTTGTATTGAGAGAGTTGCAAAGCTAGAAGATATGGATAGAATTCGAGGTATTGAGGGGGAGGCGGCTTCTTATTATTTTTCAGTTTTTCACAAGCTCATTTTGAATGAGGATTTTTCGTTTGTGGGACGTAATCGAAGACCTCCTAAAGATCCCATTAATGCAATGCTTTCACTTTTGTATAGTCTAGTTAGTGTGGATATTAGTGGCGCTTTACAAGGTGTAGGGTTGGATCCACAAGTTGGTTTTTTGCATGAGGATAGACCTGGTAGAGACAGTCTTGCCCAAGATATTTTGGAAGAGTTTAGAGCTTGGTGGGTGGATCGTATGGTGTTGAGTATGGTCAATTTAAAACAAATCTCGGTGCAGGATTTTCACCAAGAGGTTAGTGGTGCTGTCTTGATTAAAGATGAGGCTAGAAAACAAATTCTTATAGAGTTACAACGTAAGAAGCAGGAAAAAATCTTACACCCATATTTAAAGGAGGAAGTGGAAATTGGTTTATTGCCACATGTTCAAGCAATGCTTTTGGCTCGTCATCTGCGAGGAGATTTAGAACAATATCCACCGTTTTTGATGAAATAGGAGAAAGGATGTTAGTGCTGATTACCTATGATGTTTCGTTTGATGATCCAGCAGGAGCTAGGAGATTACGAAGAATTGCTAAGCATTGTTTAGATTATGGAGTGCGGGTTCAGTATTCTGTTTTTGAATGTGATGTGACGCCAGATCAATGGGTTATATTAAAAAATAAATTATTAGATGAATATCAAGAGGAGACAGATAGCTTGCGATTTTATATGCTGGGCGCTAAAGGTAGGCAGAAAATTGAGCATTATGGTGCTAAGCGTGCTATTGATATTTTTAAGGATGAGCTAATTATTTGATGCCCGCTAATTTGTAGTAAACATATGATTAGGATAAGCTTAGCGGGCTTTGATTTTTAAGTATAAATGCCGAGAAAGTAGTTTTTCTTGGATGGTTCTTTAAAAAGATGTAATGATTTCTTGAAATTAGCGGGAATGCTAATTTTAAGGTAATATATATGAGCCATCTAGCGATGGCGGTCACCCTCTGCACGAGGGTGTGAATTGAAACCAGCTTGATCATCATTAAAGACATCTACAATCTCAGTCACCCTCTGCACGAGGGTGTGAATTGAAACGGCTTTGTCTCCCCATTTTTCTTTGGCCACGGCGTCACCCTCTGCACGAGGGTGTGAATTGAAACCCTCCACCTGCAGCTCCACCATACCCAATGATGGTCACCCTCTGCACGAGGGTGTGAATTGAAACTCTGGGTGAGTGTCTTTGGTCGCACGGTCGAGCATGTCACCCTCTGCACGAGGGTGTGAATTGAAACTAGTACCTTGAGTAAATCCAGTCGGTTGTGAATGGTCACCCTCTGCACGAGGGTGTGAATTGAAACCGTCCCGTGATGTACTGTACTTTGCGCATCTGGGAAAGTCACCCTCTGCACGAGGGTGTGAATTGAAACTAAGCGAAAGTGATTGGAAGCAGTTTGCGAAACGGTCACCCTCTGCACGAGGGTGTGAATTGAAACAAAATAATCACGCCAAAGATTTCACCACCGAACAAGTCACCCTCTGCACGAGGGTGTGAATTGAAACCTGTTTCTGAGCATTTACAGCTGGTGCAGCAGGAGTCACCCTCTGCACGAGGGTGTGAATTGAAACATCGTTATGGGTACGAGAGTTATTTGCGTAAGGGAGTCACCCTCTGCACGAGGGTGTGAATTGAAACCTCAATCTCAAATCTGCAGATTATTGCTGGCATTGTCACCCTCTGCACGAGGGTGTGAATTGAAACAAGTTGACCTCATCTGTGATGGTTAAATCTTACCTGGTCACCCTCTGCACGAGGGTGTGAATTGAAACATCAATTAAGATGCGATGAAGAAATTGCGGACTATGTCACCCTCTGCACGAGGGTGTGAATTGAAACACGGTTTTAGCCGCAGCGTTCAACGCTTCAATCTCGTCACCCTCTGCACGAGGGTGTGAATTGAAACACATCAAGTCGAGCTGGAGCAATCTCTTTTACCTCGTCGCCCTCCACGCGAGGGCGTGAGTTGAAACATCCAGTTTTTTATAAATATCGCTGTCCTTACCGGTCGCCCTCCACGCGAGGGCGTGAGTTGAAACTACCCATGCGGTTGGTATCACTTGATACACATCGGTCGCCCTCCACGCGAGGGCGTGAGTTGAAACTGCCAGCTCTTGGGGGATTAAAACTTATTCGTGAGAGTGTCGCCCTCCACGCGAGGGCGTGAGTTGAAACTGCCAGCTCTTGGGGGATTAAAACTTATTCGTGAGAGTGTCGCCCTCCACGCGAGGGCGTGAGTTGAAACTCCGTATAAAAATTTTGGCAGAGTGTTATTCTCCGTCGCCCTCCACGCGAGGGCGTGAGTTGAAACATGTTTAGCTAACCAGTCATAAACAGCATTGCGAGTCGCCCTCCACGCGAGGGCGTGAGTTGAAACAAAAAGCCAAGCGAGGGCTTGAAAACTGCATTGAGCGTCACCCTCTACACGAGGGTGTGAGTTGAAACTCTTTATAAGCTCTCTGCCACTCAAACCATATCAGTCACCCTCTACACGAGGGTGTGAGTTGAAACATTTATTCATAAGTTGGGAAATAAGGGAAAATGGGGTCACCCTCTACACGAGGGTGTGAGTTGAAACCGGTTAATCAAATAGTGGCATACTTTGACAAACAAGTCACCCTCTACACGAGGGTGTGAGTTGAAACTTCACCTACTCCTACAAATTGATAAGCAGGTCTGTCACCCTCTACACGAGGGTGTGAATTGAAACTTTGTTCAAGTTTATGCACACATCCAAGTGTGTAGTCACCCTCTACACGAGGGTGTGAATTGAAATATTTTTAACCTCGTAATAAAACTTTAACCATACCGTCACCCTCTGCACGAGGGTGTGAATTGAAATGTCTGCTGCCATAATTACCTCAATCGTTTTAGGGTCACCCTCTGCACGAGGGTGTGAATTGAAATTTCAACTTGCGTTTTCACGACCTGCGACACGAGGCGTCACCCTCTGCACGAGGGTGTGAATTGAAATGTTTATTGAAGCGGCATTAGGCAACATTAAACAGGTCACCCTCTGCACGAGGGTGTGAATTGAAATTTGCCTCCTACACTAGAGCAGGTTCTACCTCTGTCGTCACCCTCTGCACGAGGGTGTGAATTGAAATTACTTATATATAGGCAAGGCAGGAAAAAAGTAAGGTCACCCTCTGCACGAGGGTGTGAATTGAAATTACCAATACGTTTAAAGCAAACATGGATAAAAACGTGTCACCCTCTGCACGAGGGTGTGAATTGAAATTTAGATATAACCTTATTGACTGTTTAGCTACTTGGTAGTCACCCTCTGCACGAGGGTGTGAATTGAAATAGCTCTAATACGAGCTGCATAATGTCGGTTCCCAGTCACCCTCTGCACGAGGGTGTGAATTGAAATCCACTCGAAATAATTAATAATCATGCTCCCTCTGGTCACCCTCTGCACGAGGGTGTGAATTGAAATTGCATCCCTTTACTGTTAAGCGCCATCGCTGTTTTGTCACCCTCTGCACGAGGGTGTGAATTGAAATTTTGTTTGAATTTGCACGTGTAAACGGGCTTGTGAGTCACCCTCTGCACGAGGGTGTGAATTGAAATAGTTATCAGTAGAAGAAAAAGCAGGTCAAGCAGAGTCACCCTCTGCACGAGGGTGTGAATTGAAATGATTAAAACGTGGGTTTGTCCACAAAACCGAAGAAGTCACCCTCTGCACGAGGGTGTGAATTGAAATTTTGAAAACCACTTCTTTGGTAATGTACCGTGCCTCGTCACCCTCTGCACGAGGGTGTGAATTGAAATCAAGGTATACCACCGATGGAACTTATTAATTATCTGTCACCCTCTGCACGAGGGTGTGAATTGAAATACTGGACAACGACGCATAAAATCAAGCAGGAAGGTCACCCTCTGCACGAGGGTGTGAATTGAAATTGCGATTTTTTAGCTATGCATAATAAAATCAAGCGTCACCCTCTGCACGAGGGTGTGAATTGAAATTCGTACGTTCTGCGTGCCATGATGCAAGCGTGTTGTCACCCTCTGCACGAGGGTGTGAATTGAAACCGAGTTTACACGATTGATTTTGAACCTGAAATATTGTCACCCTCTGCACGAGGGTGTGAATTGAAACTACTGGTGATACTGATGATGGTTTAATCGACATGTCACCCTCTGCACGAGGGTGTGAATTGAAACTTCATCTAATGGATCTAATTCCAGCAAGCTCTGCGTCACCCTCTGCACGAGGGTGTGAATTGAAATTCTTTGGTCTCTTTTACCGAAAAGAGTATGTACTGTCACCCTCTGCACGAGGGTGTGAATTGAAATACTTATTCTACAAGGAGCATATCACAGCAAAGTCGTCACCCTCTGCACGAGGGTGTGAATTGAAATTAATAAGGCTAATACTGACCTAGACAATATTACCGTCACCCTCTGCACGAGGGTGTGAATTGAAATTCAGGCGTTGGCGCAGCAATCGGTGGCTTTTTCGGTCACCCTCTGCACGAGGGTGTGAGTTGAAACATCAATTCCGAGATTGGTTCTTAGCTAATCAGAGTCACCCTCTACACGAGGGTGTGAGTTGAAACCTGGTACGATTGTAACTGCTAAGTGGTTGAATGGTCGCCCTCTACGCGAGGGCGTGAGCTGAAAACTAGTATTATTGCAATAACCATAGGAGGTGGATCGTTAGTCATGGGAGTTGGTGGTAAAGCAGCATATGCAGGAGCTAACCTTGCTTCAGCTGGAACGGTAATGGGTCTGCAAACGGCAGGTGCAGAATATAAGCAATCTCGCGATAGTGGCTTAACCCCGATTCAGTCTATTCCTTATGCTGCATCACAAGCTGCTATTGAGGTAGCCACGGAAAGTATTCCAGCCATGGTATTTTTTAAAAACCTTAAGCAGGGCGCACCTTTTTATCAGACTGTTTTAAATTCTCTTGCTGCAGAAATCCCTAGCGAACAAGTGGCGACCATTTTGCAAGACGCAAACGAATGGGCGGTATTAAACCCTGAAAAAACATTTAAAGATTATCTAAGTGAACGACCTGACAGGGCTGTATCTACCGCTATCTCGACAATTACCTCTACTTTAATATTAGGTTCTGCAGGTCATACTGTGCAGCGTATCGCAGATAGAAAAGCGAAGAAAGATTTACAAGCCTATCAAGCTAATGTGATGGGTGAGGTGATGAAGCAAACATCAGACGCAACACGACAATCTAAGCTGGCGGAGAGAGACCCTGAAACTTTTCAAACCTATTTACAGAGCGTATTCAACCAGAGCGGAGTAGAGAACGTATATCTTAGTGCGGAGGTGCTTGCGCAATCAGGCTTGGTAGAAAAGATGGCAGAGGTTATGCCTAGTGTTAAAGAACAAGTAGCGCTTGCTGCAGAGACAGGACAAGATTTAAAAATTCCTGCTGCAGAGTATTTTGCCTATGCTCCAAAGATTGATACGGCAGACAGTTTACTACCTCACTTAAAAGTAGATGCTAACGGTATGACTGTAGCTGAAGCGCAAGAGTATGCGCCTAAAGCTAAAGAGCTTTTACAAGCAGACTTTGAACAAGAAGCCGCCAAGGCTGAACAAGAGGATAGTTTTAAAGAGTCTGCACAAAAGGTGCAAGATACCATTACTCAACAATTAATCGCTACAGGACGATTTACGAACGACCAAGCTAGGATTCAAGCTAGTTTGACAGGGGCGGTGTATGCAGCCACAGCCAAGCGCCTAAACATGACACCAGAAGCATTGTTCAACGTCTACCAGATGAACGTGGTGGGTGGAGAGCCTGTGGGGGTAGAGTTAAATCAAGCATTGAAAAGCAATCCTCCTCGTGGTTGGGTGCATGCGGAGAGTGGTGAAGATGCTATCCATTTATTCCCTGATGGACCAGCCCAAGCGAAAGAAGGTGCGGTATTTTGGACGGATTTAGGAGATAGAACGGCAGAAGTATTGCCTAGTACAAAAGGTTATTCGCATTCGCTTAGTGGATATGCGGCTCAACATATTTTTAATCACCACGGGGATTCCGAGTACGAGACATCACGAGGTCAGATTGCTGTTGTTAGAGAGGACTTAGCACGTATTCCCGATATTGTGCAAAACTATGATTTTGTGCGGACAGATATAAAAGATGAGCAAGGCAATCAACAAATTGCTTATGTGAAGAAGTATGATGACGCAGTAGTGCTGTACTTAGAGACAGCGAGCAGAAAGAAAAAAGACTTTCGAGGGGTATCAATGTGGAAATATCCCTCAACGTCTGATGCCAAGAAAATGCTAGAAGCAAATATTGACCCCACACTTTACGGCCAAAACCGGGAGCGGGCATCTTTCCACGGAGAAAATGCTAACACTGTTAGCGACGAAAGTCAATATTATCAAGAAGATAACGCAAAGGTAAATTACCGTCAAGCCTACGAGCAAGCGGTGGCGGAGGGTCGTACTGAGTTGTCCTACGAACTCTATGTGCAGGTGCGTACCCCTGAGTTTAAAGCCTGGTTTGGCGATTGGGAGAATGACCCAGCGAACGCCTCTAAAGTGGTAAATCCAAGAACAGGAGAGCCTCTAGTGGTGTACCATGGTACTACTGCTGATTTTGATACCTTTGAAAAAACAGGGTTAAACGACGCAGGGTGGTACGGTAAAGGGTTTTATGCTACCGCTTTTCCCGAAGATGCTAGTGAATACTCATACTACCATACCGACATTCACGATCCACGCGGTAGCATGGTGTCAGAATCAGGAGAAAAGGTAGCAATAGGGGCTAACGTGATGCCTCTGTTTATGAATATCAGAAACCCTTTTGTTGTAAAAGAGTTTGAAACAACACCAGGTGAAACGGTAGATTCTATTAAGTCTAAGGGGTTTGATGGTGTATTAGTTTTAACGCAAGACGGTTTGTTCAGAGAAGTTATGGCATTAAACCCAACACAGATTAAATCTTCTGTGGGAAATACAGGAAGGTTTGATGCAAACAATTCTAACATTCTTTACCAACTTGATGAAGACGTAAATTCGGCATTTGCACAAGCAGTTGATGAAATCGCAAATGGTAAAAAGATTGATTTGCGTAATAGCAAGAAAATTAAATTAGGTACAACCCCCGATGTATTTGCTATGTTAGGTTTACCCTCTGGAGATTTTCGAATTGATGAATCTGTTATTGAGAAGATTATGGGTGTTGGCCTCGGTGTTGGTAAGGGAAAGTATACCAACCTACACAACCTTACTGCTTCGGAGGTTAAAGCTATTCCTATTCAGCTGAACAGCCCCATTGCTGTTTTTAAGTCAAGCTCAGTGTCTACAAACCCCAAAGGGTTCGTAGTCCTTACTGAATTACAAGAATACAATGTAGAAAGAAAATCCGTGGAGCCTGTAATCGTAGCCCTCCATGTCAAAAAACATAAAAAAGACTATGATGTAGTTGATGTTGCTAGTGCCCACGGTCGAACAGCTACTTGGTTAGAGAAGCAGATAAACGGTAACCCAACAACAGGGGAAACTAGCAACCTATTGTATGTAGATAAGGTAAAAGGCCAGCAATTTCTGAACACCATAAGCCTACAATTGGTTCGGGATTTTACATCAGATGCTGACCTTCACGCCCGCAATGTTAAAACAGATACAGACTTACGTCAATACCAATCTGCAAAAAACAACGCTCTGTATCCGCAGTCACACCAACACACATTGCTTGATAGGGAAGCCAAGAAGTTTGCCGTTATTCAAGGAAATCCCGTTTATGAGATAGTTACTCGCACGGCACTCAAAGATAATGAGGGCTTAAGGCAGTGGGCAATAGAGATTTTTAATAAGGCAGGAAATCAGGCTATTAGCCCAGAGTTAGGTAAGGTAACGTTGAATGAACGTTCTGTGAAAGATTCAATGGCGCATGGCATGAATGCACTTAAAGCATCTGCTTTTGAAGCGGTACCAGCTGTGATTGAGAAAGGTGTTGTTGTTGCTACGGCAGAACACGGACGTACGAGCAGTAAATATATTAGTGCGCCCGTCAGAATTGAGGGGGTGGAGACAATAGTCACTGGCTTGTACACCGTGATATGAACAAGCAGCAGATGTATTTGCATAGTGTACAGACAAAACAAAAACTTTTGGGTTCAGCCGAAAACGAATCCGCCGCTGATACTGAAGTATCCGAGCCGCACGGTAAGCTAAACCCAAAAGCAGTATCCAGTATACTCACTCATTTATTAAAAGGCAAGCCTTTCAAACAATTAACCACTTCTGCTCGTGGCTCGTACAATCCTGCGACTAACACCATCACGCTTGGTAAAAAGGCGGATATGTCTACCTTTATCCATGAGCAAGGGCATTTTTACCTTGATATGATGGCAGGCTTAGCAACCAAGCTACAGCAGCAAACTGCTGAAAACCTCACCGCAGGGGATAAAAGTATTTTGAATGATGTACAAACTATCTTGAAGTGGTTTGGTGTAGAGAGCCTAGCTTTCTTCATAATCTCTCTTTGTTATATTATGATGCCATTTCGTATGGGGTTACTTATAATGAGCGTTGAAAAGAGGAGGTGGGTTAACGATTATGATAACGATTTAATTTTGTCCCTCACCCCACTTCTCCAGCCACTCAATAATCTCTTGCGTGCTTCCTGTCTCTCCTAGACGAGGGAAGATTCTCTCGATACTATTGGTGTGAGCTTCTAAACTACGGTCGGTCATTGCATCAATAGCCAGTGTCACGTTCAACCCCAATTCACTTGCTTGGCGAGCAGTTGATTCAACTCCCATTGTGGTCGCCACTCCACAGATGACAACTTGAGTAACCGATTCAGCTACTAAGATTTCCTTGAGTTTACTATTGCTAAAGGCTCCCCATGTTTTTTTAGAAATTAGATAATCCTGAGGTTGGATATCAAGTTCTGGCATCAGGACAGTTTCTTCGGGAGGAATGGAACCAGCTCCCAATGGTTGTTCTGCTCTGCCAGGAACCCTACCCACAACATTGACCAGTATTACAGGAAGACCATGTTTTCGAAATGTTTGGACTAAACGGCAAGATTGTGCGAGTACATCCGCAAAAGGGTGAACGGTGGGAATCTTGGAAATGGATTTTTGTAAATCAATAACGATAAGTGCGGTATGTGCATCAAGTTGAGAAATTGGCATAATAAAATCCTGTTGTTTTTTTAAAAAGAGTTGAAGTTATGATAGCAGTTTTTAGGATGGATGTTTTTTTATAAAACCTCATCCTAATGCATAAAAAACACTAGGGTTTCTCCCCATTTTTGTGTATCTATCATTTCCCAAAATTAAAAACTCTAAAAATAGATTAAAATAGTCACATCTATTTGTAGGTGCAGGAGAGAGTGGTCCGCGTTTTAGGCGAGAGACTGCCACCGAAGGCGTAAAAACCCATAATCGCTCAGGTAAAAGGTACTGCACACTATCGCTTTATTGCACGATGTATAGCTCCCTAAATTATCATCGTTGTTTAGCAATAGGTACTCTGGAGAGATCTGAATAGCAGACGCCGAAGGTGATATGAAAACTCTCAGGCAAACGGACAGAGGGGTAGAAAGTAGTTATTTTGATAGCTGATTGTTTTATCCTTTTTGTTTAAGGGGCTTTTATGTCATCGTCTCTAAATCGTACCGCTCTTTACCAAGCACATCTTGATTCTGGTGCCAAAATGGTTGATTTTGGTGGTTGGGAAATGCCTATCTCCTATGGTTCCCAAATCGAAGAGCATCATGCCGTTCGTACAAAAGCAGGTATGTTTGATGTATCGCATATGTTGAATGTTGATGTCAAAGGTGTTGATGCATATGCGTTTTTACGCAAATTAATTGCCAATGATGTGGCCAAAATTACTGGCACTCCTGGCAAGGCTTTGTACTCTTGCATGCTCAATGAGCAAGCTGGTATTGTGGATGACCTCATTACTTATTTCTTTAGCGAAACAGAATGGCGTGTTGTAGTTAATGCAGGTACAGCAGAAAAAGACATTGCATGGATGAATAAACAAGCCGAAGGTTTTAATGTGACCATTACCCCTCGTCGCGATTTGTCTATGGTAGCGGTACAAGGTCCTCAAGCACGTGAATTAGTGTGGAAAGTACGTCCTGAGTGGAAAGAAAAATCCGAAGGCTTAACCCCGTTTGTAGCGGCTTTATTGCCTAACAACACAATCGTTGCACGTACTGGTTACACTGGTGAAGATGGCTTTGAAATCGTATTGCCGAGTGAAGATGTAGTGGCATTTTGGAAAGATTTAGCTACTGCAGGCGTTCAACCTTGCGGCCTAGGTGCTCGTGATACTTTACGTCTTGAAGCAGGGATGAACCTTTATGGTCAAGACATGAATGAAGAAATTCAACCTTATCAAGCAGGTTTGGCATGGACAGTCAGCCTCAAAGATGAAAGTCGTGATTTTGTAGGTCGTAAAGTACTAGAGACAGCACCTGCACGCAATGCTTTCTTAGGCATTAAGTTATTAGACCGTGGTGTGGTACGTGCACATATGAAAGTGCGTGGTGCCAGCGGTGAAGGCGAAATCACCAGCGGTACTATGTCACCCACTTTAGGCTTCTCTGTTGGTTTTGTGCGTATGCCAGAAGGTGCACAAGCCGGAGATGCGGTAGAAGTGGAAATCCGCGGTAAATGGTTACCTGCTGTATTGACTAAATTGCCTTTTGTTCGCAATGGCAAAGCGTTAGTGGAGTAATCCAAACGCCTAGGTGCATAAGTACCTAGGCTTTTGAGTATAGATTTGAAAACAAAATCGTACGATAGTGTTTTTCTTTTATTTAGAAAAATGTTTCTTGTAAAAGGTAAGTGGGCTGATGCGGTTTTGGAGTTTGTTTTAAATTATCTGCTGTTAAAGCAGGTGATATTGTTTTAAGTTTAAATAGTTTTTTGAATATGGCACGTGTGCAACGTGGCCTTTCGCTAAGGAGTTAAAAATGAGTCTACCTGAAGATCGTAAATATACTGAATCACACGAATGGATTTTGCAAGACGGTGATGTTTGTTTAGTTGGTATTACTGATGATGCACAAGACCAATTAGGTGATTTAGTGTTTGTTGGTGATGTTAATGTAGGTGATACTGTTGCTGCTGGTGATACAGCGGCTGTAGTTGAGTCTGTAAAAGCTGCTTCTGATATCTATGCTCCTGTAGCGGGTGAAATCGTTGAGTTCAATACAGCACTAGAAGATAATCCAGCATTAATTAACGAAGACGCATACGCTAACTGGATTTTCAAAATCAAACCAGCTAACCCAGCTGATCTTGATGGCTTGATGAGCGCAGCTGATTATTCTGCTTCTCAAGGCTAATTTATAGGTTTTCTGAAAAAATTTAGGAAAAAGACATGTTGCACACACATATCGAACAGACAGAAGAATTTATCGGTCGTCATATTGGTCCCAACGATGCAGAACAAGCAGAGATGCTTAAAGTGGTTGGAGCTGATTCATTAGAGGCATTGGTTGAGCAAATCGTACCAACCAATATTCTTCTTAAAAACAATTTGGACTTAGATGCTCCAGCGACTGAAGCAGATATTCTTGCTGAGTTGCGTGAGATTGCTGAAAACAACCAGGTTTTCCGTAGCTATATCGGTCAAGGTTATTACGGTACTTATACACCTAACGTGATTCTTCGCAATATTCTTGAGAATCCAGCTTGGTATACTGCTTATACCCCTTACCAACCAGAAATTTCTCAAGGTCGTTTAGAAGCGTTATTAAACTTCCAGACCATGATTACAGACTTAACAGGTTTGGATATTGCCAATGCTTCCTTACTAGATGAGGGTACAGCAGCAGCTGAGGCGATGACATTAGCACGCCGTAGCTCTAAATCTAAGAGCAATGTTTTCTTTGTTTCTAAACACGCTCACCCTCAAACGATTGAAGTGGTGCGTACACGTGCAGAGCCTTTAGGATTGGACGTTGTTGTCGGTGATGAGGCAGCAGGTCTACCAGAGTGCTTTGGTGTGCTTTTACAATACCCTCAATCATTAGGTAGCGTAGAAGACTACTCTACCATCGCTGAACAAGCTCATGCACAAGGTGCGATTGTGGTAGCGGCGGCTGATTTGTTAGCTCTAGCCTTATTTAAAGCACCTGGTGAATGGGGTGCTGATATTGCTATTGGTAGCGCCCAACGCTTTGGTGTGCCTTTTGGTTTTGGTGGTCCACACGCTGGTTATATGGCGTGTAAAGATGCACTTAAACGTACTATGCCAGGTCGTTTAGTCGGTGTATCTGTTGATGCACAAGGGAAAAAAGCTCTACGTTTAGCTTTACAAACTCGTGAACAACATATCCGCCGTGAAAAGGCAACTTCTAATATTTGTACCGCACAAGTGTTACTAGCAGTAATGGCGAGTATGTTTGCGGTTTATCATGGTGCCTCAGGTGTACGTAAAATTGCCGAGCGTATTTACTCTAGCACTGTATTATTGCGTGAAGCATTAGAGAAATTAGGTGTTAAAGTCGTAAACAAAACTTTCTTCGACACTTTACAACTTGAGTCTGATAAAGCACCAGCTGTTCTTGAAACTGCACTCTCATATGGTATTAACTTGCGTAATGTTAGTGAGACTAGTGTTGCAATTTCTTTAGATGAAACAGTGTCACTATTCGATGTTCAAGAATTGGTAGACATTGTTGCGGAGGCATTAGGCAAAGAGACAATCGATATTAATGATTTAGCCGATAAAGCGGCAGATATTGCTGTTCCTGCCAACTTAGCTCGTCAAAGTGCGATTTTGACTCATCCAGTATTCTCTAGCGTTAGCTCTGAAACAGATATGCTCCGCTATTTGCGCAACTTGGCGGATAAAGACTTGGCATTAGATCGTACGATGATTCCATTAGGCTCTTGCACCATGAAGTTAAATGCAACAGCCGAGATGATTCCTATCACATGGCCTCAATTTGCCAATATTCATCCATTTGCTCCTGATGATCAGGCGGCTGGTTATGAAATGTTGTTTGAGCGCTTAAGTCAAGCCTTATGTGAAATTACCGGTTACGATGCAATCAGCTTGCAACCTAACTCTGGTGCACAGGGTGAATATGCTGGTCTTTTAGCCATCCGTGCTTACCATAAAGCCAATGGTCAAGAGCAACGTAATCTTTGCCTAATTCCTGCTTCTGCGCATGGTACTAACCCAGCATCAGCAGCTTTAGCTGGTATGGATATTAAAGTGGTTGCATCAGATGCCAACGGTAACGTTGATGTTGAGGATTTGAAAGCCAAATTGGCAGAGTTTGGTGATCGTGTTGCTGCCTTTATGATTACTTACCCATCTACACATGGTGTATTTGAAGAGCGTATCGTAGAAATTTGTGAATTAGTTCATGCAGCAGGTGCACAAGTTTACCTTGATGGTGCCAATATGAATGCCTTGGTTGGTTTAGCAAAACCAGGTAAATTTGGTTCTGACGTGTCTCACTTGAACCTTCACAAAACATTCTGCATTCCTCATGGTGGTGGCGGCCCAGGTATGGGACCGATCGGTGTACGCGAACACTTAGCTCCGTACTTACCTGGTATTGTTGATGAGCAAGGTAACTTGCCAGAAGGGGCAAATGGTCCAGTGTCTTCAGGTCCTTTTGGTTCTGCGAGCATTCTTCCTATTTCTTATGTATACATTGCGTTGATGGGAGCAGAAGGTTTACGTAAAGCGACACAAGTTGCATTGCTAAATGCAAACTATATCGCAACACGCTTAGCTCCTTACTATCCAGTGCTTTATAGCGGTCGTAACGGTCGTGTTGCACATGAGTGTATTCTTGATTTACGTCCAATCAAAGATAGCACTGGCGTAACAGTCGATGACGTGGCTAAACGCTTAATTGACTTTGGTTTCCATGCGCCTACGATGAGTTTCCCTGTAGCAGGTACTTTGATGGTTGAGCCAACAGAATCTGAAGGCAAAGCCGAGCTTGATCGCTTTATTGATGCTATGATTGCCATCCGTAAAGAAATTGAGCAAATTGAGAAAGGCGAGATTGATGCTAATGACAATGCATTGAAGAACGCTCCTCATACAGCAGAAAGCCTATTGGTAGAAGAGTGGAATCACCCATACTCTCGTAAAGATGCTGCTTACCCAGCTGGTTTGGATCCATTGAAAAAATATTGGAGTCCAGTGGCTCGCGTGGATAATGCTTATGGTGACCGTAACCTTATCTGCACTTGCCCTCCAGTAGAGGATTACGAGGCGTAAAGTCGTTATGTGCCGCGGGAATGCTTGTCCTTTTTGGGATGAGCATTCTATAGCGAGATTGGATGATTCAAGTGGACTTGTTTTTATTGCGAAGATTTCTTGTGAGAAAATAAGTCCACTAGGAATAGACTCCTTAGCATCTCCATGTTTGTTATCGGAGGTGAATAGCAAAGTGGTAGGAGACTTGTGTGCAGGAGACTTTCTTTTTGATGGTTTTATAAGTATAACGAGGAGGCATTTTTGAAATGTAGGTCATTTTGAGAATGCGCTGATTTGTAGAAAATTCTCTTTAAAAACCTAGCAAAATACTCGGAATTACGAGGGTAACTTTTGAGTTTTAAAAATTTTTGGGAAACCTATTTTTAAGACTTTGTTTTTAAAGGGAAAAAAGAGGGTATGCAGTCAGGAAAAACTACCCCACCATACTGAACTGACCCCATAAACTTGGACAGTTTAATTAAGAAGTAGTATTAGAGGACTGTAATCTGTATTGAACAGGAGGCAGTCCTCTTAGTTTAGTATGAATACGTTCATGATTATAGTAATGAATGTA
>NZ_JABGBO010000028.1 GCF_013133775.1 Pelistega europaea | reverse complement strand
GGTATTGGCGGCACAGGTAAGACAACCATTAATGAGGCGATTAACGAAGTTCGTCAAACAGCTGGAGCAACCACTGTTAAGGCTGGTAAGAACATCAAGGTTACACCTGATACAGAAGGAGCCAAAGTATACACTGTCTCTATGGAAGAAAATCTTGAAGTAGAGACTGTTAAAGCCACTAAGAATATTCAAGTGGGTAATGTGAATATCACCAATGAGGGTGATCCACAATACCACGGGGATATGAATAACGTGATGAACGTCAGTGGTATAGATGGTCAACCTACCGTGATTACTGGTGTAGCAGATGGTATTGGACCAAACGATGCGGTAAATATGAACCAACTTTCTAGACTTGCAGGACAAGTAGGAGAGGTAGACCGCAAAGTTGAGAAATACAAACGTAACGCAAATGCAGGCACCGCGACAGCGATTGCGATTGCTAGCTTGCCACAAGCGGCAGATGCAGGAGCGAATATGTTGTCACTTGCTGGTGGTTCTTATGACGGAGAGACAGCAACAGCGATTGGTTTCTCTCGCCGCTCAGACAACGGCAAATTCATTATCAAGGCAAATGGTTCATTCAATAGCCGAGGTAAAGTAGGCGTTGGTGTCGGTGTTGGTTTCCAATGG
>NZ_JABGBO010000027.1 GCF_013133775.1 Pelistega europaea | reverse complement strand
GCGGCAGATTTTGTTCGCCAAACTCAAGTAGATGCTTTGGCGATTGCGATTGGTACTAGCCATGGTGCGTACAAGTTTACTCGTAAACCTACAGGGGATATTCTTTCTATCCAACGCATCAAGGAAATCCACGCACGTTTACCGAATACCCATATCGTAATGCACGGTTCATCAAGTGTTCCCCAAGAGTTACTTGAGGAAATTCGTCAGTTTGGTGGCGACATGAAAGAAACTTACGGTGTGCCTGTAGAAGAAATTCAAGAAGCGATTAAATATGGTGTGCGTAAAGTCAATATTGATACCGATATTCGTTTAGCTATGACGGGTGCAATTCGTCGTTTCTTAGCCGAAAACCCATCTAAATTTGATCCGCGTGAATTTAATAAACCTGCTCGTGAAGCGGCTAAACGCTTATGTATTGCACGCTATGAAGCCTTTGGTGCAGCAGGTCAAGCAAGCAAAATTAAGTCTATCTCTTTAGTGGATATGGCAGCTCGCTATGCTTCAGGTGAATTAGCACAACAAGTGAAATAAGTCGCGGCTGTGAAATGAATCATCTCTTTTGTTAAAAAGATGAGTGATAGCTATTGAGAAATAGGCCAACTGTCTGTAAGGATAGTTGGCTTATTACATTTCAACGGTAACTAATTGGTGTAAAATAGACTGCATCTTTTT
>NZ_JABGBO010000026.1 GCF_013133775.1 Pelistega europaea | reverse complement strand
AACAGCTAGAACGGGTCAGTAGCTCAGTCGGTTAGAGCACCGTCTTGATAAGGCGGGGGTCGCTGGTTCGATTCCAGCTTGACCCACCAAAGTATTACGGTGAGCAGCTCAAAGCTGTTAACAGTAAACATACGTGTAGAAGCGAGAAGAGCGAGGCGTGAGCGAGGACGTGTACTAAGGTACACGACGAAGCGAAACAACAAAGCTATTCGATGCTTGTGATACGAGGAATGCTAGGCGCGAGCAAGGACGTGTACTAAGGTACACGACGCCGCGAAGCAACACCGCAGTCCGATGTATATTGGGGGATTAGCTTAGTTGGTAGAGCGCCTGCTTTGCAAGCAGGAGGTCATCGGTTCGATCCCGTTATCCTCCACCACTCTTTAAGCTGTAAGAAGACAAGATTCTGATAGGAATAACAAGCCAAAAAGGTTTTATATTGCCCCTTAATTAATTTAAGGGGGTTATCAGCTATTGTAAGGTGAACGAAGTTCATGCTATAATAGCGGGCTGTTCTTTAACAATTTGGAAGAAGCACAACAAGTAAATCTGATGTGCGTTTAAAGTCA
The DNA here is from genome assembly GCF_013133775.1 of Pelistega europaea. Taxonomy (GTDB): domain Bacteria; phylum Pseudomonadota; class Gammaproteobacteria; order Burkholderiales; family Burkholderiaceae_B; genus Taylorella; species Taylorella europaea. Next base: position 226 of record NZ_JABGBO010000026.1, on the reverse strand, counting down.
ACATACAGGATGTTGCTTTAGATAAACATCAACAATTTATGGGTTGTGATTGCATTATTTTTTGAAGTTCTCAACGCTGTAGATAAGAACATTTTTTGTTTTTATTGTACAGAATATTTGATGAACGGCACAAAACAACGCGAACTCAAGCGATGGGGTGTATATGGGTATACAGCATACCGAAAAGGCATATACAGTCCAGTGAATCAGAGATGATTCACGAAGT
>NZ_JABGBO010000025.1 GCF_013133775.1 Pelistega europaea | reverse complement strand
TGTAGCCATCCCCTAAATTAAGACAACAAGAAAGTAGAACTTTTTTGAACTTTACCGTAAACTTATTTCAAAGGAGTTTTACCATGAGCAAACGCACTAGCGAAAGTCAAATCATCAACATTCTTAAACAAGCTGAAGCAGGCACACCTGTTCAAGAGTTATGTCGTCAAAATGGCATTTCCTCAGCTACTTTCTACAAATGGCGAGAGCGTTATGGAGGGATGGAAGCCTCTGATGTAAGGCGCTTAAAGGAGCTCGAAGCAGAGAATCGTCGGCTCAAGCAGATGTATGCCGAGCTCAGTCTAAAATCCATGATGCAGGAAGAAATCATAAAAAAGCTGTAAAACCCGTCCAAGAACGCAAGAGTTGGGTTCATGAGCTACGGGTTAAGTTTACCGCTAGTGTTGCCTTATGTTGTAAGGTGGCTGGTATCAGTCGTACAGCCTTTTATTACGAGAAACGTCAGCCAGATGACGGGGAAGTATCTGAGATACTCACCAAGGTCTCTAATAAGCACCCTCGCTGGGGGTTTATGAAGTGTTTTAAAAGGATTCGACATATGGGCTACCCTTGGAACCACAAACGTGTACATCGTGTTTACACACAGCTTAAATTGAATTTAAAGAGCAAGCGCAAGCAACGTTTGCCTGTTCGTGAGCCATTGCCGTTACAAGCTCCAGAACGAGCCAATCAGTGTTGGTCAATGGACTTTATGAGTGACAGCCTAGAGAACCATGTGCGCTTTAGAACCCTTAATGTGATGGATGACTATAATCGCCAAGCCTTAGGGATTGAGGTCAGTGTCGGTATGCCAACGAGCAAAGTGATTTATTACCTAGATCGCATTGCCGAGTTACACGGTTATCCAGAGCGGATTAGGGTAGATAATGGTACAGAGTTTACCTCACATCAGTTCGTCAACTGGGCAAAACAGCACGGCATTTACATTGATTATATTGAACCAGGTTGTCCTTACCAAAATGGCTTTATTGAGCGTTTTAACCGAACATACCGCAATGAGGTCTTAGGGTGTTATCTTTTTAAAACCCTTAAACAGGTGAAACAACTGACCGAAGAGTGGTTAACTGTTTATAATACGCAAAGACCCCATGATGCACTAAAAGGTTTAACACCCCTAATGTACAAACAAATGCATTCCGTTTCTACTTCTTAGTTGTACTAAAAATGGGATGGGTACA
>NZ_JABGBO010000024.1 GCF_013133775.1 Pelistega europaea | reverse complement strand
TTTTATTGTACAGAATATTTGATGAACGGCACAAAACAACGCGAACTCAAGCGATGGGGTGTATATGGGTATACAGCATACCGAAAAGGCATATACAGTCCAGTGAATCAGAGATGATTCACGAAGTGATAAAGTTAACTTAAGACTATAAAGGTTAGTTGGTGATGAGCCGCTAAAGTTATAGGATCAAGTGACTAAGTGCACATGGTGGATGCCTTGGCGATCACAGGCGAAGAAGGACGTTATAGCTTGCGATAAGCTGCGGGGAGCTAGCAAATAAGCATTGATCCGCAGATTTCCGAATGGGGAAACCCACGGCTTTTAGCCGTATCTCACACTGAATACATAGGTGTGTGAAGCGAACCGAGTGAACTGAAACATCTAAGTAACTCGAGGAAAAGAAATCAACCGAGATTCCGAAAGTAGCGGCGAGCGAAATCGGAGCAGCCTAGACGAGATAGCACAAAGACATAGTTGAATGAAATGGAAAGTTCAGCCATAGCAGGTGATAGCCCTGTAGACGAAATGCTTTGTGTGGTACTAAGCGTCGGACAAGTAGAGCGGGACACGTGGAATCCTGTTTGAAGATGGGGGGACCATCCTCCAAGGCTAAATACTCGTGATCGACCGATAGTGAACCAGTACCGTGAGGGAAAGGCGAAAAGAACCCCGGGAGGGGAGTGAAATAGAACCTGAAACCGTGTGCATACAAACAGTCGGAGCATCTTTATGGTGTGACGGCGTACCTTTTGTATAATGGGTCAGCGACTTACATTCAGTGGCAAGCTTAACCGAATAGGGGAGGCGTAGCGAAAGCGAGTCCGAATAGGGCGATTAGTCGCTGGGTGTAGACCCGAAACCAGATGATCTATCCATGGCCAGGTTGAAGGTATCGTAACAGATGCTGGAGGACCGAACCCACTAATGTTGAAAAATTAGGGGATGAGCTGTGGATAGGGGTGAAAGGCTAAACAAATCTGGAAATAGCTGGTTCTCTCCGAAAACTATTTAGGTAGTGCCTCATATGATTACTATCGGGGGTAGAGCACTGTTATGGCTAGGGGGTCATGGCGACTTACCAAACCATGGCAAACTCCGAATACCGATAAGTACAGTATGGGAGACAGAGCACTGGGTGCTAACGTCCAGACTCAAGAGGGAAACAACCCAGACCGCCAGCTAAGGTCCCTAAAATTGGCTAAGTGGGAAACGAAGTGGGAAGGCATAGACAGTCAGGAGGTTGGCTTAGAAGCAGCCACCCTTTAAAGAAAGCGTAATAGCTCACTGATCGAGTCGTCCTGCGCGGAAGATGTAACGGGGCTAAGCCAGTTACCGAAGCTGCGGGTGTGGACACTCTTTTAAGCGTATTGATCGGCGCTTAGGCGAAGCAAAGCGAGCCAAAGCGACTCAACAATGATAGAG
>NZ_JABGBO010000023.1 GCF_013133775.1 Pelistega europaea | reverse complement strand
TGAACTGACCCCATAAACTTGGACAGTTTAATTAAGAAGTAGTATTAGAGGACTGTAATCTGTATTGAACAGGAGGCAGTCCTCTTAGTTTAGTATGAATACGTTCATGATTATAGTAATGAATGTATTCATGGATACGTTGTTCGAGTTGTTCTATTGATTCAAATTTCTCCGTATAGAACATTTCACATTTTAGCGTACCGAAGAAGTTTTCTATCACGGAATTATCTAAGCAATTGCCTTTGCGCGACATACTCTGCGTTAAACCTCGCTGTGCCAACGTATGTTGGTAAGTAGGGTGCTGATAATGCCATCCCTGATCTGAATGAACCAACGGTGAGGCATTCTCAGGTAACTGAGCCAAGGCTTGACTCATCATCTCTGCCACTAAGTCATAGGTCGGACGTCTTTTCAGTGTGTAAGACACAATCTCTCGGTTGTATAAATCCATAAGTGGTGAGAGATATAGCTTATCCTCTCCAACTTTAAATTCAGTCACATCGGTGACCCATTTCTCATTTGGCTGTACACTTTCAAACTGACGTGCCAATATATTGGCAGCAATTCGTCCTTGCTCCCCTTGATAAGAGCTGTAGCGTCGACGACGACGGATAACCGCACGAAGTCCTTGTTTAGCCATTAACCGTTGGATGCGTTTTTTATTAACAAGCTTACCCATTTGCCTCAACAATAAAGTAATCCGGCGATAGCCATAACACCCTTTATGCTGTGCAAATAAAACTGTAATTTCTTGTATCAGAGGCTCTGGTTCAGAGGTTTCTGTCAGTTCAGCCTTCGCATGATAATAATACGTACTACGAGCCACACCCGCCGTGGCTAGTAAGTCAGACAACGGGAAGGATTGCTGACGTAACTCTCTGATTATGGACGTTTTTTCTTGAGTTGTTGGGCTTGTGCCTTTTTCCTCAACAACTCGTCCAACTTTTTTAAGTAAGCATTCTCCGCTCGACGATACTGTAACTCCCGAATCAGCTCTTCACGAGTCTTTTCTTCATCAGGTTTACTTAAATCAGGACGGTATGCTTGCTTAGCCATGGAAGACTCCTTATTTAACCCAGTCAATAGACCTTTTTCTTCTTTTCGTTTCCATTTTAGAATAGTTGAGGGAGCAATACCACCATAACGCATACTTGTTGCTACAAGGCTTAAACCCTCTGAACGCATCGTTTCAATCACTTCTCGTTTAAACGCCAGTGTTCGGTGGATAGTAGGACGACGATTCAGGAATCCTTCTTCACCATGTAAACGATATTGGCGTACCCATTGTTTCATGAGGGTATGAGTTATTCCAAATTTTTTGGCTGTTAGCTTATAACCATCATGACTATTTAGATAGTGCAATACGGCATCTATCTTCTGTTGAACACTATATTTTTTGCTCATATTTAACCCCCATAGTTGGTGTCCAACTTATGGGGGTCAGTTCAT
>NZ_JABGBO010000022.1 GCF_013133775.1 Pelistega europaea | reverse complement strand
TGTACTGGTATGGTTTTTTTGGACAGTCAAAAAGGTCAATAGACCTGACTAGATTGATAATATTGTTGATTAAATTCCATCGGAGTCAAATTCTTTAACACAGAACTTGGTCTTCGATGGTTATAGAACTCAATAAAACGCTCAATCGCCTGATTTTGTTCAATAAAACTTGGGGTTGTGTGTGTTGCAAAGAGCTCATTATACAACCCCTCTACCTTTAAAATCCCATTAAAATTCTCCATCACCGCATTATCATGGCAATTACCCACACGCGATAAACTCTGTCTAATACCATGTCTTGCTAGCTCTTCTCTGAAGGCTTCACTCGTGTAGATGGACCCATGGTCACTATGTAAGAGAGCTTGCTTTGCTATCCCTTTGAATACCAATAACTTCACTGTTCTTAGTGCCAGTTGTTGATTTTGTTGCTTACCATAGCACCATGCCACAATGGAGCGATCATATAAATCCAAGATTAGCGACAAGTAACCCCAATGCCATTGATTCGCCTCATAGTATGGAATATAGGTTACATCCGTCACAAATCTGCTCCTAGGAGTGCTTGCCTTAAAATCCCTATTCAAGATATTTGGAGCCAACCCCTCGGTTTGTATTCCTCGACTCTTTTGATATGTACGACGCTGTTGCCGAATTTTGGCATTTAACTGGAAGGCTTTCATCAAACGCCCTATTTGCCCCTGACCCAATCGAATCCCTTGGGTCTGCTCTAACAGGGCGCCCATCCGACGACGTCCTATCGTGTAAAAACACGCCTTCTGTACCTGCTCTATCCATTGCGCCTTCTGCTCATCCCTTCTCTTGCTCTCAGTCTGACGCTGAGCCGCGTAGTAACTACTTCGTGCCACCCCTAAGATTTGACATGCAACAGCGATGGCAATACCTCTCTGAGCTGTTCGAGATATAGCTGCAACTCTTTTTTTTTGAGCTCATCCTTACAATCCTTCAGCACCTCTTCAAACAGACTCTCATAGGTCACTAAAATATCATGAACCTCTTTATCCATCTGCTCTTTGGTCTTTGCTTTGGATAAACGCTCTTTGAGCATCTTGCTAATACGATTATGGTCTACCATGTTATCTCCTGTTCCGTACCATCTCAGGCAATCCCATAAGCGTATTTTAGCAGGTAGACTCTGCGAGGGGCTAGTCGCTATATAACGTTTGAGTTTTGTATATAAATCCGATGGACGAATGCCAAATAATCTCGCCACATCACTGTAACCTATCGGATAATGCTCTATCCAATATTGCATCGCTTGATAATGTAAGGATTTTCGGCTCGTCACCGAACGTTCGCTAATCCATGCAAAATCACCTCGGTTGAGAAAAAAACTCCAATCTCTAACAACACTTGGCGATACCCCTAACTCCTTCGCTATCGTCTTCTTTGGGTGAAAATGCAAAAGCCTTTCGCAAGCTTGTTTTTTTATAGATACGGATATCGTCATATTTTGGACTCCTTACTGTCCAAATTTTCCGTACCAGTACA
>NZ_JABGBO010000021.1 GCF_013133775.1 Pelistega europaea | reverse complement strand
TCCTGTTTTCGTCACTTTTTTCGGGTCACCCGAGACACTTCTTTTAAAATCAATAAGTTAAGTTAAAATGAAGGGGTGTTTTGGGTGACCCGAGGTATTTTAGATGTTTATCCGTGAGAAAAGAAATAAGTCAGGAAGCGTTAGTATTCAAATACTTAGTAAAGAAAATGGACGTAATATTTTAATAAAATCGCTAGGTTGCGCCACCACGCGTCCAGAAATTGAAGCCCTAAAATTACAAGCCCAACATTACTTAGATGAACTCAAACAGCAGCCTACTTTACTCATGTCTGAGCGTGATGAACACACGCTGCAAGCCTTTACCAGTTTAAGTAACAGCAATATCCAAGTGATTGGTCCAGAACTTATCTTCGGGCGTATCTATGATTGGATAGGCTTTAACCAAATCAAAGACGATATGTTCCGCCATCTGGTATTAGCTCGGTTGGCTTATCCTTTGAGCAAATTAAAAACCATTCACTACCTTCGCCGTTATCAAGGAGTGACACTAGAAATCAGCGCCATCTACCGCTTCTTAGATAAATTGGAAGACAAATACAAAGAGCAACTGGAACAGATTTCCTTTGCTCATACTAAACGGATGTTGGGAGGACAAATTAGCGTGGTCTTCTACGATATGACCACTTTACACTTTGAAGCAGAAGATGAGGATGATTTACGCCGCACAGGCTTCTCTAAAGTGGGGAAACATACCCATCCCCAAATTTACTTAGGATTATTAGTCGGTGCTAACGGTTATCCCATCGCCTATGATATTTACGAGGGTAAAACGTATGAAGGCAATACGCTGGTGCCTTTTATTGAACGGATGAGCGAGAAATTTGACTTAGGTAAACCTATTGTTGTGGCGGATAGTGGATTACTCTCTGAGCGTAATTTAACGCTACTTGAACAAGCTGGTTATCAGTACATTATAGGTGCACGCTTAAAATCGGAGAGTAATGTGATTAAGCGAGCTATCCTAGCGCATACCTATGAAGATGGTAAAGCGATTGAGTTGGATAAGGATGATAAACGGTTAATCGTGCACTATAGTCAAGATCGAGCACATCGCGACGCAGATAATCGACGCAAGGGATTAGATCGTTTGGAAAAGCGAATCCGTTCAGGTCATCTGACCAAAGAACATCTCAATAATCGAGGGTATAACAAGTACCTACGGATGCAAGGGGAAGTCCACATAGAAATTGATTATGAGAAGTTTACGCAAGATAAGCAATGGGATGGACTGAAAGGATATATCACCAACACCAACCTAACACCAGAAGAGCTACTAGCACACTATGGGCAGCTATGGCATATTGAACGAGCCTTTAGGATGTCGAAAGCCGACCTAAAGATACGCCCGATTTATCATCGGCTAGAACATCGTATTCGTGCGCACATTGCCTTGGTGTTTACAGCGTACAGTATTAGCAAGACGCTAGAAACTGCGCTAAAACAAGAAAAGTCCTCGCTCTCGTTGAAACAGGCAGGCGAGGTTACTCAAAATATGTACCAGATTGAAATCACCCTTCCAGACCTTAAGCAGAAACAGAAAATCCTGCTGGGTATGGACGAACAACAGCAGGAATTACTGACAATTTGCCAAAAATATTTTTAGGGTGACCCAATGACGAAAACAGG
>NZ_JABGBO010000020.1 GCF_013133775.1 Pelistega europaea | reverse complement strand
ATGATTTGACTTTCGCTAGTGCGTTTGCTCATGGTAAAACTCCTTTGAAATAAGTTTACGGTAAAGTTCAAAAAAGTTCTACTTTCTTGTTGTCTTAATTTAGGGGATGGCTACACAATGCGGCATTCTACTGTCTGGATATGATTTTAGCTGTTGATTTTAGAATAAAAACCAAACTTAATACAACTAAACGACATAACAGTTCCCAAGCAATATTGCACTTAAAATCGTCTATGGCGATTATGTAAACCAGTAGAAGTGAACGCAGATGATGAGCTTTGTGTTCAGCATTAAATCAGTTTGTTTTTATGTTTAAAAACCGTATGACCAACAATCTCTAAAATTCATTTATACAAAATTCCTGACAAACTCCACTCAGCCAATAATCAGCTTTTTAGAAGACACATCTACTAAATTGATGACATATGCATGACATTTTCTTCACCAAAAATATTCTTAGCTTTGTTTACTATTTCTAACTCATCGGTAGGCATATATATAACTAAATTCTTTTTTGCTCTCGTAATACACACATAGAATAAATTCTTTGTTCTCTGTTGGACACTTGTTGAAGAAGAGCCGTGCCCAAATAATGTATTAAAATCATACTTATTCCAATTAGATTCTAATATGAGAAGTACGTTATCATATTCACTTCCTTTAACACTATGTTGAGTACAGATCGGAGAAAACTCTTTCAAGTAAGCAATACTTTTTCTATATTGTTTGAATGGAATTTCCTGTATTCTTTTCCACAAATAATACCCTCCATTTAGAATATAACTACTATACAATTCATCGTTCTTAAGCAACCCCTTTTTCTCTGCAAACAATAAAACATCTCCTATTGTTTTATCCTCTTCGTTTAAAAGATAATCCATTGTTTCTTTAAGATGAATTTTGTCATTCGTACTATCAATAGAAAATTTTGTTATTCTTAAAAAATCATTAACCTTGTTAGACTCATAAAGTTCAATAAGTTCCGCCAGTATATCTAATCTTCGTAAAATCCTATCTCGGGAAGAATTGGCCTCATATTTCCTACTTAGCCCATTTAATTTATACGACATAAGAGATTGTTCAGCGATTCTACATTTCTTAAAAACTTCCTCCCATGGCATATCTTTCAAGTCATTGTACAATAACTTATGAACCCTACTATCATCTACTAAATCTAGCAATTTTTGCTTTTTAAATGTTGGTTCTATCCTAGCTACCAAATTACCTAGAGTCTCATCTTTATCTAAATTCTCGCTGTCTACTTTATCATTTATTTTTTTTATAAGTTTAACAATCAGGTCATCATGATATAAATCATATAAGTCCTCAAATTCTGACATCTCAGCATTATATTTGTGTGTCAGCCGTAACTCTTTTGTTTGTGTACCATCAGAGAAATCCCAAGCCTTAAATAGGCTCTTTCTTCTTATGTCAGTGAAACTATGCAATTCTTTGCCATATAAAAACTTAATAGTCCCCTCCCTAATAACTCCACTCTCCATATTAGGGGCATTTACATCTTCTGACGGCATCTGTTGAATATCATTCCTAAATTTATTAGCCAATTCAATTATAGCCTTTGGATTTCTTCGGTTTTGTTTCTTGATTATTTTGACTAAGCCATATTGACTCAAATCACCAACCGAACCATCATATATAGATTGTGTAGCCATCCCCTAAATTAAGACAACAAGAAAGTAGAACTTTTTTGAACTTTACCGTAAACTTATTTCAAAGGAGTTTTACCATGAGCAAACGCACTAGCGAAAGTCAAATCAT
>NZ_JABGBO010000002.1 GCF_013133775.1 Pelistega europaea | reverse complement strand
TACTATAATCATGAACGTATTCATACTAAACTAAGAGGACTGCCTCCTGTTCAATACAGATTACAGTCCTCTAATACTACTTCTTAATTAAACTGTCCAAGTTTATGGGGTCAGTTCATAAATAAGAATTTTTAGTCAAGGTATTCAATAGGAAAACCATAGTTTACTTAAATCACAAAGTTAAATTTGATAGAATAATGTGGTTTCTTTTAGGAGTTTATTATGAGTCAAAAGACTGTTATTCACACAGATTTAGCCCCTGCAGCTATTGGACCTTATTCTCAAGCTGTTGCTGCACCAGCGGGTAAAATGGTATTTTTGTCAGGACAAATTGGTTTAAACCCAAGTACAGGGGAGCTTGTTTCTGATAATGTGGAAGACCAAGTACGCCAAGCCTTCTCTAATCTTACTGAAGTGATTAAAGCCGCAGGTGGTTCTTTAGAAAGCATTATTAAACTCACTTTGTTTGTGACTGATTTAAAAAATTTCGGCATCGTTAATGCGGTGATGGCAGAGCTTATTCCTGAGCCATTCCCAGCGCGTTCAACTGTTGAAGTGAGTGGTCTTCCTAAGGGAGCTTTGTTTGAAGTAGAAGCTGTTATTGTGGCTTAAAGTAAACCATTATTGGGTATCTTTTGGTATTGTTTGAGTATCAAAAGATGCTCCCTTAAAGGGACTATATCCCCTTTATTCAATAACGCTGATAAGATTGTCTAGTTATAGACAGTATTCTTGTATTACCCATATACCATGTCTAGTTCTCGTCTATCTTCCCCTAAACTAACCGCTTCGCAACAGAAGATGCAAGCATTGGGGTTATTGACGGATTTTGATCTTGCCTTGCATCTGCCACTTCGCTACGAAGATGAGACGCAGATACAGACCATTGATAGTATCTATCCCGGACAACAAGTGCAGTTAGAGGGTGTGGTAGAAAATGTGGCTATTCAAATGGCTCACCGTCGCCAATTAACGGCAACTTTTCGGGATGCTACGGGCAAGCTGGCTTTGCGCTGGATTCATTTTTATGGCTCTCAAAAAACACAGTTAGAAAAAGCCGGGTTGATTCGGATTCGAGGGGAAGTAAGGGGGAGCAGTCTGTGGGGCTATGAGATTATTCATCCCAAGATAAGCAAAGCGGGGACGAGTTTACCTACCACTTTGACCCCTATTTATCCTTCAACGGAAGGGTTGACTCAACCTGTGTTACGCAAGGCGATTCAGTCTGCATTGACTCGGGTAAAACTCTTTGATAGCGTACCAGAGGCTTTGCAACAAAAATATGGTTTACCTTCCTTTAGCCAGTCTATTCATACCTTGCATAATCCCAGTGCAGAAGAAGATACGCAAAGTTTGATGGACAAAACACACCCTGCATGGGAGAGGGTGAAGTTTGATGAATTACTTGCCCAACAGATTGCTTTGCAGCTTGCTAGAGAAGAAAGAGCAAAACTACGAGCACCGCATATTAAAACTGATGATTGCTCCTTATTCGAGCAGGTCGGTCAAGCGTGTGGATTTGCTTTGACTACAGCACAACAACGTGTATTGATAGAAATAAAACAAGATTTACAGCGCCCCTTTCCCATGCATCGATTGTTGCAAGGCGATGTGGGGAGTGGTAAAACCATTGTTGCAGCACTTGCGGCAACATGGGTGCTTCAAAATGGCTATCAGGTGGCAGTGATGGCACCCACAGAGATTCTAGCCGAGCAGCACTATTTGAAAATGCAGAAATGGTTTGCGGGTACGGGCATTGAAGTGGCTTGGTTATCAGGCAGTCTTAAGGTAAAAGAAAAGCGAGAGACACAGGAGAAAATTCAGTCTGGTCATGCACATTTAGTAGTAGGTACCCAGGCCTTAATCCAAAAAGGGGTAGAGTTTGCCCATTTAGGGCTAATGATTGTCGATGAGCAGCATCGGTTTGGGGTAGAGCAACGGTTAAGTTTAAGCAAGAAAGGCGAGGATCAGCTGGAAGATATTATTCCTCATCAATTAAGTATGAGTGCAACACCCATACCACGTACTTTAGCGATGAGTTACTTAGCGGATTTAGATGTCTCTGTGATTGATGAATTACCTCCTGGTCGTCAGGCAGTATTGACTAAATTGATGAAAACAGAACGTAGAGATGAATTATTGTCTCGCCTTGCTTTAGAGTGTGAGGTAGGAAAGCAAGCCTATTGGGTCTGTCCTTTAGTAGAAGAAAGTGAGGCGTTGCAGCTACAAACAGCTGTTGATACGCACCAATATATCCAACAATACCTTCCACAATGTCGTGTAGGCTTACTTCATGGGCGTATGCATGCTGATGAAAAGGCCCAAGTGATGCAATTATTTGCTTCTCATCAGTTAGATATTTTGGTGGCAACGACGGTGATTGAAGTAGGGGTTGATGTACCTAATGCTAGTATCATGGTGATTGAACATGCTGAACGGTTTGGACTGGCTCAATTACACCAATTAAGAGGGCGTGTGGGGCGAGGTAGTACGGCATCTGTGTGTTTTTTACTTTATCAAGAACCTCTATCACAAACAGCCAAACTACGTCTTAAAGCCTTGCATGAAACTAATGATGGTTTCGTGATTGCCCAGCGTGATTTAGAACAGCGTGGTCCAGGTGAATTTTTGGGTTTGCGTCAGTCAGGAGAGCAGATGTTGCGTTTTGCCGATATTGCATTAGACCAGACTGTTTTAGAGCATGCACGAGAGGCAGCAGAAATTATGTTAAGAGACTATCCCCAAGCCGCTCATGAGCATGTAAGACGCTGGATGAAAGGACGGGAGAATTACTTGCGTTCATAGTGAGTGAATATAGTCTGTAAATAGGGAAAATTAGACGATTAAAATTAGTGTGAAGACAAAGAACTCTCCATTAATAGGGATTCATTATTATTAACAAAAAATGGGTAGAAATATTGCTTTGATTAAGCAGTGAGGGAAGTCAATATGACCTTAGTTGAACTTAAATATGTCATTGCCGTAGCACGAGAGCGTCATTTTGGACGTGCAGCAGAGGCTTGTTTTGTAAGTCAACCTACATTGTCCGTAGGTATTAAAAAGCTCGAAGAAGAGCTAGGCGTCAGCATTTTTGAGCGTGGCGGTACAGAAATCAGTGTGACCCCTATCGGTCACCGCATTGTAGAGCAAGCGCAAAAAATTTTGGAAGCTAGTGCTCATCTGAAAGAGCTTGCTAAACAAGGGCAAGATCCTCTAGCAGGGGCTTTGCGTGTCGGTGTTATTCACACTATTGGTCCTTATTTATTGCCTAAATTAGTTCGCAAACAGTTGGAGCTATTCCCACAAATGCCTTTGATTTTACAAGAAAATTTTACGGCAAATCTATTGGAATTACTTCGATTGGGTGAGTTGGATTGTGCTATTATGGCATTGCCTATCCCAGAGACTGGTTTAGAAATTATTCCTCTTTATCATGAGGAGTTTATTGCTGCAGTACCATTGCATCATCGTTGGGCCAACGCAAAATGTATTCATACAGAAGATTTGAAGCAAGAGACAATGTTGCTATTGGGTAAAGGGCATTGTTTCCGAGATCAGGTGTTAGAAGTCTGTCCTGAGATGGCACGATTTTCTTCTTCAGAAGAAGGGATGCAACGCTCTTTTGAAGGCTCTTCTCTAGAAACTATTCGCCATATGGTGGCAGCAGGTCTAGGGATTACTCTATTACCTCAAAGTGCCGTCCCTGAAGATTTGCAAACAGATGACAATAGCTTTGTGCGTTATATTCCTTTGTCTAAGCCAGTTCCGTCGCGTGAAGTAGTACTTGTCTGGCGTCGTAGTTTCACACGTCAACCAGCAATAGATGCTTTGGTTGACGTGGTTAAAAGCTGTGGACTACCTGGTGTGAAAATTATAAACAATCCTTAAACAAAGTGGTCAAGGCATCATCTACAGGAGTTTGTTGTTGTAGTATAACGCTGGTGCGTATTTTGTCTAAAGCAGCCTCTATTTCAAAAGTAGCACGAGGCTCATCAAGCTCTGTGCCGGGGACCTTCCCGGTGTAGAGGTTGCTTGTTATGGGAGTAAAGCTAGCCGTGGGGTAGCTGCGTTTGAGCTGTGATTCAAGGCAGCCTAGGTATTGCTTGAGTATCTTAGTGCTGGAGGAGTGCAAAGTAGTTACCATAGCAGGAGAGCTAGTGCTAGGTGGTTCGCTAGAGGCACAAGCACTGAGAGTCGTCGCTATGATAGATAAACAAAACAGGGATTTTATTGACATAATATCTCCAACTAATAAGTGTCGAATAATATCTTATTATACTGGATTAGACAATGTTGTAGGGACTATTAATCCCCGTATTAAAGGGGTCTGCCTTGGGTCGCGATAATACCAGTCTTTGGTCTGGTACTGCTAATCTTTCACCTATGGTACTACCTTTAGTCTAGAAGAGATTAAGGGGTTGGGGTATTTAGTTTTATATTTTCACCGACAGCAATGTGGTGCTGGGTAAACCAACCTTGATTTACTTCAAGAGCAAACATAGCATCTTGAGATGAACAGATAGAAGTTTCATCAAGTGGTTGCATATCAAAAATATCAACAATAGTACCTTGATGATTAATGTAAGCAATAGAGAGGGGAATAAAAGTATTATGCATCCAAAAACAGCGTCTTTGGGAGTCAGGAAAGACAAAAAGCATTCCTGCATTTGGAGCTAACTCACGGCGATACATCAACCCTCTAGCACGAGAGAAATCATCATCTACAATTTCTGCATTGATTGTGGATTGGTGTATGTGCAAAGTGGCGGTCATAGCCAAATCGGCAACCGTAGTGGCATTAAGAGGGGAGAGTGCTTTAATGGCAGTCTGATTGACTGATGATGAGTTGGATACTGTATCAGCATATGCGGTAGTAGCGACCCAGCTGGTAGAGGTCATCACGGTAAAAAACACGCCCAAGGCAAATGAGCGTGTTTTTTGCAAAAATACCTGCTTAACCATCCTTATTTGTTTTATCATTTTGATGCTAAAGTGATTGAGTTTCTCAATCGCTGTTATCCTATGTTTACTCTATTTAAGAGGGACAGACAATGAATAGAAAATAACATCTTAAAACGAAATAATTTATTAGACAAGCAGAGAATCCCCTTCCCTAAACTCTTGTGATGTTGAGGGCTAGTTTGCCTTTGGGCCCATCCACAAGTTCAAAGCTAACACGTTGTCCTTCTTTGAGCGTTTTAAAGCCGTCCATTTGGATAGCAGAAAAATGAGCAAATAAGTCTTCTGTGCTATTATCAGGAGTGATAAAGCCAAAGCCCTTGGCATCGTTGAACCATTTGACCGTACCTAGTTGTTTCGGTGCAGATTCTGCAGTGGTATTTTCAGACATAATAATTCCTACCTTTTTTGAAACGATTCTTTGTTATGATGAGATGAAATATAATTTTCGTCAATCCATGAAAGTACTAATAAATGTATAAAATAGTATGTTTTGCTGAAAACTTGCTTCTTTGCGTGTTTAAAACAACATTTTCTAGTGCGTGTGTTTCATTTAAGTGCGTTTTTACACGGGGTAGTATTAAAACAAGGGTTATAACACATGTAAAAGTATGGTTAATATTTCACCAAGGGTTGAAAAGTCGCTACAATAGGGACAACAATACGTATTGAAATGGACTATGAGCACCTCTACACTGACAGAAAACAGACAAACAACACGTCTTCAACCACCATCTCGTTATAGTGTGGTATTACTCAATGATGACTACACTCCTATGGATTTTGTGGTGAGGGTATTGCAGTTGTTTTTCAATAAAAATCTCGATCAAGCGACACAAATTATGTTGGAGGTTCATTACAAAGGCAAAGGCGTTTGTGGTACTTATACACAAGATATTGCTGCAACAAAGGTATCTCAGGTGAACCACTATGCAAGAGAACACCAGCATCCTTTGCTATGTACTATGGAGCAGATATGATTTCAGAAGAACTAGAATTGACTATTCAAAAAGCGTTCATTATGGCACAAGCAGCTCGACACGAGTTTCTTACAGTGGAGCATTTATTGCTTGCTTTATTGGACAACCGTTCTGCCAAACAGGTTTTAGAGGGCTGTGACGCTAATCTAGCTCTATTGCATAAGCAGTTGGATGAGTTTATTGATGAAAATACGCCACGGTTACCATTAGGGAATCGTCGGTCTATGGATAATCCGTCAGAAACCTCAATTAAAAATTCATCAAGCTCACAGCGTACACCACAGTCCTCTATAGACAAAAATGTTGGACATGACACCAAGGGCAGCTCAGAAGAAGAGGGTAATAGCGAGGATTACGATTTTGAGACACAGCCAACTTTGGGTTTTCAACGAGTTATCCAACGTGCTGTCTTAAGTATGTCGGATAAATCGCAACGCACCAAAGGAGTAGAGGGTGCTGATATATTGGTATCCATTTTTTCAGAAAGAGATTCGCATGCAGTTTTCTTTTTGGAAGAGCAAGGTATTACACGGCTTAAAGTCACTCAATTCATCTCTCATGGTGCAGTGGAGTCTCGCCCTACAGAGAAAACAGCAGGGGTATCGCCAACTTCAGAAGACAAACGTTCAGCCCTAGAATTGTATACGCTGAACTATAACCAGTTGGCAGCAGAAGGTAAGATTGACCCATTGATTGGGCGAGATAGTGAGCTAGAACGTGTCATTCAGGTACTTTGTCGTCGACGCAAGAATAACCCTCTACTTGTAGGTGAGGCGGGAGTAGGCAAAACAGCTATTGCTGAAGGTCTAGCCTTGAAAATTGTGCATCAGGAAGTTCCAGACGTGTTATCTGAGGCTGTAGTTTATGGTTTAGATATTGGAGTGCTGTTAGCAGGGACCAAGTTTCGCGGAGATTTTGAACAACGGTTGAAAAAACTTCTTAAAGAGCTAGAAGACTTACCTCATGCAATTTTATTCGTAGATGAAATTCATACGATTATTGGAGCAGGCTCAACCTCGGGCAATTCTATGGATGCCTCTAATTTGTTGAAACCGGCCCTTTCTTCTGGTCGTTTACGCTGCATGGGAGCGACGACTTATCAAGAGTATCGTGGGGTTTTTGAAAAAGACCATGCTTTATCGCGTCGTTTCCAAAAAGTAGAAATTGCTGAGCCTAGCATAGCGGATACTATTGCGATTCTCAAGGGATTACAACCTCGCTTTGAAAAATTTCATGATATTCAGTATTCAGAAGAGGCTTTGGTGGCTGCGGCTGAGTTGTCTGCACGCTATATTAATGACCGACATTTGCCGGATAAGGCTATTGATGTGATTGATGAGGCAGGGGCTGCCCAGCGTATTCTTCCTGTAGAGCAAAGAGTAGAGCAAATAGGGAAAGCAGAAATCGAAACTGTTATTAGCAAGATGGCTCGTATCCCTGCCCAAACTGTGTCTGTTGATGATGTGAATAAACTCTCTACGCTAGAGCGTGATTTAAAAACCTTAGTATTTGGGCAAAATGCGGCTATTGAGGCGCTGACTGCGGTGATTAAGATGTCTCGTTCTGGTTTGGGTAAGACGGATAAACCCATTGGTTCATTCTTATTCTCGGGTCCAACAGGTGTTGGTAAAACTGAAGTAGCCAAGCAGCTTGCGCAGATTCTTGGGGTGGAGTTGCTACGTTTTGATATGTCAGAGTATATGGAGCGTCATGCGGTAGCTAGGTTAATCGGAGCTCCTCCTGGCTATGTGGGATTTGAGCAAGGTGGGTTATTGACCGAAGCAGTAAGTAAAAATCCGCATGCTGTGCTATTACTTGATGAAATAGAAAAAGCACATCCAGATATTTTTAATATCCTGCTTCAAGTGATGGATCATGGTACTTTGACGGATAATAACGGGCGTAAAGCTGATTTTCGTAATATTGTAATCATCATGACGACGAATGCCGGAGCACAGTTATTAAATACCAAAGCTATTGGATTTCATAATGTCCGACAAGCAGGTGATGAGATGGTGGAAATTAAACGCACCTTTACACCAGAATTTCGTAATCGTTTGGATGCTATTATTCCATTTGCACCTTTGACTAAAGAAGTAATTCTACGTGTAGTAGACAAGTTCTTACTCGAATTGGAGCAACAGTTACAAGCCAAACAAGTGGAGGTTACTTTCTCTGATAAGCTGCGTGAGTATCTTGCAGATAAAGGGTTTGATCCACTGATGGGGGCTCGTCCAATGCAGCGTCTTATCCAAGACCTCATCCGTAAGGCATTAGCAGAAGAATTGTTGTTTGGTCGTCTGATAGATGGTGGTAGTGTGGACGTAGATATTGATGCCAAACATGAGGTACAGTTAAATTTTGATCGAGATAAGAAGGTGAAGCGTCCGCGTAAAAACGCCAAGAAAACAGTAGAAGAGGCTTGATATTTGTGGAAATTTGAGACGTAATAAGGAATATCCTTGTTTTTCTTGTCTTACCTTGTTAGTATCATGCTGTAATTAGACAGGCTGGCAGAGGAAACTGTCAGCTTATTTTCATTTTTGGATTATTACTATCATGAAAAAATTATATGCCGCTTTATTGACTACATTGTTTACGCCAGCCTTGGCAAATGCTGATATGGTTGTAGGAGTTGATTTATCATCCACAGGCCCTGCCGCTGCAATTGGTATTCAATCTCAAAATGCCATTGATTTATGGCCTCAGACAATGGGCGGTGAAAAAGTACGTTATGTCGTGCTGGATGATGGTTCTGACGTGAGTAATGCAGTTAAAAATACCCGTAAATTTACTTCAGAAGATAAGGTGGATTTAATCGTAGGACCTAATCTTACAGCAGCTGCCTTAGCAATGCTAGATGTATTAAGAGAGAGTGAAACACCAATGATTGCCCTGGCAGCTGGTGGGGTTATTGTACAAAATCCAGACGGTACGCCTCCTGCCAAGGATCCAGGTCGTCGATGGGCCTTCAAAATGCCTCAGAATGATGTATTAATGGCAAATGTGATTGTGAATGATATGCTCAATAAAGGTTACAAGAAGGTTGCCTTTATTGGCTTTGCTGACTCTTACGGAGATGTTTGGTGGTCTGAATTTAACAAGGCTGCCAACGCTAAAATTAAAGTGGTAGCACGAGAGTCTTTTAATCGAACAGATACCTCAGTAGCTGGGCAGGTACTTAAATTGCTGTCTGCCAAGCCGGATGCTATTTTAATCGCAGGGGCTGGTACACCTGCTGTGTTACCAGAGCGAACTTTGCGGGAGCGAGGTTATGCAGGACCGATTTATCAAACACATGGCATTGGGACATTAGAGGTCTTACAAATCGGTGGCAAAGCGATGGAAGGAACCTTATTCCCTACAGGCCCTGGTGTGGTAGCACGAGGTTTACCTGATAGCAATCCTGTCAAGAAAGTAGCTTTAGACTTTACACAGAAATACGAGGCCAAGCATGGGGCAAATACAGCGACTCAGTTTGCTGGGGATGCTTATGGTGCATGGATGTTGGCTGACCAAGCAGTAACACATGCACTTAAGACCGGTGCTAAACCCGGTACAGTGGAGTTTCGTCGAGCATTGCGTGATGCTCTAGAAAATACTAAAGAGTTAGTGGTGCCTAATGGTGTATTTAACATCACGCCAGATAATCACCAAGGCTTTGACCACCGAGCAGCCGTACTAGGTATTATTAAAGATGGTCAATTCCAATATGCTGGTGATAAGTAACAGAGCATGTTTAATGATTGGTGGCAAGCATTTCGATGAATTTCATCACTTTCAATCATCCACATTTTCTGTTAAATTAATGGTCGAGTGATTTGTTCAAGTATTTTGCTTATCTTATTGGACGACTTGCTGTGCTATAGCTCACCAAGTCGTTTTATTATACGGTCAGATTTTTACTGACACTTCTTAGGAGGAGTAAAGCATGTCTTTACAAAAGCACGACTTCCCATCATGGATTCAACCAGATAATCCAGGACCATGGGGAATTTTCTTACAACAGATTGACCGCGTAGCCCCATATTTGGGTAGCCTTAGTCGCTGGATTGAAACTTTAAAACGTCCCAAACGTGCATTGATTGTAGATATTCCTATTGAATTAGATAACGGTACGATTGCACATTTTGAAGGGTATCGTGTTCAACATAACCTATCCCTAGGTCCAGGTAAAGGTGGGGTGCGCTTCCACCAGGATGTATGCTTATCTGAGGTTATGGCATTGGCTGGTTGGATGTCGATTAAAAATGCAGCTATTAACCTACCTTATGGTGGTGCCAAAGGGGGTATCCGCATCGATGTTAGCAAATATTCTCGCAAAGAGCTAGAAAAAGTCACTCGCCGCTACACTAGTGAGATTGGCTTGATTATCGGTCCTCAAAAAGACATTCCTGCACCAGATGTAAACACCAATCCACAGGTGATGGCTTGGATGATGGATACTTATTCACAAAATATTGGTACGACAGCTACCGGTGTAGTGACAGGTAAGCCTATTGCTTTGGGTGGTAGTCTAGGTCGTGTTGAGGCGACAGGTCGCGGTGTCTTTGTAGTGGCCTGCGAAGCTGCTCGTGACAAGGGTTTATCCATTCCTGGTGCCAGAGTAGCCGTGCAAGGTTTTGGTAATGTAGGAGGTACAGCCGCTCGCTTATTTGCTGAAGCAGGTGCATTGGTTGTGGCTGTGGCAGATCATACTGGCATTATATTTAATGCCAATGGTTTAAATATCCCTGCATTGACAGACTATGTGGCTGAACATAAAGGAGTCAAAGGATTCCCAGAGGCAGAGGCCATTGAAGCCGATAAATTCTGGGGGGCAGAGGTGGATATTCTTATTCCTGCTGCACTAGAGCAACAAATTACACTAGAAAATGTCGATTTAATTAAGGCAAAAATCATTGTAGAAGGGGCTAATGGTCCTACTACACCACAGGCGGACGATGTATTAAGTCAAAAAGGTGTTTACCTAGTACCTGATGTTATTGCTAATGCTGGTGGTGTAACAGTGTCGTACTTTGAATGGGTACAAGACTTTTCTAGCTTCTTCTGGACAGAAGATGAGATTAACCAACGCTTAGAGCGTATTATGCGCCAAGCCTATCGTTCGATTTCTGAGGTGGCTCAGCAACATGGGGTTAGCTTGCGTACAGCCGCATATATCGTGGCGTGCTCACGCATCTTGCAAGCACGTGACTTACGCGGTTTATATCCTTAATAAGAGGCTTGGTTGTCTTTGAACAAAAGACAAAGCTGATTTTTAAAGGGCTGGGGCAGATAACTGTCCCAGCCCTTTCGCTGTCACGGGTTGTTTCAACAGATGAGAATCCATTTAACAACCTGTAGCACATAAACTCAATATTGTGCTAGCTGTAGTGAAACACTTTAATTGATAAGATTTCCTTAATCAATCTTAGCATTAGCAGTTTTGACAACCTCTTTGTATTTTGCCAGTTCCTTCTTGGCAAACTCAGCAAAATCCGCTGCAGTGCCTGCTTTAAGTGCAGAACCCATGGTTTCTAGCTGTTTTTGAACTGCAGGATCATTCATAGCGGTGGCATAAAGCTGATTAAGCTTATTAATCACAGCTTCTGGTGTACCTGCTGGAGCCACAATACCAAACCAAGTACCAATATCAAAATCCTTTACCCCTTGCTCTTCTAGTGTAGGTAACTTGGGCAAGAAAGGAGAGCGTTCATGTGTACTAACGGCTAGGGCTACGACTTTACCATCATCAATAAGCGTTTTGGCAGAAGCTAGGTTATCAAACATAAGCTGAGTTTGATTGGCTAAAAGAGATAGCTTGGCTGGGTTTGCACCTTGGAAAGGGGCGTGTACAATATCTAAATCCAATTTTGCTTTAAGTAGTTCACCAGCAAGATGTCCAGCACTACCAGTACCACCAGAAGCATAATTCAACTTGCCAGGATTCGCTTTGATATAGTCAATTAGCTTTTGCACAGAATCTATTTTTTCAGCTTGGGCGAATTCTTTATTAAGAATAAGTACATTAGGAACATCCGCAACAAGCAATACTGGGGCAAAATCTTTACTTGCATCAAAAGGAATCTTGCTGTAAATCCAAGGGTTAATCGCCATAGTGGCTACAGCTCCCATGGCTAAAGTATAACCATCGGCTTTTTCTTTGAGCATAGTACTAATACCGATATTGCCACCTGCTCCAGCTTTGTTTTCTACAATCACTGTTTGTCCTGAGGCTTTTTGGACTTTTTCACCAAGAAGTCGGGCTACTGTATCTAATGGACCACCGGGAGCATAGGGAACAATAAAACGAATATTATTTTGCGGAAAACTATCTTGTGCAAATGCAGTGTGAGTACTGAAAGTTGATGAGAGACCCACTATAAGAGAAAGAATCAGTTTCTTCGTCAATGTCATAATGTATATCCTAGAAAGTTGAAAACCTTAACCACGCCCAGTGCTACCAAAGCCACCAGCACCCCGATCACTGCTTTCAAAATCATCCACAATATTAAATTCGACTTGTTGCACAGGGACGATAACTAGTTGAGCCATGCGTTCCATAGGCTCAAGTTTAAAAGCTGTTTGGCTACGATTCCATACAGAAACCATTAGTTGGCCTTGATAATCAGAGTCAATAAGTCCGACTAGATTACCTAATACGATACCATGTTTATGTCCCAATCCAGAGCGAGGGAGAATAACTGCTGCATAACCTGGGTCTGCTAGATGGATAGCCAAACCAGTAGGGACAAGAACAGTTTGCTGAGGTTCTATAATAATGGCTTCATCTAAGCATGCACGCAGGTCTAATCCCGCAGACCCAGCAGTGGCATAGGCGGGAAGTTGTTCTTTCATGCGTTCATCTAAAATTTTTAAATCGACTTTCATGATATTTCCGTAGTAGCGTGTTGTATTTCTAAAAAAGAAAAAAATAAATACCTACATATACGAGTAAATAGGACTTTTGTTTGTTTTAAAAATATAAAAACCACTTACCCAAGTAAACTGCTTATGATTTTCATTTGGTTGAATTATCCTTAGAGTCATTTTCTTGCGGGTGAGTATTGTTTTTGTGTTTGCGAGGGATGAGAAAATAAGCTACCATCCCAACCCCCAAGACCACAGATAAAATGGTGAGAATACCCTCAATGCCCAGCCCTGATTTATCAGCAATCATTTGAGTGCCTTTGGCAGAAAAATATCCCGGAGATAACATGATGGGTACCCAAAGAATGGCTGAAGCAATATTCGCAAATTGGAATTTAGCCCTAGGTAACTCCATAATGCCAGCAACTGTAGGAATAGTGGAGCGGATAGGCCCCATAAAACGTCCCAAGAAAACTGATAATGTGCCGTGTTTATCAAAGAATTTACGGGTAGCAATAAACACGCCAATGTGGCGTTGCAAGAGTGGTTTTTTAGTAATATCCCAGCCTAACCAACGGCCAATGGCATAAGAGACTGAGTCTCCAATAATAGCACCAATAATGCCTCCAACAAGTACGGGAGCCCAGTGCAATGTACCTGTACCCACTAATGCTCCTGTAAAAATGAGGATGGCTGTAGCAGGAATCATAATGCCAATGACAAGTAATGATTCACCAAAGCAAAGTAAACCAATGATGAGGGCTGACCAAGATTGGTGTTCGGCGATGAATTGATTGATTAAATCAATATAATGCTGCATAGAGTTTTCTTCTTGTGAAATAGATTACGATATTTTGGAGGGGATGGTGGTAACTTACAGAGAATATCTTATTATTTGCTGTAAATGGCACCATACCAAATAATGCATTGTAGCATTGATTTTCTTAACACAACCTTAATGAAACTGTTAGTGTGGATAGCGTTCGCTAATTGCTCGGATAATCACTTGTGCAGCAGTGGTTTTATCCATGCTAGGAAGAGGGTGCTCTCCTTGTTCATCAAACAATACCATTGTTGTATCATCAGCATGCATAACATGCTGTGCTAAGTTGCCAATTAAGAGAGGAATACCCTTACGCAAGCGTTTGGCTTGTGCATATTCACTGAGATTTTCAGTTTCAGCAGCGAAACCTACACACCAAGGTCCATTGGGTAGAGCAGCGACTTCTGCCAAAATATCTGGGTTTGGGGCAAACTCCAGCGACAATCCAGCTTTATCTTGCTTCTTTTGTTTTTGTTCGCTGTAATTACTCACATACCAGTCTGCAACAGCGGCCACACTGATAAAAATGTCTGCTTGAGAGGCTTTGTCCATCACCACTTGATACATCTCACGAGCTGTACGGACATATTCTGTCTGTACCCCATAAGGGGTTGCCAAAGCGGTTGGACCACTCACTAGATATACTTTTGCTCCAGCATTAAATGCTGCTTGAGCAATAGCATATCCCATTTTTCCAGAAGACTTGTTGGTAATGACACGGACAGGATCAATAGGCTCTTCTGTAGGTCCTGCAGTGATAAGTACTCGTTTGCCTTGCAGATATTTAGGGGTAAAAAAAGCATGTGTTTGAGCTACCAATTGGTGAGGTTCTAGCATACGCCCTGCACCCACTTCTCCGCAGGCTTGCTCTCCATAGGCTGGTCCCCATAGATATACGCCGTCTTGTAGTAAAGTCTGTACATTTCGTTGTGTAGCTGGATTTGCCCACATTTCACGATTCATGGCAGGAGCAATGGCAAGAGGGCAGTTACCACGAGCAAGACACAATGTCGATAGCAAGTCATCTGCCATACCATGGCTAAGTTTTGCCATAAAGTCAGCACTACAAGGAGCAATGAGAATTAAGTCTGCCTGGCGACTAAGATGAATATGTGCCATGCTGTCTGCCATGCGAGCATCTTGTGTCAAGGTAAACACAGGTTGGCCACTTAAGGCTTGCATGGTGGTGGGGGTGATAAAATGTGTTGCCCCTTCAGTCATAACAACAGTGACCTTGGCTCCTTGCTCCATCAAGCGACGACATAGTTCTGCACTTTTGTAGCAGGCAATGCCACCTGTCAGTCCAAGAATGATGTGTTTACCTTTCATAATCGTCCTTTAGGTAATAATAAGGATATTTTAAACTGTACTACTTTTGGTCTAGTAAATTAGAGGGCAGTAGGGGACTTTTAAAGAAATTTCTTTATTCAACAGATTAGGAGGGTAGGTGTTCCTCTGTCTTTTTCCTAGAGAAAAAAATCTCTTCTACTATAATCAAGGTTGTCCCTACCGTAATAAAACAATCCGCTAGATTAAATGCAGGAAAATAAAATCCCCAATCATCCCAATAAAAGAGTAAAAAATCAATGACATGTCCTAATACAACACGGTCAATAACATTGCCTAAAGCTCCAGCAAAAATCAGTGTAATCGCAGTACAAAAAAGTGGCTTACCACGGTTTTTATTCAATAAGTAGAGAATAAAAGCACATGCAGCTAGTCCTAATCCAATAAATGCCCAGCGCTGCCACCCACCAGCTCCAGCTCCAAAACTAAAAGCTGCCCCTGTGTTGTAGACGAGAATAAAATCAAAAAAAGGTAGTAGATTAACACGCTCACCAAAAGCAAAATGAAGCTCAAAATACCATTTACTTGCTTGGTCTAAGACAATAAGAATAAGTGCTAGTAATAACCAAAAAGGAATAGGTTTGGGTTTGTTATAGGTCATGGGTATCCTTTGTTGAGTCCATTTATTATATGCTTTATTTGCATCATAAAGTATATGGTGCTTGCTTATGCTGGATTCATTATAACGCCCCAATACAATCACAAAAATGCGTTTGCCTTGGGGCGAAATAACTTTATTTTGGTAGTGAATACTAGCTAAATGGCTGTACCACCTAGCTAGTGTGGAGTCCTTCTAACAGATAAATTATTGAGATTTTCCATTAGAAGTTTTCCTACATTACCCTATTAGGCGTAGTGGCGTAATTCACCTTGTCCAAACAGGTTAGTACTACAACGCTTACAAATGGTTGGATGTTCAGGGTCAGAACCAACATCTTCAATATAATGCCAGCAGCGTTCACATTTAGGTTGTGCTGATGGGGTAATTGTAAATTGAGGTTCGCCATCTGCTTGAACAAGAGTTACTTTAGATACCATAAAGGCAAACCGTAAATCAGCTCCTAGACTATTGAGTATTGCATAGTCTTCAGCATTGACACTAACAACCGCTTCTGCTTGTAGAGAAGAGCCAATTAAGCCCTCGCTACGTTTGTTTTCCAGCTCTTTGTTGAGCAAGGCTCGAATAGCGAGAATACGTTGCCATTTG
The DNA here is from genome assembly GCF_013133775.1 of Pelistega europaea. Lineage (GTDB taxonomy): Bacteria > Pseudomonadota > Gammaproteobacteria > Burkholderiales > Burkholderiaceae_B > Taylorella > Taylorella europaea. The sequence goes on along the minus strand of NZ_JABGBO010000002.1, from coordinate 298,460 downwards.
ACCGATAATGCATCAGCATTGGTAATAGAAGGTAATTCCTCATATACTTCCGTAAACACTGTAATACCGTTAGCAAGTGGGGTATTTTTGAGGAAAGTTTTACGCATCTCAGTCCAGGCTTCTTCTGCAGTGAATGACAAAATCGGTGCCATGAGTTTAATCATCGTCATTGTGATGTAATACAAAGCTGTTTGTGCAGAACGACGAGCAAGACTAGTCTTAAAGGTGGTATAAAGACGATCTTTAAGAATATCAAGGTAGAATGCACCTAAGTCTTCAGAGCAGAAGATTTGTAAACGAGCTACCGCTGGATGAAACTCATATTTTTCATAGTTAGCCAACACCTGTGCTTGCATAGCTTTGGTCATTACAAGAGCATATTGGTCAATCTCTAGCATTTCACTAGGGGCAACCATATCTTTGGCTGCATCAAAGTCATTAAGATTACCAAGCAGGAAGCACAAGGTATTACGGATACGGCGATAACTTTCTACTACACGTTTAAGAATTTGGTCAGAAATAGATAGCTCACCTGAATAGTCTGTAGAAGCAATCCATAGGCGTAGAATTTCGGCCCCTAGTGTGTCAGAAATTTTTTGAGGAGAAATCACATTACCAAGTGATTTACTCATCTTACGACCCTCTCCATCCACAGTAAAGCCATGTGTGAGCAAGGCATTATAGGGAGGTCGACCAAACAACATAGAAGAAGTCAATAAGGACGAGTGGAACCAACCACGGTGTTGGTCAGATCCTTCAAGATAGAGATCGGCAGGCCATTTGAGAGTTTCTTCGTGGGAGCCTAAGCAAGTATGATCTTTGCCACCAAGCACGGTATAGTGAGTGGTACCAGAGTCAAACCATACATCAAGGGTATCTTTATTCTTTTCGTATTGTTCTGCTTCCCCAGCAGGCAAGAAATCACTAGGTTGAATTTTTTGCCATGCCTCAATGCCTTCTTTTTCAACACGTTGAGCTACCAGCTCTAGTAACTCAACAGTGCGTGGGTGTAATTCGCCTGTTTCTTTGTGTACAAAGAATGCCATAGGCACACCCCATTGACGTTGGCGAGACAGTGTCCAGTCAGGGCGATTGGCAATCATGGCATGCAAGCGGGCACGCCCCCAAGCAGGGTAGAAGTTGGTAGCATCTACACCTGCGAGTGCTTTTTCACGTAAAGTAGCAGAACCATCACTAGGTGCAATATCCATGCCTGCAAACCATTGGCTTGTCGCACGGTAGATGACTGGAGTCTTATGACGCCAGCAGTGCATATAGCTGTGAGATAGTGATTTTACTTGTAGCAAGGTACCTGCTGATTGTAATGTTTCAACAATTTTGGGATTGGCATCCCAAATAGTCATACCACCAAAGAGAGGTAAGGTACTTGCATATTGACCATTACCCATAACTGGATTGATGATTTTGTCATCGGTGACCCCATTGTTCTTGCAGGAAATAAAGTCATCCACACCATAGGCAGGAGCAGAGTGTACGATACCAGTACCTGTATCTACTGCAACATATTCAGCCAAATAGATAGGGGATAGACGGTTAAAACCCTCATGAACTTTAGCTAAAGGATGATGGAAAGCAATATGATCTAAAGAGCGGCCATCTGTAGTGGCGATAACCTTGCCCTCTAATTTCCATTGATCTAGGCAGGCTTCGTAGCGGTCTTTGGCAAGCAATAATAGTTTGCCTGTTGGTAGGGCTTCTGACAACTCAACTAAAACATACTCTAAGTCTGGATGTACATTGAGTGCTTGGTTAGATGGAATAGTCCATGGGGTTGTTGTCCAGATGACAACAGCACCATCAGCTACCTGGTCAAGACCAAATGCTTTGGCGAGTTTATCATGTTCAGCAAAAGGGAATGCCACGTCAATCGCTGGGTCTTTACGGTCTTGGTATTCGACTTCCGCTTCAGCTAATGCAGATTGACAGTCAAAGCACCAGTTTACAGGTTTTAAACCACGGAAGACATAGCCTTTTTCCAATAGACCAGCCAAGGCACGAATTTCATTAGCCTCATTGGCAAAGTTCATGGTGAGATAAGGATTGTCCCAATCACCCAATACACCGAGGCGTTTAAACCCTTGGCGTTGGCGATCTATTTGTTCGCGTGCATAGGCACGAGCCTTGGATTGGACTTCTTCAACAGGAAGATTTTTGCCAAACTGCTTTTCAATTTGAATTTCAATAGGCATCCCATGGCAATCCCAACCTGGTACATAAGGTGCGTCAAAGCCAGCCATATTACGGCTTTTAACAATAATGTCTTTGAGAATTTTGTTAACGGCATGTCCAAGGTGGATGTCTCCATTGGCATAAGGAGGGCCGTCATGAAGAACAAACTTAGGACGCCCTTTGCTTGCTTCACGAATAGCTTGATAGATTTTATTTTCTTCCCATTGAGCGACCCACTCTGGTTCGCGTTTGGATAAATTACCGCGCATAGGGAAGTCGGTTACGGGTAAATTTAAAGTATCTTTATAGTCCATGGATGTCAAAATAATGTTGAGTGATGCGGATATCTTCTTGAATAGCCGCTTTTAACACTTGTAAATCAGAAAATTTTTCCTCGTCTCTTACATATTGATGAAATGCAATGCTTACCATTTTACCGTAAGCGGAGACAGAATGATGCAGAATATGCACTTCCAGCAATACTTCTCCATGTGCTTCGACAGTAGGGCGGACGCCCAAGCTGGCGATTGCTGGCAGAGGTTGCTCTGTAAGTCCATGCACAGTGACGATATAAACGCCAGAACGCAAGGCACAGCGAGGCATAACAGGGATATTTAAGGTAGGAATACCGATGGTACGTCCGAGCTTTTTACCATGAATCACATGTCCACTAATCGTGTACTGACGACCTAAAAAAGCATTGGCCTTTTCGATTTGCCCAAAGGCTAGCGCATTGCGTAGTTCTGTGCTGGAATAACGAACTTGTTGATTATCTAGCACATCCTCCATAGTTTCCACTACAAAGCCATAACGGTTTGCTGCTTCTTGCAGCAGTTGAATATCTCCGCTACGACGGTGCCCAAAGCGAAAATCTTCTCCTACGTATAGATAACGCATATTCAGTTGCTCTAGCAGAAAATGTTGAATAAAGTCTTCTGCAGACATCTGTGCCATCGCTTGATTAAAGGTTTGTAAGTGAATGGCTTGAATGCCACAACAAGAAAGGGCTGCCACCTTGTCGCGTAAAGTAGAAATACGTGTAGGAATAAGCTCTGGGCGTTGCTCTCGTAGTCCAAAAAACTCTCTTGGATGAGGAGAAAAGGTAAGTACAGTGGGTTGCAACTGACGCAACTGCGCCTGCTTGACGAGATGTTCAAGCAAACGCTGATGCCCAATATGGACACCATCAAAATTGCCAATAGTTAAAGCAGTTGTTGGAACTGCTTTTTGATTACGATAAAGTTTAATAGAATTTTTCACAACGAACAGTTTACAATTTCTACTAATGAAATTGTAGGAGAAAACTTGTGTCTAACAAAAATACACCCAAAAGATTTGTTATTTTAATCTCTGGACGCGGTTCTAATATGCAATCCATCGTAAAAATGGCAAAAAGCCGTGATGATATGGAGATTGCAGCGGTGATTTCGCATAAATCCAACAGTGCTGGTTTGGTTTGGGCTGCAGAACAGGGGATTGCAACCTCAGAATTATTGCATAAATCTTTTGCCTCTCGTGAGGCATATGATGAGGCTTTGCGTGATTTAGTCCAAAGCTATCAACCTGATTATGTGATTTTGGCTGGGTTTATGCGGATTCTGACTAATGTTTTTATTGATCCTTTTGCTGGAAAGCTGGTGAATATCCATCCTTCTTTGTTACCTAGCTTTACTGGATTGGATACACATGAACGCGCATTGGCAGAAGGGGTAAAAGTACATGGTTGTACTGTGCATTTTGTGACACCAGTGCTTGATGAGGGTCCTATTATTGCACAAGCGATTGTTCCTGTGCTAGACGGAGATGACGCAGATATGCTTGCTGCACGGGTCTTGAGTATGGAGCATCAAGTATATCCTGCAGTAATAGATTATTTGACTCGTGATTTACTCTCTGTAGAGGGGAAAACAGTTGTTTATAAAGAAGCTGTTAAGACTCGCTTTGTCCATGCGGAATTATGAACAAAAAATGTATTAAGTTTTAGTAAAGGACCAATGCCTATTTTTTAATGCTGTCATTTTGAAAAGGTTAGAGTTTTTAAACTTAAAGCGAGACAACCATAAGATACAATAACCCTTTTGCTATAAATTAATCAGATAATGAACAAACAATCCAAAAATACTCAACGTACACACCGTAAGCTCGATGGACGTAAATCTGAGGGAGAAAAATTATCCCCTATTGCATTGCGTCTGCTACAAATTACCGATGTCCTTGGCCAAGTTTTAAAATTTAACTACCCTGCTGATGCGGTATTGTCCAAGTGGTTTAGAGAGCATCGTCAATTAGGAGGGCGTGACCGAGGTGAGGTAGCAGAAGCTGTGTTTGACGTGTTACGCCATCTGCGTCGTTATCGCCAATATGCTGAAAGTGGTGTGGGGGCAGCGAACCGTCGTTTGGCAATTTTGGGATTGGTTGCGACTTTGGGAGAGTCTACTGTATCTGCAGTAATAGAGGTAGATGAAAAAGAATGGTTAGAGCGAGTGTTAAAAATTGATAATGACACTTTAAATCCAGCTATTCGTTTTAGCGTTCCAGAGTGGTTGTTTACGGAGTTATCTAAACAGGAAAATGCTTCTGCTTTAATGAATGCCTTAAATGCTAAAGCACCATTGGATATCCGTGTTAATCCTCTTAAAGGGAATAGAGAGGAAGTACTGGCCACATTGGAAAAACAAGAGCCTAAACTTGCGATGAATCCAACACCTTGGTCACCTTTTGGTATTCGTTTTGTAGATAAGCCGGCCTTAAATCGATGGTCTTTGTTTGAAAAAGGTGTTATTGAGGTGCAGGATGAGGGAAGTCAGTTGCTGTGTATGCTAGTAAGTCCCCGTCGTTCAGATATGGTAATCGATTTTTGTGCGGGTGCGGGTGGTAAAACTTTATTACTTGGTGCGATGATGCGTTCTCAAGGTCGTCTTTATGCTTTTGATGTATCGGGTGCTCGGTTGGCAAAAGCAAAACCCCGTATCGCTCGTAGTGGATTATCCAATGTGACTTGCATTCAACTTAATAATGAAAATGATGTGCATGTAAAGCGCTTGGCAGGAAAAGCACAGCGTGTATTAGTCGATGCGCCTTGTTCTGGGATGGGGACATTGCGTCGTAATCCCGATTTAAAATGGCGTCAAACCCCAGAAGATTTAGTGGAGTTACGTGAATTACAAACACGCATTTTAAATAGTGCAGCTCGCTGCGTTGCTCCAGGAGGACGTCTTATCTATTCAACATGCAGTTTATTACCTCAAGAAAATGAAGAGCAAATCCATGCTTTCTTGGCTAAACATCCTGATTTTGTCTTGATTCCTTTTGAACAAGTATTGGGAGATCGCAATCCTGGTTTGCATTCTGATGATGGTATGCTTCATTTGCGTCCAGATGTTCATGGGACAGATGGCTTTTTTGCTGCTGTGTTAGAGCGTCAATCTTAATTATACTCAAGGATAACAGTCTTTTACTCTACTAGGGTATTCGTTTTGAGAGTACTCATGGATAAAAATATCTTATGATGCTGTTCACATTAGTTGTTATTGCACTTGTGGATAAAAACATCCAGTTGTTCCCGATAGCTGTTTCTGCTATTGTATAGGCTCTCTTATGGGGCAGATAACATCATGTTAAGTTTAAATGTGACAGACTTTTTTAAAAAGGATTTAGCAGGCTCTTTGCCTGGCTATACCTTGCGTCAGTCACAAATTGAGCTTTCTTTGGCAATAGAGCAAGCAATAGCAGATAAGTCTATTCTAATTGCAGAAGCAGGTACGGGGACAGGGAAAACACTGGCGTATCTTGTTCCTGCTTTTACCTCTATGGGTAAAGTCATCGTTTCCACAGGGACAAGAGTTCTACAAGATCAATTGTTTCGCAAAGATGCCCCTATGTTGAAAAAAGCTCTAGGGCTTCCTGTTAGGGTGGCTTTGCTCAAAGGTAGAGCAAACTACCTTTGCCATTTTCATTATCATCGTGTGGTAGATGATGAGTTTACCCAGTTAAACAGTCAACAGGAAGCCAAACAGCTCAAAGAAATCCAAATGTTTTTTCAGCGGACCAAGACAGGGGATAAAGCCGATTGTGCCTCAGTGCCTGAATCGTCACCTATATGGTCGCGAGTGACATCTACCAAAGAGAACTGTCTTAACAAAGATTGTCCTTATGTTGAAGATTGTTTTGTAGCTAAAGCACGGGCAGCCGCCAAAGAAGCTGATGTGGTGGTTGTTAACCATGCTTTGTTTTTTGCAGATATAGCCTTACGTAAAGAAGCAGATATTGATTTATTGCCAGTGGCAGACACAATTATTTTTGATGAGGCCCATCAATTACCAGACATTGCCACACAGTTTTTGGGGGATACCATCACCTTATCAGATGTGGATAAAGTGGTCAAAGAAATTGAAATACAGACCAATACCTATGTCAAAAGTGCGGCAGAGTGGGATAAATTGTGCAATGTGGTCAAACACGCTCTACTTGAGTTGCGTCTTATTGCTGGCCCCATTGAATCCATGCCTGGCAAACGAGCTGTTTTTGATCATATTCCTAATCAAGAGAAGTTCCTCGCCCAGTTGGATGTTTTGCTGGGGTGTATGGATGCACTATCACAGCGATTAGGGGTAGTTGCAGACCATCATATTGATTTACAAGAAGTCTATAATCGACTGAGTAATTATTTAAATCAGTTATATCAATGGACGTATCCAGAGCGATACGAAGAAAATGATAAAAATGTCTATGTACGTTGGATAGAATTTGGTGTGCATCAATTACGGTTAAGTCGAGCACCTTTATCAGTACAGAATTTTGTCCATTTTAAACGAGATGATCAGGCGTGGATTTTGACTTCAGCTACGTTATCGGTCAATCACCAATTTACCCATTTCCAGGCTCAGTTAGGTTTATGGGAGGCACAGTGCCATACATGGGAGTCACCTTTTAACTATTTTGAAAAGGCTCTCATGTATGTCCCAAGCCATCTACCTAGTGTGAAAGATGCTAGGTATGAAAGTCAGTTTGTTGATATGTTAGTGCCGTTTATCCAACGAACGCCTGGTGGGGTGTTATTGTTATGCACAACATTGCGAGCAGTAGAAATTTTTGGTGATTTATTGAGACAGGCTTTTGATAAAGCAGGGATTACAAGAGCCATATTATGCCAAGGGAGTGCTTCCCCTCGTGCCCTTGTAGATAGATTCCGACAAGAGAAAAATGCGGTATTAATAGGTAGTGCAAGTTTCTGGGAGGGAAGTGATTTTCCTGGAGATTTACTAACCTTGGTGGCTATTGATAAATTACCTTTTGCCCCTCCCGATGACCCTATTCTGGAGGCAAGGATTGAGGCCTGTCGCGAAAGAGGGGGGAATCCTTTTGTAGAAATTCAAATTCCAATGGCTGCTATTTCCTTAAAGCAGGGGGCAGGGCGACTGATTCGTACAGAAAATGATATGGGAGTATTGATTGTAGGGGATGAGCGTCTGGTCAGTCAGCGTTATAGTCCCATGTTATGGCGAAGTTTACCCAATTTTTTCCGTACACGAGATTTACAGGTAGCATTGAGTTTTTGGGGGAATTAAGACAGTTTGCCTTTGGACTTTTTATGTGGTCAAAAAAGTCACAAAGGCAAGGTACAGCATTAATCCTCACGACGTAGGTGAGGGAAGAGCAATACATCACGAATGCTAGCACTATCAGTAATTAACATCATTAGACGGTCAATACCAATACCGCAGCCACCAGCAGGAGGCATACCATATTCAAGGGCACGAATATAATCAGCATCATAGTACATAGCCTCTTCATCACCAGCATCTTTAGCACGGACTTGTGCCATAAAGCGTTCTGATTGGTCTTCTGGGTCATTTAACTCAGAGAAACCATTTGCAATTTCACGACCTGTGATAAAGAGTTCAAAACGCTCCGTGATGTCTTTGCGCTCATCAGAGGCACGGGCCAATGGTGACACCTCTACAGGATAGTCAATAATAAAGGTAGGATTCCATAATTGACTTTCAGCAGTTTCTTCAAAGAAAGCTAATTGTAATCCACCAAGACCTGCGTTTTTAATCGCTGGGTCATTCATATCTGCACCCAGTTTCTTTAATTCACTACGTAAGAACTCAGCATCATTAAGCTGTTCTTTAGTATATTGTGGGGCGTATTTGATGACTGCATCCACCATAGTGAGACGCTCAAAAGGAGCTTCTAAATCTAACTCACGACCTTGGTGGGTAATCTTTGCCGTACCGAGAGTTTTACGTGCTGTTTCACGAATAATTTTCTCAGTGAAATCCATAATCCAGCGATAATCAGTATAGGCAGCATAGAACTCCATCATGGTGAATTCTGGATTGTGACGTGGACTCACTCCTTCGTTGCGGAAATTACGGTTAATTTCAAAGACGCGTTCAAAACCACCAACCACAAGACGTTTTAAATAAAGCTCAGGGGCAATGCGTAAATACATGTCCATATCTAGCGCATTGTGGTGGGTGATAAAAGGTTTAGCTGATGCACCACCAGGAATTGGGTGAAGCATAGGGGTTTCGACCTCTAAAAAGCCTGCTGCCATCATTAATTGGCGAAGATGATTCATGGCCAAGCTACGTTTTTTAAAGGTATCACGTGTTTGTTCAGTCATGATAAGGTCAACATAACGTTGACGGTAACGTAACTCTTGGTCTGCAATACCGTGGAACTTGTCAGGTAATGGACGTAGAGACTTACTAATCAACTCAATGGATTGAGCATGAACAGAAAGCTCTCCCTTATTCGTTTTAAATACACGACCTTTTACACCGACAATATCACCAATATCCCAGGTTTTGAAGTCGTTATAGGCTTCTTCACCCAAGTGATTTTTGTCTAGGTAAACTTGAATACGTCCAGATGCATCTTGTAAAGTGGCAAAACTTGCCTTTCCCATCACCCGTTTCAGCATCATACGACCTGCAATACATGCTTGTTTCTCAAGAGGGTCTAACTCCTCTTTTGTCATGGCATCATAGGCTTGGTGCAAATCAGCTGCATGGTCTGTCGGGCGGAAGCTGTTCGGGTAGGCAACGCCTTTTTCTGCACGGATCTTATCAAGTTTTGCGCGACGTTCAGCGATGAGTTTGTTTTCATCTAATTCTGGAGTGGTATGTTGTTCTGTCATAGTATTCATAAAGTAAGTTATATTGTATTTTGTTTAATTATGCGATGTTAGGCTAACAATATTGATTGCATCGCCTAGCAAGAAAGCTGTCCTTGTTCATCAAGATTAAATCTTGCGAATATCGGCTAACGTTTGCTTGCCGAAATCAGGGCTAAGGCTGTAGGCTAGTATTTTAGCAGCAACATCAGCAGGGGCACTCAATCCTTGGTTGGCGTGTAAATCTTTAAATCGTTGTAAGTTGGGAAAATCTTTTTCATCACTACTACGGATATTTTCTTGCATATTGGTATCGACAACACCTGGGGCAAGAGCGACAATTTGAGCCCAAGGAGCTTCAAGTTGAACTACTTCACTATAACGGTCAAGAGCAGCCTTGGTTGCACAGTATACTCCCCAACCAGGATAGGCTGAACGCCCCGCACCAGAGGAAATATTAATAATTTGAATGCTTGGCTTATCAGTCTCTGTTGATGTATTGATATGCTTTGCCATATCACGTAAAAAAGCACTGCTTAGGGTAATAGCCGCAGCCACATTGATATGAAAAGCATTATCAATCTCAGCTGATAATCCAGGAGTGAGGCCGTTATATTGCACCATAGGACCTAGTACGCCCGCATTATTGATAAGTAAATAACGATCAGCCTTTTTTTGGAGGATAGTAGAAAGTTTACTGCATAAATTACGCACATCAATTGTATCACTCAGGTCGGCAACGAAATGATGATGTATTGTATGATTTTCTTCTGTAATCTTAGCAACACTTTTGAGAGATTCAGTACGTGCAACCGTAACAAGAATAGTGCATTCACGAGCTAATTGTTCGGCTAATGCCAAACCGATTCCCCGAGAAGCTCCTGTGACAATAGCAATAGTGTTCATAATCTTACCTATGTAAAGCGATGATTTTCCATATGGTCAATCATCTTTAAATTCCTTGTTTTAGACTCGCTTCAATAAAACTATCTAAATCACCATCAAGCACTTTTTGTGTATTGGAAATTTCGACACCAGTGCGCAAGTCTTTAATACGACTTTGGTCAAGTACATATGAACGAATCTGATGCCCCCAGCCGACATCGGTTTTGGCGTCTTCTAGCTTTTGTTGATCTGCCATACGTTTACGCATTTCTAATTCGTACAATTTTGAGCGTAGCATAGACATGGCTTCTGCTTTATTGCGGTGCTGAGAACGGTCATTTTGACATTGCACTACAATCCCTGTTGGCATATGGGTAATGCGTACTGCCGAGTCGGTTTTGTTAATGTGTTGGCCACCAGCACCACTTGCACGATAGGTATCAATGCGTAAATCGGCCGGATTAATTTCTATGTCAATAGAGTCATCTACCTCTGGGTAGACATAGAGACTAGCAAAGGATGTATGACGACCGTTTGCAGAGTCAAAGGGACTTTTACGAACAAGGCGGTGGACACCACTTTCTGTCCTTAAAAATCCAAACGCATACTCGCCCTCAACTTTGATGGTTGCAGATTTAATACCTGCTACATCACCAGCAGACTCTTCTAAGACCTCAGCTTTAAAACCTTTACGTTCGCAATAACGCAAATATTGACGCAGCAACATGGATGCCCAGTCTTGTGCCTCTGTGCCTCCAGCACCTGCTTGAATATCAATAAAGCAGTTTAGAGGGTCGGCAGGGTTATTAAACATACGGCGGAATTCAAAGCCCTCGATAATCTCGCCATAGCGACGAGCATCTTCTTCAATAGCTTCCAGTGTTGCATCATCATTGTCACTACTGGCAAGCTCAAAAAGCTCTTGACTGTCTTTGATGGATTGTTGGAGTTCTGTTAGTGTAAGGACAACATTTTCAAGATTTTTCTTCTCTCGTCCTAATTCTTGTGCTTTTTCAGGGTTTTCCCAAATAGTGGGATCTTCCATTTCTAGATTGACAACCTGCAGGCGTTCGGACTTTGCATCAAAGTCAAAGATACCCCCTTAGCGCTTGTTCGCGCTCAGCGTAGTCCGCTAATGCCGCAGCTAACTGGTTCTGGCGTTCTGCTTCCATGAGTATTCCAACAATAATTTTATTAATAAACCGTTTATTTTAACGGATTATTAGAAGATATATCAGGGATTTCCCTATTCAAAATGTTTTTTAGAAAATGTTGTATAGATGAATGTGCAATATCCACAGTAAGGGGTTCTGTTTTGCCGTTATTTTTCAAGAGATACAACCTAAAAACAGGCTCTGTGAATACGCTATAGTATTCACAGTTTTGTCATAAAGGCCTTAAATCTATTATTCTTTTACTTGTGCTGGAGTGCAGTCAAAGTATTGTTTAAAGGCTTGGGTAAAATTGGATACATGCTTATATCCACATTCATAGGAAATCTCACCAATGCTAAGGGTAGAATGCTTCAGTGCATGTAGGGCATATTTCATTTTTTTATGCCGTAACCAGGCATGAATTGTCAATCCGAAATGTTCTTGGACTCGACGTTGTAAGGTTCGTTCGCTAATATTCAGTGCTTTTGCTAAATCACTAATGTGCCATGAGGGTTGAAAAATGGCATTAAGTTGTTGAGTGAAAGCATGAGTAGGATTGGGTAGCACATTGTGAGTCTGTGCATCACTGTGTTGTTCAAAAGTACGCCATAATTCAGCCAATAAATGCAATGCATTAGCTTCTTGGTGTAGTTGTTGATAAAGAGAGTTTTCGTGTTGCTTTAAAAAGAATAAACATAGCTCTCGTATCTCTGGTGTCAATGTCCAAATACGTACAGTATCATCGAATACGGCAGGGCAAACAGTTTTTTTGTAATATTGACGCAGCCATTTTTCAATCCCTTTGACTGCAACTTTAACACAACGCTCTCCTTGTATTAAATGCCGTGTAAATAAACTTTCTTGTGCGATGGACACCATGATAATGCGTCCACCTTTAGCAGGGATTTCATAAAGATGATTATTAATACTGAAGCGTAATTGTCCTTCTAGCAGAACTATAAAATTCACATAACTGTCGACCATTCGGCTGCAATCCATATTTTTCTTGGGTGTCAGTACCCCTCCATGCACATGAATGCCACTATTAAATTCATTGAAGTCATAGGTGCCTTCTAGCCAATCATGGACTTCATCACTATGAGTGAGGTGAATGAATTGTTCACTATTAAGGTGTTCTGTCAGCTCATTGGAAAAGGATGTTGCTTTATCAAAAGAAGAGGGCTGTTTATTAAAACTCTCTGTTTGTCTATTAATGGATGCTGTTTGTTGCATGATAGCCGCAATGTCCGAAATTCAACAAATAATGTCTATTTTAAATAAAAATCATTCTCATTACTGTGAAATTTTAATTTTAAAATAATAAAACTGATTTAAAGCAGAGCTTATTCCTCAAAGGGACTTTACTGCGAACCCTCATTGATAGTGAGTGTGATTGTGTTGAAGAAGTAGGGAATAGGTCAATTTATTATAGTTATATATGAGGTTATTTTTATATGAAAGGGTTTAATTTGAAGCTGACCACAGCTATTGTGGCCTCTCTTTTTGCTTCGCCACTTTATGCACAAGATAATAAGGATGTGACTCAACTTGAGACGGTTGAAGCCGTCAATGAACGCATCTATGATGCTATTGCCACAGAGAAAACTCGTGACTATAGTTCATTTGCTTCTACCGTAGGGACTAAACGTCCAGCTGCTTTGCGTGAGATTCCTCAGTCTATTACGGTGATTACTAATCAGCAAATTGAAGATCGTAATGTGAATACGTTAGATCAGTTAGCTTCTAAAACACCGGGATTACGCGTATTGCCTAATGACGATGGTCGTTCGTCTGTGTATGCTCGAGGGTATGAATACAGCGAGTATAACATTGATGGATTACCTGCTCAGATGACCAGTATTTCGGGAGGTTTACCTAATCTTATCGTATTTGACCGAGTAGAAATCATGCGTGGTCCTAGCGGATTATTTGATAGTAGCGGCGAAATGGGCGGAATTATTAATTTTGTACGCAAACGTTCAACCAAGGATTTCTCGGGAAGTATTGGGGCAGGTTATGGCTCTTCTAAACGTTACAATATAGATGGCGATGTTTCAGGTTCTTTGAATAGCTCTGGTTCTTTGAGAGGGCGACTCATCGCTCAGGCGAACGGGGTTTCTTATAAGCCAGCAGAAAAAAATAACCATAATGAGACGTTCTATACGGCTTTTGACTGGGATATTACACCACAGACAACATTGGGACTTGGCTATTTGTATCAACAACGTCACTTATCGCCTGATAATGGTCTTCCTACCTATGCAGATTTAACATTGTTACCGCTTCCTCAAAAAGTATTTGTAGGGGCAGATTGGAATAAATTTAAAATGCGTAGTCACGATGTTTTTGCAGACTTGAAGCATTATTTTGATAATGGTGCGCATGGTAAGATTGGACTACGCTATTCTGATCGAGAAGCGGATTCTAATTATGCATTTTCAGGGTCTGCCTTAAATGCCAAGAATCAGACGACGGTTTCTTATTTAGGGCAGCACATTGAACAGCGTTCATTTGCTATTGATGCCAGTTATAGTCAATCATTTAACTGGGGAAAAACGCGCAATGACTTTGTTGTAGGGGCTAATTATAGTCACACCAATTACGATTATGATATGGGACGCTCTAAAGCAAGTGCCTTGGATTATAGAGATTTTGGTAGCTTAAGTTATGTTGATATCTTAGGTGGGGCTCGTCAAGGGTTGAAAGGCTTCTCATTAAGTTCCACAACGACTAAACAAAGTGAACAGGGGGTTTATGGAAAACTCGTATTACGTCCTGTTGACGCATTGTCCGTTATTCTAGGAGGTAGGTTAGGTCACTATAGAACAGAGGCCGTGGCTAATAATGTAAAAAATACACGAAGCGAGACGAATTTTACAGGATATGGTGGTCTGGTCTTTGATTTCTTGCCTAATCATAGTCTATATGCAAGTTATTCAATGCTGTACGCTCCGCAAACTTCTGTCGGTGAAGATGGTCGTCTATTGAAGGCGCGTGAAGGTACTCAAATCGAAGGAGGGTATAAAGGGTCATTTAATAATGATGCCTTGAATGTTCGACTTTCGGTGTATCGCTTGAAAGATAAGAATCAAGCAGTTTCAGCCGGAGCCAACGTGAGTTATAGTGTCCCACTAGGTAAACGAGAAATTAATGGTTTTGAAGCTGAGGTCAGTGGAAATATCACAGATAAGTGGCGTATTCATGCAGGTTATAGCTATATTGATACACAGGTGGTGGTAGGTTCTCCTGAGGCGACTTTCTTCTTGATGCCACGCCATAGCGGTAATTTATGGACAACCTATGATGTGACAGAGAAATTGACGGTGGGTGCAGGAGTGAATGCGATGAGTGGCATTCGTTCCGCACAAAAAGTATCGACAGGAGGATATGCCACATATGATTTGATGCTGGCTTATGCTTTTACCCCCAAATTTAAAGCACAAATCAATGTAGAGAATGTCTTTAATCGTCACTATTACGCACGGGTAGGGGCAGGTACGACTTTCAACATCCCCGGCAAAGAGCGTAATATCTTTGTTAGCGCACGTTATTCTTTCTAAGAAAACGGTTCTGCATTTTCTAAAGGGGCGTGGTTTCAATGGCCATGCCCCTTTGTTATTTTTGCGAATTCTTTTAAAGTAAGACAATATCGTACATCTCTTGTGTATATGAATTATCCACTTCTAGGCTAATCGGTTTACCAATAAAATCATCTAGCATGGCGAGGTAATTGCTTTCCTCGTCAAGAAATAAATCAATGACCTGAGGCGATAAAATTAAGCGGAACTCTTTGGGGTTAAATTGTTTAGCCTCACGCAAAATTTCTCGCATAATGGTATAGGCCACAGTACGTGCTGTTTTCACATAACCTCGACTATCGCAAGTAGGGCAAGGCTCTGTAAGCAAGGTGGTTAACGAATCACGGGAGCGTTTGCGTGTCATCTCTACAAGACCTAATGGAGAAAAACCATTCAGTGTAGTGCGTGTCCTATCTTTGGCAAGAGCTTTTTGTAGCTCTGATAATACTGCTTCTTGATGATCAGGGTTGTCCATATCAATGAAATCAATGATAATAATGCCCCCTAAGTTGCGTAGGCGTAGCTGACGGGCAATTTCAATACTGGCTTCTAAATTGGTTTTGAAAATGGTGTCATTAAAATTACGCCATCCTACAAACCCACCCGTATTGACATCAATGCTGGTCAGGGCTTCGGTCTGGTCAATCACAAGATACCCCCCCGATTTTAAATCTACACGACGTGAAAGGGCAGCATTAATTTCGTCATCAATATTTGCTGTATCAAAAAGAGGCCTAATCCCCGTGTAATGATTCACTTTATGGGTAATATCGGGGGTATAGACTTTTGACCATTCGATTAAGTGCTGAGAGGCACTGCGAGAATCAATCTCCACTGAAATGGTTTCAGGTACAACCATATCGCGCATAACTCGCTCTAATAGATCCAAATCTTGATAAATAAGGCTAGGAGCCCCATGCGTTTGAATGGCTTCTTTGATTTTTTGCCAACGCAAACACAAGTATTCCACATCTCGCTGAATCTCTGCTTCACTTGCCATCTCGGCTTGTGTGCGAATGATATATCCTCCTTTTTCATTAGGTGGTAATAACGGTGTGAGGATATTTTTTAGGCGTTCTCGCTCTGTATCATCTTCAATCTTTTGGGAGACCCCAATATGGTTATCAAAAGGCATATAAACTAGAAAACGCCCTGCAATGCTAATCTGGTTGGAGAGTCGAGCTCCTTTGTTATTAATTGCATCTTTGATAACTTGCACCATAATAGATTGTCCTTCAAAAAGGATTTTCTCAATCTGTTGTTGTGGTAGACCATTATTGCGTGCTACACGACTTTCTTGCAAGTCTGCAATATGGATAAAGGCAGCGCGTTCTAGACCAATATCTACAAAAGCACTTTGCATGCCAGGGAGTACGCGGACGACTTTGCCGATGTAGACGTTGCCGACTTTACCGCGTTGGCTAGTCCTTTCGATATGCACCTCTTGTAGTGTGCCTTGCTCCATAATTGCCACACGAGTTTCAAAAGGGGTGACATTGACGAGAATTTGTTCGCTCATTATATGAATAAAAAATAACTTAAGATATTGCTATTATAAAGAATAAGCATTCACTACGTTAGACTTTATTTTAAGAACAAGATGCAATTTTCATGAAATGCAGTTGTGTAAAAAGGAAATCCATAATGGTCTCAATGTCATGCAGGTAAGATAATATTTTTTCCGTTACAATAGTGGCTTGTTAAAAAATCATTAGGAATTCGTGGTGAGCATATCTACCGACAATACTTATATTTCTACCGTTATTCGCAATCGTATCAAGCAGTCAGGTCGCCGTTTTAATGCCAATGACAATATTGCTGAGTTTATCCAACCAGGTGAGTTGGAGCTGTTGCAAGCAGAGGTAGAAGCCAAGTTTCAGGAGGTTCTTAATAGCTTGGTGATTGATACCGATACCGATCATAATACACGTGAGACGGCAAAGCGTGTAGCCAAGATGTATATCCAAGAAGTTTTTGCTGGGCGTTATACTGAGATGCCCGAGATGACAGAGTTCCCCAACATTGAAAAACTCAATGAGTTAATCATTGTGGGGCCTATTACTATTCGTAGTGCTTGTTCACACCATTTTTGTCCTATTATGGGTAAGTGTTGGATTGGTATCATGCCCAATGAGAAGTCTAACCTGATTGGCTTGTCTAAATACGCTCGTCTAGCCAGTTGGATTATGCAGCGTCCACAGATTCAAGAAGAAGCAGTAGTACAGCTATCCGACATGTTATTTAATAAAATGAAACCTGACGGAGTCGCTGTTGTGATGAAAGCCGATCATTTTTGCATGCAATGGCGTGGTGTTAAGGATGTTAACTCTAAAATGATAAATAGTGTTATGCGAGGTTCATTCCTTAAAAACTCTGATTTGCGTAAAGAATTTCTAGCATTGATTAATCAAGCAGGTTAACTCTAATAGCAAGGGTGAGCTTTGCTTACCAAATTCCTACTTTCTGAGGTGTTTCCTTAAGTAATAAGTTAGCGCTATAGCCAGCGAGTTTTTCCATCACTTCAAAAGTCGTACTTGGGAAGTGCTTTTGTAGATAGTTTTGCAAGAAAAATTGTGTATCTTGGCTAATAGCTAAATCTTCTTCAGGATGCAAGTTGTAGATGACTGTAAGTACAGGGATATTACGCTGTTGACAAGCATATAGACTGAGTAGTGTATGATTAATACTGCCTAGCCTGCTGGAGGTGACAAGGATAGTAGGGTAGTGTCTTGTTGCAATATAGTCTATGGTTGTTCTATCTTCTTGATATGGTACATATAAACCTCCTGTACCTTCGATTAGTACAACATCATAACGTAGAGAGAGTGTTTGGGTGCTTTGATCAAAGACCTGCTCTTCAATTTTTTTATTTGCTAATTTGGCAGCAAGTAGAGGAGAGCAAGGATAGTCAAAAATATAGGGACAAGTGAGACCCTGATTATCTTCGGGGGTAAGTTCTATCCCTTGAATTTCTCTATGTTTGATAATATCTTCTGGTATACCTTTGCATCCAGTCTGAACAAGTTTTTGGGTAATAACTTTGTAGCCTTGCTGCATGAGTTTGCTTGCATACCAGCCAGTAGCACAAGTTTTACCGACATTGGTATCAATACCACTTATAAAAATAATGGAAGGAACTTGCCGGTTAGTGTTTGCAGAGACGGGGGAAACAGAATAATTCATAATGCATTGTAAGAGTTAAAAGTAATAAGAAAGTCCCTATTGTGACAAATAAGAGTATATTCAGCGTATATTTGATAAATATGTGGGTTTATGACAGGTATGTATCTTCATATTTCGTGTCCTCAAGGATAATATTTGATAATAAAACTATTTGTTGACCTTTTTTCTAACTCCTATCCATAGTGGGGTATAGGTAAGTCCAACATGCTGATTTTTTTGAGTAAACTCATCAGAATAACGTTTACAAAAGAAAAGAAGTTGTTGACGATTCCATATGGTTTTTTGCAATGCTGTTACACCTGTGTATTTAAGATGACAAAGTACTTCCATAGGGGTACGAAAGAATAACTGGATAGTTTTTGTTTCACAGCAAATTAGATCGAAGTCATGCGACAACCATGTGTGCCATTGAGCTAGGCTAGGATAATCCAATCCTTTGCCTGTTAATTGGCGAATTTCCTTAAGATTATCCGCAGTAAATGTACTCAAAAATAACCAACCTTTAGGCTTAAGGCTTTTTGCACAACGTTTCAGGAAGGCTGGTTTATCTTGTACCCACTGTATGGCAGAGGCACTGATAATAAGATCACAGAAAGGAGGCAGGGTTATCTGTTCCATATCTCCTTGTAAAAATGTCCAATGTGGTAATGTAAGTTTTTGGGCAACTAAGTCTTGCATATCACACAAATCGTTGATATACCAATTATTGACAAGGATATGTTGTTGTAACTGTTGGGTGAGTAGCCCTGTGCCACAACCTAGCTCTAATAACTGGTGGAATTGGGTGCCTGCATGCTTTAGCAATAAATCTAACAGATGTTGATTAATCTGCTGTTGTGCAATGGCATGTTGATCATAGGATTCTTTTGCCTTGTGAAACCTTTGCTGGATAAGTTTTTTATCGAGTTTACTAGGGCTAGTACAGCTTCTCTCATTCATCTTGATAGAAGGGTAATCAATCGATGCTCTCGATGTAGCCATACGCTGTGATGTGGCAATCAAATGTTCCATAGTTCCTCCCAGTGAGTAAAGGTTGGGAAAAGCCAATGTTCCCCTTTGACTTCATGGATAGGGCAATGCGGTTGCCAATAACGGCGCATGTTTTTAATAGGGAAAATTGCATCTTGTGTTGCCAGTAATGCATGAGACCAAGGGATTATTGGCATAGCAACATGGGATAAGTGTGATTCTGTAGTTGATGTAATACCTAAAGAAATGCTAGGTGTTATAGAGTCAGGGCTTAACCAGTGTTGTAAACATTGTAGTTCCTGTTGTATATCTTCAAAATCACGATAATCTGCAACTTGCTGGTATTGCGATAAAAATTCACCACACATGCGACGCTCAAAACGCAGACGACTTTGAGGGTTTAATGTCTTTACCGTAGCATCAAAAACAGCGGTAGGAATACCCTTTGTATTATGGCGAGGAAGTCCAGTACCATTAACAGCAGTGGCACTTTTAATCCGCGATAGCAGGGAGTTGTCTGCCTTAAATAAAGGTTGAAATACTTGTTCAGCCACCCATACTCCCATAGACCATGCCACGATATGAATGTTTTCATAGGCATCAAGGTCTATAAGGTAGGCAAGATTATGGTACCTATATGCAATGGCTAAATCGGTATTGGGGGGGAGCCTTAGATGATTTACGGCACCGGGTGGTGTACCCCAACCTGCGAAGTAGCAAATCAGTTGTGAGCCTTGGTGTTGCTGTAAGTGTATGTCCATTGATTGTCAGCCAGGTAGTATGCAGTGAGAGTTATATTGTTTTTAAAACATCTAGCAACTGTTCTAACTCCGTTAATTGCACATCGGCATTGAGAGAAAAACGAATTCTTGCTGTGCCTACAGGGACGGTAGGCGGACGAATAGGCAAACAGTAATAACCGGATTGTTGCAGCCGTTGGGCTAGTTTAATGACTTTTTCATTATCTCCTAGGATATAAGGCACGATACAGCTTTCGCTTGGCATAGGGACTTGAAAAAGCTCACTCAACTGTTGCCGGAAAAAAGCACTGGTTTGGGCAAGACGGGTTCGTTGTTGTTTGAGTTGTGCTAAGCGTTGGAAAACAAAATACGTCCATGCTATATTAAACGGTGGTAATGTCGTTGAGAAAATTAAAGGGCGCATTTTATTGACAAGCAACTGACGCAGTGGCTGTGAACAAAGGACATAAGCTCCTATAGAAGCCATGGCTTTACCAAAAGTACCGACAAGTAAATCAATGTCTGCAATGCACTGTTGTGCCTCTGCCAGTCCTAACCCATTATCACCATAGACACCGATGGCATGTGCCTCATCCACATAGAGTAAGACTTGAGGATAGTGTTTTTTGAGTGTGACTAACTGGGATAAATCCGCATGGTCTCCATCCATGCTAAAAACACTTTCTGTGACAATAATTATGCGTTCATAATGCGAGTTTTCCGCTAATAGAGCTTCTAAGTGTGCATAGTCATTATGCCGATAACGTATAAAATCCACAGCTGCTAACCGTATGCCATCAATAAGGCTAGCATGGACAAATTTATCTGCCAGAATTAGAGTATTTTTGTCTACTAGAGCAGGTAAAATACCTATGTTGGCATGATAACCGCTATTTAATAGTAGGCAGCTTTCGCGTTGAAAAGCAGTAGATATAGCACTCTCCAGTTGCTCATAGATGGGGAAATTACCTGTCAATAAACGCGAAGAAGTAGAAGAAAAAGGTAATAGGGTGGAGCATTGCTGCAAAAATGCTTGTTGCCAGTCTTGGCGGTAGGATATGCCAAGATAATCATTGCCCGATAAGTTCAGTAGCCGTTGTCCATGAAGAGTAACATAACGTCCTTCATGGTCTAAGAAAGGAATTTGGCGATATTGATGTTGCTCACGCAGCTGTTGTAATTGCTGGTTGACATAACTATTGTCAACTGTGGTTTTTCTCAGAAGAGTATTATTCATTAGCATACTCCTCTGCCAATGCAGCTAACATTCCGTTAACAAGTAGTGTAAGTTCCTGTTCTTGGATAATAAACGGAGGCATAAGATAGACTAATCGACCAAAAGGTCTTACCCAAACACCATGTTGCACAAAACGAGGCTGTAGGCTGTCCATATTAACGGGAGTATGTAGCTCCAATACTGCAATAGCACCGAGTATACGCACTTCTTTTACATAGGGAAGTTGTTGTGCCTTGGTAAGTAACTGTGTGAGTTGTTTTTCTATAGCTTGTACCTTACTTTGCCAAGAAGATGACAATAGTAGCTGAATGCTTTCATTAGCAATAGCACAGGCTAGAGGATTGGCCATAAAGGTGGGACCATGCATGAAGCATTTCGCTTCGCCAGCACAGATTCTGCGAGCTATATCAGTACTGGTAATGGTGGCGGATAAAGTGAGATAGCCGCCAGTAAGTGCTTTACCAATACACATGATGTCAGGGACAACTTGTGCATGTTCATAAGCAAAAAGTTTACCAGTCCTTCCAAAACCTGTGGCAATTTCATCAAAAATCAGCAATACGCCATATTGTTCGCACAAGGCTTTAGCCTGACGTAGGTATTCTGGAGAGTAGAAATACATCCCTCCAGCCCCTTGTACAATAGGCTCAAGAATAAGAGCTGCAATTTGTTCAGCATGCTTGTCCAGTAAATCACGCAAGGGGAGGATAGCACTGTCCTCCCACTGTTGATGAAAGCCAATCGGAGGTTGAGGAAGAAAAAACTGGGTGGGTAGACCGCGGTTAAATAGGCTATGCATACCTGTAACCGGATCACAGACGGACATAGCGTGCCAAGTGTCGCCGTGATAGCCTGATCGGATGGTGGCAAATTGATAGCGTTGGGGGTAGCCACATGCATGTTGGTATTGTACTGCCATCTTCATAGCCACTTCTACTGCAATTGAGCCACTATCCGCAAAGAAAATCTTATCTAATGTAGGAGGCAAGAGTGATAATAGTGTCTGTGCTAGTTGAATGGCAGGTTCGTGGGTCAATCCACCAAACATAATATGACTCATGTGCTGAAGCTGCTGGGTGGCGGCGGCATTTAAGCGTGGGTGATTATACCCATGCACTGCCGACCACCACGATGACATCCCATCAATGAGTTGACGACCATCTTTTAGATGAATATACACGCCATTGGCACGCTCTACTGCAAAAAGAGGAGTAGATGTCTCTACAGCAGCATAAGGATGCCAAATATGTGCTCTATCAAAATCGAGCATGGCTTGTTCATTCATTAAGTTCTCCCTGTTTGTTGATGGATTATTTCATTTCAAAGATGTTGTTTTTACACAGCAAGCGAAATGTATTCTACAGAAGAGTAAATAGGGGGAGTACTTTATTTTTGAAAGAATAATAATGTGAAGTTAAGCGAAATTAAATAATTTTAAGGATAGTAAATGATATGTAATTTCTATTTGAAATTATTTTAATTAAAAAATAAAAAATATTTAAACAAGAAAAAAACGCTGTTTGTTGTTTTCAGGGAACTGATATTGCTTAATACATAAAAAAGACGCTACTTCCGAAGAAATAGCGTCTTTTTTTGCTGAACCCTAAGCGTTAGATAATTATTTAGAGAGGACTACCAACGCGGTACTTAATACTTACCTATCAATTAAGCTAGGGCTTTAATTGCAGCTGCTAAACGACTCTTATGACGAGCAGCTTTATTTTTGTGAATGATTTTCTTATCGGCAACGCGATCAATTACGCTAGTTGCACGAGAGAAAACTTCGTTAGCTTGAGCTTTATCACCTGCTTCGATAGCTTTACGCACGCTCTTGATAGAAGTGCGAAGTAAAGAACGAAGACTAGAATTGTGTTTGTTGCGTGCTACCGCTTGGCGAGCACGTTTACGAGCTTGGGCAGTATTGGCCATAATGTATATCTTCTATTAAGTTAGTTTCAGCAAAACTGCTATTCTAGCATTAAGTATTTAATTATGCAAGATTTTTTGTGGCAAATCTGATGTTTTACTATTAGCACCCTATTATGAATAGGTTAATAAGCAGATTAGGCTATCAGAGATGAAAGAGGGTGCTTACACTGCTGGTATTTTAAAGATACCAGCTTGTATTGTTAGGTCAACTCCTATTTGTATTCTTCAACCAACAAGGGAATCAAATTTTCTTTAAGCAACTCGGTGTCATCGGCATTTGATGCTAGTAAACGCGCATGACCTTGTTTATCAAAGATGTAAATTCCTTGTGCATGCATGACCTCGTAGTTATTATCGGCAGTCCCTGGTGCTGGTTTTGATATTTGATAGGCAACGCGATAGCGTTTGGCAATATCAGCAATCTCTTCAGCCGTGCCTGTCACACCGATAGCACCGTTATCAAAAGCATCAACATATGCTTGGATAATTTTGGGGGTGTCGCGGTGAGGATCAACACTGATAAAGAGAATTTGTAAATTAGCCGCTAGTTTGGGGTCAAGCGAACGGCGCAATGATGATAAATCTGCCATTGTAGTAGGGCAAATATCAGGGCAAGAGGCATAGCCAAAGAATACAAGTGCAACTTTACCTTTGAGGGCCTGCTCGTTTACCTTGCCGTGAGTGCCTTCTAGGCTAAAATGTAAGTCAGGGAGGTTGCGTTTGATATTGTAAACCTTAGTATTAATATCTACCGCTATTGATGTAGCTGGTAATGCTCCTCCAAAAACCATAAGGCTCGATAAGCACAGTTTGGCAATGCGTGAATAGAGATTTTTACGAAGTGCTAACATCTTGAATTCTCACTTAAGGAAATGTAGTGTAATTGGGAGTATGTACAATATAAAGTTTAGAGAGGATAGCACCTCAAGTATTTTGTATCATTGAGATTATGCCCAAAACAGTTGAGGTGCTAATAATAGGTAATTGCTAGTTTTCTAGCATACCATTATGGCGAAGCAAGGCATCAGGTTGAGGATCTCGACCACGGAAATTTCTAAAAAATTCAGCGGCAGGAAGCGAACCACCTACGGCGAGAATGTGCTTTCTAAAGAGAGCTCCTATATCTGAGTTAAGGGTGCTGCCATCAGCCACTTTGTTTTCTTCAAATAAACTGTACGCATCGGCAGAAAGAACTTCTGCCCATTTATAACTGTAGTAACCAGCCCCATAACCGCCTGCAAACAAATGCGAGAAATTGTGTGGAAAGCGGTTCCAATCGGGCGGTATGATGACAGCAACTTCTTGGCGTACATCGTTTAAGATGTCTAAAACTTTATCAATTGAAAGAGTGTCTAATGATTGATGAATCAACATATCAAACAAAGCAAACTCTACTTGACGCACAGTTTGCATGCCGCTTTGGAAGTTTTTGGCGGCAAGCATCTTATCATATAAAGATTTAGGCAGCACAGCATTGGTTTCCCAATGGCGAGTGAGTTTCTCCATCACAGGCCATTCCCACGTGAAGTTTTCCATAAACTGAGAGGGTAACTCAATAGCATCCCACTCTACACTAGAAAAAGGAGATGCAGCAGGCTCTTTGACCTCTGAAAGCAAGGCATGTAAGGCATGACCACTCTCATGGAATAAAGTAATTAAATCATCAGGAGAGAGTAGTGCCGGTTTGTTACCTGTTGGTGGTGTAAAGTTGCAAGTGAGGTAAACAATAGGCAAAATGGTCGAATCACTGTAAATATGGCGACTACGCTCTGAGTCTACCCAGGCTCCACCTTGTTTGCCTTTACGAGCATAAAGGTCAACATAGAGATAACCTAAAGTATTGTCTTGTTCTTTAATAGAATAAACTTTGACATCTTTGTGCCAAGTGGGCTTATCAATAGCTTCAAAAGTGATATTAAAGAGCTTTTCTACTACAGCGAAAAAACCTGCCATTACTGTGTCTTCAGGGAGATATTGCTTGATTTCTTCATCAGAATAAGCATATTTGTCTTGGCGTAACTGTTCTGATACATAAGCATAATCCCAAGGTTGTAGGGATTCCATGCCTAACTTGGTTTTAGCAAAAGTGCGGATTTCTTCTATATCGCGAAGGGCGAAAGGTTTGGCTTTAGTAGCTAAATTGCGTAGGAAATCTACTACTTGAGTCGTGCTGTCAGCCATGCGAGTCTCTAGTTGCATATCAGCAAAGTTTGCATAACCTAAGAGTTGTGCTTCTTCTTTACGCAAGGCAAGGATTTGTTCGATATTGTTTGAGTTATCAAATTGCTTATCACCTTGGTCTGAAGCAATAGTACTATAGCCACGATACATGACTTCGCGTAATGCAGAATTTTTAGCATATTGCATTACAGGCAAATAAGATGGAATTTTGAGAGTGAATTTATACCCCTCTTTGCCATCTGCTTTAGCTGCTTCTGCGGCTGCATTAATGGCATCTTCAGGAATGCCTGCTAACTCTTCACGTGAGTTCACATAATGCCCCCAAGAGTCTACGGCATCTAGTGTGTTTTCGCTGAATTTTTGAGAAAGATTGGCTAATTGCTCACTAATTTTTGCATAACGCTCTTTGGCTTCACCTTCAAGCTCAACACCACTTAATTTAAAACCACGTAATGCTAAATCAATAATACGTTGGCGAGTAGGAGATAGCGTAGCATATTCATCAGAGGTTTTGAGTGCCTTATAGTGTTGGTAAAGGTTTTTATTAAGACCTAGCCATGTTGAATACTCGGTGATTTTAGGGAGAATTTCATTGTAAGCTGCACGTAATTCGGGTGTGTTGACGACTGAATTTAGGTGATTCACTACATGCCAAGCACGCCATAAAGGAGCTGAAGCAATTTCTAAGCGTTCAATAAAGTTTTCCCAGTTTAAGGGAGTGGCTTGTGCGGCAACTTCTTCAACAAGTGCTTTATTGTCAGTGATAAGCTGAGTGAGGGCAGGAACAACATGCTCCGCTTGGATTGCTGAGTAATCAACAAATTCAGTAATGGGCTGTAAAAGAGGGTTGTTAGCTATCATTGTGTAATCGTTCGTCGTTTAACAAAAGCATATAAAGGGTTTATTGTATACCCAAAATAGGTAGGAGATAGCTGGGGGTGGTTAATTGAAAAAACAAGCCCACTTGAATAACGTATAAATACGCCAAGAGCAAGTGGGTATCTAAGTAGGAATAGTGTAAATCACTAGGTATCTATGCTACTGGTTTGGATACGGGTTGTGACTATATACCCCTATAGTAGTCTTTCTGCAGATTCAATGGTATTAACTAACAGCATTACAATGGTCATGGGACCAACACCTCCAGGAACAGGAGTAATCGCTCCGGCAACTTGGGATGCAGAGGCGAATTCTACATCTCCCTTGAGCTTACCATCAGCTCCGCGGTTAATGCCTACATCAATCACTACAGCTCCTGGTTTAATCATATCTCCAGTTACCATTTCTGGACGTCCAGTTGCGACGACCAAAATATCTGCACGGCGAGTATGTGCGGCAAGATCTTTGGTTTTTGAGTTGCAAATAGTGACAGTGGCTCCTTCTTTTTGGAGAAGTAATGCCATAGGTTTTCCCACAATATTGCTAGCCCCAACTACTACGGCTTCTGCTCCGCGGATAGTGATGTGTTGCGACTCTAGCATTTTCATTACGCCATAAGGAGTGCAAGGAATAAAACGCGGGTTGCCTGTCATGAGGGCACCAGCATTGCTCACATGAAAACCATCCACATCCTTATTAGGATCAATGGTGTCAATCACTGTGTTGGTATCAATATGCTTAGGAAGCGGTAACTGTACCAAAATACCATGTAGGTTTTTGTCTTGATTAAGCTCGCGGATTTTATTAAGTAAGGTCTCTTGCGAAGTATCTGCAGGCATGCGGATAACTTCACTTTTGAGGCCAAGCTGCACAAAGGTGTTGTGTTTGCTATTGACATAGACAGCAGAAGCAGGGTCATCACCAACTAAAATTACCGTCAGAGCAGGGACTATGCCCTTGCTTTTTAAGTGGGCAATACGTTCTTGTAAATCCGCTTTAATTTGGCTAGCGAGAGCCTTACCGTCAATAATCGCAGCGCTCATATTATTCCTTTGTGCTTTGTGAGTTAAGGGCAACTTTCATTAAGTCTGCCACAGTAGAAACTTGTAATTTCTCCATGATATTGGCACGGTGGGCTTCTACCGTCTTAATGCTGATATTTAGGTCATCTGCAATTTGTTTGTTTAAACGACCAGCTACGATACGTCCAAGAACTTGTTGTTCACGTGTAGTTAAACGACCAAGTAGTTCCTCATTGGCCCGTTGGCTCTGAGCAGCAGCAGCCCGTACCTGTGCCTCTTTGGATAGGTTGGTAATCACCTCTTGAATTTCAGTCAGATTAAACGGTTTTTCAATAAAATCAACAGCACCTTTTTTCATCGTATTAACCACCATAGGTACGGTGCCATGACCAGTGATAAACACCACAGGAATGTTGACTTTACGGGCATTGAGTTCTTCTTGTAACTGTAAACCACTCATGCCGGGCATACGGACATCAGTAATTAGGATGCTCACTAAACTAGGGTCGTATTTTTCTAGGAATTCTTCACCACTAGAAAAAGTGAGAACATTATAGCCTGTTGTTTCAAGCAAGAATCGTAGTGAGTCGCGTACAGCGTCGTCGTCATCTACTATATAAATAGTGCTGTTAGTCGTCATTATATTTCCTTTTCTGTTGATGAAGAAGATGGTATTGTACTGCTTATCAATAAAGGTAGTCGGAATTTAAATATCGTTCCACCTTCCGGATTGTGTTCTGCCCATAACTGGCCGTGGTGAGACTCGATGATGGTTCGGCAAATATTTAATCCCATACCTAAACCCTCAGTTTTGGTACTAAAGAATGGCTCAAACAGGCGCTCTGGCTCTTTGAGTCCGTGACCTCGGTCGATGACAGAGACCTCAACCTCTTTGCCAACACGAGCGATATGAACTTTGATTATCTTGGATTCGCTCTGTGTCATGGCTTCTAAGCCATTTTTAATAAGGTTAAGTAAAACTTGCTCAATAAGAATTGGATCGGCATAGACATTAGGTAAGTTTGGTTCAATATAAGATTCAATTTGCTTACCATGTTTACGTGCATCAATTTCAGCCAAGTCCAAAGTGTTGGCCACAATGCTCTCAATATGGGCTTGTTGACGACGTGGGTCACTGCGTTTGACAAAAGCACGAATACGACTAATGATTTTACCTGCTCGTTCAGCTTGAGTGGCTGATTTTTCAAGAGCTGCAATGATTTTATCCGCATCTGCCTTGCCGGTTTTGAGTAGACTGATTGCTGCTGTGTTATAGTTTACAATTGCTGTCAGCGGCTGATTAAGCTCATGGGCAAGTGTAGAGGCCATTTCCCCCATAGTTGTAAGACGACTAGTAAGTTGGATTTTTTCTTGTTGATTACGGGATTCCTGCTCATGTTTGAGGCGTTCAGTGATGTCACGAGCAACTTGCAAACGTACTTTGCGACCATCAGTCCAACCCAAAGTACGGTGATGTACTTCAAACCAGATATTGACCATAGGAATAAAATACTGATTAGTCCCGTCACGGTTTTCATTGATTTGTTTTAGCAGTTCTTGATGCCCATAAGGCTGTGACCCAAATAGACGACGGTACATACGATTGGCAAATAGTAACTCTACACCATTGGGGGTATCTGCAGCTACAGAAATAGCATCGTCTAGGCTTTCAAGTACTGTCATAAACCGTTCGTGAGCGGCAGAGAGTGCTTCACGGACGCGCTTAGGCTCTGTAATATCGGTCATGGAGGTCATCCAACCGATTTGTTGCCCATCTGGGTTACGCATAGGTGAGACATAAAGACGAGCTGTAAAGCGGGAACCATCCCGACGTTGTACTTCTAATTCAATACCTGAGCTAGGAGCCTTACCGGCTAGCAGGATTTCCATTACTCTCATATGCTCTTTATGTCGCCCAGGAATCCAGTAGGGATAGGGTTGTACCGTACCAATGAGACTGGATTCATCCCAGCCAATCAAACGACAGAAAGCAGGGTTGACATAAATAATGCGTCCTTGCATATCAATTACGCGCATTCCTGTTGACATGGAGTTTTCCATTGCTCGACGGAAAATCGTCTCTGTTTCTAGAGCTTGTTCTGTCTGAAGGCGTTGACGTGTATAGCGCCACATCAAGAATAGACTGATAATGATTAGGACAGAAAGGGCGATAATGATAACATTTAATAAATGTTGCAGTCCCTCATTATTGTCGACAAAATAGGGGAGAAGATTGGTCTGAATTTTTTGTAAGCTAAAAAAAGCTACCATCACCACAATATAAAGCATAATGACAAACACCGGTGCTAGCCAATGTAGTCGACGCGATTTTGTGGTGTAGTTAAGTGATTTACTAATCAAATTTTTTTGATGATTCTCTTGCATAAAACATACAGCGAGAAAACACCTCGCTACTCTATCTAGTCTTTTCTACATATTTATTACTTTTGTTCACATCTCTATTGTAGAATTTTTTGATGCGGTGCGTGCAAAAAATGCTTTAGATTAGAAATAAGTTATGGACAAATAGTGTTTTTGGGGGCTGTGTCAAATTGAGGCGAAAAAAGAGGATGGAGATTATTGACTTTTTAAAGTGTCAAAGCAAATAGGGAAAAGCATTGTTATCTTAGAACAAAGATGGGGCTTTGATTTTTTAAAGCGAGTAGGAGTAAAAGACTAGTCATAAAAACCATGAAAACGGTAAGAGAGTAAGTGGCAGGGTTCATGCATGGTGATATGCTATAGGATAGAAGAAACGGTGAGTAACACGATATAGGTCAAAAGAAACTTTAGAGGTATGAAAAATAACCATGGGTATGTTGTATATAGGAGAGTTGTAAAATATATTTTGTATTAAACGTTGTTTGAATTAATGGAGTGTTGCTTTTGCTAATAAGAGAAATTAAATAAAAAGCAAATAGAGGTTTACCCTTAATTTTTCCCAAAAGTATGGCATAATTCCTGACAAATAGAGATAGATATTCCGAGAATGCTATATCCTGACAAATAGAGGTAGGTATTCCAAGAATGCTATATCCAGACACATAGAGATGGGTATTTAGAAAATAACTATCGTATTATTTAAAAAACATCTGCAATTTTTAATGTAGGAGAGCAATGCATGGCTACGAATCAAATACCACAAGACGTAGATGCGGTAGAAACCAAAGAATGGCTTGAATCCCTAGAGGCTGTATTGGATAGGGAAGGACCAGAGCGTGCGCATTATATTATTGAACAACTAACCGATTTAGCTCGTCGTTCCGGCTCCAATATTCCTTATTCCCCTAACACGGCTTATGTGAATACTATTCCTCCTGGTTTGGAACCTCCTAACCCTGGTAACTTGGAGTTAGAAGCTCGTATTCGTGCTTATGTACGTTGGAATGCCATGGCAATGGTGGTGCGAGCTAACCGTCACGAACCTGAGGATGGGGGTAGCTTAGGCGGACATATTGCTTCTTTTGCTTCTCTTGCAACAATGATTGGCTGCGGTCAACACCATTTTTGGCATGCAGAGACCGAAGATCATGGTGGAGACCTAGTGTATTTCCAAGGTCACTCTTCTCCTGGAGTATATGCTCGAGCTTTCTTAGAGGGGCGTATTACTGAAGAGCAGTTGGATAACTTCCGCCAAGAGGTGGATGGCAAGGGTTTACCGTCTTATCCTCATCCTAAATTGCTTCCTGAATTTTGGCAATTCCCAACAGTATCTATGGGTTTAGGCCCTATGATGGCGATTTATCAAGCCCGTTTCTTGAAATACCTCCATGCACGTGGCATTGCTGATACCTCTAAGCGTAAGGTATGGTGTTTCTGCGGTGATGGTGAAATGGATGAGCCAGAATCTTTAGGAGCTATCAGTTTAGCTGCGCGTGAGAAACTTGATAATCTTATCTTTGTGATTAACTGCAACCTTCAACGTTTAGATGGTCCTGTACGTGGTAACGGTAAGATTATCCAAGAACTCGAAGGTGACTTCCGTGGTAGTGGCTGGAATGTGATTAAGTTAATCTGGGGCTCTTATTGGGATCCTTTATTAGCTCGTGACAAAGACGGAGCGCTTCGCAAAATCATGGAAGAGACCGTTGATGGTGAGTATCAGGCATATAAAGCCAATAACGGTGCCTTTGTACGTGA
Source organism: Pelistega europaea (assembly GCF_013133775.1). Lineage (GTDB taxonomy): Bacteria > Pseudomonadota > Gammaproteobacteria > Burkholderiales > Burkholderiaceae_B > Taylorella > Taylorella europaea. The sequence continues at coordinate 267,250 of NZ_JABGBO010000002.1, read as the reverse complement.
ACATTTCTTTGGCAAAGATCCTCGTACACTAGAAATGGTCAGTCGTATGAGCGATGAAGAAATTTGGCGTTTAAATCGTGGTGGTCATGATCCTAACAAAGTATATGCTGCTTTTGATGCGGCGATGAAAACAGTAGGTCAACCGACAGTGATTCTTGCCAAAACTATTAAAGGTTATGGTCTTGGCCAAGTGGCGCAAGGTAAAAACCCTGCTCACCAACAAAAGAAATTAGATAATGAGTCTGTTCGTGAGTTCCGTGATCGTTTTAATATTCCTATTCCAGATGATAAGGTAGATGAGATTCCATACTTTAAACCATCAGAAGATTCTCCAGAAATGAAGTATCTTCGTGAGCATCGTGAGAAGTTAGGTGGCTATTATCCTCGCCGTCGTCTCATGGCAGATGAGAAATTACGTGTACCTGGATTGGATAAATTCCAAGCGATTTTAGATCCTACTGCTGAAGGTCGTACCATTTCTACTACGCAAGCCTTTGTTCGTTTCTTAAATCAGTTATTGCGTGAGAAAGAGCTGAGTGAACGCGTTGTGCCTATTCTTTCTGATGAGTCTCGTACCTTTGGTATGGAAGGTTTGTTCCGTCAAATTGGTATTTATGCCCCTGAAGGACAGAAATATGTACCAGTGGACAAAAACCAAGTTATGTACTACCGTGAAGAATCGAATGGTCAGTTATTGCAAGAGGGTATTAATGAGGCTGGTGCGTTTTGCTCATGGATTGCGGCGGCAACTTCGTACTCTACCAATAACCGTATTATGATTCCATTCTTCATCTACTACTCTATGTTTGGCTTCCAACGTATTGGTGACCTTGCCTGGGCAGCTGGTGATATGCAAGCTCGTGGGTTCCTATTGGGTGGTACGGCTGGTCGTACAACATTGAATGGCGAGGGTCTACAACATGAGGATGGTCATAGCCATATTCTTGCAGCGACTATTCCTAACTGCGTTTCTTATGACCCAACCTTTGCACATGAAGTTGCAGTGATTATGCAACACGGCTTAAAACGCATGGTAGAGAATCAAGAAAATGTGTTCTATTACATCACGTTGATGAATGAAAACTATGCACAACCTGGTCTCAAAGAAGGTGACGAGGAAGGTATTATCAAAGGTATGTACAAGCTCGAAGAGGGCGGTAAAGGCGAGTTGCGAGTTCAATTATTAGGTTCAGGTACAATTTTACGCGAAGTACAGGCTGCCAAAGAACTCCTTGAAAAAGATTGGGGAGTGATGGCAGATGTATGGTCTTGCCCTAGCTTTACAGAGTTACGCCGTGATGGTTTGGATTGCAACCGTGCAAATTTACTTAACCCAACAGGTAAACAACGTGTGCCTTATGTCACTGAGTTGCTTAAAGGTACTACGGGTCCAGTGATTGCTTCTTCAGATTATATGAAGATTTTTGCTGACCAGATTCGTGAATTTATCCCTGCGGGTCGTACTTATCGTGTCTTGGGTACAGATGGTTTCGGTCGTTCAGACTTCCGTTACAAACTCCGTAATCACTTTGAAGTGGATCGTTATTTTGTGACACTTGCTGCACTAAAAGCATTGGCTGATGAAGGTAAGATTCCAGCCGAAAAAGTGGCAGAAGCTATCACTAAATATGGTATCAACGTGAATAAATCAAATCCACAGTACGCATAAGTGATAAATGTGTGTGAGGAGTCTTCGTATTGAATCAATGATAACGAAGACATCTTCTCACACCTTACCATAAGGAATATAAGAATGAGTCAATTAACACAAGTCAAAGTGCCTGATATTGGTGATTTTGATGAAGTTCAAGTGATTGAACTGCTCGTCAATGTAGGTGATACAGTCAAAGTCGATCAAAGTTTAATTACTGTAGAGTCTGATAAAGCTTCTATGGAAATTCCTAGTGATACAGCAGGTGTTGTTAAGTCTATCGCTGTTAAAGTGGGTGATAAGGTTAGTCAAGGTAGTGTCATTCTTGAAGTAGAAGCAAGTGATGTGGCATCGCCAGCGCCAGCTAAACAAGAAGCTGCCTCTGCTGCACCTGCTACAAAAACAGAAACGGTAGCGTCTCCTGCAGCAGCGGTGGCTACAGCTCCTTCTGCTGCCCCTGCTGTGGTGGATGTGGTGGTGCCTGATATTGGTGATTTTGATCAAGTGGATGTGATTGAAGTCATGGTAGCAGTAGGCGATACCATCAAAGTAGACCAAAGTCTTATTACTGTAGAGTCAGATAAGGCTTCTATGGAAATCCCTTCTAGCCATGCAGGTAAAGTGCTCAGCCTAAGTGTGAAGGTTGGGGATAAAGTGAGCAAGGGATCAGTTATCCTACAAGTTGAAACGGTTGGTATGGCAGAAGCTGTGGTTGCTTCTAGTCCAGTAGGATCTAGTGAAGTGATTGCGGTTTCGACTCCTGCACAGACCTCTGAAAGCTCTGTTGTTACTGCGGATACTTCTGCGGTGGAGGGTGTTCGCCGTGCTTCTCCTACAGCAGCATACGCACTAAGCGGTAATGAATTCCGCAACCTGCCTCATGCGTCGCCTTCTGTGCGTCGATTTGCACGCGAGTTAGGCGTTGATTTGAGCCAGGTGAGAGGTACAGGACGTAAAGAACGTATTACCGCCGATGATGTACGCGCTTTTGTTAAAGCGGCTTTATCCGTGGCACCTAATAACAACGTGAATGCGGGTGGTAGTACTAATGTGGGTGGCGGTTTATCTGTATTAGATTGGCCAAAAGTAGACTTTACCAAATTTGGTCCTATCGAAACTAAGCCGCTTTCTCGTATCAAGAAAATCTCCGGTGCGAACCTTCACCGTAACTGGGTCATGATTCCTCATGTAACCAATAATGAGGAGGCTGATATTACGGATTTAGAAGCGTTCCGTGTAACTTTGAACAAGGAATATGAAAAAGCAGGTGTGAAATTCACCATGCTGGCTTTCTTGATTAAAGCGGTTGTTCAGTGTTTGAAACAGTTCCCTGAGTTTAACGCTTCTCTAGATGGTGATAACTTGGTGATGAAACAGTATTACCACATTGGTTTTGCTGCTGATACACCAAATGGTTTAGTGGTACCTGTTATTCGTGATGCAGACAAGAAGTCTATTTCAGACATTGCCAAGGAAACTTCTGAATTAGCAAAATTGGCTCGAGAAGGTAAACTCTCTCCAACCCAAATGCAAGGCGGTTGTTTCTCTATTTCTTCATTAGGTGGTATTGGTGGTACACACTTTACTCCGATTATTAATGCACCAGAAGTAGCGATTTTGGGCGTAAGCCGCTCATACCAAAAACCAGTATGGAATGGTAAAGAGTTTGTACCTCGCCTCACTATTCCTTTATCGCTATCTTATGACCATCGTGTGATTGATGGCGCAGCAGCAGCACGCTTTAATGCTTATTTAGCTAAGTTACTTGCTGACTTCCGCCGTGTATTGGTATAAGAGGGGGCTATAATGAGTGTAGAAGTTAAAGTTCCCGATATTGGTGATTTTGATCAGGTAGATGTGATTGAGATTTTGGTGAATGTGGGCGACACAATCACCAAGGATCAAAGTCTTATTACGGTGGAGTCTGACAAAGCCTCTATGGAGATTCCTAGTGATGTTGCTGGTGTAGTGAAGTCTTTATCAGTGAAAGTGGGTGACAAAGTTAGTCAAGGTACGGTAATTTTAGTAGCCGAGCCTAGTGAGGCTGCTACCCCTAAAGCCCCTGAAGCAAAGCCTGCTCCAGCAACTCAAGCTGCTACGAGTACGCCTGCAGTGGCTCCAGCAGGGGTTAAATCTAGTGCGGGGGATGATGCTTTTGATGTGGTGGTGCTTGGTGCTGGTCCTGGTGGATACTCAGCAGCATTTCGTGCAGCAGATTTAGGTCTAAAAGTAGCATTGATTGAACGCTATCCTACACTAGGAGGTGTTTGCTTAAATGTGGGATGTATTCCTTCTAAAGCGTTACTGCACAATGTGGCGGTGCTTGATGAAGCTAAACATCTTGCAGCTAACGGTATTAGTTTTGGTGAACCTAGTATTGATTTGGATAAGTTACGTGCTTATAAAGACGCTGTGGTGGGTAAACTTACTGCAGGTTTAAGTGGTATGGCAAAAGGTCGTAAAGTGACCGTCATCACAGGTGTGGCACAGTTCAAAGATGACCATCATTTTACCGTTGAGCTTGCTGCAGGTGGTACTCAAGAGGTTGCCTTTAAACATGCCATTATTGCCGCAGGTAGCCAATCGGTGAAATTGCCTTTCTTGCCAGAAGATGAACGTATCGTTGACTCGACAGGGGCATTGGCACTGAAATCTATTCCTAAGAAGATGTTGATTATCGGTGGCGGTATTATTGGTCTTGAGATGGGTACCGTTTATTCTTCTCTTGGTGCACGTTTAGATGTGGTTGAGATGATGGACGGTCTTATGCAAGGAGCAGACCGTGATTTGGTTAAAGTATGGCAAAAGAAAAACGAGCACCGTTTTGACCGTATTATGGTGAAAACCAAAACTGTTGCTGCTGAAGCTAAACCTGACGGTATTTATGTGAGTTTTGAAGGCGAGGGTGCACCGACTGAACCTCAACGCTATGATTTGGTGTTGCAAGCAGTAGGTCGCTCGCCTAATGGCAAGAAAATTGCTGCTGATAAAGCTGGTGTAATAGTTAATGAACGAGGTTTTATCCCTGTTGATACACAAATGCGTACCAATGTCCCTCATATCTTTGCGATTGGGGATATTGTGGGTCAACCTATGTTGGCACACAAGGCAGTACATGAAGGTCATGTGGCTGCCGAGGTTATTGCAGGAGAAAAAGCAGAGTTTGATGCACGTGTTATCCCTGGCGTAGCCTTTACTGACCCTGAGGTGGCTTGGGTAGGTCTAACAGAAGATCAAGCTAAAGCACAAGGTATTGCTATTGAAAAAGGAGTGTTCCCTTGGGCAGCGTCTGGTCGTGCTATCGCTAATGGTCGTGACGAAGGCTTTACTAAATTGATTTTTGATGCAGAAACACATCGAATCCTTGGTGGTGGTATCGTGGGTACGAGTGCAGGGGATTTAATTAGTGAGGTTTGCCTAGCCATTGAAATGGGGGCAGATATTACTGACATTGGTAGTACTGTTCATCCACACCCAACCCTAGGGGAATCTGTGGGATTGGCAGCTGAAGTTGCACATGGTGCTTGCACTGACTTACCAGCACAGCGTAAACGCAAATAAGGTGGAATTAAATTCATTAACCTATTTGGGTTAGTTGTTTATTCCTTTTGAAAAAAAGCACTGTTTCTCATGAGAGACAGTGCTTAATTGTTAAACTTCTTTGGTATGGCAGTACCTAACCTGAGCTTGTGAACAGTATGTTAGTCTAAGACTAGGGTGTCTGTTAATTTTAAGTCAAGAACCATCCCCATTCTCTTTGTTAATAAACCGTATAGAATAGCCGACTATTATTAGAAAATTCTGAAAAAAGGGTTAGTTATTAATAGCTTCAATTTGCTCTAGCAGCTCCATCCACTCTTCTTCTAGTGCTTGTGTTTCTCTGGTGAGAACTCCGTGTTCTTCTAGGAGTTTTGCACGCTCTTCACGACGTTCTTCACTATAGAAGTTTTCATCAGCAATAAAACTGTCAATTTCTGCCAGGCGAGCTTGATTCTTTTCTACGTTTTTTTCGACTATAGCAAGTCGTTTTTCTAAAGGTTTACGAAGAGCAGCTTTACGCTGACGTTCTTCTGCTTCCAATCGTTTTTGATCCTTGCGATTGACATTGGCATCATTACCACGGTCCTCACGCTCTTCACGCTTTTGTTGTTGGTGACGGTTAGCTAACCAAGATTGATAGTCTTCTAAGTCGCCATCAAACTCTGTCACCGTGCCGTCTGCAACAATCCAGAAATTGTCAACAGTAGTACGCAACAAGTGGCGGTCATGTGATACCATTAAAACACTACCTTCAAACTCAGCAAGTGCAGTAGCAAGAGCTTCCCGTGTATCAACATCCAAGTGGTTGCTTGGCTCGTCAAGTAATAATAAATTAGGTTTTTGCCATACAACGAGAGAGAGGGCTAGACGGGCTTTTTCTCCACCAGAAAACGGTGTAATTGGACTATTGACTACATCACCACTAAAACCAAACATACCAAGATAGTTGCGTAACTCTTGCTCACGAATATTAGGGTCTGCAATACGTTGTAAATGCATAAGAGGGGTAGCTTGCATATCCAGCATATCTAATTGATGTTGTGCAAAATAGCCAATAGATAAACCTCTAGAGGGTTTAAACTCGCCTGCTAATGGTTCTAATTCATGTGCAATAGTTTTTATTAATGTTGATTTACCTGCTCCATTGACTCCCAGTACACCGATACGTCCACCACCTCGAAGCATGAGAGTAATATTACTTAAAATCGTTTTAGTCCCATTTTCCGTAGGGTAGCCCACACTTAATTTATCCATAATAAGCAAAGGGTCGGGCATGCTTTCAGGGGCAGGAATACGAATATCAATACTGTGTTCAGCTTTGATGGGGGCCAACATTTGCATGCGAGCCAGGGCTTTAACACGGCTTTGTGCTTGTTTAGCTTTGGTTGCTTTGGCTTTGAAGCGGTCAATAAAACTTTGCAATCGTTGCGTTTCGCGTGTTTGACGATCAATAGCAATTTGTTGTTGACGAATACGTTCTGCCTTTTGGGTAAGAAAACTATCATAGTCTCCTTTATAGCGGATGAGTTTTTGCCCTTCAAAACTTAAAATTACTTTAGCGACGGCATTGAGAAACTCAGTATCATGTGAGATAACAATTACTGTGCCAGAGTAACTTTGCAGCCATTTTTCTAACCACAACATGGCATCTAAGTCTAGATGGTTTGTCGGCTCATCAAGTAGCAGTAAATCAGATGGTTTCATCAAGGCTCGTGCTAATGCCAAGCGAACTTGCCACCCACCAGAAAAACTTTCAATGGATTGCTCCCACTGTTCAGGAGTAAAACCTAAACCTGCGAGTAGTTGCTCTGCTCGGGAATTAGCCGTCCAATGACCTGCTTCGGTCAACTCATTTTCTAATTCTGCAATACGCTGCCCATCTCCCTCTGGAGTTGCAGCACGCTCAGCTTGGAGTTGGCGTAAGTGTGTATCTCCATCAATTACAAAGTCACGGGCACTTTGCTTTCCGACAAGGGTTTCTTGCTTAACATGAGAGATGCGCCAAGCTGCTGGAATGTCTAAATCCCCACTGTCTTGGTCTATTTCCCCTAGCAAAAGAGCAAAAAGACTTGATTTACCCGCTCCATTTTTACCTACAATACCCACTCTCTCTCCGGGATGGATAACAAAATCAGTATGCTCTAAAAGGAGTTTGGTTCCACGACGTAGACTTAATCCTGTTGCTCTAATCATAGGTGAAAAATTTTAAAAAATTAATAGACGAGGGTAAGACTTAAAAAGCAGAGAATATCCTTCTAATCCAACATCAACAAATCTTCACGAGTAAGCAATAAAATACTCTCGTTTGTTGTTTCGGTTTCTAGTAGTGTTGGGCTAATAGAAGGGAATGCTGTTAAGAAATTCTCATACTCATGCCCAATTTCCAAGACCATAAACCCAGCTTCATTGAGGTAGTTAGGGGCAGCATATAGAATACGACGCACTAAATCCATACCGTCCTCACCTCCAGCCAAGGCTAAGGCTGGCTCATTGCGATATTCATCAGGTAATGCCTCCATTGAGGTACTATTGACATAAGGAGGATTACAAATAATGATGTCATAGGCTTTAGGTGGTAAGCTCTCAAATAAATCACTTTGATAAAGATGTACTTGATGGTCTAGTTGGTATAGATTGATATTTTGTTGGGCGATTTCCAATGCGGATGCTGAAATATCCGCAGCATCTACATGAGCATGAGGAAACTCCAATGCAGCTAAGATAGCCAAGTTTCCAGATCCTGTACATATATCTAGGATATTAAGAGGGGCCTCTGGATCCGCCACCCAAGGCTGTAGTTGTTCGGCAATTAACTCTGAAATAGGGGAGCGAGGAACAAGGACATTTTCATTGACAATAAAACGATGTCCTTGCAACCATGCCTCACCTGTTAAATAAGCAAGTGGCACACGTTTTTCAACACGGGCTTTAATCAGTGACAAGCAATGTTCTTTCTCACTTTTCAGGAGTCGAGCTTCTAAAAAAGGGTCTAAATTATCCAAGGGCAGACTTAAAGAATGTAATGTCAGATAGACGGCTTCGTCCCATGCATTGTCTGATCCATGTCCAAAAAATAGTTGGGCACGGTTAAATTCAGAAATTGCATAGCGAATCATATCGCGTACGGTTTGTAATTCCTCAAAAGTATCTGCCATGATAAAAAATCCTTTTTGTTGTCACTGTTTAGTGTGGTAGGTATAAGCCATATGTGAGATGGTTATCTTACTCGCCCTTAAAATTATGCTGTATATGATAGTGTAACCTGTGAGATAGTTATTACACTATTAGCACAGGAAAAGATAATAATGAATAACAAAGGCTTTGGTTGTTATTCCAAAGCCTCGTATTTTAAGTGTTTAAGTGAGTAATTTGACTAACAAACGTTTATAAATGTCTTTTAGTTTTGTCACTTCATCCACTACAACATGCTCATTCACTTGGTGAATACTAGCATTGGTGGTGCCAAACTCCAGTATCTGAGGACAGATTTTGGCAATAAAGCGTCCATCAGATGTACCACCTGTGGTACTTAGTTCTGCCTGAACGCCAGTTTCTTCAAAAATAGCTTCTTGCATCATTCGAGTAAGAATGCCACTTTCTGTTAAAAAAGGCTCTCCACCTAGTGTCCACACTAGCTCATAATCTAAATTATGTTTATCTAGAATAGCATGAACACGTTGTTTGAGACTATCAGGGGTACTAGCAGTAGAAAAACGGAAGTTAAATACGATTTTGGCAGCTCCAGGTACAACGTTTGTTGCCCCTGTACCTGCATGGTAATTCGAAATTTGGAATGTAGTAGCAGGAAAATAATCATTGCCGTTATCCCATTCTGTAGCGACGAGTTCAGCAATGGCAGCTGCTCCCAAATGGATAGGATTACGTACTTTCTCAGGATAAGCGACGTGACCTTGCTTGCCTTTGATGGTCAAATCCCCTGTAAGTGAACCCCGGCGACCATTTTTGATAGTATCGCCAAAGACTTTGCTAGAAGAGGGTTCACCAACGATGCAGTAATCAAGCTGTTCACCTCGTGCTTTGAGTGTTTCGCAGACCTTGACCGTACCATTAATGGAAGGACCTTCTTCATCAGAGGTAATTAATAATGCAAGAGAGCCTTTATGATTGGGGTGTTCCTCAACAAATTCTCGGCAAGCAATGGTAAAGGCGGCTACACCTGCCTTCATATCAGAAGCACCACGACCATAGAGTTTACCGTCTTTAATGGTTGCTGAAAAAGGCGGTGTTTCCCAACGCTCAATAGGTCCAGTAGGAACGACATCGGTATGTCCAGCAAAAACCACAAGAGGAGCCTGAGTGCCTTTGCGTAGCCATAAGTTTTTGACTTCAGCAAAAGGCATCCATTCAGGAGTAAACCCTACAGGGGCTAGTTCTTCAACAAGACGTTCTTGGCAGCCTTTGTCATCAGGTGTGATTGAGTCTCTTTGGACTAAATCAACAGTTAATTCAACAGCAGTGGTCATAGTGATTTATTAAAAACGTTAAGTACCTAAAGTCATAAGACTATGAGGTACTTGTAATAACAATGATTAATTATGCACGCAATAGGTCGTTGATACTTGTTTTAGAGCGAGTTTGTGCATCGACACGTTTTACAATAACGGCGCAGGCAAGGCTATGAGAACCATCTGCACTTGGTAATGAGCCTGGTACTACAACAGAGCCAGAGGGAATACGACCATAAGTGATTTCGCCTGTTTCACGGTTATAAATCTTGGTGCTTTGAGATAGATAAACGCCCATAGCAAGGACAGAGTTCTCTTCAACGATTACCCCTTCTACGATTTCAGAGCGAGCACCGATAAAGCAATTATCTTCAATAATGGTAGGATTGGCTTGTAGTGGCTCTAATACTCCTCCGATACCCACTCCACCAGAAAGGTGTACATTTTTACCAATTTGAGCACAAGAACCTACTGTTGCCCAGGTATCGACCATAGTACCATCGCCAACATAGGCACCAATATTAACGTAAGAGGGCATAAGTACAACATTTTTACCAATATAGCAGCCACGACGAGCGACAGCAGGCGGCACTACACGGAAACCACCATTGCGAAAGTCCTCAGTTGTATAGTCTTGGAATTTAAGAGGTACTTTATCAAAAAATTGCATAGGGGCATCGTTCATGACAGCATTGTCATTAAGACGGAATGAGAGTAAAACCGCTTTTTTCAACCATTGGTGTGTATGCCATTCGCCATTGATTTTCTCAGCAACACGCAAAGTACCTGCGTCTAAACCAGCAATAGCCGTGTTAACAGCCTCTTTTAATTCAGCAGAAGCGTTGGTAATAGAAATATTAGCACGGTCTTCCCATGCTTGTTCTAAGATAGTTTGAAGTTGTTGTGTCATTGTATTCTCTCAGGTAGCGTAAAAGTTATTGATTTTAGCATGAATCTTTTAACTAATAATTCTTCCTTATAAACTCTGCAATGCGCTCAGCTCCCTCAACACATTGTTCTACTGGTGCAACAAGTGCAATTCGCACCCGTTTAAAGCCCGGATTTGTGCCATCTAGTGAACCAGGGCGACTGAGATAACTACCAGGTAAGAGTGTTACGTTGGCTTGCTCAAAAAGTGCTTTGCTAAACTGTGTATCTGCTACGGGGGTGCCAGCCCAGAGGTAGAAAGAAGCATCGGGCATCTTCACATCAAGCACAGAGGATAGAATAGGAAATACTTTCTGGAATTTTTCTTGATACAAGGCACGATTTTGTTCTACGTGTTGCTCATCATTCCATGCCACGATACTAGCGGCACTAATGACTGAACTCATTGCACTACCATGATAGGTACGATAGCGTAGAAATTTAGCCAATAGATTAGCGTCACCTGCGACAAAACCAGAGCGCATGCCAGGGACGTTAGAACGTTTGGAAAGACTAGAAAAACATACCATATTTTTATAGTCATTCATTCCACAAAAACGTGCAGCTTGTAGTACACCCAATGGTTTTTCCTCAAAATAAATCTCGGAATAACATTCATCAGAAGCAATGACAAATCCATACTTATCGCTTAATTCAAAAAGGTAGCGCCATTCTTCAATAGGGGTAACGTTGCCCGCAGGATTGCCTGGTGAACAGATATAAAGTAGCTGTGTTTTTTTCCATACTTCTTCTGGTACGCTTTCCCAATCTGGAGCAAAGTTACGAGCTGGATCAGAATTGACAAAGTAAGGTGTAGCACCACCGAGATAAGCTGCTCCCTCATAAATCTGATAAAACGGATTCGGACAAACGACGATACTGTCAGGATTTCCATCTAATATAGTTTGAGCAAAAGAAAAGAGGGCTTCACGAGAACCTAAGCAAGGTAATATTTCTGTATCTGGATTAGGAGCGGGAATATCATAACGACGAGCAATCCAATGTGAAATAGCTTCGCGTAACTCAAAGTCGCCTTTGGTGGCTGGATAGTTAGACAGACCAGCAAGATTGGCGTTGATAGCTTGCTTAATAATCTCAGGTGTGTCGTGTTTAGGCTCACCTATAGAGAGATTAATATGGGTAGGATATTCAGAGGAAGGAGTTGCATCTGCCAATAATGCACGCAAACGCTCAAAAGGATAGGGTTTAAGTAAATCTAAACGAGGATTCATAGTTTAAACAACAAAAAAATCATTAAGTGTTCGGACTATTTTAAACTATTTTTTACAGGGGATTTGAGTGAGTATTGTGTCAGTATGTGTAAAGTCAACTCACAATGAAACAGCTCTACCGAGAAATATTGGTTGAGTATTTAGTTAATCTATTATGGTTTTTTGGAAACAGTTCTTGTTACTAAAACTAAATTTCATATAGGGGTCAAGGGGGGATTTGTTGGATTCTATATTACTAGACGGTTTGTCAAGGGGGTGTTTAAGGTGCTGCGTATGAAGAAAAGTCATTAAAGTATCTTTTTTACAACATTAGCAATGACAAAAGGTTTTTTTTAATATAAAGACTTGCCTAAAGTCTTAATAAAGGTTATAGTTATATTCTTGAAGCGAGCGTGGCGGAATTGGTAGACGCACTGGATTTAGGTTCCAGCGCCGTGAGGTGTAAGAGTTCGAGTCTCTTCGCTCGCACCAGATAGCTTAAGGCCCTTGGTCATAGACCAAGGGCTTTTTCATATGTATTTTTGTACGATTTTTTGATAATCAAAAAGGTCAATAGACCTAACTAAGTCATAATATTATTAATTAACTCCAGTGGAGTTAATTTATTTAAATAAACTGATACGGAAAATTTGTACTGTTTTACTGCAACTAGTGACTTGGACAAGTTAACTAGTATCTTTCTTTTATAGATTTTCGCAATCTGCGTTAATCTTTTTTTGGAGAATGCTACTTAATAAACTTTATTAAGAGGCATTGTACGTCGCCATGGTGAGTCTACTTAATATCCCCTTTCGTATAGTCGTTTTTGGTTTATTTGGCTTTGCTGTTTGTCGCTTACAGTTATGGTTGAGTTACCTTGATTATTTCTCAGGATTTTTCCCTTCATTATTATGGATGTCTTTACTAAAGGGAATCCAGTTTGATAGCGCAATACTATTTTCAATACTGGGATTATTTTTGCTTTTATTGAGTATTCCTATTCAGCGACTACAATCCTCTTGGTTAAGACCAACATTGGTATGGTTAAGCGGTATTGTGCTTTTTATCCTTTATGCTTATAGCTTAATTGATAGTAGCTATTTCGGAGAAGTAAAACGACATATTGGAGCAGAAATCCTAAATATCACCTCGGATCTTGGTGCTATAGCTGGCATTGCTGCTACTTCTCGCTTAGATGCTACCATACAAGGTGTGCTTATTTTAGCTGTGCTATTTTTGATTTGGTATGGTTTTGTCATCCGACCTATGCGCAGTCAGGTATTGTATCCTGTACGTAATTTTTTTGTTGGCGTGCTTGGATGCTTGTTTACCATTGCTATTATTGTATTAGGGATCCGTGGTTTTGTTTTCAGTGGGCGTCCCATTAACGTAGCCGATGCATTTGCTAATCAGGCCACACCACAACAAGCCAATTTAAGTCTGAATCCGGCTTATCTTTCTTTTAGAGAAAGCATGAATCACCTCAAACAACGCCCTTTGCATTTGGTCAATGAGGAGGCACTACAATCATTTGCTCAACATAACCCTCAGATATTTGCCTGGCAGAAAAAACAGGCAATTCCCTCCAATAAAAATATCGTTTTTATTCTTCTAGAAAGCTGGACGAGTCGCTATATTGATGGATTAAGCGGAACCTCCTATAAAGTAACCCCGTTTTTCGATCAATTAATGCAAAAGTCTCAAGTATGGGAAAATTATTATGCAGCAGGGCAACGTAGTATTATTGGTATCCAAGCAGCCCTAACTGCAACTCCTGCTTTACCTAGTCAACCTACCATAGGTTTTGGTCTAGAGATTAAGCATATGTCTCGTATTGCACAAATTGCAGACCAACATCATTATCGTACGTTGATGATGCAGACCTCAAAACGTCGCTCTTTCCAAATGGAAAATATTGCCAGTGCATTGGGGTTTAAAGAGTACTATGGACAAGAGGATATTCCTTTGCTAAGAGAGTACCCTCAAGAACAACCTAGGTTTGGTTGGGATTATGAGGGATTACAGTTTTTAGCGGAAAAATTAATACAAAAGGACTCTGGAGAGGATGCTAAAGCAACTACTCAGCAAGTTTCAGAAGTTGTTTCATCACCAGCGGAAGCAAGTGCTGCAGCTTCTTTAACAGCAAAAGAGGGAAAAAAACCATTTTTTGCTTTCATTTTTACGGGAACCACCCATGAGCCATTTCCTAAATTGCCCAAGGAGTTTGAGCTATATCCCCATAACGATCGTACAGAGTCAGGTTATTTGAATAGCTTACGCTATAGTGACTGGGCATTGGAGCAGTTTTTTAAACGCATTGAAAATGAACCTTGGTATAAAGATACTATTTTCATTCTTAGTGCTGATCATACCTTAAATACAAAGGTTGATAATAAGGATGTCGCTGAAAAAGAGGGAGCTCTTATTTCTAACAAAGACTTTCGTATTCCCTTGTTAATTTATGCACCAGATGGAAGTCTACCTCCTATGCGTCATCAAGTGATAGCCTCTCAGTATGATTTGTTACCTAGTATGATGGACTTATTGGGATTTAATAACCAGGTTTCTGCTTTTGGACATTCATTATTTGATGCTTCTTCGCAATCTTATGCTTATTTATATCAGGGCGATATGCTGGGGTTTGTGAATTCAAAACAATGGGCTTTTTTTAATGAGCAAGGAATCCAAAGTCAAAGTGATGCTTTGGATGAAGTATCAAAACAAGAGCTTGAAGGACTTAAACTGAAATTGCAATATGCAGATAAACTATTGCGTGATAACCAATGGGCCCCTTGATTATTGCAAGATGGCTCGTCTATCTAAAACGAAGAAGACTCATAAACTAGAGGCCTCTAATTGTAATGCAAGTCAGTCTTGCTTTTGTTAAGTAAAGAGCATATTGCTCTTGGGTGGGAAAATATTGAGCAAGGGGAGCCTACTGGTACTGTCAACAATGTGAAAGTACCAGTATAAAGAGGATTAAGCCAGATTATTTATGTTGGTCTGTGCTTGGTGTATTGGGCTTGGTGGCAGTGTATGCCTTGTTATCCGCCGTATCAGCAGCTGCGGGAGAGTCTGACTTGTTACTGTCAAGTAAACCTATCGCATTAGGTAATTCATCCCAGAAAGTGAAAAATAACGCAGCGAGTAGGGGGCCGACAACAAAGCCATTAATCCCAAAAGCCATAATGCCACCTAAAGTGGATACAAGGATAATGTAGTCGGGTAACTTGGTATCTTTTCCGACAAGAGCAGGGCGTAGTAGATTATCTGCTAGGCCAATGACACCAATCCCATAAGCGATAAGAATACCACCTTCCCAGTAATTACCAGACACAAGGAAATACACAGCAACAGGGAACCATAATACAGCAGAGCCGACCGCAGGTAGGAGCGATAAGAACATCATGATAATGCCCCATAGCATCGCACCTTGAATACCCAGTAGTGCAAAAATAAAGCCCCCTAATGCACCTTGCACCATAGCCACTAACATACTGCCTTTGATAGTCGCGCGTACCACCGTAATAAATTTCTCAAACAGGTGTACTTTATGGGTGTTACTCAAGGGGATTAAGCGTTTAAAGTTGGCTTGAATAGTTGTTCCATCTCTTAATAAGAAAAATAGCAGGTATAACATAATACCCATAGAGACAATGAACGAGAAGGTGTTTTGGCTGAGGCTTACCAATTCATTGGCTAATAAGCGACTAGCGTTATTAAAGACAACAAGCAACTTTTCACGCAAGCCAAGGACACTGGTAATTTGGTAGCGTTCAAGAATATCTTTGACTACAGCAGGGAGATTTTGGAAAACATGGTCAGCATAAAGCCCTAAATCAAGTTCTCCGGATTGAATTCGTCCATATAGTGTTACAACCTCTTTAGTTGCTGTACCTATAATCAAGCTAATGGGAATAATCGCAATAAGAATGGCACATAGTAATGTGATTATTGCAGATGTGTTCCGATAGTTAGGAATCTTTTTGAGAAGAAAACGGTATACAGGTCTAAATAGCACAGCAAAAATCACGCTCCAGAAAATGGCCGTGAAAAAAGGCTTTAGTAGATAGAGAAAGCCTGCCGTGATTAGTAATAGAAAACCGATGTAGAAAGCGTAGAAAACGCGGTTTTTATTTTGCATAATAAAGTCGGTAAAGGGTTGATTTATTGTTAGTTCATTATACAATGTTAGTGCTTTATGTCTACAAGAAATGAGAGAGAAACTTCGATAAGGTTCAAAAGTGGATAAAATGACAAAAAGACTTGCTTTGCTTGTGCTGACTGGTTTGTTAAGTGCTTGTGCCTCTAACACAACACCACCTTCCAACATGGAAAATATGTGTGATATTTTGAGTGAAAAATCTGGCTGGAAGGATGCTTTGGAAAAAGCGCGTTCTCGCTGGGGAGCACCTCCGCAGATTGTCTTGTCTATTATTTACCAGGAGTCTCGTTTTAAGCATGATGCCAAGCCACCTAAGGATCACCTGTTGTGGGTAATTCCATGGGGGCGTGTAAGTTCAGCCTATGGTTATCCTCAAGCCAAAGATGAAGTGTGGGGAGAATATAAATCGCAGGCCGGTAGTACTTTTGCTAGCCGTGATAACTTTGCTGATGCGGCAGATTTCGTGGCTTGGTATATGGATAAAGCACGTCAAATTAATGGTACCTCCAAATGGGATGCTTATAACCAATATTTAAATTATCACGAAGGTTGGTACGGCTTTCAGCGAGGAACCTACTCTAGTAAGTCTTGGTTAAAAAATGTCGCTCTCAAAGTAAAGGCGAGAGCTGAACAGTATGGTGCCCAGTATGTAGGGTGCCGATAGTTTATCACTGTACCGACGGCCAGTGAACATTAATACACATGCCCTAAAACAGTGCAAATTATGCTTTCTCTTGGTACTATAACTGCCGTATTACCACAAGGACAATGAAAAAATAGTGGGGAAATCCCTGCTTTGCCAAACTAGTGTTTTATTATAAAGTGTATATGCTATTATTTTGATATGTGCAGCATATTGCTGTCACCTTGTCTTTGATTACTACTTAGTCTAGGGAGTTTTATATGAAACTAATGAAAAGAATTTCTTTAGCTGTTGGTGCTTTGGCGATGGCTTCTGCTTTTGTCGCTCCAAGTGCTAGTGCAGCTCAACAATTTGTGAGTATTGGTACTGGCGGAGTGACAGGTGTGTATTATGCTGCAGGTGGTGCTATCTGCCGTATTGTAAATAAAGACCGTGCTGCTCATGGTATCCGTTGCTCTGTAGAATCTACAGGTGCCTCTGTGTTTAACGTTAACACTATCCGTGCAGGTGAGTTGGATTTAGGTTTTGCCCAGTCTGACGTTGCTTATAATGCATATAATGGTCTTGAAAACTTTAAAGATGCAGGTGCTTTTAAAGAATTACGCTCTGTTTTCTCATTGCATCCAGAACCTCTAACTATCGTTACACGTAAGGAAGCAAATATTAAGGGCTTTGATGATCTTAAGGGTAAACGCTTTAACGTAGGTAACCCAGGTTCTGGTTCTCGTGCATCGCTTGAGCAATACCTTGCTGAGCGTGGTTTGGATTTGTCTTTCTTTGGTTTAGCATCTGAATTGCGTTCAGACGAGCATGGTACCGCTCTATGTGACGGCAAGATTGACGGGTTTATCTTTGGAGTAGGTCACCCATCTGCTAATATCCAAGATCCTACAACTACTTGCGGAGCTAAGTTAATGCCATTTACTGGCGAAGCTGTTGATAAGGTTGTGGCAAAATATCCTTACTATGCTAAGGTAGTTATCCCTGGTGGCTTATATCAAAACAACCCTGATGATACGCCTACTTATGGTGTATTAGCGACAGTGGTTGCTTCTACCAAGACTCCAGATGATGTTGTTTATCAAATTGTGAAGTCTGTATTTGAAAACTTTGAAGACTTCAAGAAACTTCATCCTGCTCTAGCTCACCTTAAGAAAGAAGAGATGGTGAAAAACGGTCTATCTGCTCCATTACATCCTGGTGCAGAAAAATACTATAAAGAGGTTGGCCTAATCAAGTAATTGGTAGGTTTTCTCACTGGCATTATGCTATTTATGGCATAATGCCGTTCTCTTTTTTACAGGAGCGGGCAGAGGTGTCCGCTTCGTTTGTTATAAGGAAACCTTTATGGTAACAGATGCAGATAAAATTGCAGAATTAGAGAAACTCGTTGCAGATGTGGATCGGGGTGGGCGTAAAGTAGGCGGTCTTACTGGTGGTGTGCTAGCCGTGGGGGCTTTGCTTTGGTCTTTATTTCAACTGTGGATTGCTTCACCTATTCCATTTGATTTAAACATCGGGATTTTTAATGATACTGAATCGCGTGCTATTCACCTAGGGTTAGCGATGTTTTTAGGGTATCTTGCTTATCCTATGTTTAAAAATCAATCAGAAAAAATGCCAATTTATGATTGGATTTTGGCGATTTTAGCAGGCCTGTGCGGTGCATATTTATTTCTTTTTTATAAAGAACTTTCGCTACGTCCTGGTATTCCAACCACATTGGATATAGTAGCTGGTGTGGCAGGTATTTTGCTTTTGCTTGAAATCACTCGCCGCTCATTAGGTTTACCAATGACGATATTGGGATTGGTTTCCCTTGCGTATATTTTCCTTGGTCCTTATCTCCCTGATGTAATTTCTCACCGTGGAGCGTCTGTTGAACGCCTGGTTTCCCATATGTGGCTGACAACAGAAGGAACTTATGGAGTGGCACTGGGTGTATCAGTCTCATACATTTTTATTTTTGTGCTGCTAGGGTCGTTGCTGGATCGTTGTGGTGCTGGTAACTACATGATGCAGGTATCCTTTGCTATGTTGGGGCATCTGCGAGGTGGTCCAGCTAAAGTGGCAGTAGTATCATCAGCGGTGAATGGGTTAGTATCAGCATCATCTGTAGCCAACGTGGTAACTGGTGGTATTTTCACTATTCCTTTGATGAAAAAATCGGGTTATGGTGGTATCCGTGCAGGGGCGATTGAGACAGCTTCTTCAGTTAATGGTCAAATTATGCCACCAGTAATGGGGGCTGCTGCATTCTTAATGATTGAGTATGTGGGTATTCCTTATACCGAGATTATTCGTAATGCGATTCTACCAGCATCTATTTCTTATATTGCCTTGTTTTATATTGTGCATTTAGAAGCATTGAAACTTGGCATTCAACCGATGATGTCAGCTGGTGTACCTAAAACGTTAATTCAGAAAATTGCTGGTTGGGGCATGGGTATTTCTGGCACGTTGCTGGTGATGGCGGCACTGTACTATATTGGTATTGGCGTACAGGCTTTTGCAGGTGATACTGCAATTTGGATTTTATTAGCATTGCTCTTGGTTCTTTATATTGCTTTGCTTAAAATTTCTGCCAAATATCCTGATTTACCTACAGACATAAATATTACAAACCCTATTAAACCTGAAGTTTGGCCAACTGTGCGATCAGGCCTGTATTTTTTAATTCCTATTGGGATTTTGGTGTGGTGCTTGAGCGTTGAAATGCTATCTGCTGGTTTATCGGCGTTTTATTCGGTATTGGCATTGCTATTTTTACTAGTTACGCAACGTCCTATCATTGCTTGGTTCCGTGGACAGAGCCTAGCTCCTGAATTTAAACGAGGGTTTGGTGAGATGATCCAAGGCCTAGAAGAGGGGGCTCGTAATATGATCGGTATCGCTATTGCTTGCGGTACAGCAGGTCTTATTGTAGGGGCGATTACCTTAACTGGATTGGGTTTACGCATGACAGCATTTGTAGAGTTTATCTCTATGGGTAATGTGCTGGTCATGCTGTTCTTTACGGCTGCGGTATGCTTGGTTCTTGGTTTGGGTATGCCAACTACAGCAAACTACATCTTGATGGCAACCCTCATGGCACCTGTTGTGGTAGAACTAGGAGCACAGAGTGGGTTGATTATTCCGCTCATTGCCGTTCACTTCTTTGTTTTCTACTTTGGGATTATGGCGGATATTACGCCTCCTGTAGGGTTGGCGACTTTTGCTGCGGCAGCCATTTCGGGTGAAGATCCTTTGAAAACAGGTATCCAGGGGGTTACTTACGCTCTTCGTACTGCTGTACTACCCTTTATTTTTGTATTTAATCCAATTTTATTATTAATTGGTGTTAATACTTGGTGGCATTTGATTGCTGTGGTGTTTGGAGCTACGGTAGCATCTATGGTCTTTGCTGCGGCGTCATTACGTTGGTTCCGGACCAAGTGTACATGGGTTGAGGCGTTGGTATTGCTAGTGGCTTCATTCATGTTATTCCGCCCTGACTGGTACATGAATCGTATGTATCCAGAATATGTGCCTCGTCCTGTGACTGAACTTTATGCAGTGGCAGCTCATTTGCCAGAAGATGGTCGTTTTGTGGCTGAAATTAAAGGGATGAATCTGGAAGGACGTGATTTGACAAAGTTAGTTGCTGTGAATTTACCTGCACTGGCTGAGGAAGCAATACAGGGTAAAACAGACGAACAAATAGGTAAAGAACGTCTACGTCTTGCTGGACTCACCTTTATGAAATTAGGGGATATGGTGCAAGTGGCAAATGTCCGTTTTGGTAGCCAAGCAGCACGTGCTAGTTGGGAACAAGGCTGGGATGTTGCCGATGTTATGGTTCCTAATCCTGACCGCCCTAGTGATGAATGGATATTCATTCCTGGATTCATATTAATTGGGGCAGTCTGGTTAATCCAAGGTCGTCGTATGCGTAGAAAAGGAGAAATTAATTAAGTGACTTTGGCATAAAATCTTGGTGAATAAGAAAACCCCTATTATAGAAATCTATAATAGGGGCTTGGTGTTACGGAGAAATTACTTAGCCGCAGTCTTTAATTAGAAAGCATGCTTCAAGCCAAGAGCAACAAAAGTGGTTTTGGTTTTAGTTGTTGCTAACAAATGACCATCGCCGTAAAGTTTAGTTTTACTAGTACCATAAGACGCCACACCATAGACTGATGTGCGTTTAGATAAATCATAAGTATAACCTAAGCTAAAAATATGGTTAGTTGTTTTGATTGGAGTATTCAAACCCATATACTCAGTTTTATTATTTTTAGCATGAGCTCCTTGGTAAGAGAACATCACAGTACCAGCATCGCCTACAGGAGCGCTAAGACCTACTAACCAAGAGTTTTGACGATAGCCTTTGCTATTCCAAGGGTATGCTTCATCGTCTTCATTGGTAGCTGGTAGACCAAAAATCTCACCCATCATGCCATTACGTTGTTGACCAAAAGCAGCATAGGCTTTTACAACATCAAAGTCATAGCTGGCACCAACAGCCCAAGAGTGAACACGAGTAGAATCATCCGCATATTCTTTGGCTGTATCATATACAGCACCTAAGAATAATTTATCAGTACTATATTTAAGGCCTAGACTGATAGCAGTGCCACCCTCTTTTGCATAAGTATAAGAGCCAGGATTATAGTAGCTAGTTTTCTTGCGATTATGGGCAACAGCAAGACCGAATTGGAACCCACTGAAGTCTGGGCTCATATATTTAACAGAGCTTTCCATTTGTGAGCTAAGGCTATCACCAAAAGAGCTTGGTGCACCAGCAAAATCGAAGTTAGTGCCAAAAGGATCTGCCTCAGGCATGAATTCGTCTGCTACGTTCTTTTGGTTACCAATAGTGAAAGTACCCCAAGAATCACCGGTCAAACCAACATATGCAAACTTGTTGAATAATTTACCTGACTCAGCAGAAGTACCATCATTAGTGTTGAATTCGCTTTCTAATGTGAAGATTGCACTAGTACCATTGCCTAAATCTTCAGAACCTCTTAATCCCCAGAAGCTACTGCCCTCAGCAATACCGTTTTGAAGACCTAGGTTGCGAGTTTTTGTTTTGCTGACTGTTGAACCATTAGTTTCAACTTTCATTGAGTCGTGACGATAACTATATGCACCATCAACCACACCATAAAGTGTTACAGAGCTTTCAGCATGTGCTTGAGCAGCAAAAGCAGAAAGAATAGCACCAACTAAGAGAGCCTTTTTCATGATAATCCTTCAAAAGTTGTCTAAAAATCAGAGGTATTATCTAACAAATGAGAATTATTATCAATTTTATTCTAAGGAATTCTTCGTCAGAATGACAAAATGTTGCAGATATGACACTAATTTTGCTTTTTCTATAGGCTGTGACAAAATCCTTGTGATATTAATGCCACATCGTGTCAGGACGGATAAGTCCTACAGCAATACCCTCGATTTCAAAATGTTGAGAATTATCAACGATAATAGGTTTAAAGTCCGCATTTTCTGGAAATAGAGTAATGACATTACCCTGGCGATGAAAACGTTTGACGGTAACATCATCTTCAATGCGGGCAATAACGATTTGACCATTACGCACAGAGGTTGTCTTTTTAACAGCAAGCAAATCACCATCAAGAATCCCTACATCTTTCATGCTTTCACCTTTCACTCGGAGTAAGTAATCAGGGGTGCTTGCAAATAGGGCTGGATCAAGTTGTAGGGTTGTCTCATGCTGTTCAATGGCATTGATAGGAATACCCGCAGCAACACGGCCGACGACAGGCAGGCTTAAACGCAAATCACGAATGTTATTGGTGATTTGTTGAGTCACCTCAGAAGTACGGCGAGAGACCGATTTAGCAACTTGTGTGAGTGTAGAGTGAGATGTAGATGCATGAACAGAGGTAGCTCCCAGAGAAGAGGGGGATTGTAAAGTAGGTGAGAGAGCATGGTGAGAAGCACCATCAATCGTACTTGTGTTGTGGTCGGTGGGAGTTGTTACATGGGGAAAATACTCTGCAATAGTTTCATGATTCAGTTTAATACCACGAGAAGACCCTGGAGTTACTGTAATAGCTCCTTTTCGAGTGAGAGCCTTGATATGATCCTCTGCTGCATTAGGGGAGCGAAAACCCAAAGCTGCAGCAATCTCTACCCGAGTGGGTGGAATACCTGTCTGCTCAATGGTATTCTTAATCATTGTGAGGACTTCAAGTTGGCGAGAGGTAAGTTTTGTGCTCATAACAAAATAGACTGTATAGATATACAGTCTATTTTACAGGGTTTCAGCAATTTTGCAAGAAAAATATGCAAATTGCTCTTTAAGCTTTTATTAGAGAACTGCAGCAATCGCCTTGGCTACTGCATCAATATTTTTGCTATTGAGAGCAGCAACACAAATACGACCACTGTTAACAGCATAAATACCGTGTTCATTACGAAGTTTTTCAACTTGCTCTTTGGTTAAACCAGAGTAAGAGAACATGCCACGTTGTGCCAATACAAAATCAAAGTTTTTAGTCACACCGTATTCTTTGAGTTTTGCAACGAGTTGTGCACGCATAGTACGGATACGATCGCGCATTTCACTGAGTTCTTGTTCCCATAAAGCGAATAGTTTCTCGTCATTTAATACCATGCTAACGACTTTACCGCCATGGGTTGGAGGGTTGGAGTAGTTAGTACGAATTACCCGTTTGACTTGGCTTAATACACGATCAGCTTCTTCTTTGGAGGTGCATAGAATAGTCAATGCACCAACACGCTCACCGTAAAGCGAAAATGATTTAGAGAAAGAAGAGCTAACAAATACTGGGATATTTAGTGTAGCGAATAATTTTACGACACGGGCATCTTCTTCTAGACCTGCTCCAAAACCTTGGTAGGCAATATCTAAGAATGGGATTAAACCATTTGCCTTAATTACTGCTGCAATTTGTTCCCATTGTTCAAAAGATGGGTCAACACCTGTAGGGTTGTGGCAGCAAGCATGCAACACTACGATGTCTCCTGCAGGAAGTTGTTCAAGGTAGGTTTTCATGGCACCAAAATCAAGACCATGTGTAGCGGCATCGTAATAGGGGTAGTTTTCTACTTTAAAACCAGCACGCTCAAATAAAGCACGATGGTTTTCCCAGCTTGGATTACTGATATGTACAGTTGCGGAACCATTCACTTGTTTTAAAAAGTCTGCCCCGATTTTAAGTCCCCCGGTACCGCCAAGTGCTTGGAAAGTCAATGCACGACCTGCTTTGGAGAGTTCATTATCTTTGCCAAGTAAAAGTGCTTGTGCCCCTTTGTCATAGGTAGAAATCCCCTCAATAGGAAGATAACCTCGAGG
Organism: Pelistega europaea; assembly: GCF_013133775.1. Taxonomy (GTDB): domain Bacteria; phylum Pseudomonadota; class Gammaproteobacteria; order Burkholderiales; family Burkholderiaceae_B; genus Taylorella; species Taylorella europaea. Next base: position 243,320 of record NZ_JABGBO010000002.1, on the reverse strand, counting down.
GGTGATTTGTTCAGCAAGGGCTTTTTCTGCGACTTGAACTGCTTTTAATACAGGTAAACGACCCTCTTCATCATAGTAAACGCCAACACCGAGATTGACCTTGTTGGGGCGAGTGTCTGCATTGTATTGTTCATTTAAACCAAGAATAGGATCGCGAGGAGCTAGCTCCACTTTTGCAAAAATAGACATGATAATGTGCGCCAAAAAGAAAGAAAAAAGAAAAAGATTGTTAAAATAAACATTGATTTGCACTGTTGACCTGGCAGCACATCTTATTACAAGCACCTACGTTTATGTGGAACGCTTTGAATGACTTGAATAGACATGCTTTTCATAGCGAGAGCTTCTCCTACTAATAGGCTAGGTCATTACAGTGATAATAATTTATCTAACAAAACCTCTTAATAATACCATGAGTAATACTGGTTTCGTACAATTTCCGAATAGTCCGTTTCAACTTTATCAACCTTATCCTCCAGCTGGAGATCAGCCTACTGCCATAGCTAGTTTGGTTGAGGGTGTAGAGGATGGCTTAATGGGGCAGACTTTATTGGGGGTGACGGGGTCTGGTAAAACCTATACCATGGCCAATGTAATTGCTAGACTAGGTAGGCCAGCTTTGATTTTGGCTCCTAATAAAACATTGGCAGCACAGTTATATGCGGAGATGAGAGAGTTTTTCCCTCGTAATGCGGTAGAGTACTTCGTGTCTTACTACGATTACTATCAGCCAGAGGCCTATGTTCCTAGTCGTGATTTGTTTATCGAAAAGGATTCCAATATTAATGATCATATTGAGCAAATGCGCTTATCAGCGACTAAGAGTTTGCTAGAAAGGCGTGACACTATTATTGTTGGTACTGTATCGACAATTTATGGTATTGGTAGTCCTGTGGAATATAAGGCGATGGTGTTGACCGTACGCACGGGTGACACCATTTCTCGACAAGAAATCCTGGCTAGATTAGTATCTATGCAGTATGAGCGTAATGATATGGAGTTTACGCGAGGGCATTTTCGAGTAAGAGGGGATACAGTTGATATTTTTCCTGCTGAAAGCCCAGAGTTAGCTGTTAGATTGCATTTATTTGATGATGAAATTGAAAGCATAGAACTTTTTGACCCTCTGACAGGTAAAGTTCGGCAGTCGGTATTGCGTTTTTCTGTATATTCGCGTTCACACTATGTGACGCCCAGAGATACAATTCTAAGAGCTATTGAAACTATTAAGGCTGAGTTACGTGAGCGAATTCAGTTTTTTCTGGATAACCATCAGTTAGTGGAAGCACAACGTATTGAACAGCGGACGCGTTTTGATTTGGAAATGCTTCAGGAACTGGGATTTTGTAAAGGAATTGAAAATTACTCACGTCATTTATCTGGAGTAGCACCTGGTGAGGCACCTCCAACTTTTATTGATTATTTGCCCAAGGATGCCATCATGTTTTTTGATGAAAGTCATGTCATGATGGGACAGTTAAGAGCAATGTATCGGGGTGACCGTTCACGTAAAGAAACCTTGGTGCAGTTTGGTTTTCGTTTACCCAGTGCATTAGACAATCGTCCACTGAAGATGGAAGAGTTTGAGCAACGTATGCGACAATCTATCTTCGTGTCGGCTACTCCAGCAGAATATGAGCAAGAACACTCGGATAATGTGGTAGAGCAGGTGGTACGTCCTACAGGGCTAGTAGACCCTGTGGTAGAAGTGCGTCCTGCTTTAACTCAAGTAGATGACTTGCTAGGCGAAGCAAAATTGCGTATTGCTCAAGGGGAGAGGGTGCTGGTGACAACCCTGACAAAACGCATGGCTGAAGATTTGACTGACTATTTAACTGAAAACCAGCTACGTGTGCGTTATTTACACTCGGATATCGATACTGTTGAGCGAGTAGAAATTATTCGTGATTTACGACTAGGGCATTTTGATGTATTGGTAGGGATTAACTTATTGCGTGAGGGGCTAGATATTCCCGAGGTGTCACTAGTAGCTATTTTAGATGCAGATAAAGAAGGCTTTTTGCGTTCAGACCGCAGTTTGATACAAACTATTGGACGTGCAGCACGTAACTTACATGGTAAGGCAATTTTATATGCAGACCATATTACGGACTCCATGAAACGTGCTATGGATGAAACGGAGCGTCGTCGCCAAAAACAAATCCGTTTTAATGAAGAGCATGGTATTACGCCTAAGGGGGTGGTCAAAGCGATTAAAGAATTAATTGATGGAGTAGTCGTACCTGCCGCGGTAGAAGCAACACCTGAAGATGTAGAGTTTGAAGCAGTCTTATCAGATGAGAAAGCTCTCTCTAGAGAACTTAAGCGTTTGGAAAAACAAATGCTAGACCATGCTAAGAATTTAGAGTTTGAACAAGCAGCAGCAATACGTGACAGATTGACACGGTTGAAAGAGAAAATGCTTGGCACCTAGGATTGGAATTGCCTAAAGCAAGCTTTGCCAAGGAGGCGTTAACTCTAGGCTCCTTGCTTATATGTAAATGCGGCATATCCCCAGAGATTAATTGCCTCAAGTACTGGTAACACAGTCATCCCAAAATCAGTCAAGCGATAAAAGACTTTTACAGGAGGCTTATCTCCTATGACAGTACGAGTGATAAGCCCATCTTTTTCGAGTTGTTTGTGTTGCAAGCTGAGTGTCATTTCAGTGATAAAGTCTAGCTCTCTTTTGAGCTCACTATAGCGTTTTTCTCCATCTTTTAGATGATAGAGAATGACGCTTTTCCACTTGCCACCAATAAGTTTCATCGCCAGGCTTACTGTACAAGGATAAGTTGTGCCATCAATGGTAGGGTTTTTCATCGTTTAAACCTATCATTTTTGATAGGTATTGTCAAATAAAGGAACTATTGATATTTTGGCTGCTATTATTTTGATAGTCAATACTTAGTGAGATTTTATATGGTAGATTGCAGTCAACCAGCCATCATTTGGCCAGAGAAGTATACTCCTGGTGAAACAGATAATTATTGCTCTAATGAAATTATTGTTAAGGGATTGGCTATCACTGACGTATGGCCACCTTTGGTAGATACCTCTGTATGGCTTCAATACTATCACACAAAGGCTCATATTGTTGTTGAAAGAGGTTATACCTCCAAGTTATTTGCTGGAGCCAATTTTATGTTTGATACTTTTGGTTTTTATATTAAGGCAAAAATTGAAGAGTATCTGCCTCCTTTAAGGAAAGAAGATGTAGCCAGATTGGCATGGTCTGGTGTTTTTGGTGAAGGAGATGAGTATTGTGAGGTTTATCATGCCTGGCTTTTGCAAAATTTACCAGGTAATCGAGTGCGGATTTTGACACAAGAGACTCAGATTGGAATTCCTGCCCAACGTCTTGCACAGAGCATTCCTAACCGAGTGCTAAATGGACATCAAGCATGGTTAGAGGGGTTGGTAAGGGCTGCCTTAGCCTATAAAGAAGGAAAAATTCTGAAAGATTAGGAAAGGTCTTTTGATTTAATGTTTTGCTTACAGGGGGATGAAAGGCTATTTGACATAATGGAAAGATTTTAATAGAGTTATCTCAAGTGACTTGAAAAATAAAAGATAAAATAATATGACAGAAACTATCTCTACTAATCCCAAAATTTCCCGATTTTTACCCTTTTTATTGGCAGTAGCTGTTTTTATGCAGTTACTTGATGCGACTATTCTAAATACAGCATTACCTGTTATTGCAAAAGATTTACATGAGTCGGCATTAAACATGCAATCAGCAGTGATTTCCTATGCTTTGACTGTGGCAGTATTGATGCCGTTATCAGGGTATCTTTGCGACCGTTATGGTACAAGACGAGTTTTTTCTGTTTCTATGTTGTTATTTGCCGTGGGGTCTGTACTTTGTGCCTCTGCCCCGTCTTTGACATTGTTAGTGTTGGGTCGCATTGTGCAAGGAATGGGAGGAGCAATGTTGATGCCAGTTCCTCGTCTTATTGTCATGAAAACATATCCTCGTGATCGGCTAGTATCAGTGATGAATTATGTGATTACTCCTGCTTTAATCGGTCCAGTCTTGGGTCCTGTGGTGGGGGGCTATCTTGTGGATTATGCAAGTTGGCATTGGATTTTTTTAATTAATGTTCCTATGGGAGTAATAGGATTTTTATTGGCATCAAAAATCCTACCAGATTACCGTGCCAAAGATGCTAATCAACAACATTTGGATTTAGGGGGCTTTTTGCTGTTTGCAGGAGGGGCTTTGGGATTGACTTTATCAGTTGAAACCGTAGTACATCCAGAATCACGGTTGTTTAGCTTTATTTGTGTTGTTTTAGGGGGGATTTGCTTATATGGCTACTGGCGTCACGCTAAAAAAGATGATCATCCTCTTTATGCTACAGATTTATTGCAGGTACGGACTTACCGATTAGGGCTTTCGGCTAATTTAGTAAGCCGTATGGGAATTAATGCTGTGCCATTTTTGCTACCTTTATTGTACCAGTTGGTTTTTGGTTATAGTGCTAGCCATTCTGGTTGGATGATGATGCCTGTTGCGGTGGCCGCGATGATTGCCAAATCTTTTATTAATCCCTTGACTAAACGCTTTGGTTTTCGCCTTGTCCTCATGAGTAACACCAGATTATTAGGGGTAGTGATTATGTTACTGTCTTTGGCATCAGTAGATAATGTTTTTTGGTTTTTACTTCCCTTGCTTTTCCTGATGGGAATATGTAACTCAATCCACTTTAGTACCGCTAATGCTTTGACTATTGCAGATTTACGCGATTGGCAAGCTGGCAGTGGTAATAGCTTATTATCTGTCAATCAGCAGTTGGCGATTAGTATTGGTATTGCGTTGGGATCTTTATTATTAAACGGATTTCACTATAGAGTCTTTGGTGGGGAGCAACTGCATACTGCTTTTCAATACACTTTTGTTGTGGTAGGGGCGATTACATTTGTCTCATCCTTTATTTTTAAACATTTACATCCTAGAGATGGACAAAATCTTATTCGGAAAGACAAATAGACAGCTAAAGTTTTTTGCTACTTTTTAGAAAAGAAAGTTATAAAACGACTTTGAATCTGCTGCTTGATGAAGTACAGGAAAGATTTATTGTAGGCGTTTGTTACGGCAACACCTACCAGATAGGCTGATTACATGTGACTGATTTAGATGTGGTTTGTGATGATAAAACCTACCCACAGAAGCAGGTAGGTTGTAGGATTTAAGAAGCTTTTGTCATGTATGACATTTAGCTTTTACAACTCACATCTCTTGAATATCTGGATATGTGTTTGATGTCTCAGAACCTTAGCAGAGAGTGTTGTTTTTTATCGGTTGACGGTTACTGTTTTTCGGGTATAGGATTGCGTAGATTATCCATTGCGTAAGCCCCACCACCAGCAACGCTTAAAAATAAGAAAATAAAGCAGAATAATACAGCACTTTCCCCATTATTGCGTAATGGAGTGAGCAAGGTAGCCCAACCACTCCATTGTGCTACATGGAAAAATAGATAAGCGACAGCCATTTGTCCAGAAAGGATAAAGGCAACGGGGCGCACTAGGCAACCTAAAATTAATAAGATACCACCTACTAGTTCTAGTACTCCAGCTAGACCCATTAATGAGAAAAGTTCGATAGAACCAGCCCCATTAGTCATAGACATAGGAAACTCGAAAAATTTAGAGGTGGCATGCTGGATAAATACAAAAGCAGTAGTAATGCGCAGAACAGCTAAAACCAAGTCTTGAAGACGATTTGATTCGGTAGGATAACTCATGATACTTCCTATAAAAATAGTTAATAACAGAATGCCTTGTTGATGGCATGTGAGTATTGTAAAAGAAAGGTCCGTGAAGAGCTAGGTATTGACAATAGAACAATCATTTCTTATTAGGAAATAATCTTGAACCAGAAGCGGGAGTAAAAAAAGAAACGTTTGTTAGGTACTCATGACAAGTGAAAGAGGGGAATAGGGCTGTTCCATCAAGGTGCAAAATCTTTTTTTATAGTTCAGTTTTAAAATATCAGGGTAAATACTAATCATTCGCATCTATACTAGGGCAAGTCCTTGTTTCTATTGATAGAAGAACGAGTGAAGCAGGACAAATACATGAACTATCCGTAACTATATGAAATTTTAGCTATTGCGAGTAAAAAATTTTTCCCCTACACTGGGTATGCTCATCGTTGCAAAATGAACTTAATAGATGATGGGTGCTTGATTGAATTTTAGGAGACTTCTTATGCGTTATGCTAATCCCAATACACCCGGTGCAAAAGTTAATTTTAAACCTCAATATGAAAACTTTATTGGTGGCAAATGGGTTCCCCCTGTTAAAGGTCAATATTTTGACGATATTTCTCCTGTTGATGGTAAGGCTTTTGCTAAAGTACCTGATTCGACAGCAGAGGATATCGAATTAGCACTGGATGCAGCTCATGCAGCCAAGGATGCATGGAATAGCTCTTCGCCCACAGAGCGTTCGAATTTATTGTTAAAAATTGCGGATCGTTTAGAGGCTAACTTAGAGCTATTAGCAGTTGCGGAGACATGGGAAAATGGTAAGCCAGTACGTGAGACTTTGGCAGCCGATATTCCATTAGCGATTGACCATTTCCGTTACTTTGCTGGTTGTATCCGTGCACAAGAGGGTGGGATTAGTGAGATTGATAAAGATACCATCGCCTATCATTTCCACGAGCCATTAGGGGTAGTGGGACAAATTATTCCGTGGAACTTCCCCATTCTGATGGCTGCATGGAAAATTGCCCCTGCATTGGCAGCTGGTAACTGCATTGTATTAAAACCAGCAGAGCAAACACCAGTGAGTATCCTGGTGTTGGTTGAGTTAATTCAAGACTTATTGCCTCCCGGTATTTTGAATATTGTCAACGGTGATGGGCCAAAAGTAGGTAAACCATTAGCAACAAACCCTCGTATTGCCAAGATTGCCTTTACAGGTTCTACTGAGGTCGGTAAGTACATCATGCAATACGCTACTGAGAATATTATCCCTGTGACCTTGGAGTTAGGTGGTAAATCTCCTAATATCTTCTTTGAAGATGTGATGGACAAGGATGATGATTATCTAGATAAAGCCTTAGAAGGTTTTTCTATGTTCGCCCTTAACCAAGGTGAGGTATGCACTTGCCCATCTCGTGCCTTAATTCAGGAAAGTATTGCGGATGCCTTCCTAGCTAAGGCGGTAGAGCGTGTTCAACGCATCAAAACAGGCCACCCATTAGATACAGAAACAATGATTGGTGCACAGGCTTCTGATGAGCAGCAACAGCGTATTTTACGTTACCTCGATATTGGTAAGAAAGAGGGAGCAACAGTACTCACTGGTGGTGGCGAGCGTAAAGAGAATGATGCAGGTGGTTTCTATATCCAACCTACGGTGTTCAAGGGCAGTAACACCATGCAGATTTTCCAAGAGGAAATTTTCGGCCCTGTACTAGCCGTGACTACGTTTAAGGACTTTGATGATGCGATGCGCATTGCCAATGATACTATGTATGGTCTTGGTGCTGGCGTATGGTCTCGTAATGGTGCGATTGCTTATAAAGCAGGGCGTACAATCCAAGCTGGTCGTGTATGGACCAACTGCTATCACTTGTATCCTGCTCATGCTGCATTTGGTGGCTATAAGAAATCAGGTATTGGTCGTGAGACCCATAAGATGATGTTGACACATTACCAACAAACGAAAAACTTGCTGGTAAGCTACTCACCTAAGGCATTAGGGTTCTTCTAATAGTTGTTCAACTGAAATCGCTTCCATCCCATATCGGTGGAGGCGATTTTTCTGTATATGTGTTGTTATTTAGATTGCGTCAGTGAGATAGACAATATCCCAATGATATTCCACAAACTGAAGTATCAGCAATTTTCTTTTAGTGCCTCTTTGTCTAAAATCACTTTATCACCTATCACCAACGCAGGTACACCGATGTAGCCATTGGTTTTGGCTTGGTCAAAAGCTGGATGGTGATCGCGTAGTTTCATAAAGCGTTTAAGGCTTGCCATGCTTTCGAGGATACTGACGTTTTCATATTGAATGTTGAGGCGATTAAGTTCTGCCACAAAAGGTTCTGTATCAGGGCAAAGATGTGCAAAAAATAGGGTAGGTGTTGTCATCGTTATTTTCCTTCATCCTTAGGACATATCAAGTCCTAAGGTGCTTTTGTTAGGCGAACATGCTATACACGCATTCTAATAACGTTAATGCCAGAATGATATTGATGATTTTGAAATGTTTGACATAAAAACTCTGCAATAAAGCTCCTGCCAAAATCCAGATACAGGTAGCGATTGTGCCTAGTGTGGCAATAGCGATTTCAACCAGTAAAAGCACATGCAGATCATTGCTCCATTGCACGATAAAACCGGTGAGTGCAGTGATACCAAATAGGTAGATTTTGACATTCACAAATTGCAGCATAAAGCCTTTCATAAAGGAGCTACTTTTCGCCGTATTTTCATCGGGAGGAGGGCTAACAGCAATACGATAGGCTAACCACAGAATATAGGCTGCGCCGATGTATTTCAGTGTATCTAAAATAGCTGGAAGAAATGTTCCTACACTATAGAGAAATAAGGCACAGAGTATTTGTACAACATAGTATCCCGCAAAAATCCCAAAAAAGAGGGGGCGTCCTTTTTTCCAGCCATAATTGGTGACCGTATTAAGGGCTAATATATTGCCCGGTCCCGGTGTTAAGGCATTAATGACACAGTAAATAAGAAAATGACCTAAAGCATACACAGACATAGTGAGAAACTCCTTTTTTGTAATTGTAAAAGAAGCTGTACTTATATAGGTAATGCTTATTTTTTATATGATTGCATAGCTTTAAACTATGTTTTGAACAGGGATGAGTGATGGTGTCAAAGAATAATGCCGTTAAAAAGAGTATGGTCTACATTTGTCGATGATGAATGAGGAGGGAGTTATGCATGGAAGCTATATTTGTCAATGATGAATGAGGGGGTATGTGCTGTTAAAGCATGGAGGATATGGCATAAAATAGCCTCTTTATAGACGGGGGATGTAAAGGTTATTTTTTTAAAAACAAGAGTGTGGTCTAAATTTATAGAGTAGGGATGAGAGGTTTGTGTTGTGCCGTTAAAGCATGGAGGCTACGGCATAAAATAGCCTTTTTATAGACGGGGGATGTGAAGGTTATTTTTCAAAACATTGGGAGCGATGACAAAATAAGTCCTGTTATGATTTTCAGGGAGCATATTTTTTTAACTCCTCGATGTAGATATGTCCTAGTGGGGATAGGGGTTGATGATGCCGTAACACATAGCCAATGGTCATTTTTTCTTTTTCATGTAGAGGGAGGGCAATAATATTATCCCCATGAAGATATTTAGGAAAAATACCACTGGAAATCGTATAAGCGTTTAGACCCAACATAAAATTGACAATGGCACCCCTGTCGTTCATTTTGATTTCCTTGTCAACTGGTATGCGACTGAATAATTCTTCTGCAAAATAAGCAGACTCATAAATTCCTTGGACAAAACGCAGTCTAGGATAAGGAGTTAAATCGGTTAATTTCAGTGATTTTTTTCGTGCCAGAGGGTGATCTTTTTGTAAGAATACATGTGGTTTTGCCTCAAATAAGGGGAAAAAATCTAGCCCTTTTTCTTGGAGGGTTTTACGAATAATGGATTCATTTTCTTGAGATAAATAAATTACCCCTAAATCGCTGACACTATTTTTGACATCATCCAAGATTTGGTGAGTACCTGTTTCGTTGAAGAAAAATTCATAACGGTCTTGTCCGTATTGTTTTACCAGCTCCACAAAGGCATTTTCGGTAAATGTGTAATGCTGGGTAGAAACTCCAAAACGAAGCTTGGCGGGCAACGCTGAAATGTATTTGTTCTCCATTAACTCCACTTGTTGTAATACTTGTCTGGCATATCCGAGGAACTCTTGCCCCTCTGCTGTGAGCGTTACCCCTGCCCTTGTACGGATAAAAATCGTGAGGTTTGCCTTATCTTCCACCTCTTTGACTGCCGTAGAAAGGCTGGGTTGTGAGATGTGCAACTGCTTGGCTGCTTCAGAAATAGAGCCAATCTCAGCGATGTTGACGATATATTTAAGCTGTTGAAGGGTAAAGTGCATGGAGATGAAGCAAAAAAGAGAGATAAAAAGTATTGTTAAGAGTATAAGCGGTTTATGGCATTACGTGAAGAGCTTTGGCATGGGAAGTAGGGGGGATTTGCTTGTTTAAAGAAGTTATATCCCTTATTTGAGTTATGAAATACGAGTGATGTAAACGATATGGCATGAAAATAGGGGCTATCCTACCCATCGTTATACGTACCAGTATCAATAAACCAAACGATATGCCATGAAAATAGGGGCTATCCTACCCATCGTTATACGTATCAGTATCAATAAACCAAACGATATGCCATGAAAATAGGGGCTATCCTACACAAAAAGCGAGCATTCTTATGGGGCAATTATGTTTATTTACTCGCTAAAATTTCAGGAAGTGTTGCTTCTAACCATTCAACTAAATTAGCTACCCGAGAGGCAGCCTCTTCCCCAAAATGCGTGAGTGTGTATTCTACATGAGGCGGCACCGTATCGTAGGATTTGCGAGTTAGCATATTATCGGCTTCAAGTTGTTGTAGTGTTTGCGTGAGCATACGTTCACTAATCCCCTCAATAGCAGAGCGAATTTCGCTAAAGCGTTTTGTGCCACTTTTGAGTACGAGTAATACTAATAATCCCCAACGACTACTAAGGCGTTGTAAGATTTGACGAGAAGGGCATTGAGCAGCAAGCACATTGCCTGGACGCATAAGAGAAGAGGGAGAAAGTGTTTTGTTTTCAGTCATCACTAATCCAATAGTATTTGTCTTTGAGCCAATATTACCTTGTTTGTTAGCCGTCATCATACAGATAGTTCCATGTCACAGATTTCTGTGTTAAGGGTTTCTAGGTTAAGGGTTTCTAGGTTGGTTTTCACGCTTACTATGCTTGTGATAATTTCAGTACTACGGGTAGGCAATACAGGTGTATTCTACAGCAATTCCCTGAAACACAGCATTTCCCTGTAATACAACATCTTCGCGAGTACTATTTTTAAGGATGCATGTTGTAGTCGAATTTAAAATGAACATATTTTGTAGACATATTCAGGATGGATAGGCTTTATAGTCGAAAAAATTTAGAAAAAATTTAAAAAAAATTGCATACTTACATTTTTGTAAGTACTTACTTTTAGTAAGTAACTTATCTATAATAACACAAGACGTAAGAAAAATGTGTTTTAGCAATTATGTGTGTTTGTGTTTAATACGTGTGAATAAGGAGTTCAATATGAAAATTGCTGTGACAGGAGCTACTGGTCAATTAGGTCGTTTTATTGTTGAGAAATTAAAAGCCAAAATTGGGGCTGATAGTGTCACTGCTCTTGCCCGTCGTCCAGAGGTAGCTAAAGGTCTAGGGGTTGAGGTGCGACTTGCTGATTATGATTGTCCAGAAACCTTAGATGCAGCTTTGCAAGGGGTTGATAAGCTGATGCTAGTATCTTCTAGCGAAGTAGGTAAACGTGAACAACAACATCGCCATGCCGTGAACGCCTCCAAGAAGAATGGTATTCAACATATCGTTTATACAAGTATTATTAGAGCCGATCAATCAAGTTTGGTTGTAGCAAAAGAACACCCAGCCACAGAAAAAGATATCAAAGACTCCTTGATTCCTTACACGATCTTGCGTAATGACTGGTATCACGAGAATTACACCGCTTCTGTGCCTGCTGCGATGGCAAATGGTGCGTTTTATGGATGCGCGGGAGATGCAAAAATTTCTTCTGCTGCTCGTGAAGATTATGCAGATGCCGCTGTGGCAGTGCTATTAGACGAAGGGCATGAAAATCGGGTTTATGAGTTGGCTGGCGATGGTGCTTATACCTTGACAGAGTTGGCAGCTGAAATTAGTCGTCAAACAGGTAAATCCATTCCTTATGTTGATTTAACAGAGGACGATTATGCAGCTGCTTTAGTAAAAGCTGGTTTTTCAGACTTTATGGCGAGGTTGTTTGCTGGCTTTGATACTAGTGCTAAACGAGGGGATTTATTCTGCGAGAGTAAACAATTAAGCCAGCTGATTGGTAGACCCACAACCCCGATTGCGGTGAGTGTTGCAAAAGCATTGAAAACTCAGTAGAGAAATAGGGGTATGGCATTTTAAAATGCTAGTAATGCCTGTCATTTCTGAATCTCAAGGAATGGCAGGCTTTTTTATTAAAGAATTTCCTGTCCTTAAAGATAAAGGAATGACAGACTTTTTATTAAAGCATATCTGTGTCTGAATCTAAAGGAATGACAGGCTTTTTTTATTAAAGAATCGGACTAATAGTTGCTAATAAGTTGTACCAAATACGTCTCCAGTTTGACCATTGTTGGACATGTTCATGATGAACAGGGGAACTATCTTGGATGTATTGTTGCTGCCTTTGTAAAATGTCTAGTGTTGTTTTCTCATCTTGCAGCAAAATGTTATTTTCATAGTTAAGGTCGAAACTACGTAAATCCAGATTGGTTGAGCCGATGAGGGATATTTTTCCATCTATAGTGAGTGTTTTAGCATGCAACAAACCTTTTTCATACTCATAGATATGGCAACCTGCAGTGAGTAAACGGTTGTAGTGACAACGGCTGACCCCAGCTACCACCCAGCTATCATTGCGCTTAGGGAAAATTAGGGTGACCTTAACACTTTGCCATGCCACGGTGCAAAGTGCTTCAAGGACAGCTGCATCAGGGACAAAATAAGGGGTGGAAATAGTCAATGTTTTTTTGGCACTATTGATGAGTGATACTAGAAATTGTGAGGTGCTATATTGTCGTTCAGTTGGGCCTCCTCCCATGATATGAGCAGGAAAGCCTTTTTTCGGAATAGTCGTTAGTGGTAGGGTAATTTGACTAGGAGATTCATGTGTGGCGAGCATCCAATCCGCCAAAAACAACATTTGCGTTTGTGTCACAATAGGTCCTTCTAGTCGAAGCATAATATCTACCCAAGGGGCATATTTGGCTTTAATAGCAAAGGCTTCATCAGCACAGTTTTGGCTACCACAATAGGTGATTTTTCCATCAATCAGCGTGATTTTGCGGTGATTACGCAAATCAGGACGGCGTAAAAATATCACCCACCATGGAGATAGCGGTAAACTGATGCCTGTTTTTACCCCCGATTGCTGCAGTTGTTTCCATGTGGCTGAGCGAAGAAAGCGACGACTTCCAATAGCATCAACAAGCACGCGACATTGAACGCCTCGTTGTGCCGCACGAATAAGGGCTTGCGCAACTGCTTTTCCTGTATGGTCATCTAGCCAGATATAGTAGAGAACACTGACACTCTGGGAAGCATTGTCAATGTCTTGAATAAGTCGAGTGCGAGCTGAATCTCCATCGGGCATTAGCTCGGCTTGATTATTGAGGACAGGATAGAGCTTGTTTATAGAAGTTAAGTAGCGAAAAGGGGCTTGATAGGAAGAGGCTATCAATGAAAGATTTTGTGATTGTCCCAGATAACGAATACCAGCGTGCTGTGCATAGTGTTGATAAATATGCTGGTAGGTATTGTGATAACGACGACGTGTTAAGTCATTGACCCGAGCAGAGCCAAATAAATAGTAGAGAATGTATCCCCCAACAGGAAAAAGAATAATCGCCATAAACCATGCCATACGGGCTTCAGGACTGATGTCCTCACGTACAGCTACACACCAAATGACAGAAACAGCGATGACAGTGTGAAAGAAAGCAATCCAAGAAAGTGTGGAGAGAAAAGGCATGGTGGCTTACATCTCATATCCAGGTTTTTTCAGTAAGCAATCAAGAGCAGGCTTAATTTCTTTGTCATATACCGTTGATTTCCATTGTTCTGGCTCTACTTCCTGATAGGCAATACTAATGCTTTTGTCAGTGGTTTTTAGGTGTTCACGAATCACAGCACATACTGCTTCAGATAGCTCCTGTAGTTCTGCTTCTGAAAGATTTTTAGGATAGCCTTTGATAGAAATATGGGGCATGGTGGTTCCTTGTAGAGTAAAGTGCTATTGTAGCACTGTGTTAAAGTTGATTTTTCATGAATAAAAATATCACAGTATGAACGAAGGGATGTTTAACTTTATATTTAATGCTGTGTGTTATGATAGGTAGTCAGTGGTGGGTATGCTCATAATAAAGGATACAGCATGAAAAAAGACTATGATGACGGTGATTTACAGGACATCATTCGTTATTCTGAACAGTTAAAAGGGAAAAGTTTTCTGGATGTATTAGAACAAGAAATTTCCACACAAGAAGAATTGCAACAAGTGATACACAAAGAAAACTCATCTCGAAATAAGGGGGAATTAGGAGTTCTGCTAGAAAAGCACTTTTATGGTTATGAGCCAAATAGTCGACAAGAGGCAGACTTCCCTAAAGTAGGTTTAGAGTTAAAAGTAACTCCCTATGAGAAACTCAAGAAGCAGCGTAATGGAAATGTCTGCCGGGCAGGAGAGAGGCTTGTTATTACAAAAATTTCATATGCAAAGCAACCTACTACCGAGTTTGATTTGTCGGACTTGCAAAAAAAGATAAGTAAGATGCTTGTGGTATGGTATTTGCGAGATAAAGGAGAGAGACGATTAGATTATCGTATTAATCACGTGTATTACTATGATTTATTTTCTCAGTTATTAGCAACAGATTTAGCAGTTATTCGCGAAGATTTCCGAATTATCATGAGAAAAATCATAGCTGGTTTAGCACATGAGTTGTCGGAGAGCGATACTAGATATTTAGGAGCTTGTACTAAAGGAAGTACAGCAGAAAAAAGTTTACAGACACAATATTACAACCCAGAAGTCAAAGCAAAGGGTAGGGCGTTTTGTCTAAAACAATCTTACATGACCTATGTGCTTAATCAATATGTTCTGAGCGAGGGAGAAAAGCTTGAGTCCATCTTCTCGGAAGGTTCATTTAGTAAAGGCTCATTTGATGATGAGGTGCTTGCTAAGATTAATGTTTTTATGGGCATGTCAGAGCAGGGACTGTATAACCGATTTGGTTTACAGAATCATTCAGCTAAGCAAAAAAATAAAATGCTAGTTAATCGTATGTTAGGAATCAATACAGATGCAGCAGAGTTTAGGAAAGCAAATATTCTCGTAAAAACAATTCGTGTTAAACATGATGGCAATCCTTGTGAAGCGATGTCCTTTGCTAATGTTCAGTTGAGTGAGTTTGCTAAAAGAAGAAATGGTTTTGAGGAAAGTACGGTATATCAATTTTTTGAAGAAACCAGATTCTTATTTGTGATTTTTAGGCAAAAAGAAAAGGGTGGTGATTATATTTTGAGTGATGCAATGTTTTGGAGTATGCCATTTGAGGACTTGAATATAACACTGAGAAAAGAGTGGAGAAAATATGTCAACGTTATTGCTGAGGGTGTTGTTTTTGATGTTCAGAAACTCAAAAATGGTGAGGATAGGATTTTGAATAATTTACCAGGAGAGAGTGAGCTGAAAGTATTTCACTTGCGACCTAAAGCCCAACATGCTGCGTACTTAATCAATAATGTGAAATATGGGAGAGGAAAAGATAAAGATATGGATAGTCTGCCAAATGGTGATAAAATGACGCGCCAGTGTTTTTGGCTAAACAAAAGTTATATCAAAAAAATTATCTCTCGAAAATCTTAGGGTTGTGTTATGGAACTGACAGTTGCTGAACTATTTGCTGGTGTGGGTGGGTTTAGAGTTGGTCTAAACCATATCACTGGTCATGACTCAGAAGGCAGGGCCATAGAAAATGGGGATTGGGCATTTGTATGGGCCAATCAATATGAACCATCCACAAAAGTTCAGCATGCATTTGTTTGTTATACCAAAAGATTTGGGGAGGCCCATCACTCTAATGAAGATATTAATAAAGTTGATAAGAACGCTATTCCAAATCATGCCTTATTAGTAGGAGGTTTTCCTTGTCAAGATTATTCTGTTGCACGTTCTTTGGCGAATGAAAAAGGAATTGAAGGAAAAAAAGGGGTATTGTTTTGGGATATTAAGGCAGTAATTGAAGCTAAAAATCCTCCTTTTGTTTTACTTGAGAACGTGGATAGACTCTTAAAATCACCTTCCTCGCAACGAGGTCGAGATTTTGCCATTATGTTAAAAACATTTGATGCGTTGGGTTACATTGTTCATTGGCGTATGTTAAATGCGGGTGACTATGGTATGCCTCAAAAAAGACGAAGAGTATTTATTTTAGCTTTTAAGAAAACAACGCGTTTTGCACAGGCATTTGATTTGAATACCTTAGATTTGGAAAAAGATAATTTTTTCAATGAAGTATTTCCAATTTCAGGCATTGCTAAAGGGAACAGTATTTTATTAAACACTTATCCTAGTGTTCTGGAGGTTTCTTCCTTTTATAAAGATGGTAAGTTCGCAGACATGGGAATTATGCAAAATGGCGTGGTATTGCAAGCCAATGCTATCGCTTGTGTTGAAAAGGTATATCCTCTTAGTAAAGTCATTGAACAGGCTAGTCAATTACAAACGAATGCAGCTGATTATGCCGTACAAGAAGAAAAACTAGAAAAATGGAAAGCCTTAAAAGGAGCCAAGAAAATAGAGAGAACTTCTAGCAATGGGCACAAGTATGTTTATAGTGAGGGTTCCATGTCGTTTCCTGAGAAAATGGATGAACCAGCACGAACGATGTTAACTAGTGAGGGCACACTAAATAGGTCATCTCATATTATTTTTGATGAACAATTAGATAAGTACCGCATATTGACACCGTTGGAATGTGAGTTGATTCAAATGTTCCCTGCTAATTGGACAGATACTATGCCTGCTAGAAATCGATATTTTATGATGGGCAATGCTTTAGTAACAGGTATTATTAGTCGCTTAGAGCCTAAGCTAAAGTCAATTATTCAGGCAGAGTAGTGTATATTGTATTCACAGCACAGCAATCAGTGCATCTACCTCTTTCATCGTAGTTGCCCAGTCAGTTGCTAAGCGAATGACAGTGTGTTGGTCATCGTATTTTTCCCAGAAACTAAAAGCGACTTTTTGCTCTAATTCTTTCAGCTTTTCATTATTTAGAATACAGAAAATCTGATTAGTGGGTGTTTGAAAGTAAAAAGTGTAGCCTTTGTCTTGTAGCGCTTTTCTGAGCTTATCAGCACACTCGATTGCGATTTTACCAATTTGCAGATATAGATTATCTTTGAAGAGTTCTCCAAACTGAATGCCAAGTAAGCGTCCTTTTGCCATTAAAGCACCATGTTGTTTGATCATCGTGAATAAATGAGGGATTTTGTTTGGGGCGGGAATGACCACTGCTTCACCAAACAGTGCTCCGCATTTTGTCCCACCAATATAAAAAGCATCACAAAGTTCCGCTAAATCTTTGAGCGTCACATCATTTGCAGGACTGGCGAGTGCGTAGGCTAGACGAGCACCGTCCACATAAAGGGGTAATTGGTATTGATGACAAATGGCTCGGATTTGCTGTAGCTCTTGCTTGGTGTATAAAGTACCGTATTCTGTCGGTTGTGAAATATATACCATCCCCGGCATGACCATATGAGTATGGGTGCTATCGTTATAAAAATCTTCTAGATAGTTACGTAAATCTTGTGGGCTGATTTTTCCATGCTGGTGGGGGAGGGTCAATATCTTATGACCATTTGCCTCGATTGCCCCTGCCTCATGGGTGCTGATGTGACCTGTTGTTGCAGCAATAACCCCTTGGTAGGATTTTAAAAAGGCATCGATCATCGTGGCATTGGTTTGTGTACCTCCCACAAGAAACTCTACTTGTGCAGTATCGCATCCACAGGCTTGGCGAATGCTTTCTCTTGCTGCTTGAGAAAAAGTGTCTGTGCCATAACCAGCCGACTGCTCCATATTCGTTTCGACAAGGCGTTTGATAATGTTCGGGTGCGCCCCTCTGGAGTAGTCGTTGGCGAAGAAAAGTTTAGTGTTGTTCATGTGAAAAATTTGTTTGGAATGTTCGGGTGATTGTTAAGCAGCAAGGTCGATTGATGCTATTGGCTATGCCATTATTCTACTGTTTTTTAGGAAAGTGCAGAGAGACTCTTGTAAAAGAATTTCTATTCAAAGGGCTTTATCTCTCGAAAACCTTATCCAAAATTTATTTCCTTTTGTTCTTAGCCGTTTTTTCTATTTGTGCTATTTGCTCTAAGTACGCTTTTTCTACATCACTCAAGGTTTTTCCTTTGTATTTTCTATATTCTGTGAGGGCTTTTTCCTTGGCTTGCTCCGTAGATATCTTGCCTGCATTATTGAGTACCGCTCTACCTGTGGATGCTAAAATAGTATCCAGTTCACGCAAATAATCTGCCATACGCATTTCTTTTTGTTCGATAGCGTTTAATTCTGCTAAGTCAAAGTAAGCGGCAACCAAGTTATTCAGCACTTTTAACTCTTTTTCATTTAAACAAAGTATAAATTTCTAATTATCTTTTTATATTTTCTTAAATGCTCGTAAAGCCTTATTCTATGTGCTTTCGAGTATTTTTACTGTAGGAAGATACTTCACGTTTCTTTGCATATTTCCTCATGTCTTAGCTGTCAGAAGTGGTAAATAAGTAGTAAATTCATTTGTACTACTAAGCAACAAGACGCTCCTGTTGCTTCTCTTTATTCAAGCGTTTCATTTCTGCCATTGCAGAATCGAATGTTGCATGTGCGTAATAGTTCAGCGTCATGGCTATATTAGCATGTCCCATAATGTACTGTAATGCCTTTGGATTCATTCCTGCATTTGCATAGTTGGTACAGAATGTATGTCGCAAACTATGTGGAGTGATGTGTGGCAATTTATCCTCGTTATACTTATTGTATTTCTTAACAAGACCTTTCATCATGCCGTTGTAATCACTTGCCACTTTTGGATAGTTCTTTCTATTAAGAAAGAGGAAATCACTATATCCATCAATCTCAACACGCTTATCATTCTTTCGATTCGCTAACACTCGCTTAAATGCTTGATAGGCTTCTTCAACCATAGGAACTTGACGTTCGCCACTTTTGGTCTTTGGTGTTTCAATGTAGTACCCAATTTCAGTATCTCTCAATAGCTGATGGTCTATATTGACAAGACGATTCTCAAAATCTAAATCTGGAAGTGTCAAACCACCAAACTCTGAAATACGAAGACCTGTTTTTAAGAGTATCAGAATTTCATCATAATTTTTGCTGTAGGTTTTATCAGCTTTTGCAAAGGCTAACAGTTTTTCTTCCTGTTCTTCTGTTAGTACGGTCTTAGGGACAGTATCATCATCAAGAACTGCTTTCAGTTGAAAGTCAAATGGATTCTTCCGAACACAATCATCTTGTATAGCAATATAGAATGAAGCCTTTAAAGAACGTTTGTAGTTATTGATGGTTTGATAAGCATAACCATTTTCACTCATTCTAATAGCCCATTCTTTAGCGTCTGATGGCTTAATACTGTCAATACTTCTTACACCTAACTTGTCTTTCTTCAAAATATCCATAAGATATTTGCGTCCAGTTTCAGTGTTTTTTCTAACCTTTGGTCTTTGAGCGTTCTGTTTTGCGTAAAGCTGGCAGAGTGTCATTTTCTTTCCTACAACATCAATACCATCATGAATGTCTTTCTGTAACTCTGCGATTTTCTCTCTAAGTGAGATACAATCACGCTTTCCTGCTGGTACTCGGTCTGTAGCCACAAGTTTCCACGAGTAAACAAATTGCGGTTCTCCAAATGAATCTATATATTTGTATAAGTATCTTCCGTCTTTTCGTTGGCTCTCTCCAGTCTTTAAGATTCGACCTTTATTGTCACGTCTTTTTTCTGACATGGCATTTGCTCCTTTCCTTTATGGAAAGAGCCTTGATACGACTTAATACTATTTTATCATATACAAGACCCTTTGGCGACGCTAGATTGCGTCCAATGTATCTATAATTTTTTCAAATTGTTTTCGTTTAATCTGAATACGATTGCCATTCATAATCAGCCAATTTGCATTTTTATTTTCCTCTGCCAAGCGTCGTAGCTTGTTTTCGCCAATACGAAAATATTTTGACGCTTCTTCAATGGTTAGGGTATAACGTTCCCAAATAGGAATGTCAGTCTGCTTCATAAAATCCTCCTTTCCAAATCACTTATTTGGATTTCATAAAAGTTGTTTTACCAGCAATCGAACAGCTTTAGCAAAGCTCACGGGAGTTCCACCCCTGCATGGTTCTCATGTAGCCATACTCATTGCCTGCGACGGTTTTATCACGCTCGGACTATTGACTGTATGGGAGTATCATTATCACGATAAGAATGTCGTTGCAGGCAATCCTGCTAAAGATTGCTTCTCGGATCACTAACATGAATCGCTCGCTATCTTTATAAGATAGGTCATGGCGGTTAGTTCCGTTGGCTCTTTTCTTATCGAAACGTATTCGATTACTTTTATTCAGTTTTCAAAGAACAATGGCTCGTTAGCCTATCAAAACACATTGAAAGCTCAATATGCTTTGGTGGAATAACAAACCTCCCTGTTCGGGAAGCGTGGAATGGTTTAGCACGCTTCCACGAAAGGAGAGAGGATATTACTTAATTTCAAATGACAAAATCTTTGTAATCAGTCTGGTTTCCATTCTTCCACGTAAGACTTCATCAACGACCATACTTTGATTGCCATATTCATCTTTCATAAGTCGTAGGGAACGCTTCGTTATGTACCCTCTGTAATGATGTAGAATCTGGTTAATCGCTTCGGTATCGCCATCTGTTGCCTTTACAATGAGAGGAAAGGGAATCATAGGATATTGTGTTTTCATTCTTCAAATTCCTCCATAAACTTTTTAATTAAGGCTAGTCCACTGGTTCTATGCCGATAGACAGTAGAACGGTTCAATTTCAACAGGTCTGCAATTTCTGAATCGCTCATGTCCATAAAGTAAAACAGCAGTAGAATTTCACGTTTCTTGTCTGGCAACTCACGTAATGCTTCACTCAACAAATCATTTTCAACGCCTACTGATAACCCATTGAGTGTAAAAATCTGAAAGTCAGTTGAATAGTTATCTGTTGTCGCAAACTGGCTAACAAGATAATCGCCAACATCCGAAAAGGACACCTCACGCTTTGCAATCCTTGAAAGATAAAGCATATAATTCTTTCGCTCGTCTTCCATAGCACGTTTACAGATATAGTCAAACTGATTTTCTATTGTGGTCTGAAAAGAAGATGGTTTCATGTTTCTCACCCCCTTTCTGTCTAGGAAAGGAAGTGAGCCTTGCTCGTTTATCTCCTTTCACTCTTAGTCCCAATGTGAAAGGGGGATTTGTTGCATTACTGATAAATAAACTTTGTAAAAAAGTTCTGAATAGCCAAAAAAGCATATAAACAGATTTATTTCTCTGTTTACATGCTTCTGTTATTCTATCTATATGATTTATAAAACCACATTGGTGGACGTACTTATCTATTGCAGATAGACGACTTTTTTTGACAAGAACCCAATGTAAGGAAATTTATTGTATATGATGTACTTCATGGCGACGTTGACCTCCAACAAACCGCCATTTGGAAGTAATATACAATATTTTAACAGCGTAAATAGCACTACCATATAACGGTTTTTTTTATTGGCGTTTAGTAGTGCTTTTTATTAAATATAAACCTATAAACCATATAACACGTTTTTCTATACCTGTTTTTAATTCAGTAGGAACAATAAAATGTATAGAGGTGGTCTACTATGCGTAAAAAAGAAGATAAATATGATTTTAGAGCCTTTGGTTTAGCCATTAAAGAAGCTCGATTGAAACGAGGTTTAACTCGTGAACAAGTGGGAGCATTGATTGAAATTGACCCACGGTACTTAACTAATATTGAAAATAAAGGGCAACACCCCAGCATACAAGTTCTTTATGACCTTGTATCGTTACTTCATGTTTCCGTTGATGAATTTTTCTTACCTGCTAATAACTTGGTAAAAAGCACCCGACGATTACAGATAGAGAAATACATGGATAGCTTTACAGACAAAGAACTATCCTTAATGGAATCTTTAGCCAGCGGTATCAACGAAGCAAGAAACATCGAAGACTAATTAAAAGAATCCATACATAACGGAAAGAGCCGATAAAATGAGATTGTATTAATCTCATTTTATCGGCTCTGCGTCTTTGCGTCTGGCTCTGTAATCACAGTTACTTTGAACTGCTTTATTTCAATTAAATTTTCTTGTCTGCATTTCGGACAATAGAGGGGGAATTTTTTTAATTCAGTATCTTCCCTTATCTTTAATCGTGTTTTATTTCCACATACAGGACACAATATCCACTTGTAGTTTATAATAACTATCTCCTCCTTTACACTTTAATTCAAATCTTTATTAAAAAATATTTCATCTTATTTAACAAGAAACCATATTTATATAACAACATAAAATACACTAAGTTATTTTATTGAACATATATCGTACTTTATCTATCCGACTATTTGGACGACGGGGCTGGCAAACAGGTTCACCGGTAGTAACATGGTACCCTTTTAACTCTGTTAAACAAACACTACGTCCATTTGTAAAGAAAGTTAAATCACTACGATATTCTTGAATACACCGAGCAGGGATTTCTCCACTAAGAATGACCTCATTATTTTTCAATTGAGTGTCTACGATGTTCGCACAATATTTAGGAGCATCGTTGTATGCTCGTGAAAGATATTCCTGTGGCGCATAAATTTTAAAACTAAGATATGGCTCTAACAATTCTGTTCCAGCTTTTTTTAAGACTTGTTCCAATACAATAGGAGCAAGCATCCGAAAATCTGCTGGGGTACTAACAGGGCTATAGTATAAGCCATACTTAAAACAGATTTTACAATCCGTCACATTCCAACCATATAATCCTTGTTCGCAACCATAGCGTATCCCTTCCATAACTGCATTTTGAAATGATTGATTTAAGTATCCAAGAGAAACCGAGCTCTCATACTGCATTCCACTTCCCAACGGAAGCGGTGATACAGATAAACCAATGGAAGCCCAGAAGGGATTCGGTGGCACTTCGATGTGAATGGTATACTCTGCTTTTTTTAACGGTCTTTCCATATAAATGACTGTAGGCTTTTTTATTTTTACCTCCACATGATACTTTTCTTGCAATAGAGCACAAGTCACTTCCATTTGTACTTTCCCTAAGAAAGAAAGTATGATTTCATGTGTCGTAGAATCCACATAATATTGTAGAAGCGGGTCACTGTCGGAGATTTCTAAAAGTGCATCAAGTAACATTTCCCTTTGTTGAGGTTTGCTCGGTTCAACAGTTGTTTGCAGCAGAGGGAGCGGATTTTCAATTCTCTCTCTCTGTGGCAATAGCTTTGTATCTCCAAGAACACTATTTAGCTTCAAAAACTCATTTTGCAAAATAACAATTTCCCCGGAATAAGCCTTATCAATTTTACATAATTCACCATTTATTGAAGTATACATTTCTGTAATTTTTATTTTTTCCTTTTCCGATATTCTAACCGAATCCCGCAAATGCAGGATTCCGCCATAAAGGCGTACATATGCAAGACGTTGTCTTTCTTCCGAATATTCAATTTTGAAGACATTTCCGCAAAGTTCAGACGGACCTCGATGTGTTGATGAATAAAATTTATTCGTAATCACTTCTATAAGGTTATCAATCCCTATATTGTTTTTTGCACTTCCGTGATAAACAGGGAACAGGGAACAATTATGAAATCTTATGCTTTCCTCTTGTTCGAGTTCCAATGCTTCTAATGATTTACCGGACATATATTTCTCTAAAAGGTCATCGTTTCCCTCTATTACCGTATCCCATTGTTCAGATTCGGTAAAGTTCGTCACACACATATTAGGATACAGTTCTACCTTCTGTTTGATTACAATTTCGGCAGAAAGTTTCTCTTTAATATCCTGATAAACCGTTGATAAATCAATTCCATTTTGGTCAATCTTATTGATAAAAAAGATTGTGGGAATCCCCATTTTCCTAAGTGCATGAAATAATATACGAGTTTGTGCTTGTACGCCATCTTTTGCAGAAATCAGTAGAATTGCCCCATCTAAAACTGATAATGAACGATATACTTCTGCTAAGAAATCCATATGTCCTGGCGTGTCTATGATGTTCACCTTCGTATTTTCCCACTGAAAAGAGGTTATTCCTGTCTGAATTGTAATTCCTCTCTGACGTTCTAAAAGCGTATTATCCGTCCTCGTTGTACCTTTGTCCACGCTTCCTAATTCTGTAATCGCTCCACTGTTATATAATAAGCTTTCTGTTAAGGTAGTTTTTCCTGCATCAACATGAGCTAAAACACCTATATTAATAATTTTCATGTGATTTTCCTCCATTCAAAAGCCCAAAAGGGCATAAAAATCCCAGTGATAAATACTCTTATCACTGGGATTTTTATGCATAACCATAGGCATACAAAGCATACAGATATTCTCCGGATACTTTAGAATCACATGATAAAGGTATTCTTAAACTGGGTACAAAAAACTAAGCCCTCCTAAAAAAGGACATCCAATTATTTGTTCCCACTATCAAATTGACAGTTTATTTAAGAATACCTTGCCGCATATTTATTAACTCCTTTTAAATAGATACTTAAATAATAGCACGTAAGAGCATATTTGTAAAGGAATCTCCAATTTTTTATCAAAGAGAGTACGTGATTACAAAATAGCTGTAATAATGTACCAATATTTGTTATTCTATAATCTTCCAATTACTCCCGTTCTTTTCAAGTACCAAATCAAATTGAGATACCTGCGTTGCTTTGGTCTGCTGGTCGATATACTCCACTGTCAGCGATACCGTGACTTGATTATCCTTACGATTGTGAATAGGATTTACCAGTTCTTGAAAGATGTACTCTTTTCCGATTGGTTTTAATATCCCGTCATTCACATAGTAGGAAAGTTCACTGGCTGTCGCTGTAGGATAGAGCTTGAAGAACGTCGTTAAAAACTCATTGATTTCATTGGTTGTAATGGAATCAACCGTCCCCTCACTTTCAATGGCTTTTGGTTTATAACTTGATTTCTTAGGTATGTTGGTAATGGTCGGATTCTTAACCAGTACCATATTTCCAGAACCATCTACATAGACACTCACTATATAAGCAGAGTGGACGGTCTTTGTATTTTCTCCCTCTGTAATGAGCTGGTCTACACTGTAGGTTACATTAAACTCATTGTCGCCAGTTGGCTCTACCGTCCATATCTGAAATCCTCTTACAGAAGACGATACAGGAATATCTTTGCGTACTGTATCAACATTGAGAGCTTGAAGTTCATCTGTCAGATAGCCTTTTAGACTTTCCATTCGATTATCAATGGACTTATCGGATTGCTCCCATGAATAGTAGACTTTCGCAAAGTTCTCTACAAAATTTTCTACATGATGAGTATCAACGTATTCCTTTTCTATGATAGTTGTTTCGTGAATAGTATGAGTATCTATAGCTGTAAAGTGCTTGAATATCGCAAAGCTGAAACTAAGCCCTAAAAGTACCCACAAGGCAATCACAACCTTTTTATGAGGATTGACCTTATAGTAGACACGAGGTTTCTTTTCCTTTGGTATCTGTTTTTCTTTATTCTGATTTTTTCTAAATTTCATCATTAAATCTTCCTTTCTCATTGTTTGATTCGTCCTGCTCCCACTAAATGCTGTTGCCAGTAGGGGCTTGTTAAGTCGGCATAACCGATTGGGTCGCCTGCATGAAACATACGGTTATTGCCAAGGTATATCCCAACATGAGTAATATAAGAGCCAGCGTTATAGGTAGAATGAAAGAAAACCAAATCGCCAGCTTGTGCTTCCGATAGTGGGATATGCTGGGTCACATCATATTGCTGTTGTGCGGTTCGTGGTAAGTTAATTCCAGCTTTTCCATACGTCCATTGTGTCAGTCCGCTACAATCAAAAGAAGTAGTCGGGGAAGCTCCACCGTAAACGTATCGCCAGCCCTCATATTTCAGTGCTTCGTCCATGATGGCTTGTACCGTATCATCATCAAACTCTGTTGTGACAAGATACTGCGTTACCAGTTGCACATAAAACATATTGCCATAGTTGTATCGCCAGCCCCCATTGATAGGTATGGCTATGGGATTGGGGTAAGACACTTTTTCGCCACCTGAATACTCTTTTGAGAAACTTTGAGCCAGTTCAAAGGTATATTTATTTCCACGATTAGCCACATACCCTAAGAAACCACCACCATAATTGTAGGACTGGATAACCGATTCTAAATCTACACTGAGCCTTTCGCTACTGGCTAATAATTCACTGAAATACTTCACACCTTGCTTAATGGATTCTTCTGTACTCAATGAATTAGGTGGAAGACCGAGGGATTCCGAGGACTGCATAACATCTTCCGCAGTACCGCCCGATTCCACCTGTATAATCGCAAGAAGTATGTTGACATATTCTTCAACGCCATATTCTTTGGCATATTTTTCTACCATAGGCTTATGAGCCAGCACTTCTGCGGAAACATTCACACCTCCATAATGAATATTGGAAATTCCGCTGTCCTGTTCATCTGAAAATAAAATGGCAACAAACAGAAGCAGTGAGAAGACCATCAAGAATAATCCAGAACCACCAATCACTAAAGTTTTCAACTTCATGGTTTCTTACCGACTTTCTTAATGGTGGCGGTTTTGATTGGTGGTCTACTTCTTGTATTTTGTAGTGGTACTCTTTGAACAGTAGACGGACGTTCTTTTGTGATTGGACGTTGTGAAGTTCTATCTGCTGTAGTGGTTGAAGTTGCTGGCTTTTGAACGGTTTTTTCTTGAACGGTATTGCCTTGGCGTTCCACTTTTGGACTTGAAAAATCGGACTTAACTGCTGGACGCTCTTGTTTGGCTTGTTG
The DNA here is from genome assembly GCF_013133775.1 of Pelistega europaea. Taxonomy (GTDB): domain Bacteria; phylum Pseudomonadota; class Gammaproteobacteria; order Burkholderiales; family Burkholderiaceae_B; genus Taylorella; species Taylorella europaea. Next base: position 216,372 of record NZ_JABGBO010000002.1, on the reverse strand, counting down.
AGATTCCTTATATGAAGTCTGAATATTAGACTGTTTTGAGGTCTGTTCATCATGATATTGTTCTTGTCTTGTAGTCGGTCTTTCATGAACAGAAGAAGCAGGCTGTTTTTTCTGTTTGACCTGTTCCATTTCAGAGCGACGCTTCGCAATGGTTTTTCGCCTTTGTTCCTGCTGTTCCTTGCGTCCACTGGCTCTGTCCGCTTTGGTTTGAGAAATACTACTGGTTAAATCACGGACATTCTCTTTTACTTTGGATTTTCCTTGATATACTGCATATCTTGCATTGGTCGGCAAATCTTTAACCTGTTCTTTCAAACCACTAGCAGTGTCTACCATTCTGTCTTTGGTATCAGCTACTGTACCGATGGTTTGACCGATACGTTTTCCAAGTGTTGATTTTTCCTTTCCGTCTGGTCGGGAGTGATCTGCTTGTGTCCTTGCAGAACTCCCCGAACCCGACTGTCCTTTTTTACCTGTAACAATGGCAGACCCAGCCCCTAGAGTAGTCATGGAACGTCCAAGTTTCCGCTGTAGACGGTGCATGTGAGCGTGCATAAGCATACGAGGTTTTCTCATCACACGACTTCCCACACTTTGAGAATCGTTACTCTGTAGAGAAAACATACTCATTAAATCGCCCAGCTTGAAGTAGATTCCTGCAAAGGTCACAATCTGTAGAAAAGCAATCAAAAAGAACGGATAACCAGCCGATAAGGTATAGAGCATGGTTGAAATACTAAATGCTGTCGTAATAATCAATGTGATTCCAGCTCGTGTCAAAATGGTATTAAAGAGCTTTGTTATGGCTCGTTTTGACATACCATCAAATGATGGAATCATGCTTAAAATAAAGCTCACAGGCAGAAACATAGCATAGATGATAAAAAGTACCTGCGAGAAAATCATGATTCCTGTTAATAGGAATACAAATATGGAAATCCCAATATTGAAGACAAATAGGAAGAAGACTGTACCTAAACGGTTAATGGTCTTTGTAATGGTTAGATTGGTATTGCTTCTGTCTTCAATTTCTTCCGCAACAATTTTTTCTCTGTCTTCGCCATTGTTGGAATCTGGGCTGGTGGAGAGCAGGCTTTCCACACGGTCAATACCGATACTTTCAATGTCTGAACTGTTGTATTGAAGCAGTAGCCACGGTTGCTGAACCTGTATGGAAAACAGGCTATCTCTGATTAAGTCCACGCTGTCCTTGCCTTGACTATCGGAATGGGGCATGACAATCTTCGTGCCAAGTGATAAACTGGCATTACTGATGTCTGATGAAAAGTCATTGATTTTTTTAATGTAGTCGGGAGCGTAGGCAATAAAGGAAGCCGATAGGATAAACACCAGCACAAAATTCATAATGGCATGAATTGCCTTTGTGGTTTCTCTCTTTATCAGTCCCGTATAGGCAACATAAACCCCAAGAACCAAAATCAAGAGTAAGAGGAATCCAACATAGAAACCCTCTGTTGAAAATCCGTTTGCACTCACACCAGCTAAGGTCTGCATATTCTTACCAATGGAATCTGCTGTAGCGGAAATGAAGTCTAAGGAATAGGCTTCCTGTACTAAGTAACCTGTCGCATTGGAAACATACAAACTGATTGTCCAAATAAAATTGGTAATGGCATATAGTCCATACATGACCTGTTTTCCAATCCCGTCCGACCAGTTCCACGGAAGCCAGCCCCAGCTATTATCCACATAAAAATCCAGTTGATAGTTTTCAAGTGGGTATCGGCTGTATTCATTTGCCACATTGACCGTATCATCTACCAAGCCCGCAGCTTGAACCACCGTTCCCAGCATGGCTAAAAGAAAAATGGCAATCACAAGTGTGAAAGCCACTGTCATTGCCACTTTACCTAGACGTTTCAGCGTCCAGTTTGATTTTATTCTGTTTACTATTGATGGTTTCACATTTACACCTCTTTTCGCACAGGTGGTCTGGTATCAAAGGCATGGAGCAGTTCTTCAAATACAGGGTGGAACTGTATCACACCGACACGACCATATAAATCACTGATAAGGCATTGCCCGTTTTCCAAATCACGCAATCGCTTCTGATTGTTTTCGTCCTCTGGGTCTACACCAAAAAAGGCTAAGGTCTTTTTAATCTCGTTAAGGTCAGTGGAACGAAATGCAAATTTTAAGCCGAGGTTATTTTTCAGTTTTTCATCTAAGAGGTCGTCTGTATTTTGGGTCACGAAATATACCCCAGCGTTCATAGCACGACCAGCCCGAACCAGCTTCATAGATAGTGTTTTTCCTTGTGCTACCTGTAAAAAGCTCCATGCTTCGTCTAAATCTACAATCTTGAAAATGCTTCGGTCTGTATGGATAAAGTCTAAAGCAAAGGTACTAATGACAATCAGCATAGCAACGGATAAAAGCTCCATAGTGGTATATTCCTCAAAGGAAGTTTCCTTGTCGGGAAGTACCAAGTCCGCAACCTGTATAATGTTCAGTTGTTTTTCTAAGCTGATAGACTGCTCCACATAACCATTACTGAATAATAAATGTGCAAAGTCATAGTCTGTAAAACTTTCGATATGGTCGGCTATACTGGTACTTAGTGGCGTATTCTCAACCCGTAATTCCTCAATCACTTTCATCAACCCTCGTACTTCACTATTGGTTACTGCACGAATGGCTTTTCTAAGGATTGGGAAGCGTTCCCCATCACGAGAGGAAATCCCCGTAAGGAATGTCAGAATATCAATAGCCAGTGATTCAGAATCTTTGGGATTTTTCATAATCACATAAGGGTCAAGTAAGCCTTTGTTTTTCTCATCAGAAGTCAGAGTGACGATATTGATTTCATGGGAAATCTCTGGCAAGGTTTCTTTCCATCTGCCACGTTCTGCTTTTGGGTCTACAATCACTGCTTGTGCCCCATAAAGCACCGCATAATAGACGATAAGGTTATTCGCAAAGGATTTACCACCACCCAGCGAACCAACAAAAGCCGACGCTAACGCATTGGTTACTGAACCCTTAACCCCTTGACTGGCAAGAGCAGGTTTCAGATAGACATTGCGTCCAGTATCTAAGCTGTAGCCAACATAAATCCCCTCATTTTCCCCCAGCATTTGAGTAGCACCAAAACCTAAACCAGCGAGGAAATCAGAGGTCACGTATTGAATATAATCATTCATATAACGCTTGCTGGCAGGTAAAAATTCTTCATGTAAGCCGAGCATATCCCCAAATGGTCGTACCAGTTTTACGCTTAAATCGTCATAAAAATCTTTCACTTCATTACAACGACGTTTGAGTTCGTCAAGATCATTTGCTGATACCCTTACCACATAAGACAGCTTGTACATAGATTCCTTGCTTTGGTCTAAATTGGTTTCCAGCTCATTCACACTTTCCAGAGCTTCCGCCACATTGGAGCTGGTTTCATTATCACTTTGCCAAGCGTGGTTATCCAAGTCTTTCAGTTCTTTCTTTTTATTGCGGACAGTAGATAGGGCTTTACGATTCGCTACAATTTCCACATTCATTGACGTATCAATCGGGAATGTAAATTGCTGTTGCTGGTAGTAGAAGATTTCAGAGGACGGGAAGTCCAGTTCTCCGACAATGCTGTTAATGGTAAAGTAAGCTACATAGACGGTTTCATCTTCCTGCTGGATTTTCAAATATCGCTGTTTTTCTTCCACCAAACAGCGAGTAGGCTTAATCAAGTCATAGTATTTAATCAGCGTTTCATTATCCAGCTTTTTCTTTGATAGATGGTACTCATACTCTTCATAGGCAGTGCCTGTCTGTCCGTAAAGGTGTTCAATCAGATAGCCGAAGTCGTCCTTATCTAACCTGCGGATTTTGAAACGACGAGAGATTTTATTTTCTAAGAGCTTTTCCATCTTCTGAAAACGCAGGATTTCATCATTACTCATACTAACAAAATCGCCCATCAGCTTATGGTTCACATCATAGACAAAATCAGACAAAGCATTTTTTGCTTCAACGGTAAGACTTTTCATAGAAAACTCCTGATCGTTGAGAAGCAACTTAAAGCCGATAAAGAAACGGTAGTTCACTTGATTTTCGCCAATCATGGATATTAAAGCGTCTGTCTGTTGGTCGATTTTGTCATAGGCAACCGCTTTGAGCTTGCCAGTGACTTCATTTTTGGAACGCTCTTGTGCAGAACGTATGCTGGATTCTGTACTGATTTGTAAAGCATGAATTTTGCCATCACGATTTTGTGCGATAAGCTGTCTGAAAGAATCATGCACTTGTATTTTCTGTTCTGGACTTAGAAATGAGTAATTGTAAGGAACAAGCTCATAGTAAGCATAACATTCCCCGTCTTTATTCCAGACGAGATTGTTTTCAATGTATTTAATTGGATATGCCATAAAATTCACTCCTAACTGCTGTAATGGCTTCTTGTGGCTGGTTTCTGCCAAGCGTTACTTTTTTTCCTGCATAGGTCAGCTTTGGTCGCAGTGCATAAGCAATGACAGACTTCAAAAATCCATAAGGCTTTTTACCATCAAAAGTTTTTGTAGACATAAACCATGTGAAAGCCACAGGAATCCCAAAGTATTTGAGAAATGCTCCCTCTATCATGGAAAGAGGGGGCAAGTTGCCAAGTATCATCACTGCAAAGAGTGACACGACAAACCATGTCATTTGCGTAAAGGTTATGGGAAACGGAAGTCTAAAATCATTGATAGAATACAGTACCTTTTCCACAGACCAGATACTGGTATAGCTTCGTATTTTCTTCATGTAATCAATCCTTTCATAAAAAATAGGGGTAGCTGATTGAGCCACCCCGTAAAATAGAAAATCTGCCAGTAGTAATGTACCGACAGATTTAATAGACGATTTCAAAAATCCCATGATTGGTTGAGATAAACGTTCCTGAAAGGTCTAAATCCCGACCATAGGCTTGATAATCAATATAGTTTTGAAGACTAGCTGGTACTTCGCCTAAAGCACCCGTTTCTTCAATGTAGTAGCGTGCCACGTCATACATATCATCACAATCGGAATGAATGATAATATCCTCTTGATGTTCGCTTAGTTCTTCAATGCTTGAAAAATGAGTGAGCAGAGCAGATAGCTCCGATTGTAATTCTTCGGGTAATTCCGATACCATTTCCCATAGTCGATTGAGTTCGCCAATGGAAGTGTATTCGTCAACCGTAAAGGGTAACTCGTAGTCATGAATGGCGTATTCCTCATATTCATCATTCAAGCCGATTTTCTCTTTGACTTCCTCAAAGTCAATGGGAAAGGTAAACCACGCACCGACCAATTCGCCCTCATTGTATTTGCCTAAATTCGCAATATAGACTTGCATATCGTCCATATATTCACGTCCTTTCTTTGTAGAGATTCAAAAATCCCTACCGCACTTCGTTTGGTGTACCATTCCTTTGCGGAACATAAGAAAACCACTTATATTCCACAAAAGAACGGTTTTATTTAAGCACCAATAATGCGATTGAATAGCTCTAGTAAAATGTCTTTTACTCCAGCAGCGTTGAAGACTAAGCCAACCGCAATAATCGCAATAATTAAAAAGCCAATCAGTTTGCTAAACTCACGCTTGAAGCCAAGATACAAGCCAATCACAACGATTGCTAAAAGCACCAGTGATTGAGCGTTTGATAGAAACCAGTTATAAAGGTTTTGTCCAAAATTCATAAAAATGTTCTCCTCTCTATATTCAATGAATTTGTATTTGAGTTATTTTTTTGTTGTTATCACGTCCTGTTCTTTTACTGACTGTTGCTTCAAAATCTGCTTGTGTCGGTCTGTCAGTTTCGCATGGTCGAGAATGTCTTTTACAACCTGCGTCTGGTTGATTTCATCAAGTTTAATCGCAACCTTTAAGGTCGGGGCAACTTGATGAGATAGCCAGTTCAGCGTCCTTTGGAAGGAGTAAGGCTCTGGTTTTGTGGTTAGTTTTAATCGTTCACGATTGTTCCCAATAAACCAAGCCCATTCTTCATTCAGTTTCCAATCAGAACGAGGTTTGGAATCGTCTTTATCTACAAAACGGATATACCGATTGATAATTTTAAAGGCGGTATGCTCTGGATTGTCATAGACGAGTAAATCACGGACTGCATAATAGGCACGCTCATTTTTCAATCGAATCTCAAAACGGTTTTTTACTTCTGCGTCTTCAATGGGAATATCATTTTTCTTGTACTGCTCGTAGTCCTTTTCATAGATACAGAAATAAACTTCACTTTGTAATGAACCGATATAGAGGGTGTTTCCCATACATTCCTTTTCCTCTTTGCGTACCAGTTCGCCACTGCGATAGCTTTTAAAACTGCGGAAGACGGAGATACATTCTTCCTGTTGGCACTTTTCAGTGAGTACAGGGATATTTAAAATCCCTGTCTTATCGTTAATGGCAAGGTCAAGGCGTTTCATCACACCGCCAGCCACCAAAACGTCCATAAAGAACTCATACCAGCTTCTTTGTTGTGCCAGAAGATAGCTTTCAAATTGTCTGCACCCACGACCTTTCAATTCCACCAGAACTCCTTTGTCCAGTTCATGGGAGCAAAGGACGAATATGTCGCCTAAAGCATAATGCTCTGAATAAGAATAGAAACCATAGTCCTCATGAAGAAAATAGGACAGTTTCAGTTGTAAGATGTTTTCGACCACCTGCTGTACGTCTGTTGTCGGAAAGCGAATTCTTACATAATCAAACAGCATTTCAAGGGGAGCGTCGGGATTGAAGCGTTCCAGAGCTTCCCAAAGGGACTGCTGTAAATCCTCTGATGGCTTGACTTTTCCTGTTTCAATATCGCTTAGATACTGCCTTGTAATACCAGTCGCAACAGCTAAACGGTTTTGAGATAGTCCATAAGCCAAGCGTTTTTCTTTTAAATGCTGTAACCAAGTTTGTTCATTCAGTAAAAATCCCTCCAATCAAAAAGGCGTATGTCAACTTTTAAAGCCCATTTGACATACGCTGAAATTTTGTAAATCCCTTGTAACCAAAGGATTTTCTAATGTTTTTTTGACTGTTTCCTGTCGATTTGTACCCCCCTGTTAGATACGGGGGGTTAAGTGCTGGCGTGGCTATTGCCACACCAGCCAGCAAGATCAGTCCACACCTGCGACTTCCGCTTCGCACGTCGCCTGCGTGGACTGTCTGCTGTTGGATAACTTTTTAATTTCCTCCAAGAAATCATATCCTTTTGGTACAAGGGGAGTATAAAACTCTGATATGACACTTGTTCCTACATCAACATAGCCACGACCTTTGATTCGCTTTAAGAAGAAATCCTTTTGTACGTCACTGCCAAACATCATGCCATAGCCCATTTCAGACATACGACCTAAAGCCACTCTGAAATTAAACTGATCACGGATTCCGTCGCCTAAATATTTTGCGTCTGGACGTTGACAAGCCAGTATTAGAAAGAAGCCAGCTTGACGACCTAACATGACAATCTGTTTCAGCTTATTCATAACTGCGGTGTTTTCTTTTGTTCCCAGCATTTCCATGAAAGCGACGTATTCATCAAAGATTAAGAAGTGTGCCGGGAGACCTAAGTAAGCATAATTTTTGCCAGTCTTATAGTTCTTCATCTGCTTCATTTCCTCACTACGTTTCATCATTTCTTCATAGAATGTTTCAATGCAAGAAAGCAAGTCTTCTTTTCTATAGTAGACATTTGCCATCACAGAACCTAAGTCCGCAAGATCAGCATTTTTCGGGTCAAGAATATACAGTTTTGAATCTGTATGAAGCAAGGCTTCAATCAGTGTCAGTATAAAGTAAGTTTTACCGCCACCTGTACCACCAGCAATCAACATATGAGGGAGCTTATCATATTCCCACCATACGTTTTTCATTAAGCGAAGTTTACCATCTTTAGCTTCTACTTCATCAATAGAAATACGACTGGCTATGGTGTCATAGAGCAAAGTATATTCCACATAGGAATCCTTTAACTCTTTATCCGTCAGCTCACAGTACAAGCCACTCTCTAATTTCTTTTCCAAGTGTAAGAGTTGGTCTTGATATTTTCCCAGCGTGATTTCCACCCGTATCTGTATCAAGCCATTTTTAAGTCGATAATACATTTTAGGGAAGTAGGTTATCTTTTCCTTTGTACGACCAGCACTATCTTTAAAGAAACCCTCTGTTTTGACCTGTTCAGATTCATACCACTTGTTTTCAAGTATCATCTTTGCCAGTTTTTGACGGTGGTAAAGTTGTTTAACCGTATCATAGCGAACCCGTTTGAATACAAACGCTACCAGCAAGCAGATAAGAATTGCGACACTGAAACTGATAATTAAATAGGGAATGTCAATCTTATCTGCTTGTGATAGGTTAAAATCCTGCCAGTTGATCTGCTGGATTGTCTTCACATGAAACAGTCCGACAACCAGCAGGAAAACAGGCAGGAGTGACGCTATCGTAAAATGAAAGACTAAATCTTTACCAGATGGGCGAATCCTTTTACCACGCTGTTTCATGCGAAAAAGTCTCCTTTCTACCTAGCGACTATTTGTCTTGTGTCGGTTCTTTCTTTGCTTGTGGTTGAGCTTTGAATGAACTAGAATCCTTTGTCAGCACAATATCGTCTGCCTTGATATACCAGTCAACATCTGCTCCTTGATAGGTGGCAGTAGCAACGGTGTCCGCAATGGGATTGATAAGTTCCACCCGTGCGTTATAATCAAACTCTTTCAAAGGCACGCTGGCAGGAATACTTACTTGAATCATGCGTCCTTGTCCTTTGGATTTTAAGTCATAGGTACGTTCCTTGATTTCATCTGAAACCGACCCGTCTTCATTTTGGATTCTCACTTCACGACGTAGAGCAGAGAATTTCAATTCTCCAAAAGTCGTGTCTTTATCTAATACAATGCCATTTGCTAATCTCATCATTTTTCCTCTCTTTCTTTATTCTTTTATCATGTCGTCAGCATGTAAAAGGTAATTTGTAAAACCACGAGTGCCGATTTTGTAGCCCTCTGCGGTAATACGTGGATTGACTAACTTCACACGTTCCTCAAAGCCGAAATGTTTTTCGCCAGCTTCAGCAGGAAGCACCACCACAATATCATCTGCTCTTTGAACATCAGAATAGAGATTATAGCTTCTTGATAAGACAGTTAGCCGTCCGTTGATTCTTCGCTGAACGACTTTATCCTCGCCAGCAAATTCTAAATTGCCGAATGTTTTTTCCATGTTGGGAATCACAAATTTAAGTTCCATATTTTTACCTATCCTTTCTTTTTTATTGGCTGAATGAATGTTTGATGGTCTTAAAGAGTGGGGAACGACCTTTTGATTCTTGATTTTTTGTTTTCATAAGTTCACTTCCTTTCAAAATCGGGTAAAAAAATAGACACCTCATTTTTTGAAGTGTCTACCTATTAAATATTCAAATTTTATTGGAAGTATCTTTATATCTTCACTTTTCAAGGATAAATCGTCGTATCAAAGCTCATTCATAAGTAGTAAATTAGTAGTAAATTGAGTGGTTTTGACCTTGATAAAGTGTGATAAGTCCAGTTTTTATGCGGATAACTAGATTTTTATGCTATTTTTTATACAAAAAAGTTTTTAGCAATCATGGCTTCCGCTTGCGTCGGTTGAGACCCCTTAAAACTCGTCAGTCCAGCAAAGGGTTTATCGCTATCCACACGGTAATAAATCACTTCGCTGGCGGTGTGTCCGTGTGCGGCATAGTGCAGTTTGTTTTGCACCATCTTAAAAAACTCAATACTTAAATCACTTTTAGGGTCGTAGTCTATTGCTGTGGCATATAAATCCAATACTTGGCGATACATGACTTTTTCGCTGGAACGAATATCACGAATCCGCTCAAGTAACTCTTTCCAATAATTCCCGCCACCTAAGTTTTTTAAGCGCTCATCATCCATGGTAAAGCCTTTGATGAGGTATTCTTTTAACCGTGCGGTTGCCCACTGACGAAAATGCACACCTTGTTGAGATTTAACGCGGTATCCTACGGAAATAATGACATCGAGGTTGTAAAACTTCACATCATGTGTTTGAGTCTTGCCTTGTATCGCGCCGTGTTGAGTGGTTGTTGCAAAATTTGCAACAACCATGTTCTCTGATAATTCACCTTCCTCAAAAATATTTTTAATATGACGAGATATTGTTGATTTATCACGGTTAAACAATGTAGCCATTTGGTCAAGACTAAGCCACACAGTCTCATTATCCAGCGTGACATTAAGCTTAACTAAGCCATCGGCGGCGGTATATAAGATAAATTCACTCATGTTGAGACCTCTTTGAGACTATTTTTGATGGCTAAGGATGAATGCGACAAAAGGGGGGCTTGGTTGTCCCTATTCAAAACAGCTTGCTGAAAACTTTGCCTATTCAGTGAATAGTGGTTATCTATGAGTAGTTTGAATATATATCACGTTGTTTTTATTGGGGGATTTGTTCAGACTACCTTACCACACATTCCAATTACTGATAGGTCGGATGGCTAATTTTACTATGTTTTATGGGTCAAAGATATTCATTGATATTAGAGGGACAATGAATAAAGTAGTGAATAAATAAAGCAGTGCAAAGTATCAGCTATAACTCTAAGAACAGACTTTTAAAGTAGGAGAGATGTTTTGGCAGAAAACCTGTCACTTATTACTTCTCCTCCACATATCCCCCAAAGTTATCCCATGGGCTTTCTTTCTTTGAGTTGACAAGGAAGAAATAGTTTTTTTCTTATACATGTTTTCTCTCTTAACAGTTTGGTAGTTGGTTCAAACAGTAGATTCTCGCTCTGCAGTCTCTTGTTTGAGTGTATTAATGACAAGGCAATGTTCTACATCGTGTTGATGGCAATTGACCATCCCTTTTAAAAGAGAGCGGATATTTTCTAATTCGGCAATTTTTTGATTCACTTTATCCAGATGTTTAGTGGCCAATTCATTGGCGTCACGGCAGTCATCATGTGGGTTTTCTTGTAGTGTTAATAGGGTTTTGATTTCTTGCAGGTCAAAGCCTAGTGAGCGGCAGGTTTTAATAAATTTTAATTGCTCAAGATGCTGTTGCTGAAATTGTCGATAGCCGTTACTGCCTCGTTGGACTGGCGGTATTAATTGCATTTTTTCATAAAAACGGATGGTTTCGGGTAATACGCCACTGGCTTGGCTAAGGGTTTTTATATTGAAAAAACTTTTCATGTGTATTGACCTTGTAGTAACTATAAGCTTTAAACTTTAAACCAATCAAAGTAATGAGTAAAGTTTTTTGTTGAGGTGCTAAATGGCTTGTTCTCATGATTGTTGTGAACATACCGCCCAGACAGCGCGTTATCGTCGAGTATTGTGGGTGGCTTTTATTATTAATACGTTGATGTTTTTTGTTGAGATTATTGGGGGCATTAAGGCAGGATCGGTTTCTTTACTTTCTGATAGTCTGGATTTTTTGGGAGATAGTGCGAATTATCTCATCAGCCTTTTTGTATTAGGCAAGGCTTTGCAGACACGAGCTTATGCCTCTCTTATCAAGGCATCGACGATGGGGCTTTTTGGTCTATGGATTTTTGGAACCAGTGTGTATCAATTTTTCTTTGGTCAACTCCCTAATTATCATGAAATGGGAGTAATTGGGGTATTGGCATGTATTGCCAATCTCTCCGTGGCCTTTTTGTTGTATGCCTTTAGGGAGGGGGATAGTAATATGCAAAGTGTCTGGTTATGTTCGCGTAATGATGCTCTAGGGAATCTTGCGGTGATTCTGGCTGCAGTTGCCGTGTATTTTACTCAGTCGCATATACCAGATTTAGTAGTGGCTTTATTGATGTCTTTTTTTTCTTTGCAAGCCGCTTGGCGTATTTTTGCCCATGCTCGACAAGAGCTTTCTACTCAAAAGTAGTGGGGTAACAAAAGGAGGAGGGTGCTTCATCTGATGGGGATGAGAGCAGTCAGGTGTTATTCACAATACGTTCCCTTCACCTACTTCACCTCCCGCCACCATCTTTTCTGCACGCTCTCTATCTCACTCAACCGATACGTTTGCTCGATTAATGAGGGCAAAATAGGGGAGGAGGTCAAAGGTTAGTGGTAAATATCGTGAAGTGATTTTACTAATGTTTGCATTATGGAATTTAGATATTTTGCTAGAATTTAGTAAAGATAAGGTATTGGATGATGCGATACTGTGTGAAGTCAGTGGCTATGTGTTTACCACAGGGAAGCGTAACATTTGTGGGTAAGAATAGTCGTAAAAGGATAGTGTGATGATTAAGGATGATAATAATTTTGATAATCCAGAAAGGCAATCTTTTATCCTCTATACAGCCCAAAATGGTCAAGTACAGATAGAAATTTATCTGTATGATGAAACATATGGCTTACCCAGCAGAAAATGGCTGAACTATTTGGTGTTACCAAGTCTACAATTAGCGAACATTTGAGTGCTATTTTTAATAGTGGTGAGTTGGCTAAAGAGGCAACTGTTCGGAATTTCCGAACAGTTCAAAAAGAAGGTAATAGAATGGTTAATCGCCAACTAGAATATTACAACCTCGATGCTATTATCTCTGTAGGCTATCGAGTTAATTCTACTAAAGCTACACAGTTTCGTATTTGGGCAACGCAAACTCTAAAAGAATATCTCATCAAGGGATTTGTACTAGATGATGATTCATTTTGCTATCACAGGCAGTACAGCGGCAGAAATTGTTTACCATAAAGCAGACAGCACGAAGGAGCATATGGGCTTAACAACATGGAAATATGCTCCTTCAGGCAGAATATTGAAATCAGATACTACTATTGCCAAAAATTATTTGAACGAAAAGGAAATCAAACAGCTAGAGCGTACAGTCAGTAGTTATTTTGACTATATTGAGGGATTAATCGAGCGAGAAAATACGTTTACGATGGAAAAATTTGCCGCAAGTGTGGATAAATTTTTGAGTTTTAATGAATACAGAATCTTGGAAGATTCGGGTAAAGTTAGCCAACAACAAGCGGAAGCAAGAGCTTATCAGGAATACGATAAGTTCAATAAAACTCAAAAAATAGAATCTGATTTTGATAAAGTAATTAAGAAGTTAGCAAAAAAGTAGATTCACCTACTTCACTTCCCGCCACCATCTTTTCTGCACGCTCTCTACCTCACTTAATCGATACGTCTGCCCAATCAAGGGGGTTAAAACAGGAAAGGGTGCTTGTTTGGCAGCGACAAAATAACGCTCGATAGGTTCATTCCAAGGATGAAAGGCTAAGTCGTATTTTGCCCAATGAATAGGCATAACTGCTTTAGCGCGTAGATCAATGGCGGCTTGATAGGATTGTTCTGGAGTCATATGAATATTCGCCCACGCCGCATCATAAGCACCATTTTCCACCATGGCTAAATCAAAAGGACCGTATTGCTCACCGATTTGGGTAAAATGTTTTCCATAGCCACCATCGCCACTAAAAAAGAGTTTATGTGTGGGTGTAGCAATGACCCAGCTTCCCCAAAGCGTGGTGACTTCTTTTCCCCATTTACGGCCACTAAAATGGCGATTGGGGGTAAAGGTTAAGGTGATATCATCAAGTGTAGCTTGCTCGCCCCAATCTAACTCGGTGATACGAGACTTCTCAATTCCCCAGCGTTGTAAATGCGCTGCTACACCAAGGGGAACATAAAAATGTTTTACTTTTGAAGCAATTTCTTTAATGGCTTGATAGTCTAAATGGTCATAATGGTCATGCGACAAAATAACTGCGTCTATGGGCGGTAACTCAGCGGTTTTTGGAGGATGTTGATAAGAGAAAGGTTTTCCACCCACAAAAATAGGGGAGGCACGATAAAACACAGGGTCAGTAATGAGATTTTTTCCGTTAATATGGATAAAAATATTGGAATGCCCTAACCATGTGATCACAACATCATTGTCAATGTTTTGTGTCATATCCGTGATATTAAGTGGTTGACTAGGTAAAGGTTCGGACGGTACTTTACCCTCAGGAGGAAAAACCACGGAGAGAAACCAGCTCCAGATAGTACGTTTTGATGCTTCTGGCGCATTTTGTACCCCGAGTGCGGTAGGCTCTAAATTCACAAATTTCCCCTCTTTAAAATGAGGGGAGCGAACAATTCTCGCTTGGCTTTCTGCATCAGGATTACCACCAAACACAGGGGCGAAATATAAAAAAGCTAGCACGCTAATAGATAGGATAATGCCTATTAATACAATCCACTTCAGGGTAGCAAAAGCCATCATGGCTAACTTCATGGTGTTTCCTTTGATGTTGAACAATTATTTACTCAATCGTTTGATAACTGGGGTCGTGCAATCTTAGCATGAGAAATCCTTTCTTTTTCATGCTGTGTTAAATAAGTTATTTCCATTTATTTTCAAAGATATTGGCTCTGTTTTTTGAGGAGTATTGGGTTTCTCATGATGATTAACGATGCTTTTGATAAATCACAGAAAGATATGAAAATATATTTTCCAGTCCTAAATAAATTTATCCCCAACCCTCAGCGATGGGTTTTCCACACAAAAAGAATATGGCAAAAAATGAAGGGAAAATATTATTTTGTCGGTTGATGTGAGAGGGGAGTAATGTATTGATTGTGTTTAAATGCAAAAAAACACTGGAGCATCGATGTCTCCGGTGCTTATTAAGGAATATCTTTAGCAATCAAAATAACACAAATAATTTTAAATCTAAAGTATTAAAACGACCTTTCAAAGTCATAACCTCATCACATAAACCCACGTTGATATTGGCGTGGAATGTCAGCTATGGGTTGGCTATCACTGCCGTTTTGTTGGTATTGTGCATTGAGTACCCAATAAGGATCGCGTAATAAACCACGTCCAACAGCGACTAAATCGGCATCACCGCTACCAATCACATAGTCAGCCAATCCGGGATTGTCTAGCATTCCGACAGCAATAACGGGTAGACCTGTAGCTTCTTTCACTTTACGAGCTAAATAGACTTGATAACCTGCTGCAAAAGGAGGATGTTGTCCCTCAAAGAGGGCTCCATTACCCCCGCCACTGACATCAATCATATCGACACCTGCTGCCGCAAAGCGTTTAGCCACCTTGGCACCATAGTCGCTATCAAAACCATTTTCTGAGTATTCTTGGGCAGAAATGCGGATGATTAAAGGCATATCCTTGGGCATAACGGCTTTGGCAGCTTTAATCACCTGCTCTCCGAATAATAAACGGTCTTGACCATATTCGTCGGTACGTTGATTGGATTTAGGGGAGTAGAATTGGTGAATTAAGTAACCATGAGCACCATGCAGTTCAATAAGGTCAAAACCAGCTTCGACAGCTCGACGCACAGCATCTTGGAACTGTTGAATAATGTCTTGAATCTCTGCTTTGCTGAGTTCCCTAGGTGTTTTAAGGTTTTGACCTGCATAGTCTAACTGTCCATAATGGATAGCAGAGGGGGCAACCACATCAGCACAGTCTTGTGCTTTTCTGCCTGCATGACCGATTTGGATACCAATTTTTGCTCCTTGTGCGTGGACAGCATCGACAATTTTTTTAAAGGCATCTCTTTGTTCATCATTCCATAAACCTAGGCAATGAGGTGTAATACGTCCGTTGGGAGCGACATTAGTCATTTCTACAATAATTAAACCGACCCCACCAATTGCACGCGAGGTATAGTGCACATAGTGCCAGTCATTAGGGATGCCATCTTTAGCACTGTATTGACACATAGGAGGCATCACGATTCGATTACGCAATGTGACGTTTTTAAGTGAAAATGGTTGGGTAAAATAACGAAACTTAGCCATATCGAGTCCTTTTGTTATAAAAATAATGACAAAATTGTACTGTTGACAGAGAAGAAAAAAGTGATTGTCCATGTTATTAAGGAGGGTTATTTTCTTCTTACCCACATACACGCAAACGACAAGAAAGTACACCCTAGCATAATTAGAGAAAAACTGATCAAATGGCTACCGAAAATGGCGAGCAATATAGAAGAGATAACACCGCTACCATATTGTAAAGAGCCGATGAGTGCTGCACCGCTCCCTGCCATTTCTGGAACCCTATCAAGTGCGCCAGCCGTAGCTGTGGAAGCCAAAATGCCATTCATAGAAAAGAAAATAAAAAGAGGGATAGCAACTGCCAGTATGTGATGTAAGCCTATGACCGTCATAAAGCCTAAACCAAGAATAGCGATGAAAGCGATTGCAGAAGCTGTTTTTAATAAATGATCGAAAGTATAGCGAGAGACTAACCGTGTATTAACAAGGCTTAATGTCATTACCCCTAAAATATTCACAGAAAACAACCAAGCAAAATGTTTAGGAGGAATATGGAAATATTCAATATATAAATAGGGGGAGGCGGTAACAAAAGCATATACCCCAACATAAAAACTAGCCACACAGAGGGTATAACGCATGAAAGTCCCATTTCCCAATAAGGTGCGATAGTTACTAAAACTATGGTACCAAGGGTATGTTGCTACTCTTTTTTGTGGAGGGTGTGTTTCAGGAAGTGAATGAAGTGCTATCAGCAGTAGTCCTCCAATGATAGCAAGCATAATAAAAATTCCATGCCAATTAAAGTACTCCAGAATGAGTGCTCCTAGGAAAGGACCGAGAATAGGAGCAATCGCTAAGACAAGCGTTAATAAAGATAATACGCGAGCAGCCTCTTGCCGTTGAAATAAATCACGAACAATGGCTCTTCCTAGCATAGGGGCAGTACAGGCTCCTATCGCTTGAAATACACGCCAGATGACTAGGCTGGTAATATTATCAGAAAGGGCACAGCCTATGGAACCTATGATAAAGATTACCATACCTATAACAAGTGGTTTTTTTCGTCCAATACGGTCACTAATCGGCCCCCATACCAGTTGAGCAATGGAAAATCCAGCAAGAAAACCGCTGATAGTGAGTTCTACATTGCCTCCCAATTGTGATGCCATGGTGGGCATAGCAGGGAGATAAGTATCGGTGGCTAGAGAGGTGACCGCTAATAATGCTCCAAGTATGAGCAAAAGGGAAAGTTTTATTTTCTGTGCGTTGCTATTCATTCCAGTATTCAGGTGCTCCTAAAGGATGACATCATACTGCGTTTAATTTCTTTAATAAATAGGATAGAATGCTAAGGATTATTGAATTTATTTCAATAATGCGAAAGAGCAATATAACTTATTGAATAAATTGGTTTTTTAGATGGGAAGATAGTGTGATATAACGACTATGTTTGGCTTATCTATCCCGTAGGAATGACTGGTTTTGCTTCTTTTTGGTGCTTGTCGTTGGCGATATTTGTTTATCGAAAAGTTTGTAGTTTTAAATTTTAAAAAGTGTTTGGTATGAATCTTAGGTAGTTTATTTCAGGTAAAGATACGATTATGAGTAGGGTACAAAAGAGGAAGAACTTTGAGCATGGATAATTTAAATGATTTACGCTTTTTTCTCTGTGTAGCGGAACAGCAAAGTTTTACACGAGCCGCTGCACAGCTGGGTGTCTCTCCTTCAGCGGTTAGCCATACCATGAAAAACCTAGAGCAACGTCTTGGTGTAAAGTTGCTGCATCGTACCACACGTAGCGTGTCATTAAGTCAAGCAGGGGAGCGATTGGTACAAGAGATTACTCCCTTGATGAGCCAAATTCAGCAGTCTTTAAATAGTTTAGGTGAGTATAGCGGACAATTAAAAGGGCAGTTACGTATCAATGCTACCGAAAGTGCCTATATGTATTTGTGGGATAAATTTCAACGGTTTATGCACCAAAATCCGGAGGTGCAGTTGGAGTTGACGGCAGATATTCGTATGGTGGATATTGTGGCAGAACGTTTTGACATAGGGATTCGCTTGGGAGATGGTATTGCTAAGGACATGATTGCTGTGCGAGTAGGGCCTGATATGCAGATGGCAGTGGTAGCAAGCCCTGATTATGTTGAACGGCATGGTATGCCTCAGACACCACATGAGCTGCATCAATACCAAATGTTGAGCTTGCGTTTACCCACTTATGGTGGATTATTAACGTGGGAATTTTTGCACCCAGAGGATGGGACACTTGTCAAAATCCAATCACGAGGACGATTTGCCAGTAACAGTGTACCGATATTAAAAAAAGCGGCTTTGGGAGGGTTGGGCTTGCAGTGGGTTCCTTTGTACCATGTTGAAGCAGAACTTCAGCAAGGCTCACTCGTGGAAGTTTTGCCCAACTGGCGAATGCGTTATCCGGGGTTTCATGTGTATTATCCAAATCGCCGTGCCAATGACGCATTATTTACAGCTTTTGTTGCTGCGATGAAAGAGACCTAAAACGGATAGAGAGCCATGTTAATGCGTTGCGGCAAATGAGTGTCATTGATGTTAACTAGTTTGTCTTAATCCTTTAGCCCCAATTTCTTCGCCAATTTATGCAGGTTACTGGCATCAATTTCGAGAATTTTGGCAGCGGCTGTCCAATGATAATTGGTGTGTTCCAGGGCAGTTTTGATGAGTTCATATTCAAATTGCTGCATCAGTGGTTTGAGTGCTCCGAGCTTGTGTGAGTGAGGAGCAGGGGAGGCAGAGATGTTTGCACTCTCTTTTTCCTTTGTCGTCGTCATACTGGTAGCCGCTTCTGCCTCTATCTGATGACTAGGGTGGATATCCAAGTAACGCGCTTCTAGCGTCACAATGTCTTGTCGTTTTACTCCTGAGGCGATAATTTTTAATGCGGCTCGGCTAATGACATGCTCTAGTTCTCGTACATTTCCTGGCCATTGATAATGCATCAATACTTGTCCCGCTTCAGGGCTGAGGCGAATACCTCGTAGACCAAGACGCACACGATTTTGCTCTAAAAAATGTCCTGCTAATAAAAGAATATCTTTTCCTCGTTCCCGTAACGCAGGGACATCAATAGGAAAGACGGATAAGCGGTGATATAAATCCATACGAAAAGCATCGTCCTCCGCGGCTTTCTGTAAATCACGATTACTGGCTGCAATAATACGAACATTCACGTGGTGGGTTTTGTCGGAGCCTAAGCGTTGGATTTCACCATTTTGAATAGCACGTAATAATTTAGATTGCACAGCAAGGCTTAATTCACCTATTTCATCTAAGAAAAGTGTGCCATTATCTGCTACTTCAAAGCGTCCGGCACGTTCATGGGTTGCACCTGAGAAAGCACCTTTGATATGCCCAAAAAGTTCGCTTTCGGCTAAGGTTTCGGGTAGGGCTGCACAGTTGATAATGACCATTGGTTGGGCGTGACGTTTAGAGTAGGCGTGAACATAGTGGGCCACTAAATCTTTACCTACTCCTGTCTCGCCAGTAATTAATACTGGCACATCTGCTTCAGCCACTAAACGAATATCGTCCAGCAACTTGAGAATAGCAGGGCTATTGCCAATGATTTTGCGCTGGTTCTTGATATTACTTGGCATCTCAATCGTACTAAAGTGATGGCGTTCATCAAGCTGATGCTCTAGCTCTGCCATACGAATGCAAGCCTCAAAAAGAGGAAGATGCTGTTGTAAATGTTGTTTACGCTCTGGGGTGAAGGTATTTTCCATCGCATCTAAGGTGAGAACACCCCATAATTGCTCATTCACATAAAGAGGGACACCTAAACAGTCATGCACGTGTAGAGGCTGGTCAGGCAAGGTATTGACTAAACCATCATAAGGATCTGGCAATGTGGAATGGCTATCAAAATGCACAAGCTCAGGGCTATGTACAATGGTAGCGAGTCGAGGATGATCGGCTAATTGAAATTGGCGCCCCAAGGTATCATGACTTAGCCCTTCGGCGGCGACCATAAATAACGTTTCATTATGAAGGCGCAATAAACCGACTGCACTGCATTGAAAGTCCTGTCGAATATAGCGAACAAGATGTTTGAGTCGTTGAGAGGGTGATAATTCTTTAGAGAGATTATCGATAATGGCTTGTAGGCTCATAAGAATGCTGATGCGTATTGAGGAAATAAAAAATTTAAAAGGCTAATCTAATGACTTTACGTCTCATTTGATGGAGTGCTAGATAATCCAGAAGAGGTAACCGTCACTTTATGTTGCATCCGATGGAGTAGCTAGATAATCCCAATGAGGTGAAGAGTTTATATTCGTTCATCGATATAAAATAGGTAAAAAATACCCCAAAGGTAAAAATTACCTGATTATTATACGGTATTTTTTACCTGAAATTGGGGTTAACCTCTTTGTTTTCCTATGAAAAATAGAGTTGGCACGGAAATTGCTTATTGAGAGGTAAGGCAAACAACGTGATTGGCGTAACACTCCAGTCCTCCGTTGCGAAATAACGTTATTTGCATAGCAAACAATGATATTTTTTAGGAAAAAATATGGGAAGTTATAAAAAGCTCTGGCTTTGGTTGATGGGTATCTTAATTGTTACCTTTTCTATTCTAGGTTATTTAGGGGTGGATGTGTATCGTAATGCACCTCCTGTTCCTGAAGCAGTAAAAGTCGCTAACACAGGTGAAGTGTTAATGACAAAAGATGATATTTTGCAAGGTCAATCGGCTTGGCAAAGTACAGGTGGGATGCAAAACGGTTCCATTCTTGGTCATGGTTCTTACCAAGCACCAGACTGGACGGCTGATTGGTTACACCGTGAGTTAATCGCTTGGTTGGATTTGGCGGCACAAGAGCGTTTTGGCGTTTCTTATGAGCAAGCTGATGAAGAGCAAAAAGCGGTGTTAGAAGCGGCAGCGAAGAAAGAATATCGTACAAATACGATCGACGAGAATAATGTGGTGACGGTTTCTGAGCGTCGTGCACAAGCAATTAAGCTCACAGCAGAACGTTACAAAGGCATTTACGGTGATGATCCTGCTTTTGATAGCACTCGTGAAAGTTATGCGATGAAAGTGAATACATTAGCGGATCCTGCTCGTCGTGATAAGCTAGTGAACTTCTTTTTCTGGAGTACTTGGGTTGCATCAACTGAGCGTCCCGGTAGTCATGTGACGTATAGTAATAACTGGCCGCATGAACCTATCATTGATAATGTTCCCTCTGTAGAAAACATTATGTGGTCTATTATCAGTGTGGTTGTGTTGATTGCTGGTGTTGGTTTATTGGTATGGGGCTGGGCTTTCTTGAGCAAGCATGATGAGTTTGAAGCGAAAGCACCCGCAGTGGATCCTATTACCACTTTCAAATTAACACCTTCTCAAAAAGCATTGGGTAAATACGCTTTCTTAACCGTGGCGCTATTTGCTTTCCAAATGTTTATGGGTGGTGCGGTAGCACACTATACGGTTGAGGGGCAAACATTCTATGGTATTGAATTATCGAAATGGTTCCCTTATTCTTTACTTCGCACATGGCACTTACAAAGTGCGGTGCTTTGGATTGCCGCTGGTTTCTTAACGGCTGGTCTATTCCTTGCACCAGTGGTAAACGGTGGTAAAGATCCAAAAGGTCAACGTTTAGGCGTGAATGTCTTGTTTGTTGCTCTTTTATTGGTGACTGTAGGTTCTTTTGTGGGTAACTACTTGGCGATTGCTGGTCAAATGCCTGCGGAATTGAACTTTATGTTTGGTCATCAAGGCTATGAATATCTTGATCTCGGTCGTGTATGGCAATTTGCTTTATTCTTAGGCATTGCTTTCTGGCTATTCTTGATGGCACGCTGCTTAGTCGGTGCATTCAAACAAGGTGGTGATAAGAACTTACTAGCCTTATTCACAGCGTCTGTGGTCGCGATTGGTTTGTTCTACGGTAGTGGTTTGTTCTACGGTGAGCATTCTAATATTGCGGTGATGGAATACTGGCGTTGGTGGGTGGTTCACCTCTGGGTAGAGGGCTTCTTTGAAGTATTTGCGACCGCTGCGATGGCATTCATCTTCAGCTCAATGGGTCTTGTTTCACTTCGCACAGCGACAACAGCTTCTTTAGTCTCTGCTTGTTTGTTCATGCTTGGCGGTGTGCCCGGTACATTCCACCACTTATACTTCACAGGGGCGACTACGCCTATCGTGGCAGTGGGTGCAAGCTTCTCAGCGCTAGAAGTGGTACCTCTTGTGGTATTAGGTTATGAAGCCTATGAGAACTGGAGTTTACGCAATCGTGCTCCTTGGATGGAAAACATTCGTTGGCCGTTGATGTTCTTCGTAGCTGTGGCTTTCTGGAATATGTTAGGTGCTGGTGTGTTCGGCTTTATGATCAATACACCTGTGGCATTATTCTACTTACAAGGTCTTAATACTACTGCGGTACACGCACACTCTGCCTTATTCGGCGTGTATGGTTTCCTTGCATTAGGTTTTGTATTGCTTGTATTGCGTTATATCCGTCCTAATATGCAATTTAGCGATGGCTTAATGAAAGTCTCTTTCTGGGCATTAAATATCGCTTTATTGGGCATGGTGGCGACTAGTCTATTACCTGTTGGTTTATTCCAATTCCACGAAAGCGTCCATGTAGGTATGTGGTCTGCGCGTGGTGAGGCCTTCTTACAACAAGATTTCTTAGAAAATCTACGTTGGATTCGTACGATTTCTGATGTAATCTTTATTATTGGTGGCTTAGGTATTGGATTACAAGTGTGCAAAGGGGTGTTTTTACACCGTGCACCTAGGTAATACAGCCACTATTTAGGTATTAAGCTATTTCTAATACTCCCCAGTCTAGTGATTGGGGAGTGTTTTTTTATTTGTTTGAATATATGTACAATATATTGTACAATATGGCCATTCAAAGGAGGATCATATGCAAGCAATTACATACACCGAAGCTAGGCAGCAGTTGGCTAAGAAAATGCAAGACACGGTGGACAATCAAGAGGCAATTTTAATTACTCGTGCACGCGGGGAAAACTGTGTTTTGCTATCTGAATCACAATATAACGCATTACAAGAGACAGCTTATCTTTTGCGTTCTCCTGCAAACGCCTTACATTTGTTGAAAGGTCTCAATGAAATGCAATCGGGTGGTGGTGTGGAAGTCAAGGAACTGCTTAAGTGAAGATTGTCTTTTCAACAGAAGCGTGGGACGACTATGTGCATTGGCAAGTGATGGATAAAAACGTTCTTAAACGCATCAATAAGCTGATAGAGGCTATTCAGCGCAATCCTTTTGATGGCATAGGTAAACCCGAACCGTTAAAGTTTAATCTAACAGGGTATTGGTCTAGACGCATCACCGATGAGCATCGGCTTGTTTATGCGGTGGCAGATGATGCTTTGCTCATCATTTCTTGCCGCTACCATTATCAGTGATGGTGGGGACTTTCCTCCAGAAAGGTTCAAATGTGCCTAGGACTTTTTTAATTGTAGAATTTGATTAATTAGCGCAATGCCTAACACAATACAAAATGCACCTAAAAAGAAAGTTTGATTTGGAGCTTCATTGAGTAGTAGCCATGCCAGTACCATAGTGAAGATAGGTTCTGATAGTTCAGTTACCTGTACTTTCGATGCACTGAGATAAACTAACGCCTTGGTTGTGCAGTAAAAACCAATCAGTGTGGGTAATAGAGCAAGTGCTATAAGATTGAGTATAACAGTCGTATTCCACTGGATTTCTATATGTTGAAAGTGAGTTATAAATGGATAAAACAAATATAGTGCTCCAAACATCATCAATAATCGCGTTAGAGGCATACCACCATTTAAATTAAATTTTTTAATGAGTACGGAAAATAAACCATAGCCACTACCTGCAAGAATGGCATAGAGAATAGATAGCCATTGACTAGAGCCCGACCAGGAAATAATAAATACGCCAGATACAGCCAGACAAGTACCAACAATGGCAGAAATTTTCAATGACTCTGACAATAATATAGCCCCTCCAAGCAGGGAGGATACGGCCGCCGCAGCCATTAACACGACCACCACATTAGCGGCATGACCATATTGATATGCCGTGGTTTCAAAGAAAAATAAGGTAAAAATCCCCAGAAATGCACAAAACGCTATTTGGAGAAATAGGTTCATGGTATTTTTTACAAAGGGTTTGATTTGATTTTTCTGTTCTTGCCATGACGAGCGACTTAACACCAGACTGATTATTGCCAATGCGATAATTGTTTTAAAAAAAGCAATAGATTGAATATTTAGGTTCTGATCTAATAAGTTTTTGCTGAAAATACCAATACTGCTATTTAATGCAGCTGCAGATAGCGCAAAAAAAATCCCTTTTAAGACTGTGTTTCCCATCATTGTCTCCGCCTGGTATGTCAAACTCATCATTGTTTAATCTTAAGTAGATTAAATTATTAACAAATATAATCATCTATTTTGAAATTTTTCTAGTCAGAAGAGTACACCATACTTTCAACATAAAGTAAAGACTTCAGTTACACAGCCAAGATGGCTACTATACTCAAGAAAAATGAGGCAGAGTAGAAAAAAGGGAAAAGTCAGTCCTGAATATCGTTTTTAGCAAGTGTATTATCGTCACCGTAGCCTAGCAGCTCGCACGGCTTTATTTATTGATTTTTTGAGTGAATATATAGCACAAATGCCTTGGAATGCAAAAACAATAAAAACGTGATAGTACCCACAAAAAATCCAATAAAAATGTGATAATAATCACAATATTATCAATAAAAATGTGATTGGAGAGTGATGTGGAACGCTTGATATTAAAGAAATTACTTAAATGGAAAGAGTCGCCATATCGTAAGCCACTGATTTTAAAAGGAGTTCGTCAGGTGGGTAAAACCTGGGTGCTTAAAGAGTTCGGCAAACGGTATTATGAGAACACGGCGTACTTTAATTTTGATGAAAATGTCGAATATAAACAGTTTTTTGAAACGACAAAAGATGTTAATCGTATTCTCCAAAATTTGATATTGGCATCGGGGCAGAAGATAGAGCCAGAAAAGACGCTGATCATTTTTGATGAAGTGCAAGATTGTCCTAATGTGATCAATGCAATGAAATATTTTTGTGAGAATGCTCCGCAATATCATGTTGCTTGTGCCGGCTCTTTGCTTGGTATTACTCTCGCAAAGCCATCCTCATTTCCAGTCGGTCAAGTTAATTTTATGCAAATTGATCCTATGACCTTTACTGAATTTTTGTTGGCTAATGGTAATGAAAATCTAGTGACATATTTGGATAGTGTCGATACCATCTCCCCACTTCCTGACGCTTTTTTTAATCCACTTTATGAAAAATTAAAGATGTATTACGTTACGGGAGGTATGCCAGAGGCGGTGAGATTTTGGACCGAGGCAAGAGATGTTGGTATGATGCAAGAGGCGTTATCCGATATCATTGAAGCGTATGAGCGAGATTTTGCTAAACATCCCAATCGTAGTGAGTTTCCTAAAATTTCTATGATATGGAAATCAATTCCTTCCCAGTTGGCTAGGGAGAACAAAAAATTTATCTATAAGGTCGTGAAAGAGGGGGCTAGAGCTAGAGAGTATGAAGATGCTCTCCAATGGTTGGTTGATGCACGACTCGTTCACAAAATTTATCGAAGTACTGCACCTAATTTACCTTTATCATCATACGATGATTTGTCTGCTTTTAAAATTTACTTGGTGGATGTAGGATTACTTCGTCGGTTGGCTCAATTAGCACCAACGGTTTTTGGTGAGGGCAATCGGTTATTTACGGAGTTTAAAGGGGCTTTAACAGAGAATTTTGTCTTGCAGACGCTATTAACTCAGTTTGATGTATCGCCACGTTATTGGAGTCAGAATAACCCACCCTACGAAGTAGATTTTCTGATCCAACGAGAAAATGATATTTTCCCTATAGAAGTTAAATCGGAACTGAACACTTCTAGCAAAAGTCTTAGAAAATTTAAAGAGTTATTTCCAGAACAAGTTAAATTGCGTATTCGTTTCTCTTTGGATAATTTGAAGTTAGATGCAGATGTGTTGAATATCCCTTTATTTATGATAGATCAAACAGATCGATTGATTGGTTTTGCGTTGGAAAAGTAGCCATATCTGAGGCTAGGATAAAATCATTGCATCTTGTTACCCTTGTTTTGCGAAATATTTGTTGATATGGTAAGGTAAACTAGAAGTCTGTAGACTAACTTTACTACATATTGATATAAAAAATCATTAAGTGTTTTGTAGTAATGATTATATTTAATTAATCATAAGTATAATGACATAACGAAAAGGAGTGCGATATGAAAAAAAAGCTAGTATTGGTGTTAATGACAGCATTTGCCTTGGCAGCATGTAATGATGATACCTCTAAAAAATTAAGCGATGCAGAAAACAAAGTGTCTCAACTAGAAGCCAATATAGCTGCTAAAGATGAGAATCTTAAACAACTCCAACAATCTTATGATGAGTTGAAAACACAATATGACACCCTTAAGGCTGATACGGATAAGCAGGATTTTCCAGGCTTACGTGTAGAGGCTAAGTCTTTATTTGATAAGACTGGGACCATTCAAATTAAGGAAGATGGTTCTTCTGAAACTAGAAATATAGACTATGGGGTGACGGCTACAACATTGGTGACACGTTATGATTGGTTAAATCAGATTCTTCTTAAAGCAGTATTGGCAGCGGCTGATGATTCTGGTACATCTAAAAAATTGCCAGATAATGTGACAGAAGAGGATGTGGAGCAGGCGTACGCTGCGATTTTTAATCAATTTAAAGAAGGTGCTCCTGAGTCCAAACCGATTTCTCTACAAAAAACGACAGAAGTTCGCTATGTGGGTCAGAAAGAAAGTTTGTTGACGTTTAATCTACAAACCTACCTATTTGAGGGAGGGGCTCATGGCATGATGTCAACGCATTATATCAATATTGACGCAGACAAAAAAACGATTATTTCTTTAAATAATCTTGTACAAAAAGGCAACTTGAACAAGGTGCGTGATGTGCTTTGGGAGGCCTATCAACAGCGTTCAAATATGTTGGGTACAGAGCCTACGGTTAAGAAAAAAGATTTTAAAGTTTCTAATAACTTTTACTTTACGGCAGATGGCATTGTGTTTGTCTATCCTGTTTATGAGTTGGCTTCTTATGCAGAAGGTGAGGTGGAACTCTTGGCGAGCTACTATCAGATTAACCAGTTCTTAGCCAAAGATTATCAACAAACCGCCAAAGATGGTTTTAAGGAGGCCAAATAAAAACAAGTGTTTGCTAGCCTATTGTTTCTTGTTAAGTCATTAAAGTGTGGACTGCATCTGATTAAAGTATGTGCCACATCTGATTAAAGTATGTGCTACATCTGATTAAGCATACCATTCTCAGGTAGTAACCACTTTTAATAGCAGAAAGCAAGTAGCCTATTGAGCCGACGGTTGCAAAGATTGTGGAGCTAATGAAGGCTGTGAGGTACCTACTGGGGAGGTGGGTATCTCTTTATTTACCAAGGTAAAACCAATGTGATAAGCCTCAGGAGGGGAGGGATTTTTCGATTGTTCATTTTCAACAGAGGGTTTGTATAGGATTCGCAAATCATAAAGCCCATTTTCTGGGATGGTGTACTCCATGTCATTTTTAAGGGGAACAACATTTGCACCATAAAGTAACATTTCTATTGTGTTAGGTGCTTCTAAATGAAAGCGAATAACTTGCCCTTGCTCAGCATGAAATTGATAGGAGGAGTAACCCACACCTTGGATATAACCACGGTATTGTTGAGTGATATTAGGCTCCCCAAACTGAACATTTTGAGTGAGATTGGTGAGGGATTTAATTGTAGTAGGATCCAGCAAAAAATTCTGCTCTGTACTTTGACCGCTGGTATTTGCTACAGATTCCGTTGGCTTTTCTACAGGTTCATCGGGAGAAGTAAGAATGACGCCTAACCCTGTGAGGGCAATAATAGCAATAATAAGTTTCTTAGAGTTAGTGGTTAATTGCATCATACCTAGAGCAAAGAATTAATCTATTAACACTGATGAAAATGGAACATATCGCTACGGACACATATTTTGCTATTTAACTTAATCCGAAAAAGACACTGGGGATATTCTTAAATTGTCTGTCTATCACCAATACAGCGCCATACCAATATGTACAGTTCCATTCTCAGGGCTGAGAGCATTACGCATTATAAACTGTTTAGAGCGAAATTTGAAATAACGTATCGTTTTGAGCAAAAAACGACATCCGCGTTGTTATTTGGCTTGAGATGCGATATGCTTTTGCTATCGTTGTTTTTAGGACTTTTACAAATGCACGTTTATGTTTTGGGTAGCGGTGTTGTGGGTACAACGACCGCTTATTATTTGGCCAAAAAAGGATTCGAGGTTACGGTAATTGACCGCCAAGAGGGGGCTGCTTTAGAAACCAGTTTTGGTAATGCTGGTGAGATTTCTCCTGGCTATTCTACCCCTTGGGCTGCACCAGGATTACCTCTAAAAGCTATTAAATGGTTATTCCAAAAACATGCTCCATTAATTATGAAGCTAACACCTGATTTAGCTCAATATCGTTGGATGTGGCAATTACTTAAAAACTGTAATGCAGAGAGCTATGCAGTGAATAAAGAGCGTATGTTAAGAGTTGCAGAATACAGCCGCGATTGTTTACAAGCCTTGCGTGAAGACACGGGCATTACTTACGAAGAAAGACAGCTTGGTACCATTCAGTTATTTCGCAAACAGCAGCAGTTAGACGATGTTGAAAAAGACATCAAAGTATTAGAAGAGACTGGAGTGCCTTTTGAGCGCTTGGATAAAGCTGGTATTCTAAAATACGAACCAGGTCTCAAGGATAAAATTGATGAGTTTGTTGGTGCATTACGTCTTCCTGGAGATGAAACAGGAGATTGCTTCCTGTTTACTCAACGGTTAGCGGAGATTGCCAAAGGTGTAGGAGTGAAATTCCGTTTTAATCATAGTGTCGATCGTTTTGAATATGTCGGTGGCGAGATTAAGGGTGTATGGATTAATGGAAAATTAGAAACTGCGGATGCTTATGTGGTGGCGTTGGGTTCGTACAGTACAGCATTATTAAAACCTGTTGGTATTCATGTGCCTATCTATCCACTCAAAGGTTTTTCATTGACAATTCCAATTACTGATGAGAGCAAGGCTCCTCAGTCTACAGTTCTTGATGAGACATACAAAGTGGCATTAACTCGCTTTGATACTCGTATCCGTATGGGTGGTATGGCAGGTATTAATGGTTTTGACCTAACGCTTAAAGATAAATACCTTGCGACCATGCATGAAATTTTCAATCATGTGTTCCCAGGTTCTGGAGATTTGAAAGAAGCCTTCTTCTGGACTGGACTACGTCCTGCAACGCCAGATGGTACCCCAATTATTGGTAAGACTCGTTATCCTAATTTATGGATTAACTCAGGACATGGTACGCTTGGTTGGACAATGAGTTGTGGCTCTGCAAGCTATTTGGCAGATTTAATGGCAGGTCACGAGCCAGCAATTAGTACGGAGGGCTTAGACGTAAGCAGGTATCAGTAAACCTCATTTGGTTGTGGCATTGCACTCGGAAGGTTTAATCCAGAGTGCAATGCTAAAATTAAAAAGTCCCAAGAGTAGAAGACGCTATTGGGACTGGCGCAAAAAAATCTGCTGGCTAGTACTGCAGGCTCTATCGGAACCGTGAGCAAAAAAATACTGCTGGCTAGGTACTGCAAGCACTGTCAGGACCAAGAGCAGAAAATACTATCAGGACTAGCTATAAGAATTAAAGAGAAAGGTTACTCTGCTCGTTTTTCTCCGCCCAATGCCTCACTCAAATCACGTAAAAGGGCATTAAGCTCCCCAAACATCAATACCATCTCTGCATCGAAATGCTCAATGGCATCGTCTGATTGAATAGGGTCACGTGCTTCAGCAAGCACTTCTAGTGGTGTCACACGACGAACATCTCCCGCATCATTAAGTACAAATGACACACGGTCATTCCAGGTCATAGCAAGACGCGTACAAGTCTTGCCAGAAGTGATTTGTTTGCTCAGTTCTTCATGTTCAGGTGTATGGTTAGCATAACGGACACTGATGCGAGAGTCTGTCATGGACTTTAGCTCTGTATCTTGGTCTACTGTAAAACCATCAGGGGCTGTATCATCTAGTAACCAAGATGTCATGCATGAAGTAGGAGATTTTTCCGTCATATAACTCAATAGAGGCAATGGATCTAATACCTTGGCAAGTAAGCCAATTACTTCATCTGCTTTAGAGCTAGCCCCTGTATCGACAATCATCCAATGATTATCTAAATCAAACCATACGCGTGTTTCACGGTAAATACTAAACGCTTTGGTACGTAAAGCGGCAGCTACATTTTCTTTAATTTCTTTCATTTGCTTGCGACCAACCTTGTAGCCTTGTTCTTCTTCGACTTCTTGAGCTTTGGCTTTGGCAAACTGGTTGATAACAGAGGTAGGAAGAAGTTTTTTCTCAACCACTAGACGGACCAAATAGTTGTTTTCGACTTTATGTACAAGTGTACCTTCTTCTTCAAAAAACGGAGCCCATCCCATGTTGAGTGGTTCTCCGGAGAACTGCCCATCCACAAAGGCTTGTTTAGCTAAAAGTGCTTCGAACTCATCGCTGCTGGGTTGCCATGCTGGTGACAGGCGGAAAATTTTTAGATTTTTAAACCACATAAAAAACTCTTCGTGTAAAAGCAAAACAAGGGTTTGTATTTTAGCAGATGAGAATAAAGATTAGGCTTCTTTAGGTGAGAACTAGAGAATGAAAGTGAAAATATTGCAATAATGAATAAATGAAAAAAAGTTTAAACCCTGATTTTATAAAAAAATCATTTAAAAACAATGAGTTATTAAATATATAAATGATTTTTGAAAGGTTTATTACATTTATAATAAATATTTTTGAAAATTATTTTACATTTTTGAAATATTATTGTTAATTTGTAATGGACATTAAAAAACCACCGAGGGGTAGCGTGGTGGTTTTGTGGCGTGAGTGATACATTTATGCTATTTTGTAGCCATTATTTTCTGTTAGGCATTGTGTACTGAACAGGTTTATTTAAGAAATATCAAAAACCACATCGACTGCGTAGGGATTCGATTTTTTCAAGACGTTCTTTAGTCTTTTCCCAATCTTTGTTATTTAGTGCGGAGATTAATGCATCAATAATGAACATCACGCACACATTAGTATCCCAACCAGATTTGCCCTCTGTGTAGGCTGGTAGGGTGATATTAGCGATACCAGACAGCGGAGAAATCCACTGGTCAGTGATTAAAATGCTCTTGCATTTTTTCTCTGTAGCAATCTGCATGAAAGGTTGCAGTTCATTCCAATAACGACGGATGTCAAATACTACCAATACATCATTTTTTTTAATATCGGCAAGCGTATTAATCCATGTCACAGGGACAGGATGAAGTAGCGATACATCAGAACGAATAGATTGAAGGTGTCTATAGAAATACTCTGATAAAGGTCCAGTGAGATAACCTCCAATTAGCCAAATTTTGGCATTTTTGTTGGCAAGAATATCAACGGCAGCTTCGAAATCCTCAGGAAGAATATTTTTGGCAGTCTCATTGAGTTTGAGAGTAATATCCTTGCAAAAGGAAGACAGTACTTCGTGCTTTTCTATGTCCTGGTTAGGATCGCGACGTGAAATAGGTGTCTGAAGATGCGCTTCTAGCTCACGACGAAGTGCTTCTTGAAATTGCCCATAACCATCAAATCCCAATTTTGTGATAAGGCGTAGTACAGTGGGACCACTAACAGAGGCCTTTTTCGCTAATTGAGCGATAGTTTCCAATCCTGCTACAGGGTATTGATTTAACAATACGCGTGCAACTTTTTTCTCGTTGGGAGCAAAATATTGAAACTGCTCCCGAATCAATACTGCTAGATTTTTAGAGTTCATTGATTTTGTTCCCCTTGGTTAACGAAAATGGTTTTCTTTAATAGGAAAAAACGGCTTGAGCGGATGTGGGAACAATAGCTCTTATTCAGTATTTCAACATTTACTCAGTTTAGCTGGGTTTCAATGTATCTATTGTCATCGTTTACACATTTGCACGTATTCGATGACCCATGTCCGCATATAGACAATTTTTTCATAAAAAAACAACAAAACTATTTGGCTCTATTTCGGTGCAAAAGTGTTGTTAGTTTTTCACAAATTCCCTAAAAAAGAAAAGGGATTATAAACGATTTCTATAAGGCGACCAATAGTGTAATATTTTTTTCAAATAAATCTTGAAAAATATATAAATAACATTTATTCTGCTTGATATGAGTTAGAGAAAAATTGTTTTTTTTCTAACGTGTTTTGTGCCATCACCCTACGTAAAGTCTTAAAGGAGGCGTATTATGGGTAATACTTATACAAGAGAGCAAGCAATAAAAGATATTTTGGAGATTATTGAGGCACGCAACATCAGTCATATCAAGGTCACGTTTTGTGATATGGATGGCGTTATGGTGGGTAAATATATGTCAGTGGCCAAGTTCAAATCTGCATTGACATCAGATTTTGCCTTTTGTGATGTTGTATTTGGTTGGGACTTAAATGACCAGCTTTTTGATAACGTCAAACTCACTGGATGGCAGACGGGATATGGAGATGCAGAAATCCGGTTAATCCCTGAAAAGTGGCGTGAATTACCCTTAGAAAACAATACGATTTTAGTGCCAGGAGAGGTGGTAGGGCGTATTGCCCCGTTATGTCCACGTCAAGTATTGAATCGAGTCTTGGCTAAAGGTAGAGAGATGGGCTACCGGACAATGGCTGGGTTTGAATATGAATTTTTAGTTTGTGATGAATCCCACCTCAGTTTACGAGAGCGCAGTTTTGAGAGTCCGCGTCCACTTGGACATGGTGCTTTTGGTTATTCATTATTACGTACTTCAGCCAACAATGATTTTTATGAGACGCTATTGTCTGTTTGTACACAGATGAATATTCCTATCGAGGGCTTTCATGAGGAAACGGGTCCAGGGCAAGTAGAGTTGGCTCTACAAGCGATGGAGGCACATGATGCAGCAGATAATGCAGCTTTGTTTAAGGCTATGTCTAAAGTTCTTGCTCAGAAGCAAAATCGCATGGTGTCGTTCATGGCAAAGTGGAGTGAAGATTATTCAGGGCAGGGTGGTCATGTACATGTCTCATTAGTACGAGAAAATGGAGATAGCGTATTTTATGACCCATCCCAACCTAACAATATCAGCCAAGAAATGCGTTGGTTTATCGGTGGCTTGCAAAGCATGGCACGAGATTTAATGCCTATTCATGCACCAACTATTAATAGCTACCGTCGTCTTGTTCCAGGTTATTGGGCCCCTACATCAGCTTTGTGGGGCATTGATAACCGTACCACCGCAATTCGTGCGATTAGCGGAAGTCCTAAATCTCAACGAGTTGAGTATCGTGTACCTGGAGCAGATACAAATCCGTATCTCGTGGCAGCATCTATTTTTGCAGCAGGTTTACATGGTATTGAGAATCGTATAGAGCCAGAGGCTCCTGCGATGGGCAATGCTTACACTCAGACTCCTCCCGCTCATCTACAACTACCACGCACATTGTGGGATGCTGCACAGTGCTTGAAACAATCGGAGAGTGCACGCAAGTGGTTAGGGGATGATTTTGTAGAGCATTTTGCTGCAACACGTGAGTGGGAAGAGCGGGAGTTCCAAAAACATGTTTCAGACTGGGAGCGTAACCGCTATTTTGAAATTATTTAAGACTATCCGCTTGAAAACAACTTGTTATTAGATAGATGTTGATGAAACAGGATTAAAAAAATAACTATATAAATCAAATGGTTATTTTATATAGAGCAATGTATTCTTTATTGAATTGAGGTTATATAGAATGAGTAAATTTTCAGTGATTTCTCCGATTGATGGGACAGAGGCGTTATCTGTTGACTATTCTACAGATGAGCAAATCCAACAGGCATTAGATGCTGCAAGACAGGCACAATCTGTTTGGAAAGGTTTATCGTTGGTAGAACGTAAATCGCTAGTTTCTAAAGCAGTTGATTGGTTGGTGTCTCATAAGGATGAAATTGCAAAAAGTATCACCACATGTATTGGTCGCCCTATTAGTCAATCTCCAGGTGAGGTGCGCGGCCTAGAAGAACGTGCCCGTTATATGATTGATGTGGCAGAACAGGCTCTTGCCGATATTGTACCAACTCCAAAAGAAGGTTTTAAACGCTATTTGCGGCGTGAGCCTCTTGGTACTGTAATGATTATCGCCCCTTGGAACTACCCATTTCTCACCGCAGTAAATGCCATTGTTCCCGCATTGGTAGCAGGTAATACAGTGTTATTAAAACATGCCTCACAGACCCCATTAGCAGCACAGCTTTTCCAGCAAGCCTTTGATGCAGCAGGTTTACCTAAAGGGGTTTTCCAAACGCTTTATATGACACATAGTGCCACAGAACGTGTATTGCGTGCTGATTATGTGGATTTTGTGGCATTTACTGGTTCTGTTGAGGGGGGTAAACGCATTCAATCCACTATCTCAGAGCGTTTTATTGGTGCAGGTCTTGAATTAGGAGGCAAAGATCCCGCCTATGTTCGAGCAGATGCGGATGTGGATTTTGCAGCAGAGAATTTGGTCGATGGCTCTTTCTTTAATTCAGGTCAATCCTGCTGCGGTGTTGAGCGTATTTATGTTCATGCTTCTATTTTCGATGCTTTTGTAGCTAAGTTTGTTGAAGTAACTAAGCAATATAAGTTGGGTAATCCAACAGATCCTAGTGTTAATTTAGGTCCTATGGTGAGTGCGGCAGCAGCAGCGAATGTGAAAGCTCAAATCGAAGAGGCTGTTGCTAAAGGAGCCAAGAAACTTATTGATGAGTCCTTATTTCCTGCTCATGCAGAGGGTACCGCTTACCATGCTCCACAAGTGCTTATTAATGTAGATCATAGTATGTCTGTGATGACAGAGGAAAGTTTTGGACCTGTTGTCGGTATCATGGCAGTCGCTGATGATGAAGAGGCTATTCGTATGATGAATGATAGCTGCTATGGACTTACAGCTTCTATTTGGACTAAAGACCAAGAGGCAGCGGAGGCGATTGGGTCACGTATAGCGACAGGTACTGTCTTTATGAATCGTTGTGATTATTTGGATCCTGCTTTGGCATGGACAGGGGTCAAAGATACAGGTAGAGGTATTTCTCTTTCCGAACTAGGCTATCACCAGCTGACTCGAGTAAAATCCTACCATTTACGTGATGCTTAATTTCCATGCATAAGAATTAAGGAGTAAACACATGACATTAAGAGCAAATTGGAATTATCCTACCGCCATTCGTTTTGGTGCTGGGCGTATTGTAGAACTACCTCAGTTATGTGCTGAGGTAGGTATGCACAACCCCTTATTAGTGACTGACGCTGGTCTAGCGAAGTTACCTTTGATGGAGCGTATTCAAACCATTTTAAAAGATGGTGGGGTTGCTTTTGGACGTTTTTTTGATGTAAAACCCAATCCTGATAGTGATGATGTAGATGCTGGTGTGGTGGCTTATCGTGCAGGTCAACATGATGGCATCGTTGCAGTGGGAGGTGGAAGTGCCTTAGATGTGGCAAAAGCAATCGGGGTGATTGTTAATCAGACCTGCTCTCTTTGGGATTTAGAAGATGTGGGTGATAACTGGAAAAATGCTGATCCAAGCAAGATTGTGAAAGTTATCGCTATTCCTACAACGGCGGGTACAGGTTCTGAGGTTGGACGCTCCTCACTGATTATTGATGCTAAGGCACATCGTAAAGTCATTATTTTCCATCCTAAGATGTTACCTGAAATTGTGTTAGCAGACCCAGAGTTGACTGTGCCATTACCCCCTCATCTAACAGCCTCTACTGGTGTTGATGCATTTGTACATAACCTTGAGGCTTTCTGTTCTCCTTTCTACCATCCTATTGCACATGGTGTAGCCTTGCAAGGTATGAAACTAGTGAAAGATTGGCTCCCAGTGGCTTACAAAGAGGGGACAAATATCGAAGCACGCTCTAATATGCTATCAGCTTCCATTATGGGAGCAACTGCTTTCCAAAAAGGACTTGGTGGTGTACATGCTTTAGCTCACCCAGTAGGTGCTGTATTTGGTACTCCTCATGGATTGGCTAATGCCATTCTTTTACCCTATGTACTTAAACGCAATCAAGCAGGCGTGGCAGAGCGTCTAACAGAGGCAGCGCGTTACCTTGATTTGCCTAATCCATCATTTGATAGCTTTATGTCTTGGGTAATGGATTTGCGTACAGAACTCGCTATTCCTCATAGTCTAGGGGATATTGGTATAGATGAGTCACAAGCAGACTTTATTGGTACTTCTGCTAAAAATGATCCAAGCGATGGTTGTAACCCAGTTACCCTCACAGCTGATGATTATAAAGCAATCTTCATTAAAGCAGTACGAGGCGAACTATGAAACCATTGATTGGATTAACCGCTTATTCTCCTGCAGAAAGACCAGGCTGGTTAGTTCCTGATTTATATATTGAGGCGATTACTAAGTCAGGAGGGATTCCCTTTATCTTACCAGGGGCAAGTACGGATTTTGCCAACGATTGGCTCAATGTCTTACATGGCGTGGTGTTTATCGGAGGTGGCGACATCAATCCTGACTTGTATGGTGGTGCACAAACCGAGCATCTTTATGGACTCAGTCCTGTACGCGATACTGCTGAGTTGCATCTGATGAAACAAATTGTCCAAACAGATATTCCCGTGTTGGCTATTTGCCGTGGTATGCAGGTGCTGAACGTAGCGTTGGGGGGTACCTTACACACACATTTACCAGATGTCTATGGAACCAAGGTATTACATCGTACCGAGGACGGACAATCTATTCATCACGATGTGATGACTGTACCAGATAGCCGTTTATATCGCATGATTGGTGAAGTGGCAGATATTGTTTCTTACCACCACCAATGTGTGGATAAATTGGGTAAAGGATTGCGTGCAGTTTCTCATGCAGCAGATGGGGTAGTAGAAGCCATAGAGCTTGAAGGCAAAGAAAACCTTATCGCTGTGCAGTGGCACCCTGAGATGAATTTTGCAGATTCACAAAGTCAGCAAAGTCTATTCCGGCACTTTATTGAAGATGCTAAACAATACCAGCAAAAAAAGTGACGGTTTTTAAAACCAGGGGAGGAGGGACATGATGTTTGTCTATCAAACAGGAGACGTGTATGAGTGAAGTAAAATTGAACCAAAATAAAGTTGTCCGCGAACTTAAGCCAACACTAGGGGCCATACACCTATGGGGTATTGCCGTTGGATTGGTGATTTCAGGAGACTACTTTGGCTGGAGTTATGGTTGGGCAACAGCAGGTACACTGGGTTTTCTTATCTCTGTGGCACTGATTTCGTTGATGTACGTAACCTTTATTTTCAGCTACACTGAACTAACAACCTCTATTCCACATGCAGGAGGGCCATTTGCTTATGCCCTACGTGCTTATGGACCTACAGGTGGTTTTTTTGCAGGGGCGGCGACATTAATTGAGTTTGTTTTTGCTCCACCAGCTATTGCGTTGGCTATTGGAGCTTACCTGAACATCCAATTTCCATTTATTGATCCCAAGGTTGCTGCCGTAGGTGCTTATATCATCTTCATGATATTAAATATTTTGGGTATGCATATTGCGGCAAACTTTGAGTTGTTTGTCACCGTACTAGCCATTGGTGAGTTGCTAGTCTTTATGGGTGTGGTGTCACCAGGTTTTTCTTGGGAGCATTTTACCGCTAATGGTTGGGCAGGTACTAACGAATTCAGTATGGCTACATTAGGTGGTATTGGTGCTTCCATTCCGTTTGCAATATGGTTCTTCTTAGCTATTGAAGGAGTGGCTATGGCAGCAGAAGAGACCAAAGAACCTAAGAAAACCGTACCTAAAGCCTATATCTGTGCTATTCTGACTCTGGTGTTCTTAGCTATGGGTGTGATGATTTTTGCAGGTGGTGTGGGCGACTGGCGTGAACTTTCCAATCTAAACGATCCTTTACCTAAAGCAATGCAAGTCATTGTAGGAGAGAACAGCGGTTGGATGCATATGCTTGTATGGCTAGGTTTATTTGGTCTTATCGCTAGTTTCCACGGTATTATGATGGGTTATTCACGGCAAATTTTCGCATTAAGCCGAGCAGGCTATATGCCGACTTATTTCTCTAAAGTCAATAAACGCTTCTCAACTCCTCACCGAGCCGTGTTATTAGGAGGTGTAATTGGCATTGTAGCAATTTTCAGTGATAACTTTATTGTGATTGCAGGACAGCCACTAACGGCCAATATTATCACTATGGCGGTATTTGGTGCCATTACTATGTACATCATTTCTATGATGAGCTTAATTAAATTGCGTAAGACTGAACCAAATCTTGAGCGTCCTTTTGATGCACCGCTATATCCTTTCTTCCCTGTATTATCAATGGTAATTGCAGTAATCGCATTGATTGCAGTTGCGTGGTATAACAAAGTGGTCTTTTTAATCTATGTCATTATGATGGTGCTAGGTTATGCTTATTTCTTGATGAGCAAAAGTACTCGTGAGTCTGTGCCAGAGGATGATATGCTTGTACGCAAATAAATAGTTTATTGATTAAACTGATAAACCAAAACTCCCTGTGGTAATTCGCAGGGAGTTTTTGTTGTGTGCCATAAAATTTCGTTGCTTGATGAGGCATAGACTAGCTCAGTTGCTTTAAATGAGCAAGATTCAGGTAGCAAGGACTGCTCTATGGCAGTGGGCTTAATTGGTGGTATTTGTTAGGTGCTGCAGAAATTCTCTTGTAAACGCAACATGGGGGAGGGTAAATTTGAAGTTATGCGTATTTAAACTTGAGTGACTGTGGTGAAAATGTATAAAATTGAGTAGGATAAAAATATCAACTGTATGGACATACAGTATTTTTAATGGCATAATATTGTGTATAGTCATTAGCAATATGTAGATTTATTTTTATAAGGAATTCATCCATGGATGATAAACAATCAAAAGCATCTGCCTCTGATCGTGCCAAGGCATTAACTGCTGCACTAGCCCAGATTGAAAAACAATTCGGCAAGGGCTCGGTTATGCGTTATGGTGACAATGAGGTCGCTCATGATATTCAGGTGGTATCAACGGGTTCATTAGGTCTAGATATTGCACTAGGGGTAGGTGGTTTGCCTCGCGGTCGTGTAATTGAGATTTATGGCCCTGAATCTAGTGGTAAGACCACCTTGACACTACAAGTGATTGCTGAGATGCAAAAGATTGGAGGTACTTGTGCCTTTATTGATGCAGAGCACGCTTTGGATGTGCAGTATGCTGCTAAATTGGGGGTGAATCTGGCGGATTTATTGATTTCACAACCAGATACGGGAGAGCAAGCTCTAGAAATTACCGATGCTTTAGTGCGTTCAGGTTCTGTAGACTTAATCGTTGTGGACTCTGTGGCTGCCCTAGTACCTAAGGCAGAGATTGAAGGTGATATGGGGGATAATCTTCCCGGTCTACAAGCCCGCTTAATGAGTCAAGCACTTCGTAAGTTGACAGCCTCTATTAAGCGCACGAATTGTATGGTTATTTTTATTAACCAAATCCGTATGAAGATTGGTGTGATGTTTGGTAGCCCAGAGACTACGACAGGTGGTAATGCACTTAAATTCTATTCTTCTGTACGTTTAGATATTCGTCGTATCGGTTCTATCAAAAAGGGTGACGAGGTTATTGGCAACGAGACCCGTGTAAAAGTGGTCAAAAATAAGGTTGCTCCTCCATTCAAACAAGTTGAATTTGACATCATGTATGGTACAGGTATTTCTCGTGAGGGGGAAATCATCGATTTGGGTGTCAAGGCTGGTATTGTGGATAAAGCAGGGGCATGGTTCAGCTATGATGGCAATCGTATAGGTCAGGGCAAGGATAATGTGCGTGAGTATCTTCGAGAACACCCAGAGCTTGCTCGTGAAATCGAGAATAAGATTCGCCAGAACCTAGGTATCATTGAGATGGGGGCAGTAGCAGAAGGCGAGACAGACGATATTGATGATGATTTCATCGAAGAATAGTCAATTAACCACGCATACTAACTAGGTGTCTAGTCGGCTGTGACACGCTACAGTACAGCCAAACTTGGCACCTAAATGGCAAGTAGTCAGATGTTTTCCGATACTGATGATAATTTTGAACAGGATATTTCTCGCACCTCAGAGCGAAGAAGAGGGGAGCGATTAGATCAAGGGTTTGCAACTTCTCCCTCTGAGCCTCGTCCTGTCAATCTTCTTGCCAAAGCGGTAGCGATACTGTCACGGCGAGAGTATTCAGAAGTCGAGTTGCGGCGTAAACTCAGTCAGTACACTGAGGATCAAGCACAGATTGATGCTGTCGTTGAGCGTTTACAACGTGAGAATTGGCAATCTGATCAGCGTTTTGCTGAAAATTTTGTCATTTCTCGTCAACAACGCTGGGGAAATCAGAAAATTCTCCATGCCTTAAAGAACCATCAGTTGACCGAGGAGACAGTTAGCGAGCTCAAGGAAACTCTTAAAGAAACAGAGTTTGATAGGGCATTAGAAGTATGGAATCGTAAGTTTCATGGCATGTTGCCAACAACCCCTCAAGAGCGTGCTAAGCAAATACGTTTTCTCGCCAGTCGTGGTTTTAGTGCTGATGTAGTGCGTAAGATATTGTCACGACGAGATTAGTGTCCTTTGTTTTAAGTATCTCTCTGTGATTAACGTATTGACAAACCTCAATATATGGAAGTTACTTATTTTTTGGTTTGTTGATTCCTTACCCATAAGTCTGCATATTTCACAAAAGTTGAATGAGCAGACAAGGTCGCTAGCAACAATCCGTGCTTTCCATCCAGAAATCCTGCCTTTAATACATACATCTTCATGAAGCAACCAATAGCATGGATATACGCATCCCAAAGAGAGGCTTTTTTACCTTGTTTCTGACGCTGATCTGCCCATGCTTTGGCATAATTGGCTGACTTAACCAGGTAATGATGTAAATTTTTGTAGGTATAATGGAGTAGATGACCATTAAGCCTTTGGACGTGGAATCCTTTTGGCACAATGATGCTTTCATGTACTAAATCGTCTGAATAATGAGTGTCTTTTACCTTATGTAGTCTTATTACATAATCCGGATACCAACCCGAGTGGTGGATGCGTTTGCCAAAAACATCAGATAAACGATTAACACTATAAACAGTATTTTCCTTATTCTCTTGGATAGCAGTTTGGATTTCTTTTGCTAATTCTGGTGTCACACGCTCGTCAGCATCTAACCATAAAACATAATCGCTTTTTACAAAACTTTGTGCTAGCTGGCGTTGTGGTCCAAATCCAGACCAAGTTGTGTTGCTATAGAACTTGGCATTAAATTTTTTCGCAATAGCTTCAGTCTCATCTGTGCTTCCAGAATCCAAAATCACAATTTCGTCTACCCAATCTTTTACGGTATTAAGACAAAAAGCAAGATCCTGTGCTTCATTTTTAACAATCATGGCAACACATAACGACGGCATAGCACTTCCTTTCAATAAGCGAGATGACTATCTTAACATTGATAATACAACTGTATGGTATTTTTTAGACTTGTGACACTCTTTGCCTATTTCTTTTAGGTGATTTTTAAGGATGATAGTTACGAGGAGTTAGAGGATTTATTTACAAATTTTCTTGTGGGCTACTTCGGTCTTAGCGTTAGTAATACCTTATTCAGGTTGGAGAATCTATTCATAAATTTTCTTGTCGGTTATGTCATAATTTCGCACAATCACAGCAG
Source organism: Pelistega europaea (assembly GCF_013133775.1). Classification (GTDB taxonomy): domain Bacteria; phylum Pseudomonadota; class Gammaproteobacteria; order Burkholderiales; family Burkholderiaceae_B; genus Taylorella; species Taylorella europaea. The sequence goes on along the minus strand of NZ_JABGBO010000002.1, from coordinate 174,735 downwards.
AAATATTACAATGATTTAGTTGCTTGCATTCAAGGCTAATACACATCAGAGAAATTATGAAAAAATTACTTGTTGTTCGTAATGATAAATTAGGCGATTTTATGTTGGTCTGGCCAGCATTGGCTATGTTGAGGTATTCTGCTCTTGACTGGCATATTACTGCACTTGTGCCTCATTATACAGAGAGTCTAGCGAGGTATTGCCCCTATATTGATGATATTATTATTGATGCGGGTAAAAATGCTGATAAAGCAGCACAACGAGCTACACTTGCTGAAATAAAAAAGGCAAAGTTTGATGCTTCTATTAATTTTTTCTCTGATAGTTATAATGCTTTGACTGTTTTTAAAGCGGGTATCCCACTGCGCGTAGCTCCAGCGACTAAGTTTATTCAGTTCCTATATAACCAACGTATCACGCAAAGGCGTTCTCGCTCCCTAAAACCAGAGTATGAGTATAACCTTGATTTAGCGAGAGCCTTTTTGACTAAACAAGGAATCACCATTAGAGAGTTGCCTCCACCTTATCTGTCCTTTCCCTCCGATGTTTTGGCACAGCAACGCCAGAAACTCGTACAGCAACTTCATATATCAGCAGACTGTCCGTGGGTATTTGTGCATGCAGGTTCTGGTGGTTCAGCGAACAATTTGAGTTTGGACCAATATGCCAAGCTTGTTAACGCCATTTTAAAGGATACGACTGTCACTGTGGTGCTGACAGCAGGTCCCGGGGAAACAGAAAAGGCTCAACAGCTACAGGCAAAGGTGCAGTCAACTATGAATCATCGAGTGGTTATTTATGACAAAAATGATGGCCTTGTTGATTTTGCGCAGTCCCTTGCTTGTGCCAGTGTATTTATTGCAGGGTCTACAGGTCCCTTACATATCTGTGGTGCCTTAAATATTCCTACTATTGGCTTTTATCCGAGCAAGCGTTCAGCAACCCCCTTACGCTGGCAAACCACTAATCAAGCAGATAAACGTTTGGCATTTGCACCAGCACCAGGGGCAGGGACAGAGGATGATTTAACCACAATAGATATGAACGAAGTGATAAAGGCTAGTTTACCGTTTATTCAGCAGCATATATTGGCACTTTAAAACATGCGGCTATGAATGACATGATTTATCAGACCGTGCCGTAAAACTTCATTGTTTACGGCGAGGATATAAGGCACGAATTGCTCTAATTTTGGCGATGAATCTCACAAGGCTTTAAACAAATCGCGTTCATTTTTTGCAAATAAGGCATACAATGAGCCCAGTGCCAACACGGCAGAAAGTCCCATACCCCAGAGCGAGTATTCGATACCAAACAAATCAGCTTTGGCATCCATACAACTAGCATAAATACCAAAAATCCAAGGAGCTAGGGCATCTAAATGTGTCCAACGCGACATGAATATATCGGCAAAAGTCATATCACAAGAAAAGGATTCTGATGCGACACTATATTGGTACCATGTGCTAAGTATGCCAGCCACAGATAACGAAAAACTTAAAAATGAGAAGAGTCGTAGGATAAATGGGCTACGAAAAAGATTCGCCAGTAGGCATACTAGTGCAATGACTAAGAAGATAAAACGCAACAACACGCACCATGCACATGGCTGCATATCCAAGGAGTATTGAGAAAACAAGGCAAAACCAACAGCAGCCAAACACAAAATAGCAATAATATTGAGCATACGCTGAGTATTTAACATGTTATTATTATCCTTTCAAAATAAGTGAGATGTATTTAACTTGCCAAAAAATAGGGTAAATAGGAGTAATTACCTTGGGGTAAATTAGACATGGCTTATCCAAAACTAATTAGACATATCTAGCATATCCGCATAAAGACTCATCACAAGGTCATGAATGCCAGTCCACAGAATCTGCACACCTATGCATAACAAAATAAACGCCGATAGACGCATAAAAATCACAGATCCATTTTTACCTAGTCGATGCAAAAATTGAGCAGCAAACCGTAGGCAGAAGTATACTGTTAGCGATACTACAGCAGAACCCACAATCATACCGCTAATTGTCGAAAAAGTGGCTAAATTAAAACCACTGTTGCGTAGTGTTGCACCAATAGTAATTGCCGCAGCCACAGAGCCAGGTCCGCAAGTAATAGGAAAAGTGAGTGGATAAAAGGCGTTATTTTTGGCTTTGTCTAAAGAATATTCTTCATTAGTAATAGGGTGTTTGCTGGTATCAGGATCTTCAGCATTAAGAAGTTTCCATGCAGCAGCGACTACCAATAAACCACCACCGATACGCACTACTTCTAGCGAAATTCCCAACATATTGAGAATCAAACTACCTAGGAAAATTGCAGCCAGAATGATGATGGAGACGTTAACTGCTATGCGTTTAGCGAGCATGAGCCGAGTGGCATTGGATGCACCACTAGTCATAGTCCAGAAAATAGGTGCTACGCCAGGGGGATTCACAATGGGTAAAATAGTCGCTAACACGAATAGCAGGTTATTAATAAAAAGCGAAAACATGGAGATAACCTAAAGCCACTAAACACACAAAGGTCAATTATATCGTGAAAATACAGGAAGTTACTTTAATTTTGTTAAACGATTCAGCATGTCTAATATGTCTCGTTCAAAAGCTAGTTGGCTTTTTTCATTGTCAAGCTGAGGACTATCAATAACAAATACGTCTTCGGCACGTTCGCCTAGTGTCATAATCTTTGCCATGTGCAGATTAATGCGATGTTGATTAAAGATATGAGCAAGGTGATATAAAATACCAGGGCTATCGGTTGCGACAATAGAAAGCAACCAAGAGCTGCCGTATTCATCTTTGACCAACTCCACGCTAGGCACAATAGGGAAGGTACGAGAACGACGTATATCTGCCCCCACCATTAATGAGGTTGGTCGTTGAGCAATCATTTCCTCAGAAGGTAGCTCATCATGAATACTCTTGGCTAAGTCAGTCTCAATAAGCGATACAAAATCACGTGGATTTTGGAAAACGGCAGAAGAAACAGAGAAACTATCAAGAGCATAACCATCGGCATTAGTATGGATACGGGCATCTAAAATATTGATATTATGCAGATAAAAATACACAGCGATACGCTCGAATAAGTTAACTTTATCACGTGTAAATACTGCAATCTGAATATGCTCACTCTTTTCTACAGGACGTGCCTTGACAACAGTATCAGCGACACCTATGTGGGAGTAAAGGGTACGAGTATGCCACGCAATATCACTGGCTTCTGTCCGTAGAAAGTAGGCAACATCCATTTTTGACCAGAATTTATCGCGTTGCTCATCAGAAAGCCCCGCTAATTTAATGATGGCATCAGCCTCAGCCTTACGTTGCGATAAGATAGTGTTACGGTCAAAGTGATCACCTGCAAATAAGTGTGAGGTGCTTTGGAAAAGGTTTTGCAACAGTTGTCCTTTCCATGCATTCCATACTTTAGGACTGGTGCCACGAATATCTGCTATGGTAAGCAGGTATAATGCTACGAGATGGCGGCGATCTTTGACTGTCTCGCTAAAATGTTTAATCACCTCAGGGTCAGATAAATCTTTTTTCTGTGCTACGTTAGACATAACAAGGTGATTAGCCACTAAAAATTCAAGCAACTCTACATCTTCAGGGGCAAGGCGATGTAATTCAGCAAATTGACGGACTTCCACCGCTCCAAGAGTAGAATGATCGCCACCACGTCCTTTAGCAATATCATGAAAAAGTGCAGCGATATATAACAACCAACTTTTATCAAAATCCGCAATTAACTGGGCGGCTAACGGATTATCCTGTGCGTACTCCGGCATAGTAAAACGACGCATATTGCGAATTACTTGAAGGGTATGCTGATCTACAGTGTACACATGGAATAAATCATGTTGCATTTGGCCTACAATCTTGGACCAGCTAGGAATATAACGAGGTAGTATTTTCAGTTTAGATAGGCGTCTAAAAGTGTGTACAATCCCTCGAGGTTGCTTGACAATTTCTAAGAAAAGATCCTGATTAACCGGGTTAGCTCTAAATGCTGCGTCAATACGCTTACGGTTGCCCCAAATAAGGCGTTGCGTACGTACTGAAAAATCTTCAAGTTCAGAATGCTGTTGTAAAACCAAAAAAGCCTTGAGCAGTAATGATGGGTTTTTCTCAAAAGCATCATCATGACGAATATCTAATAATTGCCCAATACGCTGGAAATCCTCATCAATAATGGATACCTGTTTATCATTGGGAAAGAGATAGTCTTTAAAGTTTTGCAGCATAAAGTGGGTAATCAGATTTACCATACGGGCTGCACCGTAGTAGTCCTGCATAAACATCTCTGAGGGACGTTTACCCGCTTGAGCAGTATAACCATAGACTTCTGCAAGACGTGGCTGGACGTGAAAAAGTACACGATCGTCTCGCTTATTGTGAATAAGGTGCAACTCAATACGAAAACGCTTAAAACTATGCTCAGTTTTCTTAATGACCTCAGCCTCTTTGTCTGTCATTAAATTTGCATCTACAAGGGATTGCCAGCTTCCTTTAATTTGGTTAGATAAAGCAAGCCAATGGATAAGTTGAATATCACGCAATGCTCCAGGAGACTCTTTACAGTTAGGCTCTAGCGCATAAGGGGTATTGTTATAACGAGCGTAACGTTGTTTGAATTCGAGTTGTTTGGCAAGGAAAAAATCTTGTGGATTATGATTCTTCATGAACTTTTGATGAAGTTCTTCCACCAAAGCTCGATTTCCCAGCAAATAACGACATTCAAGTAAACTGGTCTCAATAGTAATGTCTTTTTTGGCTTCGTTAAGGCAATCCTTAATGGTTCGTACACTGGCCCCAATATCTAGACCTAGATCCCAGAAAGACTGCACAAGTGTCTCAAGACGCTCCTTATCCGCTGCAGACGGTTCTTTGGCAAGCAATAACAAAATATCAATATCTGAAAAAGGATAAAGCTCATCGCGTCCATAGCCGCCAACGGCGCATAAAGCCGCTCCTTCGGGTAAAGGATAGGCCTTGATTACCTCTGCAAATCCTTGGTCTACTAATTGACTATGTTGGTGTAAAAAATCTTCAGGTAATAAATTACCCTCTTTATATTGGTTTTTGAGAGCTTCTCTATGTTCAAAAATGTGTTGGCGGATAGCGATGAGAGGGGGCATAACAGAATCCTCAAATGACAATAAAACAATTTAAGGGAAATAAGTGCATATTGTGACTACAGGTTTGAGCAAACAGACTATCACAAGAGACTGACTTTATTTCCCATAAAAAATAAGGGTAGACGATGTTATTTATCGAATCGACGAGAACTTACAATGCAGATTTAAACTTCTTCACAAAATCAGGTGGTTGACGCATACCTTCGGAAACGGTTAAGACTTCATAACCATCTGCCGTGACAATTAACGTATGCTCCCATTGAGCAGACAGACTGCGGTCTTTGGTCACTACTGTCCAGTGGTCAGGCATTAAACGTGTGGCATAGTGGCCTGCATTAATCATAGGTTCGATGGTGAATGTCATGCCTTCGACTAATTTCATGCCAGTGTGAGGTTTGCCATAGTGCAATACCATAGGCTCATCGTGGAAAACCTGACCAATACCATGCCCACAGTAATCACGCACTACAGAAAAACCTTGTGCTTGAGCATGAGATTGAATGGCATGACCAATATCGCCTAGAGTTGCACCAGGGCGAACTTGTTCGATACCCAACCACATACATTCAAAAGCGGTTTCGCTTAGTTTGCGGGCTTGTATCGACGGTTCACCGATACAATACATACGACTAGTATCACCAAACCAACCATCTTTAATAATGGTGATGTCAATGTTCATAATATCGCCATTTTTAAGAACACGATCACCTGGAATACCATGACAAATTACATTGTTAATAGAGGTGCAAATGCTAGCAGGAAAAGGAGGATTGCCATAGCCAATAGTGGCAGATTTAACATGTAAAACATTATCAATATAATCAATGACTAAACGATCCAATTCACCAGTGGTGACTCCAGCTTTAACAAAGGGAGTAATATAGTCCAATGCTTTGGCGGCATCTTGGCACGCTGCCCGCATTTTTTGAATATCTTCAGGATTTTTTAAAATAGGCATAAAACTTGTGTAAAGATAAAAAAACAGTATATAATTATAGGCTTATTTGCGTATAAGTCCAAGAGCCAATTCGTTAGAATGCGTTATTTTTATTCATTTTTAGTTATTGATTTTGGATTTTTAGGTAAATAGTATTGGTGCACATTTTTTTGTGCGATTTATTTTTTAAATAGCGTGCATTACCGCATAGGGTGTTGATGATAGAAGTCTAATATCAATACTGGTAATGTACAAGACATAACCCTGTGGAGTTTTTAATATGTCATTAATGCGTCAAATGTTAGAAGCTGGTGTTCACTTTGGTCACCAAACTCGTTACTGGAATCCTAAAATGGCTCAGTACATTTTTGGTCAACGTAACAAGATTCATATCATTAACCTTGAAAAAACAGTTGTTAAATATCTAGAAGCACTTGAGTTTGTACGTCAAACAGCTGCTCGTGGCGGTGAAATCCTATTTGTGGGTACTAAACGTTCAGCTCGTGAAATCATTGCTGCTGAAGCTACTCGTGCAGGCATGCCTTATGTTGACAACCGTTGGTTAGGCGGTATGATGACCAACTTCAAAACAGTGAAGTCTTCTATCAAACGTCTAAAAGACATGGAAACAGCTCAAACAGACGGTACTGTTGACCGTTTGAGCAAGAAAGAAGCGTTGATGTTTACTCGTGAACTTGAGAAACTCAACAAATCAATCGGTGGTATCAAAAACATGAATAAGTTGCCTGCAGCTTTATTCGTTGTTGACGTTGGTTATCACAAAATTGCTATTCAAGAAGCACGTACACTAGGTATTCCAGTTATCGCTGTTGTGGATACTAACCACTCTCCAGAGGGTGTGGATTTTGTTATCCCTGGTAACGATGACTCTGCTAAAGCTATCGAATTGTACGCTTCTGGTATTGCTAATGCGATTTTAGAAGGTCGTGAGCAAGGCGAAAACGCTTTAGTTGAAGAAATTCAAGCGGCTGCTGAAGAAGAAACTTCTGCTGAGTAAGCATAATCACTATTTTAGATTGGAGAAAACATGGCTGAGATTACCGCTGCAATGGTAAAAGAATTGCGCGAAAAAACAGATGCTCCTATGATGGAGTGCAAAAAGGCTTTAACAGAAGCTGAAGGTAATATGGAGCGTGCAGAAGAGATTCTTCGCGTGAAATTAGGTAATAAAGCTAGCAAGGCTGCTACTCGTGTAACTGCTGAAGGTCTTATCGGTACTTATATCGAAGGTGGTAAGGGTGCAATGATTGAAGTTAACTGCGAAACAGACTTCGTTGCTAAAAACCCAGAATTCGTGGCATTTGTTGAAGCACTTGCTAAGAAAGTGGCTCTTGAAAATCCAGCAGATATTGCTGCACTTAATGAGTTGCCTTTTGGCGAGGGTACTGTTGAGTCTACTCGTGCTGCTTTAGTTGGTAAAATCGGTGAGAATATGACTATTCGTCGTTTCTTCCGTGTAGAAACTGACAAACAGCTTGCTCACTACAGCCACGGTGGTCGTATCGGTGCTTTAGTTGAGTTCTCTGGTGATGAAGTGGTTGGTAAGGATGTGGCTATGCACGTAGCTGCTACTAAACCTAAAGCATTAAATGCTGATGGTGTACCAGCAGAAGACATTGCTAAAGAGCGTTCAGTGGCTGAGCAAAAAGCAGCTGAATCAGGTAAACCAGCAGAAATCGTTGCCAAGATGGTAGAGGGTTCTGTAGCTAAGTTCCTTAAAGAGGTGACTTTATTGAATCAACCTTTCGTTAAAAACGATAAGCAAACTGTTGAGCAAATGCTTAAAGAAAATAAAGCAACTGTTCATAGCTTTGGCTTACTCGTTGTAGGCGAGGGTATTGAGAAAGTTGCTTCTGACTTTGCAGCTGAAGTAGCAGCAATGGCTAAGAACTAATCAAGCAACGCTTTTTTAAGCCTATATACAAGCCATGATGAGTGCATCATCATGGCTTTTTTAGTATAATGTACGACAATTTAACTATAAGCACATTGCTGTTTTTTATGTAAGGATTTGAGTCATGGCCACATCATATAAACGAGTTCTTCTTAAGCTTTCTGGTGAAGCCTTAATGGGAGAAGACGCTTTCGGTATTAACCGTTCCACTATTGTTCGTATGACAGAAGAAATTGCCGAGGTAGCAAAGCAGGGAGTGGAGTTGGCGATTGTTATTGGTGGTGGTAATATCTTTCGCGGCATTGCTCCAGGCGCCCAAGGCATGGATCGTGCAACAGCAGATTATATGGGTATGTTGGCAACCGTGATGAACGCATTGGCTTTGCAAGATGCTCTGAAAAATCATGGTGTGGTAGCACGTGTACAATCGGCCTTGAATATTGATCAGGTGGTTGAACCTTATATTCGTCCCAAAGCATTACGTTACCTAGAAGAGAAGAAAGTTGTCATTTTTGCGGCAGGTACGGGTAATCCGTTTTTTACTACGGATACGGCAGCCGCTTTACGTGGGGCTGAGATGGGGGTTGAAATTGTCCTTAAAGCTACTAAAGTAGACGGTATCTACACCGCAGACCCCAAGAAAGATCCTACAGCAACTCGCTATTCTCGCATTTCTTTTGACGAAGTGATTAGCAAGCGTCTAGAAGTGATGGATGCCACCGCTTTTGCACTTTGTCGTGATCAAAAACTACCTATCAACGTCTTCTCTATCAATAAGGCTGGTGCGCTTAAACGTGCTATTGCAGGGGAAGACGAGGGTACTTTGGTTCACATTTAATCACAGTAGAGTGACCTAGAAAGATTATGGTCGCCTGCACCCTATGATAAGGAGTTTGCCGTCGTTGCAACACTCAATAACTATTGAAGACAAAGGATAAAAATGAGTATTAACGAAATTACTAAATCAGCAGAGACCCGTATGGGAAAATCTATTGAGAGCCTTAAGACTAACCTTTCTAAAATCCGTACAGGTCGTGCTCATGCAGGTATTTTAGACCATGTATTAGTGGATTACTATGGCTCTATGGTGCCTGTTGGTCAAGTGGCTAACGTAACAGTCGTTGATGCACGTACTTTAAATGTACAGCCTTGGGAAAAACAAATGACCCAAGTGATTGAAAAGGCAATCCGTGAATCGGATTTAGGTTTAAATCCTATGGCTATGGCAGAGTCGATTCGTGTGCCTATGCCCCCACTTACCGAGGAGCGTCGCCGTGATTTGACCAAGGTGGTGCGTTCAGAGGGTGAGGATGCCAAGATTGCAGTGCGTAACTTGCGCCGTGATGCCAACGAGGCACTTAAGCGTTCTCTTAAAGATAAAGAAATCTCTGAAGATGATGAGCGTCGTGCACAAGATGTCGTACAAAAATTGACGGATAAATACGTAGCAGAAGTAGACAAGCTTGTGGCTGAAAAAGAAGCCGAAATTATGAAGGTATAAGTTCAATATGACTCAGATGCACAGTATTCCTACTGTTACTGACGTTCCCAGCCATGTTGCTATTATCATGGATGGCAACGGTCGTTGGGCAACAGAGCGTCATTTGCCCCGGACGGCAGGGCATATCCGTGGAGTGCGGGCCGTGCGTAGGGCTGTGGAGTACTGTGTCAGACATCATATTGCCTATCTGACCTTATTTGCATTTAGCTCTGAAAATTGGCGACGCCCTCCCGAAGAAGTGGGTTTGTTGATGAAACTTTTTGTCAAGTCGCTCCAAAAGGAAGTCTCTAAGCTACACAAGAATAATATTCGTCTTCGAGTGATAGGGGATTTATCTGCCTTTTCTTCAGAGTTGCAGACATTGATTCACGCTGCTGAACAGCAAACAATAAAGAATACTGGGTTAACACTCAATATCGCAGCAAACTATGGCGGTCGTTGGGACATCTTGCAAGCCATGCGTCGTATGATTCAAGAGCGGCCAGAGTTGCTCAATGCTGAGATAGAAGCAAGTGATTTTGAGCCATTTCTCAGTATGGCAGATATGCCTGAGCCTGATTTGTTCATTCGTACCGGAGGAGAGCGCCGTATCTCTAACTTTATGATTTGGCAACTGGCTTATACAGAACTTTTCTTCAGTGATAAGTATTGGCCAGATTTTTCAGCGGCAGACTTCGATGAAGCGCTTGCCTGGTATGCACAACGAGAGCGTCGCTTTGGACGTACCTCAGCTCAACTTCAAGAAACTTGATTATGCTTATTCCTCGCATCATTACGGCAGTAGTATTATTGGCAATTCTTGCTGTATTGCTCAGCCTAAAAGATTCCTTTTACTTTGCCACTTTTGTTAGTTTAGCCTCTGCAGGCGCATTATTTGAATGGCTGCGGATTTCTTTAAATCATCCCCATAAATCGCTACTTGCTGCCGTTATTGGCATAGTAGGTTTTGCCGTATTTGTTGGGTTGTATTCTTTATTATTACCCAGCGAAGGTAGTCACATTGTATTAGCGCTGAGTCACCCTGTTGAGTTTCAAGCCAATCCGTGGGCAACTGTGGCTTTTGCAACATTGATTACAATTTCATTCTTTGTGAGCTTTGTTTGGATTTTCATTGTCCCTATGGTACTTTACCAAGCTAAAACAGAAGTGACTGCCAACAGTATTTTTCATAGCATTTTTGCTGTTTTTGCTGTACTAGTCACTTGGTTTTCCATTGTGATGTGTTATACCTTTTTAGGGGCTTGGTTTTTATTAAGTTTTCTTATTATTATTTGGTGTGCCGATATTTTTGCTTATTTTGGAGGGCGTTTTTTTGGAGGCAGTAAACTAGCCCCAGCAATTAGTCCAGGGAAGACGCGTTCAGGTGCTTTGTGCGGTATTGCTAGTGTTGCAGTATGGATGTTGCTCAGCTCGTTTATTGATGGTTCTTTTGCGGCTCTTTTAGTCCAGTATATTGGTCTTCTTGGGGCCGTGGCAGTAGGTATGGCAATGGCTGTTGTGTCTATTTTTGGTGATTTATATGAGTCATTGCTTAAGCGTCGTGCTGGTATTAAGGACTCCAGTCAATTATTGCCAGGGCATGGAGGAGTATGGGATCGTCTGGATTCCGTAATTTCTGTTAGCCCTATTGCTATGATTTTTGTCTTCTTGTTTTATCTTCAATAAAAGCAAAGACAAATTGGGAAATTAACATGCAATCCATTGTTGTATTTGGAGCGACGGGTTCTATTGGTGACAGTACCTTAGATATTATTGCTTGTCACCCAGAGCGTTATCAGGTCTATGCGTTGAGTGCTTTTTCTCGTATGGAAAAGCTGGTGGCACTGACGCAAAAATTTCAGCCTAAGGTTGTCATTGTTCCTGATGAGGCACGTCGCGAGCAGTTTTTGACATTGAATAAAGAGGGTTTTCAGCCCGCAGAGATTCGATTAGGTCAAGAGGGGCTATGTGAAACCGCACGTGATTCGCAAGCGGATACTATTGTCTGTGCCATTGTTGGTGCAGCAGGATTGCCTAGTGCTTATGCTGCTGCTAAAGCAGGTAAACGCATCTTGCTAGCCAATAAAGAAGTGCTAGTGACGGCAGGCTCTTTATTTATGCAGGCGGTGGGGCAATATGGTGCAACACTATTGCCTTTGGATAGCGAGCATAATGCGATTTTCCAATGTCTACCTAAACATAATCCCAAACAGCACTTGCAAAAGGTAATCATAACAGCATCTGGTGGGCCTTTTCGTGAATATCCATTAGAACAACTTGTCGAGGTGACGCCAGAGCAGGCCTGTAAGCATCCTAATTGGAATATGGGTCGAAAAATTTCTGTAGACTCAGCAACGATGGTGAATAAAGGCTTGGAGGTTATTGAGGCCAAGTGGTTGTTTGATTTAGAGCCTGCACAAATTGATGTGGTTATTCATCCTCAGAGTACCATCCATTCTATGGTGCAGTTTGTGGATGGTTCGTTACTGGCACAATTAGGTAACCATGATATGCGTATTCCAATTTCCTATGCTTTAGGTTATCCTGAACGCATCACGCACAACGCTGCTCATTTTGATCTTGCCCAGCTTACTTGTTTGGATTTTTCAGCCCCTGACTTTAAACGTTATCCTTGTCTGAGATTGGCTTTTGATGCTTTAAAAGAGGGGATAGGGGCTTGCACTATTCTTAACGCTAGTAATGAAATCGCTGTTGCTCAGTTCTTGACTAAACGCATTAAGTTTACACAAATAGCTCAGACAATAGCACAGATGCTAAATTCCATAGTAGCACCGGAATTGTGTTCTATTGATGATGTTTTGGCTTTTGATGCTGAAGTGAGAGAGAGAACATTGTCATTACTAGAGTGGTTTTAGTTAAAACCATTTCACTAAATAACATAATGGTATTGAGACAACTCAGGCATGGTATAAACGTGCCTGACTAAATTGCAGTAAAAGGATAGCTTTGTTTAGTATTATTACTTTTATCATTACCATCAGTATTGTGGTGGTCTTTCATGAATATGGACATTATCTTGCGGCACGTCTTTATGGTGTGCATGTAGAGCGGTTTTCATTAGGTTTTGGTAAGGTCATCTATCAACGCACAGATAGAAAAGGCACTGAATGGTCTATCTCTTTGCTTCCATTTGGCGGATATGTTAAACCGCTTGCTGAACCTCGTCCTAATCACCCACATTACCGAGTAGGGGAGTCGGTAGCTGAAAAAACCTCCTTTCAAAAAATTATTATTTATGCTGCAGGACCTGCTTTTAGTTTTTTGCTTGGAATTATTATCTACACGGGTGTGTTTATGGTGGGTGAGAATCAACCTCAAGCTATTGTTGCTACACCCACAGCAGGCTCTGTGGCAGCTCAAGCAGGATTGCGGGAAGGGGATCGTATCGTACGTGTAAATGATACTGAAATTGATAGCTGGTCTGATGCAATGGAGCAACTGGTTGCTGCGATGGCCTTGGGTAAACCACTGACAATGGAAGTATCTAGTGCAGAGGGAATGGCACGTGAAGTGACTATGGATGTCCCTACAGTTTCAGGCAATTTAGAACAAGTGGATTGGTTAAAAGAAAGTGGTATCTCTTTGCGAGAGATGGCTCCTGTAGTGGCAAGGGTAATAGAAGGGGGTGTGGCTGCACAGGCCGGACTTAAAGCAGGTGATAAAGTACTCTCCCTCAATGGCATAACCATTAGTAGTTTAAATGGGTTTATTCGACAAATTCAATTACTGGCACATCAGTCGGTTCATTTGCTCATTAATCGAGATGGAGCAGAAGTGAGTCTTACGATGATGCCTGCAGAAGTGAGCCTTCCTGATGGTCGCAAAGTTGGACGTATTCAAGCAGAGTTTCAAGTGGATTACCCTATGCAATATGTCAGCTATGGCTTTATTGATGCTTTTGCCAAGGCGACCACTAAGACGTGGGATACCGCTTGGTTTTCTCTAAAAATGATTGGCAAAATGCTAATAGGTGAGGTTTCTCTCAGTAACATCAGTGGACCACTGACAATTGCAGATTATTCAGGCAAGGTTGCTCAATACGGTCTGAGTAATTTTATTCAATTCGTGGCACTTATTAGCATTAGTATTGGGGTACTAAATTTATTGCCTGTTCCCGGTTTAGATGGAGGGCAAATGGTGCTGAATTTTATTGAAATGGTGATAGGAAGACCATTGCCAGAAGCCATTTTTCAAAATCTGATGAAATTGGGCTATGGTCTACTGTTGTTATTGATGATTTTTGCCTTTCATAATGATTTAATGCGAATTTTTAATTGATTAGCAGGATTTTTGAAACGATTTCAGGTTTTATTAAAGGCAGATAGATTAATTTACTGACAAACAGCTTCTTTATGCCTTAAAATAGCTTGTTAAAATTTGGATACTCATCTTCAAGGAATGTACGAATGGATATTCGCTCATTAAAACGATTACGTAAAACAACATTGGCGACTTTGCTTTCCTCATTGGTATTGCCGATGGCTGCTCATGCTTTCTCACCTTTTGTTGTTCAAGATATTCGCATTACTGGTCTACGCAGTGCAGAGCCTGGTATGGTTTTTAGCTATATTCCTGCCCGTGTCGGTAAGACCTTTGATCAAGAAATGGCGACTGATTCTGTACGTCGTTTATATGCGACTGGCTTATTTAATGATGTTAAGATTACAACAGAAGGTCGAGTGGTTAATATCACTGTAAACGAGCGTCCTATCATCAGTTCTGTACTTTTTGAGGGGATGAACGCATTCAAGAGTGAAGATATTGTTAAGTCCCTTGCTGATCTTGGTCTAGGAGAGGGGCGAGCTTTAGATCCAGCCTTATTAGATAGAGCAACAAAAGAAATCCGTAATCAGTATGTTTCTAAGGGGAATTATAGTGTAGATGTTAACCATGTGTTGACCCCTCTACCCAATAACCGTGTGGGTATTAGCTTCCAGATTAAAGAAGGTAAGCTTGCTCGTATTGAAGAGATCAACTTTGTTGGCAATGAGGCTTTCTCATCGTCTACCCTTGAAGACCAGATGGATTTAACCACACCAGGATTTATGACTTGGTATACAGGCACAGATAAATTCTCGCGTGAAAAATTAGACTCTGATATTGAGAAAATCCGAGACTATTATATGGAGCGTGGGTATCTTGATGTCAAGGTTGATGATCCTCAGGTAACGATTTCTCCTAACCTTGAAGATATTGGTATCAACATCACCTTGCATGAGGGAGAAAAGTACACGATTCGCGATCTTAAAATGGCAGGTGACTTACTTGGTATGGGAGATGAACTTAAAGGGCTTATTGACACTAAACAAGGCGAGACCTTTAATGTCATGAAGATTCGTAGTAGTGCAGAGGCTATCAAGCAACGTTTAGGCGAGTTGGGGTATGCATTAGCAGAGGTAAATCCAGTGCCACAACCTGTGACAGGCACTCAAGATGTGGACGTTGTTTTTTATGTCAATCCTGGTAAACGCATTTATGTACGCCAGATTAACATTGGTGGCAATACTCGTACACGTGACCAAGTAATCCGCCGTGAAATGCGTCAGTCTGAGGCAGCTTGGTATGATGCGACTCGTGTATCGACTTCACGTGAGCGTATTGACCGTTTAGGTTATTTTAATGATGTGACTCTCACCCAAGCACCTGTCCAGGGGGTAGATGATCAGGTTGATATTAACGTCGATGTTAAAGAGAAACCTACTGGTATGATTAACCTTGGCGTGGGCTATGGTTCTACGGATAAATTATCGTTCCAAGCAGGGATTAGTCAAGACAACGTTTTCGGTTCTGGTACTGATTTGGCTTTAAGTTTTAGTACCTCTAAGTACAACCGTAACGTGGTGATGACCCATACTGACCCTTATTGGACAACTAGCGGCATTAGCAAGACAACAACAGCATACTATCGCTTAGATAAGCCTTATAGCACCTCTGTTAACCAGGATGACGATACTTATCAAGTACGTGCGGTTGGCTTTGGAATGAACTTTGGTGTGCCTATTTCTGAGTATGATCGCGTCTTCTTGGGTGCGACGGTTGAACAAAACAAAATTCGTTTGCCGGCAGAGGGTTCAGGTCAAATTATTCCTCAAGCCTATCGTGAGTTTGTGAATAATTATAAGGACAAGAATACTGCTGTTATTTTTAATATAGGTTGGACCAAAGATACTCGTGATAGTGCAGTAGCACCAACAAGTGGTTACCTGACCTCATTGAATGCTTCCATGAGTGTGGGGCACCTCAAGTATTACATGCTGAGCGCTCAACAACAATATTATCTTCCTTTGAACAAGGATTATACCTTGGCCTTTAATGTGTCTGCTGACTGGGGTCATACCTATGGTACCAAGAAACCATTCCCTGTTATTAAAAACCTTTATGCAGGGGGTATTGGTTCGGTGCGTGGTTATGAAGGTTCTTCTCTAGGTCCTAGAGACGCGGTTTCAGGGGACTATTTAGGGGGTAATACTCGCTTGCTTGCCAATGTACAATTATTCCTACCTTTCCCCGGTACTCAAAACGACCGTTCTTTGCGTTGGTTCTTATTTGCTGATGCAGGTAAAGTGGGCGTAAATGGTGGGCAACAATGTACTAATGGTAGCTCTCAGTACGGTGGTCTTGTGACTGACCCATGCGGTTGGCGCTATTCTGCAGGTATTGGATTATCATGGAATTCACCACTTGGCCCATTGCAAATTTCCTATGCTAAACCAATTAAATCTAAGCCAGGGGACAATAAACAGCAATTCCAATTCCAGATTGGTACATCGTTCTAATGATTTTTGGTGGCCTTTATGACGAAGACCACCCCCGTTTTATCTTATTTCATTTATTTCTTGAAGGTTCTTATGAAAACTTATTCAACAAACAAAGCAGTAATTAGTCGTGTGATGAAAGCATTGTTAGCGTTGTCATTCGGTGCTTCTGCAACTGTAGCATTGGCACAAACTACAGATAAACCAGCCACTGATAAAGCTACTTCTGCCGATGCTTCAAAGCCTCAGGCTGCCATTAAAATTGGTTTTGTAAATACTGAAAAATTATTGCGTGAATCAGCCCCTGCAAAAGAGGCAGAAGCTAAGATTGAAGAAGAATTTAAAAAACGCGATGCAGACTTGCAAAAACTTGCTAATGAGTTACGTGCTAAGTTTGAAAATTTTGATAAAAATGCACCTGTTATGTCTGATTCTGAACGTAATAAAGCACAGCGTGAATTGACAGATTTAGACACTGATTTACAACGTAAACGTCGTGAATTCCAAGAGGATTTTAACCGTCGTCGTAACGATGCATTTGCTACTATTGTTGAAAAAGCAAATACAGCTATTAAAGAAATTGCTGAAAAACAAGATTACGACTTGATTCTTCAAGATGCAGTGACAGTAAGTCCTCGTGTTGATGTGACTGACGAAGTTATCAAAGTATTAAACAGCTCTAACAACGCTAAGAAGTAATCTATGGCACATATTCTGACATTGAATCAAGCGGTTCGCCTAGATGAGTTGCTCACACAGGTTGATACCCAAGGGCTAACCTGGCAAATTCTTCCTTTTAATGGGGAGTTGCCTTTGATAGCGGGTATTGGTTCTTTGTCGGATGCTGCAGAGCATGAGATTGGCTTTTTGGCTAATCCCAAGTTTTTTGATTTGTTGCAGGTGACACAGGCTTCGGCAGTTATTCTTCCTCAAAGAGCCATTGATGCATTGCCTGCAAATTTGCCTTTTGCCATCGTGCAGTGTGAGAATCCTTATCTACTCTATGCACGTATTACACAGTGGTTTGATAAGTGGCGTACTGCTCATGATATACGTGGTATCCATGAAAGTGCGGTTATTCACCCTGGAGCACGCCTGGGAGTCAATGTAAGTATTCACGCCCATGCTGTGATAGAAGAGGGAGTGATAATTGGCGATGGTGTGACTATTGGTGCAGGATGTGTGATTGGTAAACATTGTATTATCGGTACAGATACCCTATTGCACGCTAATGTTACTCTTTACCACGGGGTGAGTATTGGTCAGCGCTGTATCATTCATAGTGGTGCAGTGATTGGTGCAGATGGTTTTGGTTTTGCTCCTGATGCCACTGTTGCTAAAGGCGGTTGGTCTAAAATTGCTCAATTAGGTGGTGTTATTATTGAGGATGATGTAGAAATTGGAGCCAACACAACAGTAGACCGTGGAGCTTTGGGTAATACCGTTATTCACCAAGGTGTGAAATTAGATAACCAAATTATGATTGCTCATAATTGTGAAATTGGTGCTTATACTGCAATGGCTGCCTGCGTGGGGGTTGCTGGTTCAACCAAGATTGGGGAGCGTTGTACCTTAGCTGGTGCTTCTATGGTGGCAGGACATTTAACCATTGGGGACGATGTTCATATTTCTGGAGGCACAGGGGTTATGTCAAATATTGATAAACCAGGGCGCTACACTGGTTTATGGCCAATCATGGAACATCGTGATTGGCAAAAGAATGCAGCAACTTTAGTGAATTTATATGAGTTGCGTCGTCGTATCCAAGAACTCGAAAAACGACTTGATGCGACCTCTCAGTCTGAATAATTTTAATGGGAAAAGTTATGGAATTAGATATTCGTGGCATTATGGAACATATCCCTCATCGCTTTCCGATGTTGTTAGTGGATCGTGTCATTGAGATGGTGCCGGGCGAAAGCATTGTCGCTATCAAGAACGTTACTATTAACGAGCCTTTTTTCCAAGGACATTTTCCTCATTTGCCTGTGATGCCTGGAGTGTTGATTATTGAAGCCCTAGCACAAGCAGCGGCAATCTTTTCCTTCTCCAAAGCCGATGGCGAAACTACGCTAGACAGCGGTACAACGGCTTATTATCTTGTAGGGGTTGATGAGGCTCGTTTTCGTAAACCAGTGGTGCCTGGCGATCAGTTGCGCCTTGAAGTTAAAGCATTACGTATCAGCAAAGTGATGTGCAAATATGATGCCAAGGCTTATGTTGATGACCAAGTTGTTGCAGAAGCAAAACTTATGTGTGCAATTCGTGATATAGGTGAATAATGGCTATAGTGCATAGTACAGCAATTGTGCATGAAGGAGCACAGTTGCATGATACCGTAGAGGTAGGGGCTTATTCTGTAATCCATGCCCATGTTAAAATCGGGGCAGGTACCAAAATAGGTGAGCATTGCGTGATTGATGGGCATACGACTATTGGAGAGAATAATGTCTTCTATCGTTTTTGCTCTATTGGTGGTATACCGCAGGACAAGAAGTATGCTGGTGAGCAGACATGTTTGGAAATAGGTAACGGCAATACATTTCGCGAGTTTGTGACGGTTAATACAGGTACGGTACAAGATGTAGGAACTACACGCATTGGTGATGATAATTGGATTATGGCCTATGTCCATATTGCGCATGATTGCCAAGTTGGAAACCACACTATTATTGCAAATGCAGTGCAGTTGGCTGGTCATATCCATATTGGTGATTGGGCTATCATTGGTGGTCTATCTGCTGCACATCAATTTACCCATATTGGTGCCCATTCTATGACAGGTGGTACCTCATCTATTCGTCAGGACATTCCACCTTTTGTGTTGGGGGCTGGTCAACCTTATAAACCTGTTGGTATTAACTCTGAAGGTTTAAAACGTCGAGGATTTACTACAGAGCAAATTCAGGTTTTACGAGAAGCCTACAAAATTATCTATATGCGTCAGTTAAGTCGTAATGAAGCTGTAGAAGAAATTAAACGTTTACAGACAGCTAACCCAGACTCTGCACAGCATTTACAACTGTTCCTAGACTTTTTTGCTGAGTCTGAACGTGGTGTAGGACGTGGTTAATCATTGAATTCTACAAGGTTTGCGAGATTAACCTGGATTTTGGGTAAAAGGCTATTGAAATCCAATAGCCTTTTTTTCACAGTCATAAAAGGAAATTGGTGTGGTAAAAAATTTTTCTCCTAAAATCGCCTTGGTTGCTGGAGAACCGTCAGGAGATTTATTAGCTTCGCGTATTATAGAGGGTATTCAGCAGCATAGTGCAGGCGCCACTTTCACTGGCATTGGGGGGCCTCATATGCGAGATGCTGGGATGGATATTCAGTTTCCTATGGATACACTAAGTGTATTTGGCTATGTGGATGCCCTGAAGTCACTTCCTAAACTTATCCATACCTATAAATCACTAGAAAAAAATTTACTTGCCCATCGTCCTGATGTATTTGTTGGAGTGGATGCTCCTGATTTTAATTTACGCTTGGAGCATAAGCTGCGTGGAGAGGGTATTCCTACGGTGCATTTTGTCGGACCATCCATATGGGCTTGGCGTTATGAGCGTATCTACAAGATTCGAGAGGCTGTTTCGCATATGCTGGTGTTATTTCCTTTTGAGACAGCTATCTATGATAAAGTTGGAATTCCCGTCACCTTTGTTGGTCATCCAACAGCATCACAGATTCCCCTTGTCCCTGATAGGGAAAAAGCTCGCCAAGAGCTTGGATTGCCGGCAGATGCTCGAATCGTAGCAATATTACCTGGTAGCCGTGCATCAGAGATTAAATTGCTTGCAGAACCGTTTTTAAAGGCAGCTCAGTTTCTTGCTGCCAAAGATACCAGCATACATTTTATTGTGCCAGTGGTAAACCAGGCTCGGGCAGAGCAGTTTAAAGAGATTGCACAGCATATTCCTGTACCTAACTTGCATATCTATGGCAACTATGAATATACACAGGCAAGTAGTGATAATTTGACAGGAGTGCAAGAGGCTAATCGTAATAGTGGCAAAAATGAAGGACACTCTACTACAAATGGACATGCACATTTTATAGAGCACCAACTAAAGAGAACTTCATCTCGTCCCATCTCTTGGTTAGTAATGGAGGCTTGTGACGCGGCTATTGCTGCTAGTGGGACAGCGACATTAGAGTTAGCCTTGTTTAAACGCCCTATGGTGATTGCCTATAAACTGACCCCATTGATGAAAATGTTGATGGCTTGGAAATCGGGGCAAGATAAGCCTTATTTGCCTTGGGTAGGTCTACCAAATATTTTATTAAATGATTTTGTAGTGCCTGAGTTGTTACAAGAGGATTGTACCCCTACTAAACTAGTAGAAGCGACCTGGAATGCTTTGGATAATACGACATATATTGCTAAGGTAAAACGCCAATTTCATGACCTACATCTAAGTTTAAAGCAAGACACGGCAGGCTTGGCGGCTCAAGTGATTTTAGAGATGTGCAAGTAACCCCAATCGCAGTTATGGAAAGCCTAAGTTTATTTGAAGAGCCTAGTTATACACTTATTGCTGGAGTGGATGAAGCAGGAAGGGGACCTTTAGCAGGTGAGGTTTATGCCGCTGCGGTAATACTTAACCCTGCTTGTCCCATAAAAGGATTGACAGACTCTAAAAAACTCTCCGAAACCAAGCGAGAAGCCCTTGCTGTTGAGATTAAACAAAAAGCATTGGCATGGCATATTGCTAGTAGTAGTGTTGAGGAAATTGATACATTGAACATTCTCCAAGCAACCATGCTTGCAATGACAAGAGCTGTAGAAGGGTTATCTACACGACCAGAACTTGTGATTATTGATGGCAATCGTATCCCTAAGCAGTTACAGCTACCAGCACGAGCAATTGTTAAAGGAGATTTAACCGAGCCTGCCATATCAGCGGCGTCTATTCTTGCCAAAACAGCACGTGATGCCGCTTTGTTGCAGTTGCATGAACAATATCCAGAATATGCTTTTGATCAGCATAAAGGATATGGAACCGCCTTACATTTACAACGTCTCCAACAATATGGAGCAAGTCCAGTTCACAGGCGTAGTTTTGGTCCTGTTAAAAAAATTCTAAAAATAGAAAAATAGCTTTTGTTATTGCTCCTACCTTTTCATATCCTGCCCTGACTTTTGGTGGAAGAGGGCATATTACACTGCTTATTGATAACCCGATATACCGTGCTGGTAGCCCCTATTTCTAGAAAAAGTAGACTGCTAGTTGTCAGAATAAAACCACACTTTGTAAAAGGTTTTTCAAATTGAGGGGAATTTTCCCATGTTGTTCTAATTTAGGCTACAATACAAACATTATTTCAAACATAGTTTAATTTATTATGACGACTGAAAAACCTTCGACTGCACAGGCAATCTCTCATACATCTACTGAAGTGCCATCTCTCCAACCTATTGATCCAGCCGCTGAGTTACCTCATCGTAAGGTGATTCGTGGTTGGTTAATTCCGTTATCAGATAAAAGTACGATAAGAGCAATTACTTTGCTGACAGTAGATTTCTGCATTTTAGCTGCTTTATTAGTAGGGACGGTTTATTTTCAATCTTGGTGGGCAAAGTTGCTTTGCTCATTAGTTGCTGGTTTTTGGATTGGACGTATTTTTATTATTGGACATGATGCATGCCACCAGAGCTTGACGGCACACCGTAAGTTAAACAAGTGGCTTGGTCGTATTGCGTTTTTACCCTCTGTTTCTCCTTATAGTTTATGGGATGTAGGACATAATGTTGTCCATCACGGTTACACTAATTTAAAAGGGGTAGACTTTGTCTGGGCACCAGCCTCAGAAGAAGAGTATCGAGCCATGAGTGCGGGTCGCAAATTTATGGAACATATTTACCGTAGCGGTTGGGCTCCAGGCGTGTATTATCTATATGAGATTTGGTGGAAGAAGATGATGTTCCCCTCCAAGGGAGCTATGCCAACACAACGTAAATCTTTCTTTTGGGATAGCTTATTGTGCGCCTCTTTTGGTGTTATCTGGGCTATAGTAGCCGTTATTGCAGCAATGGCAACAGAGCAGTCTGTCTGGTTAACATTACTGTACACATGGGCTATTCCGCTGTTTTTCTGGTTCTCCATGATAGGTTTTGTTGTTTATGTTCACCATACTCATACTCGTGTTGTTTGGCATGATGATAAAGCAGAATGGTCTAAAGCTCAGCCCTTTGTATCGACAACCGTGCATCTAATCTTCAATTTCAAGATTGGAGCATTACTCCACCATATTATGGAGCATACGGCTCACCATGTCGATATGTCTATTCCTTTGTATAAACTCAAAAAGGCACAGGCCTTTTTGGAGGAAATGCTTCCACAGCGAATTGTTATTCAGAAATTCTCTTGGCGGTGGTATTTCCGCACTGCTAAGGCATGCAAACTTTATGACTTTAAGAATAAGTGTTGGTTAGATTTTAAAGGACGCCCTACAGCCCAAGTGAGTTAAGGTGGGACATTATTATCAAAAGATTTTTTTGCTACATTAAAGTAGAGTGGTAAAAATTTTCCCCTTCTAATACGCCTTCAATAGTTCGCTCTATTAGGCGTATTTTTTTAACTATAAAGAGCAGGGGATTATGTGACGAAGCAAGGATGGTTTATGTAATACGGAGGGTACCCAATGATGAAACTTGTTTTTACCCGTCCTTAAGTGCAAGAACACGGCATAGGCGATAGACTAGCCCTCAACAGTAAGACTTTGTTGAAACATTGCTAACCTATCGTTAATTATGCGCTAAGAAAATTACTTAATAAATATAGGTTCTATGGATGGGAATAATGTAAATATTGTTGTTCTCTTCATATGACTTTAAATCATAAAAACGGTCGCAGGCATTTTGCTCACCGTTATTGCATGCTTTGCCATACCATTTGAGAGCTGTTTTATTACTCTGTGTGACTCCGTGACCAAGTTGGTATAAAACACCTAATCCGAGCTGTGCAATTGGACTATTGTGTTTGGCTGCCTTATCCCACCATTGCTTGGCAAGATGATAGTTGGGATGAGTGGTGCCATCTCCTAAATAATATAAACCTCCTAACATTGCTTGAGCATGGGAATTCCCACTCCGTGCCGCAGCTTCATAAGAAGACATAGAAGGGGTAGGAGCAGTGATAGTATTACCGAGATTTTGTGCAGTTCCATATACTGCCTCTGTAATGCTTTCAACAGCTTTTTCATCTAGGCTAAGTCTGCCAGAGTAAACACTATCTGCTAACGCTGCTTGCTGTACGGCAGCAAACAGACTTAAAGCACAACACAACTGACTTATTATTTTCATCATTGACTCCTCGGGATGTTTTAAAGTTTCATAGTTAGGATGCGATATAGCTATTCTAGCATTATTTCATTATGAAAATAGCCCTGCTGTTTTAGATAATCTCCCAAAAAGCAACAATTTATCCAAAATAACCCATTGTTTTCGTAACAAAGGTTTATTTTTTTTTTTTATTGTAAAAAGTAAGGAGGTAAATTGTTTTGTAACGTCAAAAATAAGGGAGAAATAAGATGGTACAGCGAAAATTTTCAAAAACAATATTGGTGCTTGCTTTACAAGCAACATGTGCAATCGCACTGGCCGACGAGGTGGAGAATGGTTTTGCTCCTCCAGAGTATTCTGGTTCTATTACTCAAACAGCAGAAAGTTGGGCCATTAATCCAATAAAGACAGATAATGATTGGAAACAAACTGCTATTGATTGGCGTAAAGTAGAGGATAAGTACATTAGTTCACTTGCTTTGACTGCTGCAGGGGAGGACCAACAAGGTTCAGCGGCATTGTCTATTTATGGTAACTATGGGGTAGGATATACGGACGGTAGTCGTAACGGTATAGTGGATGATTTAGGGAGTATTACACTGACAGCAGAAAAAGGTTCTGTTTTATTGAGGAATGGGGTTAATAACCTTGCTCTTAGGGGAGTAACAACTTATGATCCTCCTGCTATTAATGCGACTATATCTGCAGCCAAGCGTATTGATATGTTGCTTAACAGTGAGGATTATAAAGGTACGGACGGGCTTACTGGTTATCCTCATATCGATATAGCTAATATCAATATAGGTGCCAATCAAACTGTTAGCCTTAATGCTGGAGAAGCTATTAAGTTGAGTAATGTATTAAAGAAAGAAACTAATCCATTAGATGGCTATGCAGGAAACATTGTTACGCATGGAGGTACTGTAACGTTAGGTGATGTCACGGTAGATGATGAGTTTACTGAAGATATACTGCTTAACGTTGATGCAGATGCTACTGGTGCAAAAAAAATAAAAACAATCACTAATATTGCAAGTACAGCAGGAGGTAATGTTATCCTCAAGGGCAGAAATATTACCTTGAAAAGTGAACAAAATGGACAGAATATCTTTGCAGTAGGTGGCAGCAAGGTTCAGTTAACAGCCCAAGAGACGTTAAGTATTACTAACAAGAAGGGCCAAGATGCAGGTATTAGCCTATCAGGGGAAAATACGTCTGCAATATTATCTGCTAAAGATATCGTCATTAATACGGAAGCAAATGTCGATACTCGTGGAGCTAGCATTCGTGCAGTTAATAGCGCAAAAATACAATTAACAGCAGCAAATGGTGATATTCGCATCCATCATGAAGGAGCAAACGGGACAGATATGTCTGTGATTAGTTCAGGCTGGGTCAGTAGTACGACTACAGGGGCTTCTGACGCGCAAGTTGTTTTGACTGCTAACAATAACATACTATCACTTGAAGGTAATTTAAAAAATAGAGATGTTATCTATGCTATGCTGTCGCCAAAAGACTATCCTAGTGTGCGCATAACTGCACTCGTTGGGGATAATCAATTAAGCGCTAACAGCTGGCAAGCTGGTCAATTTATTCGAGTCATTAGAGGAGACGATAATGCCAAGATTGAGTTATCTGCTCGTCAGGGGACTAACCGTTTATGGATTAACCATAATGAACTTCAAGGAATTGATGAAGGAGAGATAAAATCCGGACAGCTACGCCCAGCGGTGGCAGCTATCGAATTTTATCCTGTAACAGGGGGAGCTCTGTCGACTGCCACATTGGTCGCACGTCAAAATGAATTGCATGTGGATGCACCGAAAGCAGATCGTGTAGCAGGTTTGTTTGCTATGCAAACCAAGAGTAATTTGCGATTATTCAATGAGAGGGAATTTTACCTTGAGGCTACCGAAGGTGATAATTCAATATGGGTGAATAATGTTGCCCTTGAAAATGGAAGTATTTACGCGGCAGATTTGCATGGGGCAACCGCTATATTAAAAGCTCCACAGGGAACTAATCATCTTAGTATTGGAGATAATCTTAGCACAGCACTATCATATGCACTGGCTGATGTAGCAGTGATTTCTTCAGGATTAAATATTGGAGCTGTCTTTGTTGCAGAAGGTCAAAATAATATTTTAGAGGCTTATGCACCTACTGCAGCAAAACAAAATATTATCAATGTCACTGGGGCAGTCACCAAAGGCAATGAGCTAAATAATGTGCGTCTAACAGCTGACAAACAAAATATTTTACGTGGACTAAATACAGGTATTAATGCCACTAAATCGGCTAAAGTGCTTCTCACTGCTGGTGAACTTAACCAGATTGAAGCTAATGAAAATGCGGTGATTAGTGAGACGGGTGCTAATGTGACGATAGAAGGACCTTTATCAATTACGGCACCTGTTGTGGCTAAAGCAAATAACACAGGTACGGTTAACTTGCATTACAAGGGTACTAGCACTATAAATGGTCATTTATTAGCGATGGGGGATAATAGTAAGATTGATGTGCACTCTACAGGTAGTACATTACAGCATGAGGGTGATAGTATTGCTTTAAATGGTGGGGTGATTGAAGAGCAGTTTACTTCTGGTAGTGTTAAAACAGGTCGTGTAGATGATTTTAGTGCGGCAACAGAGACAGCGCACAAGAGCTTATTTGGTACATCATTAGCACATGAATCCTTGCCTAGTGATGTACAAGCAGGTACTGTGAATATTGCACTGGCCAATCAAGCTCGTTGGAATGTCACAGGACAAAGTTGGGTTAGTACCTTAGGAGGTGCTGGTGGTATTGTTGATGTTAGAGCTCCAGTATTGGGTAGTACAGCACAACCAGAGTTTGGACGGGCACTTCATATTGGTACCTTAAATGGCTCACACCAGTTTATGGTTAGTTTGAATAAAGATGATTATAGCCATAGCGATATGATTTATATCAAACAGGGGACAAGCGATGAGCAGACATTGGTTATCAAAAATTTTGATGATTTGGCTGCAAGTATGAGTGTTGGTGAACGGGTACGTTTTGCTACCATAAAACAATCATTGAATGAGTTTAGAAATGGTAAGATTTATAGTTCGGATGCTGGGCTATTTACACAAAACTTGCGGGTACAGTATGTGGACCGTAGTGAGGAGAGTGAGCAGGATACGAACTTAAACACTCGTATCAATGGCGATAGGTTTGATGAAAATAAAGCAGGAGATGATTATACGCTCACCAATTATGAGGGAGACAGCTCTCAAAATGTGTACCTAGTAAAAGAAGCTTCTACGCCAAATCCGAGCAATCCAGATACGCCAGAAGTGCCAGATACACCGGATGTGCCAGATACACCGGATGTGCCAGATACACCAGAAGTGCCAGATACGCCGAGTAATCCTGTAGCACCTAATCATTCTGCTCAAGTTGCTGTGATGCAGATTCCAGATTTATCCCTTCGTTATGTCTCGCAGCTAGATACATATGCCAAGCGTGAAGGGTTGCGTGCTTATGCTAACCCAGCAGAGCAGAAAGGACTATGGTTGCGTGCTACACGCTTTGGTTTACGTGATGGTAGTGATTTTTCGTTAAAAGGTAATGAATACGAAATCGGTGTTGATTTCTTTACGCAAAATCAGGCTGATAAAAAACGTAAATGGGGGGTGTCTTACACATATGGCACAGTAGGTGGTGAGATGGATGACTTAAAGTCCTATGGCCATTTACGCAAGCATATGGTGAGCATTTACAATACTAACCATTTTAATGACTATAACCAAGATGCGTACTATAACGATAATGTATTACGTGTAGGTATACTAAAGAGTGAATACAGCAGTTATCGTAGTAATGGTCAGCTATGGGGCAAGGGAGACTATCGTCAATATTTCTTTACGGTTAGTACAGAGCATGGTTATAGAATGTTTTTAAATAAAAACAAAGACTGGTATGTGACACCACAAGTGCAGTTGCAATATACACATTTAGGAGGTCAGAGTTATACAACAAGTAATAATGTACATGTGAAATTAGGACATGGACATAGTTTAATTGGTCGTATTGGTACGGACCTAGTCAAAGTCTTAGATAAAGATAACCAGTCGAAGATTTATGCTCGTGCAAGTGTCTTACGAGAATTTATGGGTAAGCAATCCATTGATGCACGTGATCGCACGGGTACATGGCATGATAGACGTAATGTCAAAGGAACTTGGGGAGCCGTTGGTGTTGGTGTGAGTATTATGCCGAGTAAGAATAGTTATGTGTTCTTAGATGGAGAGACTGAGTTTGGTGCCCATCGCAAAGGGTATAACTTCCGTTTAGGAGTTTCTTGGAAGTGGAATTAAGACAATGAGGGAGCTGTGTATGAGTCTTCAAATGTTTTGAAGACTCGTAAGACATACGTTGAATGGTTAACGAAATAGCGACTTTTCCTTTACAATAGATACGTTACATTGTTTAATTATCTTGTGGTTTTACCAAGATTCAGCATTGTGACATGTAGGTGGTATTTGGTATTGTCATGCTACAGTACCATTCAACGTTGTTATGCCAGGGAACTCATTGTGCAGTATATTACATCTAAAAATAACCCTCTTTATAAACAATTAGCCAAGGTTGCGGCAGGCAAATTCAAAACAGATGTACTGCTTGAAGGCTATCATCTATGCCAAATGTATAAAACCTATCATCAATCCCCTAAAGCTGTTATTTTGCAGGAGGGGATTGACTATACGGATAATCCGTGGCGTGCATTGTTGCAGGATTTACATGGAATAGCTTTTATCCAGCTTAACTCAACTTTATTTAAAGCATTGAATCATGTTGAGAGTCCACAACCCATTATGTTTTGGATTCAGGTAGATTCGCCTGTGCAGATACCCTTGCCATCTTGCAACACAGTGTATTTAGATTCTATCCAGGATCCGGGTAATTTAGGCACGATTTTACGTACCTGTGCAGCAGTAGGAATTTCATCAGTGTATCTGAGCAAAGGGTGCGTCAACCCTTGGTCACCCAAGGTCTTACGAAGTGGGCAAGGTGCACATT
This sequence comes from Pelistega europaea, assembly GCF_013133775.1. Taxonomy (GTDB): domain Bacteria; phylum Pseudomonadota; class Gammaproteobacteria; order Burkholderiales; family Burkholderiaceae_B; genus Taylorella; species Taylorella europaea. The sequence goes on along the minus strand of NZ_JABGBO010000002.1, from coordinate 146,144 downwards.
TTGTCTTAGATATTTATACACAGGTAGATACAGAGGAATTCTTACAGCACAACCAGCTACCTGTTTATATCACTTATTTAGACCATCAGGCGGCTAACCTTTATCAAACGCAATTACCTAAAGATATAGTCTGGGTGATGGGAAATGAAGGGCAGGGAGTATCGGATATTTTCTTCCGTTACCCCCACCAGACGATTTTTATTCCCCAAAGCAATAAGGTGGAGTCGCTCAATGTGGGTATTGCTTGTAGTCTGGTTTTGTACGAACAATGGCGACAGCAGGGGAGTTAGCTATATAGTGATTTCTCTTTTATCGACTAAATATTAGCAGCTTGCACACTTATCAACCATGTCCCTATGTGATACCTCAATAAGTTTTGGTATTGAGTTTAAGAATTTGCAGTACAGTCGTTGCAATCTCTTCAATAGATTTGGTTGTAGACGATAACCAGGTAATTCCTTGCATGCGCATTAGGTGTTCTGATTCAGCAACTTCATGACGGCATTGCTCAATAGAAGCGTATTGGCTATTAGGGCGGCGTTCACTTCTAATTTCAGATAGACGCTCTGGCTGAATAGATAAACCAAATAGTTTATGTTTAAACGGTTTGATGGTTTTAGGTAATTGACCCCGTTCAAAGTCTTCCGGGATAAGAGGGAAGTTGGCTACCTTAAGACTATGTTGCATTGCCAAATATAAACTAGTTGGTGTTTTGCCACTACGCGAAACTCCAATAAGAATCACATCTGCTTCTTGCAATCCTTGAATAAACTGACCGTCATCATGTGCCAAAGTGAAGTTGATTGCTTCGATTCGTTTATGATAGGACTCTGAACTAGCATCTAGGTGAGAACGACCAACAGTAGGTTTAGAGCGGATTTGTAGGCTAAGCTCTAATGTGTTGACACAGGCACCAAAAATATCTAGGAAAATGCCTTTGGAATGGCGTAGATGCTCAACCAATTCTTGATCTACAATTGTGCTAAAAATAATAGGGGGACTATCTTTTTCTGCAATTTCATTGATGCTTTCAATGATTTCTTTCATCTTGGAGACTGTTGTTACAAACGGCTCTCGGACTTGCTTAAATGAATAAGCATGAGTAAACTGACTCAGTACTGAGTGGCTGAATGTCTCTGCAGTAATACCAGTTCCATCGGAAATCACAAAAACAGTTTTTTGAGGTAATGACATAAAAAAATTTCCTTAAAAATTCCCAATTATTTTCGCTAAGAGGTTACAATAACCTATATTTCAAAGTTTTTTTAGAGGAAGGCCTATTTATTTAGAAAATAGTGTTGTTTTTTGAATAAATATGCTTTTTTCTTTACTTGGGAGACCTAGATGTCTTATGTAATTCCTTTTGAAAACCTCCGCATGAGCGATGTTGATATCGTTGGCGGTAAAAATGCTTCTTTGGGCGAAATGATTAGCCAGCTTGCAGGAGCTGGTGTGCGTGTGCCAGGTGGTTTCGCGACTACAGCTCAAGCCTTTCGTGATTTCCTTAAAGACTCTGGTTTAGATCAACGCATTGCTGATCGTCTTAGCACCCTTAATCCAGATGATGTGCGTGAGTTGGCTAATGCAGGTCAAGAGATTCGTCAATGGATTGTTGAAGCTCCTTTTTCTGCTCAATTTGAGAAAGAAATTCGTGATGCTTTTGCTAAATTAGATGCAGATGGCAAAGGTACTTTTGCAGTTCGTTCTTCAGCTACTGCGGAGGATTTACCTGATGCTTCTTTTGCTGGACAACAAGAAACATTCCTTAATGTGGCTGGCATTGATGATGTACTAGACAAGATTCGCCATGTGTTTGCGTCTTTGTACAATGACCGTGCGATTTCTTATCGTGTTCACAAGGGCTATGCTCACGCTGAGGTTGCTTTGTCTGCCGGTGTACAGCGCATGGTTCGCTCAGACAAAGGTAGTGCAGGTGTAATGTTTACTATTGACACAGAATCAGGCTTCCCTGATGTTGTGTTTATCACTTCTTCTTATGGTTTAGGTGAGACTGTTGTACAAGGTGCGGTAAATCCCGATGAATTCTATGTATTCAAGCCAGCCCTTGCTAACAATAAATACCCAATCATCAGCCGTCGTATTGGTTCTAAGCTTATCAAGATGGAGTTTAACGAAGACCGTAAGCCAGGTGAAAATGCGGTTAAGACTGTTGATGTACCTGTGTCAGAGCGTAATCGTTACTCATTGACAGATGAAGAAGTGACTGAATTAGCTCGTTATGCCGTCATTATTGAAAAACACTACCAACGTCCAATGGATGTTGAGTGGGGACGTGATGGTATTGATGGCAAATTGTACATCTTACAAGCTCGCCCAGAGACTGTTAAATCCCAAGAGGCTAGCCATGATGTCCAGTTGCGTTACAAACTTAAAGCAACAGGTACTGTATTGACTACAGGTCGTGCGATTGGTCAGAAAATTGGTGCAGGTAAAGTGCGCATTATTCACGATATTGCCCATATGGATCAAGTACAGGCTGGTGATATTCTCGTGACCGATATGACAGACCCTAACTGGGAGCCTGTAATGAAGCGTGCTGCTGCTATTGTCACTAACCGTGGCGGTCGTACTTGTCACGCAGCGATTATTGCACGTGAATTAGGTATTCCTGCTATTGTCGGTACAGGTGACGGTACCGAGGTGCTTCGTGAAAATGCTGAGGTCACTGTTTCTTGTGCAGAGGGTGATGAAGGTCGCATCTACGATGGTTTCCTTGAAACTGAAGTAGAAGAAGTACGCCGTGGTGATATGCCAGAGATTCCAGTCAAGATTATGATGAACGTAGGTAACCCTCAGTTGGCGTTTGATTTCGCTCAAATTCCGAATGCGGGTGTGGGTTTGGCTCGTTTAGAGTTCATCATTAATAACAACATTAATGTTCACCCTAAAGCTGTTCTTGACTATCCAAACGTAGCGAGTGATTTGAAAAAAGCAGTTGAATCAGCCGCTCGTGGTTATGCAAGCCCTCGTGCTTTCTTTGTCCAGAAATTAGCCGAAGGCGTAGCAACGATTGCTGCTGCTTTCTATCCAAAACCAGTTATCGTACGTATGTCTGACTTCAAGTCAAACGAGTACCGTAAATTGGTGGGTGGCTCTCGTTATGAACCCGAAGAGGAAAACCCAATGTTAGGTTTCCGTGGTGCTTCTCGCTATATTTCTGAAGACTTTGCTGAATGCTTCCGTATGGAATGCGAGGCTTTACGTTTTGTACGTGAAGAAATGGGTCTGACTAACGTTGAAATCATGATTCCATTTGTGCGTACTTTAAGTCAAGCTGACCGAGTTGTTAGTTTGTTAGCTGAAAATGGTCTTAAACGTGGTGAGAATGGCTTACGCCTCATTATGATGTGTGAGGTGCCAAGTAATGCTATTTTAGCGGATCAATTCCTTGAATACTTCGATGGTTTCTCTATCGGTTCCAACGATATGACTCAGCTTAGTCTTGGTCTTGACCGTGACTCTGGTATGGAGTTATTGGCAGCTGACTTTGATGAACGTGATCCTGCGGTATTGTTTATGCTTGAGCGTGCGATTGCAGCTTGCTTAAAAGCAGGTAAATACGTGGGTATTTGTGGCCAAGGCCCCTCTGATCATGCAGACTTGGCACAATGGCTCATGGAAAAAGGCATTAAGTCTATGTCATTGAACCCAGATACTGTGGTGGATACATGGCAAAGACTGGCTGAGGACTAATCGCCTCGGTATCGTTTAGGATATGCTAAATAATAACGCTGGCTTAGGCATTAAGCCAGCGTTTTTTTGTCTGAATCTGTGTCGCTATATCGCAGCATTGCATGGTCGCTAATGTCGTTAATTAGATAGGTTTTTATCAAAGTTTTGCATGGTATAGTGGCTGAAATAGATGAAGTGTTGCTACAATGAACGTAGTTACTGTACACAACGGTGTATAAGACAGTTTTTAGCAATATATTTAGGATAAAAGTGGTTAATTGAATATAGGAGTAACAGAATGAGCTTAATAATTGAAGATATTAAAGTAGGAGAGGGTGCAGAGGCTAAAAAAGGCGACCACGTGGTAGTGCATTACACTGGTTGGTTAGTAGATGGTACAAAGTTTGATTCTAGCAAAGATCGTAATGATCCTTTCGTATTTCCTCTTGGTGCAGGCTATGTGATTAAAGGCTGGGATCAAGGTGTTGTTGGTATGAAAATTGGTGGTGTGCGTAAACTAACTATTCCTGCTGAACTAGGTTATGGTTCTCGTGGTGCAGGGGGTGTTATTCCTCCTAATGCGACGCTCGTTTTTGAAGTAGAGTTACTCGGATTACAATAAACGAACATAGATATACCCTTTGAACCTGTGACAGTGCATTGTGCTGTCACAGGTTTTTTTATTGATGATGGGTGTTGTTTATACACACAATAAATTGTTATAAATAATTTCAAATTGTGTTAAATTGAAATGTAAATTTTATTCTATGGGATAATTTATTGTTCTTTCTATGAAAAATTAATAGAGAATTCCTGGCGGTGTGTCAAAAATAGTTAATGCTTTGTTTTCCTAAATAAATTTTAATTTTTATCAAAAATATTTCTACCAAAAATACTATAAAAAGCAGATGTCGCTATTTACTTACTTCTTGCAATGTTTTTAATAAAAAACAAACAAAATTACTCGGCCAAGTCTGGAAACAGAGAAAGGGTAGATAGAATGGAAAGAAATTCTTTATTTTCATTTCCCTTTCTATGCACTGTAATTTTACCCAAACCATACTAATGTCTGCATTAAGTGTAAATCCAGCTATGGCATTAGTGAGCTCTCCCAGCGATTCTGAAGAAAAAACACTTGTTTTCAATCAAACGGTTGCTAATGAATATGATTCAGTGAGCAAAGAGGCTGGATTGATAATCATCAATGTCATCAATGATGATTATAGTAAACTACGAACTTATGCCGAAAACTCTCATGGCATCTTCTTTAACTTCCAAAAAAAAGGAGATTTCATCAAATTAACATCGACACAAGGTGATATCTCCGTTCATGTGGAAGAAGTTCCCAATATTTTTATGTCTCATTTGCCATCTACTCCTTTTGGTGCACCTATTTGGGCTTCTAATAAAAATATCCTCTTAAATAGTGCTCAAAATATTAAATTAGCGGCTATCACAAAGAATGTAGGTTATCGCAATGCTCAAATGATGAATGTTATTAGGGCAAATTCTGATGCGTCGGTTATCTTGAAAGCACAAGGAATAAATTCTCTTTTAATGGAGACTAAATCACCAGATGATACTAACTATTTTGTGAATTTGGCTTTAGGTATGCAGGCTTCGGGTAATGGGCATATTATGCTTCAAGGAAAATCAAATACTTTAACAATGGATGTTCCTAATGCTACACAACGCTATTTACTAAGAGCTGATACTGCATTAGCCAATATTCAATGGAATGCAACCGAAGGAAATAATGAATTATTTATCAATGGGGAATATTCTGCAAATAGAGCTAATTTCCTGATGGGAATAATGGCATATGGTACTTCCACTGTAAATGATACACATAGCATTACATTGTCTGCATTAACTGGGGATAATATTATTCAGTTAGGTGATAAAAATTTAACTCCCAATCCGCGGGGAAAGTTTAGTGTTGTCATGGGTATAAATACAGTGGATGGGTATACAAGCGGCATAGATGCACCATTCACTGGATCAGTTAATCTATTAGCAAAGCAGAATACTTTATCTATTTATGCTCCTAATACACCGCAAAAAATAGGGATGCAAGCATCAGGTAAAACAGCATATGGTGCTGAAAATATTAGATTAGAAGCTAGTGAAAAGAACAATGTTTTATTGATGGATACCCATATTACTCAATTTGTTTCATCGGATAAACCATTTCTTTATGGAATCGCTTCATCCAAGACATCTAAAATTCTTTTCTCCGCACTTAATGGTGCTAATATTATTGAGATTGGAGAACGAGAAGATGAAACTTCACGTATTGATGGAACTGCTATCGGGCTGTGGGCTAATTCCGCTGGAGTTTCTCTACAGGCTAAACATAATCAAGTCGTACTCCATTCTCCTGTGAGTATGCAACCTATAGCGATAAGTGCGAGAGGTTTTTATACAGGTGCCCCTAATATACTTCTAAATGCGAGTGATACCAACACCGTTTATAGTCTATCGCAAGGTATTTATGCAAGCACACAAGCCAAAGTAGTACTTAATGCTACCAACACAAACCAAATAGGGGCAGGTAGCACAGCTATTACCTCATGGGATAAGGCTGCTGTGCAACTATCAGCGGGGAAAATGAATAATATCTCCGCAGGAAATACGGCACTGTTGACAGCCACAGAGGGACAGATTGCCATTGATGGTCCTGTGAATATTCAGGCTCCTTCGGTGGCAGATGCGAGATCTAGTTCAAAAATTTCCATCTATTATGAAAAAAACAGTCAGATGCAAGGAAATTTACGAGCAACAGATAAAGGGATGATTGATGTCCGTTCTAAAGGGAGTACGATGGCATTGACGGGTGATAGTATAGCTATGAACCAAGGTGCCATTAACTTACAGCTTACCTCAGGAAGTATATTAACGGGAAGAGTAGACAATTCTTCGGCGTATCAACATACAGATTATCGGCGGTTGTTTGCACCTGTATCAGATACAGATACTCTTCCAGAGGCAATAGGGGCAGGGGAGGTTAATTTATCGCTTGCAAATAATGCTGTTTGGAATATGACAGGACAGAGCTGGGTAAGTCAGTTAGGAGGAGCTGGGGGAATAATTAATTTACGAGCAATGACGAATGGAGGAGCTGCTACACAAGGTCGTGCTTTGCATATTGATAGCTTAGAGGGGAAACAAAAATTTGTTCTTTCGCTAAATAAAGATGACTATACTCAGAGTGATATGCTGTATATCAAACAAGGAACGGCAGATGAGCAAACACTCGTTATTCAGAATTTAGATGAATTAGCGGCGAGTATGCAACCAGATGACAGAGTACGCTTTGCAACTGTCAGTCATTCCTTGGATGAGTTTAGAGAGGGGAAAATTTATCGTTCAGATGCTGGACTCTTTGAACAGTCACTAAAAGTACATTATGTGAGTCGAGCAAAAGAAAGTGAACAAGACTTAGCTCAGGATAGGTTGATAAATGGAACACAATTTACCCTAGAAAAATCAGGTGATGAGTATATCCGACAACAGTATGATGGAGATGAGTCTAAAAACGTTTATTTGGTAAAAATGACTCCCTCCCCAGTTAATCCTCCGGTTGAAGAGCAGCCTGTTGTAGAAGAACCTATTACCACACCAGGGAATCCTACTGACCAGCCTAGAGTGGAAGAACCAACAGAGACGCCAGAGGATTTAGTAGAGTCAACCCCTATTTTACCTCCTATAGTAAATAGGCCAGCTATGATAGCGATACAATATATTCCAGCATTATCACTTCGCTATCTGACAGATTTGGATACCTATACAAAACGAGAAGGTACTCAAGCCTATGCTAATCCCGCACAAAAAGCAGGATTCTGGGCTAGAGTGAGTCGATTAGGGCTAAAAGATGATTTTTCACTCAAAGGCAATACCTATGAAATAGGGTATGATCGATTCATGCGTAATGATATGAAGCGAAAACATAAATGGGGGGTAAGCTATACTTACGGTAGCGTTCATGGAGACTTTACAACATGGAGAGCAAATGCCCATCTAAAGAAACATATGCTAAGTCTGCATAGTACTAATCATTATGGAAATTATGACCAAGATGCTTACTACAATGATAATGCAGTTCGTATTGGTAAGTTAATACATGATTATCGTATTGATAGAGAAAATGGGAAATTATGGGGTGAAGGAGGCTATCATCAATACTTTGCTAGTGTCAGTACGGAGCATGGATACCGAGCATGGTTAAATAAAACGAAAACCTGGTATGTAACGCCACAAATTCAGTTGCAATATAGTTACTTAAGAGGAAAATCTTATCAGTCGAGTAACCAGGTAAATATAAAGCTCGGACATGTTAATAGCTTGATTGGACGTTTAGGAGTGGATGCAGTTAAGGTATTAGATAAAGAGACGCAAACACGTATCTATGCTAGGGCAAGTATATTGCATGAGTTTTTAGGTAAGCAACATATTCAAGCCCATGATCGAACAGGAAATTATCACCGTACGTTCAAAATGAAAGGAACTTGGGGAGTGATTGGTGGAGGATTTAGTATTATTCCTGACAAAAATACCTATGTGTTTCTAGATGGAGAAAAAACATTTGGAGCACATCGTGATGGTTACAATTTCAGAGTAGGGCTTTCATGGCGATTTAATTAGGAAGAATAATAACTTGCCATCAGGGGGAATAATTATTAATCCCCCCTTTTTTTTAATGTCGATTATTCAGCCAAAATACGTTCAGCTTCTGCTTTAACACGCTCTGGGGCGGTACCACCGATATGATTACGAGCAGAAACAGAACCTTCTAGCGTTAATACAGCAAATACATCGTCTTCTACCGAACTATTGATGGCTTTTAGTTCTGCTAGACTTAAATCAGCAAGGTCAATGCCTTTTTGCTCACATTGGCGTACAGCGAGAGCCACAGCTTCATGTGCATCACGGAATGGTAGACCTTTTTTCACCAGATAATCGGCTAAGTCTGTTGCTGTGGAGAAGCCTTGGAGTGCTGCAGCACGCATATTATCGGCTTTAACCTTGATACCAGAAACCATATCCACAAAGATAGTTAAGGTATCACGTAAGGTGTCAGCAGAGTCGAATAGCCCCTCTTTATCTTCTTGATTGTCTTTGTTATAGGCCAAAGGTTGACCTTTCATGAGAGTGAGTAAGCCAATTAGATTACCATTGACTCGACCTGTTTTGCCGCGGGCTAGCTCTGGTACATCAGGGTTTTTCTTTTGTGGCATGATAGAGCTTCCTGTGCAGAAGCGGTCTGCTAAGGTGATAAAGCCAACACGAGGACTCATCCACAAAATCAATTCTTCTGATAAACGAGAGATATGTGTCATAACCAAACTAGTGGCTGCACAAAACTCAATCGCAAAATCTCGGTCAGAAACGGCATCTAAAGAGTTACGGCAAACCCCGTCAAAGCCTAGTGTTTTGGCAACACGCTCACGGTCGATAGGATAAGATGTCCCTGCAAGGGCTGCTGCACCGAGTGGTAATTGGTTAACACGTTTACGGCAATCCATTAAACGTTGGTAGTCGCGACCAAACATTTCAGCATAAGCCAATAAATGATGGCCAAAAGTGACGGGTTGCGCTACTTGTAGGTGGGTAAAACCAGGCATAATGGTAGCATGGTGCTCTAGTGCCATTTTGGCTAGTGCTTTACGTAGCTCTACAAGTAAGGCAGCAGAGGTATCAATCTCACTACGTAACCAAAGGCGAATATCTGTTGCGACCTGGTCATTGCGAGAGCGACCGGTGTGTAGACGCTTGCCTGCATCACCAATCAGCTCAACCAAACGTTTTTCAATATTAAGGTGTACATCTTCAAGATCAAGTTGCCATTTAAGCTCACCTCGGCTAATCTCGTCAAGGATTTGTGACATACCTTTTTGAATGTCGGCATAATCTTGTTGTGAAATAACACCGACATGACTAAGCATCTCTGCGTGAGCAAGAGAACCTTGAATATCGAAAGGAGCTAGACGCGTCTCAAAGAAAATTGAAGCTGTATAACGTTTAACGAGTTCAGAAACTGGTTCAGAAAAACGTGCTGACCAAGCTTCGCTTTTTTTGTCGAATTGATTTTGCGTGTTGCTCATGATAAAACCTTTAAAAAGTAGAATGTTAGCAAACCAGTACTGGTTTATGTCGATATGCCTACAGTAGGGGAAGATACGACACAGTTCGTTTGAAAAACCTAATGATTCTTTGACTATTAATGAATGAAAAACAGCTAGTACAGGGAATCTCAATATAAGGGTTAAACGATAACTAGTTCTGCTAAAGCAATGTATAAATTTCGCATCAATTATAACGAATTTTCTGCAAAGAAACCCTTATCTATGTGATAATTTAAGCGTCTTACTTATTTATTTTGAAAAATGGCTTCATCTATTACAATTGGATTAGCACAAATTAACCCGACTGTTGGTGCTTTGTCTTACAACGTAGACTTGATGGTTCAAGCAGCAGAGCAAGCACAGCAACAAGGTGTTGAAATTTTAGTATTCCCTGAGTTGGCATTGACTGGCTATCAGCCAGAGGATTTAATGTATCGCCCTCATTTCTTGCAGCAGCACGATGAGGCATTACATGTATTGTTGGGACGTCTAGCCTTATTGACGGATATGCATATCTTAGTGGGTCATCTTCACCACGAAGATGGCAGGCTTTATAATGCAGCCTCTTTGATTGTTAATGGTCAAATTCTGCAGACCTATCATAAGCAAGCCTTGCCCAATTACGGGGTGTTTGATGAGCATCGTTATTTTTCTCCAGGTAGTACGCCGTCGCTGTTTACTTATAAAAATCATGTTTTTGCTATTGCAATCTGTGAGGATGTCTGGTTGACTGAGGTGGCAATACAGGCAAAGCAGCATGGGGCTCAAAGTTTATTAGTCCTCAATGCTTCCCCTTATACCATGCAGAAAGACGAACAACGTATTGAGGTGCTACGTGCCAATGTAAGCACTTTGCACATGAATACTTTCTACTGCAACATTGTGGGAGGTCAAGATGACCTTGTCTTCGATGGTAATTCGTTTGTGTTAGATTCACTGGGTAACGTAGTCAATGAGTTGACACCTTTTGTCAGTACTTTGGGTGTTTATCGTATGGCGTATTCAGCAATCGAGGCAGTGACAGCCTTGCCTTTAGGAGAGCATCAGCCAGCGCGCATGTCACAGCCTTTGATTAAAGACAATAAAGAATGTATTGAGTCAGAAGTATGGCGAGCGTTGATGTTGGCCACGGGGGATTATTGCCGCAAGAATGGCTTTAAAACAGTGGCATTAGGTCTGTCTGGTGGTATTGACTCGGCTGTAGTATTGGCCATTGCTGTGGATGTATTAGGCAAGGACAATGCTCATGCTGTGATGATGCCGTCTCGTTATACAGCAGATATTTCGGTCAATGATGCTGCTCAGATGGCTAAATTAGTTGGAGTCAAATATGATGAAATTGCTATTGCTCCTATGTTCAGTTCATTTTTAGAAAGTTTGGCTCCATCTTTTAAAGATTTGCCTCCAGATACAACTGAGGAAAATATTCAAGCCCGTATTCGCGGTGTGTTGATGATGGCATTTTCAAATAAATTTGGTTCATTGATTTTAACTACTGGCAATAAGTCTGAGCTGGCCACAGGTTATTGCACACTCTACGGTGATATGGTGGGTGGTTTTGCAGTGATTAAGGATATTCCTAAAACCTTTGTTTATCGTTTAGCGAAATGGCGTAATAGCATAGGATATGTTATTCCTGAGCGCATTATTACTCGACCACCAAGTGCAGAACTGCGTGATAACCAAACAGACCAAGATAGCTTGCCAGAGTACGATGTTCTTGATGCAATCTTGGAACGCATGATGGAGTTTAACCAATCTAGCGAAGAAATTATTGCAGAAGGTTTTGAACGCGAGGCAGTAGAAAAAATTGCTCGTTTGTTGCGTATCAATGAATATAAACGCCGCCAAGGAGCCCCTGGTCCTAAGATTACTCGTCGTGCTTTTGGTCGCGATTGGCGGGCACCAATTACTAATGGATATAGGTATTGATATATCAATGCTCCCCTTAAAGGAGATGGTGGTGGTTTGTTGGAGAAGCATAGTCAGAAAATAAATTATTGCCATCAATCCAGCAATAAGATGTATGGAATATTGACAGAATAAATGTGATTCGTATTAAGTGAGACAAAGAGGTTATTATGAAATTAATTACAGCCATCATTAAACCCTTCAAATTAGATGAAGTGCGTGAGGAATTAAGCGAAATTGGCATTACTGGGTTAACCGTGATTGAGGCAAAAGGCTTTGGTCGCCAAAAAGGTCATACCGAGCTTTACCGAGGAGCAGAGTATGCTGTGGACTTCTTACCCAAAGTAAAAATTGAGATGGTAGTAAAGGACGATATTGTAGAGTCTGCGATTGAAACAATTATCCGCGCTGCACGTACAGGTAAAATCGGCGATGGTAAGATTTTTGTGACCAATGTAGAACAAGTTGTCCGTATTCGTACTGGTGAGCTTAACGAACAAGCCATTTAAGTTCTAATCAAAAAAGGGCAAACTCAAGGTTTTTATTTGTACTATGTCTATAGAAAAAGTTCGAGTTTCTAAATTATTAAGCGAACAGGGTATCTGTTCTCGTCGCGAGGCTGATGCATATATTGAGCGAGGCTGGGTGAGAGTAGATGGAAAGGTCGCAACCTTAGGAACCAAAGCGTTTCCTTATCAAAATATTACGCTAGATAAACAGGCTTTAGCCCATCAGTCTAAACAGGCAACCATTATTTTGAATAAGCCAGTGGGCTATGTGTCTTCTCAACCTGAAAAAGGCTATAAGGCAGCAATTTCTTTAATTACTCCAGAGCGTCAGTTTGATAAGGCACATAACAAATTTGACCCGAATCACTTAAAGGGCTTGGCAACAGCAGGACGTCTGGATATTGAATCTCAAGGTCTACTAGTGCTTACTCAAGATGGTCGTATTGCCAAACAGCTTATCGGTGATGATTCAGAGGTTGAAAAAGAATATATCGTGCGAGTTGAGGGTAAAACTTCTGCTAACGGACTTAAATTATTAAATCATGGTTTGAGTTTAGATGGTCAACCCTTACGAGAGGCAGAGGTTGAGTGGATTAATGATGATCAGCTTCGCTTTATCTTGTGGGAGGGCAAGAAGCGTCAAATCCGTCGAATGTGTGAATTGGTTGGGTTAAAGGTTGTTGGACTTAAGCGTGTACGCATGGGAAATGTGACTTTAGCGGATTTACCGCAAGGACAATGGCGTTATCTTAAACCGTTTGAGCGGTTTTTATAGGAAATATTTGTTAAAATAGGCGATTGTTTCTATTAAAAGACAGTACGCTAGGTACTAAAAAATACAGTTTACTTATTTTTGGGAAAATTAAGGAAAGTTATGCAAATCAAACGATTAAGTCTATTGATGGGGTTGGTTGCTACATTAGCTGGCTGTCAAGCAGTGGATCGAATGATGGGAATTTCTCCTCAGCCTGCTACTCCTGCACAAGGGGTAGTGCCTGCCAATACTCCACTAACACCTATACAATCCCCTCAACTTAAACAAGTTGCGTCATCTTTGGTTATTTATGTTGGAGCAACTACACCTGTCGCTGGCTATACAGCAGTAAGCCAAAAGGGTATGACAGTTTATGTTGATCCTCGTCAAACCTTAGTGTTTAGTGATTTGAGCAATGCATTAGCAGTGGTGGATGAGCAGAACCGTCCTTATTTGAATCTGGTGTTTTCTCCTGCAGGTGCTCAGAAACTACAGTCATTAACAGCAAAGAATATTGGCAAAATTCTGATTATGACGTTGCGCAATGAGCTAATTTCTACTTCCAAGATTGGTGCTGCAAATACACAAGGTATTCTCCAAGTGCCTATGGATAGCGTCAAGAATGCTCAGATAATGGAACGTCGGATTTTAGATGGAGAATAGGGGACCTCTCTTGCTTTCTTGGTAGCTCGTTATGTTGTGGCTGTACTGTAACTAAACAAAGAGCAGCTTTCTGGCAAAGTGGCAAGACGTTGTTGTGAATGTAGCAATGTAGTGTATTAGGTATTCTTAGAAAAAATCTACATTGCTAATTCCACAATGACTGGGGTATGGTCTGAAGGGCGTTCATTAGCACGTGGTGCCTTATCAATCACACTTGCTGTACATTTGTTTGCCAATGCGTCAGAAAGCAGTAGATGGTCAATCCGTAGACCTGCATTGCGTTTAAAGCCAAATTGTCTATAATCCCACCAACTAAAACTTTTTTCTGCCTGCTCAAAAAGTCTAAAGGAGTCTTTCATGCCTAGTGCCAGTAAACCTTGGAATTGCTTGCGTTCAGCTGGGGAGATTAGTACATCACCACTATACTTGGCATGTACATCACGGTCTTCTGGGGCAATATTAAAATCACCTGTTAATACTAAGGCAGGATATTGCTGTAATTGCTCACGAACATACTGATTAAGGGCATCAAACCATGCCATTTTATAGATAAATTTATCACTATCAAGCGAGCTACCATTGGGGCAGTAAACCCCAATCACACGAACTAACTGTTCGCCTGTGCCTACATCCGCTGCAATAAGGCGTTGTTGCTCATCGTCATAAAGTGGGTTATTGATTTGTACATTGGCCAGTGGGGTTCTACTGAGAATCGCCACACCGTTATAGGTCTTTTGCCCAGACCATACTGCATGATAACCAATAGCTTTAAATGCTTCCTCTGGAAATTTATGTGTCTCCATTTTGAGTTCTTGTAGACAGAGAACATCAACTTGGCTTTGATTTAACCAATCAATGACTTGCTCAAGGCGGACAGAGAGGGAATTAACATTCCAGCTGGCAATTTTCATAAGAGGCATTTCAGAAAAGAATCTATAAAGCCGTTATTATAAGGCTTTTTAACATTCAGCTCTAATCTTCACACTTTTCAAACACTATTTGCCCTTATACTATCGCTTTTGAAGAACAAAACTGACTACACTCAAGGAGAAGACGATGACAACAGAAGTTTATGTGGTTTCAGCTATGCGTACGGCAATCGGTTCGTTTGGCGGTTCATTAAAAGATTTTGCTCCTCATCAGATGGCGACTGCTGTAATGAAGGAGGCTATGCAAAAAGCAGGTGTATCGGGCAAAGACATCAATCATGTGGTCATGGGGCAAGTGATTAGTGGGGAGCCGTCAGATATTTACCTCTCACGAGTGGCTTCAGTTAATGCAGGTGTCAGTATTGAGACTCCTGCCTTTAATGTTAATCGCCTTTGTGGGTCTGGTCTTCAGGCTATTGTTAGTGCTTCGCAAGCGATTATGCTAGGTGATGCAGATATTGCCTTGGCAGGTGGGGCAGAGAGTATGAGCCGTGCCCCTTATATTGTACCTGCCATGCGTTTTGGAGCACGTATGGGGGATGCACAAATGCAAGATATGATGCTAAGTGCCCTGCATGATCCATTTCAGCATATCCATATGGGTGTAACGGCAGAAAATGTCGCCTGCCAATTTCATATCTCCCGTGAAGAGCAGGATCAGCTTGCTTATGAGTCCCATGTACGTGCTTTAAACGCCATTGATAAGGGGTATTTCAGAGAGCAAATTGTTCCTATGGTATTAAAGACACGCAAAGGGGAAGTGGTATTTGATACAGATGAACACCCACGCCGTGATATTTCCCTAGCAGGGTTAGCTAAACTGAAACCTGTTTTCCTCAAGGAAAATGGTACGGTCACCTCAGGTAATGCTTCTGGCATTAATGACGGAGCTGGTGCTTTAGTACTTATGAGTGGCAAGGCGGTAAAAGAGCGTGATGTTAAGCCCCTAGCTCGTTTAGTTGCTTATGCTCATGCTGGGGTAGAGCCTAGTATTATGGGTATTGGTCCTGTGCCAGCAACTCGTCTAGCTTTGAAAAAAGCTGGTTTGACGGTACAAGATATGGACGTAATCGAGTCCAATGAGGCATTTGCGGCTCAAGCACTTGCAGTCGCTAAAGAACTCGGCTTTGACCCTGCCAAAGTCAATCCCAATGGTAGTGGGGTGAGTTTAGGTCATCCAGTAGGGGCAACAGGAGCGATTATTACAACTAAAGCACTTTATGAATTACATCGTATTCAAGGCCGCTATGCACTGGTTACAATGTGCATTGGTGGAGGCCAAGGTATTGCAGCAATCTTCGAGAGAGTCTAGAAAGATGCGGAAAACAGCTCCAGATGCAGAACGTGATATGCCCACCCTGTCTGAAATGGATGGGGTGCGTTGTTTGCATTTTGATAGTCCGTGGATACAAGGGGCAATGCAAGTGTCTAATCCATCTAGTTTGGTTTTTCTATACACTCGCCAAATGATGGGGTGGTTATTATTTTTGAGTACCACTTCCGTCAAACGGATTGATATGTTAGGGCTGGGTGCTGGGTCATTGGCACGTTATTGCTTACGTCACACAAAGGCGCATATCCATTGTGTAGAGTGGAATCCTGCAGTGACGGCGTTTTGTCAACAATATTTCAAATTGCCGCGTTCGCATAAACGTCTTGCAATTACACATGCGGATGCGCAGGACTGGGTGGTAGATATGCACAATCATGGTGCGTCTCAGGTGTTGTTGGTGGATTTGTATGACTACACTGCACAAGGGCCTGTAGCTGATTCTCTAGAATTTTATGAAAACTGTTACCGAGTATTGGATAATTGTGGTATCTTGGTAGTAAACTTATTTGGACATCACCCAAGTTATCGTAAAAACTTGCGCCATATTAAGCAGGCTTTTCAACAACGCGTGTTGGCTTTTGATGAAACAGAAGACGGTAACCGTATCGTCCTTGCCTTTAAGGGACCGATATTAGCTGTTGAGCAAGAAGAGCTACTCAAACGGGCAAGAGTAGTTGAAAGGCATAGTGAGCTTGAAGCGGTTAGTATGGCTCAGATGCTTATTCCACAAATGGAGAAAAATGCTCGTAAAGCTAAGGTTTCCCCTAATGTGTTAGTAGTTTAAATTTAGTTAGACTTACAAGGGATTTGAAATAGCCCAAACAGGTATTTTTTAGAGATAGATGTTTGGAGTGTTTTAGGTGACGATTTTTTTATATAGATAGAAAGGAGCAGTTATGTTGCTTAAAAAATTTAAAGTGTCAGCATTGGCGTTAGTTCTAGGAATGAGTGCAGCGAGTGCTGCTCTTGCCCAAGATAAGTTTGTAGCTATCACCGCAATTGTTGAGCATCCTGCGCTTGATGCAGTGCGTGATGGGGTGATTAAACAACTTGCCAATGATGGCTTTGTTGAAGGTAAAAACCTTAAAGTAAAATACCAAAGTGCACAAGGTAATACAGCAACAGCAGCTCAAATTGCACGCCAATTTATTGGTGAAAAGCCTGATGCCATCGTAGCTATTGCGACACCATCAGCACAGGCTGTTGTTGCAGCAACCAAGACTATTCCCGTTGTGTTTGCAGCGATTACTGACCCAGTAGCAGCACAGCTTGTTAAAAGCAAGGAAGCCTCTGGTACTAACGTGACTGGTGTGTCTGATGTATTAGAGCTTGAACCTCAAATTGAATTAATCAAGAAAGTCGTACCTAATGTAAAACGTGTAGGTGTTGTGTATAATCCAGGTGAAGCTAACTCTGCGGTTGTTGTTAAACAACTTAAAGAGATGCTTGCTAAGCAAAACATTACCTTGGTCGAGGCTTCTGCTCCTCGTTCTGTTGATGTGAGCTCTGCTGCACGTAGTTTAATTGGCAAAGTAGATGCTATTTATACCACTACCGACAATAACGTTGTTTCTTCTTATGAAGCACTTGTAAAAGTAGGTAATGAAGCGGATATCCCATTAATTGCTTCAGATACCGATAGTGTTAAACGTGGTGCAATAGCAGCATTGGGTCTTAACTACTTTAACTTGGGTGAGCAATCTGGTGCATTAGTGACTCGTATCCTAAAAGGAGAAAAAGCTGGTGCTATACCATTTGAGACTTCCAAGAACTTATCGTTATTCTTAAACAAAAAGGCAGCTAAAGAGCAAGGCGTGACTTTGAGTGATGATTTGGTTAAAACAGCAGAAAAAGTTTTTGAATAATCATTTTTACAACACGTTGAATCAATAGTATATGTCGTTATTTGCATCATTAGGGGCGTTAGAGCTGGGATTTATTTACAGCTTGGTAGCGTTAGGGGTCTTTATTTCTTTTAAAGTGTTGCGGTTTCCTGACTTAACCGTGGATGGTACATTTGCCACGGGTGGGGCGGTAGCTGCATTGATGATTAGTCAAGGCCTAGACCCATTCTTGGCCTGTCTTGTTGCCATGCTAGTGTGCGGTTTTGCAGGTATGGTGACAGGCTGGCTCAATGTCAAACTTGGTATTATGGATTTATTGGCCTCTATCCTAATGATGACAGCACTCTACTCAATTAACTTACGCATCATGGATGGTCCTAATATTCCATTGATTGTCAGTGATACTGTGTTTAGTCTGACACAACCTGCATCTATGGGTGATTTTGTTTGGCGACCAGTACTTTTGCTAATTGTGGTAGTTGTGGTGAAGTTATTAATGGATTGGTTCTTCTCCACCGAGACTGGTCTAGCAATGCGCTCTACAGGTTCTAACCTACGCATGGCTCGTGCCCAGGGTATTTCTACTGATTATATGGTGATGCTTGGTATGGCATTATCAAATGCACTCGTTGGTTTGGGTGGTGCATTATTTGTTCAATCACAAGGTGGTGCTGATATTTCTATGGGTATTGGTACCATCGTTATTGGTTTGGCTGCTGTGATTGTAGGTCAGAGTATCATTACCGCACGCCGTTTTGTGTATATCACTCTGTCTGTTGTGATTGGTGCGATTCTTTATCGTTTCTTTATCGCCTTGGCACTCAATAGTGATTTTATTGGTTTAAAAGCACAAGACCTCAACTTAGTCACTGCTTTGCTAGTGACAGTTGCCTTAATCTTGCCTAAACTTAAACAAAAGCTCAAGAAATAGGTGCGGTATGTTAAAAGCAGAAAAACTCTTTATCACTTTCAACAAGAAAACTCCTATTGAAACTCGTGCCCTGCAAGGGATTTCTCTGCAAATTCCAGAAGGGCAGTTTGTAACGGTGATTGGCTCTAATGGAGCTGGAAAATCGACTTTTCTTAATGCAATCGCTGGTGAGATTCTCGTCGATGAGGGGCATATTTATGTCGATGATGAGGATGTGACTCGTAAACGCAGTTGGCAGCGTGCCAATAAGGTGGCACGTGTATTCCAAGATCCTATGGCTGGAACTTGTGAGGATTTGACCATCGAAGAGAACATGGCATTGGCGTATCAACGAGGTACGCGTCGAGGTTTGCGTTCTTCCGTAAAAGCAGAAATGCGTGAGCTGTTTCGTGAGCGCTTAAGTATTCTAGGTTTAGGTCTAGAAAACCGTCTGACGGACCGTATTGGTCTATTGTCTGGCGGACAACGACAAGCAGTCAGCCTATTGATGGCAGCATTACAACCATCTAAAATTCTTTTGCTTGATGAGCATACTGCTGCATTAGACCCTCGTACAGCAGACTTTGTATTGCAGTTGACCGCAAAGATTGTGAGTGAGAAGAAGCTCACAACCATGATGGTAACCCATAGTATGAAGCAGGCATTAGAGGTTGGTGAGCGGACTGTGATGTTGCATCAGGGCAATATTGTGCTAGATGTAAGCGGAGATGAGCGCAGAAATATGACTGTGCATGATTTATTGCATATGTTTGAAAAAGTGCGCGGTGAGCAAATTGAGGATGATGCGTTGTTGCTAGGATGATTTCTTGATACAAGATAATTAGCCGTTAATTAGTCTGTTATACATAAGTGGGAATTGTTGGCGGTTCATGTATAATACTAGCTTACTAACAATTATTAGAAGAAATTATGAGTATTACAGAAAACAGAAAAGCCCATCATAACTATTTCATCGAAGACCGGTTTGAGGCGGGACTTGTTCTTGAGGGCTGGGAAGTGAAGTCTATCCGTGCGGGCAAGGTACAACTCGGTGAGAGCTATGTAATTGTGCGTGATGGAGAGCTTTTTGTGCTAAATATGCATGTTAGCCCTTTAGCGACAGCATCTACCCATATTCACCCTAATGCCACTCGTACACGAAAATTGCTTATGCACCGCCAAGAGATTAACCGCCTTATCGGCAAGGTGGAAATCCGTGGTTATACTTTAGTGCCGCTTAATCTTCATTACAAACACGGTAAAATTAAGCTAGAATTTGGCCTTGGCAAGGGCAAGAAACTTCATGATAAGCGCGATACTGCCAAAGAGCGTGATTGGCAGCGAGAAAAAGAGCGTATTATGAAAAACAATAGGCTTTAAATTAAATAAAGTGGGATTGTTGTTGACTAATAAGCAGTATGAGTGAATTTATTCCGCACATTGTTTTGAAAATACCAAGTTTATCCATATAATGCTTTACAATGACAAGCGATTCAACTGGGTGTTCTAGGCATAAATAAATTTATCACCTAGAACTTATTTATTATTATTCAGCTTAGAAAGGATACAATGCAAACGGTTAAACGTTCGGTACTGGTGCCTTATTCAGCAGAACAGATGTTTGATTTGGTTGCCGCTGTGGATAAATACCCGGAGTTTATGCCTTGGTGCGGTGGCGCTCAGATTAAAGAACGCACAGAGCAAGGATTAGTGGGGTCAGTGACTATTAGTTTTGCTAAACTAACTCAGACTTTTACCACGCGCAATACACATCATTATCCCCATAAAATTACTTTACAACTAGTGGATGGTCCTTTTTCTTCTTTGCATGGCACCTGGGAATTTATTAAGCTAGATGAAAAAGCCTGTAAGGTAGTATTCACACTAGACTATGATTTTAGTAATCGTGCTTTGGCATTAGTCATTGGTCCAGTGTTTAATCGTATCGCTAACAGCTTTATTGATTCTTTTACCCAGCGTGCTAAGGCGATTTATCGTTGATATAAGTCTTTGTCGTGAGATGCTTTACCTCTTTAAATGGAAACCTTGTTGCAGGTGCAATTAACCTAAGATGAAAATCTTATAGTTGGAAAATACCCTCCTGATTTGTTTTTGATACTAATGCTATGAATACTACTGCTCAGCCCATTACTGTTCAGCTTTTCTATGCTCACACATCTACACAAATATGGCAAAAGTCGCTATATTTACCAGTGGGTAGTACGGTAAAAATGGCGATTGAACAAAGTGGTATTGCACAAGCATTTCCATCACAGGATTTTAACTCGCTGGGTATAGGTATTTTTGGACAAAAAGCTACCCTTAATACAGTATTGTCTTCTAATGATCGCATTGAGTTGTGTAGGAAACTATCTTTTGACCCCAAGGAGTCTCGTAAGCGTCGTGCCCAGCATCGTCAGGCAGGCATTCTAAAGAAAAAGCACCTTAAACCAGATAGAGCAAAGAAGATTGTTGTTGATGTGCATAACGGATAACCCCTTGGAGCATATGTGACAGAATAGGTACAAAACAGGATAGACAGTAGTGGCAGAAATACGCTATAACAACGTATTTACATTACAACGCTTACAAGGAGACATGATGAGCTCAGTCGTCTTATTCGATACCATTAATACCACGAATGGCTTCACCATTGGCATAGCTACTCTCAATCAACCTCAAGTACTTAATGGTTTTTCTCTGGAGATGGCAACCTTGTTGCAGCAGCAAATGAACCGTTGGGAACAGGACCAATCTGTAGTTGCAGTGGTTTTGCGAGGGGCTGGTGATAAGGCGTTCTGTGCAGGGGGGGATTTGCATGCCTTATATAAATCAATGTTAGAGAATCAGACTAAAGAGCCTTGGGCTAATCGAGCAGCACGAGACTTCTTTGAGCATGAGTATCGTCTGGATTACCACATTCACTCTTATACCAAGCCTGTGATTTGCTATGGTGATGGTATTGTAATGGGTGGAGGTATGGGTCTAATGATGGGGGCTAGTCATCGAGTGGTTACTGAAACTACACGTATGGCTATGCCTGAGATTAGCATTGGCTTATTTCCTGATGTAGGGGGGAGCTGGTTACTTAATCGTCTTCCTGGCAAGACAGGGAAATTCCTTGCTGCGACAGGTGCTCAAGTTGGAGCTAAAGATGCTTTATTTCTTGGAATGGCTGATTACTATATTGACCGTGCTAGTTGGGAGACGGTACTGGTACAGCTTCAACAACAAGCATGGAGTGCCCCATCACAACGTACAGTGAATGATGAATTAATTCATCAGGTTCTTGTAGACCATGTAGGGACTTCATTAACCTCTACTGGTCCGGTAGAGACGCATTATGCACAGATTAATGCTTTGTCAAGACATACCGACAAAGTCAAACAATATGAAGTCTATGCTAAGTTGGCTAATCATGAAGATGAATGGCTAGCACGTGCAGCAAAAACAATGCTAAAAGGAGCTCCTATTTCTTTTGCCCTAGCAATGGACTTATTAGATAAAACCAAGCATCTATCCTTGGCAGATATTTTCCGGTTAGAGTTTAATGCAGCAGTGCATAGTGCATGTCTAGGCCAGTTTCAGGAGGGGATTCGTGCTTTGTTGATAGACAAAGATAAAAATCCCCAATGGAACCCGTCTTCTGTAGCGGATGTGAGCCGTGAACAGTTGGACTACTTCTATGAAGATCCTATGCCAGAAGGTGTTGCCCACCCATTGGCAGATTTGGGCTAATAGCTAGTGTAATTATTGGTGAAGCCCTTTATTGAGTTTATTCTGGTTTTTCTAAAGGATAAGGCACTGGTTGCACCTTGATAGATACATCAGGTACAAGTGCCAGTGCCAACTCTCCCTGCTCAAGGGCGTTGAGTTGAACTTCAAATAGTAGATAAGTCTTACCATCTGCAGAACTCGCGTTGACTACCTGACCGACAGGGGTATCCCCCTGCATAATATCAGAACCTAGGAGTGTGTGAGTATCGACAGGGTTTCCATGCTCAATGATGCCAATGAGGCTACGACGCTTTAATGACCCTAGATAATGGCTACGTGCAATTACTTCTTGACCTGGATAACAACCTTTTTTAAAGTTAATTGCACCAATGGCATCTAAATTAATACTTTGGGCTACAAAGACTTCTTTGGTTTGCTCTCCAATCCAGGGGATTGCTGCCAATATGTCCTGTGTAGCCCAGATAGATGCTGAGCTGGTTTGGTAAGTAGATAAATCAACGACAGTGTCATTTTCTACCGCATCATCTGTACTATCCACTATCGTAATATACAATGCCCGATAAACATCGGGGAGTGTAGGATAGCTAATTAGCACGCTGTTATTGCCTCTAGCATATACTTTAAAACGGTTTATAGCATGGCTGATTTCATCATTGGTAAAAAGATTCAATGCCTTAGTATCCCATAACCCACGAATATGTGCAGAGGCAATACTGATAGTCACTTTAGCACGCAGTACAAACATGCGCAGGCGTTTTTGTAAAAATGTAGCAATATCTTTGCGTACTAGAGCATAGTAGGTGCTATCTACCTGAGTATCTTGCCAGAATAAGAAAGTAGCAAAAACACGTCCTTTGGGGTTAGAGTAACTGGCTAATAAAGCAGTATCTCCCTTAACTAAACGCATATCTTGGCTGAGTTGCCCTTGCAAAAAAGTTAAGGTGTCTTCCCCTTCAAAACACAGTAATGCAAAATCATCCAAATCAGCGTATTGTGCCATTGTAAAATCCTCTGAAATACTTGTACTAGTGTTAGCCATTATGGTACGCCAAAATACGCTCAAATAAAACCAAAACACTGTTAAAATGAGGATTATTCTAGCCCAACAGTTTGATAATTGGATAAACAAGGTTTACTTATTTTTTACAAGTGAGTGGTTTGGCTAGTAGTGATTATTTAGCTAGTAGCGATAAGTAGTGATGATTCATTATATTCTGCATACAGTTGATAAATAAGAGGGATGTCAACATTGAGTTTTCTTAAAAGTAAACGTTTTTGGTCAGTTTTTTTTGTTTTCATCGCCATTATTGGAGGTGCTGTAGGTGCAGCGGTATATAAGTTGCACCACTGGCAAACCACGCCAGTTTCTTTAGTTTCAGACCGTGTGGATATTGATATTCCACGAGGCAGTTCAGTTAAAGCGGTAGCCAATCTATTAGAACAACAACATATTGATGTAGAACCTTTAATTTTTACACTTTATGCCCGCTATACTGGTCAAGCCACCCAAATCAAGGCTGGTGCTTATGAAATTAAACAAGGGCAGACGGCACTAGATATTCTTAATATGATGAGTAACGGTGATTTTAGTCGTCGGTCAGTGCTTTTTGTAGAGGGATGGAGCTATAAGCAAATCCGTCAAGCAATTGCTAAACATCCCGATATAAAGCAGACATTGGGTGATATGAGTGACACTGAACTGATGAGTAAACTGGGTGTTCCAGAGGAACTGAATGAGCATCACTCTTTGGAGGGATTATTATTTCCTGATACTTATGTGTTTGCCCCTGGTGATACTGATTTTGATATTATTCGTCGTGCCTATGAAGAAGGGCATAAACGTCTACTGAACTATTGGGATAAGCGTGCCGAGGGGTTGCCTCTGAAATCTCCTTATGAAGCCCTTATTCTTGCCTCTATTGTCGAAAAAGAAACGGGACATGGGGAGGATAGGGCAAAAATTGCTGGGGTGTTTATTAACCGTTTGCGTGCAAATATGCCTTTGCAGACTGACCCTACCGTAATTTATGGCATGGGAGATAAATATCAGGGCCGTATCCGCAAGGTGGATTTGCAGACAGATACTCCATGGAATACTTATACCCGTAATGGTTTACCTCCTACACCGATTGCCAGTCCTGGGCTATTAGCACTACAAGCAACGTTACATCCTGATGAGCATAAATTTTACTATTTTGTTTCTCGCGGTGATGGGACTAGTGAATTTGCTGAGAACCTGAATCAGCACAATCGCAATGTGCAAAAGTTTATTTTAAAGAAAGGACAGTAAGATTGGGTGGAGAAATTGCGTGAATGGGTCGCCAAAGCAAGGCATTGACGATGTAATCTCAATACGCCAACTTGATACAATGATTTTTTAGCAAGATTCTCCAGTACTTATTAAAGAGCATACAATGAGCAATAATGGTTTATTTATCACCCTAGAAGGTGTTGACGGAGCGGGAAAAAGCTCGCATACAGAATGGTTAGTGGACTATTTTAAGCAACAGGGGCGTGAGGTGGTATTGACCCGTGAACCTGGTGGCACAGACTTGGGGGAAAAACTGCGCGACTTGCTTTTGCATGACTCTATGACACAGACTTCGGAAGTTTTGCTAATGTTTGCTGCTCGCCAAGAAAGTCTTTCTCAAGTTGTAAAACCTGCACTGGCAGAGGGCAAAGTGGTTATTAGTGATCGTTTTACTGATTCGACACTTGCTTACCAAGGGGGCGGGCGAGGTTATCCTATCGAACGTATTTTGCAGTTGGCTCAATGGATTCATGGGGATATACAACCAGACTTAACGCTGTTATTCGATGTGCCTCTTGAAGTGGCTCGCGAGCGTTTGTCTGCAACTCGGGTGATGGATCGTTTTGAAAAAGAGGAAGCGTCCTTTTTTATACGTGTACGAGAGACTTACTTAGCACAGGCCAAGCAGCACCCAGAACGGGTGGTGGTAGTAGATTCAACTCAGACAATACCTGATATTCGTACCTTTTTGCAGCAAGTGGTTAATCAAAAGCTATTTTGCTTGAGATAGCGTTATTGCTAGTGTTGCTGATGCAGGCTTGGCTATTAAACAGGGTTTGGTGGTATACTTTTTCAAAAAATCTATTGAGTATCTTGAATGAATTCTTCTAGTATTACCCGACCCACTACTTTTTTTCCTTGGCAGAAGGATATTGCCCAACAGTGGCTCTCCCACCGCGAGCGTTTTGCCCATGCATGGTTGATTCATGGACAAGAGGGGATAGGTAAGCTGAATTTTTGTATTGCTGCAGCTAAAGCCTTGCTCTGCGAGAATCCTCAACATGGGCTAGCTTGTGGACATTGTCAGTCTTGTCATTGGATGGATTTAGGCAATCATCTTGATTATCGTCTTGTGCTACCCGATGCACTACGAGAAACATTGGGGTTAACAGATGAGGATAGCTCTTTAGCAGAAAGTGATGAGGATACGAAATTATCCAATGAAATTCGCATTGAGCAAGTACGTCAGCTAGAAGAGTTTATGACAGTCAGTACCTTGCGGGGAGGCTATAGGCTGATTGTCATGGGGCCGGCAGAAAGTTTTAACACAGCATCTTCAAATGCCTTACTTAAAATTCTTGAAGAGCCTGCAAAAGACACTGTTTTCTTGATTTTTACTCATGCACAGCAGAAAGTTTTACCTACTATTTTGTCGCGGTGTCGCCGTTTGCCTTTACCTATCCCTGATACAGAGCAAAGTCTTGCTTGGCTACGAGAAAAAGGGGTAGAGCATGCAGATATTTGGCTGGCTGCTAGTTCTGGGGCTCCACTTAAGGCATTGGAACAAAGTGAGTCTCCTGTAGAGCCTTTGAGTTATTGGTTAGGGGATTTTGTACAGGCTTTAGCACAAGCACAACTGCCCGATATGGATGATTTTGTTGGACGTTTGGAAAAGTTGCCCAAGGGCGATTGGTTGCGTAGTTTGCAATGCTTTATTGTGGACTTAAATTTGTGTCAACATGGTTTAGCACCAAGGTTTTTCCCTACTTTAGCGGACTCCTACAAGGCAATAGCAGCACGATCATCCCAAGTCAAAGTGAGCCAACTAAATTCGTATTTGTTAGATCAGCAAAAACTAGCTAATCATCCTCTGAATGCAAAGTTATTTATCCATGCAACATTACAGAGAGTGAGTCTAAATTGTGTGAGGGGGGCATAGCTAGTGGGGGACTGATTGCTATGTCTAGTAGTCTTCTAGACTGAATTCTCATTGTTTTTCGCTGGCTTCTATTTGCAGAAAACCCACCTTTACTGCATCAAAAGAGAGATTTTAAAATGTTTATTGATTCCCACTGTCATTTAGATTTTCCTGAGCTAAAAGAAGACCTTCCCAACATTCTTGCCAATATGCAACAAAACCAAGTTCGTCATGCTTTATGTGTGAGTGTGAATATGCCAGACTGGCCAGGAATCATGGAAATAGTGGCAACCTACCCACAACTGAGTGCTTCGGTAGGAGTTCATCCAGACTATGAAGATACACCAGAGCCTAGTGTAGAAGAGCTTGTGAGACTTACCCAGCACCCTAAAGTCGTAGCAATAGGTGAGACAGGGTTAGATTATTATCGCTTGGTTGAACCATTGGAGTGGCAAAGAGAGCGTTTCCGTACTCATATCCGTGCAGCTATTCAGGCACAACTCCCTTTGATTATTCATACTCGTAATGCGAGTGAAGATACTATTCGTGTAATGCGAGAGGAGAGGGCAGAGCGTTGTGGAGGTGTCATGCACTGTTTTACAGAAACCAAGGAAGTTGCTCAGCAAGCATTGGATTTAGGGTTTTATATTTCTATGTCAGGTATTGTAACCTTTAAAAATGCCCAACAAGTACAAGAAGTAGCAACATATGTACCGCTAGATCGTTTGTTGATTGAAACTGATTCTCCTTATCTTGCACCAGTTCCTTATCGTGGCAAGCGCAATGATCCATCTAAGGTTATGCATGTCGCAGAAAAAATTGCTGAATTACGTGGTTTAACACTTGCAGAGGTAGGAAAGGCAACTAGCGATAATTTTTATCGTTTGTTTAGTAAAGTAAGTCAAGGGTAATAGGTTATGGAGGAGAGGGGAAACACGGTATAATACCCCAAAACCTTTAAGGAGTAGAGATGAGAAAACACTTATTAGTGGCTTTAATCGCCTTATACACTCAAACTGCTATGGCAGGGGACTGGTGGAACGATGTCAAAAACGACCGTGTTGACTCGGTTGCACAGGATATAGCAGAGGGGCAAGACCCCAATGAAATTGGCTCTCAAGGCCATCCTGCTATCATATATGCTATTCGTCAAAACTCTCCCCGTGTATATATGGCATTAGCCCAAAATCCTCAAGTAGATGTCAATTTGGCAAATCGCTATGATGAAACTCCGCTGATGTATGCTGCGATTATCGGTAATGTCGACTTGGCCAAAGCCCTTATTGCTCGTGGAGCCAAGGTCAATCGTCTTGGTTGGTCGCCTTTGCATTATGCAGCATCTAAAGGGCAAACCCAGATGGTAGAGTATCTGCTTAGCCAAGGTGCCTCACCTAATGCTCCTTCCGACGATGGCAACTCTTCGCTGATTGTTGCTGTGACATCCGGTAATCTTGATACTGTTAAGACTCTGTTAGCTGCCGGTGCCGACCCCAAAGCCATTAATCAGAAAAATAAGAATGCTATTGATGTTGCCCGTGAAATGAAACGGGATGATATGCTAGAAGTGTTGGAAAAGAAGAACTAAATAACAACAAATTATCAGGCTAGCTAAATAAATACCATAAGGTTATTACTAATATTTAGCTAGCCTTTTTATATTTTTCTCATCAATAACAATCGCTTATAGATTTTTTTCATTAATATAACAGCAAATCATAACAAGATAATTTTTTAATATTTTTAGTAAATATTGCATTTATCGTATAACAATAAAGACGATTTATAAAGGAAAGATAATATGCAATATTTACCAATTTTTGTTGATTTACAACAAAAAACTGTGCTTGTTGTTGGGGGTGGGCATATTGCTCAACGCAAAATCGCTTTACTACGTGAAGCAGGAGCACAGGTACGTGTAGTTGCACAAGAATTAATTAGCGAACTGGCTCAATTATGGCAAGCAGGAGAGATTACATGGCTTGCTCGGCAATTCACTCCTAACCATCTCGAAGATGTGGCTTTGGTCGTTACAGCAACTGATGATAGTGCATTAAATCAGCAAGTTTTTGAGCAGGCAAAGAGCAAAAACTTATGGGTCAATACTGTCGATAACCAAACCCAATGCTCTTTTATCTTTCCTTCTATCATTGACCGCAGCCCTGTGCAAATTGCCATTTCTAGTGCAGGCAAAGCCCCAGTATTGGCACGTCTGTTAAGAGAAAAATTAGAGGCGATTTTGCCTCAGCATCTTGCTACTATGGCACAGCTTGCAGGTCGTTGGCGTAGTCAGGTAAAGGGGCATTTATCCAATATTCGTCAAAGACGTTACTTCTGGGAAAGTCTATTCGAAAATACGACATTTCAACGTTTAAGTGAGCAGCGACATATCCAGCAAGCAGAAGTGTTTTTGGAAAAAGAGCTAAAGAAAGCTGCTCAACATTTTGTAGCCAATACCAAGGATATTTCTCAGAATGCTCCAAGCACATTGCGAGCCATGGGGGAGGTGGTTCTTGTTGGCGCTGGTCCTGGTGATGCTGGTTTATTGACTCTTAAAGGTCTACAGGCGATTCAACGTGCTGATGTCATTCTTTATGATGCCCTAGTGTCAGAGGAAATTTTGGCGTTGACTCGCCGTGATGCAGATAAAGTACTTGTTGGCAAGCGAGCACAACAAACAAGTATTAGTCAACAGCAAATCAACCAATTATTAATCCAACATGCTTTGCAAGGCAAGCGTGTAGTGCGTTTAAAAGGTGGGGATCCCTTTGTATTTGGACGTGGTGGAGAAGAATTGCAGGCTTTGAAAGCAGAAGGAATTCCTTTTAGTGTGGTGCCAGGGATTACCGCAGCAGTGGGTGTGACAGCATATGCAGGGATTCCATTGACACACCGTGATTATGCTCAAAGTGTAACGTTTATTACAGGTCATCTACAGGCTAAAGGTCAACCTCTAGATTGGGCAGCATTAGCTAACTCTCATCATACTTTAGTTGTTTATATGGGTGTTTTAAAGTCAGAGGAAATCCAACAGCAATTACTACGTGGTGGACGTGATGCTCATACCCCTGTAGCTGTTATTAGTCGAGGCACATCAGAGAATCAACAAATCCATATCGGCACCCTGCAAAACCTTACTCAATTAGCAGAGCTAGCGGAAAAGCCTGCCTTGTTGGTCATTGGTGATGTGGTTGCTTTGCAGCAAAATTTACATTGGTTTGGTGAAGAGGCTATCCATGTAGAAACGTCTTTGCTTTTAGAAAAAACTGTTGATGTTTTGGTCGATGAGGAAATGTCCTGTAGGAAAGCGGCTTAGCAGATAACTCATTGATGATTAGGAAAAGTTGATGCTGTTGGGTGACAGCATAAGGCTAGTTTAGAGAAAAGGAAAAAAATGACCATTATCAGACCCGTTTTTTGGACCATCCCTGCTATTAGTCGGGTGGACGTACAAACACTGAAGGCAAAAGTAACTCAGCTAGATGAGCGTTTGCAAGCCATTACCTCCAAACATCAGCAAGTACGTTTAGCCCATAGCTTGGCTGTAGAAGATATGGTGATTATGGATAGAGTTGTGCATACGCAATCTCCTATTTCTATTTTTACATTGGATACCAGTTTATTGAACCCGGAAACCTATGCTTTTTTAGAGAGGCTTGCACAATTTTATCCAGATACTCCCATTGAGCATTGTTATGCAGATACACAGAAAGTGGAGGATTATGTGCAACAGTACGGTAAGACAGCCTTTTACGAAAGTGTGGACTTACGCAAACAATGTTGTCATATTCGGAAAGTTGAGCCACTGAACAAAGCCTTAGCACAAGCAGATGCATGGTTGACAGGGCAACGACAATCACAATCCGTGACACGCCAAGCATTGCCTTTTGAAGAGTGGGATAAACAGCGCAATATTGCGAAATTTAATCCAATTTTTGATTGGTCAGAAGAGGAAGTGTGGGCATATATTCAACACCATCAACTGCCATTTAATCAGCTTTATCGCCAAGGTTACCCTAGCATTGGCTGTGAGCCCTGTACCCGCCCTGTCAAACAAGGTGAAAACATACGTGCTGGGCGCTGGTGGTGGGAGTCTCAGGATAGTAAAGAATGTGGATTACATCAGACCAATTTGCAGGCAACAGCATAGCGAAAAACTGGCTAAGACATGATGTGGTGAACACAAGTCCTAGGTGGGCTAGCAGAAGGATGAAAGCAATGCTTAGCAGTAGACCTCAGAACACCTTGCGATAAATCAATATACAGCGAAAAGATCAACAGAATATAGGAAAAAACATGCAACAAAATACCCTACAAAATCAACACTTAGACTGGCTAGAAGCAGAGTCCATTTATATTATTCGTGAAGTGGTAGCAGAATGCCATAATCCTGCCTTGCTGTTTTCAGGAGGCAAGGATTCTGTGGTGCTACTCGCTTTAGCACGTAAGGCCTTTCACATTGCCGGTCGCCAGTCGCCATTGCCTTTTCCCCTTGTGCATATTGACACAGGACACAACTATCCTGAGGTCATTGCCTTTCGTGATGAACAAGTGGCAAAACTAGGTGCACAGCTTGTGGTGGGGTCTGTTGAGTCTTCAATTTCACGAGGTTCTGTGGTATTGCGAAAGGAAACGGATTCTCGTAATGCGGCACAAGCAGTGACTTTGTTAGAAACGATTGAAGAAAATGGATTTGATGCCTTGATGGGTGGGGCACGTCGTGATGAAGAAAAAGCACGAGCCAAGGAGCGTATTTTCTCATTTCGCGATGAGTTTGGACAGTGGGATCCGAAAAATCAACGCCCTGAATTATGGTCGCTTTATAACGCTAAACTGCATCAAGGTGAGAATATTCGTGTTTTTCCCATTTCCAACTGGACAGAATTAGATGTTTGGCAGTATATCGCACGTGAAAATCTAGAACTGCCAAGTATTTACTATGCCCATCAGCGTGAGGTAGTGCGTCGTAAAGGATTGCTTGTGCCTGTTACTCCATTGACACCTAAAAAAGCCTTTGAACAAAGTGAAATTGTCTCTGTCCGTTTTCGCACTGTTGGGGACATTAGTTGTACTTGTCCTGTTGCAAGTACGGCATCAACACCGTTTGACATTATTGAAGAAACGGCAGTGACTGATATTTCTGAGCGTAGTGCGACACGTTTGGATGATCAGGTCAGCGAAGCAGCGATGGAACAACGTAAGAAACAAGGGTATTTCTAACTCAAAATGACAATGTATTAGCACCATGAAGTAGGGCAACATGGTGATAGGAATAAGGAAATAACATATGACAATTAATCAATATGCACCACTACGATTTATTACTGCTGGTAGTGTTGATGATGGTAAAAGTACGCTGATTGGGCGTTTGCTTTATGATAGCAAGGCTTTGTTAAGCGATCAGATTTCACATATTACGAAGAATAATTCTGAAGAAATTGATTTTTCAATCTTGACGGATGGCTTAGCAGCAGAGCGTGAGCAAGGGATTACTATTGATGTTGCTTATCGCTATTTCTCTACTGCCAAGCGTAAATTTATCATTGCCGATACTCCAGGACATGAACAGTATACGCGCAATATGGTGACAGGGGCTTCTACGGCAGATGCAGCGGTCGTGTTGGTCGATGCAAGTCAGCTTGACTTTACACAAAAGCCACTTAATTTGTTGCCACAAACTAAGCGTCATTCAGCAATTTTGCGTCATCTAGCCTGTCCTCATATTATCGTAGCAGTAAATAAAATGGATTTACTTGGCTTTGAACAAGAGAAGTTTGAAGCGATTGAGGCTGCCTATAGATTACTTAGTGAACAATTAGATATTCGTGCAGACCTTTATTTTGTACCAATTTCTGCATTAAAGGGCGATAACGTAGTATATAAAAGTGAAAATACGCCCTGGTATACTGGCGCCCCTTTGCTGGGTATCTTAGAAAATCTACCTATTCATAAAGATATTGCATTAAACAAAGAAGCGTTTCATTTCCCTGTGCAATATGTATTGCGTTTAGATAGTGATAAACAAGATGATTTTCGTGGTTATCAGGGAAAAATTGAAGCAGGAAGTATTGCAGTAGGGGATAAGGTTCGCGTTGAACCATCGGGTCAGGAGTCCGTAGTAGCCGCTATATTTTCACCTGATGCCCAAGTAGAACAGGCAAGTGCTGGCGAGCAAATCACCCTATGTTTAACAGATGATATTGATATTTCGCGTGGTGATACGTTGATTTTTGCAACCAGTCCTCGTCAAGCACAAAAGCAATTAAGTGCCACACTATGCTGGTTTGACCAACGCCCATTAAACTTGGCCCGTAAATATCTACTGAAACATACAACACAAAATGTCTTTGCACGTATCAAAGCGATTGACTACTTGTTAGATGTAAAAACCCTAAGTAAACATCAAAGTGGAGAGAGCTTCCAATTAAATGATTTGGGACAAGTGCAGATTAGTTTACAAAAACCCATTTTGGCAACAACCTATCAGGAAAATATTGCTACAGGTTCCTTTATCCTCATTGATGAGGTGACTTACCATACTGTAGCAGCAGGTATGATTTTGGCAGCAGAATAGGAGAAAAACAGTGTTAGTAAATTCTGGAACACAAGTAAATTCTGGAGTGGGGATGCCAATTTCAACACAGGCTCAAACCTCAACTGCATCAGGGGTTTCTATAGGAACACCTATTTCTGCTGAGTTAGCACAACAGCTAAGTCATTTAAATCCAGTCCAACTTGCCTGGTTATCAGGGTATTGCTGGGCTAAAGTGGATGCAGTATCGGGGGTAAATGGTAATGGAGTTTCTCGCCATGAGCCTAATATTACTGGAGATGTGGCTCCTAGCATAATGCCAACCCCTGCAGCAGTACCTATTCGTATTAAGATTATTTCTGCTTCACAAACAGGCAATGCCCGGAAAGTGGCCGAACAATTAAAAGCACAGCTTGATACTGTGGCAGAAGTTCAGCTTATTGCAGCAGCTGACTATAAAGCTAAACAAATGACACAAGAGAGCATTGTATTGTTAGTAACATCTACTCAGGGAGATGGAGAGCCCCCTGAAGAGGCTTTAAACTTGCATCGTTTCTTATTTGGTAAAAAAGCCCCGGATTTATCTGGATTATCATTTGCTGTGTTGGGTTTAGGAGATAGTTCTTATCCTAATTTCTGTCAAGCGGCCAAAGATTTTGATAAACGATTGGCTGAGCTAGGAGCCAAGCGCTTATTTGATGTTGGTACCTGTGACGTAGACTATCAGGAGTTGTCACAGGCATGGATAGCTCAAGCACAACAACATTTCTTGGCTCTCAAAGAGGCAGGAGATGTAAGTGAAGTGTCAAATCGAAGTGAAGCAGCAACAGCTAATGACAGCCCAGCTGACGCTGTAGCCTATACCAAAGAACATCCTTTCACGGCAACTTTAAATGTGCGTCAAAAAATCACTGGAAGAAATTCCTCTAAAGATGTTGAGCATATCGAAATTGACCTGAGTGGTTCAGGGTTGCAATATCAAGTCGGTGATGCTTTGGGAGTATGGTTTCGTAATGATGAGCAGCTAGTCGACGAAGTCCTAGGATTAGTCTCCTTAACTGGGGATGAGTCTGTTACTTTAGCAAATATCACCCCACTTCTTCAGTCTGACAATCCATTGACAACAGGGCATTCTTTAACACTTAAAGAAGCCCTAATCTCTCAGCTGGAACTTACCCAAAATACTGCTAAGTTTGTGCAAGCCTATGCTGCATTAAATCCTATCACAGAGTTACAGAGTCTGGTTGCCAATAGTAAGTTATTACAGGATTTTGTACAGACTACACAAATTGTTGATGTCTTACGTGCCTATCCTCATGCATTGACTGCTGAACAGCTTGTATCACTTTTACGTCCTTTGACTCCTCGGCTTTATTCCATTGCTTCTTCACAAGCAGAAGTGGGAGATGAGGTTCATTTAACGGTGGGGGTAGTACGTTATAAACGTGATGGGATTACTCGTTCTGGTGGAGCTTCAGGTTACTTAGGAGAGCGTTTAGAGGAAGATGGCGAAGTGCCTGTATTTATTGAGCCTAATCCACATTTTCGCTTACCTGTTGCAACCGATAAGGACATTATCATGATTGGTGCAGGAACGGGAATTGCCCCTTTTAGGGCTTTTATGCAAGAGCGTGCGAATCAACAGGCGACAGGCAAGAATTGGTTATTCTTTGGCAACCCAACGTTTACTGAAGACTTTTTATACCAACAAGAATGGCAAGACTATGCGAGACAAGGTCTACTCAATCGCTATCACTTTGCTTGGTCACGAGATCAAGCTAAGAAAGTTTATGTACAAGATAAAATCCGCGAACAAGCTCGTGAGATTTGGTCTTGGCTAAAGGGAGGGGCTTATATCTATGTTTGTGGTGATGCAAGCAAAATGGCAAAAGACGTTGAGCAAGCCTTACTAGCAATTATTCGTCAAGAAGGAGGGCTAGATGATGACGCTGCTGAAGACTATTTGGCCGATTTACGTCAGGATAAACGTTATCAAAGAGATGTGTATTGATTAACAGGATTGAGATTTTGAAGAATAAACATTTGTTGCCCCTTGTGATATTCATAGATGAGTGGTTGCATCAGCTAGATAATGTATATGGAGTAAAGTATGAGTGATAAAACAACAGCATGGAAGCAATTTCCTTTGGCCGATAATGAGCGACTTAAAGAAGAAAGCGATTATTTGCACGGCACGATTGCAGAAGATTTAAATGAGCAGTTAACAGGTGGGTTTAATAAAGATAATTTTCAACTAATCCGGTTTCATGGGATGTATGAGCAGGATAATCGTGATATTCGTGCTGAGCGTCAAGCACAGAAGCTAGAACCCAATAAGAATGTAATGTTGCGTTGTCGCCTGCCGGGTGGAATTATTAGTCCTAAACAATGGTTAGGTATTGATGAATTTGCATCAAAATACACTTCTTTTGGGAGTATCCGCTTAACTAATCGGCAGACCTTTCAGTTTCATGGTGTGTTAAAGCGAGATATTAAATTTATGCACCAATGGCTGCATGAGCTTGGATTGGACTCTATTGCGACAGCAGGAGATGTTAACCGTAATGTACTCTGTACTCCCAATCCAGTTGAAAGTAGGCTACATCAACAAGCTTATGAATGGGCAAAGAAAATTTCCGAGCATTTGCTTCCTCGAACCAGTGCTTATGCGGATATTTGGTTAGATGGTGAAAAGGTTCTTAGCACTGAACAAGAACAGCCATTTTTAAAAGAGTCTTCTGATAAAACTGAACCCATCCTAGGTAAAACATATTTACCTCGTAAATTTAAAACAACAGTGGTTATTCCTCCACAAAATGATGTGGATTTGCATGCAAATGATTTGAGTTTTGTAGCGATTGCCAATAAAGATGAGCTAATTGGCTTTAATGTACTGATTGGGGGCGGTTTGTCTATGGACTTTACCAACCACAATACCTATCCAAGCACGGCACAAGAGTTAGGGTTTGTATACCTTAAGGATGTGCTATCTTGTGCTGAGGCTGTAGTGACTGTACAGCGTGATTGGGGTAATCGCAGCGACCGTAAGAATGCTAAATTGCGTTATACACTAGCGCGAGTTGGCTTGGATGAGTTCCGTGCTGAGGTGGAAAGGCGTGCCAATATTCAATTAGAAGCCATCCGTCCTTACGAATTTACCGAGCGTGGTGATCGTATTGGTTGGGTACAAGGAGAAGATAAAAAATGGCATTTGACCTTATTTGTGGAAAGTGGTCGTCTTATTGACACCCCTAATCGCCCATTAAAAACAGGGATGCGTGAAATTGCCAAGGTACACAAAGGAGATTTTCGTCTAACCGCTAATCAAAACCTTGTTGTAGCAGGCGTGTCTACTCGTGATAAATCCAAGATTGAAAAAATTGCTCGTGAATATAAGCTGATTGATGATAGTATTACCCCCTTAAGAAAACAAAGTATGGCTTGTGTAGCACTGCCGACTTGTCCTTTAGCAATGGCAGAAGCAGAGCGGTTTTTACCGGGGTTTGTTGATCAGGTTGATGCTTTAATGGCAAAATATGGCATGTCGCAAGAGAGTATTGTATTACGCGTAACAGGATGCCCCAATGGTTGTGGTCGAGCAATGTTGGCCGAAATTGGTTTAGTGGGGCGTGCTTTAGGACGTTATAACCTTTATATTGGAGGGAACCGTGCAGGTACGCGTATTCCTCGCTTATTTAAAGAGAATATTACCGAGGCAGAGATTATTGCTATTATTGATGGCTGGATTGCTGCTTGGGCAAAAAATCGTGAGGTAGGCGAGGGGATAGGTGACTTTGCAATACGCACTGGAATTGTTGAACCTGTTACTAATCCTGCTGTGGATTTCTGGGAAGTTAAGCTAAAAGTTGCATAATGCGGCTAGGCTACTTTAAAAAGTTACGCCAAAAGCTGCGTGGTGTGGATAGGCTACTTTAAGGATAAAGTACAAGCATAAAGGGCTATCAATAGATTATTGGTAGCTCATAGTGTTATTTACGGCTTTTTTTACCCTTGGCTGTTAGTGTGCAACCCATAGAAGCGATAATAATGCACATAATCGCAACAATCTGTTGTAAAGTGAGGTATTCATGCAGAATAAACGCACCTACTATTGTACTAAACGCAGGTTCTAAACTTAGTAACACACCAAAGGTTTTGCGGTCCAATGAGCGTAAAGCAATCATTTCTAGTGAATAAGGAATTGCACTGGATAAAAGTCCGACAATAAATCCCATCCATAAGAGTTCAGGATGCCATAAATCCACCAGCCCCAAATCTAGCGTGGCAAAAGGAAGTACAGTCAGTGTGGATATACTGATTCCAAAGGCACTTGCTTGCCCTGGGTGTATACCATTCATTTTTTGACCAATAATGATATATATCGCCCATAACACTGCTGCCGTAGAAATATAGATTAAGCCCATGGTATCTAGAGAATCTGTGCCTGTTAAGCCATTGGGGATAAGGAAAAGAAGACCCGCTGCCACTAAGGCAATCCATAGGAAGTCAATCTTACGACGAGAAGAAAAAAGGGCTAGACCTAGTGGACCACAAAATTCAATCGCTACAGCAATGCCTAGAGGAATAGTCTGTAGTGCCAAGTAAAAGAACAGATTTAATAGTCCTAGCGAGACGCCATAAGCAACAATCAGTTTAAATTGAGTAAATGATAAAGAAAAGCGCCAAGGTCTCCATGCAATCCATAATAAAATAGCTGAGAAAAGTAAGCGATAAAAGGTTGTGCCTTGAGCTCCTAACTCATGAAAAAGTCCCTTGGCATAAGAATTACCAAGAGAAATAGAAATCATAGAGCCTATTAGAGTAATAATACCCACATAGAGTGGGTAATTTTTGGAGACGACTTGCTCAGAAGACATATCAACGCATTTATAAAAACAAATTATGCTAGGAGTGTATGCTCATTCTTTCTTGGCGAAGCGTATAAGAACGCATTAACAACATAGCAGAAATAGGGGAGGTGAAAAAGAGAAATAAGATAATCACCACTTCGTGGAAGGACACTCTATCACGGATATACCATGAGAGTAAACATGAAGCGGCCAATACTAACATGGTACCTAGGGTATTACCTAGGGTGGTAGCGTGAATACGTCCTGTAAAGTCGTTAAAACGCAACAATCCTAAAGTGCCGATTAGTGTAATCAGACTGCCAAGGATTAGTAGTACTGCAATAATGATGCTGGGAATTAAAGGTACACTAGTCATGGCTCAATTACCTCACCGCGTAATAAAAACTTAGCTAATGCAGCTGTTCCAACAAAACCAAATAAAGCAATTAATAATGCAATATCGTAGTACCATGATGTACGAAAAAGTATGCCTAGTGTAATGATAAGCAGCATGGCATTAATATACATGGCATCCAATGCCCAAGCACGATCTTGGGGGCTGGGTCCTTTAACAATGCGAATCGTGCAAACCAGACAACCTAAGGCAAAACACATAATCGCAAAGTAGGAAGCGAGAGAAATAATATTTATGCTCATAGTAGACTACTCAAAAATCTCAATTAATAATTTTTCGTAGCGGTTCTTAATGATGTCGAACCATTCAGTTTCCTCTTTTAAGTCTAGTACGTGTAAACGTAGAATATAGTCTTTTTCAGAAAGACTAGACCAGACTGTGCCAGGTGCAAAAGTAATAATACAGGCAAGAAACGCAATTGCATGAGGATCGCGGATTTCTAATGGTATGTAAACATAACCAGAGTTAAAGTCGTCACGACGCCATTGTAAAATCAGCTTTATCACCGCCAAATTCGAACGTAAAGTATCGATTAATACTCGCCCCATAAGTCGCAAAATAAGCCAAATTTTTTGTGGATAAGCAAGATCTGGGCGTAGCCGTAGTGACAATATCACCAATACAAAACTAATACCCCCACCTAGCAGAAACTGCCCTAGGTCTATACTGTTGGAAAGAAGTAGCCATAATAGGGTTAATAGGACTGTCATAGGAATCCAGAAGAACACACTAATCATTATTGTTCTCCTAAGTGGTATGGAACCCGTTTGGCGTGAAATACTGCCTCGATATACTCCATCGGCTCATCTAGAGAAGTGGCTGTATTGTTCATATATGCCATCACATCGCTAACAAAAATAGTGATATAAAAGCAACCACAGAGTAGCAATGTGATTGGAAGGGCTTCAGATACCGTGAGTTTAGGGGTGTTTAAGGTACCTGAACCCCAGAAGATACGGGTACCTGTACGACCTAGCACAATCACAGTCACCATACCAGAGACCAGCATGAATCCGACTAACATCCAAGCATTATGCGTACTGGAAGCAACTTCAGTAAGATTAATCGCTTGTGAAAGCAAGGTAAATTTTGCTAAAAAACCTGAAAATGGAGGCAAACCTGCGACAATAAGAACGCAGGTAAAAAATGCAAACCCTAAAAATGCCATAGAAGCAGGGATGGGGACACCGACTACTTCTCCTGAATAGTCAGAGGATTTATCTTTATCTAGCCCAAAGGCCTCTAGCGAAATGGATAATACACTACTTTGAACTGTCTCAGTGCGACGAATAATTTCTACTAATAAAAAGGCTACTCCCAATGCTAATACAGAACTAACAAGATAGTAAAGTGAGGGTCCTGTCAGCGTGACACCAGGCATACCTAATGCAGTTAAAAGAGTGCCTGAAGAAATCACAATAAAGTAGGAAATCATACGGCCAAGGTTTTTCTCAGCAAGTAAGCCCATCGTGCCATAAAAAAGGGTGCCTAGACCCATATAGAACATCCATTCCCCACCAAAACCAGCTGGAGCCCCAGTGGGCAATAGTAATGAGCCTACCCGCAATAGTGCGTAGATGCCTACTTTAGTCATGATAGAGAACATGGCTGCAACCGGTGCTACCGCAGAGGCATAGGCATTAATCAACCAGAAACTCAGAGGCCAGGCAGCTGCTTTAATAAGAAAAGCGGTTGCTAAAAAAGCACAAGCAGTTTCAAATAAAATGCGTTCGCTGGCACTCAAGTTGCCGGCTTTCATGCCGATTTCGGCCAGATTAAGAGTGCCTGTGACAGAATAAATCATTGAAATGCCAATGAGCATCAAAAAGCTACCTAGTAGGTTTACTACAATATAGTGAAACCCTGACCCTACACGGCTGACACCTGATCCATGCAAAAGCAGTCCATAAGAAGCGGCTAAAAAGATTTCAAAAAAGACAAAAAGATTAAATAAATCCCCTGTTAGGAAAGCACCATTAAGCCCCATCATAATAAACTGGAATAGGGGATAGAAATGTACTCCTGCTCTGTCCCATAGCGAGCTTGAGTAAATTAAACAAGTTAATCCCAACCCTGCAGTCAATAGCAGCATCAATGCAGTGAGACGATCAGCAACCAGCACAATACCATAAGGAGCCTCCCAATCACCCAACAAGTACACTGCAATATTATTAAACCAGCTTACATATTCTAGTTGTCCTGTCACCCCTATCATAAGCAAAATGGCCACTACTAACTGAGCAAGAGCGGACAAAATCCCTAATGCTTTATTAAAGTGACGACGCTTATCCTTGAGGTATACCATCAATGCCCCAGTGAACATGGGAATGGCGATACTAAAGACAGGCAGATTATTCCAAAATATCATGAGCGTTTCTCAACCTTTCCATCTACATGGTCTGATCCAGTCATCCCACGTTGAGCCATAATAACAACCAAAATGAGAGCAGTCATTGCGAAACCAATAACAATGGCAGTGAGTACAAGGGACTGAGGTATAGGGTCAGCATATAAAATGGTGTCAACCGGTGCTGTCTTATTAATAATCGGAGGGGCTCCTACAAACAAACGCCCTGTGCCAAAAATAAAGAGATTAATCGCATAGGAAAGCAGCGACAGACCGATAATAACTTGGAATGTACGTGGGCGCAGTAACAACCATACACCTGAACCTGCGAGAATACCAACAGCAAGTGCATAAACTATTTCCATGCTAAGTCTCCTCGTGTTAGAAATAAAGGGGTGGCAAGGAAAGCATCTATCATGAAGTCTCTCCTTTTTTGCGTTGCGAACGTAAGGATTGGTGAGCTAGTGCCACTAGCATATAGGTCACAGCCCCTACAACTAGCATAAAGACGCCAAAATCAAATAGCATCACACTGGATAGGTGCAGTTCTCCTAGAACTGGTAAATTAACATGCCATGCCAATGCAGACAAAAACGGTAAACCATATAAAAAGGGTAAGAATCCAGCAAGTGCTGCCATGATGAGTCCTATGGCTATCCAGTTTTGGGGGCGAATACGTGAGCGACGCTCTACCCAATGAATGCCACTAACCATATACTGAATAATGACACCCGTAGCAAAAATAACTCCTGCAGTAAAACCCCCTCCTGGCAAATTATGTCCTCGTAAAAAGAAGAAGACAGCAATAAGACTGATGATAGGGAGGATAAACCGTGCTAGTACATTGGGCACAAGCAACGTTCCGCGAGGAAGAGCCTCATTTTCTTGGATAATAGTTAAATCTGTAGAAGCTATCTTGGTGCGTTTTTCAAGTGCATAAATACTTTCTTCTGGGGGGCGAAAACGGCGTAATAAAGCATAAACAGTAAGTGCCACAATGCCCAGTACTGTAATCTCACCATATGTGTCAAAAGCACGGAAATCTACTAGAAGCACATTGACAACATTGGCTCCTCCACCTTCAGGGAGAGATTGTTCAAGAAAGAATTTACCGATAGAGGGAATAGTATTACGTGTGGTGATAATGTAAGTTAGCAAAGCAATCCCTATCCCAGTGGCGATGGAAAGCATAGCATCACGGGTATGCCGTAAATGGGCAACCGTTTCTTCAGCCTCTGTCATTTCATCATTTTTACTGCGACGTGGCAACCAGCGCAATCCCAATAAAAGCAACACAACAGTGACGGTTTCTATCATTAATTGGGTCAAGGCTAAGTCAGGGGCAGATAACCAGGCGAATGTAATAATAGTGACTACACCAGCACCACCAGCAAATACAATGGCACGAAAACGATTGTATTTAGCTTGATATGCTGCACCAATAGCACAGGCAGCACCAACGAGCCACAATATGGCAAAACTCATACTAAATTCAGTACGTGGCACTTGCCACCAGTCCTGATAGCGTAATAGGGGAATCAGTGCTACTACAAAACTCACCACAATAATACAGAAGACCTGTACTTGGACGCGACTAGAGGCTATATAAGTATTAATCGTACTGGCGGTAATATCTAAGCCATCCATAATGCGGTCAAAAATCGCTCTTCCCTCAATACGAATGCCTAAAGTGCGTCCAGGATGAGTTGCCCAATAAGGTCGTAGGCCCAGATAAAGAATAATGCCTCCTACCAAGGCGAGTGCACTCATTAATAAAGGTATATTAAAACCATGGAAAATGGCAAGATTGATAGCTGGGTGGTCGGCCCCTATAATTGCACTGGTCGCGATTTCTAGGACAGGGGCTATGACAGTAGCAGGAAGCACTCCGATAAGAATGCAAAGACATACGAGTACAGCACTGGGGAACAACATCCATTTAGGTGGTTCATGAGGTGCTCTAGGTAGGTCTTGAGCAGGCCTTCCAAAAAAGACTTTTAGAATAAAGCGTAATGAATAAGCCACGCTAAATGCACTGGCAATCACAGCGAGTACAGGAAGCAGATAACGTCCTCCGATATGGTAATTGAGCGTTTCTGAGAAAAACATCTCTTTAGAAATGAAACCGTTGAGTAAGGGTACACCTGCCATTGCCGCTGCTGCTACAATAGCTAGAGTAGCAGTCAGGGGCATGCTTTTACGTAGTCCTGATAGCACAAACATATCGCGTGTTCCAGTCTCGTGGTCCACAATACCTGTAGCCATAAAAAGCGAGGCTTTAAAGGTCGCATGATTAATCATATGAAATACTGCTGCGATTAGGGCTAATGGGCTATTAAGTCCGAGTAATAAGGTAATTAGCCCTAGGTGACTAATTGTAGAGTAAGCGAGAACACCTTTCATATCGCGTTGAAAAGTGGCAATATAAGCCCCGATAGCCAAAGACAAGAAACCTGATAAGCCTACAAACCAGAACCATTCATCCGTTAATGCTAACACGGGCCAGAAACGGGCGAGAATAAAGACTCCTGCCTTAACAAGAGTGGCGGAGTGTAAATACGCAGACACGGGTGTAGGGGCTGCCATGGCATTGGGAAGCCAGAATTGGAAAGGGAACTGTGCACTCTTAGTCAGAGCCCCAATTACAAAGAGAATCACAATCAGGGGATATAAATCATCGTGACGAATAGTATCTCCTGATTGCAGAATAACTCGCAATTCATAGGAGTTGACCACTTGACCGATAAGTAACATAGCAGCGAGAAGACAAAAACCACCTGCTGCTGTGATAGTCAACGCGATACGAGCTCCACGTCTAGCTTCTGGACGGTGATGCCAGTAGGCAATTAGCATAAAAGAGGAGAGGGAGGTCAACTCCCAAAAAATTACTAATTGGATGACATTGCCCGATAGTACAACACCAAGCATAGACCCCATAAAAGCAAGGAAAAAGGCGAAAAATCGCGGTACAGGGTCTGCTGGATTCATGTAGTAGC
Organism: Pelistega europaea; assembly: GCF_013133775.1. GTDB lineage: Bacteria > Pseudomonadota > Gammaproteobacteria > Burkholderiales > Burkholderiaceae_B > Taylorella > Taylorella europaea. The sequence continues at coordinate 102,429 of NZ_JABGBO010000002.1, read as the reverse complement.
GTGCATAGATAACGACCAACAACCCGATTAAACAAACGATAAAAGCAAATAGCCAAGAAAAACCATCTAACCTAAAAATAATATTTAAGTCTAGATAGGGAAGCCATTCGATTTGTTGTTCGGTGACATTGCCAGCAAAAATACTAGGAGTATGCCAAATGACAATACCGAGGCAAATAAAGGCGATAATACCCGATAAGACGGCTTCTCGATTGCGCGCATTTGGTGGGAGTATGCCTGCTAGGATACTCCCAAGAAAAGGAAAAATAACGAGCAGAGATAGAGTCATTAATAATCGCCCATAACAATGCATAAAATACTGTGTTATGTGTATTTTAACATATTATGTCGATAAATAACGATATTTTAAGCGGTTTTAGTTAATTTTAAAACTCGGCAACCAAGCCTTGATAAATAATTTGTCCAGTAATGCTATTGGATAAATGTTGGCCAGCGGGTTCAATGCTAATTAATAACAAATCACCAGTTTTTAGCAGATTATAACGGGGAAATACTGTATCCTGACTGCTATCAATTACCCCTAATGGATGCGTTAAGCCTTGAGAATCTCGATGCCATAGCTGTAGACGAATTTTGCTATCTAATTTCTGATGGACAACTGGCTGTATGAATAGCTTGTTGGTCTGTTTCACAATGAAGCCTACCTGATTAGCTTGGGTTGTAGAGCTAAGCACTGCTGCATTACGGATAGGATTTTCTAGTGGTCGGATAATGAGTAGAGCAAGCATTAATATAACTAACCCTAAACTAAAAAAACGCCAGAAATTGCGACTAATCCAACAGCGACGCATGGTCAGAAGAAATTTATCCCAGTTGCCTTGTGCATTAGTTTGATCTTGGGTGAGCTGCAACTCATCTGCTAGCTCTTGAGTATCTGTATGAGTGTCTTTTTCAGTAGTGGTGAGCTGCTTGATGCGTACCCATAGGGCATCAGGAGGAGTTTCAAGAATTAGCTGGTTTAAAAAATGAAGAAACTCTTCTTCCCAGACAAAACTAATTTTTTCTGCAACGGGATCCTCTGCAAGTAAAGCATGAGCCTCTTGCTGGTCGTTATCGCTCAAAGCCCCCAACACATACTCACCGATAAAAACCGTATGATCATGTTTAAATGCTAAGGTATCTCGTCGTTGAGCAAGATAGTTAAGACCTAGTTTGAGGTTTTCTTTGAGTTGTCCTAATGGCATTTGCAAAAGAGTGGCTGTATCAGGTAGACTCTCGGCACTGAAATAAGTCGTGATAAGTGCTTTTTGAGTGTCTTCAGGAAGCTCTTCAAATACTTGATAAAAAGAGCCTGGCTCTACAAAATTGTGAACGCCAGCGTGTAAATTTGTGCAAACATCACCTAGTACAGCAGAACTCTCTTTAAGATTTTCTTTAAGGGCTTGGTAATTCTTGCGGATGATGTTGTTGAGGTGAAAACGGAAAATCGTATAAATCCAGCCTCTAGGATTGGGCATGGTTTCATCGAAATACTGAGCGTTTTCCCAAATGAGAGTAAATGTCTGAACAACAGCGTCTTCGGCAAACTTGTAATGATGTAGAACCTTGAAAGCAAACGCCAACATATACGAGGCCTCTTGCTTGTAGATGTTTTGCAAGGATTTTTTATTACCCTTAGCGATGGCTTTAAGTTCTTTTGTATATGGAAAGGTTTGCTTTTCTTGTCCCATAGTCATTACCTGAATTGTCTTTTTTTGTTCAATCCTCTGATTTTATCCTAAAAAAACAATTTTTCTTTTATTTTTGCTGAATATCTAAACTTTCAATAAGCGGTTGCCATTGTTCGCGCTCTTTTTGCATGAAAGCACTAAATTCCTGTGGAGTGCTAGGTATGGCTTCCATATAAAGATTTTGGAATTTCCTTTGAATTTCAGGCTTTTTAAGGGCATCGTATAATGCTTTTTGAAGTTTAGCTCTGATTTCAGATGGTACTGCACTAGAAATAACAAAGCCATTCCATGCTTGACTAGTAATATCAGCTACTCCAGTTTCTGCTACAGTAGGGACATCAGGCAGTGCCTTGCTGCGCTTTTCGCTGGCTTGTGCTAGCACATGGAGCTTGCCTTCCTTGCCTAGATTTATGACAGCCCCAGGAGTTAATGAGGCAAATTGCACATCGCCAGCTAATAAGGCAGCAACAGCATCTGGTGAGCCTTTATAAGGGATGGCAACAGCCTGAGTTTGTGTTGCTTTGAGTAATAATTCGCTTGTTAAATGAGAGCCTGAACCTATCCCCACAGTGGCAAAGTTAAATTTACCTGGGTTGGCTTTGAGTAAGTCAACTAGCTCTTTTAAGGTTGTAGCCCCTGTACTTTTGGAGGCTACAATAATATTAGGCTGAGTTGCTGCTAATGTGAGAGGAGCCAAGTCTTTTTGAGGATTATAGCTTAAATTTTTGGTGATAAATTGGTTGTAGACAAGAGGACCATTAATGCTAAGCCCAAAGGTATAGCCGTCAGGTCGCGATTTCGCGACAGCTCCTGTAGCAATATTGCCACCAGCACCAGGACGGTTTTCAACAATGATAGTTTGATCTAACTCTTTACTGACCTCTTTTGCCACTAGGCGAGCGACAACATCTGGATTGGATCCAGGACCAAAAGGGACAAGAAGGCGTAATTCATGGTCTGGCCATTTGGCTTGGGCTGTGCTGATACTCCCCAAGAGGCTTATCCCCAAGATAATTTTTTTGAATAGTTTTAACTGTTTCATTTAAAATCACCTCTAATAGAATCTGTGAAAAGTTTATTTATCACTGCTTATATAGTTTAGTTATGGTTCATTTATAGATTGCTGTTTTTGGTATGCTATGGCGTATTTTCCGGTGTGGATGGAAGAGACAAGTCAGCAGGAGGGATGCCGAACAACGTATCATAGTAAGTATTGAACGTATGCTGTTGTTGGTGAGGAGATGATTCTGCTCGCTCCTTAATGAACTGTTCATGTGATAGTTTGCGAGAAAGCGCAAGGAATCGTTGCTCACACAAGGGAAACATATTCTCATCAGCAGGTATTTCTTTAAAACGGGTCACATAAAGATATTGCATGCAAGTATTGACTGCTTTGTGCTTATCATAAGCGGTATAACCTGGTTCAAGAGGAATATCTTGTGCATAAGCTATAAAGGAATTGCTCATCAATATAAAGAAGACAGAGAAAACATATCCTTTTCGCAAGAAACTATTTCTCATGCTGATTCTCCAGGCCTAAAATAATTTCTGCAATTTTAGCATTGACCTGTTTATCGTCTGGAGACAAAGTCTCATAAATATCTTTAAGAGTATACTTGTAGCCATAGGCACGACGGAAATTATCATAGATATGTTGATTAAGACGCAGATAATCTGCCAATGGAACTTGTTTCATAAACTCTTGTAGGCGGAATTGACAAAGATTATAAATCTCTTTGTTAGTAAGTGCTTGTTTTTTACCAGATTGGACAATTGTTTCTCCAGAGGTTATGCCTGATTGACAATAGCTAACTAACTCCTGTTGAATGGCCTCAGGGTAGGGCTCAGATGAACATGCACTTAAACCAGTGCTGACTATGAGTAGTAATGCACCGTGGGGGATTTTAGAACGATTTAACAGTCGGCATTGCATGATTATACAGACCAATAGGAATGGGGACAGTACAAAAACAGGTGAATACTACCATGCATTAGGAATATTTTTATGTCACAAAACCACTAAATTGTAAGATTAATATCACAAAATATTACTTCTAAAATACTTGCCTAGGCAATTAATTTGCTTTAGAATATAGGATTTCTAGCATTGCCACCTGTTTTATAACAGGATATCCCGCTAAAAAATAATTTTAATTACCATTGGAAATATGAGTACCAAATTTTTGAATTTTAAGCATAAATTGCTTGTGTTGGCAGTGGCTCCTGCTGTGTTATTAAGTGCGTGTGGTGATGGTTCTCAACAGGCACAATCTCGTCCACCGATGAATGTTGCTGCTATTGATGTAGGTGTAGAACCTGTGCGTATTTTTACAACTTTACCTGGTCGTATCAAAGCAATTAAAGATGCAGAAGTCCGGGCACGTGTGACAGGTATTGTGCAACATATTAATTTTGAACAGGGTAGTGAGGTCAAAGCAGGACAGTTGCTTTTTAAAATTGACCCTGCTACATATCAAGCAAGTGTGGATGCGGCAGCAGCATCCTTAACTCAAGCTGAGGCGACCGAGGCAAGCAATGCTATGCTTGCCAAACGCTACAGTACACTTATCAAAGAAAATGCAATTAGTCAGCAAGAGTATGATAATGCAGTGGCAGCAGCACGACAATCTAAAGCCTCTGTAGAAGCAGCAAAGGCAAATTTAGAAAGTGCCAAGATTAATCTTTCTTATACTGATGTGACTTCCCCAGTTGATGGTATTGTGGGCAAGGCATTGGTGACAGAAGGGGCATTGGTTAGCGCTACAGAAGCTACCCAATTGGCTACTGTTCAAAATCTTGATGAAGTTTATGTAGACTTTACCCAATCTACGACAGAGATTACTCAACTTCGCAAAGCACTGCAAAGCGGAGAATTAGAGAGCGTTGATAAAAATACCGCAGTAGTACGTCTGATTTTAGAGGATGGTTCAACTTATGAATTACCAGGTAAATTATTATTTAGCGGTGTTTCTGTCGACCCTGATACTGGTAAAGTGAACTTGCGTGCCGTTTTCCCTAATCCAGAGCATCTTTTATTGCCAGGGATGTTTGTTCAAGTGCAATTAGAGCGAGGCTTTAACAAGGCTGCTGTGATGGTGCCAACACAGGCTATTCAACGCCAAGCCGATGGCAGCAATATGGTATATGTGGTGGTTGATGGCAAAGTAGCCATGCGTCCAGTACAACTTGGCGAAGTTGTGGGTAATAAGACTCAAATCAGTAGTGGTCTTAAAGCTGGTGAGAAGCTCATCGTAGAAGGCTTTACCAAAATTGGTCCTGGGGCTCCTGTCAATGTGCTTCCTTGGTCTAAAGCAGCAAATGCAGCTAAACAACCAGCTACAGACTCAGCTAAAGCGGCAGCTGATGACTCTGCTGAAAAAGCCGCGCAACAGCCTACCGACGCTAAACAATAATACCCTGAAGGTAAATTATGGCTCAGTTTTTTATTCATCGCCCAATTTTTGCTTGGGTGATTGCTATTCTTATTACGTTGTTTGGGGCTTTGGCGCTGCCCAACATGCCCATTGCGCAATATCCTAATGTAGCGCCCCCCACCATTAGTATTAATGCTAGCTATCCTGGTGCTTCACCTGAAGAGGTGGCTCGCTCGGTTACAAGTATCATCGAAAACAAACTTAATGGTATTGAAAATCTGCTCTACTATACATCAACCAGTGATGCAAACGGTAACGCTCAAATTGATGTAACCTTTGAAGCTGGAACCAACGATGACCAAGCGCAGATTGACGTACAAAATGCAGTAGCGAGTGTGACAGCTAGTCTCCCTACACAGGTGACACAACAGGGGTTAACCTATAACAAACAGAACTCTGGCTTCTTGTTAATCGTAGCCTTGAGTTCAAAAGATAGTAGTTATTCTGCAGAGGATTTGTCTGATTATATTGTTCGTAATATTCAAAACCCGATTTCTCGCGTGAAAGGGGTAGGTAAGTTCCAACTTTTTGGTGCAGAACGGGCTATGCGTATCTGGGTAGATCCTCAGAAACTAACAGCATATGACTTGACTATGGCAGATGTTAATAATGCCATCAGTGCACAACACGGAATGATTTCTGCTGGTGTATTAGGTGGTCCACCAACACCCGATAGTCAAACCATTTCAGCCATTATCCGCTCTAATGGTGAACTAACAACAGTGGATGATTTTAATAATGTCGTATTGAAATCTGATTCCAATGGTGCTTTAGTTTATTTGAAGGATGTGGCTCGTGTTGAAATTGGTATTGACAGCTATCGAGCTAGTTCACGTCTTAACGGTAAACCTACCGCAGTATTTGCGATTTCACTTTCTCCCACAGCAAATGCTTTGGAAACTGAAGGATTAATCAAAGAAGAAATGGATAAGCTCTCAGCTTATTTTCCAGAAGGCGTGACTTATACCATACCGTATAATACTGCTCCTTATATTGATGCCTCTATCAACAAGGTATTCCATACTTTATTGGAAGCGATGGTTTTGGTATTTATTGTGATGTTTATTTTTCTACAAAACATCCGTTATACCTTGATTCCTAGTTTGGTAGTACCTGTTGCATTGATGGGGACTGTAGCTGCCTTATTGGCCTTGGGATACTCGATTAACGTGCTGACTATGTTTGCCATGGTTCTGGCTATCGGTATTTTGGTGGATGATGCTATTGTGGTAGTGGAAAACGTTGAGCGGATTATGGCGACAGAGGGATTACCTCCCAAACAGGCGACTATTAAAGCTATGCCACAGATTTCAGGAGCAATTGTCGGTATTACCCTTGTTCTGATTACTGTATTTACACCGCTACTCTTTATGTCTGGCTCATCAGGGGTTATTTACCGCCAGTTTGCTGTAGCGATGGCAGTATCTATCGCATTCTCTGGCTTTTTGGCCTTGACTTTCACCCCTGCCTTATGTGCCACTATTCTAAAGGCTATTCCCAAAGGTCATCATATTGAGAAAAAAGGCTTTTTTGGATGGTTTAACCGTAGTTTTGATAAAGTGACTCTGCGCTATTCAGAAGGCGTTGCTGCCTTGATTAAACGTAGCGTACGTATGATGATTATCTATGTATTACTTGTTGCAGGCGCGGTGTTCTTGTTTAAAAATTTACCTAGTTCCTTTATGCCAGAGGAAGACCAGGGCTTCACAATTACTAGCATAGAACTACCATCTGGGGTTTCAACCAACCGTACAGTGGATGTACTTAAGCAAGTAGAGGGATTTTATATGAATAAAGTCCCAGAATTGCAAAACATTATTGCAGTACAAGGCTTTAGCTTTAACGGTAGCGGTTTAAACTCAGGTATTGCATTTGCTACACTGAAAGGCTTTGAGGAACGTAAATCACCAGAAAGTAGTGCATCTGCGATTGCAGGCAAGGCAACAGGTGCGTTGCTTTACGGTATTCCGGATGCTACGATTTTTAGTATTATTCCTCCTTCAATTCCAGGATTGGGGACATCGTCTGGTTTCTCTTTAGAGCTACAAGATCGTGATAATTTAGGTCAAGCTGGATTGCGTCAGGCAGCTCAGCTACTAATTCAAAAAGCAGGCGAGTCCGGCAAGGTTGTCAATGCTCGTATTGCAGGCTTAGGTCCTGGTCCGCAGCTTTCTATTAAAGTTAACCGTGATAAGGCTCAAACTTTTGGAGTAGCAATTGCAGATGTACGTAGTGTGTTGTCAACTGCAGTAGGTTCTAACTTTATTGGTAAATTCCCCAATAATGGACGCATGCAGAACATCTGGGTACAAGCGGATGACAATGGACGTCTGACATTGGATGAGGTACTAAAGCTTAAAGTTCGCAATAGTGCGGGTAATCTTGTAGATTTGAGTAGTTTAGTTGATGTGTCATGGACCAGTGGTCCCTCACAGGTTAAACGCTTTAATAGCTATGACTCCATCAGTATTTCGGGTGATGCAGCACCTGGATTTGCAAGTAGTGATGCCATGAATGCGATGGTGGACATCATTAAAAATGACTTACCTAAGGGCATAGGCTATGAATGGTCTGGTATTTCTTACCAAGAAATTCAAGCAGGTAACCAAGCACCTATTATGATGGCATTAGCTATCTTGGTTGTATTCCTTGTGTTGGCTGCCCTTTATGAAAGCTGGTCTATTCCATTGTCTGCTTTATTAATTGTGCCGTTAGGGATGTTGGGTACAGTGGCTTTGACCAAGATTTTGAACATGTCCAACGATATCTACTTCCAAGTAGGTATGATTACAGTAATTGGTTTGTCTGCCAAGAATGCGATTCTGATTGTTGAGTTCGCCAAAGATGCTTATGCAGAGGGTAAAGACTTGTTCTCATCAGCAGTAGAAGCGGCACGTTTGCGTTTCCGTCCGATTTTGATGACCTCATTTGCCTTTATCATGGGGGTTATTCCGCTTGCTATGGCAACAGGTGAGGGGGCTGCTGGTCAAAAAGCTGTAGGTTTTGGTGTGCTTGGTGGTATGCTTGCCGCAACACCTTTCTCCGTGACTTTCGTACCCGTATTCTTTGTGTTTGTATTGCGTCTATTCAAGACAAAACCTCGTCTGCTTGGTCCACAAGAAACAAGGCATGAGGAAGAGGTAAAAGAGCGTCAGACTAAAAATGAAATCTACGCTGATTTAAATGAATACACAGAATCATCTTCAAAGGATAAAAAATAATGTCAGTTATTGCTCGTTTATCTGTATTAAGTAGTAGTATTTTGCTGGCAGCATGTAATTTTGCTCCGAAATATGAGGCTCCTGCAGCTCCCTTAGGTGCTCAGTATCAACCAGTGGCAACTGGCGAAGCCCTCAGTTCTGAACAAAAGGCCTCTGAAGGTGAGGCAGTCAAAGTTACCACCAATGAGGTGGTGGCAGGCAGTACTGCGGCTGACCTTGGTTGGAAGACATTTTTTACTGACCCTCGTCTTAAAGCGTTTATCGAGTTGGGCTTAGCTAACAACCGTGATTTACTAGTAGCAACTAAAAATGTAGAAATTGCCAAGAAACAATACGGCATTCAGTTAAGTAATCTTTTCCCTTCTGTTGGGGCTAGTTTTACACAGTCTGCTCAAAATTTACCAGCAGATATGAGTGCAATGGGTGTGCGGAATATTTCCCGTAGCTATATTGCTGGGGTAGGGATTACAAACTTTGAGCTTGATTTTTTTGGCAAAATTCGCAATCAAAATGAGGCTTCTTTACAGGCTTATTTTGCGACTGAGCAAGCACAGCGTACAGCTCAAATTAACTTAGTAGCAAGCATTGCAAATACCTATTTTAGTATTCGCTCGCTTAATGAGATGGAACAGCTTATCAATAGTATTGTAGATGCTTATGGTAAGACCTATCAACTCACTTTATCACGTTTTAAAGCAGGAGTTGCATCACAAGTAGATGTGAACCAAGCACAATCGACCTTTGAAAGTGCCAAGGCAAGTTTAGCTGAGACACGTCGAAATCGTGCCCAAGCTGTTAATGCTTTATCCTTGTTGATTGGACAAGATGTACCATCAGGCCTTCCTGCAGCAGCGCCTTTTGGCAAAGATGTGATTATGTCTAATATTCCTGTGGGTTTACCATCGGATTTATTAACTCGTCGTCCTGATATTATGGCAGCAGAGCATAATCTTAAAGCAGCTAATGCCAATATCGGAGCTGCGCGTGCAGCATTTTTCCCATCAATTAGTTTAACTGCTTTGTTGGGAGTGGCTAGCCCTGAGTTAAGCAATTTGTTTAGTCCTCATCAAGGGCGAGATATGTGGACATTTAGCCCTAGCATCAGTCTACCCATCTACTCTTTTGGTGCTTTGAAAAATAGTCTAGATGTGGCAGAGCTTAGCAAAGACGTACAAATTGCCACTTACCAACAGACCATTCAAACAGCATTCTCCGAAGTTAACGATGCTCTAGTTGGTGTTCAAACCTATAAAGAACAGCTCGATGCCTTGCGTGCACAAACAGCGGCAGCAGAACAGTCCCTTAAACTTGCTATGTTGCGTTATACTAGTGGGGTTGATGACTTTCTTGCAGTACAATCAGCACAAGTGGCATTGTTAAATGTCAAACAGAACTTTTTATCTGTAGGTTTAGCCTCTTTGCAAAATAAGGTGAGCCTTTATAAGGCATTAGGTGGTGGCTGGTCTGCTGAAGATGTGAAAAAGAAGTAATCTTCATAGACGGTTTATTTCACGATTAAAATGTGTTTGCATAGCAGATAAACATTGGTTTAGACCTAACACGCTGCCTTGCTAGGGCAGCGGTTTAGTTTATAGAAAGGTAAAGTGTTTTTTTGTAGATTAACCCATTACATCACCAAGAGAAATTTTATGAAATGGGTGAGATTCTACTGAAATGAGAGAAAGAGAATGATTGAATTAGGTGTAAATATCGACCATGTTGCTACGTTGAGGCAACAGCGTCATTGTATATATCCCGACCCTGTCAAAGCTGCATTGATTGCAGAGCAAGCAGGAGCCGATGCGATTACCTTGCATTTGCGTGAGGATCGACGTCATATCCAAGACAAGGATGTGTATGAATTACGTCCCTTGTTATTGACGCGTATGAATCTAGAGTGTGCAATTACTCCTGAGATGCTGCGTATTGCGTGTGATGTAAAACCACACGATGTGTGCTTGGTACCCGAACGCCGTCAAGAATTAACGACAGAGGGTGGATTGGATGTAGTAACTCATGCTGAACAAACGCGTGAAGCAGTAGAGCAGTTGACAGAAGCGGGGTCCCGAGTCTCTCTGTTTATTGATCCAGATGAGCATCAAATTGAGGCAGCAGTTAAAGCTGGTGCTAAAATTATTGAGCTTCATACAGGTGCTTATGCAGAGGCACAAGATGCTACCAGCATTAAACGTGAATTGGCTCGATTACAAAAAAGTATTGCTTTTGCTTTGTCATGTGGACTTAAAGTCAATGCAGGACATGGCTTACATTATCAAAATGTACGCCCCGTGGTTGAGCTAGGTGGTATTAGCGAACTAAATATCGGTCATGCTATCATTGCACAAGCGGTATTTGATGGCTTGGATAAAGCCGTACGTGATATGAAGGCGTTGTTAATGTAATGAGTTCAGCATAGGCTCAATACATCCCCCTGCTGAAAAGGATATTGATGATGATTAAAAATATAGACATGGTCAATGCGTTGATTGCACGCAATTCAATGAAGCTGGTCACTGCACCAGCCCCCAGCGATGAAGAGCTTGCTAAAGCATTACAGGCAGCCGTTGCTGCTCCAGATCATGGTAATCTGACCCCATGGCGTTTTAAGATTATCCGTGGAGAGGGGATTCAGCAATTTGCTGATTTGGCATTTCGTATCCGTCAAGAAAGTGATGAACCATTTACAGAGGATAAGCTAGCTGCCTCTAAAGCATGGCTATCTGAAGTACCACTGATTATCGCATTGGGTTGTAAGATGGATTACAGCAATACCAAAATCCCTGAGGATGAGCGTATTATTGCAACAGGTTGTGCTGTAATGAATTTGATGAATGCCTTACATCTAATGGGATATGGTACTTTTTGGAGTACGGGTATTGCCACTTATTTTGAGGAGTTTCAGACGGCAATTGGTTTTGATCCCCTCGAATATCGTTTTATGGGTTTCTTGGCTGTGGGCACTCCTAAGATGCCAATTCCACAGAAAAACCGTAAATCCTATACTGAGTTTTTAATAGATTAATTGTTTGCAAAAAAAGCACCGATATGTAGGGGAGCATAATCGGTGCTAAGGTAGGATGGTTTATTTATTAAACTGTTCGTGTTACTTCAACCCTTTGCCTACTTGATTCACCTCGGTAAAGACAAGTCAGATAAGCAGGCAAGGGTATCAGTTTGGTGCTAGCGCGAGCTATTAAGCAACTTCAGCTAGTTTTAGTTCCTCACGTAATTTTTTAGCTACATTCACCATAACGGTCAATGCATCAATGGTTTCCGTCCAGCCACGAGTTTTTAAGCCGCAATCAGGGTTGACCCATAGACGTTTTGCATCGACCACTTCTAATGCTTTACGCAGTAAGTGAGTAACCTCCCTCTCTGTTGGTACACGTGGGCTATGAATATCATAAACACCCGGACCAATGTCATTCGGGTAATGGAAATCACCAAAAGCTGTGAGCAATTCCATGTCAGAGCGAGAGGTTTCAATGGTAATCACATCTGCATCCATAGAGGCAATGGCAGGCAGAATATCATTGAATTCTGAATAACACATATGCGTGTGAATTTGGGTGGTGTCTGCTACTCCAGCAGAGCTCAAGCGGAATGCTTCGCAAGCCCATGCGAGGTAGTTATCCCAATCAGCACGTTTAAGGGGTAAGCCCTCACGGATAGCAGGCTCATCAATCTGAATGACTTTAATGCCTGCTTTTTCTAAATCTAATACCTCATCATTTAAGGCCAAAGCGATTTGCTTAGTCACCTCACTACGAGGAATATCATCACGCACAAAGCTCCATTGCAAGATAGTAACTGGACCAGTCAACATCCCTTTCATAGGACGTTTAGTCAGGCTTTGAGCATATGCAGACCACTTAACAGTCATTGGCTCTGGGCGAGAAACATCACCATAGATAATTGGTGGTTTCACACAACGACTACCATAACTTTGTACCCAAGCAAACTGCGTAAATACAAACCCAGATAATTGTTCACCAAAGTATTCCACCATATCATTGCGTTCTGCTTCACCATGAACAAGGACATCAATATCCAACTCTTCCTGAATTGTCACCACATGGGCGATTTCCTTTTTCATAGCAGTTTCATATGCCTCTAGGCTAAGTTCATCTTTTTTGAATGCAGCACGTGCTTGACGAATTTCACTGGTTTGAGGAAAAGAACCAATAGTGGTGGTTGGTAGCAAGGGCAGATTTAACCATGCTTGTTGTGCCGTAATACGTGTTGTAAAAGGACTCTTACGTCGATCTGCCCCTGCCGGCAATTTAGCCAAGCGTTCTTTAACGGTTTCTTGGTGGATACGCTTATTGGTACGACGATCTTCTGCAGCAGCATAGGAGATAAAAAGTTCTTGTGCTACGGCATTTTCACCCAGATTAATAGCTTTGTTCAATACTGATAGTTCTTCAACTTTTTGTTGGGCAAAGGCTAACCAAGATTTGATTGTTGCATCTAATTTTTCCTCTGCATTCAGGTCTTGGGGGCTATGCAAGAGGGAACAACTAGGGGCTAACCAGAGATTATCAGCAAACTTTTCTTTAGCAGCAGCAACATTTTCTAAAATACGACGTAAATTAGCACGCCAGATGTTACGTCCGTCAACAACACCCAACGATAATACCTTATCTGCAGATAAGACATCCACAAAAGTATTTAATTGGGCTGGTGCACGGACACAGTCAATATGTAAACCCTGTACCGGTAGACGATTTAATAAATCAATATGTTCAGCGACAGAACCAAAATAAGTGGCTAATAGGATAGATACGCCTGCTTGAGCAAGTTGTTGGTAACTGGCTTCAAAGGAGTTAATCCATTTATCAGCCAAGTCTAGTGCAAGAATAGGTTCATCAATTTGCACCCAGTCTACCCCTTCAGCTTTAAGGGTCTCTAACAAAGATTGATAGACTGGTAGGAGTTTAGGTAACAGAGTTAGTCTATCTAAACCTGTCGTTTTGGATTTTCCAAGGTAGAGCAGGGTAAGAGGACCTACGATAACAGGCTTAATCGCTTTATTAAGTAGTTTGGCCTGTGCAATTTGAGCCAATAAATGTTGCGGGTTAAGCGAAAATGTCGTGTTTTCAGACCATTCTGGCACAATATAGTGATAGTTTGTGTCGAACCACTTTGTCATTTCCATCGCAAACTGTTGTTTATTACCACGAGCTAGTTGAAAATATTGCTCCAGAGTAAGGTTTTTCGGATCAAAACCAAAGCGGGCAGGGATACCTCCTACACAAACCAAGGTATCTAATACATGATCATAGAAAGAAAAATCACCTACTGTGATAAATGAAGCCTCATTATCTTGCTGCAACTGCCAGTTTTTTGATTGAATATCTGCGGCAACAGATTGTAAAGTTGCTTCATCACTATTGCCTTTCCAATATGCTTCTACGGCAAACTTTAATTCACGCTTTGCACCAATACGAGGGAAACCTAAAATATGAAATTTACTCATTTTAATCTTATTCCTTATAAAATATTTTGCATAAATCATCAGTTTTGTTATAGTAAATTATCTTTTATATGAAGTAAAACGATATTTTTTTGTATTTATCATGAAATTTATTAATATTTTTAAGTTTTGTGATATGCTTATAAATAAGAGAAATAAATCAAGATAAGAGCATTACACGATGATAAGAGAAATAGATAAGAGCATCACGCAATGAACATTTGAGGCTGAGGATTAAATCTTTATACATCCAAGTCAGCAGGATTCTGTGTATTTAACTATAGTAGTATATCTTTATATTATTTATATAAAACAAATTGTTATTTTATAAATCTAAAGTAAATTATCATGAGTGTTACTAGTGATGAAAGTTGTTTCTTATCGGTATAAAAATCTTGTCAATCTAAAGTAAAATTGCCGTAATTATTAATTTTATAGAATTTATTTTTATTATTAAACAATATGTTATCGATAAATATTAATCTAATTTATAGATTATAAGACTCCCTTTCTCGATGAAAATTTTAGTTATTTTGCTGTCATGGATACTATTTTAGAAGTTAAACACCTTAGAACTTTATTAGCACTAGCCGAGACAGGAACGGTTTCTGCCGCCTCTCAGCGACTTTATCTTACGCAATCTGCCTTATCTCATCAAATTCGCTCCTTGGAGGAGTATTTCCACGTTTCATTGTTTGAGCGTAAATCCAATCCCTTGCGCTTTACTCCTGCTGGTGAACGCTTATTGCAATTAGCGCAAGCACTGGCTCCCATGATTGAAGAGGCGCAAAGGGATATTGCTCAAATAGTACAAGGAGAAGCAGGGGAGTTGCGCATTGCGGTAGAGTGTCATACCTGTTTTGACTGGTTGATGCCAGCGATGGATGTGTTTCGCCCCTTATGGCCAAAAGTTGAACTTGATATTGTGTCGGGGTTCCAAGCTGACCCCGTAGGTTTGCTACTCACACATCGTGCTGATTTAGCTATTGTCTCTGCCATCGAAGAACAGGCAGGCATCGTACATGCTCCTTTATTTTCTTATGAAATGGTCGGTATTTGCGCCAAGGACCATCCACTTGCCCAGAAAGCTATTTGGCAAGCTGAAGATTTTGCGCAGGAAACTCTGATTACCTACCCAGTTCCTGATGAGATGTTAGATTTGCTACGCAAAGTATTATTCCCCGCGGGGGTTCATCCAGAAAGAAGACTTAGCGAGTTAACTATTGCAATTATTCAATTAGTTGCAAGTCGTCGGGGTATTGCCGCTTTGCCTTATTGGACGGTCATGCCGTATCTTGAAAAAGGCTATGTTGTCGCAAGACAAATTGGTGACAAACCTTTACGCAGTGAACTCTATGCAGCAGTGCGAGAATCACAGCAAAATACGACATTCCTGCAAGATTTTATCCGCATTATTCGAGAACAAGGCTTTAAAAATCTTCCAGGATTAAGTGTGCTTGAGTAAGAAAGGGGGCTATAGTATTAGAGTATTAGGGTATTAGGGTATTAGGGTATAAAAGGCTACTCTTACATATCTATTGAATACCATAACTTTTCCAGCACTGGGGAAAATAATCAATAAAAAAGGACGAGTAGCGATAAATAACTTTAGTCTATTCAATCCACTGAACAATATCCTCCAAGGATTGCCGTGTCTTGGCTGGTTGTGTTTCATCACGATAACCGAAACTAACCATCACGGACACCCCAAAGTGTTCAGGGTCTAACGCATTGTTTTGAATTAAAATATCTTCTACTGCTTGTCGATTAAATCCCTCAATAGGGCAAGAATCTATTCCCATCATCGCAGCGGCAGTCATCATATTTGCCATGGCAATGTAGGTTTGTTTGCTTGCCCAGTCAAATAGCGCTCTTTCATCTTCGCCTAGATTAAAATCGTTGAGTTGCCAGTTTTTGAGTAGCTCTCGCATACGAGCCATTACTTCATCAGGTAAGTGTTTGATGTCTTTCATGATATGGTCAAGGTAAGCCGCACCATAGCGAATATCCTTCTTTTTTCGTGCCAAAAGAATGACAAAATGACTAGCACCATTAAAACTTCTCTGTGCTCCCCACGCCACTGGGTATAACTTTTCTTTCAGTTGTGAATCTTGCACGATGAGAAATTTCCATGGTTCATAACCGAAAGAACTAGGAGAAAGGCGTCCTGCTTCTAAGATGGTGCGAAAATCATTTTCAGAGATTTTTTTCTCAGCGTTGAATTTTTTGCAGGCATAACGAAATTGAAAGGGCTGTAATACGTCTTGTGCATTCATAAGGATACTCCTACTATATAAATGGTGTTAATCTTTGAATGATGGCACTATAACATAGCAAGATAAAATATGTAAGTACGCACATAATTGATATATAATATAGATATTTTTACTTAACTATACATTTTATACTAATATATTTATCAATAGGTTATGATTATAAATTCAATATCTCAAGGAGAAACTATGGTAGCCCCTCATGCTATGAATCCTAATTGTTTGGATCAACCTTGTCCTATCGAAACGACATTGGACATTATTGGGGGTAAATGGAAAGGGGTGATTTTATACCGTTTGTTGGGAGGCACGAAACGGTTTAATGAATTACAAAGGCTATGCAAAAATATTACGCAGAGGACCTTAACATTACAGCTAAGAAGTCTTGAGCAAGATGGGCTAGTACAACGTACCGTTTATGCTGAAGTTCCGCCAAGAGTGGAATATACACTAACCCCCTTAGGATTATCTATGGAACCTATCATTCAAGCCTTATTTGACTGGGGAGTAAACTACCAGCAAAAGGGGATTAAATAAGCTCCCTTGTGGTATGTTAATAGCATGGAAGAGTAGAATACTTTTCATATTTATCAATATTGAAAATAATTCTTATTACGTTATAATAACGTTTCTTGAGATTTTTACTATCAGATGAACCTTTATAACTACGTCGTAAGAGGATAATATGAAAAAAAGCCTGTTGATTTTTGCCAGTCTGTTTATATTAGGTCACCAAACGGCCTTTGCTAAAATCGAAACTATCAAAGATGTACTAGGACGTGAAGTCAAAGTTGATATTCCTGTAAAGCGTCCAGTGGTGACTTTTTATTATCCTGATTACATTGCAGCCGTAGGCGTCGATAATTTTAAGAAAGTTATCGGCATTTCTCGTGAATTCTGGGAAAAATTTAATCCAGGTAGCTGGAATTTATTTATTGAGAAAATTCCAAGCCTTAAAAATATTGGGGATGTGGGAAATGTTAGTACCAATACTTTTTCAACTGAAAAAGCCTTAGCGCTCAGACCTGATGTGATGGTCATGGCAGACTGGCAGTATAAGGCGCTTGCGAGTGAAATTCCCAAACTTGAGGAGGCAGGTATCCCTGTTGTCGTGGTGGATTTTAATGCCCAAACAGTAGAAAAACATACAGAAAGCATTCGCTTATTCGGTCAATTAAACGGTACGCAGGAGAGGGCGGAGCAATTAGCCAATGACTATAAAACAGGAATTGCAGATATTCAGGCTCGCATTGAAAAGGCTAAACTTCCTAAACCTAAGATTTATATTGAGTTTGGTGATAAAGGACCTGCAGAATACAGCTATACTTTTGGCAAGAATATGTGGGGAGCTATTGTTGAAGAGGTCGGGGGTGACAATATCAGCGCACCTTTTGTAGAAAATTGGGGGAGTATCAATCCTGAGCAATTTTTAACCTCTAAACCTGATGTGGTTATTATTTCAGGAACTGAAGTGGGTATGCAAGAAAACCCTACACGCATGGCGATGGGAATTGATGTTAGTGAGGAAGAAGCTCAAAAACGATTATTAGGCTATGCTCAACGTCCAGGTTGGGATACTGTGCCTGCGGTCAAAGAAGGGCGTGTCTATGGAATTTATCATACGGCCTCACGTTCAATTTCTGACTTGGCTAGTGCACAATTTATTGCCAAGGCATTGTATCCTACAGTTTTTGCTGATGTCGATCCGAATAAGACTTATATGGATTTTCATCGAAAATATTTGCCTGTTGTCCCAGCAGGAACATTCTTTATTCAGTTAAAAAAATAGTGGACTTACAAGACATCCGTTAATTTTAGACGAGATATTCTGGGCAGATGCATGAAGCCTTTATGCATCTGCTTTTTTTATCTAGTCCATGACACAGAGTGGTTTTGTTTAGTAGTTTTATTTTATGCATTAATATCACATATTAGTTTTATTCTTTAATTCGCATAATGTATATTATGTAAAGTTGAGGGTATAAATAATAAAGCGAGCCTTCCTTAATCAAGAAAACCCGCCTGTTTTAATTCCCTACTTTTCGCCTAACATCAATTCCGCTTTTTGCCAATGGATATACCAATCGTAAATCTACTGATAGCTATCAGGCATTAATCCTTGTTCTATCAAAGGCAATGCAGCAGATACATCAATAGTTGGATTTTCTAACTGTTATGCAGCTATCTAGTCATCTTTAACCACTTTTAGCGGAGCAAATGTCTGTGCTGTTGGCATAATCTCAATACTGTTGACATTCATATGCTCTGGCTGGGCATTAATCCAGCACACTGTATTAGCAATATCTTCAGGAGTTACATACTGTACGTTTTCATAAAGTTGTTTGGCTTTGTCACTATCCCCTTTGAAACGCGTTAAGGAGAAATTTGTATCACCGCAAAGACCTGGTTCAATATTAGACACTCTGATACGTGTACCTGCTAAATCAGCCCGTAAATTTAGACTGAACTGGCGTACAAACGCCTTTGTTGCTCCATAAACATTGCCACCAGGATATGGATATGTCCCAGCAATAGAGCCAATATTAATCACATGACCTGTATTACGGGCAACCATATAAGGTAGCACTACACGGGTCATATTAATAAGACCTTTGACATTTGTATCTACCATGGTATCCCAGTCCTCTAAATTGGCTTGATGGGCAGGTTCCAAACCTAAAGCCAAACCTGCATTATTAACTAATAAATCAATATTTTTCAATGTATTAGGAAGACTATTGAAAGCATTTTCTAACTCTGTCAAAGAGCGGATATCAAAAACCAAGGGTGTAAAAGCCTCTCCTAATTCCTTGCTTAAAGTAGCCAATACATCCCCTTTTCTACCAGCACCAATTACATAGTAGCCCTCTTTAATGAGTCGTTTAGCTATTGCCAAACCAAATCCTGATGTAACACCCGTAACTAATGCTATTTTCATAGTATCTCCAAATCAGTGTGGTCAATTTCGAATCGTTGTACTGCCTCTTGATGTCCTGTATGACAGCTAAAGTTTCCAGCAACATGCCCTACAGGACAAGCGATTACCGTACGTTTGATTGTAAAGGATTGCTTGAGTAGAATCAACGCACATTGTTGGCATGAATGTCTTTCTCCAAAGCGTATCCTACTTGGCATAAATGCCTTTCACCAAAGAGCATCCTACTTGGCATGAATGAGTCTTATAGTTGATTAAAAATATTCTAGGTATATAATGTTACGTTTTAGACGTGTTTAGGTATTGGGTTTTGATGGCTAGGCTTATGAAGCAATCGACCTTAATGAGTTTATTGATAAGTCACACCCTGCCCTTATTTAATGATTACTCGGTGAGTTTGAAGGAAAATCAATGCAGTTAAAGGATAATTCGCTACTAAAACAACAATGTTATATCGGTGGTGAATGGCGCGATGCTTTTTCTGGAGAGACGATTCCCGTCTATAATCCAGCGACAGGCGAAATTATCGCTTACGTCCCTAAAATGTGTCGTCCAGAAGCGGAACTTGCGATTGATGCAGCAGACAATGCTTTTAAAACATGGAAAAAGACACCTAATCGTGAGCGTGCACGCATTCTTAAGCAATGGCAAGCCCTTATTATTGCTAATCAAGATGATTTAGCTAAAATTTTATGCCTAGAACAAGGCAAACCTTTCCCAGAAGCACGCAAGGAAATTCTTCATGGAGCCAACTATATTGAATGGTTTGCTGAAGAAGCCAAGCGTATTAATGGCGACATTATTCCTGCTCATTCAGATGACAAGCGTGCTTTAGTAACTAAAGAGCCAATTGGTGTATGCGCAGCCTTGACACCATGGAATTTTCCCAATTCTATGATTACGCGCAAGACATCACCTGCATTAGCGGCAGGTTGCACCTTTGTTATTCGCCCAGCTTCTCAAACTCCTCTTTCTGCGCTGGCCCTTGCTGAGTTAGCTCACCGTGCAGGTCTGCCTGCTGGGGTATTTAATGTTATTACTGGTACCCATGATATTGGGGATGTCTTTACAACAAGTCCTGTTGTCCGTAAATTCAGTTTTACTGGGTCTACTGCGGTTGGTTCGCAGCTAATGGCTCGTTGTGCAGGTACGATTAAAAAGGTATCGTTAGAATTGGGTGGTAATGCCCCCTTTATTGTGTTTGATGATGCTGATATGGATGCAGCAATTGTTGGTGTTTTGGCTAACAAGTTCCGTAACGCAGGTCAGACCTGTGTGTGTGCTAACCGTATCTATGTTCAAAGTGGTATTTACGACACCTTTATTGACAAATTAACTGTTGCAGTAAAGGCGCTCAAAGTTGGACATGGCTTTGAGGAAGGCGTTGTAGTAGGTCCGCTTATTGATCAAGCGGCAGTTCACAAGGTACAGGAACATATTCAAGATGCTCTAGACAAAGGAGCAAAACTTGTTCTCGGGGGTCAACAGCATGCACTAGGTGGACTATTCTTTGAACCGACCATCTTATCTGATGTCACTCAGGAGATGAAAGTTGCCAAGGAGGAAACTTTCGGTCCACTAGCACCTATTTTCAAGTTCGATACAGAAGAAGAAGTTATTGACTATGCCAATGCGACGATTTATGGTTTGGCAGCCTATTTCTTTTCTCGGGACTTATCGCGTGTCTTTCGGGTATCTGAGGCACTGGAATATGGCATGGTGGGGGCAAATACAGGCACTTTATCCAATGAGTTTGCTCCATTTGGCGGAATCAAACAGTCCGGTATTGGGCGTGAGGGTTCAAAGTATGGGATTGATGAGTATCTGGAAATTAAATACACCCTACTGGCGGGACTTTAATCTCAGTCATCAATGACTTATTTTAAAATTTAACAAATTGCTTAAAAAAGCAGGAGAAGATTTATCCAATTTCCTCCTGCTTTTCTTATAACTTCTTGTTTTTATTATATAAAAAATTATTTTATTTTTTGGAATATATTTTCTAATTATAAGTATATAATGTTAATGTCTATAACAAATAGACATAATAAATTTTAATGAGGAGATTCTCAATGAAAAAAATGATTTTAGTTGCCGCTTTCTTAGGTTTAACTGGTAGTGCTTATGCTGCTGATTTGGCACCTGCATGCCAAGAATACTTCAAAGATTACGAAGCATTCTTAGCAAAAGTTCCTGCTGCACAAGCTGACATGGTAAAACAACAATATGAAACGGCAAAACAACAAATGGGAGCATTACCTGCTGAACAACAAGAATCGGCTTGCAAAATGGCTATAGAGCAGTTCAAACAAGTTAAAGCTGCAATGGGAGTAAACTAATCACTCGTTGGCTACATAGGGGTGGTGTTGTAATTTCAACCCCTCCCCTATTTTATAGAACTGCCCACCAGCGATATAGTGCAGTGTCTTCATATCATCCGTAGCTTCATCAAATAACCAATGACCATCTTTGAATACTTGGTCATCAGCCCAAGCCCCAATCACTTCCCCAATGAATAAATCATAGATTTGTTGATTGTGAGGTTCGGAAATCAGTTTACAAACCAACCAAGCAGCACATCCTTCAATAAGAGGAACATCAAAACCCTCTTGATAGAAAACTGGAACTTTCTGCATTTTTAGCGCATTCTGATGCCTGCTCAACCCCATGTCCAATACTAGCGAAGCCTGTTTTGCTGTAGGGACTTGTACAGCAAAATACCCGCTATTCTCAATCAAATGTCGGGTAAACGCCCCCTTATCAATAACAACAGTGAGCTTGGGAGGAGCAAAGTCTAAAGCACAAGCCCATGCCACTGACATGGCATTAATAACATTACCATGTTTCGCCGATACCATAACAGTAGGTCCATGGTTAAGTAAACGATACGATTTTTGAAGATTAACAGCCTTAATACTCATAGTTTTCATCCTTGTCGAGGAGTATTTAACATAGCCCAACTATACACTACATATAACTTTTGAGATGAATACTTGTCTCTGATTTACTAATATTTTTAATCAGACGAATCCGTTCTAGTGCTTTGCCTAATTCTTCAAGTGAAGAAGCCCTCAATTCAACAAGAATATCCCAACGACCATTGGTGTCATAAATAGCTGTTACGCAAGGATCCCCACGCAAAGATTGCACAATGGAAAGAGCCATATTACCTTCGATTGCAATACTTGTCCAAGCATGGACTTCATGCAATTCATGTTCGGGACGTAGCTCAACCGTATACCCACGGATAACACCCTCATCTTCTAATTTTGCTAGACGATTAGTGACTGTACCACGAGAAACTTGTAACTTTTTGGCAAGGTAGGCAATGGAATAACGGGCATTTTCTCGTAATAAACCGATCAGCCTATGATCAGTCTCATCCATATTTTGCATTTTTAACATTCTCCACTTAAGCTGCTTTTGATATAGCTATCTCTCAACATATTTATCCTTTAGCCTAGCTTTTATAGGATATCTAAATGTTAGATTAATCAAAATGTCAATTTATTATATCATTATGATATATAACTATGCAAATATTAGCATAATTTGGCATTTTAATTATCACAAAAATACGACAAACTATTATCCATGACAATTTATTGTCACTAAGATTAAACAAATGAATAAGAGACAACTGACGAGGAGTTTATTATGTTACGTGCTGAACAATTTGTAAAAGGTAGTTTGCCTACTCTATTAATTAGTCCCCAAGATGTTGCCAAAATCATTAAAACCCAAGGTTTTAAAGCAACTATTGATGGTATGGTTGAGTATATGTATCAAGATTATCTCCGCTGGGATGAGTTTGATAAATGTGCTCGCTTTGGTAGCCTTGTGGATAACGGTGTATTAGAGCTTATGCCTATCGCTAGCCCTGAGCAATATAGTTTTAAATATGTAAACTGTCATCCACATAATCCTAACAATGGTCTTTCTACCGTGCTAGCATTCGGTGCATTAATGAGCAATGACAACGGTAAACCTGAAGTTATCAGTGATTTCACACTCACCACTGCATTACGTACTGCTTCTATGTCTGTGCTAGCAGCTCGCTATCTTGCACGCCCCAATAGCAAACGTATGGCTATCATTGGCAATGGCTGTCAAAGTGAATTCCAAGCATTGGCATTCCACCATGCATTGGGCATCACTGAGTTGGCTGTGTATGACATCGACCGTGCAGCCAGCGAGAAATTGGCTCGTAATCTTGCCAATACAGACATCAAAGTTGAAATTTTTGACTCAGTAGCAGCTGCAGTGAAAGGAGCAGATATTGTGACTACTGTGACAGCAGAATACTCTCGTGCACATATTCTTACCAAAGATATGATTGAACCAGGTATGCATATCAATGCTGTCGGTGGCGATAACCTTGGCAAGACAGAGTTAGACCCTGCTATTCTTACTATGGGCGATGTATATATTGAGTTTGAACCACAAACACGTATTGAAGGTGAAATCCAAAATATGCCAGAAGATTTCCCTGTGAAGTACTTGTTTGAGGTATTCAAAGCCAATAAACATGTACGTAAATCAGATGATGAAGTGACTATTTTTGACTCTGTAGGCTTTGCACTAGAAGATTTTTCTGCAATTCGCTATATTGCTGATGCTGCTGTACAATTAGGTCTAGTTGAACCTATTGCTATTGTACCAGATCTAGCCGATCCCAAAGATTTATTCGGTTATATCGATTTAGTGACAGAGGAAAAAGAACAACCAATGCTTCGTCGTGCATAAAGCAATAAAAATTGATTCATTGATGTGGGGGCTTTTATGCCCCCTTTTTTTAGCCTTCCTAAGCATACCAACCCAGTGAATATTAAGGGGTGTTGTGCCCAACAATAGAGTTTTTTCTGTTATATACTAAATACTGGTTAGTCGCTGTACAATTTCCTGTGCACTACCCTCCTTATTTAGTAATGCATTCTGTCCCGCCCACAACGAAGAAAAATCATCTTTCCCCAACTTTTCTGAAGCAATCTTTAACAAACTCACTGCATTGCTTGCCAGTGGAAAGGCTAACGCATCTGTAGAGATAGGCCCACATTCTGCTATAAAGCGATTTGCAATGCCTCTGGCATAGCGTCCTGATAGTAAATTAGTTATCACCGTATGTTCAGCTCTGCTACTCTGTAAAGCTGCTCTATGCAGTGGATTAATCTTGGATTCATAGGCAAGCAAAAAAGCTGTACCAACTTGAACTGCCTTGGCTCCCAGTTGCAATGCCATGTGCACCATAGTGCTGTTACTAATTCCACCTGCTGCAATCACAGGGCATTTGACAACACGGACAATATTGGGAAGTAAAGACCATAAGCCCATTTGTTGACTAATATCTGTTTCCAGGAACATCCCTCGATGACCTCCTGCTTCAAAACCTTGGGCAATAATAGCATCTACACCCCTACTCTCTAACCAGCGAGCTTCAACCACAGAAGTTGCACTAGACCACACCTGGGCTCCAGTTGCCTTAACTGCTTGTAGTAATTTCGCTTCTGGCAAGCCAAAATGGAAACTTACAATCGGAGGACGGTAATGTTCAATAATAGCCAATGACTCTTCATTAAAGGGTTGACGCCCGGGTGCTGTAGAAATAAGATCCGGATTAATTTGGTACTCTTGTAGATAAGGATTCAACAAAGCCAACCACTGTTGTAGTTCCTCATTTGAAACGGTAGGTGTTTGATGAGCAAAGAAGTTGATGTTATAAAGGTGGCTAGGAATAGCTTGTTGGATACGTTCTATCTCATGGCATAATTTTTCTGCAGACAACATAGCTGCAGGCAAGGAGCCAATTCCCCCAGCTTGGCAGACGGCAATCGTTAACTCAGCATCATGAGCTCCTGCCATTGGAGCCTGAATAATGGCTGATGGATTCAAAGTTATCATCTTGCCCCTCGCTCTAAGTAATTATGCAAAAGTGCATTATCCCATAGTCAACCTATTCTGCCTCTTTCCTAAGTGATAGGCTGTATTATTCTGCTTCTACACCCATATTCAATGACAAGCCACCAGGTTTACTGTCTTCTTTTGTTTTTTGGCGTGAAGCACTTAATGCATCTAGGTATTCTTGTGTAATATCCCCTGTCACATAAACACCATCAAAGCAAGAAGTATCAAAATGACGGATATTAGGGTTGAGATCTGTAACTGCTTGCTTTAAATCTTCTAGGCCTTGATATACCAAGCCGTCCGCACCAATTTCACGGCAAACATCTTCGGTTGTACGCTCATGAGCGATTAATTCTTGTTGAGTAGGCATATCAATCCCATATACATTGGGAAAGCGTACTGCTGGGGCAGCAGAGGCAAAAAACACTTTCTTGGCCCCTGCAAGACGTGCCATATCGACAATCTCACGGCTAGTAGTACCACGCACAATAGAATCATCTACTAACAATACGTTTTTATCCTTAAATTCAACGCTCATCGCATTCAATTTTTGGCGTACAGATTTCTTACGCACAGCCTGTCCTGGCATAATAAAGGTACGGCCGACATAGCGATTCTTGATAAAGCCCTCACGGTATTCGAGTTTAAGACGGGATGCCAACTCCATTGCTACAGGACGTGAGGTATCAGGAATGGGCATCACCACATCAATTTCGTGCAAAGGAAGTTCCTTGGCCACTTTATCAGCAAGATATTGTCCCATACGTAGGCGAGCATTATATACGTTGACTCCATCAATTGAAGAGTCTGGACGGGCAAAGTATACATACTCAAAAATACAAGGATTCAAGCGAGGATTATCTGCACATTGCTCAGCATAAACTTGGCGTTCTTCATCAATAAATAAAGCCTCGCCAGGTTCAATATCGCGTACAAACTCAAACCCAATCCCTTCTACGGCCACTGATTCAGAGGCAACCATATACTCTGTTCCTTCAGGTGTTTCTTGTTTGCCTAGACATAAAGGACGAATACCATAAGGATCACGGAAAGCCACCATGCCAAAGCCAGTAATCTGGGCAACCACGGCATAAGCCCCACGTACACGGTGATGCAAAGCACGGATAGCAGCGAAAATCATTTCTTTGCCTGTGAGTTTCTTATCATTGGCAAGTTGTAATTCATGTGCAAAGATATTTAACAAGACTTCCGAGTCTGAGTTGGTATTAATATGACGGCGATCGATACGAAAGAGTTGCTCTCTTAACTCATCTGAATTAGTTAAATTACCATTATGAGCAAAGGTTATACCAAATGGTGCATTGACATAAAAGGGTTGTGCTTCATCAATACTGTCACTAGAGCCAGCTGTCGGGTAACGAACATGGCCAATCCCCGAATTACCTGGTAAAGAACGCATATTACGTGTACGGAACACATCCCGTACTAACCCATGGGATTTAAACATGCTAAAGTGATTGTCCTTAGTAGTGGCAATACCTGCTGCATCCTGACCTCGATGTTGTAGCAAAAGTAATGCATCATACACTAACTGATTAACGGGAGAAACACCTGAGATACCGACAATGCCACACATAAGAGAAACCTTTAAAATAAATTAGTAAGGAAGATACTTTGCAATATCCGCTGGAACAAGAGTTTTAATATACAAGACACCCTCAACGGCTAGATTGGAAAATTTTGCGTTTACCCACCAAGGTTGCTGAGGCAAATCCGTATATCCTAATAAAGTTACTACCACCAAAATAATGATAATCCCACGCACAAGACCGAAAATAAGACCCAATCCGCTATCGGCAGGGCCTAATCCAGCATAAGAAATCATGGAGCTTAATGTTAGATTCACTACTCCCACCAGCAATAGCACAGCAACAAAAACCACTGCATAAGACAAGCCTGCACTGATGTAATAGTTGTCAAATAGACTTTGAAACCAAGGAATAGCCTTGTGCCCCCACATGACAGCTCCATATCCAGCCAGCACGTAAGCAATCAGGGAAAATGCCTCTTTGAGAAATCCACGAACGAATCCCAATAAGGCAGAACATCCCAAAATAGCTAAAACAACGTAATCAAACTCAGTCACGCTTAATTACCTGTGATAAAACCGCCATGCCCCAAACCACGTAAGCGAGTCAAAGCAGCTTGTGCTGCTTCTTGGCTGGTAAACGGTCCAACACGCAAACGATAGGTCGGACGACCATTGACATTGGCACTTTGAACAAAGGCGTTAGACACCCCTGATGCACTCAATTTATCACGTTGTGTACGGGCATCATCCATAGAGGAAAAGGAGGCCACTTGTACAGAATAACTACCAGATTTAGCTGCAGTATTATTACTGCTGTGAGGGGTGCTATTGGATTTAGCAGCAGGAGGTGTTTTACCCTCTAAAAGAGCTAATGCTACACTACCATCATCGGTACGATTTTCTTCACGAATAGTATTAGTATTTTTGTGTTTTTGAGCAGTTTTCTTGGCTTCCTCTGCTTTACGCTTGGCTTCCTCTGCTTTACGCTTAGCTTCTTCTGCTTTATGTTTAGCCTCTTCTACGGCTTGAGGTGAAGTCTGAGTTGTATCTGTAATAGTCAATGCTTGACCATTGGCAGCGGTATTGCTGGTCATTTCTGGATTGGGATTATTTCCAACAGAACTTGCAATACTTTGAGGGATGGCAGTCCCCCCTACTCCTGTTGCTGTATTATCTACAGGAGCTGTGCCTACAGTACCTGCCGCGATAGCTTGCGTCTCTGTAGCCGTAGTCGGAGCTGGAGTTGTCGTATTGGGAGCTGGGGTAGGAGCAGGTAATACGCCAGGAGCAGCAGAAATAGCAATATTTCCCTCTGCACCGCCTGCAGCTTGATTGCTAGGAGAGACTAATGGAGCCTGTTCAGTTGTCGTAGGCTGATTAATAGGCTCTTCATTAGAGAAAATAAACGGTAAAATTAACACACCCAAAAGTGCTAATACTACTGCACCGATAAGCTTACTTTTCGCCTTGTATTGTAAGTCGCTGTTTGTGTTATCGGGACGCTCTGTACGCATCGTACGAATTGTGCGTGTTTGTTTTTGATTTGATCGAAATAAACCCATAACATCCTCTAAATTACTTTATGACTTCTCAGTCATCTCAATTCATTCGTTAAACTATTGTAAACAATCCTGTAAGATTTATCACTCACTTTGCCATATCTTCTAAAACAGCAGCAACGGTCAAGAAAGAACCAAAGACTACAATTCTATCTTCTTGAGCAGCATTAGCCCGTGCAGCCTTAAAAGCACTTACGGCATCAGGGAACAAGGTAATGGTTGGCAAACCGTCCTTATCCTGAGGAATATGCTCTTTAATAAGTCTAGCCAACTCTTCTGCCTTTCGTCCTCTAGGACCTGTCAAATCGCATAAATACCAATGGTCAACAATACCTCGGAATTTCTTTATAACCTCTTCAGCATCCTTGTCTTTAAGCATACCTAACACAGCGTAGGTATAGGGGAAGTACGACATGCTTTGTAAGTTATGCGATAACACTGCTGCTGCATGGGGGTTATGAGCCACATCAAAAATAGTCGTTGGTTGTCCTGGTAGGATTTGGAAACGACCAGGAAGACTCACTTGCAACAACCCTTCTCGGACTGACTGCAATGGCACTGCCAATAATGGACGCAGCGCATCAATGGCCGCTAGTGCAGCAGAAGCATTTAAGAGTTGGTTTGCACCTCTAAGAGCAGGATAAGCGAGTGCATTTTTACGCCCTATGCGACTTGCAAACGCCCACTGTTGTTTATCGCCATCGTAGTTAAAATCACGACCAAATAGCCATAAATCCGCTCCAATTTCTTCAGCATACTTAACCAAAGTCTCAGGAGGCCGAGGATCACTACAAATAGCAGGCTTACCAGAACGATAAACATGCGCTTTTTCCCAGCCGATTTTCTCACGAGTATCGCCTAACCAGTCTACATGATCAATATCTACTGTTGTAACAATAGAGCAATCTGCATCCACAATATTGACTGCATCAAGACGCCCTCCTAGCCCTACTTCTAAGATGGAAACATCAAGACCATGTTCCTTGAACAGAAGAAATGCAACCAATGTCGTATATTCAAAAAAGCTAAGACTTACTTCTCCTCGTGCTTGCTCAATCTGATGTAGTTTGGCG
Organism: Pelistega europaea; assembly: GCF_013133775.1. Taxonomy (GTDB): domain Bacteria; phylum Pseudomonadota; class Gammaproteobacteria; order Burkholderiales; family Burkholderiaceae_B; genus Taylorella; species Taylorella europaea. The sequence continues at coordinate 73,314 of NZ_JABGBO010000002.1, read as the reverse complement.
ATAATAGCTTCATCACTAGCATACTCTCCATTGATGCGGATACGTTCATTAAAATATACAAGGTGAGGTGAAGTATACATCCCTACTTTATAACCTGCTGCTAGGTAAATAGACTCTAGCATGGCACAGGTGGAACCCTTGCCATTGGTACCCGCAACGATAATTTTGACGCCATCCCAGGCGTTTAAACCTAGCCTATCCGCCACAGTCTTAATGCGGTCTAGTCCTAAATCAATAGCAGTATGGTGAAGATTCTCAAGGTAGCTTAGCCAATCGGCCAAGGAGTGTTGAAGTGTAGGTACAGACATAAAAAAGCTGTGATAAGTAAAGTCGCTATTTTAGCACAGCGTACTGTTTTATCACAGCCCTAAAACGTTCAAATGGTTTCTGAATGCAATACGTTAGGATATAAATCCTGTTTACTCATTTAATAGACCTTGCACCATATATGAGAATGTTTTCAGTTACCTTATCATTTGTGGCACATACTATTAAACACATCCAACCATAGTTTTACTGTATGTCCAGTTATCCTTTTTATGGTATTTATTAAACACGTCCAGTCATACGTTTTACTGTATCGTCTTTAACAATAAAATGATGGTACAAAGCCCCTAAAATATGGAGCACAATAGCAGCAATCATAACGGGCACAATAGAAGTATGAATTGTGTGAGCAAGACCAGCCAATGACTCATTAAGAGCTACCGGCTTACCATCTACAATATTAGAGGCAACAAGCTGGATACCAAACATAGCAAGACCTCGTCCACCCATCGCAGACATCACCATACCGCTTAAAGGGAATAATACGGTGCCTAGCAATAAAATCCAATGCACAATCATGGCAACAAGATGTTGTAAAGCTGGAGGATTGCCAAGAGGTTTGGGGAAGCCTTGAGTAAGACGTAAGATTAAACGCCACACCACAAAAACAAAAATTAAAATTCCAATAGATTTATGTAGTGGCATCAAGCTAAAAGCCTTGTTTTCACCGATATAAATACCTAATGTAATCATACCAATCATTACAATAGCGATAAGCCAGTGCAATACAATGGTTACTTTACCTAAAGGCTCTGTACAGGAAGTTTGTGAATTGTTCATTTATGCTACTCTCTAAAAAACACACTGCCAGCCAGTGTTCCTATACCATTATAAAAGAAACTGGCAGAAATCCCTATTTTCAGCAGGAATTAGATAATTCAACATGTTTCATATATCTAAAAAATGTTTTAAATTTAAAAAATCATGAATATAAAGTATAAGTTCAAATCTAAATGGTTAGCAGATGAGCATATCGATTCAATTGATAATTACCATCTTGTCATTCTCAAAAACTGCTTTGTAGCTCGTGTCTTATCTCTCTATCGTAAACGTTGATGTTTTACGGTATGGTCTGATATAGACTTCCGCAAAAGGTTGTGCAAGAGACAAGTATAGAAAATTTTAATGAGGAATTATTTTGTTTTTATGGTATATTTTCTGCTCTAGATATATCTTTATTTAGAAAATGTTTGCCTTGATGCTCGCTATCTTTAACATTATTAACAGATTACTATGAGTCCTCAAAATAAGCCCTCTTTACTTTCTGTTTTGCCTTTCTTGGTGCTTCCTCCTTTATTCTGGGCAGGCAATGTCACTGTAGGTCGTGCGGTTAGAGATGATATTGACCCTATTGCCCTCTCATTTGGTCGCTGGGTGATTGCTTTACTGATTTTGCTCCCTTTTGTATGGCGTCTGATGTATCGTGATTGGCCTCTTTACAAACAAAACTGGAAACGTATTGTTGCCACAGCGATTATGGGTGTTGCCGCTTTTAATACCTTGGTATATATAGGGGTTCATAGCACCACAACTACCAATGCTATTTTGTTAAACTCTTGTATTCCCGTCCTTATTATGATTTTTGGGTCTGTTTTTTATCACCAAAAATTGCATATTATCCAAATTGTAGGTCTGACAATTTCTCTGGCTGGAGTGATGTGTATCGTATTAGCTGGAGAATGGTCTCGGCTTGTTCACCTATCTTTTAATCCAGGCGATTTAATTGTTTTTTTAGCAATGATTTGCTGGGCTCTTTACACTTTATGGATTAGAGATATTCCTACTACCATTGATCGTCGAGGTCTTACCGGCATACAGATTATTATTGCCGTTGCTGTACTAGCCCCTTTATTTTTCTGGGAAATGTCACATACCACTACTACCTGGACATTGAATACCAATGCTGTATTAGCATTGGCTTATGTTGGGATTTTCCCTTCAGTTATAGCCTATCTGGCTTATACCACTGCAGTTCAAAAAGTAGGAGCTGTACGTGCGGGATTATCCATTCACCTAATGCCTGTATTTGGTGTATTGCTATCCGTATTTGTCCTTGGTGAATCTATCCATCTTTATCATGTTATGGGGATTGTTATGATTGCCATTGGCTTAATTCTTTCTAATCGAGCCTAATTCGCGAGGTTTTATCCCCTCCCAATTAGGCTTTAAATTAACAATATTTAATCCCTCTGATTGAGCTTAATTAGCAAGGTTTAATCCCCTCCAATTAGACTTAAAGCAAAGTTTAATTCCCTTCAACTAGGTTTTAAAGTTGCTGCCTTGTTGACACAAAACTTACGCGTCTAATGAAAGGATAATTGCTGTGTCTGAGGATGTTATTTGGTCTGATAAGCCTGCTGAATCAATACATTATCCATCAAAACCAAGGCTAACAAGGCTTCTGCAATAGGTGTGGCTCGAATGCCTACACAAGGGTCATGACGTCCTAGTGTTTGCACCATCACTGGTTCATTGTTGGTATTAATGGAGCGACGCTCTATGCGGATACTTGAAGTGGGTTTAATCGCCAAGGATACAGTAATCGGTTGCCCACTAGAAATCCCCCCTAGAATACCTCCTGCATTATTGCTTAAAAAACCATCTGGAGTGATTTCATCGCCATGTACAGAACCTTTTTGAGTAATGCAGTCAAACCCTGTTCCGATAGAAACCCCTTTTACTGCATTTAAACCCATCATTACATAGGCAATATTGGCATCTAATCGTTCATAGAGTGGCTCGCCAAGTCCTACAGGGACATTCTCTGCGACAACCTCAATACGTGCTCCAATAGAGTCTCCCTCTTTACGTAAATCATCCATATAGGCTTCTAGTTCAGTGATAATGCTAGCATTAGGGGCAAAAAATGGGTTTTGGTTTACATATTCCCAACTCTCAAATGGAATCTTAATAGGACCAAGCTGACTCATATAACCACGAATCACAATGCCATAATGCTCTTTAAGCCATTTTTTAGCGATAGCACCAGCAGCCACTGTAGGGGCAGTCAGGCGAGCAGATGAACGCCCTCCTCCACGCGGATCTCGAATACCATATTTATTCCAGTAGGTAAAATCCGCATGACCAGGGCGAAAAGACTGGGCAATATTGTTGTAATCCTTGCTGCGTTGATCTTCATTTTGAATCAATAATGCAATAGGAGTACCAGTCGTTTTGCCCTCATAAACACCCGAAAGAATTTGTACTGTATCAGGCTCGCGACGTTGGGTAACATGACGAGATGTGCCAGGTTTACGGCGGTCTAGTTCAACTTGGATATCAGCTGCTTCTAATGGCATCCCTGCTGGACAACCATCAATTACACAGCCAATGGCAACTCCATGAGACTCGCCAAAATTAGTCACTGTAAAAATCTTACCCAATGAACTTCCCGACATACTATACCCATTAATTAGTTGATTTCACAAAGATTGACTAGTATAGCAACTCATGCATAAAAAGTGTACAAAATAGGATGTGGAAATCTTTCATATTGGGATTGATGATACTAATCTCGTAGTCTAGCATTACAAAGAAACTGCTAAAGCACAATAGCAGATAATAGGCGATGATACTAAAATAGCGGTCTAGCATTTTGCTTTACCGCTATCTTTGTTATTAAAAGGGCTTTTTTTGGGCAGATTATTGCTTTTTTAAAAACTTTGCATATTTTTTTGCTGGACGCACATAGAAAATTGCAAAAAAGAATACCCATAGTGATAAGAGCGTTTCTATCATAGCAAGTCGTTGTGACATCACAGTCGTATCTGCATACCAACGTACAATACCTTCTAGCACATAGAGCAAAACCAGCATAGAAGTCCATTGCATGGTGTAAATATTTCCTTTATATACTCCATAAAAGGCAAACATCAATGGCAAGGCTTTTAGAAAATAAATGCTCCCCCCTGGTACTAGTGGATCTAACCATAACTCCCAAGCGACACAAAGGATAAATAAGGCAATGAGGGCTATCACCGTACCGTAATGTAAGAAAGGATTGAGCTGAGGTTTTTGCATAAAATAAGACCTTAATGCTAAGATAGCCCTTATTATACGGATTTTTAACTTGCTGTACGCCGATAAGTGCATTAGACCAATGTTTCTAAAAATGATGCGACTGAAGTCTACTGATAAAGCAACTGAGATTTCCTCATAAGGTAATTTACTGCCAAGGAGCAATTATTTCGTGCAACAAGGTCGAAATAACTTGTTATACTTAAGAGACGATAAAGTATTTTATACCCATGATGACAGAGAAAAACACAGATAACACGCTAGAAGACATTCAAGAAACACGAGAACAAGTCGAAGAAGAACAGCTTACTAAAAATACACAAACCACTCCTTATTTTAAACAAGCGGTAGTAGTAGCCTTTCATCGTCTCTCTAGCGATAAGTTGACACAAGTAGCGGCAAGTTTGACCTATACCACTGTACTGGCGGTGGTGCCATTGCTTGCTGTGGTGCTCTCCCTATTTACAGCATTCCCTATTTTTAAAGAATTACAGGTCGAGCTGAATCACTTTTTAACCACCAGTCTTATGCCTGAGGCAATGTCCAAAACCATTATGATGTATCTCAACGGTTTTGCTGCCAAAGCTCGTAATATGACTGCCATTGGTTCTGTCGTGTTAATGGTGACTTCGATTTTGCTGATGAAAACCATTGATGAAGCATTAAATGCAATTTGGCGTGTAAAACGTCAACGCCCCTTGACCATTCGTGTGCTAATTTACTGGGCAATTTTGTCCATTGGTCCCTTTATGCTTGCTGCGAGTATTTGGGCAAGTACAGTTGTTGCTCGAACTCAACTTGGTATAGGAGTTGATATTAGTGTTTTGCAAAATATCTTTGCGACGGTCTTCCCTACAATTTTATCTTTTGTAGGCTTTACGCTACTTTATTATGTGGTTCCGAATTGTAATGTTTATCTACGCGATGCCATGATTGGTGCTGGTGTAACAGCTATTTTATTTGAAACCATGAAGATGGGATTTACTTTTTACATTACGAAATTCCCCTCTTATACCGTGATTTATGGAGCTTTTGCGACCATTCCACTATTTTTATTATGGATATACCTATCATGGTTAGTGGTATTATTTGGAGCGATTATTGCTTCTCTGGTGCCACAGATTCGCTTCAGACATTTTGATACACAAGATAAAGCTGGAGCTGACTTTATCCAGGCAATCCGTATTTTGCGTACATTAGCAGCAAGTAGCAATAACAATCCCCCAGGTAAAAGTACTCAATACTTGCTTAAAGAATTACAGGGTAATAGCTCACATACTTTACAAGTATTGGATCAGTTAAATGCGTTAGGATTTATTGTTAATACGCAGGGCAAACGCTCTGAACGCTGGGTGTTGGCTAATACCCCTGAACAAGGGTTACAGCCTTTAGGGGATTTATATCTAATGGATTCTGCATTAGAAAACTTGAATGATGACAAAATCCGTCATGCAATAAGCCGATTGATTCTCAAAGAGCCCGTTTTACTCAAAGATGTTTTATAGTGGTTTTCAGCACTATCCATGGCTAATTGATCTAATAACAACGTTTAGATAAGATAGTTGGTTTATTAAAGTTGATGAATAATTGCTAAATCTTCCTCAATAGTGTAAATTGGCGGAATAGTAATACAGTTGTTGGAGTATTCATGTTAAAAGCAAACGAAATTTTACGTGTCAAGGGCGATGTACTGTATACCATCAGTCCTGATGCTAGTGTACAAGAAGCTATTGATATTATGGGAGAGCAAGATATTGGCTCGCTTGTAGTATTGGAGCATGGTGAGCTTGTGGGTATGCTCACCTTTCGAGAGGTGATGCGTTTTCTCCAACAAAAACGTGATATAGCCTCTGCTACTGTCCGTGGTATTATGGACGACCATCCAGTAAGTGTCACTCCTAATACAGACGTGGCTGAGGTGCAACGGTTGATGTTAAATCTACATATTCGCTATATGCCCATCATGGACGGTCCTACTCTATTAGGGGTAATTTCTCTCTATGATATGACTAAGGCATTGATAGAGTTAGAGAAATTTGAAAACAACATGCTCAAGGCCTATATCAAAAATTGGTCTGAAAATGACGATAAAAGCGAAGACTGATGATTCGTCATAGGTATTATTTATCAAAAAGCCAGTTATCTTCTAGATAGCTGGCTTTTTATTTCCCTTACCCCTTTTGGCATCATCTATTGATTAAAGCAATAAAATCCCCCCCAGTTGCTAGGTGGGTAAATCAACTATCGCATTGTCTAAAGCCCTAATTCACTTTGTGCATGCAGTTCTCCTGCGTCCTGCTCATATTCGCGTTCGGTTCCTACATCAAGCGATACCGTTCCCACTGGAACGCAGCAGCAAGGCAATATTTCTCCTTGAGCAATATAAGCCAAAGGATCACTGAGATACTCCACCTCACCACTGTTAATACGCGTCCTGCATGAGCCGCAATAGCCTGAGCGGCACTGATACTCTACACAATGCCCAGTACGCTCTAACCCCTCTAATAAGGTCTCATTACTCTGCAAAACAAAACTGCGGGAACGCGTAATTACTAAACTCATTTTCTTTACTGCTTAATATCTTTTGTAAACACCTAGTGCTAAGTACAATTAGCGAATAGATTAAATACTCACTAATCACAAACCATCATCAAACTACCTGATACCCAAAGACTTTCCTGATATGACGCTTTTATACATATCACAAAACCCTTTTACTCATCATAGTAGAATGAACTTCACAAATAGGCGAATTAATTACAAATCAAACTCATCAAAGTCTTCAGTATTAATCTCTGCATCAATTTGACCCACTAAGTAAGAGGAAATCTCTACTTCTTGAGGAGCTACCTGAACATTATCAGAGGTCAACCATGCATTAATCCAAGGAATAGGGTTTTGATGAGAGCCAGGGAATGCTGGCTGTAAGCCAACCGCCTGCATACGAATATTGGTGATGTACTCAACGTATTGCACCAGAATATCCTTATTGAGACCAATCATAGAGCCATCTCGGAACAAGTACTCTGCCCACTCTTTTTCTTGCTCAGCAGCGATTTTAAAGAGGTCAAAACATTCTTGTTCAAGGTCTCGTGCCACATATTCCATCTCAGGGTCATCTTGACCACTACGCATAATATTCAACATATGCTGAGTACCAGTCAGATGAAGTGCCTCATCACGTGCAATCAGTTTAATAATCTTGGCATTACCTTCCATTAATTTACGTTCTGCAAAAGCAAATGAGCAAGCAAAACTAACATAGAAACGAATTGCCTCAAGAGCATTTACTGCCATTAAGCAAAGATAGAGTTTTTTCTTTAAGGCATAAAGGCTGACACGCACTTCTTCACCATTAATGATATGTTTACCCTCACCAAAACGATCATATAACTGAGTGGCTTGGATTAAATCATCATAGTAATGAGAAATATCTTTGGCTCGGGCAATAATATGCTCATTGGTTACAATATCATCAAAGACAATGCTTGGATTATTGGTAATATTGCGAATGATATGTGTATAAGAACGAGAATGGATTGTTTCTGAAAATGCCCATGTCTCAATCCAGGTCTCCAACTCAGGGATAGACACTAGCGGCAACAAAGCCACATTGGGACTGCGACCTTGGATAGAGTCTAACAAGGTTTGGTACTTAAGATTACTGATGAAAATATGCTTCTCATGCTCTGGAAGCCCCGCATAGTCAATACGATCCTGTGATACGTCAATTTCTTCTGGACGCCAAAAGAAAGAAAGTTGTTTTTCAATTAGCTTTTCAAAAGTTTCATATTTTTGTTGGTCATAACGGGCAACATTCACGCTTTGACCAAAAAACATAGGTTCTTTTAGAGGGTCATTAGGAGTTTGGCAAAAAGTACTGTACGACATTTCATTAACCTATCATCAATCAATGCCGAACGATACTATCTCGCGCCCGGCTTTATTCGTTGAAAAACCGACGGCTTGCATCGGTCGTATATCCAAGGTAGATAAGGCGATGTCACCTACCCTGCTTAAATTAATACTATTCAGTGGAACCTCGCTAAATCTTGCAAGCCCCGCTCGCGCAATCATCATCTTCAGTAGCTTGTACTACTTGAGCGTCTTCTTGAGTATCATCCGCACCATCACGAGTATTGTGGTAGTACAAAGTCTTAATACCATATTTATAGGCAGTAAGAAGGTCTTTAAGTAGTTGTTTCATCGCTACTCGACCACCTTCAAAACGCTTAGGATCGTAGCAAGTATTAGCAGAGATAGATTGGTCTACAAACTTCTGCATAATACCAACGAGTTGCAGATACCCCTCCATATTAGGCATCTCCCATAGTGTCTCATAATGGTGTTTGAGACGCTCATACTCTGGAACCACTTGTTTAAGAATACCGTCCTTAGAGGCTTTAACTGATACAAGCCCACGCGGAGGCTCAATACCATTGGTCGCATTAGAAATCTGACTAGAAGTCTCTGATGGCATAAGTGCTGTTAGTGTTGAGTTACGTAAACCATGCTCAACAATCTCTGCACGAAGCCATTCCCAATCAAGATGCAAAGGCTCTGTGCAGATTGTATCAATCGCAGCTTTATAAGTATCAATAGGAAGAATACCCTTGGCATAATTGGTTTCATTGAATCCAGTGCAAGGACCAAACTCTTTTGCAAGATTCATTGAAGCCTTGAGTAAGTAGTACTGAATCGCCTCAAAAGCACGATGAGTAAGTGCATTACCACTACCATCTGAATAACGAGCATTATTTTTGGCAAGATAGTAAGCAAAGTTAATCACACCAATACCCAACGAGCGACGTTTCATCGTACCTAAATAAGCTGCCTTGATTGGATAGTCTTGATAGTCTAATAGTGCATCAAGCGCACGCACTACTAAGTCTGCTAAATTTTCAAGCTCATCTAAACTTTCTAATGCCCCCAAGTTAAAGGCAGAAAGCGTACACAAAGCAATTTCGCCCTCTTCATCATTAATATCATTGAGTGGTTTGGTTGGTAAGGTGATTTCCAAGCAAAGATTACTTTGACGGACTGGAGCTAGTTTAGGATCAAAAGCACTGTGTGTATTGGTATGGTCTACATTTTGAATATAAATACGCCCTGTACTAGCACGCTCTTGCATCATGAGAGAAAATAACTCAACCGCCTTCACAGTACGCTTACGGATAGAAGGGTCATTTTCATACTGGGTATAGAGTTTTTCAAAAAGTTCTTGATCTTCAAAGAAAGCATCATAGAGTCCAGGAACATCAGATGGAGAAAATAACGTGATGTTTTCACCTTTAATAAAGCGTTTATACATCAGTTGGTTAAGCTGTACACCGTAGTCCATATGACGCACACGGTTTTCTTCAACCCCACGGTTATTTTTAAGTACAAGTAAGGACTCTACTTCTAAATGCCAAATTGGATAAAACAAGGTTGCTGCCCCACCACGCACACCGCCTTGAGAGCAACATTTGACTGCTGTTTGGAAGTGTTTGTAGAAAGGAATACAACCAGTATGTTGAGCCTCTCCACCACGAATTGGGCTACCAACCGCACGAATACGACCAGCATTAATACCGATACCAGCACGTTGCGACACATAACGGACAATCGCCGCACTTGTGGCATTAATCGAATCTAGGCTATCTCCACACTCAATCAATACGCATGAACTAAATTGACGAGTTGGTGTACGCACCCCTGCCATAATAGGTGTGGGCAACGAAATCTTAAAGGTTGAAACAGCATCATAAAAGCCTTTAACATAGCTAAGACGTGTTTCCTTGGGATATTTAGAGAATAAGCAAGCAGCTACCAAAATATACAAAAACTGTGGACTCTCATAAATCTCATTGGTTACACGATTTTGAACTAGATACTTTCCTTCTAGTTGCTTAACAGCGGCATAAGAGAAAGATAAATCACGGGCATGAACAATGTAGTCATTGAGTTCATCCAGCTCAGCTTTGGTATAGTCCTCAAGAATATGCTTATCGTACTTACCCATCTCTACCATCTTCTTCACATGATTGTAGAGTTGAGGTGGCTCAAACTCTCCAAACGCTTTTTTACGCAAATGGAAAATTGCCAAACGTGCTGCCAAAAACTGGTAATCCGGTGTGGCTGGAGAAATCAAGTCGGCAGCTGCTTTAACAATAGTCTCATGAATATGCTCTGTACGCATACCATCATAAAACTGAATCTGTGATTTAAGCTCTACTTGAGAAACAGAAACGTTATCCAGACCTTCTGCAGCCCATGTGATAACGCGATGGATTTTATCCAAATTCAATGGCTCTTTAGACCCATTGCGTTTGATAACAAACAATTGAGTAGTCATAGTCGTATTGTCCCAGCCTGTCGTGACAACACTAAATATAGACTTTTGTTAAAACCTATATGTAGTGTTATTCTTGGTATTAAAAGCACAATATATTGTGCATACGTAGTTTACTGCTGAAGTTCAAAGTATAGTAAAAAATGGAGGGAAGTACAACCCAAAAACGTATTTTTACAATTTTGCTATATCGACTTTTTTGGCCATAAAAGCCCCTTTTTTCATTGAATATATTCTATAGTTTTGGATAGTTTTCATTGATTTTGGCAGAAATTAAGATGAATTTTCATATTAAGTTCATTTTTTCTTTGCCTTAAAACTGACTTATCCATGCACCAAAAACCAGCAAAATAACCTTAAAATTTTATGGTGTATTGGCTAAAAAAGAACACTTCAACTCATCCTGCAAAAAGAAAAAACCATCAACTGGCTGATGCACAAGCATCCTTCAACCTATCCTGCAAAAAGAAAAACACCATTAACTGGCTGATGCAAGATGCTGCATAAGATTAAAAGCCTCCTCAATGAGGGTAATGTCCCCCGCATTTAGACGCTTAACATCAGAAAGCAGTCGTCGAAAATGTTTAGCCCCTTTTTGACCATTCATTAATCCAAGCATAGGCTTTATCACGGCACGTAGCGGAGCTCCTTGACTCAAGGCTTGTTCAGCATACTGGGTCATCTTTGAGCAAATGGTAGTATCATCCGCCTCTAACCTATCTGACCAGATGGTTTGACTAATATCCCTCAGAACATAAGGTTCATGCCACGCAGCTCGTCCAATCATAATGCCGTCGAATTCATCAAGTAAGCACTGTGACTGTGTCAACTGGTTAATCCCCCCATTAAGAACAAACAATGCATCGGGAAAATCAGCTTTAAGCTGTTTAACTACATCGTAACGTAACGGTGGAATCTCACGATTATCTTTAGGGGATAATCCTTTAAGAACAGCATTTCGTGCATGTGAGATAAATACACGACATCCTGTCTCATAAATTTTAGCCACAAAATCCTGTACAAAGGTATAAGACTCATCATAGTCTAATCCTAAGCGATGCTTCACCGTCACAGGTATATCTACCACATCTTGCATGGCTTTAATACAATCAGCAACTAATTGAGCTTCTGCCATCAGACAAGCCCCAAAAGCTCCTTTTTGTACTCGTTCTGAGGGGCAACCACAGTTGAGATTAATTTCATCATAGCCCCACTCTTCCCCTAGTTTGGCACAATGCACGAGTGCAGCAGGCTCGCTCCCACCAAGCTGTAACGCTACTGGATGCTCCTCTTCGTTAAACTGTAAATGACGAGGCACATCACCATAAATTAATGCACCTGTCGTTACCATCTCAGTATATAGCAAAGCATGAGGAGCTAATAAACGGTGAAAATATCGACAATGTCTATCCGTAACATCCAGCATAGGAGCCACTGATAAACGCCAAGGCTGTAAAGGAGATTGATAAATACCAGTAAGAGACATTCTGCAAGTGATCAATAAATAATGAAAAAAACTTATAACAAGCGACAAGTATTTACTGCGTGAATAGTACAACAGCTATTTTTAAATATCCACCGCTTTGACTTTTCAAGCGGGTAAACGTTGTAAACAAAAACATATTAAAAATAGGTTTGCTATGATACTCAGATACCTGCTGCATAAAAATAAGTTTGCTATGATACCCAGATACCTGCTGCATAAAAATAGGTTCGCTATGATAACCGGATATCCGCTGCAGCTTGGCTACTTTCATCCATTATACGTTTAAGCTCACTAAATTTACGCAACACATCAGATTTATAGACGACCCCCACAAGATGAGGCGGATTTTGCAAATCTACCATGGGTAAACGCTCTCCCGTAAAGTTTACAAAACGATCTTGTGCCTGATCCAAACTCATCGCAATGTTTAGAGGTTCAATATATGTACGTTCAAGTAAATCAGGGGGGATAGGCTGTTGTAAATCTTTTTGTGACACGAGGGCTCGAGTCATATCTTGCACAGAAATCACACCAAGAAATTCCTGTTGATCATTTACTATATAGATATAACGAGCACTATGTTCTGCAAACATATTGACAACATCATTCATCGTATGTTGTGGGGTAAGTACGGTCGTTGCCGGGTTAATAAGGCTTTTGATTTTTAATTTACTTAAAGCAACACGTACTTCATCACTTTTATCCCTATGCTCAACCACTGCAAACATCGCTTTATTTGTTACTTTGCGGGAAATATAATAAGACAATACTGTAGCAAGAATAAGCGGTGCAATCACATTAAAGCTATGGCTCATTTCCACAATCAATACTACGGCGAGTATTGGAGCACTTGTTGCCGCTCCTAAAAAAGCCCCCATACCCACAAGAATAAACAAGTGCGTGTAAATTTCCGCTTCTGGAGACCAAAGCCCCACTGTTTTTACAATTAATAGTGCCACACTAGCCCCCACTAGCATGACTGGAGTAATTACACCACCCACAGCTCCCGAACCTACACTAAACCCCGTTGAGAGAATGTTAAGACTTAAGATAATAAACACTCCTGATAGTGACCAGGTTTGCACAATATAGGAATGAATCAACGTGTCCCCTTTACCAGCAACCCAAGGATTTACTAGAAACAGACAACCTAATAAAAAACCACCCAATGCGAGGCTGATAGGCTCGGGGAGTTTTAACGCAGAGAACAACTGCTTCATCTTATCCAAATAGCGTAAAAATAACGGGGCTGCTATACCAGATACTGCCCCAACTACCAACGACAGCACAATATATTTATGCCCTACAATATCAATAGAAGGGATTTCATACAGCCAGGACCGATAGCCTAGGCTCTGTATGGTAATGTATGATATTGCGGAAGACGTTAATAACGGTACTAAAACCTGAGTAGCCATACTTCCTAACACAATTTCTGCTACAAAGAGTGCACCGGCTATTGGGGCAAAATAGGCTGCCGAAACCCCTGCTGCTGCACCACAAGCCACCAATAATCGCATATGTCGTGGCTCTAACCTAAAAAAACGCCCTACCACCGAACCACTCATCGCCGCCCAGTGAATAATCGGCCCCTCACGCCCAAGAGACCACCCTGTTGCAGATACACATAAAGCCGAAACAATGCGTAGTAAACCCTGCCGCAGAGAAAGCCGTCCATTACCAATAGCCACTGCTTCCATATAGTCAGAGTTAGCATCAACCTTGATGCGACTAGCAAGGTAAAGACAAAAACCAGCAATAACACCGCTCAAAGTCGGAATAATCAGCTTTTCAGCAACGCTCCATGAGCGTGCAATATCAACCACATCACCAGAGTGCCCACTATGTATGGTTTGGATGAGTTTGATGAGTTCGTGAAAACTAATGGTTGTCAATGCTCCTGTAAAACCTAAAATTGCTGCCCATATTAAAATCGCCGTTTGAGAAAACAGTCTCTTGGAGCGTGCAGTCAAATAGGTGCGAAGTTGTTGAAAACAGTGTCTAAACAAATTGAGCATTGATTTAGAAATTTTTTTTACAGAAGATGGTTTACAGCTATTTGGGAGTAATATGATAAATAAGCTATTAACAGTAAGCTATAAACAGACTCTAGTTTAATGAATTTTCGAATTTTATGTTAGTTTATTGGGCTTCTTTGCTAAAATAGCGGTTATTCTTTATTTTTATCAATGACAATGGCTGTTTTTACTCCCCTTACAAATGAACAAGCGCAGGCTTTTTTACTTGAATACAATCTAGGTGAATTGGTTTCTCTGCAAGGTATTACGGCAGGTATTGAAAACACCAATTTCTTTCTAACAACAACTCAAGGGGAGTTTGTCCTCACTATCTTTGAAGTATTAACTTTTGAACAACTACCCTTTTACATCAATATGATGCACCACCTTGCTAGCAAGGGCATTAAGGTTCCCATGCCACAAACACGCAAAGATGGTGAATTAATTGGTAAGTTGTTAGGCAAACCAGCAGTCATTGCAACTCGTCTTAACGGTGGGTATGAAGCCACGCCAAGCAAAGCACATTGCATCCTCGCCGCAGAAATTCAGGCCCAGATACACCTAGCGACCCAAGACTACCCTATTTATCAACCTAATTTGCGTGGTTTATCTTGGTGGCAAGCGAATTATCCTAAGATTAAACCATTCTTGAGTGAAGAGCTTAATACCTTTTATCAAGAGGCTTTAGAAGAACAGATAAGTCTGCAAAACTCCGAGGCATGGAAATCACTTCCCCAAGGGGCGTGTCATTGCGATTTATTCCGTGACAATGTGTTATTTGCTGGAACTTATGCAAACCCATCTATGGGCGGGGTTATTGACTTTTACTTTGCTGGCGTGGATAAATGGATTTTTGATGTGGCGGTTGCCGTGAACGACTGGTGTATTCAGCGTGATACTGGTGAATTTATTCGTCCTAATGTCAAAGCATGGTTACAGACTTATCACAAGATTCGCCCTTTCACTGAAGCTGAGCAAGCAGTTTGGCCACAAGCATTGCGTGCTGCAGCACTACGTTTTTGGACTTCTCGTTTATATGATTTCTATCTACCTCGTGCTGCAGAGACATTGAAGCCCCACGACCCGACACATTTTGAACGGGTGTTAAGACAGCGTTTTAAAGGTTATATCCCCGAGTTACCCGTCTAATTATGACTACTATTTCATCTTATGGTCCTAGTGCTGCCTTTCGTTGGATAAAGCAAGGATGGCGGCTTTACACCAAGCAATTTGTCCGTATGACATTGCTATTTATGTGTGCTTTTTCTGCGGTAATGATGCTGAGTTATCTACCGCTCATAGGCTTGCTATGTAGCTTATTGGGGATGCCTCTCATCCAAATGCTACTTTTTAATGCTGCTTTTGGCACACGTTTGCGAGGTTATTTTAAATCAGATGATTTAGCTCAAAAACTACGCGGCTCTCGCATATGGAGTCGCCTTATACTGGCCTCCTTACTCTTAACACTGATTACCTTTGTCTTATTGAATTTCACCTTGCCTAGTATGCCGATTTCTATGGAGGCCTTTATGGATTTGAGTTCTGCACAGATGCAAACCATGCTAGAGCAGACTTTTACCCCCTCCACTATGGCAACAAGCATTGTAGTAATGTTGGTTTTCTATATCCTTACTTTCTGGATTTACCCACTGATATGCTGGGAAGATATGAGAGTAGTACAAGCATTTATGCAGTCTTTTAAAATTAGCATGTCGAATGCCCTACCCATCAGTCTTATGGTTATTTTCTTTGGGGTTATTGCTGTGTTAGGAGTTCTAATAACTTCCATGCTGTCATGGATTATGCCCTATTTAGTTTTGGTAGTCTTACTATTCGGAATCAATATCTTGATGGTAGCATTTTATATGAGTTTATTCTGTTCCTATATGGAAATCCTTTATGGAGAAAACCAATCTATATAGACACATATACACTAGTAAATTACTAAAAAAGCCAGCTTGACGCTGGCTTTTTATATCAGGAGAACTACACTGAAAGTAAGAAGTTCTCCTAAAAAGAGCTAAGAACTCTTTAATTAAAGTGCTTTTTCTAGCTCAGGAACAGCCTCGAACAAATCTGCTACTAGACCATAATCAGCTACACTAAAGATAGGCGCTTCTGGGTCTTTGTTAATCGCTACAATGACTTTAGAGTCTTTCATACCTGCCAAATGTTGGATGGCACCTGAAATACCCACGGCGATGTAAAGCTGTGGAGCCACAATCTTACCTGTTTGCCCCACTTGCAGGTCATTGGGAGCATAACCAGCATCTACCGCAGCACGAGAAGCACCTACAGCAGCCCCTAATTTATCCGCCAATGCATCAAGAATCTTGAAGTTCTCTGCACTACCTAGACCACGGCCACCTGATACGATAACAGAAGCAGCTGTTAGCTCTGGACGAGCACTCTTCACAACTTCACGACCCACAAAAGCACTTAATCCACTATCGGCAACAGCAGCAATAGACTCAACACTCGCGCTACCACCTGAAACAGCTACCGCATCAAATGCTGTCGTACGTACAGTGATAACTTTTTGTGCATCAGCACTCTTAACCGTTGCGATAGCATTACCTGCGTAGATTGGACGCTCAAATGTATCTGCGTCAATGACCGCTGTAATCTCTGAAATCTGTGCTACATCTAGCTTGGCTGCCACACGTGGGGCAGTATTTTTGCCAGATGCAGTAGCTGCAAATAAGATATGTGAATAGCCATTTGCTACTGCTAGTACTTGTGCAGCAAGATTTTCTGCCAAATCATGTGCTAAAGGATCAGCATCAGCCACCAATACTTTGGATACACCAGCAATACTAGCCGCTGCACTAGCAACCGCACCGACATCTTTGCCAGCTACCAGCACATGAATATCATCACTAAGTTTTGCAGCTGCGGCAACGGTATTGAGTGTAGCACCTTTAAGAGTGCCATTATCATGTTCTGCAATTACTAATACTGTCATCTTAAATCACCTTTGCTTCATTTTTAAGTTTGTCTACAAGTGTTGCCACATCAGGTACTTTAATACCAGCTTTACGTGCAGGTGGCTCGCTCACTTTGAGTACGCTTAAGCGTGGTGTCACATCGACACCGAGGTCTTCTGGCTTAAAGGTATCAATAGGTTTTTTCTTGGCCTGCATAATCTTAGGTAAAGTGGCATAACGAGGCTCATTAAGACGTAAATCTGTGGTAATAATCGCAGGCAATTTAAGACTTAATATTTCTAGGCCACCATCAATCTCACGAGTCACCTTGACACTATCACCCTCAACATCAACTTTGCTAGCAAATGTTGCTTGAGGCCAACCTAGTAAGGCTGCCAACATCTGACCTGTCTGGTTAGCATCATCATCAATAGCTTGTTTACCAAGAATGACCAGTTGTGGTTGCTCTTTGTCAATAACTGCTTTAAGTAATTTAGCAACCGCAAGAGGCTGTAATTGAGCGTCTGTCTCAACTAATACGCCACGATCAGCACCAATAGCCATCGCAGAGCGGATTTGCTCCTGACATTGAGTTACCCCGCATGATACAGCAACTAACTCAGTAGCTACCCCCTTCTCTTTGAGACGAGTTGCCTCTTCGACTGCAATCTCATCAAAAGGATTCATCGCCATCTTAACATTGGCAATATCTACATCTGTATTGTCAGATTTCACACGTACCTTGACGTTATAGTCAACCACACGTTTTACAGGTACCAATACCTTCATCCACTATCTCCTAGGATAAAATTAAAGTCAATGCTCTATAATAACACTGCCCACATACAAAAAGGGTAAAAGCCTTGCATTAAAGAGGAAAAGTCACAGTCCCGCTAGGGTTTTAATATGTTCTACTGCACTTCTGCCTAGTGAGGATAAGTCATATCCTCCCTCTAAAAAACTAATCACACGCCCTTCACAATACTCGTCGGCTACAGCCATTAATTGTTCTGTTAGCCAGACAAAGTCTTTTTCAACAAGAGTCATTTGCCCCATTTCATCTTCACGATGAGCATCAAAACCCGCACAGATAATCACCATTTCAGGTTGATACTCTCGCATATTGGGTAACCACTGCTCATTGACTACCTTTTCAACCTCTGCAAAACCCGAGTAAGCAGGCAATGGCGCATTAATCATATTGGGCGCAACATTTTCAGTCCCTGAATGAGGGAATAAAGGGTGCTGGAAAAAACTATACATGCGTACATAAGGATGATTTTCAAAAATACGCTCTGTGCCATTACCATGATGGACATCAAAATCAATAATAGCAATGCGACGCAAACCATATTTTTCGATGGCATAGGCCGCAGCAACAGCAGCATTGTTGAAGAAACAAAATCCTGTGCTACGATTAGGCTCAGCGTGATGCCCTGGGGGACGCACACAACAAAAGGCATTTTTGGATTGCTTGGACATCAACTGATCTACCGCCAAAATCCCAGACCCTGCCGCATGTAAAGCAGCTGTATAGGTATGCGGATTAAGGCAAGTCTCCTCGGTATCAATATTAAAATAGCCTTCTTCAGGGGTGTTTTCACGGATAAAATCAATATAGGACACATGGTGTACTCGTGATAAATCCACCACAGAAGCCTTGGGAGCATCCATATGAGTTAAGTAAGAGCTTAAACCACTTGCCAACAGCCTATCATTAATCGTATCAATACGCTTTGGAGACTCTGGATGCCAACGGTGCATCATGTGCAAGCGGCACGTAGGGTGCGTAATGAATAGCGTATCCACGAGTATCTCCTGTTTTAGCTTTACCTTAACGTTAAGTTTAACCAAATTTATCTTTTTTGTCCTTAAGTGTTTCCACTGATATTGGTAATCCTGTTAAACTGATACCAACTTTATCTTAAGCATTTTACATCCAACTCTTATGTCAATATACAAAACCAGTGTGCTATGGTTAGCAAGTAGCCTTGCCTTAACAGCCTGTGCTAGCCACTCCCCCTCTTCTCAAACACCTTCTTTCACTACATCAGCAACCACGGTTAGCTCAACTACCGTGTCTGCAGGATGGCAAACGGAGAATACGTCTTTAAGTGCAGATAAAGCTACGTTTATTGCGGAGGTATCTCAGCGCTATCAGATTCCTGCAAGTTTTGTTGAAAAGATGTTAGATAGTGCCAAGATTAATGACCGAGTACTACGCCTTATGAGCCCCAAAACAACTGCTAAAGTAAAGCGTCATTGGGCGACTTATCGCAGCCGTTTTGTAGAACCTATCCGTATCCGCAAAGGGACAGCCTTTTGGAACAATAATCGAGGAGATTTAGCTGAGGCTGAACGTCAATATGGTGTTCCTGCTGCGGTTATTGCCGCAATTATTGGGGTAGAAACAGTTTATGGTGAGCAAATGGGGACATTCAATATCCGTGATGCTCTTTATTCACTTGGGTTTTATTATCCCGATCCCAATCGTCCTGATAAAGGGAAAATCTTTCGTAACCAACTAGCTGCATTGATTGCTCTCACCTATACAGGACATTTTGATGGATACCATGCTGAGGGCTCTTTTGCTGGTGCCTATGGTATGGGGCAATTTATGCCTGTTAGTATCATGCATTATGCCGTAGATGCAGATAATAATGGTCGAATTGAATTAGATAATAGTGTCAAAGATGCAATTTTTTCTGTAGCTAACTTTCTTGCAAAACATGGTTGGCAACGAAATATGCCAATTTTTGCCCCGGTGAAGTTGCCAGCCAATCCAGCTAAGCTGGTGGATGGTGATTTGGAAGCACATAGTTCTTGGGCACAATTACATTCCAAGGGGGCGACCACCTCAGTGAAAAATGCAAACTGGCAACAAGGTCTACGACTTGATGTGATTGACTTGCGCGACGATGTGTATGGAAATCATGAATATCGTGTGGCAACACAAAACTTTTTTGCGATTACCAA
The DNA here is from genome assembly GCF_013133775.1 of Pelistega europaea. Lineage (GTDB taxonomy): Bacteria > Pseudomonadota > Gammaproteobacteria > Burkholderiales > Burkholderiaceae_B > Taylorella > Taylorella europaea. The sequence goes on along the minus strand of NZ_JABGBO010000002.1, from coordinate 53,229 downwards.
GTATAACCGAAGCTATTTCTATGCTGCATCGGTCGCTGACTTGGCTACAGTACTCGCAAACCAACAACTTGCCTCTGGTTATCAAGTCACTAAGCCATAATTTTTCAACACCACTTACGCCATTAGTCACAAGGACAAGTTAAAAAGCGTGTTCTGCTAATGGCGAAGAGAGAATCAGCGTGCTTAAAAGCAACCCCAGACTTGATCTGCAAGACTAATAAATAGGCTGGGATCGCGGTACCACATGAAGACCCCAGCTAAAATAAGCAATAAGCACAAGTAGATAAATAATTTTTTCATCTATTTCAACAGACTTTCTAGCTCAACAACCCAATTAGCAATGATTCTATATATATTCTTGTCTAGATGAGCCTTTAATCATATTTTAAGCAATACTTTGAGCAAGACGGCGATGAGGTCCTTCATTTACCCAAATATGCACAAGTGCTGCAAGCACACTCAATCCAATAGAAATATACCACACCAAATCGTAGCTGCCGTAAGTATCATATAACACGCCACCTAGCCATACCCCAAGAAAAGAACCTATTTGGTGACTAAAGAACACACACCCACTTAACATTGAGAAATGACGCAAACCAAAAACCTGTGCCACGATAGCGTTGGTTGGCGGCACTGTTGATAACCACAGCAGACCCATAGTAGCAGCAAATACATAAACGCTCATAGGGCTAAGTGGTGTACTAATAAAGATAATAATCACAATAGCACGTAGCATATAAATACCCAATAACAAAAAGCGTTTAGGATATTTTTGACCTAGTAAACCAATGCCATAGGTACCAAAAATATTAAATAAGCCAATCAAGGCAAGTGCAATACTACCTACATGGGGCTGCATGCCAAAATCCTTAATGTAGGAAGGTAAATGAACACCGATAAATACTACTTGGAAACCGCAGGTAAAGTACCCCACAATCAACAATAAAAAGCTACGATAACTAAAGGCTTCTACAATAGCTTCTTTAATACTTTGTTGACCAGCATGATGCCCTCCTCCTATGGCAGACTCACGCAAACCACGAGCAAGAATAATAATAGATAAGCTGAGTATTGCACAGAAAACCAGGGCATTTTGCCAATCTAACCAGTCAATAAGCACATTTTCTACAGGCACCATAAAGAATTGACCAAAAGAACCTGCTGCTGCAATTAATCCCATTGCCCAGGATCGCTTATCAGGGGAAATATTGCGTCCCAATACCCCATATACTACAGCGTAAGTAGTTCCTGATTGAGCAAAACCAATCAAACACCCTGTACTTAAAAAGAAACCCAGCGGAGTTGTACTATAGGCCATCCCTAGTAAACCCAAGGCATAAGTAAGTGAGCCTAGCATCAACACACGGTAGGCACCTAGTCGGTCTGCCAACATACCTAGAAAAATACCGAAGAATCCCCAGCTTAAATTCTGTAATGCAATGGCAAAAGAAAATGTAGAGCGATCCCAACCATTAGTAGCAATAATAGGTAGTTGCCACAAGCCAAAGCCATGACGAATCCCCATAGATAGCGTTACGATGATAGAGCCACAAATGAGTAGCTGACGTAAAGGAATTGTCCCCGTATTTGTTGTATTCATTTCCCACCCTAAATTTCAATAAAAAAAGACTGCTATAAAAACAGCCTTAAAAACACTGAGTCTAATACATCAACACAAACTCACTTCTGTATTTTCTGCCGCCTTGATTAAGGTTATCACACTGAATACAGATGAAAAATTTACACAATTGATTAATCGCTAATGACAGAGAATCACACCTAGTGACTTTTAATAATTGGCCAAGCCTTGTGTAAATAATAGAACATTGACCAAATGGTAAGCACTGCCGCTACATAAATCAAAATATTGCCCAACCATAAACCATCAATACCTAAAATAGGCTGAGCAAACATCAATAGAGGAATTGCTGTCATTTGTGCAGCAGTCTTAAACTTACCTAGCCAGTGTACAGCCACACTACCCCGTGATCCCAAGGTTGCCATCCACTCACGCAGTGCAGTAATCGCAATTTCACGCCCAATAATGATTAACACAATAAAGGAATCAATGCGGTTTAAATCTAATAGAATTAGCAAAGCGGCACAAACCATCAGCTTGTCCGCCACCGGATCTAAGAATGCCCCAAAAGAAGTCGTTTGATTCCAGCGTCGTGCCAACCAACCATCAAACCAATCAGTCAGTGCAGCAAACACAAAAGCAACGGCACCAATCGTATCGCGCAAATGGATACCCATCCACTCTGTAGGAAGATAATACAAAGCGACCACCAATGGAATCATGGCGATACGCATCCAAGTTAAAGCGATGGGAATATTCATAAAATTCTTCATAGGCATTATGCTATCACTAACTTAATTAATTAATGCAAAGATTCATAAATTTTTTCTGCAAGTTGTTGCGAAATTCCATCAACTGAACACAAATCCTCAACACTTGCATTCACTACTCCAGAAAAACCACCAAAACGAGCAAGCAGCTTTGAGCGTCTTTTAGCTCCCACACCCTCAATTTCTTCAAGACGAGACACATTGCGCTGTTTGGCACGTTTGGCACGCATGCCTGTAATAGCAAACCGGTGTGCCTCATCGCGAATATTGGCAATCAACATGAGGGCGGCAGAGCCCACTCCCAAGGCTAGAGGGGGACGACCATCGGTAAAGACTAGAGTTTCCAATCCAACTTTCCTCCCCTCTCCTTTTGCTACGCCAATGATTTTGCTAATATCTAGACCATACTCCTCAAATACTTGGCGAGCCATTTCAATTTGTCCCTTGCCCCCATCAATTAAAACAATATCTGGCATGGTATCAGGCTCTTCACTCGCCTTGGCATAGCGCCGTTGTAATGCTTGGCGCATTGCAGCATAGTCATCTCCTGGCGTGATGCCCACAATATTGAAACGTCGATAGCGAGAAGATTGCATGTCGTGATATTGATATACCACACAAGAAGCCTGGGTTGCCTCGCCAGAACTATGACTAATATCAAAACACTCAATCCATAAATTATTAAGACTATCTGGGTCTAATGGCAAGCCAAGTAGCTCAGCTAAAGCCAGTGTACGAGCTTCTTTAGCGCTGTTTTCAGACAGTACGCGCACCAAGGCAAGATGGGCATTTTTTTGTGCTAATTCTAACCAAACTTTCTGAGTCTCATTAGGACGCAAGACCAAACGAACCTTACGGGACTGTTGCTCCATCAATAAATCCAGCAACTCTTTATCAGGGAGTGGATGTGAGAGGATAAGCTGTGAGGGAAGCTGGTTATCTAGATAATGAGAAGCAAGAAAGGCTGCTAATACATCCGCTTCACTGTCGCCATTAACTTGAGTAGGAAAAACGGCTTTATCACCTAGGTGTCTCCCTCCTCGGACCATTGCTAAATTCACACAGCATTTGCCTTGCTCAAAAACCACAGCAATAATATCCACATCCACCTGAGCATTAAGTTCCATGGATTGACCACTCATCACAGTAGCCAAAGAGTGCATTTGATCCCGATAAAATGCGGCTTGCTCAAAGTTCCACTCGGCAGAGGCTTGCTGCATTTTTTGCTCAATATTGCTGATTACATCACTAGCCTGCCCTTCTAAAAAACGCAAAGCATTATTTGTGTCTTGCTGATAGTCTTCTTCAGAAATCAATCCCACACAAGGAGCTGTACAGCGATTAATCTGATGCAATAGACAGGGACGAGAACGATTACTAAAAACACTGTCTTCACAGGTGCGTAGGCGAAAGACCTTTTGTAAAATCTGAATAGAATCTCGTACCGCATAAGAGTTAGGAAATGGTCCAAAAAACCGTCCTGGTTTATTTGTGGAGCCGCGGTAATACGCCAAACGAGGGAATGCATGGTGGCTTAACATCAAATAGGGATACGATTTATCATCTCTAAAAAGAATATTGTATTTGGGGTGTAGGCTCTTAATCAGATTATTTTCTAGAATCAACGCCTCTGCTTCTGAACGTGTCACCGTATACTCTGTACGTACTGAACGTGCAATCATATGAGCGATACGAGGACTGGCGAGATTTTTCTGAAAATAGGAAGAGACACGTTTTTTTAAATCACGTGCCTTACCAACATAGAGTACCTCGTCATTTTCTCCGATATGTCGATACACACCAGGAAGATGAGGCAACTCATTTAAAAAAGATTTGAGCTTGATAGGATCTTGCATCTTGATAGCGTGTATATTGTTGCAACTCTGGCCAAGACATAAACGGTTGTTTAGGCAAAAGCCGTAACAAACGTTGTGTCGAGTCTGGGTTAATAGGTATATCTAACTGAGATAATAACTGGTCGGCTAAATCAGGACGATTGCATACCAGCACCATATCAGCACCAGCCGATAGTGCCGCCTTTGCTCTATCAGTGATATTACCAGCAACACTGGCTCCCTCCATCGTAAGGTCATCTGAGAAAATCATGCCCTGATAATGTAAACGCTGACGCAAAATATCTTGTAGCCAAATCTTAGAAAAACCAGCATTTTTACTATCTACTTTGGGGTAAATCACATGGGCAGGCATTACTGCTGGCAGTACCATATCACCTAGCCAGGTATAAGGCATAGAGTCTTCATTGAGAATATCTTCTAGCTCTCGCTCATCAACAGGAATAGCGATATGTGAATCAGCATCCACAAAACCATGTCCTGGGAAATGCTTACCACAAGCTGCCATCCCAGCCAAAGCCATGCCCTGAATCACCGATTTTGCTAATAGTGTTACTACGGTGGGGTTGCGGTGAAAGGAGCGGCTCCCAATCACGGTACTCACCTGGTAATCTAAATCTAATACGGGAGCAAAAGATAAATCAACATCACAAGCACGTAATTCAGCCGCTAATACATAGCCTATCTCTGTCGCTGCACGCAGAGCCAACATGGGTTCAGTATCGTAATATTTCCCCAAATCTTGCATGGAGGGTAGATGGGTAAAACCATTATCACGAAATCGCTGTACTCTCCCTCCTTCGTGGTCTACTGCAATGAGCAAAGGACCAGGACGTGCTGCACGTATCTGCTGAGTCAAGGCACAAAGCTGCTCAGGTGACTCATAATTACGGGCAAAAAGAATAATGCCACCTACCAATGGGTGTTGTATACGTTTTGCTTCCTCATCAGTTAAGGTTTTGCCCTGTACATCCACAAGTACAGAACCAGGAGTTAGTTGCTTCATTATTTCTCTCGTTTAAGTGTTTCTATTATGACAAAAGCCATCACTAAATCCGATTCATCGGTTAGTGAAACATGAGCAGCACCAAACCGCTCTTCATACCAGCTTTTTAATGGCTCCGATAAAACTACCACAGGCTTGCCACTAGGTTCATTCAGTATCTGTACTCTAGACCATGCCATTGGGTGGTGTATCCCCAGGCCGATAGCCTTGGAGAAAGCCTCTTTACCAGCAAAGCGAGTAGCTAGAAAGCGTAAACCTCGTTGACTATCACGGACATAGCGAGCTTGGAATTTTTGTTGCTCTTGAGCTCCCAGAATACGTTTAACAAAACGCTCACCAAACCTTGCAAAGGAAGACTCAATACGATGTAAATACAGCAAATCCGTACCTATACCTGCAATAGAGGGAGAAGTGAGTAATTCTTGCATGATTATACCTATTTGAGCCAACTATCCTGCGAGTGTGCCTATGATAATACCGGTTATTCAGTACAGTTAAGCCTGAGGCATCTCTGCCTTAATAAAGTGCTCACGATAGTAGGCTAATTCATCAATAGATTCTTTAATATCAGCAAGCGCCTCATGGCGTGATTTCTTTTCAAAACCCTTGTACACATCTGGTCGCCAACGTTTGGCTAATTCTTTAAAGGTGCTGACATCTACCGTACGGTAGTGCAAATAGGCTTCTAATTTAGGCATATATTTAAACATGAAGCGACGATCTTGGCTGACCGAGTTACCACATAAAGGCACCACCTTCTCAGGAATATACTGTTTTAAGAAAGTCAATAACTGTTCTTCTGCCTCAGCCTCTGTTAGCGTAGAGGCTTTTACCTTATCAATTAATCCTGAACGACCATGAGTGCCTTTATTCCATGCGTCCATGCCATTAAGTACCGCATCGCTTTGATGAATTACAAGCACAGGGGCTTCGGCTACAATAGTCAAATCTGCTTCGGTAATAATCAGTGCAACTTCGAGAATACGATCTTTTTCTGGGTCTAGTCCGCTCATTTCCATATCAATCCAGACTAAACGTTGTGTATTATTTGCCATAAAGCTTACTTCCTCATAAAATTAACGTTATTTTCGCATAGACTGATGGACTAATGCCGTGATGATGACTATTTTTTCGATTATTTTTATTGTTTTACTTTTGATACAAACCCTGACACAGTGCTATCTTAGCGTGCGTCAAATCCGTTATGTTAGCCAACACAAGGGACAAGTTCCAGAGGCTTTTGCCCATAAAATTAGTTTAACCAGTCATCAACGTGCGGCGGATTACACTATTGCACGTCAACGTCTACACCTTATCGAAATTTTTATTAATGTCATTGTACTCCTTGGTTTTACCTTATTTGGCGGTTTGACAGCACTTAACAACCTTATTGCAGAACATATTAGTTCTCCTATCTGGTATCAAATACTTCTTTTAATTACTGTTTCTGCAATTTCCCAAATTATAAGCTTACCCTTAGCATGGTATCGCACTTTTGTATTAGAGCAATCTTTTGGTTTTAATCGCATGACACCAGGGCTTTTTATCAAGGATTTAATCAAAGAAACCTTATTAGGGCTTGTAATTAGCATACCTTTGTTTTATGGTTTATTTGCTTTTTTAGAGGCTTTTTATACTCCCTATTGGTGGGTTTGGGCTTGGGCAGGCTTCTCTGTATTTATGCTCATAATGATGTTTATCGGCCCCACCATTATTATGCCTTTGTTCAATAAATTCACCCCTTTGGACAACCCTGAGTTACAAGAGCGTATTCAGTCCTTAGCCAAACGCGCCAATTTTGCACTCAAGGCCTTATTTGTGATGGATGGTTCCAAGCGTAGTGCCCATGGTAATGCGTTCTTTACAGGGTTTGGTAAAAATCGTCGCATTGTTTTTTTTGATACATTGCTCAGTAAACTTACCCCTGCCGAGATTGAGGCGGTACTAGCACATGAGCTTGGGCATTTCAAACACAAACATATTATCAAGCGTCTTATCATGATGTTTGTGATGATGTTTGTCTTCTTTGCTGTGCTAGGCTTTTTAATCGATAAAGTATGGTTCTATGCTGGCTTAGGAGTATTCCCAGGCATTAGCCAACCCATCTATGGTATTGCTATTGTGTTATTTATGTTGGTATTGCCTGTTTTCACCTTTTTATATACCCCTATCAGCAGTTGGTTCTCACGTAAAGATGAGTTTGAAGCCGATAGCTATGCCGCAAAACAAAGTGATGCACATGAGCTAATCAGCGCTTTGGTGAAATTGTATGATGATAACGCTAGCACACTTACACCAGATCCAGTACATTCAGCTTTCTACGATAGTCATCCTCCTGCGAGTATCCGCATAGCCCATTTAAAAGCAGCCATGCACTGATTTGAGAAAAAACACAGGAAAAATCTATGAAAGGACGTGTAATTACTGCTTATGGACGACATTTTACCGTGCAGCTAGAAGATGGCTCTATTCGTCATAGTTATATGAAAGGCAAAAAAACAGGGGTATGCGTGGGTGACTACGTACGACTTGCCTTACAAGGAGCAGAAGAAGCTCGCATTGAGGAGGTCTTACCTAGAGAGAATCTGCTATACCGCTCTGATGAGATGCGTTCAAAACAATTTGCTGCCAATGTAAATCAGTTGCTTATTGTGATTGCTGTACAACCCACATTTTCAGATGATTTACTCAGTCGAGCCTTGGTCGGGGCTTGGAGTGCCCATATTCAGCCTTTCATTCTTTTAAATAAGGTCGATTTAGTTGAAGACTACCCTGCCGCAAAGGAAAGACTAAAAGATTATGCCAACCTCGGTGTACCGATTATTGAAACAAGCACGCTAAATCCTGAACAATTACGCGCCCAGCTACTCCCTATTCTAGAAAATAAAACCAGTTTACTACTCGGTCAAAGTGCTATGGGAAAATCAAGTATTCTAAATGTCATTGTCCCTGATGCACAAGCTCACACCCAAGAACACTCTGTCGCTTTAGATGCGGGTAAGCATACCACCACGACAACAAGTCTTTATGCTTTACCTAAAATTAAGGGGGCAATTATTGATTCTCCAGGTTTCCAGAGCTTTGGGCTTAGGCATCTAAAAGCAGCGGAAGTAGTAGATGGTTTTCCTGAGTTTCATGACTATCTGCATCTTTGTAAATTCTATAATTGCACTCACCTACATGAGCCAGGTTGTGGGGTATTGCAAGCCTTAAAAGAAGGTAAGATTTCTGCAAAACGCCATGAAATGTACGAACGTATTTTAAATGAGTGTATGGCACCAGAGAAATATTAAAGTAACTTCATAATACGACCTCTTTAAAAATCAAGCATAATTTATTTGAAAAAATATTGCGTTTTTTCTTTGTCTTAAGACAGCGTTAAGATTTCCCTCCTATTCTTGCAAATCATCCATAAACCACGGATTTTTTGCCTATGAATAGCTATAAAGATTTTTTCGCAAAACTGCCCTCTTTTCAAATCAATAACCAAGTTTTTATCATTATTTCGGCTTTGTTTTTTACTATTTTCCAAAACACAGCCTTTTGGAGAAAAGCCTATGAACTCCAGTCTATCAGCTCATTTCATGACGCCTTGTTTTTTGCCTCTTTATTCTTTTTTATTTTCTGTGCATTAATTATCATTTTTGGCTGTTTATGCTGGAAATTTACAAGCAAAGTTTTTCTGACCTTCTTTTTGCTGACTAGTGCCACAACCAATTATTATGCACTTACCTATGGCGTTTACATGGATAAAACTATGGTTGCTAATGTGCTGCAAACCACGCCACAAGAGGCTTCAGGATTAATTACAGGAAAATATATCCTGTGGCTATGTATTTTTGGCATACTACCTACGTTTTTACTCTGGCGAACCAAGTTATTGCCATCGAGTAAATGGTGGAAAACCATTGTTATTCGTTTGGCGCTCATGGTGTTTGCCTTTGCCTTATTATTGGCAACAGGTCTTCCCTTTTATAAAAATTATGCCTCTTTTATCCGTAATAACCGTGAAATCGTAAAACTGTTAACCCCAAGCAATTATATCGTTGGATTGATTGGATATAGCAAACAGCTTATAGCGAAAAATAAACCGATTGAACCTATTGGCTTAGATGCCAAGGTGGTCGGGGCTCCCATGAAACCTAGTTTATTGATTTTTGTAGTAGGAGAAACTTCACGTGCACAAAATTTCGCACTTAATGGGTATCAACGTGAAACCAATCCCAATCTTCGTAAATATGCTGATTTAGTGAATTTCACACAAGCCTCTTCCTGTGGTACTGCTACAGCAGTATCCGTCCCCTGTATGTTTTCTCATATGACAAGGGAAGAATATTCTGCAAGCCGTGCTGAATTCCAAGAAAATGTACTTGATATTATCCAACGTGTCGGCATTCAAACTTATTGGCGTGACAATGATAGTGGTTGCAAAGGAGTATGTAACCGTATCCCGAATCAAGAAGTCGCACAATATCTTTCTGCAACGTCTGAAAACTCTAATGATGGTCTTTTTTATGATGATTTGCTATTGGCTGACTTGAATAAACATATTGATACCCAAACGGGTAATAAAATGATTGTATTACATACCGCAGGTAGCCATGGTCCGACCTATTATCAACGCTACCGTCATAACCTAGCTGGTCTTTTTACCCCAGACTGTGATACCAAACAAATAGAACAGTGCGACCATCAACAACTAGTCAATGCTTATGATAATACCATCTTGGCTATTGATGATATGCTCAATAAAACTATCCAATTCCTGCAAGGTTATGAGGATAAATACAATGTTGCCATGCTTTATCTATCTGATCATGGAGAGTCTTTAGGAGAAAATGGTATCTATTTGCATGGTACGCCTTATGTGGTAGCCCCCAAAGAACAAACCCATATTCCTATGATATTTTGGGCAAATGCTGGTTTTTATCGAGATAATCAGATAAATTTAACTTGTATGCAGAAGAAAGCACAGTCCGAAGCAGTATCACAAGACAATGTATTCCATACGTTATTAAGTTTCTGGCATATTCAAACCAAGGAACTCAATCCTAAACTTGACTTATTTAGTGGCTGTAGAGAGGGAAAGTAAACGGTAAAAATTGCGGATGACTGCTGCAGTAGCTCCCCAGATAAAATAATTTTTCCACGGCATAGAGAAATACTGTCTTAACGTACCTGTACCAACAGGAACTTCGTGCAAAAAATGGTTATCTGGGTTAAGAAGAAAGCTCAGCGGTACAGCAAACACCTCATCCACCTCATCACGGCTTATAGTTAACTGATAATCAGATTTAACCAAGCCCACCACTGGAGACATAAGAAAGCCTGTTCCCGTAAAGAAATCAGGCAGCACTCCAATAATATCAATATCTTTGGAGGTTAAACCAATTTCTTCAAGTGTCTCTCTGAGTGCCGTATCCACAATAGAAGAATCAGTCTCATCTACCCTACCTCCCGGAAAACTAATTTGCCCGCTGTGCTTCTTGAGATGAGAAGCGCGTCGAGTAAGGATCATCTGCATGCCTTGCTTAGTCTCTACCAATGGCATCAAGGTCGCAGCAGGAATATAAGGCGTTTGCTGATGAAGCTGGCGTTTTTCTTCATTCCAGGCGGCAATAATAGGATCTTCTAAACAGGTGCTGTCTTGAACAAAAGCTGCACGAATAAAGTCTGGCGTGATGAGTGCATCTGGAATAGCCAATAACCCATTATTCGCCCTCTGTGACTGCTGAGTCTGCGGATCAAAACTAGGATTGCCATGTTTGATGTTGTTATTGACCATTTTTCCACTGATATGCTGAGTTGATTACACCAAGCACCCTACTTTAATACCTGAATGCGATTCAATAAGTAGCCATACCCTTGTGCCTGCATTTGATCTTTGGGAATAAAGCGTAATGCTGCCCCATTGATACAATAACGCAGTCCTCCCCTATCTCTCGGACCATCTTCAAACACATGACCAAGATGGGCATCTGCCACTCGTGAACGCACCTCGATACGATTCATGTTATAACTTGTATCGCGACGATATTTCACTACTTCTGGGGCAATAGGTTTCACAAAACTTGGCCAGCCACATTGCGAATCGAATTTGTCAGATGAGGAAAATAGCGGCTCTCCACTCACCACATCCACATAAATACCTGGTTCAAAAAAGTTCCAATACTGATTGGTGAATGCTCGCTCTGTTGCCGCATGTTGAGTAATTTCATAGGCTTGTGTGCTGAGCTTTTGGCGAATCTCTTCATCACTGGGTTTATGATAAGAGGTTGGGTCGACAATCACCTCATCGGCTTTAGTCACATCAATATGACAATAACCGTTAGGGTTCTTTTGCAAATAGTCTTGGTGGTATTCCTCTGCTGGGTAATAGTTATCCAGCGGTTTTACCTCAACAACGATGGGCCTATCCCAATTCTTACTTTCCTCTTGGATAGCCTTATCAATAATAGGTTTCTGAGCAATATCAGTATAGTAAATCCCCGTGCGGTATTGAATACCACGATCATTGCCTTGCTTGTTAAGACTGGTTGGATCTATCACCCTGAAATAATATTGCAAAATAACAGGGAGTGTTAGTTGATTGGCATCATAGGTGATTTTTACTGTTTCGGCATGACCACTACCAGCTATAACATCTTGATAACTAGGATTGGCAGTCTGCCCATTAGCATAACCTGACTCCACATCAAGCACGCCAGAAATACGTTGAAAATACGCCTCCATACCCCAGAAGCAACCACCTGCCAAGTAAACTATTTCGCTTTTTATAGGTTTTTGAGTGTTATCGTAAGCCTTTAATGGATGACTAGAAGTAGCTTTTTCAAGAGAAACTGTAGAATCTTTCATAATATTCTTTACATCGTGAATCGTGATGGAGCCTCGCTGCATACGCTCTATCTCACCAGTTTCATTAAGAAACATAGAAGTCGGATAAACTCGAACGCCTAGGCTTTTTGCTATTGTACCTTGTGGATTGAGAAGTACGGTAAGATTTTTAATCTGAGGAAGTTTTTTTAGCCATTCTTGAGTCGCTGCAAGAGGTTTTTCCCCCAGGTAACCGGGAGACATAATAGTAATCACATTAAAATCAGGCTTAGAAGCAGCAAGCTCGTTGAGCTCTTCAAGCTCAGACAGACATAAAGGACACCAACTCGCCCAAAATTTTACATAGGTTTTACGGCTTTTATCAATAGGCACCGACCTACCATCAGCATTTTTTAAGTCAGAAATTTGCTTAAGAATACCCCCTGGGAATATTGGCTGTATGCTAGACATTTGCTGTGTACTAGACGCATGTGCCACATTAAGAGCCAACATCAGCCCCAAAAATAAGAAAATACCTCCCGCTAGCCATCTTTGCAAAAACCTCCATAATTCCCCAACAACTAGAGTTAGCATCGCATGTATTGTTCTTGATGAGGCATCCCTCATTGATTGTTGATGATGTAAGTTGTTTTGAGTTAAAGGATGCTGAAGTAAAGAATCCTCTGAAGACAAAAAAGGATACACCAAGGTTTTTTGCATAATACTCTTCCACACCAATGTAATGAAACTTTTGAACTTAAAAATTTAGATTCTAATTATAAATGTCTATGCGTTTGGAGGATAGTTCAAACTAAACGTTTCTTAATCTAGGGAATAACTCAAACTAAATGTCTATGAATCAGGGGGATGGTTCAAACTAAGTGTCTATAAACTTGGAGGTAACTTAAACGCCAAAATGCAAAAAGCCGAGTTACTAAAAACTCGGCCTCTTTGCTAATTAAGCTACAACACAAAGTATTAGTCTTTGCGAGCAGATAATTTTTCTTTAATACGAGCAGATTTACCTGAGCGATCGCGTAAGTAGTAGAGCTTAGCACGACGTACATCACCGCGACGTTTAACTTCGATAGAAGCAATTTGTGGTGAGTATAATTGGAAAGTACGCTCAACCGCTTCACCAGAAGAAATTTTACGAACGATGAAAGCAGAGTTTAAACCACGATTACGCTTAGCGATAACAACACCCTCATAGGCTTGTTGGCGTTTACGGTTACCCTCAACAACGTTAACGTTAACCACAACAGTATCACCTGGAGCAAATTCAACAACAGGTTTACCACCAGTTAAGCGAGCGATTTCTTCTTGCTCAAGTTTTTCAATTAAGTTCATGTTTTTTCCTTAAAACCATCATACGCAACCCTAACCATTGATATAAAAACACTAAAAGCATATTTATAATCACTCTTACCCTTTAAGAGTGATAGTTGCCAGAGGATGGGAACTAAACTATTAATTCTATAGAAAAATATTGCTTTTATCAAGTAGTTAATGCCAGTTTATCAGTAATATCTCACCTAACAACCACGATGTAGCATAAATAATACGTAGAGACAATTTCTCTACTAAGCTTTTATTCTCTATATAGGCGGATTTCAAAGCGCTTTGTGAATGATTGGATTAATTGAGTGAATTAAACATAAAAACCACAATCATAAAAAAGCTCTTGCAAAAAATACTGTATAGTTGTACAGTACTATATATGCATACAGCATAGCCGTGCTTGATGCATTAGGCAGTCGGGTTTAGGGTTCCGATTTCCATCTACCTGCGAGGTGAGCATTTATAGCAGGTAGATGGTGCCTTCTTTTTAAGCATTGTACCGGCAGTGATAGGTTTATGACAGGTTAAAGCACCTTTCATAGCAGTATGGCCACACCAGTTATAGCTGTCATTTTAGGGTAAGCACAAACACATGCTGGTATTTATACAGTATTTAGATTTTATTGACTTAAGTGAAGTATTGTTGATACACACTTACAGTATAGATTAGGAGGTTTATCATGAAAACAACATCAACTGCTCATAATCGTCCATCACTTTCTACTGTAGCAACTAGACGTCATGTATCGTCTGTAGCACAGGGACCACTCCCCTCTTGCCGCCCTTTGCAGGACTGGGCCAATATGCCTCACCCAGTAGTTCGCGGTCTACGTAGTGACCTACGTGCATTAGTGCGTTACTTTTCTCGCTATGGGAGTGAGGCGATGATGGCTCTCCTATGGGCTAGTCTTATTCCCTCTATGACAGTATTAGGAACATTAGCAGGATACTAGCCTACCACCTAATCCTATGCGTTATCCGCTTGCTGTTATTCCCCAAAGACATAGTTATTTTGCTGTGGTTATACAACAAAGCCACCCAAGGCAGCCTATACAAATACCGGCTACTCATCCAGGATAAACTGCAGCGACAATTCTACCTCCACACACCAGCCACAATGCATAAGTCTCTGTCACTTGTCATAACAGAGACTTATTCCTAATCATATGGACGATTACACACGAATATCAGCTACTACTTTGCTAGAAAGTACTGCTGCGGAAAGTGCTTCTACGCGAGGTAGCAAATGTGCAGCATAGAATATCGCTGTCTCTAGTTTACGCACATACCGCTCTTCAGTCTTACCCTCACAAACTAATGCTGCTCGTGCTAAATGCCAGCCAGCATGAATATATCCTGCGAGCATCAAGAAAGGCACACTACTACTAAAGGCTGCACGTAATTCTTTGTTTGCCCCCATTGCAAGTACAGCATCAATGGCAGCACTGTAAGCCTCTACTGCACCCTCAAGTTGAGTCGCGATAAAGCCCAATCGCTCAGAACCTGCAGCTTTTAACGCCTCTACTGTCTTATCCATTTCTGCTACAAAATGCTTAGCCACAGCCCCACCATCTCGCCAGGTCTTACGACCAACAAAATCATTAGCCTGAATGGCTGTCGTGCCTTCATAGATAGGGAGAATACGTGCATCACGGTAATGTTGAGCAGCCCCTGTTTCTTCAATAAAGCCCATACCTCCATGAACTTGTACTCCCAAGGAGGTCACTTCAAGCGACATTTCTGTAGAGAATGCTTTCACAATAGGTACCATGTACTCTTGTAAAGCCTTAGCCTGCTTACGAACCGTCTCATCAGGGTGATGAGATGCAATATCTTGATGCATTGCTGTATACAGGGCAGTCGCTCTAGCCCCCTGTATAAGTGACTTCATAGTATGCAACATACGCTGCACATCAGGATGATTCACAATCGCTACAGCTTCGGCAGATCCCTCAATAGCATTGCCCTGGATGCGGTCCTGTGCATAAGCTAATGCATGTTGGTAAGCTCGCTCCGATATAGCAACCCCCTGCACCCCGACATTAAAACGGGCCTCGTTCATCATCACAAACATATGTGCAAGCCCTTCGTTTTCCTTGCCAATAAGATAACCAATGGCACCGCCTTCTCCAACCTCACCTTTATTGTCACCAAAAAGCAAGACAGCGGTAGGGCTAGCATGAATCCCTAGTTTGTGTTCGACCGAGGCACACCATACATCATTACGTTTACCCAGTGAACCATCTTCATTGACCAGGAATTTAGGTACGATAAAAAGAGAAATCCCCTTGACTCCAGGAGGCGCATCAGGCGTACGAGCCAGAACAAGGTGAACAATATTCTCTGACATATCATGCTCACCATAAGTAATAAAAATCTTTTGACCTGTGATGCGATAAGTCCCATCATCTTGTTTGATTGCTTTTGTCTTGAGCAAAGCCAAATCAGATCCAGCCTGTGGCTCTGTTAAGTTCATCGTACCAGTCCACCGTCCATCAATCATTGGTGGAATAAAGATTTGTTTTTGCTCTTCTGAACCTGCTTGGCGGACTGCCTCAATACAACCATCTGTCAACAAAGGGCATAGAGCAAATGCAATATTGGCAGTGTTTAAGTTTTCAGAAGTAATAGAGGCAATCAATTTAGGAAAATTTTGACCACCATACTCAGTTTCATGCTGTAATCCCTGCCAACCTGCTTGTGTGTAGGCAGCTAATGCCTCTCGAAAACCAGGAGAGGTTTTCACAACACCATTATCCCATTGGCAAGGCTGCTTATCCCCTACTGTGTTAAGTGGAGCCACTTGCTCCTCAACAAAACGGGCATTTTCTTCAAGTACCGCAGGGACAATGTCATCAGTAATTTCTTCAAACCCAGGCAAGGCTTGTACCTGCTTTAAGAGCCCCATATCAAAAAGGTTAAATTGAAAATCATCGACAGCTGCTTTAAAGCTCATGGCAATCACCTCTTTCAAACATTTGTTTAATATCAATGCAGTATAAGTGAATTTTTATAAAGACTAAATAGGTATTAGCCCAAATAAGGGTAATTCCCAGTAAAGATTCAATAAGCATCAATTCTAGCAGCGGTAATTCCTAGTAAAGACTCAATAAGCATCAGTTCTAGCAGCGGTAATTCCCAATAAAAGATTGGAATAACTACACCATACAAGCCATATATTCATACCTACAATTTATTGACCGCTATTTAACCTCCTCCCCTATGCTTGCACAAGAGGATTCCTACTGCGTCTAACGATACTGCCTGTTAGCTCACGTCAGTGGGTTCGTGCTGCTGACTGCACGACCAGCACAGCTCACTTCACACGCACTACGGGCAAGTCCTGCCCTAAATACTTTTACGCTGCCAGTATCGTCTGACCACGCTTTAATACAATAAACTTATTTGAAGTTTTTTAATGTAAATAAACTATTTACAGAACACTCCAAAACACTGTCCGCTTCACGGCAATAAGCCCATGACCAGGGCTGAAGTTGAGGAATATCTCTAACTACTTGACCCTGTTTATCAAAGAAAATCACCCTAATTGGAATGCGCATAAAAAAAGTATGCACAGCTTTGCAATGAGGGAGGTATAGTCCCTTATCTACAGTAAGAGAGTGCAGTCCCATCAATCCTACAAAACGCTGTTTAAATGTTGTTGCAATACATAATCGCTGCATATAAAACGTTAAATAACGTATGAACAATAAGTACTCATCCTCTGTCATCATTTCCTCCTCTTTACAAATAGACCTTTAGCAGTCATTGACCTCTTCGTCTTAACCATCTCATCTTAAAGTTATGCCTGCTAATACCCTATATAGGTTGTAGTACATGACAGCCTATCAGCAGATACCTTGTAAAGTAGTCCTATAGTGCAAAAAAGCTGTCCACAGTGTTTCCTCCTAGAAAAATCCCATATCAGTTATTTTGAGTAAAATTGGATAAGAAATTACGATAAAGGTGCAAGGAAAAATAAATACCACCAAAGGCAATAGCAATTTAACAGGTGCTTCAGCCGCTTTTTTTTCAGCTTGCAAAAAACGCTCTTGGCGAAATTGCTCCGCCTGGGCCCGCAATGTGGGACCTAAGCTGCTCCCCAAAGTCTCTGCCTGAGCAATACTGCCAACCCATTGACGCAATGAAGAGGTACCACAACGATCAGCAAATGCTTTCAGTGCCTCAAGACGGTTAACCCCTGCTCGCATTTCGTTCAGGACATATTGCAATTCCTGACGCAAAGGACTATCTGCCAAAGCATCACCAGCCACCATCAATGCCATCTGTAAGTTAGAACCGGCTTCTACACATAACGTAATCATGTCGAGGAAAAAAGGAAATGCTTTGTGAATAGCATATTGTCTTGTTTTTATGTGATGTCTCAAAAATTCCAAAGGCAAGATTACACCAAGCCAAAAAGCTATCAGCCCAATGACAATAAGCATCCATGCAGAATCCAGCAATAGGGACAGTATCCAAAGTACCATAACGGGGATAAGAATTGCTCCTAAAGCCTGCAAACCCACAATATCCTTGACATAAATCTCCCCCTTATACCCAGCCCTTTCTATTTGTTTTTCAAGATGTTTTTGAAATTTCCAAGATAGGAACGGGTATACCAATCCACTTAACACCGACACCCACGGCCATAACCATGCTAAACGCCGAAAATGAGGAGATTCAGACGATGTTTCTTGTACACCAGGACTTAAAATCAGGTATACGAATAAACCTAACGATACTCCTACTAACAATAAACTTAATATTAACAACACAGCAGACCCTCTCAATAAAGAATCAAATATTAATTTTGATGATGATGGAATTGATAAGGTAAAACGCAGTACTCCCTCTTCATAAAACGATTAAATATCAATTTTGATGATGGAATTGATAAGGTAAAATGCAGTACTCCCTCTCCATAAAACAATCAAATATCAATTTTGATAATTCTATGAATAAAATAAGCCCCACAAATTTCTAATATTAGTACAGTACCTAGAACAATCCCTCCCTCTTTGGTTGTCCACAGTAACTCTAGCAAGTTCATCTCACCAAAATTCAATACGAACATAAGAAGAATAGGTAAACAAATCATTACCTTAGCTTGAAACTTTCCCTGACTGGTCAATGCCTCAATTTTATCCTCAATCTGCTTTATTGATCGCAAAGTCCTAGCAACCCGTTCTAAAGCATCTGCCAAATTACCTCCTGATTGAGTGGCGATTTTTAACGACGAAACAACTAGCTGGGTTGCTTCTGTAGGGATTCTCTTAAGCAAGTTATCCAAAGCCTCATGAAAAGCCAAACCCAAGCGTTGTTCACGTAAAACTAGGCTAAATTCATCGGAGAGTGGTGGTTGAGATTCTTCTATAACTGTCTTTAAAGCAAGTTGCACTCCTGAGCCAGCTTTCAACGCCGAGGCTAGAGAACTCAGCATTAGAGGCAATTGTTCATTAAATCGACGGATACGTTTTTTCTTAAGGTACGACAAAAGAAGAGGTGGTAAAAACAACAATACACCCCCTGTCACCAGTGCAATCGCCACATTACGGGTAAAAACCCCCACTAATAACATGCATAACAGACACAACAATAAGGATGCTCCCCATACAGAGACAGGGTTAAGAAAAATAAACATCTCACTCAAATTGCGTGTGGCTTGCCCTTTAAAATGTAATTCATAACGTGACCATGCTTGTTGAAACTCGTGTATCAAAATAAAAAATAGGATAGAGGCACTAAGCACAGCACATACAATAGCGATAAATATCACAACTGCATCTCCTATAAAGAAGTCCCTGCTTGCACGACAGGAGAGTAACTATTAAACAACTCAGGGGAAATATCAACACCCTCTTCACGTAGTTTCTCAAAAGCATCTGGTATAATGCCACGTCCTACAAAGGCTGCCTTTTTATCAAAACCAAATAATTCTTGCGTTTTAATAACACCACTTTCCATACCTCCTACTTCAGCAATAGAAGAAATCACCCTTCTCCCATTAGAAAGTCTGGTTTGCTGCACAATAAAATCCACGCTATTGGCAATATGCTCACGGATTGCCCCCAAAGGCAAGTCCATATCACCAGCCATCATAATCATTGTT
Source organism: Pelistega europaea (assembly GCF_013133775.1). Lineage (GTDB taxonomy): Bacteria > Pseudomonadota > Gammaproteobacteria > Burkholderiales > Burkholderiaceae_B > Taylorella > Taylorella europaea. Next base: position 33,752 of record NZ_JABGBO010000002.1, on the reverse strand, counting down.
TCTAAACGAGACAAAGCATCTCTAGTGGAATTGGCATGTAGAGTAGTTAATGACCCCTCATGCCCCGTATTCATAGCAGAAAGCATATCAAATGCCTCTGCCCCACGACACTCACCTACAATAATACGGTCTGGTCGCATACGCAGTGCATTACGAACCAAGTCTCGGATGGATACTACGCCCCTCCCCTCCACATTAGCAGGCCTTGCTTCCAGACTAACAAGGTGGGCATGGTTAAGTCTCAATTCTGCGGCATCCTCAATAGTGACAATACGCTCTTGTTCAGGTATACAGTTAGAAAGAATATTAAGTAACGTTGTCTTACCTGAACCAGTGCCTCCTGATACGATAAGATTCATGCGATATTTGACACACAATTCGAGAAAGGTTGCCATTGCCTGATCAAGAGAACCTAGTTGAATCAACTCATGCATCTGGGGGCGATGTTGAGTAAATTTACGTATTGTCAAACTAGCTCCTCTCAATGCAATAGGAGGAATAACGGCATTAACACGGGAACCATCCAGCAAACGTGCATCAACCATAGGAGAGCTCTCGTCTATACGTCTACCGATAGGTGCCACAATACGATCAATCACACCTAGAACTGCTTTTTCACTACTAAACACGATATTCGCCTTTGAAAGTAGTCCCTTACGCTCAACATAGATTTCATCGAAGCGATTCACCATAATCTCGGTAATTTCTTTATCTTTTAACAACTCCTCAAGTGGTCCTAGCCCTACCGCCTCATCTAACACTGCTTGCTTAATAGCTTGCTTATCAAAGAAAAACTCAATCTCATCATCCTGAGTAATAATCTTGTCTAACCATTGACTTGCTTCTAAACGTAAGGCGTCATCACTCATTAGCGTGATATTGCGACGACGCAAGTCCAATGCTTCCACCAAAGCAGCATGCAGTCTCCGACGGTGATATAACTCTCTTTGAAGATTAGCTCCGTTAGAGTCTCGTAGTGAGGAAGTTGCTGTATTTTGCGGTTCTTGGTAAAAAACTACTGTATTCGACGCTTCTTCTTTTGACTTATCCTGCAACTCAACAATAGTCATCAAGCAAGGCCCTACAATGATTTCATCCCCTATTTTTAATGGACCGCCCATATGAATGCGCTCACCATTTAGTAAGGTTCCTGCCAAAGACCCCTGATCTTCAATATAAACATTATCTTCTCTGGCAATAAAAGACATATGATGTTTGGCAACACGCCATGATTTAATCACAAAATCCATTTCTGGAGAGCGCCCAATACAATAGGGAAAGCCAATATCCAAAAAAAGCTGCTTACCTTCTTCAAAACGCACTTCTATTCTCATTTCAGTCTCCTTTTTTATTCTTTTACAGGTAACACCACTCTAGATTTAGTTTTTTTATTGATAGTTCTAAGTCGAGGAGGAGTCTTAACCACTTTGAACTGAAGGTGTTCTGCTAATGGTTGAAAATCTTCAGCAGATGCATACTTATCAGTCAATCTTCTATCTTCTTCAGAGAAGCGTTCTTTCTCTATAACAGGTGATAATTCTGGTTGAATGTCTACATTAAGAATTGGACGCTCTTCAAAACTACTATCAACCACAGCCCTTGTTCTTGCCACTCGTTGCCGCATCTGGCGATTATTTGCCGACACTACCAGAGGCCTTACAATAATAACTAGTTCAGTCTCATTACTCTGAAAGCGTCGTGAACGAAATAGCTCCCCTAAAATAGGAATCTCACTCACTCCTGGCAAACGAGCCATACCCTGCATCTGATCTCGCGAAATAAAGCCAGATAATACCAATGGCTCTCCCGACTTTACATTAAACTCAGTAGAGGTCCGACGCGTTTTTAGTGCAGGTCCTCCAGCTAAATTCATGGAACTATCAACAGCACTAACCTCAACATTAATTTTGGAGCGAATAATCCCGTTCTTTTCGATACGCGGTGTAATATACAAACTCACTCCATAGGGTTTAAAAATAGTCTGTGTATTACCGTTAGCATCAACTACAGAATAAGGAACCTCCCCACCAGCAAGAAATTCCGCCGTAGCGCCACTACGTGCCATTAATTGAGGTTGAGCTAATATCACCGCCTGTCCATTGTCTGCCATTGCCTGTATTGTGGAGGATAACAAGGCATTAAGACCAGCATATCCTGCCCTTGCTCCAGCAACAGTATCCAGTAAAACATCTCCAGGACGACGTAACAACGAGGAGGAATAACTATCGACCACACCTCCAATTTGGAAGCCTCCTTGTGAGCTAGCCCCCCATTTAACACCAAGCTCTTGCACATAATGACGTGGCAATTCCACGATTTGTACATCTAACATCACCATCTCATCCCATCCAATTTGGCTACTCATATCAACAATTTGGGGATAATATGTTGTTAGTTTTTGGATTCGCTCCCTATCCGCATCACTGAGACGATCGCCCTCAATGATAATCTTGTCACCAACAATACTGGCTTTAGCATTAGAGATACGCTGAACAATCTTTAAAATATCTTCTTTAAGCTCTTGTGCTTGAGCAGAACGCACATCAATCTCAAAACTTCGACGCTGACCAGAAGTATTCCAAACCTCTAGTGTAGTTTTACCCTCACTGCGAGCAAAGAGTATCAACTCCTTATCGTCATCTGTATTGGCCTGAATAATCTTGCTATCTCCCACGGCAACTCGTGCAATACTGGGCAAAGCAATGACTTTGATAGTCCCCACAGTCATAGTAATGGTCTGTGATGGCACCTCCTTAGAGGGAACAAGTTCGGTTGACGCATCAACAGTAAACTCTTCTTTAATAGAGTCTGACATTGGCTGAGCCAATAACGACGTACTATACCCTAAACAAAATAGCATCCACCATAGTGATTTTGTTTTAATTATCTTCATATGTGTCTCTCATCAATATATTTCTGTCAAACCATTGAATGATTACTCTTGCATGCCCAATGCCTGCAACTGCTCCTCACTCGGCTTGGGTAAAGAACGAATCCATGCACTAACTAAATCTTCTTGTCCTGGCAAATCAATCATGCCTCTTTTTTGTTGAACATCAACTTCATCTTTATTTTGAACCAAGGCTGGTAGCTTACTGGTAACTTTATCCCCATAAACTACAGCGGGCTTGCGCTTGCTCTGCGGTGGTGGTGTGGCTATACCCAAGATAGTAGCCAAGTCTCCTTTTATAGCTTTTTGGGAAGATTGGTTATCATGAGGATTACGCAATAAAGCGGTAATAGTCCCAGCCTGTCTCGCTGCAACTAACTTGGCTGCTTCCTCTGGAGCAGTATCTAAAGTCACAGTAGAAAATGTACTCTCTTGCCCACTATCACTATGCCGACTCTGCTTACCTGTAGCCATAACCAAAACACCTTGTAATAAAGGTGCGGTGATTTGTCGCTGTCGGTATTCAAAAGAGACATATAAATCAATTAAGTCTCCTGGTACCAACATGCCTGATACTGAGTTAATACTATCAACAGGCATTGTAACTGCTCGTCTTCCCACATTGATTTTTTCTGAAAAGGGGCGTCGACTGGCTGTTGCTGTATTTGCCCATAACAACGGATCACCTCTTTTTAGAGCCACTGTAACTATCTGCCCCTCAATCTGTATAAACTCTTCGGGCTTAAGACTACCACTCACAATCCAGTCCTTGGGAATATCTCTTATCGCGACATGAGCCGACTCAATCTTAGTGCCTACCGGTAAATCATAAGCGGCGACCACCCTTGGCTCTGTTTCCACCTTGGACTGTGCCTCAATCTCAGTAATGCGATCTTGAATATATTGTTTTGCCATAACTACTGCTAGAATACCTGCTGTCGAGGCAAGTACAGCCAACACTAACGTTTTCTTATTGACCTTAATTCGCATTTACCACTCCTAACAATAACCAATTTCTGTAGACCAATAGCTAGCCACATAAGATGACACCTAATTTCTACAGACCAATAGCTAGCCACATAAGATGACACCTAATTTCTGTAGACCAATAGCTAGCCACATAAGATGACACCTAATTCCTACAGGCTAGTGCCACGCACTGTATAAATCACTCAGATCTCACACTGATAATCAACCATTTTGTATAAATCACTCAGTTCTCACTCTGATAATCAACCATTTTGTATAAATCACTCATTAGATAACCTTTGCTTCAGCACATATAATGCGGTTTCCCCCTCTTTTGTATAGATACCGCTCACATCCTCAATGCGATAAGTAAGGCGCTCTTTCTCCTTATGCCATAAGACTTGCCCTGCATTCAACTGACGTTTCCACAGATTCTGTCTGAGGTTGGTTTGCATCAAATTTTCAATACTTGCCTTACTAAAGGGAAGTAAATAAATCCATTGATGCATCAGTGTGGGCGTTTCTGACTCAATATCCATCAGTACCACCGCCTGTTCTGGTAACCAAGATAAGGCTTCTAACTGTATTGATTGAGTAGCACTGTCTAGTAAATTCAGTGTACCGGTATAACCATCAGGGGACTGCTGTTTAACCCACAACAAGGCATATATCCCTCCTTCCAGAGAGGATGTAAGAGCAAATTGCCCTGGCAGTACAATAATTCGTTGAAATGAGGATTGTTTGACCTTGTCCAACAAAGTTGAAAACCCTGTTTCTTGTTGAAAGGTCCAAGTAACATTAGCTAGAGAAAAACTAGTATTCTGCTGCAAAAATACAGCAGATGGAATATCTAACTGCTGGAGAATTTCCCGTCCTTTTTGACTTAACATACTATAGCTAGCATGAGAATCTATAGACATCTTGTTAAAAGCAGCCACACTGTTGTCATTTTGAGTGATTGCTGGATAAGAAAAATCTACAGGCATCTTAAAAGCAGCCACACCGTTGCCTTCTCGAGTTATTACTGAATAAGAAGAATCTACAGGCATCTTAAAAGCAATCATACTGTTATCCCCTTGAGCTATCACAGGAAAGAAAGTGGCTAACACACTGATAAATCCATAAGTCAGTCTATGAATAGTAGAAACTTGTTTTTTGATAGAAAATAGCGTCGAAACTAATACATAGACACCATTCAAAACCCAGTCGCCATTACGACAAACAGACTGAACGACTAGTCGTATCACCACAGTTGTGTGATACCACAAATACTCACTCCAAAAACAAACCATCGGCCACCTCATAACTACTTCTCCTGTAATGACTCTAGATGATGCTGGGGTAATTTTCCTGCCCAAGGAAGCAACCAATCAAAAATGGGATTTTCTCTAGCAAAACCTTCCGCTGGCTCTGCATATCGCTGGATATGCTTTCCTAGGGCATAACTTCGTTCAGCTACCTCTTGCCATGCTAAATCTGACTGTCCAGTCCTATAATGACTTGTTTTATCTGAATCACTATGCCCTGCATCTACCAAAATTGCTGTATTTCGATATATAGTCAGAGGCAACCGCTCCAAAAATCCAGCATCTAACCCAAGAGAAGTGCTGCTATTCTGTTTGTATCCTGTATAGATAGGACTGACGGCAAGTTTTATATTGACCACTCCCTGATCTTGAAGTCCCCATTGACGCCGCAAAGTTGCTGCTTGGGCTACTTGTTTTCCCGGTTGCTTATCATCATCCAATACTATTTGTCGCTCTGTACGCATATTGATAGATTCGGCAGTCACTATTCGCTGATGCCGTCTATCTCGCCATTGATGCTCATTGGAGAGCAAAAATTTATGCTTAATCTTTTTTTCATCAGGAGACTGTAATTGGCGGCTCCACTGAAAAGCAGCATAGCGACTGGCATGCATTTGTTGCATACCAATATCGAATAGTCTTCCTAGCCAAGGGATAGCAATAAAAAAACTAATCAACACAAGCACCAGTACCATTCCCTCAACAAGAGCTTGACCTACGCAAGAAGTGATTGATCGACTCAAATGACGACCATGCATCAATGCTCCACTCTGTTCTCGCTCTCCACAACAAGTCAATGCAGTGAATAGCTTGTGATGCATTCCATCATGGCTCGATTTCCTGTATTCGTCATCAACTCTCCAATAAAACAATCTATCCCCTGAAACGAGCAAATCACTACATGGAACAGGTAAAGTATTAGGGAGAATAACCAAAGGCTTATTATGCGGTATCATTTTGCCTCCTTCTTGGATAAAGCTATTAATCTAGCTTGCCAATAGGGGTGCCATAAATTGGGATGCTCTCTCTTGCCATCTACTCTAGGTAATGGCCGCTCAAAAAAAGTTTGTGCGGCTGTTTGCAAATGAAAAGTTTGCCCTCTTACTTTAGGTTGAAGCAGATGCAATGTGAACTCTAATTGTTTTTTAAATTGCGTATGGTCAATATCTACATAGGGAACTAAGCCTCCTCCTGACCACCGATGCCGATGCTGTACCGCTCTAGAGTTAGCTAGCGGATTATCATCTCCGCCAAAAATATTCCATTTGGCGACTCGTTGTACCCAGCGCCAGAAATCTTCTGCTGCAAAACTACCAGGAGGGTTTGTTGCATAAGCCATTCCTTCAGGTAACTTTCCTGATTGCCCTGATACCCATCCCCACCCCATAGGATACTCTCGGTAATAGCATCCTATCCATTTATTTGAGCGTAAAGCATGATAAGACTGTGTATCAATGGACTGCCATTGCCCTTTGTCATTTAATAATGTCGATCCTTGTCGGCGTAACTCATGTCGCCACAAAGGACACCTCTCACTAACTGGCAATAAACTCTTGGAGATATATTTACGCTCCCCTAAAAACCTGTAAACAGCAGCGACATCATTTAATAAAGAACGGTAATTGGCTATAGGTTTAAAAATGTGAGTAAACTGTTTATCACCACTGTCAGTCAACCACCAGCTTAATTGTTGTGACTCTAGTCCCCCCTGTCCACTGTATTGCTGTATTGTTGCAGTAGAGCCTTGCTTATGGTTTTGTTGTGCTGATACAGAAACATCCTCCCATCTATCTTGTCGTATGAATTCTAGGTCTGTATTCCCCCCACGGTAAAAAATAGTTTTAGAAGGATAGTTTTGCTGCAATACCGCATGAATAGCATGCTCTCTTGCTTCAAACATATCGTCTCGAATAGCATAGCTCACCTTGGCTAACACATGTTCAACAATTTCATCATGTCGACTAAATTGCTGTGCTAATGCAGCTCCAGGATTGGCCAAACCATTCAAAATACTCGCCTTAGCGGCTGAAGTATAGGCTTGCCCGTGCCGAGCACCAAAATGTGTAGCAATCACCCATGCAGGAGGATTTGCTCCACGTACTGATTTGGACATGGTGCTTGCCCAATCAGCCCAAGAAGCAAGCGTCACCAGATGCGCCATAGCCATTTGATGCCCTACCTGAGCAATATTAATATAGGCTTGCATATTGAGCGCTCTGGCTTGTACCAAAGCACCAGAATAAGCAGCCGCATCCAATGCATGAGTCTGCTTAGTCTTGATAGAAGCCAGCATTCCTATATGAAACATGCTCAATAAAGCAACAATCAACACTGACAAGATAGCTACACCCAGCACTAGCACTTGTCCTTGACGTAAATATATACCGCTCATCTGCTTGCTCTTGTTATACATCATTTACCCCACTTCTTTGCATTGGTTTAAAACATGCAAGACCACCTTCAAAATGATGTATTAATTGCCTGCGGAAGCATTGCCAGTGAAACTTTTAAGCGATTTAGCTGCTGTCTGTGCGGCAGCATTTTGAGCAGCTGTTTGTGCTGTCTGGGACTCTGCTGAACCATCTTCTCCTGCCAACTCTTTGGCCATAGCAGCAGTTTGCGAACGAACCACTTGACCGAAAAGCTGATAAACACCAATAGCAGCAATAGCCACCAAAGCAACAATAATGACATACTCTGTCATACCTTGTGCCAAACGGCGATTCAATGCTAAGCGTGATAAGTTCAACTGTAATGCGGCTAGACACCGAGGGATAAAGAAAAGTTGTTTAAACTCTGGTTTGTGAGCTGAAGCTATATTTTTCATAGGAACTCCTGTTGCAAGAAATAAACAGGCTCCTAGTGTGGCGTAGTATAGATGAAAAATATATACGGAAAACTACATACGGACATTTTTGTCCATGCTGTTGATAAATTTTTTTATCAAAATAAATCAACACATTATAGATTAATTTTAATAATTAACTTTAATAAAAATTAAATATTTTACAGCTTCTGATTTAATAGCCAGCACCTTAATAATAGCCAGTGACTCCTGTTTCTATATTTAATTACCAGCACCTTAATAATAGCCAGTGAGTCCTGTTTCTATGCAAACCCCAGCTGTTTAAATCTGCCAATCTATCTCTTTTTTTCCTTTGGCTAACAGATAAGCGTTGGTCTTAGAGAAATGGCGACATCCAAAGAATCCCCTATGTGCGGACAATGGTGATGGATGAACACTGCGTAATACTAAATGTTTGTTGGTGTCAATAAAAGCCCCCTTGCGTTGAGCATGACTTCCCCACAACAAGAACACTAGCCCCTCTCTATGCTCGTTTAAGGCTCGAATAACACTATCGGTAAATGTCTCCCATCCCCAGCTCGCATGGGAATTGGCCATCCCCTCTTGTACTGTCAATACGGTATTTAATAGCAGCACTCCTTGATCAGACCACTTTTTCAAGTAGCCATACATAGGTATCTGAAAACCAGGAATATCTCCTTCTAACTCTTTATAAATATTTTTAAGGGATGGGGGCAGTGTGACCCCCTCTCGCACAGAAAAGGCTAACCCGTGAGCCTGACCAGGGCCATGATAAGGGTCTTGACCTAGAATAACAACCTTAACATCACCAAACTCAGTATAGCGAAAAGCATTGAATACATCCTCTTCTGGAGGATAAATTGTATATTGCTGACGTGCTGTTTTGACCCGTTGTAGCAACTCTACAAAATAAGGCTTAGACTTCTCACCACCTATAGCCTCTCGCCATGTTTGCATCACTATTATCCTTATCTATACCGCAATAGCCCATATTATGGCATAAAACCTATTTATGCTACAAAACCTATTTATAAGCCCTTTCAATATTTAAAATGCCTTGTCCAGCAGTCCAGTTAAGCACTTAAACTATAGTAAGTGCTTAACTTGTCTGACAAAAACTACTTCGCCTTACCACTAAAATCACGAGGCTGTAGAATTTCAGGTTTTAAAATAGGTTTACCACCTAAACTTGATTTTTCACCTAGCAACTGGCCATTTAGTTCAGTGCCATAAAGCGTACCTTTGTGGAATGTCTTTTCATATTTGGCACGCGTTTCTTTGACATCGCCGGTAAAACGAGGGTCTTGTGGACGCTCTTGACCATCAACAAACTGGGCAATATCCCATGCTTCTTGATCTGTCACAGCAGGAGCATGTCCTAATGGCATATTGTGTTTAATAAAGCCTGCCATGGTATTAACTCGAGCTGCACCTGCTCCCCAGTTAAAGGATTTGTCGCCCCATAAGGCAGGGAATTGAACCTTGTCATCAATAACCAAACCTGCTCCATCTTCACCATGACAAGCGGCACAGTTCTTCATATAAGCTACTTTACCACGCTCAAAATCAGGCTTGAGTTCTGGATTCTTGGGACTAGGATAACCTCTACCATAAATCTTAGCATCAGGATACATCGGCACCCCTTTAGCCAACCATTGATGATAAGCAGCCAGTGCCAACATGTCATCACTACCATAAGCCGGAGGGATACCGTTCATAGAATAGCTAAAGCAGCCTACAATACGCTCTTCGAGACTATTGACATGGTCATTTTTACCTCGGAAATCAGGTAGTGTCACAGCTGCTGCCCATACAGGACCAGCAAAAGGCCGTCTGCCCTCTCCCAAGTGACAGCTAGAACAATTCATGTTGTTAAAGACGTTTTTCCCTTTAAGCTGTTGTGTATTGACAAATAAATCATGGCCGCGACGAATAGCTTCTTTCAACTTAGGATGTAGTTTCGAAGCCTCTAAATCATCCATAGTTGGCGGAATATGGACAAACTCATCATCCTTAGGCTCTGGCTGATTAGGCAACATCTGTTTGAGAAAAGCTCTCTCTTCTGCTGTCAGATCTTTACCCATCTTGCTAATAGGCATAGCTTGTGCATTAAAAGCCCAAACGCTTGCTAATACAGCTGCTAATATCGATATGTTTTTTAACATCATTATTCCCCTTTCACTGCAGATTGAGCCGCAAACCAAGCCGCTAATGCTTTAATCTCAGACTCGTTAAGACGTTCAGCAATAGGCTTCATCAAATGAAGCAAATCATTATGACGCTTACCATTGCGCCAAGCATGTAATTGCTGCTCAATATATTCTGCTGATTGTCCATTTAGATTAGGGAAATGTGTACCTACCCCTCGTGCATGGGGGCCGTGACAGGTAATACAGGGAGGAATATAACGATTCCAATCACCATGCATAATCAACTTCTCTGCCACTTTAGTTACCTCTTCTGTGGGGGCCTCTGCCTTGTCATGCACAACAGGTAAACTTGCATAGTAATGAGCAATATCCTGCATTTGCTCATCAGTCAACATCGTCGCCATGGGTTTCATCGTAATATTATCCCGCGTACCCGACTTAAAATCTTGCAACTGTTTGACAATGTATTCTGGGTTTAAGCCAGTCAAGCGCGGACGAGCCTCTAAATTAGGTACTACAGAACCACGACCATCAGGCATATGACAGGCAGCACAAACAGTTGCTGCCTTTTTACCTCGCTCTATGGATTGAGCATCTTGTGCTTGAACAGCAACAGGAAGCAACAATGAAGCGAGAGTCGTCAACGAAAGTAACTTTTTCATTTCTTCTCCCTTTTGTTTAATCACTTCTTCATTTTAAAAAGGCATAATTATATAACCAATAGGTATTTACCCCTTTTCTACTGAACATCTATCTGGAACTATTTGTATCTTTATCGCTCAACTTGTTGCAATCAAACAACGTTCCACCACTTTTCCATTAGCGTTTTCCTCAGTCTTAAGGCAGTAATATTTTTTCTTTATAGGCTTTATTGTTTTTTTCGCCTAAAATACGTGGAGTTAGCAATGTTTTAAGGAACGCTATGATTACACTTTATCGCCTAGACACACCCGGTGCTTATCGTGTTGTTTGGTTATTAGAAGAATTACGTTTACTCTACCAAATCGCCACACCGGCTGAATCCATGCAATGTGCCTTATCAGAATCCTGTGCACAGCCAACGATAAAGGATGGTGAGATAACCATAGTAGGCAATGCTGCCATCACAGAGTATTTATTAAACAAATACGACCGCCAAGGGCTGCGTCCCCCCTCTGCATCTGAGGCATATTTGCGTTATCAGCAATGGATAGGGATAACGGAGGCAATACTCCTGCCGTTATTACAACAGTGGTCTGATGCTGAACGACTTTCAAATGCTAGAGTCCCTTTCTTTGCTCGCTCTATCCTGAAAAAAACCACTCAGAATGTGCTGTCTCACCCTATCGCAGAAAGTATTACTACTTTGCTGCAACAAGTAGAAGCAGAACTGGCACAGAATCGTTGGATTTGCGATAGTTACTTTTCTGCCGCAGATATTCAGCTCACCTATGCCATTGAGATAGCAAGCTCTCGCGGTCTTATCAATCAAGAGGCATTCCCTCACTGTTATGAGTTTTTAGCAACTGTTCTGGAGCGTCCTACTTACCAAAGTGCATTGGATAAATTAGCCTCTATCCCGGTTGCTCCAACTTATACAGGAAGTCATTACGAGGGAGACATCCCTGAAGAACATGCTTGATGGCTACTTGATGCTCTTTTGATTAACTTTTTGCATAAACGACTTCATTTTATCCAGTGATTTAACACCTGGACTTTCCTCCACTCCACTACTTAAATCAATGAAGTCGTAGTTATTGAGTAACTCATCCACATTGCCCTCATGAATACCGCCTGCTATGACAATATGCTCAACAGGCAGGTGCAAACCATCAAGCAGTGATAAGTCAAAACGTATACCTGCTCCACCAAAACAGGCACTATATGCATCAAATAAAAACTTCTGAGCATGAGGATATTGATGAATATAGTGCTGCAAATCTGCTGTGGTTTGCAGATATGGAGCCCCTACTCGCACAGCTCTCCAATAAGGATAATGAAACTGCTCGCAAAATGCACCTGACTCATCACCATGAAATTGAATAATATCAGGTGCTAGCTGAGCAATGACATCCTGAACTTCTTTTACACTAGGATTGACCATTAGCACAACAAGTTTAAGCCCAGCAGGAATAGTCCGTCGTAATTGGGCTGCTTGTGCCAAACTCAAAGCCCTCTTGCTCTTAGGGTAAAGGACAAAACCGATTGCCTCTACCCCAAGTTGAGCTGCTAGCATAATTTCTTCTTCACGACGCAAACCACAGATTTTGACTTTTGTTTTTAACATCGTTTTAAATTAATAAAAGCCAGGGACTGCATCACTTTCTTCATTATGAGTCGGAGCATCAATAATAATCGTATTAGGATCCACAGTAGAATGTGAGTTCTTATAATGAGTCACTACCCCAGGGAATGCCAATACCGCCAATACCATCAACAACTGAATGATAATAAATGGAATAGAACCACGATAAATATCGCCAGTGGTAATGCGTGCAATATGACGACCAGTTACCTTATCAATGTAGTCTTCTTTTGGAGCTACAGAGCGTAAGAAGAATAAGGCAAAACCAAATGGGGGATGCATGAAAGAAGTCTGCATATTTACAGCCAACAATACACCAAACCAAATAAGGTCAATACCCATCTTGTCGGCTACAGGTGCCAATAGAGGTACGATAATAAAGGCCAATTCAAAGAAGTCTAAGAAAAATGCCAAGAAGAAGGTAGCTAAACTAACAACAATAAGGAACCCTGTCTCGCCTCCAGGTAAAGAAGAAAACAAACCTTCTACCCAATGTTGACCACCAAACCCAGTAAAGGTCAAAGTAAAGATAGTAGACCCTACCAAGATAAAAATTGCAAAACTGGTTAATTTTGTGGTGTTGTCCATGGCTTGCTTGAGTAAATCAAAGCTCAAACGTTTACGCACCATAGCAAGTAAAATAGAACCAACAGCCCCCATTGCACCACCCTCGGTGGGTGTTGCTACACCGATAAAAATCGTACCCAATACAAGAAAAATCAGGAATAATGGCGGAATCATCACGAATACAACCCGCTCACAAATTTTAGAGAGTAAATGTAGACCTGAAAGCTTATTAAGCACGGCTACTATAAATACAATCACACCCCAAACTAACATACCCACAACAACATGCTCATCAATAGGGGCATTTTCTCGTAAGAGATACGGCAATGAATAGTGTGATGCAATACCAGCCAAGACCGATAAAATGATAAGTGACTTCATCCCACTAGCCCCGTTATCCTCGCGATAAATACGATCTTCTGGAGGAATAGCTGGTGCTGATTTAGGCTTAAACAATGCCATTAAAATGACGTAGAGAATATAGACAGCTGTCAATAGCAACCCTGGCAACATAGCACCACGGTACATATCGCCAATAGAACGACCCACTTGGTCAGCCAAAATAATTAATACCACTGAGGGTGGAATGATTTGAGACAAAGTTCCAGATGCAGCAATCACCCCTGTAGCAAGGCGTCGATCATAGCCGTAACGCAACATAATCGGCAATGAAATCAAGCCCATAGAAATCACAGAAGCCGATACCACACCCGTAGTTGCTGCTAGCATCGCACCTACCACAACAACCGCAATCGCCAAACCACCACGGATAGGACCAAATAACTGTCCAATAGTCTCAAGCAAGTCCTCTGCCATGCCAGAGCGCTCAAGAATAAGACCCATTAGAGTAAAGAACGGTACGGCAAGCAATGTATCATTTTGAATAATACCGAAAATACGCTCAGGTAATGCTTGTAGAAAAACAAAAGAAAACTCACCTAAATAGATACCAAGCAGCGTATACAGAATACCATTGGCTGCCAGAGAAAACGCCACAGGAAACCCTAACAATAAAAAGCAGATTAGGGTAAAAAACATAATAGGCGGCATATTTGCTGTAAGAAATTCCATGATTAGTCCGCCTTTTTAAGAGATTGTTGTTGTTCGAGTTGAGCTTGTTGTGCAATAGAATCCATCATACTGTCCTCAGATTTACCTCGTGACTTTTCTAAAGGATTTGGCCCTTTACCACATAAAAACGCTAAGCACTTAATAAAATGAGATACGCCTGCCAAAGCCAGCAAAGAGAACCCTACAGGGATAACTAACTTAATTGGCCAACGAATTAACCCCCCCGTATTTGACGACATCTCCCCTGTTGTATAAGCCAACTCAACAAAAGGAATAGAAAGGTAAACAATTAATAAACAAGCAGGTAACATAAAGAAAGCCACCCCTACCAATTCAATAATCATTTGAACTTTGGGCGAAAAGCGTTGATTAAGAATATCCACACGCACATGCTCATTTTTCATGAACGTATAGCCTGCAGCCAATAAGAAAATAGCACCAAACAAGTACCATTGAATTTCCAACCATGCGTTAGAACTATCATTCAGTATCTTACGCACAATAGCATTGCCTGCACTGATGATGACAACCAACAGCGTCAACCATGTCACTGCCTTGCCAACCAATAGCATAAAGGCATCAATGGCTTTAGATATTATTAATAAAAACTTCATTGTCTTATCTTTTTATGATGTACTTTGCACATCGACCTATTTAATAAAAATTCTTTCCTAAGATAAACACGCTATCACCATGTGGATGGTTAAAGCGCTTTTATCATAATAAATTTTTGCGTATTTTACACCCTGAATTACCCTAAAACCTGTAGCACTACTAGATAGCCTGTAAGAATTGAGGCAGCACCGGAGTATTCAGATTAAATTTCGGCATAGGTAATGCAAACTCTGGTGGATAATCCACATCGACTAGATACAAACCATCTGGCATAAAAGTCGGTGCAGAAAAACTACGATTTTTACTTGCTAATAAGGTTTGTATCCAATGAGGAGAAAAGCGTCCTTTGCCCACATAGACAAGCGCCCCAATCAAATTGCGTACCATGTGATGTAAAAAAGCATTAGCCTTAAGAGTGAACACCAAAAAAACACCTTCTTTATCAATAGTCAAAGTGTGTAAGGTGCGTACAGGACTTGCTGCCTGACAGATAGAAGAGCGAAACGCACTAAAATCATGAGTACCCACTAGATACCCCGCAGCTTCGCGCATCAAATCCACATCCAGAGGATGAAAATCCCAACCAGCACGCCCTACCCAACTAGGTGCAAGATTAGCCTCATTACGAATAATGTAGACATATGTACGAGCTGTCGCACTAAAACGAGCATGAAAATCATCACTCACTTCAGTAGCCCAACGCACACGAATAGTAGGAGGTAATAACGCATTTACCCCCCTAACCCAAGAATACATTTTACGCATAGCATGGGTGTCAAAATGCACGACTTGAGACAATCCATGCACACCAGTATCAGTACGTCCAGCACAAATGGTTGCAACAGGCTCAGCAGCGAACTGACACAAAGCCCCCTCCAGAATATCCTGAACAGTATTACCGTTGGGTTGTGTTTGCCAGCCATTAAAGGACTGCCCATCATAAGCAATCCCTAATGCCATCCGTATGGTTGATGACTCCATCGCTATTTGCTTATCCATATTGATGCGTTGACCACCCAATGAGGTAATATCCATGACACCCACTCACTGAGCATGCTAACACGGTATTGATTAAAGCTCACCAATAGCAATGCGTAGCATACGGCGTAGTGGTTCTGCCGCCCCCCATAGCAACTGGTCCCCGACGGTAAAGGCACTGATGTACTCAGGACCCATATTTAATTTGCGCACACGTCCCACTGGAATATTCAATGTACCTGAGATAGCCACAGGAGTAAGTTCGTTCATAGAATCATCACGCGTATTAGGAATAAAACGAGCCCATGCAGAGCTGGTCTTAATCACTTCCTCTACTTCGCTAAGCGGAATATCGCCCTTGAGCTTAATTGTCAAGGCTTGACTATGAGAGCGCATGGCACCAATACGAACACAAAGACCATCAATAGGCACTAATGGCAAGTCAAAACCATGACCACGACCTAGGATTTTATTCGTCTCTGCCTGTGCTTTCCACTCTTCACGTGACTGACCATTGCCAAGATCTTTGTCAATCCAAGGGATGAGATTGCCTGCTAGAGGCACACCAAAATTATCACGAGGCAAATTAGCATCACGTTGTTTTGCTAATACCTTGCGGTCAATTTCTAAAATAGCAGAGGCAGGGTCTGCTAATAAATCCCCAACTTCACCATTGAGAATACCAAACTGAGTGAGTAACTCTCGCATATGCTTAGCACCACCGCCAGAAGCAGCTTGATAAGTCATGGAAGTCATCCAATCCACCATATTTTCACGGAAAAGACCGGCCAACCCCATTAACATACAACTCACGGTGCAGTTACCACCAATAAAGTTTTTAACCCCTTTAGCCATTGCCGCATCAATTACATGACGGTTTACTGGATCAAGGACAATAATGGCATCATCCTTCATACGCAAAGTAGAAGCCGCATCAATCCAAATTCCATCCCAACCTGCTGCACGAAGTTTAGGATATACCTCAGTCGTATAGTCACCGCCTTGTGCCGTAAGGATAATAGGCAATTTCTTGAGTGCTTCAATATCAAATGCGTCTTGTAACGCTCCAGCACCCTCTGCCCAGCTTGGAGCAGCCCCACCAGCATTACTAGTGGAGAAAAATACTGGATTGATAAACTTAAAATCACCCTCTTCTCTCATGCGTTGCATAAGAACAGAGCCAACCATACCACGCCAACCGACGATACCTACAGACTGTGTCATATTTATCTACCAATAAAAAGTTAAAAATTCCAAAAGCCTCTGCTTTTCAGAGGCTTTCGAGATAAAAATTAAGATTGTAACGCATTATACGGAGAACATCAGCAAGAACAAATAATACCCATACTATGTTGTTGTAAAAGCAACCTATTTTTACTGATGAATCCATGTGAATAATTTAGTTTAAAGCAGCGATAACTGCATCACCCATTTGAGAAGTACCCACTTTATTTGTGCCTTCTTCATAAATATCCGCAGTGCGGTAGCCTTGTGCTAGCACCTTAGCCACAGCCTGTTCGATATTTTGAGCTGCCGCTTCATTATTAAATGAGAAACGCAACATCATAGCGGCTGATAAAATGGTCGCCAATGGATTGGCAATATTTTTACCCGCAATATCAGGAGCAGAGCCATGACTAGGCTCATAAAGCCCTTGTTTATTGGCATTAAGTGATGCTGATGGCAACATACCAATAGAACCAGTCAACATGGCAGCCTCATCAGACAAAATATCACCGAACAAGTTACCCGTCACCACAACATCGAACTCTTTAGGTGCACGCACTAACTGCATAGCGGCATTATCGATATACATATGGCTAAGGGTTACATCAGGATATTCCTTGCTAACATCCACCATAATATCACGCCATAATTGAGAAGTTTCAAGAACATTTGCCTTGTCCACAGAGCAAAGTTTTTTCTGCCGCTTCTGTGCCGCTTGAAATGCAATATGAGCAATACGACGAACCTCTGTTTCTGCATAACGCATCGTATCAAAACCTTCGCGGTCCCCGACAAACAGCCCATCTTCTGCTTGACGCACACCTCGTGGCGTACCGAAATAAATATCCCCTGTCAACTCGCGAACAATAAGGATATTTAAGCCAGATACGACCTCTGGTTTAAGTGTAGAAGCATTGGCCAACTGCGGATACAACACCGCAGGACGTAGGTTAGCAAACAGACCAAGATTCTTACGCAATCCTAAAATCGCCTGTTCAGGACGGAATTCTCGAGGAAGCGTGTCATATTTCCAATCACCCACTGCACCAAACAGTACAGCATCTGCTTTTTTAGCAAGCTCTAATGTACTAGGAGGCAGAGGATGACCAAACTGATCATAAGCACGACCACCTACATCCGCCTTTTCGAGTTGTAAATCCAACTTAAGTGCCGCTAATACACGCACTGCTTGCTCTACAATTTCCTCTCCGATACCATCACCGGGCAATACTGCGACAAGATTTGACATAGTAATTTCCTAATTTGTTCCAACTAACCAAGGCATTTTTGCTAAACGCTCAGCCTCAAAGGCTTTAATCTTATCCGCCTGACGCAAGGTTAAGCCAATATCATCAAAGCCATTTAATAAACAGTAACGACGGAATGGTTCCACATCAAAAGTGATTTCACGTCCTACTGGTGTAATAATAACCTGTTTTTCCAAGTCTATTGTTAGACTATACCCCTCTGTTGCATATACTTCATCAAAAAGCTCAGAAACCGTCTCCTCAGGCAAACGAATAGGCAACAAACCATTTTTAAAGCTATTGTTAAAGAAAATATCTGCAAAAGATGGCGCAATAATGACTCTAAAACCATATTGCACCAAAGCCCAAGGGGCATGCTCACGACTAGAACCGCAACCAAAATTTTTACGAGCAAGTAACACCGAAGCCCCCTGATAACGAGGTTGATTCAACACAAAATCAGGATTTAACGGACGCTTGCTGTTGTCCATGCCAGGTTCGCCGTGATCAAGATAACGTAACTCATCAAATAGGTTAGGACCAAAACCAGTACGTTTAATTGACTTTAAAAATTGTTTTGGAATAATTAAATCAGTATCCACATTCTCACGGTCTAGTGGTGCAACTAATCCCTTGTGCACTGTAAATGCTTGCATCTTTTTCCCCCTTAGAAGTTTCTTACATCAACAAAATGACCTGCAATAGCGGCAGATGCTGCCATCGCTGGGCTGACTAGATGAGTGCGTCCACCTTGACCTTGACGCCCTTCAAAGTTACGGTTGGATGTAGAAGCACAACGCTCTCCTGGCTCCAAACGATCAGCATTCATTGCTAGACACATAGAGCAACCAGGTTCACGCCATTCAAAACCAGCCTCAATAAAAATCTTATCTAAGCCTTCTTTTTCCGCTTGTGCTTTTACCAAACCAGAACCAGGTACGATAAGTGCTTGCTTCACATTTGCTGCTACCTTTCTTCCCTTGATAACGGAAGCTGCTTCTCGCAAATCCTCGATACGCGAGTTGGTACAAGAACCGATAAAGACTTTATCAATACTAATCGTATTGATAGGAGTGCCTGCCGTTAGACCCATATAGGACAAGGCGCGTTCTATACCACTACGTTTCACAGGGTCTTGCTCATCTGCTGGATTAGGCACAACATCCTCAATACTTAGCACCATCTCAGGTGAAGTTCCCCAAGTCACTTGAGGTTTAATATCTGCTGCATTAACTTCAACCACTGTATCGAAATGCGCCCCTTCATCAGAATGCAAAGTACGCCAGTATTCCACCGCTTGATTCCACGCTTCACCTTTAGGAGCATAAGGACGACCTTTAAAATACTCAATCGTCTTATCATCTACTGCCACCAAGCCAGAGCGAGCCCCCGCTTCAATCGCCATATTACAGACCGTCAAACGACCTTCCACTGACAAATCACGGATAGTGCTACCCGCAAACTCAATGGCACAGCCAGTACCACCTGCCGTACCAATCACACCGATTACGTGCAATACAATATCTTTAGCCGTACAACCAACAGGAAGCTTACCCTCCACCTTGACGAGCATATTCTTATTTTTCTTCATCAAAAGCGTTTGTGTCGCTAACACATGTTCTACTTCTGACGTACCGATACCAAAAGCCAACGCACCAATGGCGCCATGCGTACTTGTATGCGAATCACCACAAACTACAGTCATACCTGGCAATGTCGCCCCTTGCTCTGGACCAACCACATGCACAATCCCTTGACGAATGTCGTCCATACGAAACTCTGTAATCTTGTACTCTGCACAGTTTTTATCTAATGTATCTACTTGCAATTTAGATATGGGATCATCAATGCCTTGTGCACGATTAGTGGTAGGCACATTGTGATCAGCTACTGCCAAATTAGCACTTAAGCGCCAAGGTTGACGATTAGCCATTGCCAATCCCTCAAAGGCCTGAGGACTGGTGACTTCATGCAATAACTGACGGTCAATATAGATTAAACAGGTACCATCCTCTTCCTGGCTCACCACATGAGCCTCCCAAAGTTTATCGTAAAGCGTTTTTGCCATGTCTTTCTCCGACTGAAAAAAGTAATGATGCGTCTATTATCAAGGTTTTTATTTTTTTAACAAGCCTAGCAATTATACTAGTACTCATACTACTATGTTTTTTATAGACAATAAAAAAGCCACTAAACAAGTAGTGGCTAAAAGAATTCTGGTAGGCGATACTGGAGTCGAACCAGCGACCTCTACGATGTCAACGTAGCGCTCTAACCAACTGAGCTAACCGCCTAAAAAAGTGAAATTATATAGGAACGATTTATTTTTTGTCAACGATTTTTATGTACAAGAATCGACTGAATATGTATTGACCTAATGCTTGGTAATCTTATCCAAAAAACCCATTGCACAAGCCGACAATACAAATGTCAAATGCAGAACAACATACCAAAGCAATTTGTCATTCTCAATTTGGCGTAATTCCATAAAGACACGAAGCAAGTGAATAGAGGAAATCGCAACAATAGATGAGGCCACCTTTAGCTTGAGCGTACCTGCATCCATTGTCCCCAGCCAGTCCAGTTTTTCCTTGCCTTCATGAATATCTATCGTCGACACAAAATTTTCGTAACCGCTAAACATCACCATCACAAGCAAACCACCTACTAGCGATAAGTCAATCAGCCCTAGTATCAATAACACAAGGTCAGATTCCCCTGTCTCTAAAATATGAGGAATCGTGTGAAAGATTTCCTGAAAAAACTTAACAGTGAGCATTAATAGCGCTAGCGACAATCCTAAATAAATAGGGGCTAATAGCCAGCGTGCGGAGTACATAATATTTTCTAACCATTTTTCTGTTTTCATTGTTAAAAAATCCTTTATTGTGAAAAACCACCTATTAGAACATAATGGTACTATTCAAAACACGAAAAATTCAGTCCATTATACCAATGCGGAGCATTATAATCTCAATCATGAATGACTGTGATGACAATGCGTGGGGGGTATCTTCTTATCACAATAAGAAAAATTTACAGGCATTTATGCCTCATTCCCCTACTCACCACCACAAAAATACTCACACCAATGACATTAAGGATAGCAAGTGACACTATAGTCACTTCAAAATCCCCCATCCAGTAACCTATCAGATAGCACAAGGTATGAAGACATAAGGCAAAAATAAAATCTATTATCAATGCATTAGGGGCTAAGTTCATGGCTGGCAAGGTTTGGGATAGAAGAAAAATCAACCCTCGTCCAATGACTGTCGTAGGAATAAGTAATAAAAAATACTGTAATAGCCCAACGGCTTGCGGTGTGTGCGGTAACATGAACTCAGCAAAAGGCTCCCTAATTATATACAAAACCACAGCAATACCAGCTTGCCATACCACCATTAAAAATACCGCCGTGTGAAGATATTGTTTAATAGTGGTTCTATCATTCTGCTGAAAATACTTACTCACTGCGACGCTCGTCGCAATACCTATGGCAAAAATTGGTGTCATTAGTAAAGGTTGCACTTTTGCAATCACCCCCATCATAGCCACTTCAATCTCCCCTAACTTTGACATATAGTAGGTTGAAATCAACACAGATACAGGCCAAAACATAGATGAAGTTGCCGTCACCAATGCCATTTTGAAAAGTTGAAAGACGCTTTTCAGCTGGCTTATATACAGCAGTGAGTCGGGAAGCGTTGATGCTTGTCGTTTGTTATCTTTTGATATTTGTGAATGATAGTCAGATGATAATGAATAAGACCTTTCTATATTTTGCTCTTTGCAGGGCAGGCATTGTCTTTCTAAAACTGAATATCCTGTTTTTTGTCTAATCTGTCTAAAAAACAAACCGATAGCACAAAGCTGAGCTAATACTGTGCCATATACCGCTCCTGCAATCCCCATACCTATAGGGGGAAACATCAATATTGGCGAAAAAATAGCATTTAACACACATGAAACAATGATGATACTGGTTTGTTGACGATAGAGTTCAAACCCTCTCATCATTGCCGCCCCAGACGTGAATAACAAGGTTGAAAAATAGGTTGCCATCCATGTTCCAAAATACACCCAAGCCTGCTCAACCACCTCGGTGTTGCCTGAAAATCCCTCTATCATGGCGTGTAACAACCCACTATAGATAGCCCATGCCAGCAACGATAATACCGCAATCCCTATTAACATCGGCTGAACGACTTGCTGACGAAAAGTACTTTCCGCTTGATACCTTGCAGTAAAAATAGAAATGGCCAGTGCAAATCCACTTGCTACCGTGTTAAACAACCACATAAAAGGGCTTGCAATCCCTGCGGCGGTTAATTCATGCGTTCCTAATAAAGCAATGAAATAAATGTCGACGACCCCATAAATAGAGGTTGCCGCCCATGACAACATGACCGCCATAGCTTGCTTATTTAAAGTCCCCAATGGCGAATAAGATAGTCTCATCGTTTTAGCCCCTCTTCCTTTATTCTCAGGCACAATTATTTATTGTCTTTTATCTCATTCCTATTTTAAAATTAAAATTCTTTAAAAACACTGTTGAGATTGATTTTTCTCTATGTTCTACCTTTTATTAGCTTCATTCTTTTGGGGAACGTCGTTTATCGCTGGTAAATATGCCTATACTATGGCTGATCCCTCATTAATTGTTTTGTTTCGCTTGATTATTGCCAGCCTTATCACCTTACCGCTCACATGGCGATATTTGCAGCAGCAAACATCATCACAGACAGCTTCAATCTCTTGGAAAAAAATTGCGTTTCTTGGCTTTCTTACCTATCCAGTCACCTTTTTATTTCAATTTCTTGGATTAAGTCTCACCTCTGCCAGTAGTGCGGCAACGGTCATTGGGATAGAACCGCTTATTGTTGCCATATCAGGAGCAATTTTCTTTAAAGATAAACTTTCTCCTAGCATCCTCCTACTAGGTGTGATGGCATTTGTAGGAGTAGCATTGGTCGTAACACATGATCAAGGTGGAACGGTCTCTTTATGGGGATGTACACTCGTTTTTTTCTCTACGATTGCAGTAGCCTTTTGGTTACGCCTTTCTCAACAAATTCTCCAAAAAATGGATGCTAAAGTTTTTACCGCCCTATCCATTCAGTTAGGTACATTGGTCGGTCTCCCTATCATGTTATTAGCCACACAAGATTGGCATATTCATTATACAGCTGAAGGGATGGCTGCCATTCTTTACCTAGGAATTGGATGTAGCCTTGTCGCTAGCTGGTGCTGGAACAAAGGACTAGGAAAAACATCAGCCAATATTAGCGGTATATTCCTTGCCCTAGAACCAGTGTTTGGGGTGTTATTAGCTGTTATACTTCTTGGCGAAACCCTCAGCCTAACAGCGATTATTGGCGTGGTTTTGGTGATTAGTGCAGCAGGGATTTGTATCCTGTTGCCTGACCAATCGCAGGCGGTGTAGAGGATTAAGCGAACAAGGGTTAATAATTTTTTATCTAACTAATCATACCTAGTTTTTTGATAGCCTCTAACAACTCATCTGCCGTCTGAATACATGACAACGCCTCATCTTTTTCCGCAAAATCACCTGAATAATCAGAAATAAGACGATACTCGTATGCTCGACCAATTTTTTTTGAAAAACTCTGGTCTATTAAATTTTCTTTAATAAGGAATTGAAAAAACGCACTAATCAGCCCACTGTGAGTACGATTAGAGGCAGCTTCTGGATTATTGGAAAGTAACAATCCGCACCGTATCGTATGTAAGATAGAATAATAGGCTCTGTTCACTGCTGAATCGTACTCACCAACATCAAAGCTAAGGTGAGCTATTTTAAGACAGTCTTGCGATTTCTTAAATTCTATCTTTAATGCATCCATACCGAAACACCATCTTTTTTCACATTATCAATAAACCATTTTTGCTGTAATGTGCGAGGATTTTCCCATTCATGTCGCAAAACAGTAAAAGGACTCACCAGTATAAAATGCTTTAACAACAAATCTGTGCCTATATCTGTAATTGCTAGCATCTTGGTACGTCTAGGGTCAGTTTCATCATTTAGAATCACAGCTATATCTAAATCACTATCAGGTCTAAAATCTCCTCTAGCTCGACTCCCATAGACAATGACATCGTGGATATTGAATTTTCCTCGGATATTTTCCACAAATTCCCGTGCAATTTTTTCTGAAAAAGAGTCCATTGCCATCTCCTTATTAAGATTTTCTCCTATTATAACAAGCCAAAAAGATATTTTTCATAAGTGGTCTTTCAGCTAATCCTGTACTAAAAAAGCGACAATACCAGTGCAATAGCATGCCATTACAACACAAAATATTACCCCCCAGAATATTCATTAAGCAAACAAAGGTTTAATATTAAAGTGAGCGTGTTGCTGTACCTGCCACAAGTCATAATTTGCTTGCATAGTTAGCCAAAACTCTGGGGTGTTATTCAATAATTGACCTAGCCTTAACGCCATTTCAGGCGAGATAGCGGACTTCCCATTCAAAACACGCGATAGCGCTACACGCGAAACATCTAGTCGTTGTGCCACCTCTGTGACACTAAAACCATCAATGTACTCCCTTAATACTTCACCGGGGTGAACGGGATTATACATACTCATCATTTTCCCCCTATTCCCCTACGCTCCAAGCCAACACCTAGCACCATCAACCCAAGAGGATAGATGATTAACCAACCAAAACCTTGCATTAAAAACACCCAACTGAGTCCAGCGATAATACCGATCGCTTTTTGCCACCATGTTTTTACTTCTCGCCAATAAGCAACAACAGCACCGCCGTAAAGAATAATAAACCCTTGTGTTGTCAGCAAAAAAGCATAATGTACTTCGATTTTAAAATACCATAAACACGCAATAACGACAGTATACAGTCCTAACAAAGCGATTAGCATAGATACAGGAATGCCCTGTCGATTGACAACACTTAATTTTTTAGGCAACAAGCCTAATTTGGCTGCCGAAAAAAAAGCCCTAGAGCTACCAAAAACCCAAGCATTCGCATTGGCGACTAATATGCCAACCATCACGACAAGAACCACACGCCCGACGATACCAACAGGAAGCAAGGACACAATCCCGTTCAACCCGGACACATCCAGTCCTTGTTGTGCCCCTGCAAACACTGCCAAAGCAAATAGCAAATAAATGATTGAAACAACACCAAAACTCAACCAGAAAATCAGAGGAATATTTCGCTGAGGGTTTTCTATTTCTTCAAAGCCAAAGGTCATATTCTCCCAACCCTGAAAAGCCCAAAAGACAATTGACATTGCCAACCATAATTGAGGTAGAGGTATGGCTATCACTTGACTCCAATAGATGCTATCCGTTGCTTGCGTAATCGATGGCAAAGAACGAATACAAATATAGACCACCACTCCCAGCACCAGCACAACCACTACTTTATTGATAGTGCCTAGCTTTTCGACCCCTCTGATGTTGATTAAAGTCGTCATCACTGCCAATATCAACGCACAAGGAACAGTCCATTTTGCCGTATCTACCTCAAGCAATGCCGCCATATAACTTCCTCCCACGAGGAAAAAAGCAGGCATACCAACAGCCAATGTACCGCAGGTAATCATCATGATACCTGCTCGACTCCACTCCCCCAAACCTTTACTCGCATACAATGAAATACCTTCAGAGGAAGGATAACGACTACCCAACCAAGAGAACACATAAATAAGAGCAGGCATGAATAACACAACCGCTCCCCAACCCAGTAAAGCGGTAAGCGTATCAGTGGTTTGAATTGCTAACCCCGGTAACCCAAACAGCCCTGATCCCACCACCATGGAAATAGCAATAGCCACACCGTTGAGTAAGGTAATCTTAGGCTTTAGCATAGCGTCTCCTCTACTCATTATATTTTTTTGAGATTAAAAATTTCTCTGTACGATGATGAGCCAGAATAGGTACCTATCTAGTCCTACTATCAAAAATAGATATTAAAAACCACCACTACCTAGTTTTTTTATAAAAATACAATAGTTCCCCAAGAAAAACACTTGCACATATTCCTTGTATAGCGCCGAAAATAATGGCGAATGAAAAATCATCAGTAAGAGATGGATGTTTAATCACCAAAAACACATTTAAAACGTATTTAACCAAGAAGATCAAGATAACAGATACCAGCGTAAATCCATTACCTGATATAAAAAGCCTACGCTCCGAGCGATGATAGACAACTCTTATCCCCATTGAAATCAAAATTTTCTCAACGATAAGCACACCCACCACCAGGAAAATAAAGTTGGCAATCATCGCTGAAAGCAACAACTCTCCACTATACATTGAAATAATAGAAAAGAAAGATAGGAAAGAAAATATGATAGGAAGTGGCATAACTCGATAGACAGGGATTGTTCTATCTTTTAAGGAAAGACTTCCGATGACTAACAAAAAAATCAATAGACCCCAAACCCAATATGGCGTATGAGTAATAATGTCTAGCATGCTCCAATTCTCCTACCGAAATAAATAGCTATTGTAATGGATTTAAAAGATTTCACTATTAGGAATTTCACGCTATATTCAGCAAGGAGTAGTTGCTGTAAAATGCACTTTTTATGGTTTGCTTTCTATGGTTACGATTTTTTAGCTAAAGTCTATCCTAAACTTGACACTTAATCGTTTGATTATAGTTAAAGACAAAGTACAATGAAGTTAAGCGCTATAGTGTCTTTAATGGTACAATTAAAAGTATATTTAATAACCTCAACGAGGAGTCTATTTTGATTACTCCATTACATGCTGAATTTACTGCTAGTATTAGCGATTTTAAAAAAGCACCGATGCAAACTATCAAAGAAGCAGATGGTGAAGTAGTCGCTGTGTTAAATCGTAACAAACCCGCTTTTTATTGTATACCTGCTTATAAATATGCAGAACTTATTGAACGCTTGGAGGATTTAGAACTCAATGCAATTGCAGATAAACGTAAAAATGAAAAGCGCATCAAGGTATCTTTAGATGACCTATAATCTCGTTTTTACGCAATCCGCACAAAAAGAATGGCAAAGCCTAGACAATACAGTAAAGACAGCTTTTAAGAAAAAACTTACTAAGGTACTAGAAATGCCTCATATTGAGAAAAACCGATTATCTGGATATGCTGGCTTTCGGTATAAGATTAAATTACGTACTGTTGGCTATAGGCTACTTTATGAAGTCATTGATGATACCGTTACCGTTGAAGTCATTGCCATTGGTAAGCGAGATACGATTTATAACCGCTGAATAAATCTAAAAGAGTATTCTAGTATGACTGATTTTTGGTATCTTGCAATAATGTAGACAATCGTCTACAATCATAGCATTAATAATATACCCTCTAAGAGGAGACATACTCTGATTACTTTAAAAAGTACAGATTTATTTGATGAATGGTTTAAGCATTTAAAAGACTATTCTGCAAGACAGAAAATTGCTGTTCGATTAGATAGAGTTGTGTATGGGAATTTTGGTGACCATAAACGCCTGAATGAGTATCTTTGGGAACTGCGTATCCGAGAAGGTAAAGGGTATCGAGTTTACTACACACTCATCGGTGATACAGTCTGTTTTCTATTAGCTGGCGGTCACAAAGGAACCCAATCGAAAGATATTAAATTAGCGACTCAAATAGCTGAAGACTTAATCAAGGAACATATCAATGAATGCCACTAAGAAATACGGTGTGAAGTCTTGGGACTTAGCAAATTTTTTATACTCTGAACGTCTTATACAAGGGTATCTGGCAGAAGCGCTAAAAGCATCCATAGAAGACAATAATCCCAGTCTATTTATTGATGCCCTCAGTACTGCAGCACGAGCATACGGGATGCACAATCTTGCCGAGGCAACTGGACTTGATCGTGCGGGCTTATATAGAGCTTTACGTTCAGGTTCTAAACCTCAATTTGCAACCATCATCAAAATTGCTCATGCACTTAAAGTCGACTTAACCTCTCTTGCAGGCTAGCGACAAGCATTATGCTTTTAAACCCTACACAATCATAGAATGATTGAATTACGTTGCTGATAACTACTTTCAAGCTAAAATCGCCCTTCCCATTGTATAAATCGCATATAACGCCACCAACAATAAAATACTGCCAGAGGCTTTGCTAATCACATTTACCGTACGATTATTGTTGATTTTGGAAAAAATAAAGGAGTAACAAGACAAAATACTATAGTCTAACGCCACCCACACCATCACAAGCACCAACATAGACACGCCAACATTATTAGGATAAACACCCAAAAACATAGGGAAAAAGGCAATAAAGAACAAAATATCTTTCGGATTAGAAATACCAATCAGAAAACCATCACGGAAATGACGACGAGTGACTTTACCCGCATTTTCGCTAATGGTTTGTTGAATGTTTGCCTTATCTCTCAAAATACCAATAGCAAAATACAATAAGTACAATGAACCCACCAGAGTAAGCCAACTCAAAGCCACTTCACTTACGGAAAATACCCCCTGAATAATGGCAAAAGACACAGCAATCAGAATAAGAGAGGCGGTACTTGTTCCCATCACCGTTTTTACCCCCGCCCAAAAACCGTCTTTAATACTCGCACTCACCACTAATACGGTCACAGGACCAGGCGTACCTAAAAAAAGCACAATGGAAAGCACATAGGTGGCAAGTAACGAGTAGTTCATTAGTGTTGTCTCCAAAATTCCATTTATATTCGTATTATTTTAAATGAAATTTTTTAAGTTACTCAATCGAACAACTCTAACATCCTTATCGTTACTTGGAGAATTCACTTTTTCTCTTTTCCTTGTAATGTTATGAAATGGGCGAGAACACTCGCTACTATAACTACACACCCAACAAAAGTCATACTAGACCATGCCAAACGTGCATCGAATTTTTGGAAAAACAATGTTACCAGAGGAGAAAAAGATAATAGAACAGAGACTGTAAGGGGCGAAGATAAAATAATTCCCTTTTGTAATACCCACAAAGGAATCAATACGCCCACAATAGAAATAAGCGTAATTGGTAAAACATTATTGGTGTTATTCACTAATAATACATCATTATGCCAAGCTAACATTCCGACAATCAACACTAATAAATAAAACCGATGTGCCATAATTTGGCTTGCATTCCAACCTTGAGCAGCTAACCCTTTTGTCGACAGCGTAGTCATCACTTGACCCAATCCACCAATAAAAGCGGACAATAAGCCAATTGCAATACTTATGAGTGATATTTTTTCTAACCCACTGCTAGAGAAGGAGCTCCACACCAGCAAGACCGTTCCTAACAACATTCCCACAGCGACAAAAAAACTCCTCTTTTCCCATACTTTTGTAGACAAAAAGTTTTTAATCACAATGAACATAGGACCAATACATCCCATCAATGCACTAACAATTGCTGGCTCGATATATCGTAATGCATAATAATAGCCAATCCAACTTACACTACTTGCCACATTAAGAGATAACAAATTTCTGGTAGAAAATGTAGGTACACGAAGGGAACTCTTACCCATTGTCACTCGTAATCGTACTTGAAAGAAAATAATAACAACTAAAAAACTCCAAAAGAGTAAAGTAAATGGATGTACCTGTTGTAGCAACCAACCCGAAAGTACTGCATTAACGTTGGATATAATTAAAAATAACAGAACACATAATACGCCCAATAATGTATCACTCATGTTGCCTCCACTACCAACAATTACTCAAGCTCTATCGTTATA
The DNA here is from genome assembly GCF_013133775.1 of Pelistega europaea. Classification (GTDB taxonomy): domain Bacteria; phylum Pseudomonadota; class Gammaproteobacteria; order Burkholderiales; family Burkholderiaceae_B; genus Taylorella; species Taylorella europaea. The sequence goes on along the minus strand of NZ_JABGBO010000002.1, from coordinate 3,880 downwards.
GAGGCAAACAAAGATTCAGCCAACTCAATAGCTTGCTCTTGTGAATCACCTACAACGCCTAAATAGCCAAAAATATCATTTCCTTCAGGAGGTCTTCGATGAAAATCTCCTTCTTTTGCTAATATACCCAAATTAAAAACATTAGGATGGCTCCTCACAAATTCAGGAATATGAATTCGCTTAATTATCCCTTGCTGGCAAAGCATAGTTAAACCCACAGCTACCTTTCCTGTTTTACTTAAAGGTTTTTCTTGAACATAAGTGTTTGTCGCCACACAGTAGGCGGTCTTAATGGGACAGTAACCATAGCTTAGCTGAGCCATTTTATAAAGACTACCTCCACCAACCCTTGCCGCGATTTCCACAATATACGGTTTATCGTGGTGGAACCTAAACTCTGCATGAACAACACCATGAGTAATACCCTGAGCCGTAACCCCAGCCTGTAAGGCTTCTTGTAACAATGCAATTTTTGATGAAGACAAAAGCGATGGTGTTCTATAAAGATCATTATCAAAAGTATCTAATTCGATAGATATACGATCTGCTATAGAACCGATATGAGCCACACCATTTTTTACCCATGCTTCAACACAGTGTTCACTTCCTGACAGAAATTCCTCTATAAGCATACTATTAGGACCCAGCAAAATAGTTTGGGCATCATGCTGACAATAAGAATACCGCTGATTAGCTTCCCATGCTTTAGGGAAAATATCTCTCAGTTTTTTTTCGTCATGAATTAAATAAGTATGCTCTGCGTTACCGCCAAGAGTCGGTTTTAATATGACAGGATAGCCAATAAGTGAGGCTGCCGCCACTGCCTGATCTAATGTATCACAACATTGAAAATGAGGGTGGGGTGCCGAGTATTTCTGGTGAGCTAAACGCATATAGAATTTATTGCGACTCTTCTGAGCTGCATCAACAGACAAACCAGGAAGCTCCAACTCCTGACTAATAGCCGCTGCAGATATCACAGAAGCCTCATCTGTAGTAATTACAGCATCAAATCCTATTTGTTCGTGCCATAATTTGGCTACTTTTATGGCTTCTTCTAAAGTTTGCTCTGAAAAATAACGAATTCCCGCAAACATAGGGTAGGTGGAAGGATTATTTTTAGATGTGAGGTGATAGATTTCAGCACCATTTTCCCGAAAAATATCATACCGTCCAAAGAACACTTCTCCTCGTGAATTGACCTCAATATTAAGCAGCTTCATCATCTTTCTCCAACATAGTAATAAGATCAGAAATGTGAGGAAGGAATTCGTCTTTTGAGATACGATATGTCTCTAGGTGTGAGGGCTGAAACTTACCGCTTCCTACGAGCAAAGATTTCAAGCCCGCATTTCTCGCTCCCTGAATATCTGAACTGACATCGTCTCCGATAACAAGAACCTCTTTTTTATCCAATCCCATCGAAGCAACAGCTCTTTCAAATAGGACGGGTGATGGTTTACCCATTACGACAGCAGTCTTGCCTGTTGCCTGCTCTAGCGCCATCGTGAATGCGCCACTATCCAACCACTTTGCATTATCACGAAAATAAAAAGGATTTTTGTGAAAAGTAATTAATTCAGCCCCAGACGTTAAATAATTAAAAATTCTATTCAGTAAAGAATAATTAAACTCACTATCCAAATCACCCATGACCACAAAATCAGGATTATCTTGTGTTTTGTTTACTCCTGAGAAAAGAGGCAATAGCTTTTCTGGGATAGCTAAAAATACGGTTTTATCACAATGATTATTCAGATACTCTATGCACACAGAGACAGCGGTCTGGATTTCTTCGGGATCAATATTAAATCCCATACTGCCTAACATATGACTAAGCTCAACAGGGGACTTGCTGGTCATATTGGAAATCAACCTTAACTGACACCCCTTTTCCTTTAAACTGGATACAGTCTCCAATGCCCCCGGTAGTGCTTTTTGATTTAACACCAGTGTGCCATCAATATCAAATATAATTCCTTTGATGCTTTTCATAAGTCACCTGCCATTTGTGATTGTGATAAAGTGGTAGCTAATGCATTGAAATTATTTAATATTCGTATTATTATTTTTTTTTTTTTTTTTAATTTAAGTCAAGTTCTATTCACTAGTAAAAATACCATATTCAGAAAAAACATTGCCAGATAGAATAAAATAGCAGACTTACCTTGATTATCAAATCCCATACACAGGCACACTTTTGCATCAAGAAGTCTTCACTTCGTCGCAGAGCTCCTCTGAAATTTCAGTTTACAGGAAATTTCATCGTCCTATCAGTGATTTTTTGGGGGAGAGAGGTCACTTCAATTGGATAGGGCTGTCTTGCTACAATACCAATTTTAACACTCAGAAACTTCCGTTGATTTGGGTAACATTGATACGGAAGGTTCTATCGAGATAAAATAATCGACTGTGTGACTATGCTTTTTTGTATATAATTAAACGTAGGCTACTTAGGGAGATAGATATGAAGCCCTCTGAAATTCTCGCCTTACATAGGGATGAAATTCTTGCTTGTTTTGCTCGTCACCCAAAATTAAGTAATTTGCGTGTGTTTGGTTCCGTTGCTCGCGGCGAAGATACAGAAAACAGTGATATTGATTTTTTAATTAACATAAAACCAGGAACGACATTAATTGATATTGGTGCATTTTGCTCAGATTTACAAGAAATTGTAGGAGATAATTTTGATTTAACGGAAGAATGCAGCTTACCAACAAGATTTAAGGAAAAGGTTTTGAGGGAGGCTGTAGTTGTATGAATCAATTAACGAACTACATAGAGAGCCTGTCCGGAATTTTGTGCAAATGGATTTTAAATACGGTCGGTAATACGCTCACCAAACATAATACTAAACTGATTTAATGCCGAACGCCAGTCTCGTATCTGCATAGTCCATTTCTTACTGGCCTACATAATAGCCAAATAGACAACCCCTATGCTACCCCCACCTTGCACTTAAAAATCTTCTGCGTATTGCAGAAAATCAAACTCTCCTTCTTTCCCTGACAATAGGTGTGCTGCATAGCTATCAATAGCTTCTGCTGGATGAGAGAGTTTTTTAATTTGCATGACATCTGTTCTTGGTACGACATACACATTACGCTCGGTGTTATGCGATGAGACAAATAGCTGGAAACCATTTTTTCCCCAGTCTCCATCTAACCGTGTATCTAGCAAACACCGTAATTCAAAGTATTTATCATCCATAAACTCTTTAATGTGATAGCTTTGGCGGAAAGGATGATTAAATTTCGCCTCTAGAAATTCAGCATATTGAGGTAATACGCGCCGTTCCTTATCTGCTAACTCCCTGATAAGTGAGCATATTGGTGATACAGAATACGTCTTTGCTGAAGGTAAAACACCTCTATGAATATCAATCGCTATTGATTCTGCCACATCCCATCCCTGAGCACGATAAAGCCAAGAATTAAGAATTGCCAAAGGAATAGTAGGGTAGTCATTCTTACCTTCCTCATAGGTATATGCCGTGTATTTAATGTAACAAACTCTATTATTGACTATTAATCCTAATTGAGTGATATCGTCAAAATTGGGGTAGGGAGACTTATGCACTGCATAGAAAAGTTTACCATTGCTCAAATAATGATAAGTACCTGGTTGCCACCGCCTAAATGGTTCTACTAAATAATCAAATAACCCATCCCCATGTTCTTGGATGAAATTGTAGGCATCAATCTCCCTTCCAAAATCATCTAACTTAATAGACTCATAAGGAATTTGATTTAAATCTGTATTGTAGCCATCCCCTAAATTAAGACAACAAGAAAGTAGAACTTTTTTGAACTTTACCGTAAACTTATTTCAAAGGAGTTTTACCATGAGCAAACGCACTAGCGAAAGTCAAATCATCAAC
>NZ_JABGBO010000019.1 GCF_013133775.1 Pelistega europaea | reverse complement strand
GTGGCTTGTAAAGGCTGCTGGAGGTATCAGAAGTGCGAATGCTGACATGAGTAGCGATAAAGGGAGTGAAAAGCTCCCTCGCCGTAAGTCCAAGGTTTCCTGCGCAACGTTCATCGGCGCAGGGTGAGTCGGCCCCTAAGGTGAGGCAGAGATGCGTAGCTGATGGGAAGTAGGTTAATATTCCTACACCGACATTAAATGCGAAGGGGGGACGGATAGCGGAATGCGAGCGGGTGATTGGTTGTACCCGTAGTTGGTACTAAGAAGGTGGTTAGGCAAATCCGGCCACGTAATTCAAGGTATTGATGCGAAGGGGTCTTGTACCCCGAAGTCGTAGGAAGGTGTCCCAGGAAAAGCCTCTAAGCTCTAGTTTAATGTTGACCGTACCGCAAACCGACACAGGTGGACGGGATGAATATTCCAAGGCGCTTGAGAGAACTCAGGAGAAGGAACTCGGCAAATTGATACCGTAACTTCGGGAGAAGGTATGCCCTGTTAGCGTGTTAAAGCGCGAGAGGGTCGCAGAGAATAGGTGGCTGCGACTGTTTATTAAAAACACAGCACTCTGCAAACACGAAAGTGGACGTATAGGGTGTGACGCCTGCCCGGTGCTGGAAGGTTAAGTGATGGGGTGCAAGCTCTTGATCGAAGCCCCAGTAAACGGCGGCCGTAACTATAACGGTCCTAAGGTAGCGAAATTCCTTGTCGGGTAAGTTCCGACCTGCACGAATGGCGTAACGATGGCCACACTGTCTCCTCCTGAGACTCAGCGAAGTTGAAGTGTTTGTGATGATGCAATCTCCCCGCGGCTAGACGGAAAGACCCCATGAACCTTTACTGTAGCTTTACATTGGATTGTGAACCGGCCTGTGTAGGATAGGTGGGAGGCGCTGAAGGTAGGACGCTAGTTTTACTGGAGCCGTCCTTGAAATACCACCCTGGTTTGTTTGCGGTTCTAACCTAGGCCCGTGATCCGGGTTGGGGACAGTGTATGGTGGGCAGTTTGACTGGGGCGGTCTCCTCCCAAAGTGTAACGGAGGAGTTCGAAGGTACGCTAGGTACGGTCGGAAATCGTGCTGATAGTGCATTGGCATAAGCGTGCTTGACTGTGAGACTGACAAGTCGAACAGGTGCGAAAGCAGGACAAAGTGATCCGGTGGTTCTGAATGGAAGGGCCATCGCTCAACGGATAAAAGGTACTCTGGGGATAACAGGCTGATACCGCCCAAGAGTTCATATCGACGGCGGTGTTTGGCACCTCGATGTCGGCTCATCTCATCCTGGGGCTGTAGCCGGTCCCAAGGGTATGGCTGTTCGCCATTTAAAGAGGTACGTGAGCTGGGTTTAAAACGTCGTGAGACAGTTTGGTCCCTATCTGCCGTGGGCGTTGGATACTTGACGGAGGCTGCTCCTAGTACGAGAGGACCGGAGTGGACGTACCGCTGGTGTATCGGTTGTCATGCCAATGGCATTGCCGAGTAGCTAAGTACGGAAGAGATAACCGCTGAAGGCATCTAAGCGGGAAACTCGTCTGAAGATAAGGTATCCCGGGAGTTTAACTCCCCTAAAGGGTCGTTCGAGACCAGGACGTTGATAGGCTGGGTGTGGAAGTGCAGTAATGCATGTAGCTAACCAGTACTAATTGCCCGTGCGGCTTGATCCTATAACTTTATCGGTTGATTCTACTCAACCCGTGAGTGTAGTGTTGATTGAGTGTCGTACAAAATATAAATCACCTCCCAAACTTCACTTCTTGTGCTTCTTCCAAAGGGCTAAAGCAGCCGTACAAGTTACAGCTTGACGACCATAGCAAGGTGGTACCACTCCTTCCCATCCCGAACAGGACAGTGAAACGCCTTTGCGCCGATGATAGTGGGTGGACACCTGTGAAAGTAGGACATCGTCAAGCTCTTCATTCCTAAGCCTCTTGAGTTCCCCTCAAGAGGCTTTTTT
>NZ_JABGBO010000018.1 GCF_013133775.1 Pelistega europaea | reverse complement strand
TTTTAAAAATAAAAAATATTTTTAAAAAGTGCTTGACAGGATGTAGTTAGATAGTTCATAATTACGTTCTTTGCTGCTAACGAGCAATATCGTTAGACGGATTAAGTGATGATTTAATTCGGGATGTTCTTTAACAACTAACAGCCGATAAGTGTGGGCGCTTGGAATGCGATGTACCTGCTCTATCACGGAGCAGAAGGTTAAGTAGATATTTTAAGTGCTTACACTTACATACATGAAGAAGTAAGGTTTTGTATAAACAGAACGTTATTTCTTTTGAGTGAAGCAGCGACGATAAGTATTTATCGTAAATTTAAACAGGAATTGAACTGAAGAGTTTGATCCTGGCTCAGATTGAACGCTAGCGGGATGCCTTACACATGCAAGTCGAACGGCAGCATAAGAGAGCTTGCTCTCTTGATGGCGAGTGGCGAACGGGTGAGTAATGTATCGGAACGTGCCCAGTAGCGGGGGATAACTACGCGAAAGCGTAGCTAATACCGCATACGCCCTGAGGGGGAAAGGAGGGGATCCGCAAGGACCTTTCACTATTGGAGCGGCCGATATCGGATTAGCTAGTTGGTGGGGTAAAGGCCTACCAAGGCGACGATCCGTAGCTGGTTTGAGAGGACGACCAGCCACACTGGGACTGAGACACGGCCCAGACTCCTACGGGAGGCAGCAGTGGGGAATTTTGGACAATGGGGGAAACCCTGATCCAGCCATCTCGCGTGTGCGATGAAGGCCTTCGGGTTGTAAAGCACTTTTGTTAGGGAAGAAAAGTCTGGTGTTAATACCACCGGATGCTGACGGTACCTAAAGAATAAGCACCGGCTAACTACGTGCCAGCAGCCGCGGTAATACGTAGGGTGCGAGCGTTAATCGGAATTACTGGGCGTAAAGCGTGCGCAGGCGGTTCGGAAAGAAAGATGTGAAATCCCAGGGCTCAACCTTGGAATGGCATTTTTAACTACCGGGCTAGAGTATGTCAGAGGGGGGTAGAATTCCACGTGTAGCAGTGAAATGCGTAGAGATGTGGAGGAATACCGATGGCGAAGGCAGCCCCCTGGGATAATACTGACGCTCATGCACGAAAGCGTGGGGAGCAAACAGGATTAGATACCCTGGTAGTCCACGCCCTAAACGATGTCAACTAGCTGTTGGGTTCTTCGGAGCTTAGTAGCGAAGCTAACGCGTGAAGTTGACCGCCTGGGGAGTACGGTCGCAAGATTAAAACTCAAAGGAATTGACGGGGACCCGCACAAGCGGTGGATGATGTGGATTAATTCGATGCAACGCGAAAAACCTTACCTACCCTTGACATGTTCGGAATGCTTTAGAGATAGAGCAGTGCTCGCAAGAGAACCGAAACACAGGTGCTGCATGGCTGTCGTCAGCTCGTGTCGTGAGATGTTGGGTTAAGTCCCGCAACGAGCGCAACCCTTGTCATTAGTTGCTACGAAAGGGCACTCTAATGAGACTGCCGGTGATAAACCGGAGGAAGGTGGGGATGACGTCAAGTCCTCATGGCCCTTATGGGTAGGGCTTCACACGTCATACAATGGTTAGGACAGAGGGTTGCCAAGCCGCGAGGCGGAGCTAATCTCATAAACCTAATCGTAGTCCGGATTGCAGGCTGCAACTCGCCTGCATGAAGTCGGAATCGCTAGTAATCGCGGATCAGCATGTCGCGGTGAATACGTTCCCGGGTCTTGTACACACCGCCCGTCACACCATGGGAGTGGGTTTTACCAGAAGTGGCTAGTCTAACCGCAAGGGGGACGGTCACCACGGTAGGATTCATGACTGGGGTGAAGTCGTAACAAGGTAGCCGTATCGGAAGGTGCGGCTGGATCACCTCCTTTAAGAGACCATGTATATCAAAGCGGAAGCGTCCACGCTTATCGGTTGTTAAACTTATCAGAAGAAGTAAACAGCTAGAACGGGTCAGTAGCTCAGTCGGTTAGAGCACCGTCTTGATAAGGCGGGGGTCGCTGGTTCGATTCCAGCTTGACCCACCAAAGTATTACGGTGAGCAGCTCAAAGCTGTTAACAGTAA
>NZ_JABGBO010000017.1 GCF_013133775.1 Pelistega europaea | reverse complement strand
ACAGGTGCAGGGGTATTGAATCTACAAGCCAAAGCACGTAGCTATCATACGTTGACATCACAAGTAGGTGTGGAAGCGTTGGCACGTGTGGCGGATAAGTGGACGATTAATACGCGTGTTGGCGTGGGTTATGACTTGTTGGGTAAACCAGCGTCTGCTCGAGTCGCCTTTGCAGGTGCACCAAATGTACCATTTACGGTAGAAGGAGCCAAACATAACCGTGTGAGTGGACAAGCGGGATTGAGTGTGAATTATCATGCGAATGACCGTGCAACGTTCTCGGTGGGTTATGATGCACAGTTCCGTGCTGGTTATAGAAACCAAAGCGTAGGAGCGACATTAAAAGTAGCTTTCTAAGGTTAATTTAGGAGGGGTAGCGTATCGGCTACCTCTTGTGAAAAACTTTTAGAATATGGTTACTATGACTTATCAAAAAAGCCTCAAGCGGAATACTGTCTTGGGGCTTTTGCTTTAATTGTGCTGTAAATTTTCGTTATTTAAGACAGAGACAAGTGGAGGGGCTCAATGGATGGGCAGACTCGTATGGAAGCAAGCCAGTGAAAAACAGCCCTTAATCTTGGCGTTCACTGGCAGGTAGCACGGGAGTGATATTGGTAAAGTCCGTCCCAGATAGGCGATAAGTTTGTGCAAAACCAGCCACATAACTACCGTGTTCAGGAGACAACTCAAATAATTCAAAATCGGTTAAATCACGCACTGCTTTCATAAAGCTACCAAAGCGTTCAGCAAAGTCATCCATCGTTCGGTTAAACACATCACTACCTCGCAGAATAATACTAACACTACATTGGATGGTAAGGCGTTGCCTAGCAAATATCTGTTTTGCTTTATCTTCGTCTTCAATAAATAACAGGGAACAATGGGGGTTGGTTGCAAGATTATTAAAGTGAGCGGCTAAACGACTGAGATAGAGATAGTATTTGCCGTCTTTAAAAAGATAGCACGCATAGCTCGCTTCAGGAATGCCATCCTTGCAGCAAGTGGCGAGTTGTACAGATTGGAAATGAGAAGGAAATTGTAAAGCCTGTTGGCGTATTTCGTTCAGATTAATGGATTGGGCCATAGCAATACTCCTAAAAATGCATCACATTGTTTCAGGTGATGGGGGAGAAAAGAGAAGTTGTTGGTGTTGTTGCTCTATCAAATGTCGTGTGAGAGTTTTCGGTATGTCATGCTTCATTCAATAAAGATGATTGTGTATGATGCGTTCATTTTATGCGAAAAGCAAGTATTATGCGAAAGCATCTACAATGTACACATGAAGTTTCTTTTTCTAGCCTTTGTTGTGAGAGGAAAAGAAGGATAGTATAAGGTCAGGAATGCAGAAATAATTTCATATTGAAAATTATTTCTTTATTTTTATTTTTTCAGGGAGAAAAAGATGCTTTGTTTTTTTAAAAAATAATCATAATACAGGTGGTTATATCAATAATTGGTGCAAAAAATACGGCTGAGAAGTGTTTAGTGAGAGAATGCTATTCAACAACGTATTGAGAGAGATTCGTATTCCAATAATAAATTGATTTTTTTATAAAAAATAAGAATATTCAAACAATTGTTGGTTGTGCTTTATTTTTCGTCGCTGTAGAACAACAGAAATAAATGTAATTTGTAAATGAATATTTGTTACGTATCTTGATATATGGCTTTTTGTTGAGCTATCTCATTGAAAAGGTTGTTTTTTTTTTTTTTTTGATTTTAAGGTAGGTGTAAAAGTAAAGAAAAATACTCACACTTTAAATATTGTTCTTGATGAGAGTCCTCTAGAATAGTTGACTTAACTTCTAGGTTATGGATTCAATTTCCTTCATTGATGGCGAGTAAACGCCTTCTCTTGGTGAGGTTGCATCTTGAGAAGAGCATGTTTTAAATAGGAATAAAGTCTATGAATAAAATTTATCGTGTGGTTTGGAATGCAACATTAGGATTGTGGCAATGTGTTTCAGAATTGGCTCGTGCAAAAGGAAAGTCGACAACAACTCAAGTAACCTCTGTTCTTTCGGCAGAACAAGGTGTTAAAAAACAACCTGCTCTTATTTTAAAGCCTTTATCGTTTGTTGTGTTATTGGCTTTATCGGGGCAAGCAGCAGCAACGGCTTATGATAGCCCTGAAGCATTTTTTAGTGCGCCTACGACTACGCTAAGCACAACAACTGAGCACATCAATGCTCATGCGTTGAATAATGGAGATAGCTTAACTTTTAATCATAGTGGCACGTTTTATAATGCCTCAGTTCCTGACGAGGATACTAATAATACTAACCGTTTTATCTATATCAATAGTAAAGAAACACCAAGTAAAATTACTATTGCGAGTGGTGTGACCATTGAGGATAAAAATACAGTAAAGGTTACCGGACCTGATAATTCTGGAGGGTCTCAGAATTACCCAGTGTCTACTTTAAGGGGTGGTATCCCGGCTGATAAAGGGCGAGTTTACTTAGATATGGATGTTAATGGAACATTCAAGATGCTTGCAAACTCAGCCAGAGGGGATAAAGATTATGATTTTGTCAGTGCGGCAGGGGTGTCTGGCTTTTCAAACTATGCGAGTCATGTGATTAATCTTAATATCAATGGCGGTACCTTATCTAGTGATGCTAATGTGGGCTTTTCTTATACAAATAAAAAAGCTATCAATACTAGTGGTAACCTAGGCATATCACCTAAACATCTTGAGTATATTACGGTTAATGCAGAGCAGGGTTCTACAGTTAATTTGAATGATACAATGGATGGTAGCAGCCGAACCACCTATATAGGCACATTTACAAATAATGCGATTGTATTTAATGCAAAAGGTGGAAATGTTACCTTAGGGGATGAAACTATTCTCAGTTTTGCTGGGGCAAAAGGGGTGTTAAATGTCTCTGCTGGTGACGTTAATATCAAAAATAAGCTCTATTTAGGTAAAGATCGTTTAAGTTCAAACCCTTATGGTAATGCAATTGTTAATGTTACAGGTGGAACACTAAAAGTCGGTAATACAAATAATGATACAAGTGGAATTATTATTAGTTCCTCTGATAATTTAAAAGCTGCCCGTGTTTACCTAAGTGGTGGAACAATTGAAACAACAGCAATTAGCCGAGAAAACACTGGAGTCGCCGAGGTAGATCAGAATAACCAAGAAATTATTATTGCCTTAAATGGTGGTACATTAAAAATCACAGATAATCAGAAAGATTTATTCGAAGGGATAACTAGTCGAACAGATGCTAGTGGACGCCATCTCGGTGTTTCCTTAGGTGCTGGAAATACTAAGATTGATATCGTAGAGGGAAAAGTTGTCGTTCAAGATGGAAATGCTTATTTTCAAGATATGAATGTACAAAACTTGAACTCGGATTCAAGTTTAACTAACACAGGTCCCACAACTTTACATAATTGTATTCAAGATAACTGTTATGGAGATTTGCTTGCAGTTACCTCCCGTTTGACAATGCCAAAGGGTGACTCACAAGTAGGCACTTATACCAAAACAGGTCTGGGAACCTTAGTATTGACAGCAGATAACCAACAAACAGGCAACACAATTATAGAACAAGGTGTTCTGCAAGCTGGCTATGCTGGAACAACAGGGACTTTTGGTGCTGGTGATGGTGGTATTGAGATACGACAAGGGGCTAAAGCAGCGGTAAATCGTACCAATGAATATACATTGGCAAAACAGATCAGTGGTGCGGGTGATTTTGCACAAATCGGAACTGGCACAACGATATTAACCAAAGCTAATACCTATACAGGGCAAACCATTGTTTCTGACGGTACACTGAAAATTGCTAGTGGTGGTAGTATTACAGGTACCAGCGATGTAGTGATTGATGATAATAATACCTTTGCAAACAGTAATACTCCTCCGATATTAGAGGTGGCAGGCTCACTTACGACAGCAAATAATACAGGCGATATCAAGATTGATAACGGGACCTTAAATGTGGTGTCAGGTGGTACTGTTAATGCAGGAAATATCTACTCTGAAGATACTGCCGGTGCTGATCAGGCAAAAGTTATTGTGGATGGTACATTAACTACCAACCTTTCTGCGGGTGATGTGCTTTTCAATAATTTCAAGAAAGTAGCTGCAACTGATGCTATTACTGTTAACGGTGTATGGAATGTTGCTGTTGATAATGGGGCAACGGTTAGTCAATACGATGCTGCAGATGGTGTTGGTTTCACTGGTACAGGTTCATTGAATAAGAGCGGCTATGGAGATTTAAAATTAACGCAAGAAAATACCATCGGTACGCTTAACGTTGATGCTGGCGGTATAGAAGTAGCTAAAAAATTAACTGCTACGACAGCAACGAATATCAATGATGGCACTATCACTGTCGATAACGGTGCTACTTTAAATGGTGGGGCTATTAAAGTAGGTGATGACGATAGTACATTGGCAGCAGATGCAGCTAAATTAGTGGCTAACGGTACGGTTAATGCTACCAGTGTTGTGGTTAATAAAGATGGTGGCTTAAGTGTAGGTGATGATACTAATGAAGGTTCATTAACAGTATCAGGAGCAGATGGCATTGCTGTCAATGGCGGTGCTGTTGATGTGAACAAAGGTACAGTAGAAACACCGAAGACTGCGATTAACGAAGGTACTGTGACTGTAGATAGTGGTGCGACATTGAAAGGTGGCGATATTGCTGTCGGTGACGGTGATAGCGAAGCAGCGAATTTGGTAGCTAACGGTGAAGTGACTGCCAATAAAGTAACAGTCGATAAAGATGGTAATCTAGCGGTTGGTGATGATACTAATACGGGTTCATTAACTGTATCAGGAGCTGATGGTATCGCTGTTAATGGCGGTACTGTTGATGTGAACAAGGGTACAGTAGAAACACCGAAGACTGCGATTAACGAAGGTACTGTGACTGTAGATAGTGGAGCTACTTTAACTGGTGGTGACATCACTGTAGGTGACGGTAGTGGTGATGCAGGCTCTGCGAAGTTAGATAATGCGGGTACTGTGAATGCAGACAATTTGACAGTCAAAGGCCCAGATGGACAGGTAGACAGCAAAGGTGTGTTAGATGTCTTGGATACCTTAAAAGCCGAAGGTGGTATTCTTAACCTCTTAGGTCAGACTGACACTGAAAATCTAATTGTTGATAACGACGGTACTGTCAACGTCAATGGTAACACTACGACAGCTGCTAATACCAACATCAATGATGGTGCTGTGAATGTAGCGAGCGGTGCGACCTTAGATGCAGGTGCATTGACGGTAGGTGACGGCAATGGTGACCCAAATACTGCCTCACTCAATGCTGATGGTATTGTCAAGGCGACTGACTTAGTGGCGAATAAGGATAGTAACATCAAGGTAAACAGTGGAGGCACTGTGACAGCGACAGATAGTGCGACCGTTAATGGTGGTACGGTAGACATCGCTCAAGGTGGTACATTAAATTCTGGTAACGATGGTCAAAATAACTTTGTGGTGAATTCAGGTAATGTTAACGTGGACGGTGCCTTGAATGCAGGCAATATTACTTCTGACCCTGCTGCTCCAGATGCAGCAGATGATGCCAAGATTAATGTGGGTAGCACAGGCTCATTAACGCTTAAACCGACAGGAGATCAACCCTTATTTGCAGGTTTAGATACCTCTAAAGGGGATGCTATCAATATTGATGGCGCATTAAATGTGGATGTGGCGGCTGGTAATACAGCGACTCAAGCGGATACCGCAGGCATTACTGGCACAGGTGAATTGAATAAAGATGGTACAGGTGAATTAGATTTAACCGCACCAACTAACACTATCGGTACAGTGAATGCGAATGATGGTGCATTGACAGTAGGTAGTGGTTCTACCCTCAATGCAGATACATTAAATGTTGGTGATAGCGATGAGACACCAGCAATGGTCAACGTGAATGGTGACGTAGCTGCTAAGGATGTGAATGTCGCCAAGGATGGTACTTTGAATGTGGGTGATGCTTCTGGTTCACCTGCTGGTACATTGAATGCGACCAACCCTATTTCAATGAATGGTGGTGCGCTTAATGTCAATCCGAAGGCGGCATTAACGACCCCTAATATTGTAAGTCCTGATACGGCTGACGATGAAGCATCCACTATCAATGTGGCTAACAATGCGACTTTGAATCTCAATCCAACCGATGGTGCTAAACTCTTTGATGGATTTAACAGTACACCAGATGGTAAAGATGCTATTAACGTGAACGGTACGTTAAATCTCAATGTGGCTTCAGGTACAGTCACCCAACCAGCATCTGCACCAATTAGTGGTGAGGGTACATTTAACAAAGAGGGAGCAGGTACTTTCAATGTGAAAGCTAACAACCCATTTGCTGGTGCAGTCAATGTGAATGATGGCACATTGCAAATCTCAGAAGGTGGTAAGTTAGGTAAGGCAACAGTGAATGTGAAGTCACCTGCGACTTTGGCTATTGATGCGAGTGGCACTGAGTTACGTAATCTCAACCTTAATGGTGGTGGTACCTTATCAGTAACAGCAACACCTGAAGGCTATACCAAAGTTCAAGTCAATGGTAACGCTAACCTTGATAATGGTCACTTGTTTACGGATATTGCAGGTAGCCGAGAAGAGGACTTGGCAAATGGTAGTTTCGAGAACGTTATTACCACGCCAAATGGTCAAATTATTGGCAAATTTGCCAGTTATGATGACAATAGCCACCTTTTTGATTTCGTTCCTTATATTAGCAATGATCATAAATCACTTGGTTTAACACCTTACTCAACGGGGGGAGATAAGAGTCTTGCCAATATTGTGGATAAATTAGGCTTTGACCGTGCGGTAGATGCAGGACGTGCATTAGATACCATTTTTGTTCAAGACCGAGCAGGAGAGATTGCTCGTTTGTTCTATACGATTCGTGATGACAAACAAGCAGCTGATGCTGTGTTAGAGTCATTGCCAACGTTAGCAGGTGCTAGTAGCCAAGTGATTGCAGATAGTGCAGCTAATGTGGTTGGTTTAGCGAGCTTTACTGATCGTTGTACGACAGATTTGAAGACAGGTTCTGACCGCCATGTATGGGGTAAATTACAAGGGGGTTGGGGTAAACAACACGATTACCGTGGGGCAGCAGGTTACCGTAACGAGAGTTACTATGCAGCAGCAGGTGGTCATGTATGCTATAACCAAACACGTATAGGTATGATGGTAGGTTATGGTCATGATCATGCAGGTAGCATCGGTTCACCGTCACAACAAACATTAAGTGCAGATACTTTCTTGCTTGGTATGTATGGTAGTACGCCAGTTGGTGAGAAAATGGATATGGATTTCCGCGCTGGTGTTGGTTATAGTGAGG
>NZ_JABGBO010000016.1 GCF_013133775.1 Pelistega europaea | reverse complement strand
GAAGAGTGGTTAACTGTTTATAATACGCAAAGACCCCATGATGCACTAAAAGGTTTAACACCCCTAATGTACAAACAAATGCATTCCGTTTCTACTTCTTAGTTGTACTAAAAATGGGATGGGTACATGAGCATTTGAGGGTTATCTAGAAAATTAGTAGCATTAGTTTTCTCTAAATGGGAGTAAAAAGCATCAAAGGATAAACAGGGATAATGATACGTAAATAGTTTTCTTTTTTCTTCGTAGGAAAAAGAGACAATTTTTGCAATGGTGATGGTGTGATTATTAGATTCTGCTCCAAAAATTTCTTCTAGCCCTTGGTTATACGATTTGTTCCACTCACTCCCTCTGCAAGCAACAATCAATTGAGCTGGTTGAGCGTCTTTTGCAACTTTCCATAGTTTATCAATATCGGATGGATGAGAAAAGAAACATTCATCAAGAGCGTCAATAACTAATGGATCGTGTTTCTTGGGATGCGTTAATTCTTGAATTAATGAGTTGGCTCTTTGATGTATTCCTCCTAATTTTCTTGCTAAGCTTTTAAGTAAACTCGTTTTTCCTGCTCCTGGTTCGGATAGGATGATAATGACTTTATATTGACTAATAAGCTCCTCTTCTGTTGTCGGCTGTCCATCAATAAGCAGGGTTCTGGCTAAGTAAAAGTCACTCATGTTATGCATACAATATTTGATTGCTAATGGCAAAATTATATTGACAATTTAATTATATGTCTATATATTCATTGATAAATTTGGTGTAATGTATAACGTTACGGTTTGGATTGGTGATTAGAGGAGATAGTATGACAATCCACCACCCAGGTCTAAGAATTAAGGAAAAGGTTATTCCCAAAGAATTATCTGTGAGCGACGCTGCCAAACTTTTAGGCGTGGCTCGACCAACTCTTTCTAAATTATTAAATGGACGAGCGTCGTTATCTGTAGGAATGGCTCAACTTCTTGCAAATACATTTAGTTTCTCACTAGATGAGTTATTGCGGTGGCAATCAGAATATGAAGGATATAAGGTAAGCGTGAATAGGAAGTTGTCTGTGAGCCATGTTTATGCTCCTCCTTTTTTATCTATCAAGGCAAATACGATTACAAAATGGGTGTCTGAAGAGTCTATCGAAGCAAGATCGCGTTTTGCTGTTTTTCTTAGAACCTTAATCCATTCCACTGTAAGTAATATCAGTTGTATTGATTTTCCTGGTAATGATGATGCAGAAAGACCGGGTTGGGATGGTTGGCTTGAAGCGAATGAAGTAACACCATGGGTGCCAGAAGGAAAATCTGGTTGGGAGTGGGGAGTAACTAATAATATACGAAGAAAAGCTCATGATGACTTTACTAAGAGTCTTAAAGTAGCTGGTCAAGATGCAGCAGAAATTACTTTTGTTTTTGTCACTCCTCGTCGATGGGTGAATAAAAATAAGTGGGCAGCGCAAAAGAAAGCGCTGAAAAAGTGGAAAGATGTTCGGGTATATGATGCTAGCAATTTGGAGCAATGGCTTGAACAGTCCTTGCCTGCTCAAACTTGGTTGGCAAATGAAATAGGCCTTGATAATAAAGGGGTGCGTTCTCTCGAACGATGTTGGTTTGATTGGTCAAATAGATGTAATCCAGCATTGGTGCCTGATTTTTTTGATGATTATATTAAGAACTATCGTAAAAAAATCTTCACTTATTTGTCTAATCCTCCCAGTGAAACTTTTCATATTTATGCAGATACTACAGATGAAGGAATAGCATTCTTATCTCGGGTACTATGTACTAATCAGACATTCTATGATCAATGTTTGGTATTTGATTCTTTAGATGTTTTTCCCTCTCTAATGACAGGCGCTGGCAAATTAGTTGCTATTACCGATAAACCAGATATAGGTAATGAGTTTTCCCCATATAGAAGCAAAATTCACACTTTTATTGTTTCGCATAAAGCACTGACAAATCAGCAAAATCCTAACGCTATTACTTTGGAAGTGTTGAATAAAACAACTTTTGTCCATGCCTTGGAAAAAATGGGTAAATCTTTTGATGAGGCAGGGAAGTTAGCCAATCAAGTTGGATTTTCTTTAAGTGTGCTGGGAAGGCAACTTAATAACCATGAGTCTTGTAAAAAACCATTGTGGGTAAAAGAGTATAAGCAAGATTTGATTCCGTTTCTATTTGCTGGTGCATGGGATTCCTCAAACGAGGAAGATAAAAGAATATTAGAGGTACTAGGTTATAAGAAGTTCTATGATGAGATGGATAGAGTGCTGTTTTGCTGTAGTGAAATGGATGATCCTCCAGTATGGGTTATTGGTCAGTATAGAGGAGTGGTATCAAAAATTGATTTGCTGTTTATTATCACTCCCTTTGTTACGAGAGCAGACCTAGACAACTATTTTAAAGTGGTAGTTGATGTACTTGGAGAAGATGATCCAGCATTGGATTTACCACAGGATCAGCAATTTTATGCTAATGCCTTAGGTAAGGGGAGAAAGTATTCGAGAAGTTTGCGGCAAAGTATTGGTGATACGTTGATGTTATTGGCAGTCCATGGAAATTTATTATTTAAGGAAAGGTTGGGTTACGACTGTCAATGTAAGGTAGATGAAGTGGTAGAGAGTTTGTTGACACCCGTGACTTCTCGAAAATTATTGTCATGCCATGATATTTTTTCTGTGTTAGCGGAATCATCTCCTGATGTGTTTTTAAATGTTGTTTCTAGTGATTTAAAAAATGAGGGCGAAATATTTAGTGTTTTGCGACCAGTGAGTAATGTGACTCTAGAGTCGCCTAAATATACTGATTTATTAGTAGCACTGGAAAAATTGGCTTGGGATAAAGCATATGTGAGCAGGGTAGTTGATATACTAACACAATTATCTTCCAAGGACATAAATGATAAGTATGTTAATAAACCGCTACACTCTTTGGGGAAAATTTTTTTCCCTTTTTATCCACAAACAAGCTTGAACATAGATGAAAGAATACTGCTGATTACTCAACTCATCAAAAAGCATCCTGTCGTAGGCTTAAATCTTTGCATTGATTTAATTCCAGAACATCTGCCGAAGCGTGTTTCAATATTTCCTAGCCATCAATATGTCTGGAAAAATACCCAGGCAGCTCCAATGGTTACCACGGGTGATGTGCATCATTTCTACAAAGAAATGATTAAGTTAGTATTAACACCAGAACTTTCCTACTCCATTCAACAGCTAACTCGACTTATCTCAAGATCCAGACTTTTGACAGATGAGCAACAAGACCAACTATGGGGATTAGTGAAGCAATGGTTTAATAACGGTGGAACTGATGAACAAAAGAAGATGATTCGTTCTGCTATACATGGTATGTTTTTATCTCGGTGGGCTAAGAAACGTGAGCCTACTGCTGCGCTGACACCATTAGGACAAGAAATCTACAATACGTTAAAGTCTAATGATGAAAAAGGGTATGAATGGTTGTTTAAAAGCATATGGATTCATCAAGAGTCCCATGAAAGTGTAGCTGATTTAGAGTACGAGGATAGAGAAGAGGTCGTTGAAAAGAAACGCATAGAAGTGTTAAGCACGTTGTTTGAGTCTCGTCAAATGAGAGAAATTTTAAGATTATGTGAGATAGGAGATTGTGCTTATTTGATAGGTGCATTAATGAGTGAATATGTACTAAATGAAACTCAATGGAAGGAGACTATTTTTTTTATATTGCAAGAAACGAATGATAGTGACAGTGAAGGGAAATTTGCGAATTTATTGAGAGGATTGCTGTGTATTAATAATCTCACTATGGCGAGGGTTAAACAACTCATACACCAATTATCCGAAAAAGACAGGTTGCGGGTATGTTTACTCGCTCCATTTAGAGCTTATATTTGGGAGCTAGTTGAGTGTGAGGATGAAGAGTATCAAAGAGGGTATTGGCAGAATGTTGGGATTTCAGTTGCGAGGCAAGAGGAAATTGATGAGATACCGGCAGGGGTGCAGCATCTGCTAAATGCTCATAGACCACTAGCAGCTTTTTCTTATATAGCGCTTTTAAAGAGTAAAGTAAATACAGAGATGCTTTACTCTATTTTAGCTGATATGGCAAATTCTTCTGAACTGTCAGAGGGCTCCCTGCCCGGTGTGCATGACATTGTGGAGTCTTTTGAGTTAATTCAAAATTGTCAATCGCTCTCCTTAGAGCAAAAAGCGTCGTTGGAGTTTCTCTACGTAGGTGTATTAGCACCTCATGGGTTATGCAAAACTAGACTTTATGGTCTAGAAAAATATATTGAAGAATGTCCCGAGTTTTTTGTGCAACTTATTTCATGGCTGTTCAAGAGAGAAGATGGCTTAGATGATGCGGAAAACCTTTCTTTTGAGAAGAGGAAAATGCTAGCTGATAAATCACATGAAGTGTTAAATGCCTTACGCAGAATTCCCGGTACAGATGAATGTGGAATTATTCAAGAGAATGCACTTAGAAAGTGGATTGAGAAAACAAGAGTGATGGGGAATGAGAAAAAAAGAATATATGCCACGGAATATTATATTGGTGAGTTGTTAAGTCATGGTCCTACTGGAGAGGATGGTGTTTGGCCTTGTGAGGTAATTAGAGATGTAGTAGAGGATTTAGAGGTGATGCCAATGATTAATGGAATGTATATAGGGAAAGCTAATAGTGAGTCTGCGGTTGAATGGGTTGGTGATGGATATGAAAAAGAGGAAGAAAATATTAAACAATATAAACGATGGGGGGAGAAATTAGTACTTACACATCCTTTTGTTGCCCAACTTTTAAAGAGGCTCGCAAGAGGTAAGGAAAGCATGATTGAATATTTGGAAAAGAATCGTAGACTTAGGGTGAGAGGATATTGGTAACAGTCCTATAGTGAGGGAGCGTTCCCCAGAAATGAGTTGATATAAGTTAGAAATTGTGGTCATCCTTAAATCAAGATAATAAGAAAGTAGAACTTTTGAGTGTTGTTGAAACGAAGAGGATAAAAACATTGTTAAACAGGGGGAGAATTTATTTGCTTTCTATTTTTTACGTGCAACCAGCTTGTGTGAGGTGGAGTTCTTGGAAGAGATACTTGTTCTAGGAGAAAAACGATGGGTGATTATGGTAAATTTAATGATTATTTTGTAGGAGAGGATGGTATAAGGGAGTACGTGATTGAGGAGTATGATGAGTTAAAGGAGTGGGTTGATAGTGTTATTAGTCCATGTCGTTACCAAGGGGGGCAGGGGGATATTTTAGAATCGATGGACAAAATAGCAGAAGAACTACAATTATTGGATTTATGTGAGTGGCAAGAGACTTATTTTAGAGGACATTCGAAAGAGTGTTATTTACTCCAATCTACTTTGGAGAGGCAAATATCTGCTGATATTATGGGATATTCTCTTAAAAAAGGTGAATATATTTGTCGTCCGTCTTTTGATAAAGTAGTCAATGAGTATTTTCAAAGAATTAGAAAAAACTTTAGAGGAAGGATGCCTGAACAGTATTTGTTGCTCAAGGATGATTGCATCAATGATTTTTGGGCTGTTGGTCAGCATTATGGATTAAAGACTCCTTTATTAGATTGGACTAAATCATTATTAGTGGCTCTATTCTTTGCTTTTCGTCCGGAGAAGATTGAGGCTAGTGACGAGTATAGAGTCATCTATACACTTGACCTGTTTGAAGTTAGAAATAATGTAAAGATTATCGAGCCAAGAGTTGATATTGGAGGAAGAATAAATGCTCAGCAAGGAGTTTTTACTGATTTAATACTTTCAGAGTTTTTAGAATTGAATAATACAGTGAATGCACGAATAGCCAATAATATATATCAAATTCCGTTTTTAACCAGAACAAAAATTAGCACAGCATTAAGAATACACGTTATGAGGTATTTGGCACGTCTGAATATAATGGACTCAACCTTATTCCCCGATATTTATGGAGCGATAGGGGAGAGTCACTTAATATTGGATAATATTATTCGAATAACATCATTACCAGAGTGATATAGGAAATATTCTGAATAAGGAAGAGAAATGAGTAGAAAGTCAATTGCAGATAGTGTTCAGAGAAGATTGTATGCGGAGTCAATGGGAATGTGCATGAACCCAGAGTGCCAAACGGAGTTATTTTTTGATAGTGGTGACATTATGGAGAAAGCACATATTTCACCGTACGCACATACAGAAGATAATTCGTATGAGAATTTGATTATTTTATGTCCTTCTTGTCATACAAAATTTGATAAAACGAGAGAGTTCGACGAGAAAATAGTTAAAAGCTGGAAAGAAGAGAGAAAGAAACAACTAAAAGAGTTCTTTTCTGTTCGGTATGAGTCATTTAAGGAGCTTAGAGATGCCGTAAGTCCTTTATTAGTTGAGAATAAAACGATTTATAATAATTATTATGCTGAAGGTAGAAAAGATTTTTGGGATAAATTTGAGTCTAGATTACTATTAAATAATGAGAAACTGGTACAAATTTTACAAAAGAATTTTCATTTGATTCAGAGTTCTAGAACCCAGGAATATTCAAATTTGCAGTTGGTAAAAGAATTTATTGTCCATGCTGAAGAGTTTAAGTGCACAAGAAATGATGAAGAAAAGATTAGAGCAGTACTTTTCCCAAAGGAAATAAATTCAATTTTTGGTATTGCTCCGATGGATGATTTTCCTATTCAGTCAGTTGAATCTTTAGAGGCTTTTTTGGAAATTATGCGGCAGAATAATAATTTGGAAGCGGTCGAGCTAGGTACTATTAGCCCCTACGTTCTACTAAGAGATCAAGGTAAGGTATTACTAAAGGATACTCCTCGGTTAAGACAGTTATATTCTGACTATGGCTGCTGGCGTAAAGGAAGTGTTAGATTTAATGATCTAAATTGTGTTTTAAAATATCTCAAATCTAGAGGAATAGCTTTTAGGTATATAAGAGAGTATTCTCTCAGAGAGATTGCCATTAATCAGGTCAATATTATGTTTGTTTATGAGTACTGTCTGAGTAAAGAGTTCTTAATGCGTATATGTCCTCCTTCAAAAACTGTTGTGGTTAATCTACATCATTGGAATGGGAATGGATGTGTGTCACAAGAGGCCCTTGAATTTGCTAAGACCTTAGATTTGACATTACTCCCCATAAATAATTTCTATAAATATGTTCACCAAATTAAGGAAAAGTGAAGCTATTCAATTAATAGCTGATAGCATTAAGTTATTTGATGACTTTGATAAAGTGTATGTTTTTGGATCTATATTGGATACTGATAGTCATTCGAATGATATTGATATATTGTTACTGTATTCTGTCTTTTCTGCTCGGATTGAAAGTAGCATAGCATACATGACTTATTATCTAGAAAGTATTAGTGGATATCCTTTAGATATAACAGCTTTAAGTTTTGAAGAGGAAAAAGAAATTAATTTTATATGTAGACTTAGTAATAAGATTTTGTGCGTGAAATGAATGGTGCATGGTCATGCCGTTGTAAGCAGATAAATATAACTTATCATTTGCTTAGACTAGAGAAGAGTAAAGAGAAAAATTAGATTTAGTGCAGGATTTATTTGATAACTAAAAAAATCCAGTAGTGGATTATGAGATTATTTAGGGTCTATTTGATTAGATGTGCTGGATTTTATAATTGAGTGCAATTAATGGTTTTATCTAATAACTGCAAATAGATTATTTACTGTGGTATGGTAGTATTACACATAAAGAAGTGGTAATTTTTCATGTATTGTTGGTAAAGAAGCTGATTAGGAGTCAATTTCTAAGTCAACTCAAAATTGTTCATAATACTTAATGGATGTGTTTTTCCTTGTAGTGGATTTAAATGAGATAGATGCATGATGTAGAGGAGAATTACAAATGATTTTAAAAAGGATGGAAGTAAATAACTTCAGACTTCTAAAAGAATTTCGATTAGATTTCAAAGAAGAGTTATCGTTAGTTATAGGCAAAAATAATAGTGGCAAAACTTCTGTTCTTATTATTTTGGATAAGATGCTAAATTCATCCAGAATAATGTGGGAAGATATTAATTTAGAAAGACAGAAAGAATTACATCAGGAAATAATTAAATTTAATATTTTAGATCAGAAGGATGATATACCCTTAGAAGCCATAAATCTTAAATTATTTATTGAGTACAGCGATAAAGATTCATATACAAATATTCAGAAATTTATGATGGACTTAAAACCAGAAAATAACATCATAGTGCTGGAATTTGTCTCCTTGATATCAGCAAAAAAAGTCGCAGAATTACGAAACCATATGGATGAGGATAAGATTAATGACTTTACATTATTTTCTAAGTTTCTCAGTAAAAATTTTGCAAAATTCTTTGAAGTAAAAAAATACTCAAGAGGATTTGATGTAGCGGAGCATAAAATAGAAGAAGTTAGATCAGAAGAAATTGAGAGCAGTGATATTCAGAAATTAATTAAAGTAGTAGGAGTCAGGGCTGATCGGGCGGTTTCTAATGATGATCGTAATCACGTTTTATCAAGCCTAACAGGCAAATATTTTAATTCTTATAAATCAGTCAAAAGCAAAAGTGAGTTGATATTTACCCAGTTAGAAAAAAAATTGGAAGAGGCAGATAATGAATTGTATAAAATTTATAACGGGAGTGAGGCGGAAAATGGGGAGGTTATTGATGGAGTTTTTAGCGAGATTATAAAGGTTATAAGACAATATGGAGGGGCAGGACAAGGGATTGACATTGCGATAGAGTCTTCAATCTCAGAGAAAAATCTATTATCAGATAATACAAATTTGAGCTACAGACAAGGGAATGAGAGCACTCTTCCTGAGACATACAATGGATTGGGACATTTAAATTTGATTGGTATTTTATTTGAAATTGAAACAAAAATACAAGAAATATTTGAACAACCTGCCGATATAAATCTCTTGTATATCGAGGAACCTGAGGCACACACTCATCCTCAACTGCAATATATATTTATAAGAAATATTAAAAACCATATTGAGTCGCGCAAGAAAAAACTATCAGATATGGGAAAACAGTTGCAAGTTTTGATTACTTCTCATTCTTCGCATATAGTTTCGGCCTGTAATTTTGATGATGTTATATATTTAAAGAGAGAAGAGAATGGAGTCATAGCAAAAAACTTTAATTCTTTAAAAGATGAGTATAGTGGTGATAGTCAGAAAGGATTTAAATTTGTAAAGCAATATTTGACTCTCAATAGAAGTGAACTTTTCTTTACCGATAAGGTTGTTTGTGTAGAAGGAGATACTGAACGAATTTTGATGCCAATGATGATGTATAAAGTTGATAAGAAGATTACACCAGCAAATGGTGAACTTCCTTTATTATCACAAAATATTTCGATAATTGAAGTTGGAGCCCATTCTCATATTT
Source organism: Pelistega europaea (assembly GCF_013133775.1). GTDB lineage: Bacteria > Pseudomonadota > Gammaproteobacteria > Burkholderiales > Burkholderiaceae_B > Taylorella > Taylorella europaea. Next base: position 1,301 of record NZ_JABGBO010000016.1, on the reverse strand, counting down.
TCATTCCTTTATTTGAGTTTTTAGGTCTTCATGTTTTGATAATCACAGATATAGATGCGGCAAAGAAAAGAGAGGATGGAAAATATGTTAAATCACATCCTCAAAATGCAGAGAATACAAGTAATGTAGCAATCAAAGAATTCTTTAAAGATACTAGTCTTGAGGGATTAGGGAATATATTTCATGAGCTTGTTAGTAAAGGTTCAAAGGATAAAATTAAAAAGAAGATAAGGATCGCTTATCAAATACCTGAAAAAGATGGTGAGTACCAGGCAAGTAGCTTTGAGGATGCATTTATAGCATTAAATAAAAATTTTATTATAAAAAATAAGGAGAATTTCCAAGAGTATGGGGCATTAAAGAGTTTTGACGATGAGGAAATTATAAATGATTATTATAATTTTGCACAGAAGAAGGTAGAAAAGAAATCTGCGTTTGCATCAAGCTTGTTATATTTTGATAATGAATATGATGGAGAAGATGATGGAACATGGAAAGTTCCATATTATATTGAGGAGGGGTTAGTATGGCTACGACAATCTTAGAATCAGAAGTTAAAGATGCTCTTCAATGTATACGGGAGAACAAAAATTTTGTTTTAGAAGGTGGAGCTGGTAGTGGAAAAACCTACTCGTTGATTTCTTTGATAAATGTATTGGTGAAAGAGTCTCCCAATATCAAGATTATTTGTATTACTTATACGAATAATGCGGTTGCAGAAATCTTGTCTCGTATAGAAAATGAGAATCTTTGGGTATCGACAATTCACAAGTTTATATGGTCTCTTATAAGCAAATATCAGAGGGAAATAAAAGATATTTTAGTGGAGTTAATTAATGATGAAAAGAATAACATTTTTAAAAAGCCTAAGGATTTTGCTGGAGCTTTAATTGCTACAGATTACTTTAAAAATCTTTATGTGGATTATGATGAATATTATTCAATAACTCCAGAAAATAATGGCAGGATTAGCATTAGTCACGATCATATTTTGGTAATTGCAGAAAGAATGTTTGAGCGATATAAAAAAATATCAGACATTTTAAAAGATGTTGCAAATTGCATTTTTATTGATGAATATCAAGATACAAGTCCTCTAGTTGCTAAAATTTTGCTAACACATCTTAGTCTGAGTTGCAAGAAAAATGTAATTGGTTTTTTTGGTGATTCAATGCAATTGTACCCATCCCATTTTTAGTACAACTAAGAAGTAGAAACGGAATGCATTTGTTTGTACATTAGGGGTGTTAAACCTTTTAGTGCATCATGGGGTCTTTGCGTATTATAAACAGTTAACCACT
>NZ_JABGBO010000015.1 GCF_013133775.1 Pelistega europaea | reverse complement strand
AAGAGTGGTTAACTGTTTATAATACGCAAAGACCCCATGATGCACTAAAAGGTTTAACACCCCTAATGTACAAACAAATGCATTCCGTTTCTACTTCTTAGTTGTACTAAAAATGGGATGGGTACAGGGGCTAAATCCTTATTTTGGAGATTACTCGGATATCTATGAAGGCGATGTTTTTTACAATGGATTTTGTGTGGTAATTCTTATTGATAATCCTGAAGAATTTAAAGATAAAAATAAAATAAAGGAACATATTAAAGAAGCTATTAAACATGCCAAAGCAGTAGGTTTTAATTTTATGGAAGAGGACTACAATAAAGATTTAAGGATGGTTTTTCTTAGCTATACACCAAGCATTATGGAGACAGTAGCTGGTGTTGGTAAGTATCTCAATACTTTTTCTAATACACCTTCCCTATCTTATCCTAAAGATTCCATTATTGCCTATGGTGACGTTTCATTAGATGGTAGTTTTTCTATTTATACTAAATTTAATCCCTCACTTTATGAGAGACGAATTCGCTATATTAATGAAAATGGTAAATAAATAGGTATTGTTCTAATTAAAATTTATAACCCTATTGAAAAATGAAGTTAATAGCATATAGTGTTTTTAATAAATTATGGAACCTTTGCATTTATCTTTCCTTGATTGGTGTGTGATAACTAGTTTTTCTCCATTTATCTTTTTTAAAATTTAATTGTGTTGTAAAAACTTTGAGGATAACTTGTTAAGCCAATGGGGATAACTCATTTTTTTATCCTTATCTATTTTTTTATTCTTTTTTATAAAATAACCAATCACAACTTTATAATGTTTATATTATTTTAATAATTATTTGATTTTTAACATATTTTTATACTTTTCCAAGTTATCCAACGAGTATTATTATTACTTTTATCTTTATATATAACAGTACAAAATATTATTTGAGTTTTTGATGCTGTTATTCTCGGTGTAATCATAAGGTATTAGGCTTAAGAGTGATTTAAAAACTCTGTTATCCCATATTAAGGCATGTGGCAAAGGATAATCACCCAAGGTAGACTATGCTTGAAAGTACAGATTGTAGTTATATAGAGAAAGCTATAGAGACAGCATGGGGAATGAAAATTAATCAATGTATTAAAAGACAGCTAAACACTATTAGTAGTCTAATGGAGTATTTCTGACTAAATATGATTCACAACATTCCTGCAGAATAAATTATTTTTGGCAGAATTTAGCCGTAGCATACTCACACAATAAAGAGTTTTGACAAAATTTAACTGTAGCATACTTGAACAATAAAGGATTTTGACAGAAGTTGACTACAGCATACTTGCACAATGGAGTATTTTTAACAGAATGAACTGCAATATACTCGTACAATGAAAAACCTTATTTGTGGTGCAGAGAAGGTAAGTCATGCTAATAATGCATTTTGCAGTATAAATCCATCAAGATTAGCTAATGGCAAGTTTCATTAATGCTTAATCCTTTGTAGTATGAACCTACCAAAATAAGTTAACAGGCAACATTAAGGGACTTTTTAGTATTCTTTTACAACAATAAAGAGAAGTAAATCCTTCTAGTCAATAATTGAAGGTATTGCAATGGATAAAAACTCTGTGGATAACTTGAGGATGAATCTTTAAAAAATGAATTTTTTAATTAGGAATCTATTTTTATCCTCTTTTTTACATTTTATAAAAACAACATTATGGACATTATTCTCAATCTATAACTTATTAAAAAATCACTACTTTTTTAACTTATCCTAGTTATCCACAGAGTATTATTACTATTCTTATCTATATATATTAAATATCACTAATTCTTGATAGAGCATTGTTCAAAGTGTCGTTGTATTTTGCAAAGCAAAAACGCACAAGATGATTATTTGCTTCTGGACTATTAGGATTTCTGTAGAAAGCAGATACTGGAATAAGTCCCACTTTATATTCACGAGTTAAATCACTAACAAAGGTATATTCATCTTTATTTGAAATAGTTGAATAATTAGCAAGCAAAAAGAAAGTCCCTGCACTTTTAATAGGTTTAAAATTTGTTTTTGCTAATCCATTAAAAAGTAAATCATGTTTTTGCTGATAAAACTGTGACAAACCCATGTAAGTAGACTTATCTTTCATATATTCTGCTAATGCGTATTGCATAGGAGAACATACAGTAAATACAATGAACTGATGAATTTTACGAAATTCCTTAGTTAATGCAGCAGGAGCACAGCAATAACCCACTTTCCAACCAGTCGTATGATAAGTTTTTCCAAAAGAAGAAATAATAAAAGCTCTTTCAGCAATAGCAGGTCGGCTTGATAGGCTCAAAAAGGGTTTATTATCAAAAACAATATGTTCGTAAACCTCATCAGCAAGAATAAAGATGGAATGACGGCTTAGAATTTGTTCTATTGTGTCTAAATCTTCTTTTTCCAAAGTAATGCCAGTGGGATTATGAGGAAAATTAAGAATAAGAAGTTTAGTTTTTGGAGTGATACTTTTTTCTACTTTTTCCCAATCAATGGTAAATGAAGCATTTTGATCATTAGGAGGAGTTAAAGCAACGTATACAGGAGTACCTCCAGCTAGACGTATACTAGGAACATAAGAATCATAGCAAGGTTCAATAACAATGACCTCATCACCTGTATGTACCGTAGCAAGAATAGTTGCCATGATAGCCTCTGTAGCCCCATTAGTTACGGTAATTTCACTAAGAGGATCATAAGATGCACCGTATAAATCTTTTACTTTAATAGCAATCTCCTCCCTAAGAGGAGCAACGCCAGGCATATAAGGGTACTGATTATGTCCCTCTTTCATAGCTTGATTTACTAATTCAATGAGTTTTTCATCAGGATTAAATTCAGGAAAGCCCTGTCCAAGGTTGATAGCATTATTTTCAGCGGATAGTTGGCTCATCACTGTAAAAATAGTTGTTCCAATATCAGGTAATTTAGATTGAATCATTTTAGAGTTAAGACATATAAGTTAATGGAAATGCTTCAAATATAAAGCTAATTTTATGAGTTTACAAGGAATTTTATTAAGAAAATAGGAAGTTATTATAAGCTTATACACAGAGTTATCAACAAGTTTTACACAGTAATAGCCGTTTTATCCAAAGAGTTATCCAAAAAATAGCGGAGAGAGGAAGGATTTATTATGAAAATAGAACGGATTTTGGAAATTTGTACACAGAGTTATCAACAGCTCTGTCAACCGTCTTTTACTATACAAAAAGTTATAAAAAAGGGCAAAATAAATGATATTTAAAAAGAGTAAACTTATTTGATAATAGCTTGTTTACTAGTTATTTTCGTTAATGGATAGCAAAGTAGTAGATGGATAAATTCCTCTTATTTAAATTCATAAAAGTGTCATATTATCGGATTTATTCACAAAGTAATCCACAGTTTTTATCTTTAAGTTTTTGAATGGAGATATGAAAATAGTATTGAATTATCTCTATTTAATTACAAGGATAACTTTTTGACTTCTTCCTCTATACTTGCACAAGAGGATTCCTACTGCGTCTAACGATACTACCAGTTAGCTCACTTTGGTGGGTTCGTGCTGCTGACTCTTTACTACACAGTTCACTTCACATGCGCTACGGGCAAGTCCTGCCCTGAATACTTTTACGCCACCAGTATCGCCTGACCACGCTTTAATACATTGATAGCACCAACCACATCAGCATTTTCCGTGTAGCCGCAATCCATATATTCAAACAACGCCTGTGTTTGGCGGTTGCCCCTTGCCGTATGTCCACACGCAGGACAACAACGACTGGTATTTTGAGGTGGAATCGTAATTAAGTAACCACCACTCCACTTCGTGCCAGAGACACCCAGAATGAACAACACAAAACTTTCTTTAGGATATTTTGTATCTGGTTCATTCCATAGTAACTATAATCTGGGTTGTCTGCAAAACTCTGCCCACTTTGTCGCAGAGCTCCTCAGATAATTCAGGCACAAAATCGTACGCAGGTACGTTTTTGTGTCCGGTTCATTCCAGTGTAGTTTGTAGTCCAATTGCCTGCGAAATTCTGTCCACTTCGTCGCAGAGCTCCTCAGATAATTCAGGCACAAAATCGTACGCAGGTACGTTTTTGTGTCCTGAATTATCCACATACACAATTGTGTGGTTTTTGCTAATTTCTTGTTCTTGAACTGCTTTTGCAGCTTCGCTAATTGACCTTTTAAGATTTTAAACGCATGGATTGGTTCAAAGTACTGCCCTGTGGAAAGCGTCGCAAAACGTACAACGCCCATATCAATACCCATCTCTCCCCCTTTAGGAGTTGGGGTTTGTGTTTCCCATTCGGTTTGAATGGAAACATACCATTTGCCACACCGCTGGCTTACCGTGATATTTTTCAATTCGCCCACAATAGCCTGACTGTTACGGTAACGCACCCAGCCAATTTTAGGCAAATAGACACGGCCGTTTTGCTGCTCTACCTTAAACCCTTGAGGAAATCGAAAACTGTCTTTGATGCCTTTACGTTTAAACTTTGGGAAGTCTGCTCGCTTGGCAAAGAAGTTTCTAAATGCTCTCTCCAAGTCTTTTAGGCTTTGCTGTAGGACTTGGCTGTGGCAGTCTTGCAACCACAGAAATTTCTTCTTTCATTCAGGTAGCAGGTTAGCCATTTTTGCGTAGCTTAATTTGAATGACTTATCCGCTTTGTATTGCTCATTTTGATATGCCAACGCCCGATTGAAGACAAAACGAGAACAGCCACAAAATCGCTTAATTTTGCGGATTTGCTCGCCGTCTGGCATGAGTTCAAATCTAAAGGCTTTGCGAATGAGCATATCAATTTACTCAAATTAAGCTATTAAATTCTGTTATACAAAAACTGCTTTGTAGTTCGTTCCTTATATCCTTGCCGTAAACGACGAGGTTTTACGGCACGGTCTGATAAAGATGTTATTTGGTGTTTGTTGTATTCAAGAATAAGAATCGCTGATGTACTACAAAATATGTAATGTTGTCATTTTAGGTATAATCAGGAAGTCTATTGATAGACTTGAGAGTGGTTTAAAAGTATTGTTATCCATATTGGGTATGTGGTAAGGGATAATCCCCAAGGGTAGACTATGCTTGAAAGTATAGATTGTGGTTATATAGAGAAGGCTATAGAGATAACAGGGGGAGTGAAAATTAATCAATGTATTAAAAGGCAGCTAAACATTATTAGTAGTCTAATGGAGTATTTCTGACTAAATATGATTCACAATATACTCACAAAATAAAGTATTTGATAGAACTTGACAGTAGCATACTCACACAATGAAGTATTTCTGATTGAGTGGATTCACAACATACTCAATCAACGAAAAATTTACCCTTTATCCAGGAGAAATGAGCTGTATTTGTAATGGGATCAACAGTAAGAAATCCATCTAGCTGGGATAAAGAGAAGTTTGTGAACAATTATCTTATGAATACATGGATTCACATAGAAGCAGACTAATAGTTAGCCTTAGTAGACGCAGTAGAACAAATTTTTAGTTCTAGCTATTAACAAGAATTCTAGAATATTTAGAACATAATTTCATTCATAGGATAGACATTAAGTCGCTCTAGCAATTTCACGTAGAACACAATTTAGTCATTCAGGAAATCATTAATAAACTGGGAGCATCAATGGCGAATTAAATGCTTATACTCAAAATTATGTGTATTCTGAGAGCAAGAGTTGATTGCTTAGATGAATATACTAATCAGGCGTTTCACGTGAAACATAACTTTAATCCGCTTAATGAACTTTGAAATGGACTGCCATCTGTTTCACGTGAAACACGATTTAGTTGTTCAGAAAACTGTTAATAACTGGGAATTTCAAAGTGATTAAGTTTTAGAAATGTTCATGTTTAGAGTTGCTGTGATTTCAAAAATTACGTTTCTGGATAACGATTAAGAAAAATTAAATTCTGATATGTTGAGTAGATGTTCCACGTGGAACGTAACTTCAATTCAATCGATGACCTTGCAAATTGACATCTGTTTCATGTGAAACTAACTCAGTCATTCAGGAAATCATTAATAAATTGAGAGTATCAAAAGTGAATCAAATGCTTAACTCAGAATTATTTTTTATTCTGAAAGCAAGAGTTGATTGCTTAGATGAATATACTAATCAGGCGTTTCACGTGAAACATAACTTTAATCCACTTAATGAATTTTGTAAATTGACCGGTTCCTGTTTCACGTGAAACATGATTTAGTTATTCAGAAAGCTGTTAATAAACTGGGAGTTTCAAAGTGATTAAGTTTTAGAAATGTTCATGTTTGTAGTTGCTGCGATTTCAAAAAATTACGTTTCTGAATAACGATTAAGGAAAATTAGATTCTAATATGTTGGGTAGATGTTCCACGTGAAACTTAATTCTCTGATGAATTAATAAGTTTTGTGAATCGATGTATGTTTCACGTGAAACAGTATTGGGCAGGACAAAGTGTTGCAATTTTTATTTCGATAAATAAGGATAAAGTGCTAAAATAAGGCATTCAATCTTAAAACATCTTTAAATTTCTCTCAATCTAGCATTTATAATGAACTATCCAGAAGAATTTGACGTCATCGTAGTTGGTGGCGGGCACGCTGGTACTGAAGCCGCATTGGCTTCTGCAAGAACAGGCGCTAAGACTTTGTTGTTAACTCACAATATCGAAACTTTAGGTCAGATGTCATGTAATCCTTCTATTGGGGGTATTGGTAAAGGACATTTGGTTAAAGAAGTTGATGCTTTGGGTGGTGCTATGGCATTAGCAGCTGATGAAGGTGGTATTCAATTCAGAATATTAAACTCGTCAAAAGGTCCTGCTGTTCGTGCTACTCGTGCTCAAGCAGATCGTTTGTTGTATAAACAAGCTATACGAAGTCGATTGGAGAATCAAGAGAATTTATTTATTTTCCAGCAAGCGGTAGATGACCTTATTCTTGAAGGGGACAAGGTTGTTGGTGCTGTTACTCAGATAGGTATCAAGTTTCGTGCAAGAGCGGTGGTATTAACTGCTGGAACCTTTTTAAATGGGCTTATTCATATAGGTTTGAGTCATTACTCTGCTGGGCGGGCTGGTGATCCTCCAGCAATTAGTCTGGCGCACCGTCTCAAAGAGATGAATCTGCCTCAAGGGCGTTTAAAAACGGGAACGCCACCTCGTATTGATGCACGTACAATAGATTATTCTAAGCTCACTGAACAACCAGGAGATACAAATCCTGTGCCTGTGTTTTCTTATATGGGTAATGCAAAAATGCATCCTAGACAGGTTTCTTGTTGGATTACGCATACTAATGCACGTACTCATGAGATTATTCTTAATGGTCTGGATCGTTCGCCATTGTATACTGGAATTATTGATGGAGTAGGTCCTCGCTATTGCCCTTCTATCGAAGATAAAATCAAACGTTTTTCTGATAAAGAGTCACACCAGATTTTCTTGGAACCAGAGGGCTTATTGACTCATGAGGTTTACCCCAATGGGGTGTCTACGAGTCTACCATTTGATGTGCAGTTAAATCTGATTCACTCATTGCCTGGGTTGGAAAATGCACATATTTTGCGGCCTGGCTATGCCATCGAGTATGACTATTTTGACCCTAGAGGATTAAAAACAAGTTTAGAGACTAAACTCATCCAAGGTCTTTTCTTTGCCGGTCAAATTAATGGTACGACAGGTTATGAAGAGGCAGCTGCACAAGGTCTATTAGCGGGATTAAATGCTTCTCGTTATGCACGGGATTTAGAACCTTGGACGCCACGTCGTGATCAAGCTTATTTGGGTGTTCTAGTGGATGATTTGATTACACGAGGGGTGACTGAGCCTTATCGTATGTTTACTTCACGTGCGGAATATCGCCTAAGCCTGCGAGAAGATAATGCAGATTATCGCTTGACTGAAATTGGGCGAGAGCTTGGGTTAGTGCCAGATGATCGCTGGGAAGCCTATTGCCGTAAGCGTGATAATGTAGAGCGAGAAATTGAACGTTTGAGGAGTATTCGCGTTAATCCTCGCACTTATAAAGAGGAAGATGCACAGGCGCTATTTGGTAAGACATTAGAGAGAGATTACTTGTTGTCTGATTTGTTAAAACGCCCTAATGTTACTTATCATGAGTTATTGAGTTTACCTACTGAAGAGAGCTATCTGCCAGAAAATTCATTGACTGAGACTGAGATTGAGCAAGTGGAGATTCAACTAAAGTATGCTGGTTATATTGCACGTCAGCAAGAAGAGGTTGAGCGTCATTTACATTATGAGAATCTTAAGATTCCTGCATCCATGGATTATGATGCTATGACAAACTTGTCGTTTGAGGTGCGTCAAAAGCTCAAAGAACATAAACCTGAAACTATTGGTCAGGCAAGTCGTATTTCGGGAGTCACACCAGCTGCAATTTCTCTATTGTTAATCCAGTTAAAACGATTACAAGTATCTGTAAAGTAAACTTTTCAGTATAGCGGAATCGTTAAAAATTGAATAGCAAAATATACGTAGATTTGTGTATTGAAGTATCTTTTTAATAGGATTAGACTGTTGTTCATATTGCTGGGCTATCTAGTTTTTTAGAAATTCTTTTGTGTGATGTAGAGGGATTTGTCAATTATCAACAATAAGGCTTTTTGTTGAAACTAGTAAGTATTAGTAGGTGGGCGTTGTTGGCAAGATCAATTATTTGCAGACAAAAATTTTGAGTGTTGATTGACCACAGATGATGAATTAGGACAAACGATGGACAAGGATATTGAGCGTAGGCTAGAGCAAGGGGCAGAGGAGCTGGGGCTGTCTCTGTCTTCTGATCAGCGTGCGAAGCTGTTGGGGTATATGGACTTATTGAAGAAATGGAATAAGACCTATAACTTGACCGCGCTTAAGACTGATGAACAGATGCTTGTCCACCATATTTTGGACAGTTTAGCTGTGGTTGTTCCTTTGAGAGAGCGTATTCAAAGCACACCTCAAAATGAGGGTACAGTACAAGGAGCTATTGCTATGCCACAAGAAACTGTTCCTGTACAAAAGTTATCTATTCGCCTATTGGATGTTGGTTCTGGTGGCGGTTTGCCTGGTGTAGTGCTAGCAATTATGAATCCAACTTGGTTTGTTACTTGTGTAGATGCCGTGGAAAAGAAGACAACATTTATTACTCAAGTAGCAGGTATATTAGGGCTTTCTAATCTTAAATCCAAACATACTCGTATTGAGAAATTTGAGGTAGAGCCTTTTGATGTGGTTATATCAAGGGCTTTTGCTTCTCTAGCAGATTTTGCAAATTTGTCAGGTCAATTAGTTGAACAAAGTGGGCATTTAGTTGCTATGAAAGGGTATTATCTGGATGATGAAGTAGCTGAATTAGAAACCCAATCAGATTGGCAGGTAGAGCAGCATTTACCTATCTGTGTTCCGCAGTTAGACGCAGAGCGTTGTTTGATTTACTTAAAGAGAAAGGGAAATAAAATTGGCTAAGATTTTTTGTATTGCTAACCAAAAAGGTGGCGTTGGTAAAACAACAACAGCGATTAACCTTGCGGCAAGTTTGGTTGGTCACAAGAAAAAAGTACTACTGATTGATTTGGATCCTCAAGGTAATGCGACTATGGGCAGTGGTATTGATAAAAATGCTTTGGGTACAAACATTTATCAAGTATTGATCAATCAAGCAAGTATAGAGCAGGCTCGGGTGCATTCTGAGACGGGGGGCTATGATGTTTTACCTGGTAATCGTGAGTTATCTGGGGCCGAGATTGATTTAGTGCAGTTGGAAGAGCGTGAGCATCAACTCAAAAAAGCTATTTCTTTAGTTGAGGATCAGTATGACTTTATTTTGATTGATTGTCCTCCTACCTTATCATTACTCACTCTAAATGGGTTAAGTTCCGCTCATGGTGTGATTATTCCTATGCAGTGTGAATATTTTGCTCTAGAAGGGTTAGCAGATTTAGTAAATACAGTTAAACGTGTGAATAAGAGCATTAATCCTGACTTAACACATATCGGTATTTTACGAGTGATGTTTGACCCTCGTATTACCTTGCAGCAACAGGTATCTGAGCAACTAGTGTCGCACTTTAAGGATAATGTCTATAAGACCATCATTCCTCGCAATGTTCGTCTTGCGGAAGCCCCTAGTTATGGTGTTCCTGGCGTAAATTATGATAAATCTTCTAGGGGAGCCAAGGCTTATGCTCAGTTTGGAGCTGAATTAATTAAGCGTGTAAAAACCATGTCCCGCTAGTTTTGGGAATGGGTAATTGTTGAAAAGGGATTCTCCTATAACTTGTTGCAGTCGTTATAGATTAAGAAAAAATAGCCTGACGTTATTGACAGCCTAGAAGTAGAGGGGGAGACAACTTTGCGGCATAATTGATACAATATCAAAAAATCGGTGAATGGTAGGTGATGAAATGAAAGGAACTAAAACATCAAAAAGCACAAATACAAAATCTTTGACAAAGTCCATTGCTTCTAAGCCTGCTCGGGGAGCGGCTCCTAAGAAACTCTCTAAAGGAGGATTAGGAAAGGGGTTGGATAATCTATTAGGTGATGATATTGATATCTTAGTTGACTTACAAAAGAAACCTACAGTAGGCACACAAACGTTACCGGTCACTGCTTTACAAGCAGGTAAGTATCAACCTCGCACACATATGGATGAGACAGCTTTGATGGAGCTATCAGAATCCATCAAAGAACAAGGACTTATGCAACCCATTTTGGTCCGTCCTGTCGGTAAAAATAAGTATGAAATTATCGCTGGCGAGCGCCGTTTTCGTGCAGCAAAGTTAGCTGGTTTAGAAGAAGTGCCGGTGCTTATTAAAGAAGTTAGTGATCAAAATGCAGCTGTGATGGCGCTCATTGAGAATATGCAGCGAGAAGACTTGAATCCTTTAGAAGAGGCTAAAGGTATTCAACGTCTATTAAATGAATTTAAATTCAGCCATGAACAGGCTGCTCAAGCCATTGGGCGTTCTCGTTCAGCGACATCCAACTTACTTCGTTTGCTCAATCTTGCCTCTCCTGTACAGACTATGTTAAATGCTGGTGATATTGATATGGGACATGCCCGTGCTTTATTAGCATTAGATAGTGCCCAACAAATCATTGCTGCGAATCAAGTCCATGCTAAACAACTTTCTGTGCGTGAGACTGAGAAGCTCGTTAATAAACTTTTAGCTGGTGAGGGTGCCAAGTCAGGAGCAAAAACAAGTCATAAGCCTGTTAATCGGGATATTGAACGGTTACAAGAAAACTTATCTGATTATTTGGCGACTAAAGTAAGTTTCAAACTAGGTCGTAAGGGCAGTGGTCAGCTTGTCATTGATTTTAATGATAGCGAGCATATCAATGCCTTACTAGAGAAAATGGGTCTATCCGTTGTTTTCGAGTAAATCTCTTATTAAAAAATATTGAGTGTCTTTTTAAAAATTGATGGTTGATAAAAAGCAATAACCATAATTCACTGGTGTTTTCAGATTATCTGATAATGATGAAAAGTGATCATTTGGAACTTTACTCTGAGTCAATCATCACTGCTGACTGAACATAGAATAAGGCGATTCATAACTTACAGGTTTAAATTAAACAGACTATCCTACGGCTGGACTAAGC
>NZ_JABGBO010000014.1 GCF_013133775.1 Pelistega europaea | reverse complement strand
CTTTGGCTCCTTCTGTATCAGGTGTAACCTTGATGTTCTTACCAGCCTTAACAGTGGTTGCTCCAGCTGTTTGACGAACTTCGTTAATCGCCTCATTAATGGTTGTCTTACCTGTGCCGCCAATACCGCCTTTATCACCATTACTGTCTGCAGTCTTGGTTTCAGGGGCTTTGATAGTACCGTCTGCTTGGACATAACCATCACCTAATACGCTTGCCAATTGATGTAATTGACCTCCGTTGACAGCCTCTTTACTATTTGCAGCCACTTTACCGTCAGCAACCTCTACTGTTGACAATGCATCCTTGCCAACGGCTTGGTCGTTAAGCTTAGTTGGGTCTTTAACAGCCTTGATACCGCCAATATCAGAAGTGGCTACAGGACCTGCGGCTAAATTAGGAAGACCTTTGTCATTAAGGTGATAGAAATCATCACCCACTTGGACAAGTGGTTTACCTTCTTTATCCACATAAGTCATTGGGATTCCTTTAACATTGATAGTGTAGTTAAAGGTAGACACACCATCTTTGGTCTCTTTGGTAATCTCAGAAACGGCAATATTGGCGCCGTTCTTCACATTGACGGTATCACCCAATGCCATCTTCTCTGATTGACCGTTAGTGGCAATATTCAAGCCTTTGGCAATGGTTTCGTTAGCGGTATTAGCTGCTTCACCCACGTTTTTGATGCTTTCCTTGACCTCAAATAATTGACCACCAGTCACAGCATCAGTAGAGTTTGCTGAAACATCACCAGCAGCGACATTGGTGATGACAGAACCGCCAGCGTCAATGGTTTTCTCTTTGACTACTTTGTCATTCTCATCTTTGACTGGTTTACCGTCTGGACCTATTTTGTCACGGCTACCGAAGTCTAAAGAGCCTTCACCATCTTTACCGCCAATAGAGTCGATACCAGTTAATTTATCGTTCAACATAACATTGACCTCACCATTGGCTTTTGTTGAAGTCTTGATGTTGTCATCTCCTTTAAAGATTAGACCTTCTTTAAGAGTAGTTGTGTTAGCAGTTTCTTCAGTACCTGCTTTGTAGCTAAGTTTCACACCTGCAGCACCAGTACCATCGATGTCAGCTTGAGTGATGACTTTCGATCCATTTTGACCGTTGACTCCATCACGACCATCTTTTCCGTCTTTACCTTTAGTGCCGTCTTTACCGTTGACACCATTGATCACGACAACTTCGCCTTTATCATTCACCCCGATAAAGCCGTCTTTACCGTCCTTACCATTTTCACCATCATCACCGTTTTTACCGTTGAGGATGATACCTTCATAGTGAGGAAGTTTCTTCATCTCAATACGAACAGTATCTGTACCATCTGCATGAGTGATAAGGTTATCAGCTGCGTATAAGTGGCTGTTGCCATTATTGGTTACTTTCGTTTCATCAGAGGAATCTTTGTACTCAGAAACAATGTATTTAGTGTCTTTCTGACCTTCAATCTTCAACGTACTACCTAAAGCACGATGAATATTTACACCATCATTACCCACAAAGGTTAAGCCAGCTTGAGCGACAGTTTGTAAGTCACGTAAAGTTACCGCACGTTTCAATTGAGCTGCGATATCTGCATCAGTTGAACCATCAAGTTTCAACAATTTAGCCACTTCTTTACTTGCTTTCTCGCCAGCAAGTTTAGATTTAACGCTTGCTTTCTGTGCGTCTGTTAACGTGTTAGGATCAAGACCTAAGGCAGTTACTGCTTTGTTAAATTCATCATCAGTTGGTGACGCGATAGTAGCAAGATTATGCTTCAAGTTAGCGATAGTCACTGGTGAAGTTGTTTCTCCATCAGGGTTCACCGCAGAAAGGATAACTTTATCATTGCTTAATGATTTATCACCATTTTTTGCCTTAATAGAAGCATCATTCAACTCAGCCAATGTTCTACCACTTGTATCCTTAGAATCTTTGAGTGAGCCATCAGTATTCACTTTTCCAGCATCGTACCACAAGCCATTGTTTGCTTTGACTTTGTCACCAACAAGGCTAGTATCATAGTACTTACCGTTTTCAGCCAATACACGGTTGCCTTTGGTATCAGTGTAAACCAATGTACCTGCCACACCATCACGAAGTCCTTGGACTTTGTTTACGATAGTTGTGCCGTTCATACCGTCTTGACCTGCTGGCCCCACAAGACCCTGACCATCTTTACCTGGTACACCTGGCTGACCGATGGCTGGTTTGCCATCCACACCATCAGCGCCATCTACACCGTTCACACCGCTAGTGCCGTCTTTACCATTCATACCAATTTGTGCAGCCACTTTGTTTAATTGGGCTAAGTTCACAGCAGAATCATCCGCTGTACCATCTGCCACACCTTTAATTTCTACAGGTTTAGCATTAGCTTCTGCACCACCATCACTTAAAGTTACTGTTGGTTGATCTGTTGTACCACCTGGAGTAAAGACAACTTTCGGTGTATCAGTACCAGCACCTTGTAAGGTTAATGCTTCAAAGCTTGGTGCTTTCTTCATCACAAATTGAATTTGATGATTGGTTGCATCAACAAGGGTAGCTAGGTTCTTAGCATCGTATTTGTCTTTAGCTTCTAAACCGGTCTTTTCGTCTTTAGCACCGATTAAGTTTAACGCCGTACCTAATGGACGATGAATAGTAAGTCCCTTATTATCTGTAGAAGCATCAATTGAACCTGTAAAATCAAGCCCCGCTTGTGCCACTGCTTGTAAATCACCTAAGGTTGTCACTTTATTTAGGGTAGCGCCTGATAAAGCATAAATACCTGATTTGCCATTCTGATCTACGATAATCGTATCTTTATCTGCACCAGTGCCTCCTTTCCGCTTACCTGCAACAACTTTTTGTGCTGCGTCTGCAGTAATCGCTGCTGGTGCTTTAAGCGCATTTTCAGCATTTTGCTTAATATCGTCCGCATTAGCACCAGTGGCTGCTGAATTGTCTGCCTTACCAGTCAATCCTAAAGCACTTCTTACGTTAGCTAACGTGGTTGGTGTTTGAGTCTTACCATTAGCATCTACCGCAGATAACATCACATTCGCTGGGTCAATGTTAGAATTAGATTCTTTTTCAGATAAAGTTGCTAGTGTTTTACCTGTTCGATCACTTATATCTAATTTGTCTAATTCCTCTTGATTTACCGTGCCATCAGCATTTACAGCTACTGCCTTATACCATAAACCATCGTTGGCTTTTTCGTAACCGTTTACAATACTGGTTTTATAGTATTTGCCATTTTCGACTAAAACACGGTTGCCTGCTAGGTCAGTATAAACTACGGTACCTGCTGCGCCATCACGTAATGCTTGGACTTTATTAGCAACAGTTGTGCCATTTAAGCCATCTTTACCTGCTGGACCAACTGCACCCTCTTTACCTGGAATACCTTTTGCATCTGAATCGGCAACGTCACCATCTTTACCATTCTTACCATCAATACCGTTCACAGGATTAACCCCAATCTTATCTGCTAACGCATCCACATAAGATTTCACGGCTTTTTCTTGAACAAGTTTGCTGGTTGGACTCTTGCTGATTGCATCTACCCCCACATACTTACCAAATGCTTCAGGATTTGATACATCAATGGTGATAGTATCTGTCGATTTATCAGCAACGGTGGTGATACCGCTATCCGCTTTACCATTAATCGTTAAGGTGTCACCCGCTGTTACGCTACCTGTGGTGTCCTTAGAATCTTTATCCTTAGCGATACTATTACCGCCAATATTAAAACCGCCAGCAGCTGTTGTTGCTGATGTTTGCAAGCTTGCGATGGCTTCTTCAATCGTAGCTTTGCCGGTGCCACCAATATTCCCTGCAGTCAATTTACCATCAGCACCTTGTGTAAAGGTTGAACCTAAAACGCTTTGGATATTGCCCATATAATCATAGAGTTGGCTTCCGTTAATCGCCTCTTTGCTAGATGAATCCACAGCACCATTAAGTACCCCATCGACTTTCGCCTTATTCATAGAAATAATCGGATCAACTGCTGCATTATCTCCTTCTGCCGCTTTTCCAGCGGTAAAGGTAATCCGTGCTGCATTCGCCTCACCAGATTTACCAGTACCAATAGACGAAATATCGGCAAGATTTTGTGCAAGTTTGATCACCAAACCTGTTGGTGAGTTAGTCGCATTTGCAACCACATCAATATTACCTTGTGCGCTTGCTCCAAACTCATTATGTTTCGTACCTTCGCCTGTTAAGGTTAAGGTTTCTGATAATGCACGCTGTACATCCACACTATCATTACCTTGGAAGGTTAAACCAGCTTTAGCAAGAATTTGTAAATCTGCCACAGTCGCTGCACGGCTCATATCTAGCTTATCAGTTGAATTTGTAGTTTTACCAGCTTTACCATTAAGCAAGTTCGCCACAATAGCATCTGCATCCTTACTGGACGGTGCTGTTGTATCTTTTTGTGGTGTACCAGTTAAAGTCGCCCCTAAAGCACTTGCCAAATTCGCTAATTGAATTGGTTTAGTGGTTGTACCATCAGCATTTACTGTAGAAAGGATAACATTTGACGCATCAACAAATTGTGATTGATTCCCTTCTGCTTTTCCAATATATGCCGTATTCAACTCAGCTAAAGTCTTACCTTCACCTTCTTTACCTGCTTTTGGTATGCCGTTCTCTACATCACCTGCAAGATACCACCTACCATCATTCGCTTTTACATAGCCCTCTGTAATGACATCGCGATAATAGTAGTTGCCGTCAGCAGAAATGAGGCGTTTACCGTCTTTATCCGTATAAACCACAGTACCTGCTAATCCATTACGCAACGCATCAACTTGGTTAAACAGGCTTTGGCCGTTGGTGCCATCGTGACCTGCTGGACCCCTGTCACCATTAGCCCCATCTTGTCCTGGTTTACCAACGACATTTTCTAACGCTTGTAATTGGGCAAGATTCACTGCAGCGTCTGCACTTGTTCCAGCAGCTACTCCTCGGATTTGAACATCGTCACCTTTACCGTCATCACCTGCGGGTTCACCATTAGAAAGATTCAATACACTATGCGTTACTGCATTTGTACCACTCGTTTCAGTGACTTTACTTGGGGTTAGGGTCACTTTCGCTTTATCAGCACCGTCTTTATCATTATCCAAGGTTACCCCTGTAAATGATGGATTTTTCAACATTTCAATGCGCAATGTTCCCTTATCATTATGCGTGATAAGGTTGTTGGCACTGTATTCTGCAGAATAAACTGTATTCTCTGCACGTGTATCTGGCACCGTAGCGGCTGTTACATACTTCGTATTTGCCTTACCTTCGATATTCAATACTGAACCTAAGGCTTTACGAATGCGGTTGTCTTTATTGCTATCATCTTCTTGGTTACCTAAGATATCCAAGCCTGCCATCGCGACCGCTTGTAAATCAGCTAAAGTGGCTGCACGATTAAGAACACGACCTTGTTTCGCATATAATCCAGTGGCAGACTCACTCTCAGCAGCAACTTTACCGATAACAGTTTGTGCTGCGTCTTTAGTTATCGGACTACCTGCTAACTCAGTATCTGTCGTACTAGTTGTAGTGCCTGTAGTCACAATTCCTAACGCACTGAGTAAATTACCTAAGGCAATTGGTGTGGTTAAGGTGTTGTTATTCGCATCGTTTTTATCCACTAAAGAGAGATAAATATCCTCTGGATTGCTAACTGCTGTTACAATTTTCGCGTCACCAACTGGTTGATTGGTTTCTTTATCCCAAGCGCCATACCAGCTATTTGTTTGAGTATCATAGTAATAGTCTTTGACATCCTCGTATTTGTAGAAGTTGTCGCCAGCTTTCACCACACGATTGCCGTCTTGATCGGTATAAACGACAGTGCCTTTTAAGCCTTGCTCTAGTTTAGTGATACGGTCACCAATGCTGTTGTGTTCATTATTATTGATACCAAGCGCTTTGGATAATTGACCGCCTGTAATCGCATCTTTAGAACCTGCTTCAATCACACCATCAGCTAAACCAGTGAGTTTCACATCGTTCGCCACAATACTTGCATCTTGTTTTGGTGTGTAACCTGGCTGACCATTAGTACCACTTTCTACTTTTGCACTATTAAAGGTTAAGCGAGCTTCTTTAGTAGCTCCTGTATCATCAGTAGTACCACGTGAACCACTGCCAATAGAGGTCATATTCTGCAACTCAGAATCAAGTGAAAAGTTCACTACACCAGGGTTAGAATCTGTACCACTCGGTAAATAGACTGTGATATTTTGATTAGAAGTTGGTAAAGCTCTACCGCTAGTTGGTGTTTCACCACGGAAATCAAAACCAACACTGGATGGAACATATTGGTCTGGCGCTGTTCCATTAACTTTATAGGCAATGCTGCTACCATTAAATAAACCATCATTCATCAAACGAATCGCATTTTTGACGGCCAAACTTGCACCAATGCGAAGTTTAGGAGCTTCTTGCACACCATCTGCCTCTGAATAAGTATCATCTCCAGGAAGATAGTCTACTGAAATATACCCATCCGTTTCAAATTTGAGTCCTTTACCAAGATCAATGGTCTTCGAAACAGGTGCGTCAGTTGCTGTACCTGTTGCCACTTGAATGGCTTCATAATTCCCTAGTGTAATCCCAGAATATGCTTGCTTTAAATTTCCAGTTTTTGGATCAATGACATAAGCCTTATTAGAACCATCTTCTATGTAATAGGTTTGGCTTGCGACCCCATCTGGTTTTCTGGTGTATAACTTATATGTAGTCCCATCAATTACTTTTGTAGCCTGCTCTAAGGATACAGTCTGATGATCATCTACAAACGTAATACCCGTACCCGTCGTATTACCCTTATTAATATAGGTATCATCCAACGCATCCGTTAACATTTTCTTGGTTAATGCAATGCCCCAAGTATCGCCTTTAATACCAGTTCCTGCTTCTGATTTTACAACTTTAATCAAGTTGTCTTTCTGATTAGTGAACTTCCAATTGTCATCTGCTGTACTAAATGTTTCACTATCAGCTGCAGTTGCTGGTTGTATGACTGGACGCGCTGCATTAATTGCGGCATACACCGCTTTACCACTTACCACACCAGTTGCAGAACTTGTAATACCAGTTGTCGCTAAAATCTTATTTAAACTTAAAGTGATAGTATTATCCGAGGCTGCAATCGCCGTAATATCCCCTTGTCCCTCTGCTGTATCACCTACAATTTTAAAGATAGGGCTATCTTTAAGATTTTTCTTGCCTGTGCTAGAGGCTAAAGTTTCTCCTGTTTTAGTATTGCCTTGGAATTCAATAGTCGCTTTTGACACGGTATCCATATCGTCAATACTAAAGGCGAGTTTTTCTTTAGTAATCGTACTATCTTGGATTTTCTCATTAGTAACCGCATTAGCTGCAAGCTTATCAGTTGTTACCGCACTAGCACCAAGCTTATCTTTTGTAACAACACCTGTACCTAGCATATCTGCAGTAATGCCCGCATCTTTAATTGCAATAGAAATACTGCCATCGCTGCTACCTTTTGTTTCAATACCTGCGCCGCCTTTAATCGCAAAACTAACATTGTCTTTTAGTGATTTAGCACCTGCTGAAGTATTTTTATCAGCTGTTAATTCGATAGTACGCTCTGTGGTCACATAATCTTTTGTACTATCAATTTTATCGAGTTTATCTTTTACAGCTTTAGATAAAGCTAACGCTAATTTAGCCGGTGAAGTAGACGTTCCTGTCGTTGCCGCCGTTGTCGTTGCTACTAAATCATCACCGCCATCAATACTTAAGGTTTGATCTAATGTTACCTTAGCATCAGCGCTATTTTCCCCTGTGCCTTTAAAATTAATATAGGAAGTATTGGAAGCTACACCTGTAATACCTAGTGCCTCTTTCCATTTCGTAACCTTATCATCTTTAATATTACTTGCATCTGCTTTCGCAAATGTGTCGTTTAATAGCGTAGTAATACCCTCTTTTTTCAACGACAAGGTATAGGCGTTAGCACCGCTTGTTGTATTACTATCCAATTCAAGTGCTGTTTCACCTGCTTTTAAAGCTACGGTAGTTTTTGCCTTATTAATCGCATCATAAACCGCACCAGAAGTAACCACTTTATCCTTCTTATCAGCCTCATTAGTCACCGTTGTAGCTTTATTTAGCGTTAAAGAAACTGCACTACCCGATGCTGATGTTGAAATATCCCCTGCCGTATCGCCTTTAATGGTAAACTCAAGTCCGCCTGATTTATCTAACTGTTGTGTAGCAGTGCTACCTGAATTTCCAGATAATTTCACCGTATTGGTTGCCAATGCTGCAGCATTGTCTAAAGTTTCTTGTACATCCTCGGCTAGTTTTGCTTTGGTTACATTTTTGTCTGTAATTTTGGCTGTAATAACAGCATCACCCGCTAATTGGTCTGAACCAATACCCCCATTTTTTACCTTAACAGTAATATCACTACCAGAACCAGAGGTTTCTATGGTTGTGCTATCACCTTTCACACCAAAGGCAATACCATCCGTTTGACCTAATGTTTGAGCAGTAGTAGAGTTTCCATTTGAATTCAATTTAATGGTTTGGCTCTTATCAGCTTTCTTAGCGATGTCAGCAGTAACATCCTCAGGCAACTTATCTAATTTGCTAGTTACCTTGTCGGTTAAGCTAATGGTAATCGCACCATTAGCTGCTGTTGTGGTGATATATTTATCTGTTGCTTTACCACCTTCAGTAGTAGCTGGTGTTGAACCATCACCATAAATATTTAATACACCACCTAATGGGATATTGACTGAACCACCAACACGATCAGCGAAGTTCATACCCGCTACCGCTAAGGCTTGTAAATCCGCTGCAGTAACAACGCGGTTAAGGTTAGCGCCTGATAGGGCAAAAAGACCAGATGCTTTTGTTTCGCCTTGAGCTGGTTTACCTACATAACCTGCCGCTGTCGTTGCGTCTGTGATTGGTGTTGCCGCAGGAATATTCAATACGCTAGCAATATTGCCTAAAGTTACTGGTGTCGCAGTCTTACCATCTGGGTTCACTGCTGAGAGAATCACATCTGTATTCTCAATCGCTTTGGTAGCATTTTTAGTTGCTTCCGCAATCGCATCATCGCCACTAGCATCCTTGGTTGCTTCTGCAATAAGCGCTTTATTTAACTGGTCAAGAGATTTACCTTTACCTTTAGCGGTATCTTTTAACGTACCATCATTATTAAAGTCAGTTGTGTCATACCATAAACCATCAGTATGTTTTGCCTTACCAGCAACTAAATCAGTTTTGTAGTATTTACCATTTTCTGCTAATACACGGTTGCCAGCGGTATCAGTATAAACCACAGTACCTGACACACCATCACGTAATGATTGGACTTTGTTGGCTAAAGTAGTATCGCTTTGACCATCACGACCAGCAGGTCCTG
Organism: Pelistega europaea; assembly: GCF_013133775.1. Taxonomy (GTDB): domain Bacteria; phylum Pseudomonadota; class Gammaproteobacteria; order Burkholderiales; family Burkholderiaceae_B; genus Taylorella; species Taylorella europaea. The sequence goes on along the minus strand of NZ_JABGBO010000014.1, from coordinate 21,124 downwards.
CAAGACCCGGTGTACCGTCAGCACCATTAGCACCACCTATACCAGAGTCACCAGGGATACCATCACGACCCGCATCGCCTTTAGCTCCGTCGGCACCAGCAATGGTTGTGCCGTTAGTGCCGTCAGTACCATCTTTACCTTGAGCACCATCAATACCGTTAATTGGTTTACCATCAAGACCCGCTCTTTCAGCTAAGTCAGTAAGGTATTTGTTTGTATAGTAAAGTTGTGAGCCGTTGATGGCGTCGGTTGAGTCTGCTGATACTACACCAGCAGCAACGTTTTGGATTTGACGTTCGTTGCCTGCACTACCGATAGCAAAGACTGAGCGGCTATTGTATGAAGTATCCGCTTGAGCGGCTGCTAGTGCGCTGGCTGCTTGATTTTTTTCATATTTTAAACCTGAAGTTTCCCCTAAATTATCTTCTCCGTTTAATTCTTTAAGAAGAGCTTTTGCCTCAGGTGATTCTTTGTCTTGTATTGCTAAGTATTCACGATATTTTGCGCGATATAGAGCATCTGCTGAATCGAATGCTTTTTGCAACTCAGCAATCTTCGCAGTATCTTGAACCACTAAAGCTGCAGCAGAACCATTGCCAATAGCCCATGGACCATTACTATGGACAGCACCCGCTACTGAACCACTACCAATCGCTACACTGCCATTAGGTGCAGCGACACTCTCAGTATCCGTTGCTGCAGCAACACGAGCACCATTACCAATAGCCACAGCGTCTTGTACTTTGGCTGAAGAAGACTGACCAATCGCGACAGAGCCTTGTTTTTGCGCTTCTGCATTAAAGCCAACCGCAGTAGCTCCATTTGAACCTATCGCTTTAGCACCTTGACCCAATGCAGTGGCATTAGCACCAGAAGCTTGTGTACCTTGACCTAATGCAACAGAAGAAGCCCCTGTCGCTTGAGCTGATAAACCGATGGCAACAGCGTTATCTCTTGCTTCATTATCATCTGTGTTTTCAACATCTTTAGCACCCGCTGTCGCATTTTTACCAATCGCGATAGTATCTTTACCTAAAGCACCTGTCACAGTAGCTGTCTTATTGTTATTATCGCGAGTGCTATCATTAGCATTAGAATCACGTGTACTGTTTACATTAAACCAGTTTACGCCTGCATTTTTAGTGGCATCCGCGACATAAGATTGAAGCCCACTAATCACAGCATAAAGTTGAGAACCGTTGATAGCATCGGTCGAATTAGCGCCGATTAAACCAGCTGCCACACCTTGAAGACGACGGGTTTCTGTATCGCTACCAATAGTCACTACACCGATAGGTGTATTGCCGGCAAACGATTTAGTCGTCTCAGTATCAGAACCTAGTGTCAACAACACTTTGTCCTGATTATCTTTTAGTACAAAAGACTTGTAAGCATCATCTGTCTTACCAGCAGAAACCTCACCCTTAGCAATCGCCGCTGTTTTATCACCTAAATAAACAGAGCGTGCTGTATCGGCTGTCACATTGCTACCCAACACAAAGGTATTGTCAGCGCTGACAGTGTTGTTATTACCCACAGCATAAGAGCCAGTACCAGAAATTGTACTTGGATCCCCAAACGCACCAGAATTAGCACCACTCACGGTATGACCATAACCAATGGCGATAGATTTAGCACCAGTGACTTTATTTTTGGTACCGATGGCAATAGCCTCATCAGCACTTGCCTGTGCTTCAAAACCCATGGCAATGGCACGAGCCCCTTTTTGTGTATCGTCATAAGAGCCATCTGCTTTTTTAGCGGATGTACTTGCTTTAAAACCTAAGGCAATACTATCATCGCCTCGAGCCCCTTCATTGTCAAAGTTGGAGCTTGCACGGGCTTCTTCTAATTGTGCAGCAGTATATTCACCATAAGCACGTGCAGAGTCTGTTTCACCTGCTGTCTGAATCTTATTACGGATAGCCGTATATAATTCAATACGTTTGGCTTCTTTTGCTGAGATTTCATCTGCTGTATTTTCAGGCATTTGGTCTAATTGTGCCTTAGCTGCTGCAATTTCAGCATCTAACCCTGAAAGCGAAGTGGCTGTCGCACTAATTTTGCCAGCGTTCGTATTACCATACTTATTACCAAGGTCTTCGACTTCTTGTCTGAATTTTGCAAGCTCATCCTCATCAAACTCTGCGTCCGTCAATGTCTTGCTTAAATCAAAACCCACTAACATGGTTTTAAGACGAACATAGCGATTGTAGTCTGAAGATTGAGAGAATTTAGCGGCTAATTTACCCCCTTCACTGGTCGCATTCGTTTTATCCACAGCAAGGAAGTTAGCCCCTTGGTCATCACCAAGACTAGCGATTTGACGCTCAAATTTTTCATCTAAACTACGCAATTGAGCCACGTTCACCGCATCCGTATCCAAGCGACCAGAGGCTAAACCCGCAATACGACGAGGTTCTGTAGTAGAACCCACAGAAATAACACCATTACCTTTGATGGTTGGAATAGCAATCGTCCCTTTAGGAGCATAACCTGCCTTACTCAACTCTTCTTCAGTATAGTCAGTGATTGTTCTATAACCAATGGCTACAGAGTTTCTCAAGGTAGCGTTAGAACTGTTACCAATAGCCATTGCTCCTGCGGCATCTGCTTGCGCTCCTAAACCAATCGCAGCTCCGTCGCTACCCTTATGGCTAACCAGAGCTCCCATACCAATCGCCATACCTCTATTACCAAATACATTAGAAGAAAAGCCCACCGCTAATGCATTAGCCGCATTGGCATAGGCATTTACCCCAAGTACTAATGATGCAGGTGCATTGTCGGTAGCATGTGCATAGGAACCTATTGCAATGGAGCCGCTGCCATCTGCAATCGTTGAATACCCCATCGCAATGGTATTAGATTTTAACGCAAAGGTATGACGACCAATGGCCAAGGCATTCACCACATCTGCACCACCATCTTGATTTTTGGCAATGGATTTAATGGATTTTCTACCGATATTTAAATACTCGTTATTGTTATATGTAAATAGTGTATTACTTGTGACACCTTCATTAAAATTAAATTCTGCATCTGTCACAACCTTTGGAATATTAGTAAGAAGCTCTGTCAGTTTTGTCTCAGCTTGATCATCAGTGAGCACTACACCTTTTTTAGAATATTTGAGTTTAATCATATTTCTTAAGGCATCTCGGTAGTTGACAGTTTCCCCGTTCAGTAAAGCCGTTAATACTTGGGTACTACCTGTAATCCCTGTACTGAAATCTGAGTTTGGATTTTGAGAGCCATCAGGATTAATCAGACGATTATCCTCGTGCATCCATTTGAGCAACGTATTGAGGTTGTTGTATGCGTTTGTATCTAATTGAGCGGCTGCAATAGCACCATAACCTAAAGCAAGAGAACCTTGACCTACTGCTTTGGCGTTATAACCATATGCAAATGAACCTGTAGCTCCTGCCTCGGTATTATTACCTACTGCAACAGAGTTAGCGGCATAAACACGAGAGTTTTCACCCATGGCGGTCGCACCTTGTGCCGTGTCTGCCACAAAGGCACGGATACCTACTGCAGTCGAACGGTCGGCTAGGGCAAAAGACAATGCCCCTAGTGCTGTTGACACATCACCACCTGCTAGGGCACGAGAACCAATCGCAATAGCCCCTAGACCTGCGGCATAAGTTGGTGAGTAGACAGCGTTACCGCTTCTGTATTTACCAGCAAAATCTTGTTCCGATAGAAAAGCATCTCTTCCTGCACCAGTGGTTGAACCATCTCGTTCCCACAGTTTTTTATAAAATTTAGTAATGGTCGCATCTGGCAACATGTCACGATAATCACTTGCTGTTCCATCATTATTTGTTGCTACGTCATCGTTACCGATAGCGATAGAGCTGTAGCCTGCTGCATATACGTCATTACCAATAGCTGTTGACTGTTTACGAGCGCCAACTCGATTACCTATTGCTGTAGATTGTTGTCCTCGTGCTTTGGACTCTGCACCGACAGCCGTTAAACCATAAAGGTCGCCGTTACCTGCACCATAGCCTTCTGCATAAGCTGAAGTGTTGTTGCCAATAACCACAGATTGCCATGCTGCAGTGTCCATAACAGCCCCATAGCCGATAGCAACAGCATAACTAGCTACTGTGCCTATTTCTTTTTTGGTGTCTGATTTTAAATTCAATGCAACACTGCCTGCGGGTAGGGTGCAATCATCGCCGCTATAATTAGTAGGATTATCGACAGAAATATGTCCATCACATGTATAAACTTGACCATCATAATACTTATAAGCAGAAGCACTACCAGGAGCCAAAATACCTGCAGAAATAAGTCCCGCCACAAATAAAGGCGATAACGCAAACCCTTTTGTACGCACCGTCCCTGTCGCACTCACACCCTCGATGCTTGATTTCTCTTTCGAGTGACTATTGGTCAACTCAGAAACCGCCATAAAAATACCACGTGCTTTGTTAAAAATGACACGATAAATCTTATTCATTCAATTTCCCCTAGAATGAGATTGCGACGAGCGGCTTGCTTGGGTATACAGCGGAATGCTTGAACCTAACAGCAAAGTGCTTTGGCAATTGGTAATAATTCAAAAATTTAAAACCTAAAAAACCTTGCTTGGTCAGCAGAGGAAGTGTCATGTATGGTAGTTTGGAGGCTATTTGATGAAAGAAAGTTTTCTCTAATCATTAGAGCAAACATTTCTCACGACATAAGCGACGGAAGATATTTCCGTCGGAGGGGGGGTAAAAAGCAAGACTTCTTTAAGAATTACTTAAAAAATACTTCAAATACCTTCAAAAAAACAACAGCATATGACGGAGAAACTATCCGTCATACTGTCATACTTTTTTCATCAAGTTTAGGTAGTATTATGTTTTGTCACACTAAACTAAACGTTTTTATCTTTCCCCTTGTGAGTATTTTAGTAACTTTCTCACATCAAAACTACATATCGAAAAATTATCCACCAAACTTACATTGTTTTGTAAATCTGTTGTGTTAATTTTTCATCCATTATCATGACAGCTACACATTGCTGACAAAATAACATGCAAATTATATCCACAACTTAAATAATGGTATATACGGATTACACTATTTTACATATTGACATCTTATTTATACCCTAACAAACAGGTCATTTTTTTTTTTTTTCATTTGAAAACCAAGCCATAGCTATGTAGATTATAGTGAGATGGCTGGAAAGCACCATATAGCTAGATTTTGAATGATGTAAAGTTTGATATCCTCTCTAGTTCTTGTTTTCAAGAAAACCTTCAGTTTTGGTCAAGTTTTTATGTAAAGAAGATATGGTGTGTTTATCTTGCAACAAACATATTAAATAGTTTAGTGAAATTTAGGGGTTTTATACGAAAAATAACTAATTCAAGTTCGTATATTTTTATTTTGAAACTGTATTAAGTGCTAATTTTTCCGATTCAATGATTTTTGAGAAAAGCATTGGTGAATGTATTCACTTTTTTGACATTAAGGCTTTTTGTTACAGAGAAATTGAATAGTTGATTAGCCCACGTCTGCCTGTTAGATTGGCAAGAGAGTAATGAGAGATGGCAATGGGTTTTCTCTCTGATTTGCAAAGAAGTAGTTAACACAACAAAGAAACTTTTACCAATTGGATTGACAAATCTAGTTCAGATTCATTGAAGTAAAGTTCGACGGATAGTTTCTCCGTCGAGCTTTATAACCTGCTTGGTGAACTTTCCTTCAAAATTAAATTAGGTATTCAGCAGTGCAAAAAATCCCTTTAATACATTTCTTTTTTCAACATTTACCACAGGCCACATGTTCAATGTGGCTCTATTCACATACTTTTAACATACCAATTAAAAAACCAAATATCTCAAGTAACATTGGTGGATAATACATTCAATTTTTAAAAGTCACTTTTGACTGATTTACTTTACCCCCCTCCGACGGAAATATCTTCCGTCACTTATGTCGTGAGAAATGTTTGCTCTAATGATTAGAGAAAACTTTCTTTCGTCAAATAGCCTCCAAACTACCCATACATGACACTTCCTCTGCTGACCAAGCAAGGTTTTTTAGGTTTTAAATTTTTGAATTATTACCAATTGCCCAAGCATCTTGCTCTTAGGTCCAAGCATTCCGCTGTACACCCAAGCAAGCCGCTCGTCGCAATCTCATTCTAGGGGAAATTGAATGAATAAGATTTATCGTGTCATTTTTAACAAAGCACGTGGTATTTTTATGGCGGTTTCTGAGTTGACCAATAGTCACTCGAAAGAGAAATCAAGCGTCGAGGGTGTGAGTGCGACAGGGACGGTGCGTAGAGCGACATTGGCACCGCTGTTTGCTGCCACAATGATGGCTGTAGTAGGAATGCCGTCTGTGGCTTGGGCTGATGACTATCCTGTAACAAAAAACTATAAAATAGTTGCAGCTGCGGGTTATCTAGATTGTACTGGTAAATACACTGTGAATTTGGCAGGTGATGGAACTGGGAATGGGGGCAATACAGGTGATGATATTAAATGTATATCAGCACAAAACGCAGTCGCCGTTGGTTATGATGCTTGGGTAAATTCTCAGTATGGTATCGCTATTGGCGTGGCAGCCCAAGCCAAACAAGAAGGTGGTGTGGCACTTGGATATAACGCCCTAATTGATGGTGCCAATGCGGTTGCCATTGGTAAAGATGCGCAAGCTTATGCTTATCAATACACCGATAATGGGACAAAATATCGTACACCAACTTCAGCCGTAGTCATCGGCAATAGTGCCACTACAAACCAGCAACAATCCATTGTGTTAGGTGCAGCATCAAAAGTCATCACTACTCATCAGGATGAAGCAAGTTCTGTGGTCGTAGGTTATGGTAGTAAAGCTATTGGTTCACAGGCCATGGTGTTTGGTTCGACCTCAGGAGCAGTAAAGCAATCATTAGCTATAGGGGGCGACGTATATGCAGCAGGCAACAGCTCTATCGCTATCGGTAACGATGACGTAGCAACAAATAATGATGGAACAGCAAGTGATTATCGTGACGTGTTGCCAGATGAGACCATTACTAAATTTTATCAAAAATTGTGGGGAGGAAATGCTTTTCTATCGCAACAAGATTTTAGTAATAAATACAGAAACGGTAACGCTATCTACTCACCAACTTATGCCGCAGGTCTAGGGTCTATTGCAATTGGTTCTCGTGCCCTAGCAGGTGGTGATGTATCAACAGCATTGGGGGCACTCTCTTTTGCCCTAGCTGACCGTTCGACTGCAGTGGGTATCCGTGCCTTTGTGGCAGACACAGCAAAAGGGGCGACTGCTGTAGGTGAAAATTCTTATGTATTTGCACCTAACTCTGTGGCAATTGGTAATAAGGTGGAAGCAACTCAAACAGGGGCATTTGCTTACGGTTATGACTCAAAAGCAGTGGGTACAGGTTCTTTGGCATTAGGTTATGGTACTGGTGCCGCAGCCCAGATTGACCCTGCATTCTATACTGCCATGAATACTACCCTCAAAAGTCTCCATAACACGCCTTTAGTAAGTGACACAACTGGAGATATTGACGAGACCGCTGATGGTGCATATAAGGCAACTGTGAAGACTGCTTTAGCACAATTAGAGGCAAAACTAGCCAGTAATACTCTCTATAGTCAAGATACGTCAAAAGCCTATTTAACCACCTCTAATGGTACCGTTTATGCCACTACTCAAAATAAGGATACTAACTCAGCCAGTGGCAAAGCAGAAAATGCCATCGCTATGGGTCGTTATGCCTTTGCCCTTAAAAACAACTCAATGGCGTTTGGTTATCTTTCTATAGCAGACGGTAGTTCTTCTATTGCTTTTGGTGCACAATCTCATGCGACAGATGAATCGAGCAATGCAGTAGCATTAGGTGTTAATGCCTACGTCAATGGTCGCAACAGTTCTGCATTAGGCTATGCGACTGCTGTATTGGCACAAGGGGCTACCGCTGTGGGTATGGGGTCTCGTGTAGAAGCAACGGCTAAAAATGCCATTGCGATTGGTGTGGGCTCTCGTGCTGAGGGTGAAAACTCTATTATTTTTGGTAACCTAGCTAAAACTTCAGCATCGGCAAGCAATTCTGCTGCTATTGGGCGATTAGCGTCGGTTACCTCCGCAAACTCCATGGCAGTGGGTAACGCTGCTCAAGCATCAGGTATTGAAAACTCTGTAGCGCTCGGCGTAAATTCTCGAACTGATTACAAAGTGGAATATTTGAATGAGCCTGGTTGGGTAGCTACGGGGGCGATTGCTATCCCAACCTCTGCTGCAACTGGGGTGATTTCTGTGGGGGCGATTAACCAAGAACGTCGTATTACCAATGTGGCTTCTGGTTATCGTGACTCTGATGCGGTGAACGTGGCGCAATTAAAAACCTTAGACGAACGTATCAGTAACATTACGGGTTCTGAGAACTCGTCTGGCTTATTCCAATATTTATCGGTTGAGAGTAAGAAGGGTAAAGCTGGTGAAGTAGCTAACGCAGTCAATAAGACCAAAGACTACAACGAGTACGTCACATTAAGAAAACAATATTTAGGGTTTCTTGCTCGTGAAAAATATAATGGTGAACAAATTGATAATGATGCTCTTGGCAAAATCAAAGCTCGTATAGATGCATTGAATACCCAGTATGGTACATTTGATGGAAAAACCTTTGAGACCGTTTCAGCAAAATTAGATGCCATTGAAACAGCACTTAATGGTGCAGTAGCAGAGGTTAATAAAACCAAATATGATGAGACTGTTACTAACTTAGAGACAGCATTCAATAATGATAGTTCAGCTACTACCGTAGCTAGTGTCTTGACAACAGATGAGGCAGCAGCTAAGGAAAAAACTGAAAACACCAACTTCAAAAATGATGGAGCAAAAGGTGAAGACAGCTTAGCTTTTGGTTGGAAAGCGACCACAGGTATTCGTAAATCAGATAACACTATTTCTACTGCTAGTACTGATGCAACAAAACCTAACAATGTAGGCGACGACGGTGTGGGTTATCACGCTGTGGCTATGGGTTATGAAACACAAGCCAGCGGTAGTCGTTCAGTTTCTATTGGTTCTAGCGGTAAGGGGCGTAATAATGCCGATCTTTCAGCACCTCTTGTGGATCGAGCAAATTCTGCAGAGGCAGAAGATTCTATTGCTATTGGTACTGCTAATCAGGTTCTAGGTAAGAGTAGTATTGCGATTGGTGTTGGGCACTATATTTCAGGCAATAAATCAGGTGCCTTTGGTGATCCAAGTTTCATTGATGCGGATAGTTCATTTGCGATTGGTAATGACAATACGATTACAGGCACAGGGGTAAGCAATTCCTTTATTCTTGGTAATAGCAACAAAATCAGTGTTAGTAACACACTTGTATTGGGTAATAATGTTACTGCCTCACAAGCAAATTCAGTGTTCTTAGGTAATCGTTCATACTACGTTGCTGGTGTTGGAGATAATGCCTATTCAAAAGGGTTAGGCGGTGATCCTTATACCTCTGCTACTATTGGTGGAAAAACCTTTAATTTCTTCGGTGGTGCAGCAGAAGGTACTGCAGGAGGTGTCGCTGGGGTAGTCAGCATTGCAAGTACCTCGACAGCAGGTGTTTTCCAAACCCGTCGTCTTCAAGGGGTGTCAGCAGGTTTAATTGGTGAGCACTCAACCGATGCCATCAACGGCTCACAACTGTATTCTGTTATCACTGGTCTTCAATCTGAGATTTCTAATGCAGGAGTGAACTGGGTAAATATTAATAGTGACGCAGACAATACTCCGACTAATCCCGACAATTACGATGGTTCAGATGAAAGAACAGGGGCTATAGGAACGAATAGTATTGCTATTGGTAAAAATGCAACGGCTAATAGTGCGAGTTCTGTAGCGATTGGTAGCGGTTCAACTGCGGATGCTGTCCATAGTGATGGTCCATGGGCTATTGGCAATGGTTCTGCTGCTGCTTTAGTCGTTCAAGATACAGCAAAGATTGCTGAGTTGCAAAAAGCGGCAAATGACGCTGCTACTCTATATACAACCAAAAATCTTGAATATGACCGTATGCAGGATAAGACTACACCGGAAGCAATGGCATTGCACGATGAGATATTTGGTGCTGATGGATCGGGAGAGACTTCAGGTTTAAAATATGAGGCAACCAAAGCTCGTGAAGCATATCGAACCGCTCAAACAGAGTATCAAAAACGCTCTGTCTTCGCTGTCGGTAGTGCTGGCGCAGAACGTCAAATCCAACACGTTGCCGCTGGTGTTATCTCTGCGACATCAACTGATGCCATCAACGGTTCACAACTTTTTGCGACCAATACCGTACTAAGCAAACTTGTGGATAAAGTAGGCGATGGTCCAATCAACGGGGTTGATGGTGCTTCGGGTAAAGACGGTCAAACTATCGCTGGTACCCCAGGCACGCCTGGCGCAGCAGGTGCTCAAGGCGTTCCTGGTGACTCAGGTGTAGGTGGTAAAGATGGTGTTGATGGCACACCAGGACTAGTAGGTCCTGCAGGTCGTGACGGCTTAAACGGCACTCCTATGGATACCAAAATCCAAGGTCTTCGTGATGGTGTAGCAGGTACTGTAGTTTATACCGATACAAGCGGCAATCGTGTCTTAGTTGAAAACGGCGTATATTACAATAAAGACCTTGTTAAAGACAAAGTTAAAGCGGATAACGGTCTATGGTACGATGCGGCCAACGTCAATCCTGATGGTAGCCTAAAAAATCCTGCGGATGCGTCAGGTTCTACATTGGCGGAATTGAATACAGCAGCAGGAGGCAATAAAACGCTAGCAAGCGATAAGGTGGTTTTATCTGCGGTTAATCCAGATGGTAAGACAGTGGCTCCTGTGTCTTTAGGTAATTTGGCGAGTGCGTTGGGTATTACTCCTGCAAGCTATGCTAGTGCGCCAATTACCAAACAAGCAGCGGATAATGCCCTAGGAGCACCAGCAGGCGCAGACCCCACTACAAATCCCGCTACAGGTCTATTTGCGATGAAAGGTGCTGAGCTTAATCGCGCCGCCACCGCAGCAGACTTACAAGCCTTGGCTGTGGCAGGGGTAAACTTCGGTGCTGATAGTGGCGATGTACAAAACATCGTGTTAGGCGGTCAATTTAATATTAAAGGCGATGGTGCTGGCGCTTCAGGTACTAACAAATACATCCAAACCACCACGACTGACAAGGGTGTTAAAGTTTCACTCACCGAAGACGCGAAAACCAAACTAGATAACGCCGCTTCAACTACTGATTTAGCGGGTAAAGCGAATGTGGCGTTAGATAACATCACTGCTGACGGTAAAGGCGTTATTACAGGTTTAGTAGACGTCGTCGAATCCACCACAAAACCTTCTTCTGCCTTGGATATTACTAGTGCAACCGATGCAAATGGTAAGAAAACCTTTACCGTTGCCCTAGATGATGCGCAATTAAAAGCGATTACAGGCACAACAAACTTAGCAACAGAGTATGCTAAGGTAGATGCTTCTAATATTGGTACTAATGTTGATAAATGGAATCAAGCACTTGGTGCGATTACCTTTGGTGGTGATGCAGGTACGGCAACAGCACAAAAACTTGGTACATCATTAAATATCCAGGGTGGTGCGAAAACTGGTTTATCAACAGGTAATAACATCGGTGTTACTGCATCGACTAATCAGTTACTCATTCAATTAGCCCAAGACCTCACTAATCTTAAATCAGCCACCTTTAGTAATGATGGTGCTGGTGCGGAGCCTACTACCGTGATTAATGGTTCTGGAGTGACAATTACCCCAGAGAGCGGCCATGCGGTGAGCTTAACTACAGCCGGTCTTGACAATGGTGGTAATAAGATTACTCACGTAGAAAACGGGGAAGCTAATGATGATGCTGCTACCGTAGGTCAAGTAGACTCCAAGATTACAGATGCTAAGACAGCTCTTACTGACTTAGGCTTTAAATTTGCAGGTAACAATGCTGGAAATCAAACCCTTAAACTAGGTGAAAAACTCTCAGTTATCGGTGCTAATAACGCTGAAAACATCAAGGTTACTTCCAGCGCAGGGCAACTTAGCCTTGATTTAAGTGAAGCTGTAAAAACGACACTAGGCAAAGTGGATGGTGCGGCAGCTTTAACTGATAACACCATTGCCTTAGCAGGTAATACAGGTGAAACCACCGCACAAGCGCTCAGTACAGAGAAGATTAAGTTCAATATCCAAGGAGCAGACTCAGGTAAAGACATCTCGGCTAATGCTACAGAGGATACCGTGACCTTGACCTTAAAAAAAGCCGCATCTATTACCAATACAGGTGATGATGTTGCCAAAGTCGTCACTTCTCAACAAGTCTATAATGCTATCACAGGTGCGAAGACTACGGTAAAACTTGCTACTGGAGAAGACTCTTTAGTGTTGACTAAAGCGGCCACAACATCTGACTTAGATCCTAATGCTTACACCTTATCGTTAGATAAAACTAAGCTTAAAGAGAGTTTAGCTGGTGAGTTTGCCTTGTTGGACGCATCGAATTTGACAGAAGACGCAGATATTACCGCTTGGAAAAATAAATTAGGCTTAACAGGCATTGCCAGTGCGGATGCAGGTATTGTGTTTAAAGGCTGGAAAGATACTACTAGTGGTCAAACTATTAAACTTAACCAGACCTTGAACATCACCGATACTTATAGTCAAATTGAGGCAAGCACCAGTACAGCTGGACTTAATCTTTCACTTTCTAAAGCAGTGAGAGATGCTTTAGCTAAGATTCCTACTGGAGAAGAAACAATCGCTAAAGGTAGCCAAACCTTTGCCTTGAAAGACACCGCAGGTAATAAGACAGATACACAAAGCTTTGATAAAGAGGATGGTTTAGTCTTTGGGGTGATTGGTGATAACACCACTATCACGACTGAAAAAACGACTGATAGCATCAAGGTGTCTGTTAAGAATGGTGGTATCAGTACTACCCAATTAGCAAATGGTGCTGTCACTTCAGATAAGATTGGAACCGGTGAAGTTAAGACAGGGAACATTGCGGATGCCAGTGTAACAGAGGCTAAACTTGAAAGCACACTAAGTGGCAAAATTAATGCTAGCTACGCACTTCTTGATAATAAGATTCAATTAGGTGCGGATACTGGTAATACTAATGAGCAGCCGTTGAATCTAGAAAGTATCAAATTTAATATCAAAGGCGATGGTGACATCACGACATCAGCAAGCAATACGGCGGATTTAACTTTATCGCTTAATAAAGCAACAGGTGTTTTCAACTCAACTCATGCAGATGCCAATAAAGTGGTTAAGTCTGTGGATGTTTATAATGCTTTAGTAGCGGCTAAGCCAACGATTAAGGCGGCAACCGTAGCAGACAGCACTAATGAACCTTGGGCATTTACTAATCCAGGCGATAACCTCATCAAAGTGAAACGTACTGCTGGTAATGGTTATAACGGGGACACTTGGAGTTTGGCTTTAACGAAAGCAGACTTAAAAGCGGCTTTGGATAGCGAGTATGCAGCAGCAAGTCTTGGTGATATTAAATTCGTTGATGATAAATATGCCACTAAACAAGTGGATCATAATGAGACTATCTCAGGAGTAACGTATAACATTTATAAAGCCACAGATGGCACACTTCGCTATTACAATACGTCGGATGAGAAGTACTACAAACCAACAATAGCAGGTCTTGAATTAGTCAATACGACAGATTCAGCGGGAGCTGGCTACGAAAATAGTGGTTCTTACGAAAGAGATAAAGTCACTGAAAAAGATCCAGCGAACCCTACCTTTACTGCGAAATCTATTACAAAAGGCTTAAAATTTGTAGGCGATGGATTTATCACTGTGGAATATGCAGCAGATTCCTATACAGGTAGCGACGTGACTGATGTGCCTAAGTTGGTGATTAAAACAACAGATGCTGTTCAAAATGCCTTAAATGCTATCGCAGCAGGTACATTTAGCAATACGGAATTGCACTATAAGACCAATGGGGATAATCCTCGCTCTGTGATGTCTCAAGTGGGCTTTGACTTCCGTGGTGAAGGTAGTCCAACAAACCCTGCTAATCAAAATATCGTGGTTAACGATAATGCGACTGATGGTGTTATTGACTTTACGCTTAATCCACAACTCCAAAATATCCAATCTATTGGTAGTGGTTCACGTGCAGTTACAGATGATGCAACAGAAGCTCGTTTAAGTTTCTATAACAAGGGTGATGCGACTGTTACAGCAGACGGTTCTGATACCTCACCTATTATTAAAGCCAACAGTGCTAAATTGACTGGCTTAAAAGATGCGGTTATCAAGTCAGGTTCTACAGATGCGGTAACAGGCGGTCAATTAGCGGACTTATTGGGTATTAATAGTGATCAACATAATTCATTTGGTGATCGTATTACCGCCCTTGAAAACGGCGCTAAAGGCACGGTGGTATATACCAAGGATGATGGTACTGTATTAGCCAAAGGGGCTGATGGTAAGTTCTATGCGCCAAACGATATTAAGGGCTTAACCTATGTTGTGCCTAACGAGTCGGGTACAGGCGGTGCTTGGTACAACACCAGTGAGATTACACGCAAAGCAGATGGTACTTATGATGTTACAGGCGCAACAGCAGCCACAGCACCAACTGCCGCGACAACTAATCCTATCCTTTCGCTCGTCGGTACAGATGGCACTACCACACCTATCAAGTTAGCTAACTTAATGAGTGCCTTGGGTATTAATCCAATAGCCAGTGCTGCGGATACGACTAAGGACGAAAAAGTTGCGTTAAATAATAAGGCTATCAGCACTGAACAAGCGCAAACAGTTATCGGCAATATTGATACTGTAAACAATACCAAGTCAGGTATTTATGCCCTTACCGGTGCTACGCTAACCCGAGCAGCTACCTTGGCAGATTTACAAGCCTTGGCAGTGGCTGGTTTTGACATCTTAGGCAACCAAGATGGCACAGTTGCAGATAATCGTATCCATAAAGAACTTGGTTCAACCATCAAGATTGAGGGTAAATCAGGTGCTTTATACAATAGCACAGGCTACGAGGCAGCAAACTACTTTGCAGACAACCTTATCACCTATAATGATGATGGTACACTTCGCATTGAAATGTTGAAAAAACCATTATTTGAAGCCTTAAAACTTCAAGAAGCAGGTAGTGATAAACCTGTGGTGACTTTCACACCAGGAGGTACTGCCACTGCACCAACCTTGACCCTAGATGCAGGTGATGGCACTACGGCGACACCAGTCCAACTCAAAGGCATTGCGAAAGGTAGTGACAATACCGATGCGGTCAACATGGAGCAATTAAAAGAAGTCAAAAACGCTATTGGTATGAATGGTACTGATGGGGTGAATGGCGTAGATGGTGCGGGAGGTCCAGCAGGAAAGGATGGTACCAATGGTCAAAGTATCTTGAACAAGATTCAAGCACTTCGTGATGGTACAGCAGGTCCTGTGGTATATACCGATAAAACAGGTACTCGCGTCATCTCTGAAGATGGTACTTACTACTACCCAGAAGGGCTTGTTTCTGATAAGAAAAAAGCCAACGATGGTTTATGGTATGAGAGTGGTTTCGTCGCAGCAGATGGCACATTGAATGAAAATGCGCTTGCAACTGCTGGTTATACTAAGAACACTGAGGGTAAATGGGTAAAAGACGGTGCTGTATTAGAAGGTAAGACATTGGCTGGCTTAGCAGACGCTGCTGATAAAGACGCCTTAGAAAGTACAGACGTGATTCTTTCTACCGTCAATGCGAATGGTAAAACGACGACTCCTATTACACTTGCCAACTTAACAGGGGCATTTGGTATTACTGTTACTAATCCAAATAAAACAGTTACAGAAGCCACTGCATCTGATGCACAAACAAAAGTACAAGACCTTCTTAAAGGTGAAACCTCAGCGGCTAATAGTAAAGATGGTGTGAAAGCATTGGATATGAGCCGTGTAGCAACAGCGGCTGACTTACAAGTGCTAGCACGTGCAGGTTTAGTCTTTAGTGGTAATAACAGCACCACTAAAGTGGATCGTGCGCTTTCACAAGAGTTAGCGATTACAGGTTATACCACTGATGCTGCTGCGTTTACAGAATTAGCTAATGCTGCGGCAAACAACATCTTTGTGGAGGGTGCTGCTGGTACGGATACTACAGCAGGTACACTCACCCTTAAATTGGCTAAAGACCTTGTAAATATTACCAGTATTGGTGCTGGTGCTGCAGCAGATACGGCTAATGCAGCGCGTATTAGCTTTACCAATGGTGATGCAACTACTAAGCCACAAATTAGTATGAACAATGCTAAAGTCACTAACGTGGCTCCAGGTACAATCGGTGCCAACAGTAAAGACGCGGTGAATGGTGCTCAACTTGAGTCTATCCGCAGTATTTTAGGTGGTTCGGATTACAAGGTAGATGCTACTACTGGCTTAGTCAGTGCACCAGCAACAAAAACAGCTGATGCTGATGGCAACGAAGGTGGTATCGGTGGTACAGGTCAAACCACAATTGATGCGGCGATTAACGAGTTACGTACTACGGCACAAAGTGCTGCGGCAGGTAAACTGTTATTTAAGACAGAAGCTACGGCAGGAGCAGCAACCAATGTGACCATCGAAAAAACCTTGGGTCAAACCCTTGATGTGACAACAGCGGATGCAACTGTTAATGGTACCACCTACCAAGGCGATAATATCATCGTAGTAAATGATGGTGGCAAGTTAAATATCGCACTTAACCAAGCCAAAGATGCAGCAACGATTAAGAATACTAATACCTTTGGTGGTGATGAGGGTGGTTTGGTAACAGGTAAAATCTTAAAAGACTATATTGCTGCTTCGGCAGGCTTTAACTATAAAGCAGGTGCAGATACCGCCTTTAAACAAACTTCACATGAAAAAGGCTTTACTTTCTTATCAGGAAATGACAATATCACCGCCACTTCAGCGGCTGATGGTGTGATTACCTACACGATGGCAGATACCTTAACAGGTATTACCTCTATTGAGGGTAGTGTGACTAAAGATAGTGGCAATACAGCGGCTAAGATTACCTTAAAAGAATCATCTGGTGCTAACGGCACTCCAAGTGTTACCTTAAATAACGCTAAGATTGATGGTTTAGCCAAAGGTACGGCTAATGGTGATGCGGTTGAGTTTAGTCAATTAAGTGCATTAGCTAGCACATTAGGTGCTACAGTAGGTAATGATGGTACTGTCACTGGTCCAACCTTTAATACTATTGTTAAGGGCGGTAGTACCGAAGCACCTGCCGACACCAAAGATGCGATTGATGACTTAATCACCGCTGTGAACAAAGGTATTAAGTTCGGTGCGAATAAAGGTACGGCAGCGACGAAATACCTTGGTGATACCCTTGCGATTAAAGCCGCTGATGTTACTAATACGGCGACAGGGGCAACAGACATCGCCACTCAATTCCTTGGTAAGAACTTATTAACTGGTATTGATAAATCGACTGGTGGTGTTCTTATCGGCTTTAGCGATAAACCTGAGTTTAGTGCATTAACCTTAAAAGATACGGCGGATACTACTAAACCAGCGGTAACACTCACTCCAGGAGGTACTGCTGATGCACCAACCCTTACTCTAGGTAGCGGTACTAATAATGCAACTCCTGTAGAAATCAAGGGTGTGGCTAAGGGTACAGGTAATGACTCTGCTGTAAACAAGGCACAACTTGATGAGTTAGCCGCTAAGATTGGTGTTCCAATCAATGGTACTGATGGTACAGATGGCATCAACGGTGTTGATGGTTACAATGGTACTGGTGAACGCGGTATTGCTGGTACTGATGGTTCTAAAGGGGTTCCTGGTAAAGATGGTGCTGCTGGCGTAAACGGTCAAAAAGGGCCTGCAGGTAAAGACGGCTTAAGTGGTACGACCGTGGTTAACAAAGTTCAAGGACTTCGCGATGGTATTGCTGGTACCGTGGTGTATACCGAGGCAGATGGTAGCCGTGTCTTAGTGGAAAATGGTACATACTATAAAGCTGATTTAGTGTCTGGCAAGGAAAAAGCTAATGATGGCAAATGGTATGATGCGGATGATGTGGATGCTTATGGCAACGTAGCAGCAGGCAAGGAAAGTACAGGTAAAACACTTGCTGAACTTTCTAACGCATCCACCCTTGACAATAAAGGTGTCGTTGCTCCCGAGAAAGTCATTCTTTCTGCTGTAGATCCTAATGGTAAGACAGCTACTCCAGTGACACTTGCTAACTTAGTGGGTGCTTTTGGGGTTGATATTGATTCAACCAACAAACAACTTGCTAATGCAACAGCGACTAAGACTGGTGCTCAGGCGAAAGTGGAAAAATTACTGGAGGCTAAGAATGCTGATGGTACTATCCTTGATATGACCCGTGTTGCGACGGCGGCTGACCTCTATGTATTAGCTCAAGCTGGTTTAGACTTTGTGGGCAATGATGACAAGACTGTTCACCGTGCACTTTCACAAACCTTGTCTATCAAGGGTGAGGGCACACCAGCTGCTGATTTTGCTAGTGCAGAGAATAACATCAAGGTTATTCAAAACACAGCTAAAGATGGTTTAACTATCCAGTTAGCAGACAAGCTTGTGAATATGACTTCTATTGCAGGTAAGACAGCAGCGGACAAACCAACTGCCGCTACGATTACCTTTGGTGATCCAGTTGCAACTGGTGGAACTCCAACCATTAGCATGAATGATGCTCGTCTAACTAATGTAGCAGACGGTAAAGATGGTAAAGACGCTGTCAATGTGAACCAATTAAAAGCCGTTGCGGATCAAATTGGTGTACCTGTCAATGCTAAGGATGGTATCAACGGTGTTGACGGTACCAATGGTACTACCAAAGTCGAATATGCTGACGGCAAGGGCGTACCTGGAACAAATGGTAAAGCTGGTACAAACGGTCAAACAGGTCCTGCAGGTAAAGACGGTCTTAACGGTACAACCCTCGTGAATAAAGTCCAAGGACTTCGTGATGGTGTGGCTGGTACAGTGGTTTATACCGATAAAAGCGGTAACCGTGTCTTAGTGGAAAACGGTAATTATTACAAACCAGCGCTAGTCACAGGTATGGAAAAGGCTAACGATGGTTTATGGTATGCCAAAGACCTTGTTAAGGCAGATGGCTCTATTAATGAAGAAGCACTCAAGGCAAAAGAAGACGCGATTGATGCTGATACTTCATTAAAGCCAGAGCAAAAGGCTGCAGCAAAAGCAGCACTTAAAGGTAAAACTTTAGCGGCATTAGCGGGTACTGATAAGACCAATGTTGTTGAGGCTAAAGAAGTCATGTTATCTGCGGTTAATCCAAACGGCGATACCAATGCACCAACGACATTAGCCAATGTGAAGAGTGCACTAGACCTAACAGGTAATGCTACTAACACAACAGCGTCTGCTGGTAAAGATAAGGCTCCAGATGCTATTGAAGCTGATGCAGCACAAAAAGTGATTGCAGGCGATAGTAAAGACGGTAAAGGTGGCTTATTAACCAAGTCAGGTGCTGTGCTTAACCGTGTGACAACCTTAGGTGATTTACAAGCACTAGCACAAGCTGGTCTTGACTTTAAGGGTTCTTTACAAGCAACAGACGTTGCGGCGGCAGGCACAACTATCCATCGTCCAGTAGGTACTGGTATCAGTATCATTGGTGCGAAAGATAAAACTGCTGGCTTGGGTCAAGTGGGTGATTACGATAACGGTAAGAACCTTGCTACTGTTGTCAATAAAGACACTAACGAAATCCAAGTGGTGATGAAGAAACAACCAACGTTTGAAGCCGTGAAACTTAATGATGGAAAGGATGGTTCAACCACTACCATTATTAAGACAGAGTCGGACGGTGATGTTGTCTTTGGTAAAGATGGTAAAAACGGAGCGGATGGCAAAGTGGTTATCTCTGGTATCAAAGATGGCGACACAGATGATTCAGCCGTTACCAAAGGTGCTTTAGACGATCTTAAAGAGAAGTTAGGTTTTAAAGATGGTGCTAATGGACACGCTGGTAATGATGGTGTGGATGGCGGATCTGTCGTAGATAAAGTGGAAGCGCTTCGCGATGGCACAGCAGGTCCTGTTGTTTATACCAATAAAGACGGTGATCGTGTCACAAAATTGGGTGATACTTTCTATAAATTAGCGGATGTTCAAGCACTAGAAAAGGCTGGAGCAGAGTACAGAGACGGTAAATGGTACGAAAAAGGTACAGATACCGTCATCACGGCAAATGCTGATGGTGCTGGTGCGGCTAAAGCATTGGCTGACCTTGACGCGAATAAACCAAAAGCAAATGAAATTAAACTTTCTTTGGTTAGCTCAAGTGACAACACTAAGACAGCAACTAAATTGTCTAATGTGGCTAATGGTGATGTTTCTCAGAAATCTACTGATGCTGTTAATGGTAGTCAGTTATACTCAGTTCAAACTGGTTTACAAGACCAAGTAAATGACTTAAAACAAAACTCATTATCAGCAGTTAATCTTGTGGGTAACAAGGAGGCTGATGGTAAAGGTAAATTGCAAGGCTCAAATAATACTTTAACTGTAAAAGGTGAAGGTGATGGTTTAAGCAATGCTGACAAGACTGCAGCGAATAATATCTATGTAGTAGCAGACGGTAATAACAATATGACTGTTAAACTGGCTGCTAACTTGGAGAACTTACAAAGTGCGACCTTTACTACACCAGATAAGGATGCCACTGATAAGTCTGGCTTCAAGGTAGATGCCGATGGTGTTCAATTCACTAAGGTGGATGGCACTAAAGATAGCAGCGCTCCATCTATCACTAAAGATGGTATTGACGCTGGTGATAAGAAAATCACCAACGTAGCGGCTGGTACTATTAGTGCAACGAGTGAAGACGCTATCAACGGTAGCCAATTAGCTAAATTGATTGGTGATGTTGCGTTTAATGACGATGGCACTGTTAAGGCTGATGATCCTAACGATGCTGATGGTGATGGCAATAAAGGTGGTATTGGCGGCACAGGTAAGACAACCATTAATGAGGCGATTAACGAAGTTCGTCAAACAGCTGGAGCAACCACTGTTAAGGCTGGTAAGAACATCAAGGTTACACCTGATACAGAAGGAGCCAAAG
>NZ_JABGBO010000013.1 GCF_013133775.1 Pelistega europaea | reverse complement strand
CTGTTAGCTTATAACCATCATGACTATTTAGATAGTGCAATACGGCATCTATCTTCTGTTGAACACTATATTTTTTGCTCATATTTAACCCCCATAGTTGGTGTCCAACTTATGGGGGTCAGTTCATACGGGGATTGAGACACAGAAGGTTTTTTCACTAGCAGTAGTAAAATTACTCAGCCACAGGGGTTTGAAAAAGGATGGGTACGATTTATAATTAAAGGGAAAACAGGCAAAGTGATTGAAAAACTGTCTAAATACCCTAAACAAAAAGAAGTGTTATTTAAGTCTGGGACCCGATTTAAAGTAAAAAGCAGACAAATAATTGGTGACGTCCTAGTGATATGTCTAGTTGAAGAGTGATGAGATGGATAACGAAGAAGCATTTAAAAGCGAATTGGATATGCCTTTGGAGTACCAAGCACATCAAGCCAAGAAATGGGGCATGACCCTTGAAGAGTGGCAAGAAGATATGCGTGCTACAGAGGAGATTGTACGTCGTGATTTTGAAATGATTCGCAATCCTCCTCCGCCTGACCGTGCAGAGATAGAAGAGCTTATCCATGATTTACGCACTAAGCCTGGCTACTTTAACTTTTACAGTCGCTTGCAGGGAGACCCTAACCTAACGGTTGAGCAATACATTGCCATGCTTGAAGCGGATTTAGCTGAGTTAGAATAACCCACAGCCACTCTTTTGAGTGGTTTTTTTATCTCAAGACCATGATTGATATTTACCTAGAAATCCCGACCGAAGACTTAAACACTGTTGTTGAGAAGCTCAAGCATACTGCACCGCTTATGCAAGAGATTTCCAGTCAGAAAAAACTACCCCACCATACGGGGATTGAGACAAAAATAAACATTTTTGTTTATAATGAAACTATCTTAACAACTTAAGGATTTCTTAATGAAACAAAGTGAGTTTTTAAGATGGCTGAAAGCTCAAGGGGTAGAAACAAAAGAAGGTGCTAACCATCTTAAGCTTTACCTAAACGGCAAACAATCAGTATTACCTCGCCATCCTAGCAAAGAGATAGCAAAAGGAACTGAAATTGCCATAAAAAAGCAACTAGGTCTTAAATAAAAATCCTCTCCTGTAATTGGGGAGGTACCCTTACAACGGAGAACAATACTATGTACTATCCAGCAACCTTCG
Source organism: Pelistega europaea (assembly GCF_013133775.1). Lineage (GTDB taxonomy): Bacteria > Pseudomonadota > Gammaproteobacteria > Burkholderiales > Burkholderiaceae_B > Taylorella > Taylorella europaea. Next base: position 41,289 of record NZ_JABGBO010000013.1, on the reverse strand, counting down.
TAAAAGAAGATAATGGTTTATACAGCGTTACGTTTAGAGATATACCAGAGGCAATTACCTGCGGCGACAACTACGAAGACGCAGTTGCTATGGCACACGATGCCTTAATCACTGCATTAGATTTTTACTTCGAAGATCGCCGTACAGTGCCACTTCCAAGCAAAGCTAAAAAAGGCGATGTCTTAGTGGAATTACCTGCCAGCGTTTATGCCAAGGTTCTTTTGCTAAATGAGATGATTAAACAAAATATCTCAAACGTTGAGTTGGCTAAACGTATTCATGTTAAACCGCAAGAAGTGCAACGCATAACCAATCTCGAGCACTCTACCAAGATTGATACGATAGCAAAATCACTTGCAGCGCTAGGCAAACACTTAATGCTATCAGTTGTCTGATCACATAATTACCGACCTCCTTGCGGTCTTTCAAAAAAATCCCTGCTCATCAAAGGCAGGGATTTGTCAATAAAAAACTTAAAAACTAAGAAATGAAATTTAAGTTGGATAACTTTTTATCTCCACTTGCTGTCGCTAGTTTTATTTTTTCTTGTAAAGCTAGGCATTTTTCTTCGAGCTTTTTAATACTATTTGATGTTCTGATATTACGCTTATTTGCTTTTCGCAAGCTATCGCCTAACTGTTTGATTAGCTTATCTGTTCGAGTAAAAGTAGTTGTAAAACCACTCTGTAGGGTTGATCCAATTGCTAATCTGATAAGTAACTTTTTGCCGTTTGATTTTCCTACATTTTGATTTATACTGAACGTTCAAGCAAGAGAGATTTCACATGGATTTAGCGGAAAAAATCACGACAAGCATCGCGGCGATAGTGATAGCAGTACCTACAGTTGCCTTTGCTTATTATTTCTTTAGCTTTCTATGGCCTTTTATTACCAGTGGAGGCACATTTACAACGCTGATACTCTTTTGCTTATCTACCGTAGTATTCTCATTCATCGTGTTTGCGGCTAGCATTCTGCTAGCCCTACCACTAACAATCCTCGGGTATATTGTTGGTTTTTTCATTTTGATTGGGCAGTATCTCTGTCATCAAAAAAAAACGTCAGGAAAAACTACCCCACCATACGGGGTGAGACTTAGCTGCTGAGGGCAAGATTGACCCGCTTATCGGTCAGGAAAAATTACCCCACCGCATGAGTGTTGAGACCAAAGGTAGTCAATCTTTCACAGAAAGTTAGTGAGCTAACTCTTAGTCTTTTAATTATTTTTTAACCTTATGAATAGTATCCACTCTGGTGGCAGGTATGCCAGATGCCCAACGGATTGTAGTATTGCTAGATATGTTATATCCTTTAAAAGTGGTTAATCTATGAAAGGTGAGAAATGCTTGCTCGCTTAAAACTATCCATTATTTATGAGTGGCCTGCTATTAGTTTTATAGTAGCCGTTGGATTTGTGGCTCATTTAATTGCACCTATCCATGATGATTTACTGGTGTGGGTGTTGATTAATTTGTTACTTCTTACCATCATTACTCCTGCGCTTTATATATTGTGGTACTTGCGTATTGGTAGACCTTTAGTTTTTTTGTGGATATTTCCTTTTTATCTGCTGTACTATCTGATTACATCCCCTGATGAAAGGGAGTCTATATAAAATCTCTTGTAGGGCGGTTCTGCTATATCTCGGTTTAAACTGACGATTAATTTATTGCAGCCAAATACTGAGCCAGAAAGGACTACCCTGCCATACGAGGATTGAGCCTTAAAAGATTTTACTGGGATTGAATGCCTGAAAGTATATGGGGGAACACTCAAATGATGGGTGGGACTCGAACCCACAAACATATCCAGACAAGACCAAAAGAACAGTTCCCTATTTGCTCATTTAGATTTAACGCCTGACTGCTTAGCCACCTTGTTAAAGCCCCTACATCATTTGAGTTGGGATGTAGTGTATACGGAAATTGCGTTATGGTCAAAATAGAGCTAGAAAAAACTACCCCACCATACGGGGACTGAAATTTTTCACGTATTGTTCTAGACTATAGGCGGAGTCTGGTGGGCGGGTGTGACCCGGCGTTTGTGACTCGTTTGCAAAGGTCTCGTTCACTCATGAGGCACTAGACTCTTCATTACTCCCCCTCCTGCCTTTGACAGCACAGGGTGAAATTAGCAAAGCTATCCCTCTAACCTATTCCTTATATTGTGCAAGAGTTGGCTGAAATTCTTAGAATTCTAAGTTTTTAGCTAGAGTGCTACCTTATCTGTGATGATAGAGTGTAGGTTTCCAGAAAGTGTAAAATTTACAGTTTTCTTGGTTAGGAAAATCACCTTATCATCGAGAATTGAGGGTGGTGTATAATGAAAGTGTACGCAGGAGGCAGCTATGTTTGACACTTACTATACCCCCGAAGAATTAGAAAGAAAGCGCAGGCGTGATGCTATTCTTAAAAAGGATATGGCTGATATGACTGATGCTGACTGGGATGAGTTTGTTCGTATGGTAAAAGCAGATGAGGATGATAAGCGCTTGAAGAAACGTGTTTTGTTGGGGTTTATCATTGCCATTGGACTCGCTGCAGCTTATCCCTTACAGGCTCTTATTGTATTCCCTGTTTTTTTAGCAATTTTCTTTGTTGTATTCATACTGGTTTTCTTCAGTATTTTCTAACTGATTGTTTTCAAGGATATTCTCCATGACCTAAATTCCCCTCTTGGTTTGAGACGCTCAATACCAAGGTGGGGAATATAGCTAATGCTAATGCAGAAACATTGTAGGGCGAACCCGTGGCTACCCCTGATAACAGGTAAGTATTAAGTCACTGTTAGTTGTCTAACCTTTAATGGCAAGATTAGGCGCATTTATTTCAATACACAATTAGCAATCAACTTATCAAATTGTCGAACATCAATTCCTTTTAATAATTCTATTTTGATATGGCCAGCACGTGTCCATAGTTCGACTTCTGCGGTGAAGTCAAGAAAGCCACCTGCGTTTTCAGTGGACCACATATTGATGTTTGCATAGGGTAATGAATATATTTCTACTTTTTTGCCACGAATTCCCTGTACGTCTCTGACAATTAGGCGACGGTCAGTAAAAATTGCACTATCGCGTACTGTTTTATAGGCCTTTAGTGCAACCTCCCCCTCGACCAATAAATCAGTTACGTCATCAGGAATAGCAACTTCTTCGTGAAATACCCATGTAAGCATAGGACTTAATTCTGCTGTCATAACACCTCCTACAACCCCAACTCTTGCCAAATACTATCCACTTTTGCTTTAACGCTATCATCCATCACAATAGGTCGTCCCCATTCACGAGTGGTTTCACCAGGCCATTTGTTGGTGGCATCCATGCCCATTTTTCCTCCTAATCCAGAAATAGGGGAAGCGAAGTCAAGATAATCAATGGGGGTATTTTCCACCAAGACGGTATCCCGCACAGGATCCATGCGTGTAGTCATCGCCCAGACGACTTCTTTCCAATCACGGATATTAATGTCGTCATCTACGACCACGATAAATTTGGTATACATGAATTGGCGTAGGATACTCCATACTCCAAACATCACGCGTTTGGCGTGTCCTGCGTATTGTTTTTTAATCGATACCACCGCAAGACGATAGCTACATCCCTCGGGAGGTAAGTAGAAATCCACAATTTCCGGGAGTTGCTTGCGCAGTAATGGGACAAACACCTCATTCAGTGCTACCCCTAACACAGCAGGCTCATCAGGTGGTTTGCCTGTATAGGTACTGTGGTAGATAGGATTCTTACGCATGGTAATGCGTTCTACTGTGAATACAGGAAACCAATCTTGCTCGTTGTAATACCCAGTATGGTCGCCATAAGGTCCTTCTAAAGCCATTTCATAGCCAGTATCGCGTGGTTCAGGAGCACCCTCAGGCACTGTAGGAGCAATAGCATCAGGGTGATTGGCAGGTAGAATATGTCCCTCTAGCACAATCTCTGCGGAAGCGGGCACGGATAATTCATTGCCAATAGATTTCACCAATTCAGTACGAGAGCCACGTAATAAGCCTGCGAATTGGTATTCAGATAAGCTATCAGGGACGGGAGTCACAGCACCAAGAATGGTTGCAGGGTCTGCCCCCAAAGCGACAGAAATAGGAAAAGGTTTACCGGGGTTGGCAAGTGTATGGTCTCTAAAATCCAATGCCCCACCACGGTGGGAAAGCCAACGCATAATGAGTTTATTTTTGCCAATCAACTGTTGGCGGTAAATGCCTAGATTCTGACGTTTTGCATTAGGACCTTTGGTAATTACCAACCCCCAGGTTACTAAGGGTGCTATATCACCTGGCCAGCATTTTTGGATAGGGAGCCTATTCAAATCAACTTGCTCACCCTCTAACACAATCTCTTGGCAAGGGGCTGTACGCACCATCTTGGGTTGCATATCCCACAAGGCAGATTTCAGCATAGAGACTTTACCAAAGGCATCTTTAAGATTACGAGGAGGCTCGGGTTCTTTAAGACTAGCGAGTAATTCACCTACATCTTTTAAGGCTGAAATATCTTCTGCACCCATACCCCAAGCGACACGATTAGGTGTCCCAAAAAGATTGGTTAGCACAGGCATATCGCTACGTTGCCCATTGTGTTGAACATTGGTAAACAGTAATGCTGGACCCTCTTTGCGAAGAACTCGATTGCTAATTTCTGTCATTTCTAAATGAGTAGAAATAGGCAATTCAACCTTTTTAAAATCATTCTTTTTTTCGAGTTGGGTAATAAAATCGCGCAGGTCTTTGTATTTCATGCCGTCGCTCCAGATAAATAAAGAATAAATTGTACCTGTTTTAATATCAGAATAATGGCGTAGCGGAGATAAAGTGATTTGTTTACCTCAGCTACGCCGTTATTAATCAATAAGAATATGTCTTATAAAAGAACGTTCTGTTTTTTTAATGTGAGTAGAGGTCTTATAAAAGAACGTTCTGTTTTTTAAGGTGAGTAGAAGTCTTATAAAAGAACATTAGGTTCTTAATGTAGGTAGAAACTTCTCTAGCCGTGCAATAGCTTCAACAAGTCTATCCATTGCTGTTGCGTAGGAAATACGTGCCATTTTATGTGCCCATGCTGGTCCGAAGTCGACACCAGGGGTCATGGCAATACCTACTTCCTTAAGTAAAAGCTGGCAAAAGGCGACACTATCATTACTGTAATGTGTCACATCAATGTAGATGTAAAATGCCCCATCAGGTTTAACAGGAACGGGTAAATTTAAACGGGGTAATTCTTTGAGTAAGTAATCTCGACGCTCTTTAAAGGCTTGTTTGCGTTGCTCGTATAAAGCCATGGCTTCATCGCTAAAGCAGGCAATCGCGGCATGTTGAGCGAGTGTAGGGGCACAAATATTTAAGCTAGATGTTAGTTTTTCGATATGGGGTACAAAATATTTAGGGGCGATAATCCATCCTAGACGCCAGCCAGTCATATTAAAGAATTTAGAAAAGCTATTGATGACAATAATATCTTTATCATAAACCAGACCTGATTGTACATCTCCCTCGTAATGTAATCCTAAATAAATTTCATCGAGGATAACAAATCCATTTTTTGATTTAACAAAAGCGAGAATTTTTTGCAATTCTTCTGCAGGAATTGAAGTGCCTGTAGGATTGCTAGGTGATGCAATTAAAATGCCACGAGTATGCTCACCCCAATGTGCTGCAATTTTATCAGCGCTGAGTTGAAAATTTTCTTCAGGTGAACTAGTAATCAAGCGTGTTGTAGCACCTGCACAGAGGATAAAATTAAAGTTTGCAGGATAATAGGGGTCTGGCATAAGCACCTCATCCCCTGGATTTAGCAAACTAAGACAAGCTAATGATAATGCACCTGAACCACCAGTAGTCACAATTACCTGATCGTAGGAAATGTGGGTACCAAAATTCTTATTGTAGTATTCAGCAATTTCCATGCGTAGCGGTGTTAATCCCAACGCCGGACTATATCCACTTAAACCTGCCTCAGCAGCTTGTGCCATGGTTTTAACAACGATGGGTGGAGCGGTAAAATCAGGTTCACCAATACCTAAGCTGATGATGTCATGCCCTTGTTCACGTAATGCTTGGGCTTGTTTCGTAATTTCGACAGCTTGAAATGTCACTGCCTTACTGATGCGAGAAGCTGCTGTTAACATAATAAACGTGGTAAGTAAAAGATAGAATTTTCTAATTGTAGACTGTCAATATGGTCATGTCATATATTATTCTTAAAATAATTGAAAAACTTTAAAATATATTAAGAATACACATAAAAAACATCGTTACTTGGTTATATGGACTGGGTATAGTAGCCCTTATGGATAACTGACAAGCACAAAAAAGTTTTCTTCTTAAACAGTGATTTTGGATGGTTAACGAATTGGAATATTGTGCAAATCGTATATTACTACCCAATAAAAGCGTTGAATTTATAGGTTGACTTTTGACTTACCAACGGTGTCAAGGGTTCTGTAGTTTATCGTAAAATAGCTGTATTGATGATGCTAGAATAGCAATCTTCTTTGGCAGCATTAACTTACTGTATGTGGATTATTTCAAGACATGGATCGCCGTTCTTTTTTTAATTTTGGACGCTCAGGGGTATTACCACAAACACCTTGGGATGCTTTTTGTCATCGTGTGCAGCGTGTTGTACGAGGACGTTTTCAGGATATTTCCTTATCTCATTATTCAACTAAAGCTGCCGAGATTGTGATTGAGCGATTGGAGGATATTCAACACCTTTATGTTTGTTGCCAAGAGTATGGGGTCGTAATGGCTTTGTCGGGTTTAACCATGGCAGAGCAGATGCATTCGCGTCATGTATTGATTATTCGTTTTTCTTCTCAATTAAATCAACTAGAGCCCATGGGGGACTATGCATGCCTTGTACAGCCAAGTGTATTGGTAGGTGATTTATACCAGCAAGGATACCAACAATTTGCCCGCGTTCCCAAGCATTGGACTATTGCCCAGTGGTTTGCCAGTCCTTTGTATCATGATTGTCGCCCCTATCATAGTTTTTTATCTGGTGTTGAGCGGATTAGTGTGCTTTTTGCTGATGGCTCTCAAGCAGTATTAGGGGGATTTGGGGTCAATGACCGTTCCGCCTTATCGGTTCCAATTTTGAATCGATGTATTCCTAATTTGTTTGAGTTATTACGAGAAGATTTGGTTGAGCAACAATTAGCGATGTCTTACTGGCCTTATGCCTATCGTATTGATGCATTGAAAAAGCATTTTGTAGATATTAATTTAGCAAGAGTATTTCAAGGGCATCAAGGTAAGTTGGCATGGATTCAGCAATGGGTGATTCGTAAAATTCCGGAGGATGTATTGCTATTCCCTGGTGATAAGGGGGGACGCTCGGTTGTACAGTCAGGGATTATTGATAATACAGACATTCAAGAGCAATACGCCATAGAACAAAGCGTTGTACGGGTGAATCAACGAGTCAAAGATCTTTTTGATGCCGAAGGGGTATTTCTCAATGATGATGAGGTTATAAATGATGATGAGGGGATGAATGATGGAGAGTGTGGTGTAGAAATATACGAGTGATGTATAGAGATGCATAGAAAGAGGCTTTCAGGTAGAGGTTATCTAAAAAGAATTTTTGTTCATCGACTATACACGTATTATCAGATAATCGGGTATGATTAAGGCATCTATTAAGTCTAACTGAGTTAGGGATTGAGTATGAAAGAAACATTACGTCAAGCCGCTTTGGAATATCACAAAGCAGGTCGTCCAGGCAAAATTACTGTGATGCCAACCAAGCAATTATCCAATCAACGGGATCTTGCCTTGGCTTATTCTCCAGGGGTGGCTGCTGCCTGTGAAGAAATTGTGGCAGATCCAGCCAATGCTGTGCAATACACTGGTAGAGGGAATTTGGTTGGTGTGATTACCAATGGTTCTGCTGTATTGGGATTAGGGAACATTGGTGCATTAGCTTCTAAGCCAGTGATGGAAGGTAAGGCTGTTCTATTTAAAAAATTTGCTGGTATTGATGTTTTTGATATTGAAATCAATGAAAGTGATCCGGAAAAACTTGTGCAGATTATTGCTGGTTTAGAGCCAACCTTTGGTGGTATTAATTTGGAGGACATCAAGGCACCAGAGTGTTTTTATGTCGAGCGAGAGTTGCGTAAACGCATGAATATTCCAGTTTTCCATGATGATCAACATGGTACGGCGATTTGTGTGACTTCAGCTTTTATTAATGGGTTGTCTGTTGTCGGCAAAGAAATTGACAAGGTTAAGGTTGTTGTGTCAGGAGCAGGAGCGGCCGCTTTGGCTTGTCTGGATTTAATGGTTGATATGGGACTGCCTATTGAAAATATTTGGGTGACAGATATTGAAGGGGTAGTATATAAGGGACGTACTACTTTGATGGATCCAGATAAAGAGCGTTTTGCTCAAGAGACTGACAAGCGTACGTTAGCAGATGTTATTCCGGATGCAGATGTTTTCCTTGGTTTGTCAGCGGGTAATGTCTTAAAACCAGAAATGGTCAAACAGATGGCTAATACCCCACTGATTCTCGCTTTAGCTAACCCTAATCCTGAAATTCTTCCTGAAGATGCAATGGCGGTACGTGATGATGTTGTTATGGCAACGGGTCGTTCTGATTACCCTAACCAGGTGAATAATGTCTTATGCTTCCCTTATATTTTCCGTGGGGCCTTGGATGTTGGAGCAACGACAATCACACGTAATATGGAAAAGGCTGCTGTTCTTGCAATTTGTGCTTTGGCCAAAGAAGAGCAAAATGAGGTGGTAGCAGCAGCCTATGGTACTATCGGTTTGTCCTTTGGTTCAGAATACTTTATTCCTAAGCCATTTGATCCCCGTTTAATTGTACGGATTGCCCCAGCTGTTGCTAAAGCGGCGATGGAAGAGGGAGTGGCGACACGTCCTATTGATGATTTAGAAGCCTATGCCGAGCAATTACAGCAATTTGTCTACCATTCTGGTTCATTTATGAAACCATTATTCTCCATGGCGAGACGTTTTAGAAAAGAGGGTGGAAAATCGCGAATTGTCTTTACTGAGGGAGAAGATGAGCGTGTGCTACGTGCAGTGCAGGTGCTTATTGATGAAAAGGTATGTACCCCTATTTTGGTAGGTCGTCCAGCGGTGCTACGTACACGTATTCAACGTTATGGCCTGCGTTTTGATTTAGACAAAGATGTAGAGGTATGTGATAGTGAGCATGATGAACGCTTTAATCGCTATTGGACAACATACTGGGAAATGATGCGTCGTCGTGGTGTGACTAAAGAATATGCACGGTTAGAGTTGCGACGTCGCACTACACTGATTGGTGCGTTGATGGTGCATTTTGGTGAAGCAGACGGTATGATTTGTGGCACGATTGGTCGTTATACTAATCATTTAGAGCTAATTGATCAGGTCATTGGTAAAGCGCCAGGTGTAAGCACCTATGCTGCAATGAATATTATTTTGACTGCAGAGTCGATGATTGCTGTTGCTGATACTCATGTCAATGCTCAACCCAATGCTCAAGAATTAGCTGATATTGCTATCATGGCTGCACAGGAAATGCGCCACTTGCGCTTGGATCCCAAGGTTGCCTTGGTTAGTAGTTCTAATTATGGTACGGATACCCCTGTATCCGGTCGTGTGATGCGAGAGGCTCTAGAGATGGTGCGAGAGCGTGATCCTTCGTTAGAGATTGACGGGGAGATGCATGTGGATACGGCATTAGATGAAACTTTGCGTGCCAAGATGATGCCAGACAGTCCGCTAAAAGGGGCGGCTAACTTACTTATCTGCCCCAATGTTGATGCGAGCAATATCGCGTATAACTTGCTAAAAGTGAGTGCGGGCAGTAATGTGGCGATTGGTCCTTTCTTATTGGGTATCAATGCTCCAATCCATATTCTTACCCCTAGCTCTACTGTCCGCCGTATTGTCAATATGGCAGCATTAGCCGTGGTGGATGCAAATACGCGCAAAGAATAAGAATACAGTTTTATCTTTAATTTATCCATGCCCTTGTTGTTTGTTCAGCAAGGGCTTTTGAAATATTAAGAACAGTATTATGAGGATATTTTCTTTTTGAAAACATTTTCTTTGTGTTTTAGCATCGTAAGTGTGGTATGAAAAGCAATAAAATCGTTGAATTATGGGTTTGATACATTTTTTCTCTTGACGAAAAATCCAACTCAATATAAATTCTCTGTCAATTTGCATTATCAGATGGTAGTTATTGTTATGAGCAAGAAAATAAATATTGAACAAGAGCTGTCACAAGGGGGAGAGTTACCCAAGGCGTTACTCTCTCGCGAAGAGGAGGTGATGGATCAGGCACGAGCTTTAGGTCTGGCTGTATTTGTTGCAGACTGTTCTAAAGCACGCAATTTATCTGCTTTATTGCGTGCTTTTGCTAAGGCGGTAGATTATCCTGTCTTCTTTGGCAAGGATATGGATGCTTTATTGGACTGTCTTAATGAAACAATGGAAGACCAGCGAGTGGGATATCTGGTGTGGATTAAGGAGCTTCATTCAGGTGATCCTAGCCTTACAGAAGACGCTTATGGTGTTCTGGAAGTACTTAAAGAAGCACAGTCTCATGCTGCAGATAAGAAGAAAATTCTGTCTTATATTGTGGAGCATGTGGGTAAGCATAGCGCTCCAGATTTAGGTCGTCCTCCTAGCTCATATGTGGATATGGGTGAGTAAAATATTAGACTCGATTGTCAGTATCTGGATAATCGAGTCTTTTTAATGAAATGTAATCATCTGCCATTTTTTTAATAAAATATTCATCATGAGAGGTGATTAAAAGTGGTAACTGTAGTTCTTTAAGTAGTTGCATAAGTTTATCGCGATTTCTACTATCTAAACCATTGGTTGGTTCATCAAGTAATAGCACATCTGGTTTCATAGCTAGTGCTCCAGCGATTGCTGTAAAATTCTGTTCACCTCCCGATAGAGTATTAACACTACGGTTTTGTAGTGTTGCTATTCCCAGACGAGCAAGTTGTTCATGGGCTATTTGGTAAGCCTGCTCTTTAGCTAATCCTTGGTTTAGTGGTCCAAATGCTACATCATCTAACACAGTAGGGCCAAACAGTTGTTCTGACGCGTTTTGGAAACAAATTCCCACTTTACTACCACGCAATGTGACAAAATCCTGTTCTTTTTTGTAGGGATTACCAAACCAATAAATTGAACCAGTTGTGATGGGGACAAAGCCTAATAGACTAAGTAATAACGTGGTTTTTCCAGATCCGATTTCTCCTCGTAGGCATAAACACTGTTGTTCATCTAGAGTGAAAGATAGTTGGTGAATAACCGGATGTTGATGGTAATGGATAGAAAGTTGTCGAACGTCTAGAACTGTCATATTGTAATTGACTCAATTAAAGTTTAAATCCCCTAGCCTTCAGTGCAATCTGGCTTTTTTCTATTTTATCCAAGGCATGGATAAGAAGTAAGGCTATTTTCTGAGAAAAAACAGATAAAGTGCGTTTATTACAGGAGGCTTGAAACCCCCGGGCTTTCATCGCTCTATCCATGGCATGATTAAGCTCACTTAATACCACAATATAGCGTATAGTAAGAATAAACAAGCGTTTTAGTTTGAGAGGAATAGGAAGTCGAAGAATACCTTGTAATAACAACAATTCATTGACATTAAATAATAGTATCCATAGGGAAAATAATAGTAGATTCATACGCAGAACGATGATTTTAGCGAGTGCGAATCCTACATCATAAAATTGCACGCCATACGCAGTGATATGCCAGCTAAGCATCGCAAAAATGGCTAAGTAGAATAATGTGAATTTACCCCATCTTTTTGCATAACTCTTTACAGACTTATGGTTAGATTTAAGCAAACCGATAAATACCAGCGTAGCAATAATATTAAGCCAGCATAACCAGGGTATATATGTTATGAAACTTATTCCGAATCCCCATAAGGTTGCGTAGATAAGACGATAATGGACTTGATAAAGACTATTTAACTTCATGAAAAATTTGTGGGCGCATTTTTGCTAAAGCTAACAAAATACCGATACTAATTAATGGATCAATAATGAATACGGGGATATGAGAGATGAGCAAAAGCCAAATCAAATCGAGATAGGTTTTCCCTCCCTCCATGCTTAAAAAAATAGCAGCTATAAGTGCGGATCCAGCTACTCCGATAATACCAGCGAGAGTACCTATGATAATCAGAGAATAACGGGTTTGCTGCCGTTGAATATAGGGGGTCAGCAAAATATGTACCACTATAGCAGGTAGTGCCATAATACATAAATTGACCCCTAGAACTGAAAAACCTCCGAAAGCAAATAGCAATAACTGCAAAATTAAAGCAATTAAAAAGGCTGGGAATACTGACCATCCCAGAAATAGACCTGCTATACCATTGAGTATGAGATGTACACTACTAATCCCTACAGGGATATGAATAGTACTAGCAACAAAAAAACTTGCTGAAAATAGGGCGACAAAAGGTAATTTGGCATTATCCATTTTGCGTAGCCCCACAGTAATACCCATGATAGCCACAGCATAACCGATAACAAGAGTACTTGGGCTTAAAACACCTTCAGATAAGTGCATAACGAAATCTCTGCTAAAGCATAATGATTTTATTTGTTGATACGAGTAGAGGATTTATTTAAACGACGTGCTTGCCATAAAGCCCATAATCCTACAATCCCCAGAATATAACCTACACCACCTAAAATATCGCGAATAAACATTTTATCGCGCAACTGAGCAATATCTTCGCGAACAAGTGCCAATCCTGTGCTTGAATTACTGTCTGGAGTTATTTTATCAGCAATGGTGGATGCTCTATGGCCTTCCTCTCCTTCAACAATGACTTCCACTATATGTCCATCAGTAAGAGTATAAGAGAACTTTCCTTGTTGATCTGTTTTGCCTTCAATGACTGGTTTGTCCTGGTGATTCTTAATAATTTCCAGGTAGGTTTCTGCGGCAGGAGTCATATCAGAGTAGTAAGCTTTGCCTGTCACCGTATTACCATCATATTGGGCAAAGATATGCAAACTATGAGCATATATACTAGAAGAGAAGAGTGAAGCAATGACAAAGATAAAGTAGCGCAACATTATTTCACAGTAAAGGTTAATAGATATTCAATGCTTTTTTTATCATAATTGGGAGATGTCGATTTTTCTTCAAAACCAGCCCATATGCGATTTTCACCCAATTTTACTTGATTAAATAAGGCGACACCCTTGTCATCGCTTAGTTGAGCAGGCATATCTTCTGAGACAGAAACTTTAGCCCCTGATATGGGTTTTCCGTCATGTAATACTAGTACTTGTAAAGGTTCACCTACTTTAGGTTGGGTAAGAGGTATGATTTCATAAGCCTGCTGATGTGGCTTAAAAGCCTGCTCATTCCATTTCAAAATCGCTTTACCGTACTTTATAGGATTGGTACTGCTTACGGCGCTGGGTTCTTGTTGTTTAGTCTTTTCTACATATTTACCGTTAGGAAGTTTAGACCAAATACCGTTATTGAATTCTACAAAAATTATATTGGCATCATTAACAGTAAAATACGCTTCTCCTTTGGAAAAAAACACATTAACCGATTTTAATTCACCTCCTTGATTGAGGTATTGTACTTTTTTGAGTTTATTCTCAGGGTAGCTCTCTGTGGTTTCATGTCCAAACTTCACCACATATTGATTTTGTTGAGAAGGAACACTCTCTACCCAAATGTTGTGGGCAGAAGCTAGGGTTGCTGTACTTAATAATCCCAGAGCAAGAAGATATTTTTTCATCAGTGATGGCACTCCATAACATGAACAGTTTAATTTGATGAGTCCAATAGCGAACAATAAACGTTTATCTAAATAAGTAATTCTTATATGTCAAGTTTTTATAAAGTTGAAAAAACAGCAAATATACGAAATTTACTTGTGTAGAAATGTACGTAAAAAGCTGTTTTTTGTCAAAAAATCCCCTTTTAAGGAGATGCCTTAGATGACAAAATTTTAGGCTTTGCAATTAACGCACTAAAAATAGTCATTTTTTGCACCAAAAATAACATTTCTCAAAAAGTTTGCACCGTTAAAAATAATTCCTGAAATGACTTGGTGCATTGAGCAAACAAGTTTGCGTTATGGAACATTTTTACCATAGAATGATTCCCGTTATGTCATGTTGGTTTTTTAAAAAATGACATATAAATCAAATGGTTATGAATAATCTAGGAGAAAGTTGTGAAAAAGCTATCTTGGTTAAAAACACTTGTTTGTAGTGCATTAATTTCGACATCACTGTCTGCTGTTGCAGCAGAAGATACTATTAAAGTGGGTGTTTTACATTCATTGTCAGGGAGTATGGCAATTTCAGAGTCTGCATTAAAAGATACTGTTTTAATGTTAATTGATGAACAGAATAAAAAAGGGGGATTATTAGGTAAAAAACTTGAACCTGTAGTTGTAGACCCAGCTTCTAACTGGCCTCTTTTTGCGGAAAAAGCTCGTGAATTGTTAGCCAAAGATAAGGTAGCAGTAACTTTTGGTTGTTGGACTTCAGTATCTCGTAAATCAGTGTTACCTGTTTATGAAGAGTTAAATGGGCTACTGTTCTACCCTGTGCAATGGGAAGGTCAAGAGTCTTCCAAAAACATTTTCTATACAGGTGCCACTCCAAACCAACAAGCAATTCCAGCAGTAGATTATCTATTGAAACAAGGGATTCAACGGTTTGCTCTGTTAGGTACAGATTATGTATATCCTCGTACTACTAATAAGTTATTAGAAGCTTATCTCCTTTCCAAGGGAATTAAGAAAGAAGACATTATGGTGAATTACACGCCATTTAGTTTCTCTGACTGGCAGTCTATTGTGGCTGATGTGAAAAAATTCGCAGGAGAGGGTAAGAAAACTGCTATTGTTTCTACTATCAATGGTGATGCCAACGTACCTTTTTACAAAGAGTTAGCTAACCAAAATGTCACTCCAGAACAATTGCCTGTGATTGCTTTCTCTGTTGGTGAGCAAGAGTTGCAAGGGGTGGATACTAAACCGCTTGTTGGGCATTTGGCTGCATGGAACTATTTCCAAAGTGTAGATACTCCAGAAAACCAAAAATTCATCGCAGACTGGAAAGCCTTTAAGAAAGATGATAAGGCGGTGACTAATGACCCAATGGAAGCAACTTATATTGGCTTTAATATGTGGGTAAAAGCAGTTGAAAAGGCAGGTACAACAGAGCCTAACAAAGTTGAAAAAGCTATTATTGGTGTAGAAGTACCAAATCTTAGCGGTGGTGTAGCAAAAATGCTTCCTAGCCATGATATTTCTAAACCTGTGTTAATTGGCGAAATCCAAGATGATGGTCAGTTTGCGATTGTAGAGCAAACAGGTTTGGTAGATGGTGAGGCATGGTCTCCTTATCTACCAGAGTCTAAGAATTTAATTGCAGATTGGACAGACCCGATTAATTGTGGTGCTTACGATAAAGTGGCTAAAAAATGCACTAGCCAAAAATAATTATTAAATAAAAACTCCCATCTACTTATTTGTTGATATATTAGGTAGATGGGATTCCTGCCAACGCATTTGAGGGAAGCATGATGGCAAGTTCCAGTTCTTATTCTGCTTTTCGTAGTTTTTTTCTTTTTGTTTTGGTCTCATTGTGGCTGATAACGATAGGCTTAGCAAAAGCAGATACTATTTCTGAGTCCGACACAAGCTTGACTCAACAAGTTTCTATTCTTCGTGGTAATAATTTTGCTCAGAAAAAACAAGCGGTAGAAAAAATCGCTAATATACAAGATGAAAAAGCACATGATATTTTGCTAGCGTTACTAGATGGTCGTTTATTTGTAGATGAGCAGGACTATTATGTGCGTAGTGCAAGTGAAAGCAATCTATACCAGCAAGTACTTCAACCACAACAGCTTAATAAATTACCCTCGCAAGCGAAAAAGGTGGTCATCAATAATAGTATTCGCTCATGGTTACGTAATTATCAGGCACAGTATCAGTTGACGCATGGAAGTAAAAACCAACGTATAGCAGCCATGCAGCAAATCTTAAGAACTAATGATGTGACACAAATTGATAATGTAAAAAAAGCCCTAACCCAAGAAAAGGATAAGTCCATCCAAGAGTTGATGCATTTGTTTGTTGCTCGTGTTGATCTTAGACAAGATGATAGCAGCCGTCATAGTGCTGCAATTGCAGTGCTAGCGCAAAGTACACTTCCTGAAGATTTAAGTTTATTGCAAGATTATGCACAAAAAGCACCTACAGAAAACTTACAAGATCAGGCGAATCAAGCGATTAGTAGCATTAAGAATAAATTATTGTTTATTGATGGTGTACAAACTTTAAGTTACGGTTTGAGTTTGGGATCTATTCTGATTCTCACAGCTATTGGTTTAGCCATTACTTTCGGTGTGATGGGTGTCATTAATATGGCACATGGAGAGCTGATGATGTTAGGAGCTTATACCACTTATGTGATTCAACAGCTCATGCCCAATGATATTACTGCATCATTATTTGTATCATTGCCAGTTGCTTTCTTAGTGAGTGCTTTTGTAGGCATTTTGATTGAGTCTTTAATTGTGCGTCATTTATATGGACGACCTTTGGAAACTTTGTTAGCTACATTTGGTGTTAGTTTAATTCTCCAACAAGCCGTAAGGACGATTTTTTCTCCTCTCAATCGTCTTGTGCAAACACCAGAGTTTATGCGAGGCGAATGGGTGATTATGCCTAATCTTTCCATTACCCTCAATCGTGTTTATATTTTTGTCTTCTGTTTAGTGTGTTTTTTTGCATTGCTACAAATTATGAAAAGAACGCGTATTGGTTTAGAAGTCAGCGCTATTTCCCAAAACAGAGCCATGGCAAAAGCGATGGGAATTAATGATAGAAAAGTTGATATGCTTACTTTTGGACTAGGTTCAGGTGTGGCAGGATTAGCTGGGGTTGCCTTATCGCAATTAACTAATGTAGGACCTAACTTGGGTCAACAATATATTGTCGATTCTTTTATGGTAGTAGTGACTGGTGGGGTCGGTAATCTATGGGGTACTTTCTTTTCTGGTTTGGGACTAGGAATTATTAATAAATTTATGGAACCTGCATTTGGTGCAGTGCTTGCCAAAGCATTAGTCTTGGTTCTTATCGTACTCTTTATCCAGAAATATTCACGTGGTTTATTCCCACAAAAAGGCAGGGCAGTAGAATGAGTAACTCCATTATCCTTAAGTTTTTTAAAGGCGAACCCCTACTAGGCAAAATTACGCTGGCCTTTATCATCGCCCTGTTGATTTTAGTACCTATAGGAAATCTATTTATCCCTGTATCTAGTAGTTTACATGTTTCTACTTACACAGTGACTTTATTGGGTAAATATTTAGCCTATGCTTTATTGGCTTTATCTATTGATTTGTGCTGGGGATATTTAGGTATTTTAAGTTTGGGTCATGGAGCATTTTTTGCTTTAGGTGGTTATGCTATGGGTATGTATCTCACTCGTGAAATTGGGGCAAGAGGTAGCTATGGCAATAGCCAATTACCTGATTTTATGGTGTTCCTCAATTGGGATCACCTTCCGTGGTTTTGGCAAGGTAGTGATACAGTAGCGTGGCTACTATTTATGCCATTGCTTGTGCCTGGTTTGCTAGCTCTAGTCTTTGGTTGGTTATGCTTCCGTTCACGAGTATCGGGAGTCTACCTTTCAATCATTACTCAGGCAGTAACTTTTGCACTATCACTTGCTTTTTATCGTAATGAAATGGGTTTTGGTGGTAATAACGGTTTGACTGATTTCAAGGATATTTTAGGCTTTTCTTTGCAAGCTGATAGTACCAGAGTAACCCTATTTGTTTTAAGTGGTATTACGGTGTTAGCAACTTATGTTTTCTTGCGCAGCATTCTATATTCACGTCTTGGTAAGTTAGTCGTTGCAGTAAGAGATGCTGAGATGAGAACACGGTTTGTAGGATTTAAAGTTGAGCATATTAAACTCATCATATTTGTGCTTTCAGCGATGATTGCAGGGGTGGCTGGTGCTTTATATGTCCCACAAGTTGGTATTATTAATCCAAGTGAATTTGATCCTATTAACTCGATTGAAATTATTATCTGGGTAGCATTGGGTGGTCGTGCTACTTTATATGGGGCTGTTATTGGTGCTTTTGTGGTGAACTATGCTAAGAGCGTGTTAACAGTGGCATTCCCAGATATTTGGTTGTTTATGTTAGGAGCCTTGTTTATCGTTGTGACGATTTTCTTGAAACAAGGATTGGCTGGTTTAATTCAGTCACGTAAAAACAACAATGCTCAGGGAGAAATGGCATGAGACTGGATAAAAATATGCGCAAATTATTTCATCCTCATCAAGCTAATGAGCAAAAGTTTGCAAATCAAAATATCCCCAAGGACGTGATTTTGTACCTAGATGCTATTTCAGTAAGCTTTGATGGGTTTAAAGCAATCAATAACCTAAGTCTCTATATTGATAAAGGTGAGTTGCGCTGTATTATCGGCCCCAATGGTGCCGGTAAAACCACTATGATGGATATTATTACTGGTAAAACACGTCCTGATGAAGGTTCTGCATACCTAGGGCAGTTTACTAATTTACTGGAAATGACGGAGGCAGAAATTGCTTGTGCAGGTATAGGGCGTAAGTTTCAAAAACCGACGGTATTTGAGTCGTTGACAGTTTATGATAATTTATCGCTGGCAATTTATGGGAGCAAAAGCATTTTTGCCACCTATTTTGGTTCAACTCGCCGATTGAATTCCGAACAAAATGATTTTTTAGACAATGTGTTAAATATTATTGGACTGACACATACCAGAAATTTATTGGCAGGGGTGTTGTCACATGGACAAAAGCAATGGTTAGAAATTGGGATGCTTTTGATGCAGCGTCCACAGTTATTATTAATTGATGAACCTGTTACTGGTATGACGCATGGTGAAATTGAACGTACTGCAGAGCTATTGACTAGTCTAGCTGGAGAGCAGGCTATTGTGGTAGTAGAACATGATATGGGTTTTGTCCGTCAAATTGCACGTAAAGTCACCGTATTGCATCAAGGGTCGGTACTTGCCGAGGGTAGTTTGAGTGAAGTACAAAACAATCAACAAGTCATTGATGTGTATTTAGGTGCAGGGCATTAAGGAGGGGAAATGCTAGTTGTCGAAAATTTAAATCAATTCTATGGGCAAAGTCATATTTTGCACAATATTAGTTTTACTGTGCCAGATAAGGAGTGTACCTGCATTATTGGGCGTAATGGCGTGGGTAAGACGACGTTGTTGAAGTCTATTATGGGACAAGTAGCTATTAAAGCGGATAAATTGACCTATAACAATCAGGACTTGTTATCCATGAGAGCAGAGCAACGTGCTTATGCCGGTATTGCTTATGTTCCTCAAGGACGACAAATATTTCCCTTGTTAACAGTAGAAGAAAATCTGAAGACAGGACTTCCCGTGCATAATGTACGAGAAAAAACAAGTACAAATAAAATTCCTGATTTTATTTATGAATTATTTCCTGTGCTATTTGAGATGCGTCGTCGTCGAGGCGGGGATTTATCCGGAGGGCAGCAACAGCAATTAGCGATTGGACGAGCTCTGGTTATGAACCCTAGCCTATTAATCTTGGACGAGCCTACCGAGGGGATTCAGCCTAATATCGTGGACGATATTACACGTGTGATTCGTCAACTCAATAAAGAATGGGGATTGACTGTACTTATCGTAGAGCAGAAACTGCATCTTATCCATGCACTAGCAGACCATTTTGTGTTAATTGAGCGTGGTAGTTGTGTTGCTAAAGGTTTAGGCAAAGAACTCAGCGAGGATTTAATCAATAAATATTTAAGTGTCTGAATAAAGGTAATTGTTTTGATTATGGACAACTTTCAACGCTTGTTTAGGTGTATAGTTTGGTTTTGTAAATAGGGTAAACGGTGCCTGCGCCTATATGGGCAAGTGTTATTACCGATTGTTGTCATGCAGTGAAGTGGTTATTACCAAGTTATGTAGAAAGGATTAAAAATGCACTTAACATCACGAGAACAAGAAAAGCTGATGCTTTTTTTAGCTGGAGAGCTGGCAGCTAAGCGCAAAGCAAGAGGGCTCAAACTCAATTATCCAGAAGCCATTGCCTATATCGCTAGTCACCTACAAGAGGCAGCTAGGGATGGTATGTCTGTGGCTCAAGTCATGCAATATGGTGCTACTCTACTTAGCAGTGACGATGTGATGGAGGGGGTAGCGGAGATGGTGCATGAGGTGCAGATTGAAGCTACATTCCCTGATGGCACCAAATTGGTTACTGTACACAACCCTATCCGAGGCTAGGAGAAGTCGATGATTCCTGGAGAATATCAACTCGCTCAAGGCGATGTAATTCTTAATGCTCACAGAAAAACTGTCTTACTTGATGTGGTAAATGCAGGGGATAGACCTATTCAAGTGGGTTCTCATTATCATTTCTATGAAACCAATGAGGCGTTGCAATTTGACCGCTCATTGGCTTATGGTATGCGTCTTAATGTTCCTTCTGGCAATGCTGTGCGTTTTGAGCCTGGTGAGGCTAAAACAGTAGAACTAGTAGCCTATTCGGGTAAACGTGTGATTTATGGCTTTCACAATCAGGTAAATGGTAGTTTAGAGGAGAAATAAATGAGTTTAACTATTTCTCGACAACAATATGTGGCAACTTATGGACCTACAGTAGGGGATAAGGTTCGCTTGGGTGATACAAATTTGTGGGCGACGGTAGAGCAGGATTTGCTTAGCAAAGGCGATGAGTGCAAGTTCGGTGGTGGTAAAAGCGTGCGTGATGGAATGGCACAATCTAGCACTGCCACACGAGAGAATCCTAATGTTTTGGATCTAGCGATTACCAACGTTATGATTATTGATGCTAAATTAGGCATTGTCAAAGCAGACATTGGTATTCGTGACGGGCGTATCGTAGGTATTGGGCAGGCAGGAAACCCTGATACGATGGCAGACGTGACACCCAATATGATTATTGGTGCTAGCACTGAAGTGCATAATGGTGCACATCTTATTGCCACAGCAGGCGGTATTGATACACATATCCATTTTATTTGTCCTCAACAAATTCAACATGCGATTGAAAATGGTATCACCACTATGATTGGTGGTGGTACAGGCCCTGCTGATGGAACGCATGCGACAACTTGTACTCCTGGAGCATGGAATATTGAAAGAATGTTAAAAGCTGCAGAAGCGTTTCCTGTGAACCTGGGTTTTTTTGGTAAAGGTAACTGTGCTACTTTAGAACCTTTACGCGAGCAAATTCTGGCTGGGGCATTAGGATTAAAAATCCATGAAGACTGGGGGGCGACACCTGCAGTTATTGATGCATCTTTACGGGTTGCTGATGAGATGGATGTTCAAGTAGCTATTCACACTGATACGTTGAATGAGAGTGGTTTTCTTGAAGACACTATACGTGCGATTGATGGTAGAGTGATTCATACCTTTCATACAGAGGGAGCAGGAGGGGGGCATGCTCCTGATATTATCAAGGCAGCTATGTATCCTAATGTGCTTCCTGCTTCAACAAATCCCACACGTCCTTTCACAGTCAATACAATAGACGAGCATTTAGATATGCTGATGGTATGCCATCACTTAGATAAGCGTGTGCCAGAAGATGTAGCCTTTGCAGATAGCCGTATCCGTCCTGAGACGATTGCAGCGGAGGATATCTTGCATGACATGGGTGTTTTCTCAATTATGAGTTCTGACTCTCAGGCAATGGGAAGAGTGGGCGAAGTTGTGACTAGAACATGGCAAACGGCAGATAAGATGAAAGCTCAACGTGGAGCTTTGCCAGAAGACCCAAGTTCTGATAACTTACGCATCAAACGCTATATTGCTAAATATACGATTAATCCTGCAATTGCACATGGTATCAGTGATTATGTGGGCTCATTAGAGGTGGGTAAGCTAGCAGATATTGTGTTATGGAAACCAGCTTTTTTCGGTGTAAAACCTGAATGCGTAATTAAAAAAGGATTTATTAATTACGCTAAGATGGGGGATCCCAATGCTTCTATTCCTACACCACAGCCTGTTTTTTATCGACCAATGTTTGGAGCTTTTGCTGGTGCTAATGCAGATAGTGCGGTGTTGTTTGTTTCGCAAGCAAGTGTTGATAATCATATCCGTGAGAAATTAGGCTTATCTAAAGAAACACTAGCAGTTAAAGGTTGTCGTACTATTGGCAAAAAAGATTTAGTACATAATAATGCAACACCAGTAATTACTGTTGATCCTGAGCGTTATGAAGTTAGGGTCGATGGTGAACATATCACTTGTGAACCCGCAGATAAATTACCCTTGGCACAACGTTATTTCTTATTCTAGGAGAGGGGATGGAGCAGTTACCTATTATTGAGCATATTGTGGGCAAGCTAGCTGACTTGCAAAAAACAGGAGTGGTTGGCACCAAAACAATAGACTACGTATCTTTGCAATGGTTTGAGTGTGATCGTAATATTCTTCGCAAGCAAAGTCATGCTGGGCGTGAAGTAGCCTTTCGTTTGCTTAAAGAGGGGCAACGACTATCGCATGATGATGTGGTATTTATTGGGGAGGACTGTGTACTTGTAGTCGAAATTCTCCCTTCACAAGTTATTGTTCTATCCCCTAAGACTCTGCCTGAAATGGCACGTGCTTGTTATGAGATAGGAAATAAGCATTCCCCCCTATTTTTGGATGGTAATGAAGTGCTACTACCTTATGATAAGCCTATGTTTGAATGGTTAGAGGCTGCAGGCTTTTATCCTCACGTTGAACAACGCCGTTTAAGTTACGCACTTAGAGCTAACTCGGCTCCCGGTCATGGTGTAGGGCATAGTCACGGACATGGAGAGCATTCACATGGGTATGTTGATCATGTACATACGCACACAGCGCACTCACATGCATCTCACCAGGATGTTAAGAATGAAAATTTCCACTCTCATGATGGTGGTCGTACGTGGCATGCACATGATTAGTTTGGTGAGTGAGTAAATTCGTCAAATACCATTTAAATAAGCAGGGGATAAAATGCAATTATTATTCTCGCAACTTGGTGGTTTGCTGCATCTGGTTGATCCTACCTTACCTATTGGTGGGTTTAATCATTCCAATGGTTTGGAGACTTTTGTGCAACAGGCTAAAGTCAAAGATAAATCTAGTTTGGAACAGTATATTGAGACACAACTCTTGCAAAATTGGATTTATAACGATGGAGCCTATTTGTCATTGGCTTATGATGCTACGCAACAGCAGGACTTGGCACAGTTAGTAACCTTGGATAATGAGTTAGCTGCTAGTAAAATCGCTAGAGAAAGCCGAGAAGGGAGTTTTAAACTTGGGAGTCGATTATTAAAGATTTTTATCCGTTATGAGCAGCAACACCTTCTCATCCAATTCCAACAAGCCATGCAACAACAGCAATGTAAAGGTTTTTATCCTATTGTTTTTGCTATTGTGGCAGCGACAATGGGACTAGATAAGCGAGCAACACTTTATGCGTTTTACTACAATGCGATTGTGGGTGCTGTGACAAATGGAGTGAAATTAATTCCATTAAGCCAGATGGATGGGCAAGATATTTTGGTAGCGATGAAACCATTGATTGAGAGAGCCGTTTTTTTGAGCGAAACTCCTGATGTTGAGTGGCTAGGAGCAGCTACCGTGTTAAATGATATTCGTTCTATGCAGCATGAGCAACTTTATAGCCGACTATATATGTCATGATGTTAAGAGAGAAACTCAGGATGCTTTGATAATTCTTGGCTAACCAGCCTTTTGTATGAGATTTTAGTAGTAAGGAAAAAGATGCGTAACTATATAAAAATTGGTGTAGCAGGTCCTGTAGGATCAGGAAAAACTGCGTTAATTGAACGTTTGACCCGTGAAATGGCTGATAAATATAGCATTGTAGTCATTACCAATGATATTTATACCAAGGAAGATGCTGAGTTTTTGACGAAGAACAGTTTATTACCGCCAGAGCGTATTATGGGTGTAGAGACTGGAGGTTGCCCTCATACAGCGATTCGTGAAGATGCCTCTATGAATCTAGAGGCTGTTGATGAAATGGTGGCACGGTTTCCAGATGCAGAAATCGTTTTTATTGAGTCAGGTGGGGACAATTTATCTGCTACTTTTAGCCCTGATTTGGCAGATGTGACAATTTTTGTTATTGATGTGGCACAAGGGGAAAAAATTCCTCGTAAGGGCGGTCCTGGTATTACACGTTCTGATTTATTGGTGATTAATAAAATTGACCTCGCTCCTTATGTTGGTGCTAATTTATCAGTGATGGAACAAGATGCACGCCGTATGCGTCAAGGACAGCCGTTTATTTTTACCAATTTGATGACTAAACATAATCTTGATGGTGTGATTGGTTGGATTGAGAAATATGCTTTACTTCGCACAAATGAAGAGCCAATTGGGTTGGTGCGATAAATGCAAAGTAGGCTGATACTCTCTACACAATATACTTCATCTGGATGTACGCAGCTTAAAGATTGTTTTGTCTCACCACCTTTTAAATTGATGACGTTGCCCGGTCAGGGTAAGCGATTAGAGGCAATTCAAATGAGTTCGTCTCCTGGATTATTGGCAGGTGACCATTTAACAATGGAGTTGCATTTAGCAGCACAGACGGATTTGCATTTAACTACACAGGCTTTTACACGCGTACAGTCTATGCATGAGGGGCAATTCGCTGAGCAACATAATCGGTTTTATTTACAAAAAAATAGTTGCTTATGCTATTTGCCCCATCCCTTGGTTTTGCATAAGGATAGTGCTTTAAAGCAAACAACTTATGTGGAAATGGAAGAAGGGAGCCGTTTCATTTATGGAGAAACTGTTGCAATTGGGCGCGTGCTAAATGGTGAAGTGTTTGCGTTTCGTCAATTTTCTTCTTATCTACGTATTATGCATCAGAGTATTCCTTTGCTATCTGATCGTATTCAATGGATTCCTGAGCGTTCATCACTAAATGCGTTAAGTCAGATGGAAAATTTCTCACATCAAGGGACTTTTGTGTATATGGACTTGGCAGCGACACCATCGTCGTTGAAAGACAAAGTGGAACAATTACAAGCTCGCTTTGCCGAAGAGGAGTCTTGTGTGTTGGGAGTGTCTTTATTAGATAAAGGTGGGTTCCTGGTACGAGCTGTAGCGTATCGTGCTGATACGATTGAAAAAATCTTTCAGCAATTAGGAGTAGAGCTATACCAATAGCCTACAACCAACCAAGCAAAGCCGCACTAGCACTGCTTAATGCTAGTCCTGCCGTCTCTGTTCGTAGCACTCGCTCTCCAAAACGTACTTTGTGTGCATGATGCTGTGACATCAATCTCATTTCTGTATCTGACCAACCGCCCTCTGGTCCAATAAAAAAACCAATATTATTTAAAGTGGTATTTTGACGTAAATAGTCAGTGAGAGACTGTTCCCCCTCTGGGTCAGCAATAAAAAGCTGTAAGAAAGAGACGGTTTTATGAGTAGTAGTGCTGGTTGTTGATGATAATGAGGATAAGTTTGTTTGTTTCTCTATTGCTGCTTGTGGTGTAGTTGATGAAGTAGTAGTAGTAGTAGTAGTAGTAGTAGTAGTAGTAGGGAGAACACTTTTGCTTAACTGCTCACATACTGTTTTCAAACTTTGCACAGGCCATAATTCCATCAATGTATTGCGCCCACTTTGCTCACTTGCAGACTGTATAATTGCCTGCCAATGTTGCTGGCGTTTTTCTAAGCGATTCCCTGATAATTGTAAGACACTACGCTCTGCCGCCACAGGAATAAAACGAGAGACTCCAAGCTCTACTGCTTTTTCAATAATCCAATCCATTTTATCGCCAGAGGCAAGTGCTTGAATCAAGGTAATTTGACCAGTTAATACCCGGTTATCTTTGATAAATGTATCAATTTCTGCTTGGGCTATGCCTTGATTAAAGCGTAATACTCCTTGATACTCACCACCTTCTCCGTTAAATAAACTGATTCTCACACCCTCGCGCAAGCGCAGGGCACGTCCAGCATGATGGGCAGCTTCGGGAGGAAGGGTAACAGTACTATGATTTTCCAGAGGAATAGGGCAGAAAAAACGAGGTAAAGCCATTGTGCTCAATATCCTAGAGATTTGTGTTAAGCAAACATTTAAATGTTAAAATTATACGTTGAAATTTAGTTTGTTAGACCTTACAGGACCCAAATGAATACCGAATCAACTATTAAGCCTAGCGTATTGGCTAATGCTATCCGTGCTTTATCGATGGACGCTGTTCAGCAAGCTAACTCTGGACACCCTGGTGCACCGATGGGTATGGCAGATATTGCTGTGGCTTTATGGCACCGCCATCTTCGTCATAACCCTGCTAATCCACAATGGTACAACCGTGACCGTTTTGTCTTATCTAATGGGCATGGTTCTATGCTGATTTACTCACTTTTGCATTTGACTGGCTATGATTTGCCTATGAGTGAGTTAAAGAATTTCCGGCAATTACATTCTAAGACGCCAGGACACCCAGAGGTAGGGGTTACAGCTGGAGTGGAAACCACGACAGGACCATTAGGTCAAGGTATTGCAAATGCAGTTGGTTTTGCTTTGGCAGAGGCACTGTTAGCGGCAGAATTTAACCGTGATGGATTACCTCTAGTTGATCACTTTACCTATGCTTTTGCAGGGGATGGTTGCTTGATGGAGGGGGTTTCTCATGAAGCATTTTCTTTGGCTGGAGCTTTAAAACTAAGCAAACTTATTGTGCTTTATGATGATAACGGTATCTCAATTGATGGTCATGTAGAACCTTGGTTTTCTGATGATACGCCTAAGCGTTTTGAGGCTTATGGCTGGAATGTTATCCGTAATGTTGATGGGCATGATATTGATGCGGTAGATGCAGCTATTGCTCAAGCAAAGGTCAATGCGGCTAAACCCAATGCCGGTCCTACCTTAATTTGTTGCAAAACAGTGATTGGTAAGGGTGCTCCTAATATGGCAGGCACAGAGAAAGTGCATGGCTCTCCATTAGGTGCGGCTGAGATTGCTGCAGCACGTGAAGCATTAGGGTGGGAGTCTGAGCCTTTTGTGGTACCTGAAGAAGTTGCCAAGGCGTGGAATCATGCAGTTGAAGGAGCAAAGCAAGAGCAAGCGTGGAATCAAGTATGGGAGGCTTACCAAAAGGCTCACCCTGCATTAGCAGCAGAATTTGAACGTCGTATGCACGGTGATTTGCCCGTGAATTTTGCGAGTAAGTTTCAGGATTTTCTCACTGAAACATTAGCCAAAAAGGAAACTGTTGCTTCCCGTAAGGCTTCTCAATTTGCTATTGGTGCATTAGCAGCAATTATGCCTGAATTTCTCGGTGGTTCGGCTGACTTGACTGGCTCTAATTTCACAGATTGGAAAGGGGTTGTGCCTGTGCGTGCTGCGGAGCAGGGTATTCAAGCTGGTCGTCATATTAACTATGGTGTGCGTGAGTTCGGTATGGCGGCGATTATGAATGGCATTGCCTTACATGGTGGTTTCCTACCTTATGGAGGCACTTTCCTTACCTTCTCCGATTATTCACGTAATGCGATTCGTATGGCTGCCTTGATGAAACAGCGTGTTGTACATGTGTTTACGCATGATTCTATTGGTCTAGGAGAAGACGGTCCTACCCACCAATCTATTGAACACGCGTGGAGCTTACGTCTCATTCCTAATCTTGATGTATGGCGTCCTTGCGATACTTACGAGACAGCTATTGCATGGCAATCAGCTGTAATGCGTCCAGCAAGTCTTGGTCTTAATGTCAAGGCGGGAGGTCCTAGTGCATTATTACTATCTCGTCAAAATCTACCATTTGTAGAGCGTGATGAGGAAACTTGTATTAATGTGGCCAAAGGTGGCTATGTATTGCGTGATGCAGCCGGTGCCAAGGCTGTGATTATTGCCACAGGCTCAGAGGTAGATATTGCATTAAAAGCGCAAGCATTGCTTGCTGATGAGGGTATTGCTGTTCGTGTAGTATCTATGCCAAGTACTAATGTGTTTGATCGTCAGTCAGCAGAATATCAAAACAGTGTATTGCCTGTGGATTTGCCGGCAGTTGCAGTAGAGGCAGGTTGCTCTGGAGCATGGTACAAATATGTTGGTCGCCGTGGTGCAGTAGTGGGTATTGATACCTATGGTGAATCTGCACCAGCTGGTGTATTGTTTAAACACTTTGGTTTAACACCAGAAAATGTGGCTCAAAAGGTCAAAGAAATTTTATAAATCAGGAGAAAAATATGACAATTCGTGTTGCAATTAATGGTTATGGACGTATTGGTCGCATGGTGTTACGTGCCCATTACGAATATGGTAAGAAGCATGATATTGAAATTGTAGCAATTAATGCTTCTGGATCCGCAGAAACTAATGTCCACCTCACTAAGTATGATACGACTCATGGCCGTTTTAATGCGGATGTATCATTAGATGGTGATTACATGGTCGTTAACGGGGATCGTATCCGTATTTTTAGCACACGTGATCCGCTCGAATTGCCATGGAAAGAGCTTGGTGTTGATGTGGTGATGGAGTGTACTGGTGCATTTACTTCTAAAGAAAAGGCCTCATTACACTTGCAAGCGGGAGCTAAGAAAGTGTTGATTTCCGCTCCTGGTGGTAAAGATGTAGATGCAACAGTGGTTTATGGTGTTAACCAAGACGTACTAAAAGCATCTGATACCGTAGTATCTAATGCTTCTTGCACTACAAACTGCTTGGCTCCATTGGTTAAGCCTTTACAAGATGCCATTGGCATTGAGAATGGTTTAATGACGACTATCCATGCCTACACTAATGACCAAGTACTTATTGATGTGCGTCACAAAGATTTACGTCGTGCACGCTCTGCTACGATGAATCTTATTCCTACTAAAACAGGTGCGGCAGCGGCGATTGGTCTAATTCTTCCTGAGTTAAATGGTAAGTTAGATGGTTACGCTATCCGAGTTCCAACGACTAATGTTTCAGTTGTTGATTTTACGTTCCTAGCCAAACGTGATACTTCTGTTGATGAAATTAACCAAATCTTAAAAGCAGCGACAGAGGGATCGCTTAAAGGTATTCTTGCTTTTAATACTGACCCATTAGTGTCTTCCGATTTTAATCACACTTCTGTATCAAGCACTTATGATGCGACCTTGACTAAAGTAAATGGACGTCTTGTTAAAGTATCTGCTTGGTATGATAACGAGTGGGGCTTCTCTTGCCGTATGTTAGATACCACTGTGGCAATGATGCAAGCTAAATAGTTGTAAATGTGGTGTAGACGGCACTCGTAGTGGATATGAGTGCCGTTTGCATAGGTGGCGAATTGATAATTTGAAAGAGTGGCAGGATTACTCTTAATAAGAATAAGTGAGGATAGTTATGCTGAATGTTAAAACATTATCTAGCCTAGCAGCGGCAGGTGAGCTTAAAGGCAAACGCGTTTTTATTCGTTCGGATTTAAATGTGCCTTTTAACGACAAAGGTGAAATCACTGAAGATACACGTATTCGTGCTTCTGTGCCCGCCATCAAAATGGCTTTAGCGGCAGGTGCTGCAGTGATGGTGACATCACACTTAGGGCGTCCTACTGAGGGGGTGTTAAACCCAGAAGATTCTTTGGCTCCAGTGGCTAAGCGTCTTACTGAATTACTGGGACAAGAGGTTAAGCTCGTTCAAAACTGGGTAGATGGTGTTGATGTAAAAGCAGGCGAAGTGGTCTTGCTGGAAAATTGTCGTGTCAATCCTGGGGAGAAAAAAAATAACGAAGAGCTTGCCAAGAAAATGGCAGCACTGTGTGATGTTTATATAAATGATGCGTTTGGTACAGCCCATCGTGCAGAAGCCACCACACATGGTATGGCAAAGTTTGCTCCTATCGCTTGTGCAGGTCCTTTGTTAGAGGCTGAGTTGACTGCTTTGGGTCGTGCCTTGAAAGAACCTAAACGCCCCCTAGTGGCCATTGTGGGGGGGGCTAAAGTATCTACAAAATTATCTATTTTGCAATCATTAGCGACTAAAGTTGATCAATTAGTTGTCGGTGGAGGTATTGCAAATACCTTTATGTTGGCTAAGGGGTTAAATATTGGTAAATCATTGGCTGAGCCAGACCAAGTGGAAGAGGCCAAAGCTGTCATGGAAATGATGGAAAAACGTGGGGCAGGTGTTCCTATCCCTACGGATGTAGTAGTTGCCAAAGAGTTTTCAGCGACAGCAACACCAACGGCTAAAAAAGCCAATGAAGTGGCTGAAGACGAAATGATTTTTGATATTGGTGCAGAGACTGCACAGACTCTGGCTGATATTATTGCTAAAGCAGGCACTATCGTGTGGAATGGTCCTGTAGGTGTATTTGAATTTGACAGCTTTGCCGCAGGCACAGAGAAAGTTTCTCGTGCGATTGCTGATTCAGATGCATTCTCTATTGCCGGCGGTGGAGATACCTTGGCTGCCATTGCAAAGTTTAATATTGCTGATAAAGTGGGTTATATTTCTACTGGTGGTGGTGCTTTCCTTGAGTTCCTAGAAGGTAAAGTACTTCCTGCTGTAGAAATACTAGAGCAACGTAATCAATAATAAATATAAGTACCCTAAAAATACTTAGGTATTTTTAGGGTATCCCCTCCTTTCACGACATAGTGCTTCGTGTTATAAAAATCTACTCATTCACTCCAATCATTCATCAAAAGGGAAATCTGATGTCTCAATGGCGTAGTAACTTGTTGAGTATGGTATTACTCTCATCATTGTGCAGTATGACGATGGCGGCAGAGCCAACTGAACCACCTATATTGAAATATACAGAACCTACTGAAGGCAGTCGTATAGCCGAAGATGGGGTGTTTGCTTTGCTTTTTGATCAAGCAGTGAAACCAGAGTCTTTATTGGAGCATACTTCTTGCTTGGTGTCTGGAGTGGGAGAGAGGATTCCTGTCCGTTTATTGACAGAGGACGAACGTCAACAGTTATTCAAAGCACCGGCATTATCCTGGATAGTGGAATCAGCTGATGAGAGTAATGATTCCCCAGCTATCAAGTCTGGAGATGCTCCTCTTAGAGGAAGTGAGAAAATTGCCTTTGTTCAATGTACACGCCAGCTTCCTACTGATGCTAAGGTGACACTTGCCATCACTTCAGGGTTAGAGGGTGTTAATCATAAAGCGACAGTACAGGCATGGGCATTGGATTATCAGGTCAGAGAACCTTTTAAACTGACTTTTAGTTGTGAGCGTATTAATCCCAAAGCAAATTGTTCGCCATTAGGACATGTATCGTTACTATTTAGTAGTCAAGTCCCAAAAGACCAGGCTCAAAAAGTACAGTTAATGATAGATGGTAAAGAAGTTCAGGCTTCTGATGAGATTCTTGAAGAGGGATCTTTTGTGAGTTATAAGTACTTCCAAGGTCCATTTCCTCCCAAGGCCTCTATCGAAGTGAGAGTCCCAGACAATTTTGTTGACGATATGGGGCGTCCTTTAGTTAATGCAGATAAATTTCCATTTAAGGCAACATTTGATAATTATCCACCTTTATTAAAGTTTGCCACAGGTGATTTTGGTATTATCGAAAGTTATGCGCATGCCCAACCTGGTGTTTCGTTAAAAAAACAACCAGCTTTGATTCCATTGACCGTGCGTAATGTAGAGAAAAAACTAGCCACAAGAGGACTCTATCAAGCAGGCCATGTCAGTGAGTTAGCGACGCAAGATGATGCACAAGTGCGTAAGTGGTTGGAGATTATTCCTCGCTTGAATTATCGTCCTATTAGTCAAGAGAATTTTACACGTCTACTACAGGGAGAAGAAGAACAATATCAAGAGGGTAATCTAGACTCTCGTAATCTTTCTGTATTGGCTACCCAAAAAGGGGCTCGTCAATATGATTTACCAAGTCTTAAAAATGTAAATAATGAGACTGAGGTAATTGGCTTACCTGTGAAAGCACCTGGGTTCTATGTGTTTGAAGCACGTTCTCCTCTATTAGGTGAGCAACTCACAAAAAATGCTCAACCCATGTATGTGCGCACAACAGCACTGGTAACTAATATGGCGGTGCATCTTAAAACCAGTGAGGATGGGGCTTTAGTATGGGTAACTCGCCTAGACGATGCTCAAGTTATTCCTAATGCGAAAGTACGTTTAAGTGCTTGCGATAACCGTGAGATTGCAACAGGCGAGACTGATGACAAAGGTGTATTCCGCTTTGAGGGTAAATTACCTAAACCAGAAAATTGTGATTACGATACCTATATGGCAAGTGCACGTATTGGGCCAACGCATCCTATGGCTTATGGGGTAGCAGATTATGCTTTTGCTTTCAGTACCTGGAATAATGGCATTGAAGATTGGCAATTTAATGTGGGTAATGTCTATCGTTCCTACTATAGCGAAGAGTCTCCTCAATTATTAATACATCCTGTGCTAGGTCGCACCTTATTGCGTGCTGGGGAAACAGTGCATATGAAACACTTTGCTCGCTTGCAGACAAAAGAAGGTATTGCAGCCCCCATGGTGGATACACGTTTGCCTAATAAAGTGGTTTTTAATATTGAGGCATTAGATGAAGAGATTGAGTTACCTTTAAAGTGGGAAAGGGCGCCTAATGGTGGTGTGTATGCAGAAACAGATTGGCATATTCCCCAGACAGCCAAGAATGGAGTTTATTCTGTTAAGTACCGAGAGGGGGATAAGGATTTTGACATTGTTAATCCAAAAACTTCTTTCCAAGTAGAAACTTTCAAAGTGCCTTTTCTTAAAGGGAGTATTCAGGCAACAAGTGATGTACAACAGGGTAATATATTGATTAACCCTAAAACTATTACTGCAACGCTTCAGTTAAATTATATAGCTGGAGGTGTGGCTGCTGAGTTGCCTGTAGAGCTGTCAGCTATGATAGTGTCCAATGGTATAACTGTCAAAGAGGATAACACCGTTTTTGGTGATGCAGCACCCATAGAACCAGGGCGAAATGTGTTTCTCAATAAGAAAAAAATTGCCTTGGATGCCAATGGTCACGCCCAAGTTGTGATTGATAATGTTCCTACAATTAAAGGCAATAGTGACATCATTATTGAAGCAAGTTTTATGGATCCTAATGGGCAGGTACAGACAATTACTCAGACAGTACCTGTAGTTGCTTCCAGCATATTAGTAGGTATTCGAGGTGAGAATCAAGCAGAAGCAGGTAAGTCCTATACCGCAGAAGTGATAGCAGTAGATGCCTTGGGGCATCCAAAACCTGATGCTGAGGTTCTGTTGCAAACTGCTAAAGAACAAACCAAAGTTGTGCGTAAGCGTCTAGTGGGTGGCTTTTATACGTTTGATGTGAATACGGAGAAAGGAGAGCTTACTACACTGTGTCAGGGGAAAACAGATGCGCAAGGTATTTTAAAGTGCACCCTAGATAAAGCTCCCGATAGTGACATAACCCTATTTGCACATGCTCAGGATGAGCATGGTAACCACTATAGTTCACGTCGTTCTTTGTGGATTTATAAAGGTCAGAGCTGGGATGCCGGCAATGATACTGATAGAGTAGATGTGGTGCCAGATAAGCCACTTTACCAAGCTGGTGATGAGGCGGTTTTTGATGTCAAAATCCCATTTCGTGAAGCAACAGCACTGGTGAGTATCGAGCGTGAAAATGTCATGGATTATCAAGTCGTGCATTTTGAGAAAAATAGTTCGACATTTAAACTCAAAATAAAACCTGAATGGGCTCCTAATGTCTTTGTGAATGTACTTTCTATCCGTGGACGAATTCGTGGTGATACGAATGATGCGGGTGTGGCATGGGTGAAAGATGATACACAAGCACAAGGTGCAAGTACATTAATTGATTTAGCCAAACCTTCATTTAGGATGGGTGTGGTTAAGGTGAAAGTGGATAATCCAGATAATCACATGAATATCGATTTATCGCTAGATAAGTCCGTGTATCAGGTGAGAGAGAAGGCTAAATTACATATCTCAGCAAAACGTATGAATGGTGATAAAGTAGCGCAAGCTAATGTTGCTGTCTTTGTGGTGGATAAGGCTTTGTTGGAGTTAGCCAAAAACAATACCTCTGATATTCTGGCAGCAATGTGGCCTGAGCGCCCTTGGTTGGTTAATACAGCGACAGCCCAAGGAGAGGTTGTGGGGCGTCGTCACTATGGGCGTAAAGCTGTTCCTGCAGGAGGAGGGGGTGGTTTGTCACCGACCCGAGAGCTTTTTGATACTTTGGTTTTCTGGAAAGCTAATGTTGTATTAGATAATAATGGGGAAACAGATCTTGAGATACCTCTCAATGATAGTATCTCTCAGTTTGAAATCGTTGCAGTGGCTGACGACGGCAAGGCTGTTTTTGGTACGCAAAAGGTTGATTTTGCGAGTAAGCAGGATTTGCAAATTATTTCTGGTCTACCATTACTTATTCGTGATACAGATAAATTCGATGCGGTAGTCACCTTGCATAATAGCACGGATAAGGATATGTCTGTATTAGTGACAGGCACGGTTAAAAAGGACGGTGTTGAAGTATTGTCCTTGCCTGAGAAACAGGTGATGCTTTACGCAGGTCGCTCTAATAGGGCTGTGTGGCAGGTTGACCCTTTACATTTAAGTGATAATGAGGGTAAGCAAATACTTGATTGGTATTTTGATGCCAAAGAAGTGAAGTCTATGGATGAAGAGGTTTCTACTCTTTCTTCAGATGCTACTCATAAACCCTCTGTTGATGCTGCAACTGTTTCAGCGACTCCAACGACAATGGCTGTTAAATTAGCTCAAGATAAGATTCATGTAACACAGCAACTGATTCCTTATGTTCCAGTAACAGTACGCCAATCTCAATTGCTTCAGGTAGCTGCTAATGCACAAGGAGTGCAGTTGTCTGTTCAACCTCCGACTCGTGCTTTAAGTGTAAATGATGCGATTCGTGGAGGTATTCAGGTACAGATTCAGAAAAGTTTAGGGGCTAGCTTAAATACAGTAAAACGTTATTTTGCTGAATATCCTTATAGTTGTTTTGAACAACGAGCTTCAGTAGCGATGGGATTGCAAAATCATGCAGCATGGGATGCCTTGATGCAAGAGGCGAATAGTTATTTAGATGAACAGGGGCTTATTCGCTATTACCCTTCTGCCGCAGTGGATGGTAGCCCTTTATTAAATGCCTATATTCTTTCTATTGCTGCAGATGCTAAAACTTTAGGTTGGTCATTTGATATTCCAGAGGCGATTCAAGAGCGTATGTTGACCGGTTTATCCAATTTTGTTTTGGGTAAATTAAATTCAGAATATGACTGGATTCCTGTTGCTGATAAGAAAGATTACTATTTGACTTTGTTAGCGGCGTTAGCCCGTTATCATAGAGTCACAGAAAGCATGTTAGAGGCTTATCCTCTTGATGCGGGATATGATGAGGCAGGACTTGTGAATCTTTATATTATTCATCAATCTTTGCATGGGGAAAAACAACATGATGTTTTAGTCGCATTGCGTGAACGTATTCTTGCCAAAATGGCTAACCAAGCGGAGCATCTAGTCTTTAAAAATATGACGGCATTGGATAATCTGTGGTGGTTAATGGATGATAGTAAGAGCATTCAAGCAAAATTATTAATTGCAGTAGCCCGTGATGATATGTGGAAAAAAGAAGTGCCAGCACTTGCACAGGGTCTTATTGCTGCTCAAGTTAAAGGTCAGTGGGGTATGACCACCAATAACTTGTTAGGAAGCCTGGCAGTACATGCCTTTACACAGGCTTTTGAAAAAGTACCAGCAGAAGGTGAGGTGAATGTAAGCCTTTCTGATCAAGATCATGATGCAGCACAGGAGTGGAATGGTTTGAGTTTGAATCAAGCCATCACTATCCCTTGGGTGAATAAAAAATCGGCTGATATGAAGCTAAGTCTTGTGGGTAAAGGGGCTGTATGGGCAACAGTTACCAGCTTGGCAGCAGTTGAGCCAATTGAAAATACTTTTGCTGGGTATCGCGTAGATAAATTAATCGAACCAGTCAGCCGTCGTGTGGCGGGTCAATGGTCTGTTGGTGATGTATATCGTGTTCATTTGCGTATTACAGCTGATGCACCGATGAGTTGGGTTGTTGTCAATGATCCTATTCCAAGTGGTGCAACTGTCTTGGGTAGTGGGTTAGGACGCGATAGTATTTTATCTGGACAGCTAGATGAAAAACTGGCTGAGCATAATGATGAATATAGTACTTATGTCGAACCAAGTTTTGTAGAGCGTAAGTCAGATGTCTATCGTGCTTATTATCGCTTTATGGATAAGGGGGAGATTAACTTAGAATACACAGTGCGTTTAAACAATGTAGGTAAGTTCTCTTTACCAGCAACGCGTGTGGAAGCTATGTATGCTCCCTCCTTATTTGGCGAGGCAGTGAACAATGACATTCAGGTAAAAGCTCCTTAGCCAAGTATGGGTGTAAAATCATCGGTGAGGGTAATGACCTAGTCTCAGCGAGCCTGTCGTCTTTAGGATGACAGGCTTTTTAATGGTGAAAATCATGGTTTAGCGTCATGAGAATGGTGTTTTTAGCAGATGTGTATTGAAAGGAAACATTAAGATAGCATATGAAAAAGTGGTATGGGCATTTTTTTCTTGTGAGTGTATTGTTAGTGTTTCTCACTTATGTGGGGGGGCAGTTGTTTATTTCGACATTAAACGTGCCTTCATTTATACAGATTAGTCAACAAAACCCAAGCTCTTTTATTCAGATTCTAGCCCGTGATGGTTCTCCAATAGAAACAGTGAGAGCCGATTTCCAACAACGACGCTTGGCTTGGCAACCGTTAAAAAATTATTCTGAGCGATTGCAAAGTTTCGTTTTGTTATCAGAAGATAAGCGATTTTATCAGCATAGTGGTGTGGATGGCTTGGCTCTGTTAAGTGCCTTACGAGGTGTGTTGTTAGGCGAAAGAGGGCGTGGGGCTTCCACTATCTCTATGCAGATAGTGGGGATGATAATTCCTGAATTACAGCGTCAAAATGGCTCTCGCACTTACCAACAAAAAATTCTACAAATGTTTTATGCACAGGCGTTGGAGCAGCATTGGAGCAAAGAGCAAATTTTAGAGGCTTATCTTAATTTAGTACCTTTACGTGGGGAAATTGTGGGGATGGCAGCAGGAGCACAAACTTTTTTTCAAAAATATCCTGCTGCTTTAAACGAAAGGGAAAGTGCTGTTTTAGCAGCTATGTTGCGGGCGCCGAATGTAGACAAAGAGACTTTGATTCGCCGCACCTGTGATTTATTATTGTCCCATCATAACCATTGTGATTATTTAGATACTTTTGTGGCAAATATGCTGGGACGTTCTTATAAACAGTTTCTGGATACACCAGCAGATGCTCCTCACTTGGCATCACAGTTAATAAAGGCTTACCAGCAGTCTGGTGTATCAATAAGTCATACACTTTATTCAACCATTGATAAATCTTTACAACGATTTATACAGCAACGTATACAGTCTCGTCTTGTTGATTTATTTCAAGAGAAAGCGAGTGATGCAGCAGTAGTCGTGTTGGATAATCAGACGGGTGAGGTGCTTGCTTATGTAGGTTCATCAGGTCATCTATCCGCAGCCCAGCACGTCGACCATGCGAATGCTCCGCGTCAAGCAGGCTCGACCTTGAAACCTTTTTTATATGCACAAGCTATCGCTCAAAAGCACCTGACAGCAGCTTCTCTATTAAATGATGATGTGTTGAGTCTAGATGCAGGGTCAGGTTTGTATGTACCACAAAATTATGATAGACGGTTTAATGGTTGGGTATCGGTGCGAACAGCATTGGCTTCCTCTTTAAATATTCCTGCTGTAAAAACGCTCACAATGCTTGGTATCGATGATTTTAGAGATAAGTTGGTGGAATTGGGACTGCCTTTGACTGAAACAGGTGAATTTTACGGCTATAGTCTAGCATTGGGAAGTTCCGATGTGACTTTATTGAGTTTAACTAATGCCTACCGTGTATTGGCTAACCTAGGCGTGTATTCCCCAGTGCGATGGATGCCTAAATCTCTCAACAAAATGAACTCTATGGCTCAGGATGAGGATGCTCCACAAAACAACGAGACAACGAATTATTTAAATGAGAAGAAAAGGGTATTTAGTCCTGAAAGTAGTTGGATTATTGGCAATATTCTTTCTGATCGCTATGCTCGTGTGTTGACTTTTGGAGCGGATAGTGCATTAAGTACGCCCTTTTGGGCTGCTGTGAAAACAGGTACCAGTAAAGATATGCGAGATAATTGGGCTATAGGTTGGTCCTCACGCTATACTGTTGGAGTATGGGTAGGCAATAGTGCTGGTGCTAGTATGCGTAATGTGAGTGGTGTTTCTGGTGCAGCTCCTATTTGGCATGATGTGATGGCTTATTTGCATAAAGAGCTTCCCTCTATAGAACCGCCTAAGCCTGAGACTGTTGTAGCAGAGGATATCCATTATCGTCCTGCCGTAGAGCCTACTAGAAAAGAGTATTTCATAGCAGGGACACAAATGCAGGAAGTACACTTATCAGCAACCCGAGGCACATCAGTAGAAGAAGGCACGTTGGCAACACAAAATGTCACTACTGTCATGCAAACTACCTCTGAAAATTTAGCAGAAACAGACATAACGGCCTCTGATACTGTGGCCTCAATATTTATCAGCACCCCGACAAATGGTACTATTATTGCTTGGGATCCTGATATTCCCAAAGATTATCAACAATTAAAAATGGAGGCTAGACAGATTAATCATATACTACCCACACAGGTTTATTGGGTCTTAAATGGAGTCAAAATAGGACGTGGTAATCCTTTTTATTGGCCTTTGAAAGTGGGGCGATACACCTTGGGTTTGTTTGCTCAGGATGGGCGACAATTAGATGAAGTGATGTTTCAAGTGAGGTAATCTTGGTATATGGGATTCTGTTTTTATGGCCTATTTTTTGAGTTCAGGAGACAAGGATAAAAAGTATTTTTAGCCTCCTATGGTTATCATTGAAATAAGTATCTGGGTTGTACCAAATATAATTTGCTTTAGTGCTGAAGGCTGTTATATGATGAGAAAAGAAAATAAATGAATTTTCATGACTGAGGAAAAACAATATGAGTACATTACGAGTCGCCGTAGGGCAATTTCCAGCGAGCAATGATATTGATGAGAATAAGGCCTATATTACCAGTCTTATTCATCAAGCGACTCAGCAACAGGTGAAGCTGTTGGTGTTGCCTGAAGCCTCTATGTGTTCGTTTGCTTCTGAGTTAGAGGTACTACAACGCTTGGCAAAAGAGAGTACGCCAGCTTTTATCCATTTTATGCAGGAACAAGCTAAGCAAAATAATCTGTATATAGTGGTGGGAGTGTTGAGTGATGGTGGTGATAGCCTCGAGCCTCGTGTTCGCAATCAGTTATTAGTGATTCATCCAACAGGGCAGATTTTGACCCAGTACACTAAAATTCATGTCTACGATGCGTTCAAATTTAAAGAGTCTGACAAAGTAAAACCTGCAGATTTAGCCGATGATGGCTCTATGTTCGGTGTGTTTAGTGTGGGCGAATTTACTTTTGGCTTAATTAATTGCTATGACTTGCGTTTCCCAGAGTTAGCACGAGCATTAATTGATCGAGGTGTCAATGTCTTAAGTGTGAGTGCTAATTGGATTCCTGGGGCGTACAAGGAAATGCACTGGGATGTACTATTGCGTGCAAGAGCGATTGAAAATACCTCGTATGTTCTGGCGTGTGGGCAAACTGCACCCAAAGGAGTAGGGCAAAGCATGATTATTGATCCTATGGGCTTTGTGATTGCTGGGGCTGGCGAGCAAGTAGGTATTCGAGTGCATGACCTAGATAGCCAACGTATTGCAGAGGTAAGAGAGTTATTGCCTTGCTTAGCCAACCGACGCTTAGTTTAATGTAGGAAATATAAAAAATATATTGGTTTATATTTAAATATATATAAATTTATGTTTATGTATAATTTTATATAGATTAGTATATTTATATAGTATTTAGTGTGCCTTTGAGCTTTATAGGAGAGTGTTCAGATGGATAGAGTAAAAAATCCATTTACTCCAGAATCGGGGACTCAACCTCCTGCATTGGAAGGGCGTTCGGAAATTCTTGATGAAGCTAGTATCCAAATTAAGCGAGCTTCTATGGCCTGTCTTATTTTTTGGGGCAGGGTTGCCACAAGTAGCGGCAATGTCTGGCGATGCCAAGTCCTATGCAGAGCGCTTGTTTAATTATCCTTATATCGGGGCCTTACCAGATAAAGAGGCAAAAAATGCGATTAAAAATCCTATAACCTCTTTGCATGAGGCTATTAATGTGGATGCATTAGAAAGGATTGTTCAATACACAAAAGGTTATCCTTATTTTTTGCAAGAATGGGGATCAGAGGTATGGAATGTTGCCACGGATGGTCAACCCATATCTTTGTTTGGTGATTTCTTGCGTAGGCAATTTAAAGCCCATCTTTTGTTCTCTCATCAATAAGCAAGTAAAAATTTGCTAAAATAAAGGGTTATCTGTATTTATTGATTATTCTCTAGGAGAAACTTATGGCACTCGTGTCAATGCGCCAATTATTAGACCATGCCGCTGAAAATGGTTATGGTTTGCCAGCATTTAATGTTAATAATCTTGAACAAGTTCAAGCCATTATGGAAGCAGCTAAGGAAACTAACAGTCCTGTGATTATGCAGGCCTCTGCTGGTGCTCGCAAGTATGCTGGAGAGACTTTCTTAAAGTACTTGATCCAAGCGGCTGTTGAGTCTTATCCAGAGATTCCAGTGGTGATGCACCAAGACCATGGTCAATCTCCAGCGATTTGTAAAGGAGCCATTGACTTAGGTTTTTCTAGCGTGATGATGGATGGCTCCTTAATGTCTGACGGTAAGACCGTGGCAAGCTATGAGTACAATGTTGAAACCACTCGTGAAGTCGTTCAAATGGCGCATAAATTAGGGGTTTCTGTAGAGGGGGAGCTGGGAGTATTAGGCTCTCTTGAAACCATGAAAGGTGACAAAGAAGACGGTCATGGCGCAGACGGTACTTTAACACGTGAACAATTATTAACTGACCCAGAACAAGCGGCAGATTTTGTTCGCCAAACTCAAGTAGATGCTTTGGCGATTGCGATTGGTACTAGCCATGGTGCGTACAAGTTTACTCGTAAACCTACAGGGGATATTCTTTCTATCCAACGCATCAAGGAAA
>NZ_JABGBO010000012.1 GCF_013133775.1 Pelistega europaea | reverse complement strand
TTAAATCATCACTTAATCCGTCTAACGATATTGCTCGTTAGCAGCAAAGAACGTAATTATGAACTATCTAACTACATCCTGTCAAGCACTTTTTAAAAATATTTTTTATTTTTAAAACCACAATCAACTTCTTTCAGTCAATCACTCACTTGACCCCTCTTCACCTCTCAACAGTTTGTTGATTGCGTGAATCAGGAAAGATTCGCATTATGAACCCTTTTTACCCCCTTGGCAACCCCCTTTGATAAAAAATCCTATCCCCCTCCCCTCTCTCCCCCCTCCTATACCCCCCCATAAAACCTCCTATTTCCCCCTAAAAATCAACCCACTATCTACGTATTAACCCTATATCCCCCACTAATAAATAGTAGCAAAAATACAACAAATGCCCATTTTTTGAATGTTGTGAAAATGCAACTCCTTTCTAGTAAGTTTTTCCCCCTAGTCACTCCCATGCTAATTGCGGCAAATATACAACACTATTTTCTACTGCATATTTCCCTTATTGAAACCTATACGAATTCATAGCATGATTTACTTTCCTCATAAGAGGCTAAATCATTCATATTTTGTTTTGACCCATTTAGTAAGTTTAACAATGAGTACCGCTTTCATTTCTGGTTTTCTATTATGCCTATCCTTGATTGTCGCCATAGGCTCTCAAAATGCTTTCATTATTAAGCAAGGCTTAAAAAAAGAACATACATTCTGGATTAGTTTTTTATGTACCATTTTCGATATGATTATTATCGGCATTGGCACTTTTGGATTCGGTCACATTATTCTGTCCTTGCCATGGGCTTTGACAGCCATGCAATATATCGGGGCTGCATTCTTATTTGTATACGGTTTATTGCATTTGAAAAGTGCTTTCAAAGGTGGTCAATCACTCCAGACAGATGCAGAGCAAAAAAAGATGCCACTTAAAAAGGCAGTCCTTATCATTTGTGCATTAACATGGTTAAATCCTCACGTTTATATCGACTGTTTTTTTATTATCGGATCGGTAGCAACTAAATATGCAGAACACAGAATGGCTTTCTATCTAGGCAATATTACAGCCTCTACTATTTTCTTCTTTGCTCTAGGTTATGGAGCTCGCTTATTGCAACCAATCTTTAAAAAGCCTTTGTCATGGCAAATATTAGATTTTATTATTTTTGTCATTATGGTTAGCATAGCCTACTCTCTTATCATGACAGACATTCCTACTCCTTCCACATTGAACTGATTAAAGGAAAAGAGTTTTACATGCTTCTGCATTGAATAAGGTAAAATCATACTGCATCATGTTTTATAAATTAGATAAGTGAGTGACCAACTACATGCTAACATTTCCTCAAATTGATCC
The DNA here is from genome assembly GCF_013133775.1 of Pelistega europaea. Lineage (GTDB taxonomy): Bacteria > Pseudomonadota > Gammaproteobacteria > Burkholderiales > Burkholderiaceae_B > Taylorella > Taylorella europaea. Next base: position 82,324 of record NZ_JABGBO010000012.1, on the reverse strand, counting down.
TGTTGCTATTGCCCTGGGGCCTATCAAAATTCATTGGTATGGCTTAATGTATCTACTCGCCTTTGCTTGTGCATGGGGATTAGGACGCTACCGTATTACTAAAGGTGCTTTGAATATCACCAAAGAGCGTTTTGAAGACTTGCTTTTCTATGGCATTCTTGGCGTTATTTTGGGAGGACGTTTAGGCTATGTAGCATTTTACCAGCCCTCCTTCTACCTCTCCCATCCTACAGAAATATTTGCCGTTTGGGATGGTGGCATGTCCTTTCATGGTGGGCTGATTGGTGTACTCACTGCCATGTTTTATTTTGCCCATAAAGAGCAAAAAACGTTTTTCCAAATTGCCGATTTTGTAGCTCCTTTAGTACCTCTTGGATTAGCATTTGGTCGTATTGGGAACTTTATTAACGGTGAGCTCTGGGGACGCGTTACAGACGTTCCTTGGGGAATGGTCTTTCCTCATAGCGATGGAGCTATTCGTCATCCCTCACAGCTTTATCAAATGTCATTAGAAGGGTTCACACTATTTATTATTTTGTGGATTTTTTCTCGTAAACCACGCCCCACTGGGCAAGTAAGTGCACTCTTTCTCATCGGGTATGGATTTTTCCGTTTCTTGGTTGAATACACTCGCGAGCCTGATGCATTCCTAGGTTTTCTTGCTCTAGGTTTAAGTATGGGGCAATGGTTATCATTGCCAATGATTATTGCTGGAATTGTACTGTTTATTGTAGCTAGTAAAAAGTCGTTATAAATTACTTCCCTTCATTGCATCCTTGCTCAACAAAGGGATATATAAAGCACAAAATTTTAAGTTATAAATTATTTCTCTTCATTGTATCCTTGCACAGTCCCTTCAATACTCAAGGATACAGGAATCTTTGTACTAGAAAGTTCTACAGAGTTACCATCATATGCTGCTGCCTTGCTCATCAAACCAATGCCTGGCATGTGAGGAACTCTGATAGGGCTATTTCCTAAATTAATATTCACCACATGATAATTAGTAAAACCAAAGGATTTCATAGCAGTTTCAGCTTTAAATTTAAAATCTGCTGCAGCTTGGGTAATCAAGCTATCTTCAACTTTTTTACGATTTTCATCGGATAAGAAGAACTGTATCCCATCTAGGGTCATATCATCTTTAACTGTGGCGATAAAGTCTTGGGCTTTTTGAAAGTCTTTAGAAATGACTATCACCTCACCACGCATTTCCCAACGAATATTTTTGTCCTTTTCACTAGTTTGCCAAAATCCATAATCCCCATTGGAAATCTGCAATTCAGAAACCTTTTTACCCTTATCAATCACCGCGTTAATGGCCTTATTTAATTCTTGAGTAAGCTGCTGCTGATTATCACCCACCACTTGTTTAGAAAAAACCAATCTTACAGTATCCGCATCAACTTCTTTTTGAACTGAAGCACTCAAATTCATCATCAATGTATGTCCACGAAGATGAGGGCGACCAGCTACATCAGCAGACATTGTATGGGCGGCACTCTCTTCAACCTGTTGTGCCAAAGCGGGAAGTGTACAAAAAGTAGCCATGCTACTAAGAGCTAGAGTTCTTATAAACATCATTAATCCTAAAAATTTTGAGGCTTACAAGATACCATAGCTTATGCAAATATGCTGTCTTTTGAAATAGAGCAAAACAACTGTACAGTAACGAGAACCCTTTAAAATAATCGAACGCAAAGTCAGATGAAAAAAAAGCGAGTCATAAAGACTCGCTTATAAAAGGGTTGCCCCACCTGTAGCGTCAAGGTCGGCACCTCGAACCCTAAAGTTCAAAGTTAGCAGACTGGAATAAAGCTTCGGGTTCATCGGACAAAAGCGACAATCACTCCCACTTTACTGATTTACTGCTTAGTGCCATATGCATAGGTAAGAGATGAATGACCAAGGTCACGACTACCGCAGGGCAAAAGCTACACTCAAAATCAGACAGCCTTTAGCTCATCAATAGTACTGTCTAACAAAGCATTGATTGACTCTATTTTACCCTGAAATTCACCAAATTGTATACCCTTAAATGGACCATCATCAGAAGCCACACTTAACACATCAGAGGCAAGCTTAATGCTCGCCATAATTGCAATACGCTCCACACTGAGATTGGGAGCAGATGCCTTGATAGATTGCATCAATTGATCCACATTTTTCACAGCAGTTAACAACTTATCTTTCTCTGATGCATCAACACTTAAGGTAAGATTACGATCCAGGATACTAATTTCTACTCGCTCCATTATTATTCTCCTGAAGTATTGGCATTAGTGGGTAAATTCTCAAATAAATGTGATACGCGATTACGCACCGACTGTACACTGGCTCTCCAAGTTTCTAAATCAGTTTTAGCTTTAGCAAGAGCACTTTCTAAATTCTGAACTTGGGTATTTAAACTTTGAACTTGTTCCTGCAATGTCGCGTTTTCCGTACGCACGCCCTCAGTCTGCGTCAACAAATCTGCACTTAACTGCTCAACTTCAGCCTCTTTTTCAGACAATTGTTGACGCAAAGAGGCCTCTGAAGCCTGAACAGTCTCAAGACGTGCTCTTAATTGATTTCTCTCCGCCAATAAATGATGGCTCAATTCTGATAACTGCCCCAACCGAGCAGCAATATGATCTAATTCGTGCAACATAGGCTTTAAAATAGCAAAAACGGTTATCCAAATCTACTGCTCATTTTAACTTGGTTTTAGGCAAGGTTTCAAAAATTCTATGCAAATAGACAGATTTATATCACTACCAACTATTTTAAAAACACTCATCATCGTTGGTAGCTATTAATAGTACTCATGAAAAAACGCCTATCATCGTTAGTAGTTATCGATAGTACATATGGATTGTCCACTACAGCGTATGTAGTATATTTCACTAACCACTACTATGAACCCTTGGTGATATGTCGACTTCGATAAACAACCTAGCGAGGAGCTAGTGACAAACTATGCCGTGCCTGATTAATCTCATCACGAGTATTAATTGCCATTTTAGTTGCCGCCTCACGCCAATCACTACCAGCACTAGCATATAAAATAGCTCGAGAAGAATTAATCAATACTCCCTCCCCTGCTGCATTACAGCCTGCTAGTACAGTATTGAGCACATCACCTCCCTGAGCACCGATACCGGGAATCAACAGGGGCATATCTGAGCCAACGACTTGGCGAACTTTTGCTATCTCTTCAGGGAATGTTGCACCCACTACTAGACCACATTGACCTGTGCGGTTCCATTTTTCAGCAACAAGTTTTGCTACATATAAATACAAAGGGGTGCCATCTGCTAACGTAGCAAACTGCAAATCAGAACCTCCTTGATTTGAGGTGCGACAAAGAATAATAACCCCTTTATCTTCCCATGCTAAATAAGGGTCAATAGAATCTGACCCCATATAAGGATTGACAGTGATTGCATCAGCCTGATAGCGTTCAAACGCCTCTCGAGCGTAATGTTCTGCAGTTGTGCCAATGTCACCACGCTTAGAGTCTAATACGATGGGCAAATGAGGGTAATTCGTTTTTATATATTCACAAATCCCCATCAGCTGTTCTTCTGCTCCTTGAGAGGCAAAATAGGCAATCTGCGGTTTAAATCCACAAGCATAAGGAGCAGTAGCATCAACAATCCCTACACAAAAATCATAAATTGCTTGAGGATTGTTTTTAAACTCCTCTGGGAAACGACTCGTGTCAGGATCTAGTCCCACCATCAATAAAGAGTTATTTTTCTGCCAAGCATCCTTAAGTTTATCGGTAAATTTCATAACAGCGTTGTTGCATTAAAAAAATCGTTTTACTAAAAAATAAACCCACGTCACAGTCACAAAAGTGAAGCACAAAAAAATCGCCGCGCTTGCCATATCTTTAGCTCGACCGATAAATTCGTCAAAATCATTGGTAATACGATCAGCTAAAGCCTCTATCGAAGAGTTAAGCAATTCAACTACAAGCACTAACACAAGTGTAGACAACAAAAATAAAATTTCAAAACCGCTCTGACCTAACACAAATGCCAAAGGAACTAAAAAAATGCAGAGAAATAGCTCTTGTCTAAATGCAGCTTCAAATGTAAAGGCAGCACGAAAGCCTTGAAGAGAATAACGAGTAGCATTCCAGATTCGCTTAATGCCTCGTTTACTTTTAAAAGGATTTTCTGATGTTGTCATAGTGAGTTTTTAGAAAGTCTTTACCTTGACATTTTAACAAAACCCCTATCTTTATGCAGTTATTCACTACATTTTTTCTTGTCAAAATTCACAACAACAATCACACAGGGTTTATTTGATAGATATGATTATTATGATATGTGCAGAGATTTAAAAACATTCACTTCACACAATGAATGCAACACAGGAAATCCTTTTTACCCCCGCTCTACCAAGGAAAGTAATACTTCCAACACATACTGTACTGATTGCCGGCGAATGGATAGCCTATCTCCTGAGAAAATTTTTGTGCTGGTATGAACAATGTCAACCTCCCCTTGTGGCATGCGTCGTGCAACACCAAAACAGACCATACCTACAGGCTTCTCTGCTGTACCTCCTGTAGGGCCAGCAACCCCAGTCGTACTCACTGCCCATTGCGTATAGTGATTAGCATAATCTTCCTGTGTCTGTATGTTATGCAATACCCCTGTTGCCATTTCGCCTGCTGTCTGTATGCTTACTGCACCATACTGCTGTAAGGTGTCCGCTGATACGCCCAGCACATCCATTTTAGCCTGATTGGTATAAGTAACAAATCCACGCTCAAACCATTGACTAGAGCCAGCTGTATCTATGACAGTACTTGCTACCAAGCCTCCTGTACATGACTCAGCAGTCGAAATCATGGCATGATGCGATAGTAAAACCTCACCAACTTTCTGGGAGAGAAGATTAAGAGAGTTGCTCTCATCACTCATGGCATACCTCTATTAGTATTTATACCCCGATTACTCTTACCAAAACAGCAATCACAAAAAGCGTATAAACCGCCGCTACAATATCATCCCACATGACACCAAAACCATTTTTAAAGCGTTCATCAAAAAAGCTAATTGGCCAAGGTTTAACAATATCGAAAAAACGAAAAATAATAAAAGCCCCTAACTGCCAAACAAGGGATAAGGGACTCATCACGAACAATACTAACCAAAACGCAATGATCTCGTCCCAAACAATACCACCATGATCCATGATTCCCATATCATTAGCAACACGCTGGCAGACGTAAATACCTAAAGCAAATCCTGCAAAAATAAGAACAGCTTGTAATATGTCGTTGGTCATTACCAAGCTAATCAATAGCCATAGTACCCACCCCATTAAGGTTCCCCAAGTACCAGGAGCTTTTCTAATCAGCCCAGACCCAAAACCAAACCCCACTATCCGGAAAATAGAACCTTTCATCCATGCAAAAGTAGGGTTATTAATTGGTTGTTCTACCTGTTGTATCATTTGTATATTCCACCTAGTTATCAAAAGGGGCAAAATGGTCAAATCCATGAGATGCCAACTTAACTGGTTGACCTTGTGCATCCACCACTGCCACTAGTCCCCCTAATGCCCCCTCTTTATTGGCACAAATTTCACCAATAGGCGTAAGGGGTATGGCTAATTGGTGTGATAAAGCATGCAACTTTCCCGTAGCAGAAGCAGGTGCTGTAAAGCATAACTCATACACATCACCACCAGCCAGCACTGCCTTTCGTCTCTGTATAACATCCATATCCAGCAAATGCGGACTAACTGGTAACTTCTCCTCGTATACTTTAGCACAGACTTGGCTTTGAGAGAGTATATGACCGAGGTCTTGTAACAATCCATCTGAAATATCCAACATAGCATGCGCCAATCCATGCAAAGCCAGCCCTAGACTAATACGTGGTTGAGGATATTCTAAGGCAGACCTTGTTCGTTCCAACAAGTGCAACTCCATTGCATTCAGAGTCTGTCCCTGGTGCTGTTTCAACAAACACTCCAATGCAATATGTGCGTCCCCTAGATACCCACTCACCCAAATTACATCCCCAACCTGAGCGGCACTACGAGTTAAATAGGGAGGAGTCACTTCACCAAACACGGTGACACTAATCGTCACTCCCTGCTCACTACGGGTCGTATCACCCCCAATAAGCGGGCATGCCATTTTATTGGACAAATGATAAAAACCTTGAGAAAACCTTTGTAGCCAATCCTCATCAATACGGGGCAAAGCCAAACCCAACAAACATCCAATTGGCTTGGCTCCCATCGCTGCCAAATCTGACAAATTAACTGCTAGTGCCTTATGTCCTAGTGCGTAGGGGTTCACATCGGAGAAAAAATGTCTCCCTTCTACAAGTAAATCTGTACTTGTAGCGATTTGTTTACCTTGGGGAGATGTAAAAATAGCACAGTCATCAGCCACACCCAGAATAACACCTGCACGTCGTGCCATATTATCAGGCTGTGCTTGTGTATGGGAAAAATAGCGTCGGATTAAATCAAATTCACCACTCACTTACCACCCGCCTTTGCGTATATCTCGCCTCTAATGAGTGGTGAGATATAGAAAAATGCCCTTCTGCTATAAAAAGGGGCATTATATGTGTCTATCAAACCAAAAACGGCAAGAACTTAACGTTGTTGAGCTTTAACCTCTACAGCACGAAGCTCAGCAGCCAATTTATCTAACACACCGTTGACAAATTTAAAGCCGTCTGTACCCCCAAACTCCTTAGTCAACTCAACAGCCTCATTAATCACCACTTTATAAGGAACTTCTTGCAACTCAGACAATTCAAAAGTGGCGAGTAATAGCACCCCATGCTCAATAGGAGATAGCTCATTAACAGGTCGATCAATAAACGGGGAAAACTTCTCACGCAAGGTATCTGCCTGGTCAAAAACCCCATACAAAATGGTCTTATACCAGGTCTCATCAGCTAAAGGAAACTCTTCCTGATTACGCAAGTGTGCATCAATAGCCCCTCGCTCTTGATAAGCACAACCACTAATAATCCAGGCATAAATCCCCTGTAGGGCATACTCACGAGCTCGACGGCGAGCACTTCGATTTTTTATACTCATTCTATTCCTAATTATTCTTCGTCATCAAAATCGTCTTCATCCTCGTCTTCATCATCATCAGACTCAGGAATCAAGGCTTCTGCTAGATTTGCCATTTCAACAGCACAAATAGCACAATCACGCCCTTTGGTTTCTGCACGCTCTTGAGCTTGCTCATCATTTTCGCAAGTAAGGATGCCATTAGCAATAGGAATATTCATATCTAAACCGACACGAGTAATCGCTGCAGCACTTTCATTACTCACAATTTCAAAATGGTAAGTCTCACCACGAATCACGGCTCCCAATGCGATTAAAGCATCAAATTCGTAGCTCAATGCCATTTGTTGCAAAGCCAAACCAATTTCCAATGCTCCTGGCACAGTTACAACCATGATTTGACGCTCATCAACACCCAACTTAGCCAATTCATCCAAGCAGGCGTCTAATTCCGCAAAACCAATTTCCTCGTTAAAGCGACCGCACACAATACCGATGTGCAAACCTTCACCGTTATGATTGGGTTCTAAAGTATAGGGTTTCATGATGGATTCCTTTTAAGAAAGACGTAAAAAACGAAAACGGCTTCTTTTAAATTAAAAAACGGCAATACACCGACTGTATTGCCGTATTATACTATCAAAATTTATCAAAAACGCTATGCGTTATCACCCGCATCAAATCCAGTGATAGTAAGCGAGTAACCCGCCATGCTTGGCATTTTACGTGGTACAGCTAGTAGACGCATCTTACCCACATGTAAATCACGTAAAATCTGTGCTCCAACACCGTAAGTTCGCAAGTCATAGCGTTCGGGATGGTTCTTGGATAATGCAGTCTCATCATTCCATGATTCCAAACGACTAAACAATCGGGTTTCAGAGCCCTGAGCATTAAGCAACACAACAACACCGCTAGGAGCTTTTTTAATTTTTGTCAATGCCTTGTCCATTGTCCAACTATGAGCACAACTCTCTGTATCAAGAAAATCCAAAGCTGTCACAGGCTCATGTACACGCACCAATGTCTCTTCCTCAGGAGAGATTTCTCCGTGTACTAATGCAATATGAGGGGCTCCAGATGCTTTATCACGATATGCAATCGCTTTAAATTCCCCCCACGGAGTTTGCAATGTCTTTTCGGCAATACGCTGTACCATAGACTCATGCTCGCTACGATATTGAATCAAATCTGCAATCGTACCAATTTTGATTTGATGTTCTTTGGCAAAAGCCTTTAAATCTGGTAAACGCGCCATCGTACCGTCTGGTTTTAAAACCTCACAGATAACTGCCGCTGGAGTTAACCCAGCCATCCGTGTTAAGTCGCAACCAGCTTCGGTGTGTCCTGCACGAATCAACACTCCCCCTTGAACTGCACGCACAGGAAAAATATGTCCAGGATGCACAATATCGGTAGGTTTAGCATTGGGGGCCACGGCTGCTTTAATTGTGCGCGCACGATCGGCAGCAGAAATCCCTGTAGTCACGCCCTCTGCTGCTTCAATAGAAAGCGTAAAATTTGTACCAAATCCAGAGCCATTACGGGTTGTCATCAGTGGCAAATCCAATTGCTCACACCGCTCTTGGGTAAGAGTTAAACACACCAACCCTCTTGCATGAGTCACCATGAAATTAATCGCCTCAGGCGTTACGAAATCGGCGGCCATCAGCAAGTCCCCCTCATTTTCTCTGTCTTCTTCATCTACTAAGATGACCATTTTGCCTTGACGTAAATCTTCTACAATCTCATTAACACTGGCGATGGGATAATCCACCACACTCACTGCTTCTTGAACCATCATTAGACCTATTAATAAAACTCACATTCAAACCGACATTGTACTCCCTTTTATCTTATAAGGATTAGTCCTAGTTTAAAGACACTGTTTTTTCTCGTATAACTATGTTTAATTTAATTTTAAAACAATGATGGTAAGAGAGGAGGTATTATGAAGTTTGAGAGAGATGCTCGCATTAGCACAGAAATCTGCGATAAGATGAAACTATGGCTACAACTACAAGGCTGTCACAACAAACTCCAAAACCACATACGTGACAAACTACGTCTACAATTTAATACAACCCTACCTCGTTTTGATGTGATGGCACAATTAGCACTTCACCGCAAGGGACTCAAAATGGGGGATCTCTCCTCCATCTTAATGGTCAGTAATGGCAATATAACCTCCATCGCACTACAACTAGAGAAAGATTTACTTGTTGAACGTATCACTAATGAATCTGATCGACGTAGTACCTTTATTCGTCTCACATCTAAAGGATTACGGCATTACCATAGAATTGAAAAAGCCTACCGTATATGGCTAATGGAGATTTTCCAAGAATTTCCCGATTTGCACACGAAAAAACTCTGTAAATCACTCTCAGATTTTAAGGAGACTATAGACAAAGTGGTAAAATCCCATAGTTAGTGTCAGGTTATCATTTTAGTACTGTCACTTGATGGATGTTTAACCCTTTTTTCGTAGTATTTTTATGTCATCTTCTAGCTCTCAACACCAATATGATATTTGCATCATCGGTGGTGGCATCAACGGTGTTGGTATTGCAAGGGACGCAGCAGGCCGAGGTCTAAAAGTGCTTGTTTGCGAACAAAATGATCTTGCCAGTGCCACATCTTCTGCCAGTAGCAAACTTATTCACGGTGGATTACGCTATCTTGAACATTATGAGTTTCGTCTTGTTCGTGAGGCTTTGTCCGAGCGTGAAACGCTCTTGGATATTGCGCCGCATCTTGTGCAACCGCTACGTTTTGTTTTACCTCACGAACCGCACCTTCGTCCTGCTTGGATGATTCGTTGTGGTTTATTCCTATATGACCATCTTGCCAAGCGTTCTGCACGCCTACCTGGTTCTTCTGGCATTTCATTAAGCAAAGAAAATGACTACGGTAAGGCTTTAAAAGACCACTATACGACAGGCTTTATTTATTCAGACTGTCAAGTAGATGACTCTCGTCTTGTTATCCTTAATGCTATGAGTGCACGTCAACATGGTGCAACTATACTGACACGAAGCAAAGTAACCGCTGTTTCTCATGATGATCAGCAATGGCATATTACTATCACTAAGGATAATGGTAGTTCATTCCAAGCATCCGCGAAAATATTAATTAATGCAGCTGGACCTTGGGTTTCCCAACTTGAAAAACTGATTCGCCCACAACAAGCAGCAGACAAACTACGTCTTGTGAAGGGAAGTCACATAGTGGTTCCCAAATTCTATCCTGGCAACCATGCTTATATATTACAAAACAAAGATAACCGTATTGTCTTTGCTACACCATTCCGTGATCATTTTGCCATGATTGGAACCACTGATGTAGATTACACTGGCGACCCTGCTAACGTCGTTATTAGTGAAGAAGAAATTCTTTATCTACTTGAGTTGATCAACGGCTATTTCACTAAACCACTTACACGTGCTGACGTGATTTCTGCTTGGTCTGGGGTACGCCCACTTTACAATGATAGCACTGGTTCTGCTTCTGCCGTAACACGTGATTATGTATTTGATTTAAGTGGAGGCAACAGCTCACAACCTCCATTGCTGTCTATTTATGGGGGTAAGATTACCACCTACCGTCGTCTAGCTGAACATGCTCTTGAAAAGCTGGCTCGCTTTACTGGCAAGCCCAAAGCGTGGACATCCACCGAAAAACTTCCTGGTGGAGATATTCAGACTCCAGAGCAATTTGCACAACAACTTACCCAACAATATCCGTGGATATCTGATGCACTCGCCATGCGCTACACCAAGGCTTATGGTAATTTAGTACATGCCTTTTTATCTGGTAATCAAGCTGATATGGGGCAAAACTTTGGGCATGATTTATATGCATCTGAGGTGAATTGGTTAATTGAGCAAGAATGGGCACTTTCTGTTGATGATATTTTATGGCGTCGTACACGATTGGGATTACTATTTACTCCCCAACAAAAAACCGTCTTGGAGAACTATATACAAGCTAAAGTTACCTCTATGAGCAATTAATCTTTTCATGTCTATAGCTCTTGTCTCTTAGATTAAGACTTTTATGACATGACATATTCTCATTGCTTTCCCTAATGAGACAAGGAAACCCTATCTATACACCAAGAAAGTGTTAAGATGGGGTTTTAATTTTACGTCCAATATTCACATTATGTCTGAACAAGAACTTAAATTGCATGTCCCACAGCATAGTCGCCATAAGATTCAAAAATATCTTGGCAAGGCTGACAAAATCAGCCTACGTGCCATGTATTTTGATACCAGCGACCGCCAACTCGCTAAAGCCAAGGTTGCTATTCGCCTTCGACAAGAAGGTGATGAATGGGTGCAAACACTTAAAATGGCTGGAGCTAATAGTTTAAGTCGTATTGAGATGAATCATCGTCGTCAAGGACCTGTATTAGATTTAAGTTTATATGCAGGCACTGCAGCTGAAACCATTCTAGCCAAGTTGACTAAACCACTAGAGTTGCGTTATGAGACAGACGTGCTACGTCTTTATAAGATACAACGCACCCGTACTGGACGTGTAGAAATTGCCTATGATACTGGTTTTATTCGTGCTGGACGTCTTGAATTACCACTTAATGAAGTTGAGTTTGAGCTTAAGTCTGGAGATGTCCAAGCTATTTTTGATATTGGTCTGCGTTGGATTAAGCAATATGACTTAATTCTAGACACTCGCACTAAATCTCACCGCGGAGATGCGCTGGCCTCTATGATGGCAAAAATTAATGAAGTGGATGATGAGTTTAAACCTCACGTCGAGTCTCAAGAAACTGCTCGCTTTTGGGCTGAGCGTAAAGCAAGACCCTATGCATTAGAAAAACATCTTAATTCAACACAAGCCCTTTGTCGCCTCACCGAAGAATGTATTGAACAAATAGCAATGAATGCAGCCTATTTAGCAGAGGTAGATACCGCAGGAGTACTGTCTGTCGCCTCTCCAGAGCATGTACATCAGCTTCGCATTGGTATGCGTCGCCTTGCTTCTAACTGGCGCTTATTTAATGGTGCAGCACATTTGCCTGACCTTGCATTACAGACACAGTTAAAACAATTTCTTGCTCAATTTGGGGCGACACGTGATACTGATGTCATGCTTGAATCTATCATGCCATCATTACAAAAAGCTGGTATGCCAAATATTGAGATTGATCACTACCAAGGCCGTAGTGCAACCGACATGGCACGTGACAGCCGTTTCCAAGTGTTCTTGGTAAAACTACTGGCTTGGGTGGCTACGACACCATTGACAGACCCAATTACCGAAGACAACATGGGCAAGGAGTCCAACCAACCAATCTCCAACCCACCTGAGTCTGGCACTATTGACTTTGGAAAAGAGGTTAATACAACAGAAAACGATACCAACTTAAATGCTCATGAGACTGATGCAGCAACAAAGTTTGCCTTACCCTCTCACACCACTATTGCAGATAACAGCGTAGACTCCAGTACTAATACAAATGCCCCTGCAACAACAGAAGCACTATCCAGCATCAGTGATCAAGGCATTATTACTACCACAGGACTTGAAGTAGCCACTGATATGCCCGCGATGAGTATCATCCCTCTCATTCCAAGTAAACAAGCACAACAAGGGCTACGTAAAACCCTAGAAAAACGCCTTAATAAATGGAATAAAGCAATTATCTCTCATTGGAAACATAACGACCGTAAAAATATTGAGGCTTACCATGATTTACGCAAGCGTATCAAACGTATGCGTTATGGTTTAAATGTTTACGAAGGGGTAGAAGGACACGCCAATCTAAACGCTTATGTCAAACGCCTTGCTCATGCACAAGAAGTATTTGGAGCACTGAATGATCATGCCACCGCCTTAAATTACTTTACCAGCATCACGGATAAACACCCTGAGGCATGGTTTGCAGTGGGCTGGTTATCTGCACAGTTGACCGATTTAAAACGGGAGGCAGATGTTGCATTAAAACGCCTACCCAAGAAAATTATTTTTGATTAATACCGAGCCCTATCATACTATCTAAACCATTGTCCAAATTGACCATTTGGACCGGCTTAATAGCCACTTCATAAGTAGCTTTATAGCAATAATAATCCCCTATAAAGAAGAATCAACATTCTATTCTTTATAGGGGATAAATAATGCATGCTTTGTAAACTTATGCTACTCCCCTAGCAAAGCCGAAGCAAACTCACTGGCCACAAAGGGTTGTAAATCGTGTAAAGACTCACCCACTCCAATCCAATACACTGGTATAGGACGCACACCTTGACTGCCAGCAGCTACTGCCGCAAGTGTACCACCTTTGGCTGTACCATCCAATTTAGTAACTACTAAGCCAGTCAGCCCTAATACAGCATCAAATGCACGAATTTGTGCAATGGCATTTTGACCTGTATTACCATCAACAACAAGCAATATCTCGTGTGGTGCGGTATTGTCTGCCTTTCCAATAACCCGTTTGATTTTCTTTAGCTCTTCCATGAGATGGGTTTGTGTTGGCAAGCGACCTGCTGTATCTACCATCACCACATTGGTCTTGCGAGCACGACCTGCATTTACAGCATCAAACGCTACCGCAGCAGGATCTCCCCCATCTTGAGCAATAACCTGTACATTATTGCGAGAACCCCATTCTATCAACTGCTCTCTCGCTGCTGCACGGAAAGTATCACCCGCGGCAAGTAATACACTAGCACCACTAGCCTGGAAATGATGCGCTAATTTACCAATAGAAGTTGTTTTTCCTGCACCATTGACCCCAGCAATCATCACCACATTGGTAATATCTTGATCCAACACAAAACGCTTCTCAAGTGGTTTAAGATGCTCCGTCAACAAGCCATGCAGAGCTTTTTTCACTTCTGCTGCATCTTCTATACGTTCTTTTTTTACTTTAGTGCGTAATTTGCTCAGTAAGGATTGTGTTGCTTCCACTCCGGCATCAGCCATAATCAGGGCTGTTTCAAGCTCCTCAAACAAATCCTCATCGACTTTAACACCAACGAATAAAGCACTAATCCCTGAACCTGTACGTGATAGGCTTTTTTTCAGACGAGACAGCCATGATTGCTTTTCCGATACTGGAGTGGCACTATGAACAGTTTCCTCACCGTTTTCATCACTATGGACTTCTGTGACTGTGGCTACAGTTTTACTGGACAGTGTCTCGCTTTCTTCCAAAGCACTAGTTATATCCCCTTTCTCATGTGGAACCTTCTCCGACTCAAGGCTTGAGTTCATCGTCATCTCTTTTATATCATTGCTATGAGTGACGATATTCTCAGGCTCCTCATTCTCATCATGGGCTGGGTCATCAGCCTCTAAAACCGCAGCAATCTCTTCAGATTCTGTTTGATAACGTAATGGACTATCTTCTGGAATTTCAGCAAGTGCAGCTGCCTCCAGTTCCTCATCAGAAATAGGAGGGGCAAAGTCATTAAGGTTAATTTTGATACGCACTTTACCATCAGAGCCAGGTGCAGGTAGGTCTGGTAGATTCGATACGGTAGGAACCGCAGGCTCTGGCACCACTGTGGGTGCAGGAATCTCTACAGGATTAGGTACAACCTCCACTGCCTGAGAATCTTCCTCTTTAAGTTCTACTTTACTCTCTAATTTCTCACTAGAAAGAAAAGAATTAGGAGTCTTAATCCCCTCTTCAGATACAACTTTTTCATGTGCTTGTTGTTCTACTACTTGCTCTTGCTGTGCTTTATCTTCAGTCTTATTCTTATCCCCTGAACGCCAACGTTTAAAAAAACTAAACATATCCCATACTTTCCTGAAAAATAATGACTACTTTTAATCCTCATATTTTAACGTTAAAAAAGAATTTTCCAACCTCATCAGCACTAATCTAATTTATACAGCTTGTATTATCTGGCTCCTAACTGACTGTTTTCTTTTGGGCATCTAGCTACTGACTCTGTCCTCTGTTGTCACTCAAATAAACGCTAAGCACATAAGATAGTATAATTCTGTCATTCTAATAGATAGTATTTCACCCATGGTCAAAGCAATCAAAAATACCCCTCAAAAGATTCGTATTATCGGCGGAAGTTTAAAACGTATGCAGCTACCTGTGGCTGATGTGCCTGGTCTGCGCCCTACGCCTGATCGAGTACGAGAAACCCTATTTAACTGGATACAACATCTCTGGCAAGGGCAATATGCAGACAAAGCTGTATTGGATTTATTTGCAGGGACTGGAGCATTGGGTTTTGAGGCAGCTTCCCGTGGTGTATCTCATGTACAAATGGTAGAGCCCCACCCCAAAGCATTACAGAATCTTCGTGCTATCAGAGATAAATTTAACTTATCACAAGTACGTATCCACAGTCATGATGCTCTACTAGTACTTAATCGCATGGATGCATCACGCTTTGATTTAGTCATGCTTGACCCACCATTTCAAAGTGACTTATTAGAGCAAGTAAAACCCTTTCTTCCCAACATCACCAAACCAAATGGGCTAGTATATATTGAATCTGATAAGCCACAAGCCCTACCTGCTCCATTTGAACTGATTAGAGAGTCAAAAGCTGGCATGGTGTTTTTCCATCTATTCGAATATGTAGAGTAACGTCAATTAATATACAACGGGCAGGTCTTACCCAGAACTTTATTGTGTCACCAGTATTCCCTGACGACGTTTTCATGCAATAAAGCGTTGCACTGCACAATATGCTAAAATGGGGGGAGTTATATTTTTTGGTGAGAGAGACACTCATGTTAATTGCTGTTTATCCTGGTACTTTTGACCCAATTACAAGAGGTCATGAGGATTTAGTGCGCCGTGCTTCTGGTATTTTCGAACAAGTTATTGTCGGCGTAGCAGCCAGTCGCGGTAAGAATCCATTTTTTACACTAGATGAACGTCTAAGCATCGCTCAAGAGGT
Organism: Pelistega europaea; assembly: GCF_013133775.1. Classification (GTDB taxonomy): domain Bacteria; phylum Pseudomonadota; class Gammaproteobacteria; order Burkholderiales; family Burkholderiaceae_B; genus Taylorella; species Taylorella europaea. Next base: position 66,371 of record NZ_JABGBO010000012.1, on the reverse strand, counting down.
ATTAGGACATTATCCTAATGTCACTGTTAAGACTTTTGATGGCTTACTCAAAGACTTTGTACGCCAAGAAAATGCTCGCGTTATTATCCGTGGCTTACGTGCAGTGTCTGACTTTGAATATGAATTCCAAATGGCGGGTATGAACCGTTACCAGCTTCCTGATGTTGAAACGCTATTCATGACACCTTCTGACCAATATCAATTCATCTCTGGAACTTTTGTCCGAGAAATTGCCATGTTGGGTGGTGATGTGAGTAAATTCGTTTTCCCTTCTGTCGAACGCTGGCTTATTGAGAAGGTGGCAGCTCGCAAACAAGCGCTCAAATAGTAGGTAGTAAGAAATTATGGCACTCATTATTGATGACGAATGCATCAACTGTGACGTCTGTGAACCCCAATGCCCCAACGATGCAATTTATATGGGGCCTGAATATTATATTATCCAACCAGAAAAGTGTACTGAATGTGTCGGACACCATGATGAACCTCAATGCATGTCTGTCTGTCCTGTAGACTGTATTCATCCCAATCCCGAATGGAGCGAGACTCCTGAGCAGCTCATGGAAAAGTTCAAACGTCTTCAAGCGGCTAAAAAATAGTCTCTATTGAGCCACCCATTATTCTTACGCTGTTTTTCCTTTTAAATAGATTCCCCTTGTTTTTCAACCAAACAAGGGGGAGTCATGGTGGCTTACAAATATATTTGCTACCTTTATACTTTTTTCATCAAGCGGACAGGTTGCCCTAAGTACACACTAAACCACTGTGCGGCTAAGTCACCCTCACTCACAGTTCGTACGGTTGGTGCATCTTGTGTTATGGTTATCCATTCAAATGCACTCTCATCATCTTCAATAACTTCCATAGGAATATCAAGACGTAGCATCCCCTCTGCTCGAAGGACTAAATAACCAAACTTAATATCCACCTGAATATCTGCAAGCTTAGGGGTGGTTGCTGGCACTACCTGCTTCTGGGCATCTACTATCACCCAACGATGTTGGTATTCCTTGTCAATCTCTCTTCCCACTACCGCAGGACAGTGCATAATTGGGGTATAACTTATCATAGGCTCTTTTGTGTTTATATAATTTTCCACTACACTAATTTTTTATCGATTTAATAATTTATCTAACTGCAATTTCACATCAGGTGAAGATAACGGTCCCAACATCAACACTGGTAACTCCACACTTTTCACCTGGACAGTAACAGAGCCTCTTTTTACTTTAAATGGACGTTTTGTTTTCAACGTGGCAGGCAGGTATAAATAATCCATACCAAGATGATAATTCCCCACATTGGGTTTAGCATTTAGCACTAAAGTCGGTGTAGAAACTGTAAACTTCTGGATTAACAACTGCTTATCTTGCCATTGAGACTCTAAAACAATCTGGTTAAAGTCAGTACTTATCCCCTCTTCACTTGCTAAAGAAGCTGATAAATCCCAAGGATTGGCATAGTCCTGAGGTTGTGAAAGCATCTCATCAATGTTCACCCCTTGAATTCTACCTTGCTTTGCTGTAATAGCCAGCTTGGCGTGCAATGCATCAAGCAACGCCTCCTCGGTATCCCCACGAGAGGAGAACTCAGCTTTCATCTGTGCTATACCACTTAATTTTGGATTATCTGTCACAGAAGAAAGAAGTGTCTCAATTTGAATATCACTCAGGCTAACATCACCTGTCAATGCCTGATTCTTGAGAGAGTATTCTCCATTAGCAAAAAGTTTGCCGCCATAGATATCCGCACGAACAGATTTAACTTTTACATCACTATGATTGAACAATAAAGTCGCCCCCACATTGTCTAGACCCACTCTATCATAAGAAATATGTTTGAAGTTAAAGGTCCCTACCCCACTTAAACGGGATAGAAGTTCCTGTTTTAAAGTCAGACTACTGTTCCCCTCGGCAAGAGTCATTTTTGTATCGACACTAGCATCTTGTGCGGCACTTGTTGTTGATTGACTCTCTGCTGTGGTTGCAGAGTTATTAGCATTGGCTAAAGAGTTATTTTGTGTAGATGTATCAGTGTCTGCAGCTGGTTTAACTGAATTAGCTGAATTACGCTCCCCTCCTAGAGGCAAACGTACATCACGTAGGAAAGCCTTTAGGTCAACTTGATTACCACTCACATCAAAACTCACTCGGGGGTGGAACAAGTCTTCAATGCTTCCTTGTACATCAATACTTCCCTGAGTAGCTAAGGCAGTAAGGAAGAAATTAACACGTTGCTCCCCTAATAAAGTCTGAATATGGCCTTTTAACGGAATGGTTTGTGTCTGCTGCTCTTGCAAGGTTAGACCACCCGATAAATCAGGTAATTCAACTGACTGTTTAAATACACTAATCTGACCTGACGATGATAAATCAAGACCAATAGATTTATCCCCATCAATTTTGTAGCTCCCCGATAAGTTAATTTTGTCTACATTCAACAAAATTGCCGTCCCTGTCATCTTATCAAGGGAGAATCCTAAATCCACCTGCTTAACAGGACTTTTAATTTGCAATTTACCCGTTAATGGTTTTCCCCCTGCACCACTAGGAGAAATATCAAGTGCAGGAGCATCAAAAGAGATAGAAAGACTTTGTTTATCCTTGCTATCTACTTTAGAATTAAATTTTAAGTTATCTAATGCTAAGCTCAAATCACTCACGTTATAGTTAAGCTTTGGAGCTGATAGTGTGGCAGAAACCGTTTTAATACCTGACTTTTCTGTGCCTTCTCCAAGTACTCGCACATCTAAATCAGTCCCTTTAAGAGCATTCTCTAATGTATCTATAGAAACATTGCCTTTGATATTAGCTTGCGTAAGATTCAATGTCCCCCATTTCCCTTTAAGGTCTGCACTCAGGCGGTTAAACGCATATGTTTGATTAAGAGGCTTAAGCAGCATCAACCCATTAATTTCAAGGCGAGCATCTACTTGATTCTCTTGTCCGGTCAAATGCCCTGCAAGATTTAAATCAAACTGTTGCCCCTCTGTGATACGTCCTGTCCTAATGGTCATATCCTGTAAAACAAGATTATTTTTTGTGTCTTGATAGTGTAAAACACCGTGGTTTAAAGTCAGACCAGCAATATCAATTTTGAAGTCGGTGTTCTGTACCCGTTGCTGTAATGAGTCTGAATCCAGCCCACTCTTGCCTCCTGCCTCCTGCTGCGGTTGGAGGGAATAACGCAATAAATCCTCAAAGTTATAGGTACCGTCCTTATCACGACGAATATTAGCTTTAAGACCATCAATCGCCAAGTGATCCACTAAGAATCGGTTGGACACAAGGGGCCAGAGAGCAACCGCTAATCGCACCTTATCAATGGCGACAAACTGCTCCTGACTACCTGGCTCTGATAGAGAAATCTGGTTAACGGTCAAACCAATACGTGGAAACAATGATAAGTCAATATCACCGTTTACCACCAACTCACGGTTATATTGTGTTTTGATTAGTTGCGCTAATTTATTCTTATAAGCTGAAGGGTCAAAATTTAGAATAAAAACAGCAACCCCAATAAAGGCAACTATCAGTAAGACAACACAACTGATAACTATACGTTTAAACCATTTTTTCATTGCTTACATCCTATTGGCCATCATAGACAACCATACCAAGCAAACATCAGGGAGACTTATTACATCAACAACAAGAGTTGGTTTATCCCATATCCTCAAACCAACCCTTTATTGGAAACACTAAACATTAAACAAGAAGTTCAATACATCACCGTCTTTAACAACGTAATCCTTGCCCTCTGCACGCATCTTGCCTGCTTCTTTTGCACCTTGCTCACCTTTATATTGAATAAAGTCTTCAAAAGCTATTGTCTGAGCACGGATAAAACCTCGCTCAAAATCAGAGTGAATAACCCCTGCTGCTTTGGGTGCTGTATCGCCAACATGGATGGTCCATGCACGTACTTCCTTGACTCCTGCTGTGAAATAAGTTTGCAATCCTAGCAATTTAAAGCCAGCACGAATTACTCGGTTTAGACCAGGTTCCTCCATACCCATATCTGCCAAAAACATTTCTTTATCGGCATCATCCAAGTCAGCAATTTCTGCTTCAATAGCAGCACATACCGCAACGACTGGAGCATTTTCGGCAGCAGCATATTTTTGCACTGCCTCTAGATGGGGATTGTTTTCAAAACCATCTTCCTTCACATTAGCCACATACATCGCAGGCTTAGCTGTAATAAAACCATAAGGCTTAATTACAGCAAGCTCCTCTTCATCCAAACCAAGAGAACGAATGGCTTTGGCTTCGTTTAATACAGGAACGATTTTCTCTAGTACTGCCGTGAGTTTCTGTGCATCTTTATCACCTGCACGGGCTACTTTTTGTGATTTTAATAATGCTTTTTCAGCTGTTGCCAAGTCTGCTAAAGCTAATTCCGTATTAATCACTTCAATATCATTGACTGGATCAACCTTACCAGCCACGTGAACAACATTCGCATCTTCAAAACAACGCACTACATGCACAACCGCATCTGTTTCACGGATATTGGCCAAAAACTGATTCCCTAAACCCTCTCCTTTAGAAGCCCCTGCCACAAGTCCCGCAATATCCACAAACTCTACTGTTGCAGGTAAAATACGCTCAGGCTTTACAATTTCAGCCAGCTGATTTAGACGAGGGTCTGGTACTTCTACAATACCCACATTGGGCTCAATCGTACAGAAAGGATAGTTTTCTGCTGCAATTCCTGCTTTTGTCAACGCATTAAAAAGTGTGGATTTTCCCACGTTAGGCAAACCAACAATGCCACATTGTAAAGCCATAATAATCCTTAAAAATAAAAAGTCTCTATGTTAAGAGACATCAACTAAATACAGTAAGAATGATTTTAGCAAAATTCACTCTATGAAAACATCCATGACAAGGCTTCTGCGGGAACAAACTGCAAAGCCATCCATAGTAACAATACTGGCACCCCATTAAATAAGGCATGCATCACCACTCCGCAAGCAAAACTATCGCGCACACGCATCCACGCTATAACCATGCCTGTTAGCCATTGTGGGAGAATTAAAAATGGCAAGAGCCACATATCACCTAGTGCAGGTAACTCATAATTCATTAAATGCAAACTCGCAAAAACCAAAACTGAACCATGAAATACCCACGGAAAGAAAGTGCAATACCGTTGCCTCCAAGCAAAAGGTAGAGCTTGAGCCTCACCAGTTTGCCTTTTTAAGTCTAATAGCACAAATGACAGGACAATACATCCTACGATGGCAATATTTAGCCAGAGCATTTTGCTAATAAAGACAAAAATTAACAAAGGAATATATACCAATGCTAGCTTAGGACGGCGCAATCCATATCGAAACAGCAACTCTTCTACCAAAGGAGCCCAAACCGCAGCTAGTAGCACCAGATAGGGGGTATCCACTTTAATCCGGTGTGTGGCCCCTAACTCTTCTGACGCAACTAATGCCAGAGGTCCAAGCACTACCATATTAAAAAACCATAGAAAAAACAACCACTTCCACAATAGCTTAAACGATGTATGTACTTTAAAATCACTCCACCAACCATCCCCACGACGCACGGGTAAACGCACACCGAGAGAAGGTTTTTTTATGTACTGCAAAAAGTCGTGCAAATCTTGAAAAAAAGAAATGCTGTTATTTTTCATAGGTTTTAATCCTTTTGTTATTGCTATTTTCCATAAATACCATGGGTATGCCAACATAGAATGCATATGCACTTTATCCCTTGCTATATGGCAAGTACCCATTATCACACTATGATTAGCCCACTTGTCGATAAATTAACCATTTTTAGGGGCTGCTAATGCACGTGAAGCAAGATTTTTATCCCCTTTTAATAAAGCCTCTATGCTAACCCTACCACGAGTCAGACTCCCCTCAATGAGTGACATATCTTCCTTACGGGGTGGATGTAGCACATAATCGGCGACCTGTTGTGCTAGTCCCAGTGTGCGTGGATGCCCCACACCAATACGCAAACGCCAGAATTCAGGACTTCCCATCTGTGCTTGGATATCCCTTAAACCATTGTGCCCAGCATGACCGCCACCTTTTTTTAGCTTAATCTCACCTGGAGGAATATCCAGTTCGTCATGCAATACCAAAATCTCCTCAACAGAGATTTTATAAAACTGGGCTACCGCACGTACCGCCTGCCCAGAACGATTCATATAGGTAGTTGGCTTGAGTACATAAACATTGCCATTTAAGGTCTTAAACTTTGCCAATTGACCATGTAATGAACTTTCCATGGCAAAGTTTGTCTTATAGTCTTCCGCTACTTGATCCGCTAACCAAAACCCTACATTATGACGAGTTGCTTCGTATTGAGGACCTGGATTCCCTAGCCCCACAATCAACCGAATTGAAATATCTGACATAGTAATTCCTGTGATGTGAATAGCGTATTTTAATCTAATCATCCACCTAGCAGGGATTTCTTCTTTTTTCTCAGACAGATAAACTCTGTTACTAGCGTTGTTTTCAAACAGCGTTATTATTTCAAATCACACTGATAAATTACTAAATGTAAAAGAAATGAATTTATTTTTCTGGCTATTTTCTAACATCCTTTATTGATGCCATCATTAGCAAAGCCAAAATTATTTCATAATGTAAATTGTTATTGGTGATAACAATTCTCATTTTGATTATCAATAAAGCATAATGAAACTACTTTTTTAACCCTAATATAGGAGAGATTTCATGCAGTCAACCCCTCTGCATTTGTCTGTTTTATCCCTTTTACTAAGTAGCACAGTATATGCTCAATCTGCTACATCCCCATCAACCCCAGACACCGTACACACCGCAACCAATACCACAACAACCAACACAACACCCTCTACGGACGACACAAGTGTTGTTACCCTTGATAAAGTCTATGCTACTGCAGAACAACAGTTACAACAATCGCTAGGAGCCTCAATTATTACAAGCAAAGATTTGGAACGTACCCCTGTTGTTAACGATATATCCGAAATTGTACGTACTATGCCAGGTGTCAATCTAACAGGAAATACAGCATCAGGACAGCGCGGTAACAAGCGCCAAATTGATTTACGTGGTATGGGTCCAGAAAATACTCTGATTCTTATTGATGGCAAACCTGTCACCTCACGCAATACAGCTCGAATCAGTATGCGCGGAGAACGCAACACCACTGGCGATAGTAATTGGGTTCCACCTGAAGCAATTGAGTCTATTGAAGTCATTCGCGGCCCTGCTGCAGCACGTTATGGCTCTGGTGCAATGGGTGGTGTGGTTAATATTACTACTAAGAAAATCACCAATGAATATTCTGGTTATGTCAGCTACTATACTAATCGTCCTGAAGATAGCGATGAAGGAGCCACTAACCGTATAGGTTTCTTATTTAGTGGTCCTATTGTCAATGATAAATTGGCATTCCGCATCTATGGTAGCATGAACAAAACTGATGCAGACTCTCCTACTATTAACAGTGCTGCTGGATCTGCTACTGCTGCAGGTATTGAGGGAGTGCGTAATAAAGATATTGCAGCACGCTTTGACTGGAAGCTAAATGATAATCATAGTTTGACATTAGATGCAAGCTTTAGTCGCCAAGGTAATATCTATAATGGTGATACACAAAATAGTAATGCAGGTGGTATTACCTCACAGCTACTAGCAGATGGAGTAGAAGAAACCTCACGTATTTATCGCGAGTCTTTTGCATTGACACATGATGGGCATTGAATTTCAGAAAAATGGCTATCAAGCGTCTCTCACCTATTTCCATAACCACTATACCAATAAAATTACTGCAAGTGATTATGCTGTAGATGATTTTACTGTACGCTCTTCTGGTGGAAGCGGTGGACGTGGTGGTTCTGGAGGACGAGGGGGAGCTACTACAGCCACACAATATAGTTTTTTAGAATGGGTAAATACACCTAGTGCAACTATTGCAGGGATAGAAGGAAATCTTGTGATTCCACTACACAATACCCTTAAATGGAGTACTAACTTCACTTATATGCAAAAATCCGAAGACTATCAAGGCAACCCATTATCATTAATCCCTAAATATACTGTTAACAGTACCCTCTCATGGATTCCTAATGAGAACTGGGATGCCAATATTACCTACACACAATACGGACGTATTAAACCGCGTAGTGTAGCCACTAAAAACCTAGAGACTCGCTATACCCAATCTCTTGAGGTACCAAGCTATGGCATTGTTGGAGCTAATGTAGGCTATACATGGAAACATGGTCAAGTTCGTGTTGGTGTAAGTAATATTTTTGATAAAAAACTCTATCGCAGCAATGAGTCAGCATTTAATGCACAAACCTTCAACCAACATGGACGCTCTTACTACGCTAGTCTAAGACTTAACTTCTAGTTTTCTTATGAATGCTTATAAGTATTTATGATGATGACTAGCCTCCATCATGCACCCATAAAGCAGATGGAGGAAGCAGAAATTTAGGGAAAGCCCCTGAATGACTTTCCCTTTTTTCTTTTATTTATATATAATAATTCTCATTCTCAATATTATATTGGCTGTTTATGATAATGGGATTCTGTACTTAAACAGTTCATACTCCTTTTTTATATGAGTATGCCTTAATTTTCTTACAAGCCATATACATCAATTTTTTAATAGGATGTTATCAAAATGAAAAGATTTTCTAAGATACTTTTGGCCGCATCTCTCAGTCTAGCTAGTTCTGTAACCTTAGCTAAAGGGTTTGGGCATCAGCAAACCGTCAATTATGCAGGACAAGACGTTAGCGTTTTTGAAACCTCAGCTCGTGTACTTGGCAATGCACAAGGAACAGCTCCAGAGTTAGTTAATGATATTTATGATGGATTAGGCAAAGAAAAAGTTCCTGGCTATAAAATCCAAGTAATGAGTCGTAATTATTCATTAGCCGCCGATGCCCTTCCTCTTAAAGAAGGAAACGGCTGGATGGATAGCCGTCATATCCACCGTGGCATTAAATTATTGTTGGGAATCCCTGTCAAGGATGGAAAAGTTGAACTTGACCATGCCTCTGTCCTTGCCTTGGGTCTAATCATTGACAAGACTGATGTTCCTGAATTCAAAAAAGAAGACAAGATTCGCCCTCGTGGACAACAAATTGTAAAAAAAGAAGCTCAACTTGCTAATGTCACAGTGAAAGTAGATGAATTACAATTACCTGATATGGAAAGTGGTGAAACAAGTGGCGGTGGTGTGAAACTTTCTGCTTCTGCTGATATTAATGGCAAACCACTCAAAGTCTCTATCAACAGCACTTTCCGTGAATTTAATACTGCAAAACCTGATGCTAAACGCGGTTTTAATGCAGATGCTCGTTTAATTCAAAAATGATACGTTATTTTATTGTCTCATTACTGTTGGCAGTCTTACCGGCTGTCAACAGCCTAGCACACACAAAAGCAAATACTCCGCCTGATATGACTCGCCAAGCGGATTTAAGTCTTTTTACTCAAAAAAATACTGGGTATCGTTTTCAAACAGTGGATTTTAAGGATGCTCAAGGAGCCCCTCGTCATCGTGTGCATATTCTTATCCCTGATAGAAAACCCACAGCTACAGGATTTCCAGCACTATTTGCCTTAGACGGCAATGCCTTACCAGAGCTACTAAATGCACAGCAATTACGACGGCTATCAGTGGAGTCTCCACTTGTTTTTGTCTTCATTGCACCTGCCAACAATTTAAGGCTAGATGGAGATGCTCGTGCCTATGACTATACTCCACCAGACACCGATGGGAAGCCTCTTGTGGACGCTTTAAATCCTAGTCGCAAAAACGGTGGCGCAGAAGAATACCTGCAACTGATTACTCAACAGATTCGCCCAGAAGTCGCTAAATTAGTCCCTTTAAATACTCAACAGCAGACGCTCTGGGGGCACTCCTACGGAGGTTTGTTTGTACTTTATGCACTATTCCATCAAGCTGGTTTCTCACAATATATTGCTGCAGACCCCTCATTATGGTGGCAATCTGGGCTTTTCATGCAACAAATGGATACCATTCTCGCACAATCACCTCAGTTTCATCACACCCAACTTTGGATAGAAAAAAGTGGTAAAGAACGCAAGAAAGTCGGTCAAAATGCAGAACAACAAAAACTAATTCAGGCACGAGAAAAAGCAGCTGCTACAGCTACACCTGAATTACATCGTCAATTTGCACAACGATTAAGTGCATTGCCTGGCTTAAAAGTACACTATCAAGATTATCCTAATGACACCCATGGTAGCCTATTTTCAGGTTCATTTTTACGTGCCATTGATATTGCTACAACTACCCCTACAAACACAACAAAAGGACAACCATGATAACTGCTCAAAAAACTGCGGCAATCCTCATAGACACATGCCGAAAGTTTAAATCTATCAACACTTAAATCATAGAATACATCAATGGATACAACATCTTTTTCTAACCCTAAACGACCACGGTTAATCCAAGTACAAAGCTGGTATGATATTAGCCCCAATCTGCGTCGTATTGTCTTTCATAATGCTGAACTCTTTGATTACCCCTTTGAACGTAATGGGGCACATATTAAGATTTTTCTTCCCCTGCCAGGACAAACCAAACCCGAACTGCCTCAAATAACAGATAGAGGTCCACGTTGGTTAAACAAGGCAACAGCACCCATCAAACGCTCCTATACCTTAAGTGGTTTTGACAGGCAAGCCTGTAGCTTAAGTATTGATTTCGTATTACATGGAGAAAATGGTCCTGCCTCTACTTTTGCAGAGCATGTACAGATAGGACAAACGATTGGCATTACCCCTCCTCGCGATAAAAATTTATTTGAAGGTGGTGTTGATGCCTGTCTTCTTGCTGGCGATTTAAGTGCATTACCTGCAATTACCGCTATTCTGGCAGACTTACCTGAAACAACCTATGGTGATGTATTGCTATGGCTACCTTGTGAATCCGATACCCCCAAAAATTTACAAAAACCTACCAAGGTCAAAATCCATACTTTTACACCAGACCATTCACTAGAAGCATTAATACAGCAGTTCTCTCAATGTCGTCCTGAGACGGAAAATGCCCGCTATTGGATTGCTGGAGAGGCCGCTATGGTGGATTCATTACGGCATATCGTACGCCAACAATGGCAAGTTCCTGCTCGATACTGCTATGCTGTACCATTTTGGCGATTAGGCGAAAGCGAGGAGCAGTACCATCAGAGTCGCCATGCCTTTATGGATGCTATGCCAGAGGAATAATGGGAAGTCTGTACCCAAAACAAAACCCAATGTAGAAAGATACATTGGGTTTTATTAGTTTGAAAACCACCACAACATGTAAGCCTATAAAAACTAAACTACCGTTCTGGTGGTGTAGACAGCTAAAATTATTCAGCTGCTGCTGGTGGTTCTGCTGCTGGAGCAGCTTCTTCAGCAGACTCTTCTTCACCTTCCACTGCACCCTTAGGAGCAACAGCAGAAGCAAGAACAGGATCATCACCGTGAACGATGAATTCAACACCTTTAGGAGGAGCAACATCGCTTAGGTGAACAACACCACCTGCCTCTAGTTTAGACAAATCAACTTCAACAAAGTGTGGAAGATCCTTAGGCAAGCAAGAAACTTCAATTTCAGTAACGATGTGAGCTACTTGGTTGCCACTACCTTTAACAGCAGGAGACTCCTCTGCACCAACAAAGTGGAAAGGCACTTTAGTGTGAAGTTTTTGATTAGCGTCAACGCGTTGGAAATCAATATGCAATACTTGTGGTTTGTAAGCATGCCATTGAACAGCACGTAATAACACAGTTTCAACTTTACCGTCTAGGTTCATTTCAAGAACTGAAGAGTGAAAGTCTTCTTTACGCACAGCATGGAAAATTTCGTTGTGATCTAATTCAATGCTAGTTGCTTCGCCCTTGCCACCGTAAACGATACCTGGCAAACGACCAGCACGGCGCAGGCGGCGGCTCGCACTCGATCCCTGTACGCTACGTGTAGTTGCAGAAAATTTCATGGATAACTCCAAAATAAAACGTAACTCTTACGCTAAAATTTGTGCATTTCTCAAAATATCGCACAAGTCAAACGTCGTTGTTACATCAGTTAAATAAAAACTCCGTCAAAACAACGGAGCAACGAAAAGGGTTGTCGCCGCGACCAGCCACAACCCAAAAACTTGTCACTACTCAGCAAACATGGCACTTACTGATGCCGCTGTAGAAATACGCAGAATAGTTTCACCTAATAAAGCAGCAGTAGATAATTGACGAATTTTACCACATTGTTTAGCTGCATCGGTCAAAGGAATTGTATCTGTCACAACCAATTCGTCAATATCAGAACCACTAATACGCTCAATTGCTGCTCCAGATAATACAGGGTGAGTACAATAAGCATACACAGCTTTGGCCCCACGCTCTTTTAAAGCAGTAGCCGCCTTGGTCAAGGTACCTGCTGTATCCACCATATCATCCATAATGAGACAAGTACGTCCATCAATATCCCCGATAATATTCATTACTTCAGAGACATTAGCACGAGGACGACGTTTATCAATAATAGCCAGGTCGGTCTCTAATTGTTTGGCCAGTGCACGTGCACGCACCACACCACCTATATCAGGAGACACTACAACCAAATCCTCAAACTGACGGCGAGCAATATCAGCTAGCAAAACAGGACTCGCATAGATATTGTCTACAGGAATATCAAAGAAACCTTGGATTTGGTCAGCATGTAAATCCATCGTCAATACACGATCAACTCCTACTGACTGGAGCATATTAGCCACAACCTTAGCCGTGATTGCCACACGTGCTGAACGAGGACGACGATCCTGACGAGCATAACCAAAATAGGGAATCGCCGCTGTGATTGTACCAGCTGAAGCACGGCGTAACGCATCGACCATCACCATGATTTCCATAAGATTATCATTGGTAGGTGCACAGGTTGGTTGTAAGATGAAGACATTGCGTCCGCGGACATTTTCGAGGATTTCTACCATCACTTCGCCATCAGAGAAACGGCCTACGGTCATTTTTCCTAGTGACATATCCAAGTGATTAGCAACATCGACGGCCAGCTTGGGGTTTGCTGTACCAGTGAAAATCATGAAATTGTTATCGGCCATGATAATGAGGAAGAAGTGAGGAATTAAAAATAAAAAACCGCTTATCCAACAGCCTCTATAGGATGTAGCATAAACGGTCCATATGGTGGCTGGGGCGGAAGGATTCGAACCTTCGCATGCCGGAATCAAAATCCGGTGCCTTAACCAGCTTGGCGACGCCCCAACTCTTTATTTTTATCAAGACTGCTTAAATTGCCTGCCTGACAAGAACTAAATTATGACAGAGTTTTCTTCTCTTGAAAAGCACTCAAAGCCAAAACCACTATATTTTTTATTTTAGTGTTGTTTATAAGCAACTTTTAACTTTTTAAAGTGGTCTTTAGTCTTTACAACCTCTTATTTTGATTTAACCACAAAAAGTCCTTCTATCTTTAATGCAGAGGGGTGATGTGCATGCCACTCTACTACCCTATCCCTCGCTTCTTGAGCCTTTTCTAAAGACAAAAATGGAGCAAAAAAGCAAGAACCCGATCCCGTCATTCGTAAATCAACTCCTGCTTCACCGCGTAATCCTGCTATCAGTACAGCCAATTCAGGGAATAATTTCAAAACCACGGCTTCTAAATCATTGCGTGCAAAATGTTGTGCCTGCTCCATCAATATACGCCCTTGTGCCAACTCTTTTGCTGACAATATAGGGCTATTACGCACCAGGTCTTTATCTTTAAAAATCAATGAAGTAGGAATAGATAGATGAGGACGCACGACAAGATAATACAAAGGAGACAAATCAAAAGCCATCAACTGCTCACCAACTCCCGTAGCAATAGCTGTCTTGCCAAAAATAAAAAATGGAACATCAGCACCTAACTGTACTCCCAAAGCACGCAATGCTTCATTAGAGAGCCCAGTCCCCCACAACTGATTAAGTGTCATCAATGTAGTTGCCGCATCACTAGATCCTCCACCTAATCCAGCACCACTAGGGATTTGTTTAAACACTTCGATGTCTGCTCCCAGCGAACAGCCAGTGTGAGCTTGTAAGAGCTTAGCAGCACGGACCACCAAATCCTCTGACTCAGGAATCTCCGCTATCTCATTACAACGCCGAATAAGCCCATCTTTACGCACTGAAAAACGTAAGACATCCCACAAATCAATAAGAGTAAAAAGAGATTGCAAATTATGGTAGCCATTCTCAGTGCGCCCAACCACATGAAGAAATAAGTTTAATTTAGCTGGTGCCTGTACTTCCACTTGGGCTGACAAAGCTTCTGACATTTTTACCCTTTATATGAAAAAATCATTAAAATCAACAGAAATTTAAGGCTACTCCTTACTGATTTAATCCTTATTTTAGGTAAACCTCAAAATCTTAGAGTATCCCAGTAATTCAGTAAAAAAACAAACTCTTAATTCGCTTCTCTTACTCCATCACAATACGGATGGTGATGCGTTCAACCGCCTGTTGATTCACCAACTGAAAACGCTTAGGACCTTCCGCATCATAGTTCTGAGCAACGACTGTCCAGCCGGCTTGGGTAAACTTTGTTAACCTGTGTTGCCCATCATACTCAGCCGCTTCTAATGTTAAATCAGGCATTGGTTTGCCATGAATCCAATATTGCAAACCACTAACAGGGAAAACACGTCCAATCACCTCTTGGACAAGCATGTCTGGATGCTCTGCCTCAAAAACCTCCCCATTTGCCCTTGTCAAACGGGAAAATCCAGGCCGCACCTCAATACGAGCAAGCACCTGCCCCAACGGATTACTTAAGTCCAAAACAACATGCTGCCCCGTTGACTGCCAATCAAACCCTCCCTGCACAGAATCAGTATTTCTCTCTTCTGATTTATCATAGACTAATACCGAAAAACGCCCTTCTCTATGCAGTTGAGAACTAATAGATGCTGCTCCCTCCCCTTCTGCTTTTGTGCGATTCTCCAGAGAGCTACAAGCACTCAATACCACCATAACCACTAATACTGCATAGTGCCACCATTTTTTCATATTATTTCACCCCCAAGTTTAGCCGTCGAATAGTCTCTCGCAAAACTGCATTACTCGCATCATCTTGCAAACCAATTTTTAACGTTTCCCTTGCTTTATGTTGATCTCCTTTAGCCACATACACCTCAGCTAAATGAGCTGCAATTTCAGCTTCTGGTTTTTCATCAAAAGCTCGTTCTAAATACTCCAAAGCAACGTCATAATTTTTCAACCTAAATTGCAACCACCCCATACTATCCATAATGTAGGGGTTAGCGGAATCTAGCATCAATGCTTTTTCCAGTAATTCCTGAGACTCTTCCAAATTATAGTTACGGTCAGCAAAAATATAGCCCAAAGCATTATACGCATCAGCCAAGTCAGGCTCTTCACGCATAACCTCTCTTAGCAATTTCTCTGCAGGCCACACCTCACCACGCTTATCATATAAAATCGCCAGTGCATACTTAATATCAGCATTATTAGGTAATTCTTTTAAAGCATCATTGTAATAAACAATCGCTTCATCAGTACGCCCTGACTCATTGAGTAGGTTCCCACCTAACCATAAAAAACCACCTCGATTTTCAGGAAAAGCCTGTGAAGCCATATCCAATATAGATAGCCCTTCTCGTACTGATCCTAATGCTGTTAGCAGACGTGCTTTCTCCATGAGCAGTTCTGCATCTTGGTCTTGATCAGGAATCTTGTTCAACTCAGTTAATGCTAAACGATATTTTTTCTCAGCCTTGTAAATGGAAACAAGCAGTTTACGTGCATCCAATAATTTCTCATCTGCAGTGCTGCTATCCTTGGGCAGCGATTTCTGGCGCTGTTGTTGAATATCGATAAACTGATTTAACACTCGACGTGCATCTGACCACTGCTGAGCATCATAGTGAATAAGCGCCTGAAAGTACAACAAATCAAAATCTTCAGGAGAGACTTTCTGCATACGCTTAATTGCTTTAATCGCGTTGTTATACTCTCCATCTTCTGTCAAAGCACTAATGTAATTGAGATAGAGGTTGCGTGATTGTGGATGCTTATTGAGAAACTGTTGCACGAATCGCATGCCTTGCTCTCTTTTTCCTCCCTGTGATAGGAACAAAACTCGTAAGGCAGCCTCCTCGGAGTTTTTATCCACCTCTAATGCCTTAAATGCTTCTTTCCACGCCAAGTCAAGCTTCTCTGCCCTTGCCGCAAAGTCTGAAAACAACACATGATAATCTGCTGATTGCAAATGAAAAGGGGCCGTCATCTGCTCATAAAAAGCCAACGCCTTATGCTCATCACGAATTTCTTCTAAAATCAATGCGTTGGAATGCAGTTTGTCCTTAAGTGCCTCAGGTCGTGCATTACGTAAAGATTGTTGTAAAGCACGCAAAAATTCTTTATCTCGCCCAGTTTGTCCAAGTAAAGTGGTATACCACGTGCGAACATTGTCATTGTCTGGATAGGCCCTATACCAATACTTTACAGCCTCATAAGCATGTTCATAATCACCCTCGGTATAGTAATAATTCACTGCTATTTCAACAATTTGAGGGCTGACCCGGTGATACTTAGTAAAATTCAGGGCCTCCTTTGCTGCAAAAGCATAGTTTTCCTCAAAAAATGCTGTTTCTATTGCTAGGATACTATACACCTCATCAGCATCGACAGATTGCTTTAATTCTTCTGCCAGCCACGGTTTTCTCATTACATCGACAGGTTGTGACCATACTGTTGGTGAGAGTGCCAACAAAACTCCACATACCCACGTTTTAAAACTCAACACTACTAATCACCTTACCTGGATTAAACAACGCATGAGGATCTAATACCCTTTTTATTTTGCGCATCAAGGCTAATTCTACTTCATCTTTATAGTCAATAAGTAAATCTTTTTTAAGTTGACCTATTCCATGCTCAGCAGAAATTGAGCCATTAACCGCATAAACACTATCAAAAACAATTTTATATACATCTTTTTGCAACGACAAGAACCCTTCTTCCTGCCCTGGAGCGGCTCCCACATTATAATGCAGATTACCATCTCCTAGATGACCGAATATAATATGTTGCACCCCTGGAAACCGGGCCTGCAACAAAGCGTTCGTATGTGCTATGAACTCTGGAATTTTGGAGACTGGTACAGCAATATCATGCTTAATGCCTTTGCCTGTGGCTGCCTCAGCAAGAGGAATACTCTCCCTGATATGCCACAAGGCTTGACTTTGAGCACTTGTCTCTGCAATCACAGCATCTACAATTTCGCCTGCTTCTAGTGCATCTCCTATGACTGCTTCAAAACGCCCACGTGCATGATCCTCACTCTCATTATCCGAAATCTCTAATAAAGCATACCACGGTGATTTATCAGGAGAAAATGGTAATTTAATTTGGGGAAACACTTGTGCGACAATCCCCAGACAATAAGCTGAAATTAACTCAAATCCTGTCAGTGCTGAACCAAACCCATGCCGAGCACGAGATAACACTTTAACCGCATCGGCAATGCTATTAAATGCTAAAAACGCTGTACTGCGAGCTACTGGCAATGGATAAAGTTTCAAAGTAGCTGCTGTAATAATACCTAATGTTCCCTCACTACCGATAAAAAGATCACGTAAATCATAACCCGTATTATCCTTACGCAAACCTCGTAAACCATTCCAAATCTCGCCATCTGCCGTGACCACCTGCAATCCCAATGCTAATTCACGTGCATTACCATAACGCAGCACCTGAGTACCACCAGCATTGGTGGCTAAATTACCACCTATGGTACAACTCCCTTCTGAAGCCAGGCTTAGCGGAAATAAACGCCCCGCCTGTACAGCTGCCTCTTGAACGGTTTGCAATACACATCCTGCTTGTACTGTTATTGTGTCGTTATCGGTATCAATTTCCAGAATTTTATTAAGCCTTGTCATCAACACCACAACCGCATCACCTTTATTGCTCGGTGTGGCTCCTCCACACAATCCAGTATTACCCCCTTGTGTCACGATAGGGGTATTAAACTGCAAGCAGACACGCACCACAGCAGCCACCTCTTCTACATCAGCAGGACGCACGACAGCAAGGGCTTTACCTGTATAACGTCCACGCCAATCAGTCAGATAGGGAGCGGTTTCATCTCCTTTAAGCACATGTTCGACACCTACAATATCCTGAAGCTCAGCTAACAACGACATAAAAATCCTGAAATAAATAATAAAAAATTTACTGTTTTAATGAGGATAGTTTCATTCTAACCAAAAAACAGGAGATAATATTGTACTATTCTTATTACACTAAAAACAGGTTGAATAATAATGATTTCTAGCGTTTTTAAAGCCTACGATATCCGTGGCATTTTCCCTTCACAGATTAATAAAGATTTTGCTTTCTTACTAGGACGCGCCCTCGGTCAGCGTGCCCACCAGTTGGGGCATACCCAATGTGTAGTGGGTTTTGATGGTCGCCATAGTAGTCCTGAACTTGCTCAAGGGTTATCTGCGGGCATTCGAGACCAAGGGGTAGAAGTCGTCAATATCGGCATGGTACCTACCCCTTTAGTGTATTACTACACTTATGCTCATGAGATTGGTGCTTGTGTAGCCATCACCGGTAGTCATAACCCTCCCGAATACAATGGTTTTAAGATGATGCTTGATGGCAAAGCTATTTACGGTGCCAGCGTTACTGCACTATATGATGAAATGCAAGCATTAAGCTCACAACCATTGCTTAATAAAAACGCTGCTGAGATTACAACAGACATCATACCTGAATATATTCAACGCATCGTTAGTGATGTCAAACTTAAACGCCCTATGCATATTGCTATTGATGCTGGTAATGGCGTAGGTGGCAAAGTGGCTCCAAGCTTATTTCGAGCTTTGGGTTGTGAAGTGGATGAGCTTTTTTGCGAGGTTGATGCCAACTTTCCTAATCACCACCCAGACCCTGCAGACCCTCACAATTTGGAAGACTTAATTACTCATGTCAAAAATACCAACTGCGAATTAGGATTAGCTTTTGATGGCGATGCCGACCGTCTTGGTGTTGTAACCAAGTCAGGAGAAATCATTTGGCCAGACCGTCAACTCATCCTTTATAGTCGTGATGTGATTAGCCGTGTTCCTGGTGCAACGATTGTCTTTGATGTCAAATGCAGTCGACATGTAGGCGAGCAGGTTGAGCAAGCAGGCGGACACCCCCTAATGTGGCAAACAGGACACTCCCTTATCAAACAAAAGATGAAAGAAGCCGATGCTGCTCTTGGTGGGGAGATGAGTGGACACACTTTCTTTAAAGAACGTTGGTATGGGTTTGATGATGGGCTCTATACTGGTACTCGTTTACTTGAGATTCTCTCAGCCTATGATAATCCTTCAGCTGTTCTTGAAGCACTCCCCAAAGATGAGAGTACTCCAGAAATTAAAGTACAAATGGCTGAGGGGCAACCCCATGCGTTGGTTAAGACTTTACAAGAGAAAGCTGTTCTTCCTACAGCCAAGCGCATCATTACGATTGACGGCATTCGTGCAGAATACGAAGATGGCTTTGGTTTGGCACGTGCTTCTAATACCACTCCTGTGCTAGTGCTTCGTTTTGAAGGGCGTAATGCAGAGAGCTTAAAGCGTATTAAGACAGAGTTTAAGCAAATGCTAGAAACTTTTGCTCCTTCTATATCATTAGAAGGATTTTAAAAAGGCTTTTGCTCTCTTAACTGAACCTCCTGGGTGCCTTGGGATGCCGTGCATTTGCACAGCATCCTCACCATGGCAACATCTATGACTTCCTTGTGACATATTGTCTTGCTTTTCAAAGCTCAATAAGCAGGGGTTTTAATGTGCGGTTCACTCAGCTCAATGGAATAATGGAGTGAAAATATAGTGGGTAGTTTGGCAAAAAAGCTAAAGAAGAGCCCTATACACCTCAAGATGTTTTTCAATAATAATTGGCATAGCAAACTCACGCTCTGCTAACTTCCTTCCTTCAACCCCCATATGCTGACGCAACTCTGCATCTTCCGCTAGACTCACTACAGCCTCATAAATCGCTCGTCCATTCTTAACTGGAACCAATATACCACTCACATTTGGAATAATCGTATCTCGACATCCTGGTACATCAGTTGTCACAATAGGTCGCCCACTTGCAGCTGCCTCCAATAATGATTTAGGAATCCCCTCCCGATACGAGGGTAAGACCACAATATGTGATTGAGCATAAAGATGGGCAATATCCTTACGTTCTCCTAGACACCTAACATAAGCGCCAATATTAGCAAACTCCGTCTCGGTTAGTGAAGCAGGATTCCCCTTATCAATTCCTCCCGCCAATTGCCAAACATATTGCTTTTTCTCATCATATTTCGCTGCCTCAACAAACTCCATCACTCCTTTGTCCTTAAGCAATCTCGCTGCCATCGTAATCGTAATAGGCATCGCCGGCTCTGGGGTCGGAGCAAACTCATTCATATCTACACCAGCTCCACGAATCATCACCACTTGTTCTGAACGGATAGCACCTAACTTGGTCAAAATTGCACAATCATCATCGTTTTGAAAAATTGCTCGGCTATTTTTATGACCCAAAGCTCGCTTATAAAGGGTAGATACAACTGTTTTTAATAAATCCACACCTTTTTTCTGACGAGTGAAAATAAACCCCAATCCTGAAATCGCATAAACCACCGCAGGCACATGAGCCAAACGAGCCGCCAATCCACCGTATAGCACGGGTTTAATTGTCACAAGGTGCACTAAATCCGGCCTAACCTGTTTGAATAAACGATAAAGCCCTAGAATGGTTTTCAACTCATTTAAAGGGTTGGTACCACTGCGCGACATATCTAATGCGTGATGTGTAAAACCATATGCCACAATTTGCTTAACCGACTCTCCAGGCATAGTAGCCACATGGACATCATAACCGTTCTCTTTGGCGGCCAAAGCAATACGCACTCGGTGTGACAAGAAAAATGCAGGATTATTGACCACAAATAGTATTTTTGACATGCTTCTCTCTGTAACGTTAACTTTTTACAAGTGACCCTCTATCATGGACTCCCAAGTATGCTCATACTTCTGCACCATGGTCTCTAAGCTAAAACGCTCTAATACACTTTGACGTGCTTTCTGACGTAGCTCATCAAATTGCTGATAATGTTGTCTTGTCTGATGTGGTTTACCAAGCAATGCAAGTGCCTGATTAAGCTTATCCGCCAAATCATCTGGGTTCGCAGGTTGTGCTATCCAACCATTGTTACCCACAATCAATGCAGCATCTCCCACATCTGTCACTACATTAGGAACCTGGCATGCCATAGATTCACACACTACATTAGGAAACCCTTCAGCAATACTAGATAACACATGAATATCCAATGCAGACATAATCATTGGTACATCGGTACGTAGCCCAAGAAGCAATACATCTCTATCCACCTGCAAATTTTGTTGTGACAGTAAAGCCATTAGCTCACTATTAGAAGTTTCCAACCCCTTACCGATCAAGGCCAACACAGCATCAGGGTAAGACTTTTTGGTTAAAGCAAAGGCTTTAATCAGACTAGGATGATCTTTTAGTGGATTCCAGCGCGCCACAAAACCTAGCAAAGGAGTATTTTCTGTGAGTCTCCACGCTTGGCGTAATGCAGCTCCTGCTGTAGGATTTGCCTGCCATTGACGCAAATCATAGCCATTTTGTATTACCACCATTTTGTCAGCCTGATACCCCCATGAAGTATGAATTTTTGCAGCTTTTTCTCCACAGACAATAATTCGCTGAGGGATAAAACGAGAACAAAAGGCACTTAAACGAGCAAGATAGTAACTTGTCTTAGAGCTATTTTTTAGACTATCGCCAGAGTTCCTAATCCCCCAAGCAATATGTTTAAATCCAGCTAAACGAGCAGCTATACCACCAAAAAAATCAGCATGATACATCCATGTTTGTATAACATCAGGTTCAAGCCGTTTTAGTAATGCAATTAAACGTTTTAAATCCTGCCAACGTAGTTTACCTGATTGCATACCCAACGTATAAACTGACACACCTGCTGCTTTGAGCGTTGCACCATACACCCCCTCGTCACCAAAACTCACTACAATATTTTGTTGATTAGAGTGAGTTACCAGCCGAGTAAGTACTGTCTCTGCTCCCCCTTGCCCTAGACCACTAATTAGATGCACTACTTTGAATGTCATTATCGCCCCTACTCCATCATACGCTCTACATTAAATCGCTCTATTCATCTTGGCCATATTGACCATCTTATTAAAACCTTTTACTACCATAAACTACACAATGGCATCCTTGCCATTGTGTTGGTTTACATCACTGCTATTATCATGGTGCGGGGAGCCATACTGAACAACAAAATTAACCATCATACCCATCATCACTATCACTTACGATTCCATATTGAGACCAACATATGAATTCACCATCATGCCATTCATCACTATCTTGCGACTTCAGCCAACAAATCGTCCCATAGTTTTAAAACTTGCCATTGAGAATAGCGAGTCAATACACTTTGTTGACCATTTTTAGCCAATAACATCCGTTCCTCACTATTTTGCATTAATTCGAGTAGCTGTTGTTGATAGGCTTTTTCATCATCCAGTGCAACTAACCGAGCCACTTCACCATTTATGCTCAATTCTCGTGGTCCACTTGGACAATCATAGCAAATGACAGGAAGTCCACAGGCCATTGCTTCCAACATCACATTAGGAAACCCCTCTAAACGTGAACTCATAGCAAGTAACTGAGCTTGTCGCATCACTGCCCAAGGTTGGTTTGTTTTACCCTTAAGATAAATACGCTCTTGCATATGCGAAGAGGTAATCAGCTGTTGCAAGGTCTCTCGTTCTGGACCATCTCCATAAATATGTAATTGCCAATCTGGGCATTGTGCAGCAATATGAGTAAAGTTGGCGATAAGTTTATCAAACTGTTTGCTAGGAACTAGACGCCCTACTGCAACAGCCACTTTACTTCCGGACTGTGTGCCTACATTGTTACCTTCATTCTCCAGTGACTTTTCCAAATCTATCGGCAAAGGATTCGGTATCACTCGTAAACGTCTCAACACAGGCATAGACTGGGCAAACATTTTAGCAGCCTGTTCAGTCTGCAACAGCACCGCATCTGCCCCTGCATATAGATGTCTACGCAAGAATCTAAGACTCGCGCTAATTTTTTGAAAAGAGGGGTCTGAACGCTCACAGACAATAAGTGGAATATCTAAACCTTGCTTGGCTAGCAATGCCATAACATTCACATTGGTTAAAAATGATACCATTACATCCGCCTTGACTTCTTGCATAATGCGACGCAAGACGATAGGTTTTACTAGACGTGCAAGCCATTTATTACTGGGTAGAGCCTCACTTAACCAACGCACCTGCACCCTAGCATCAAGAGAATAAAAAGATTGCCCACTACCTTGGGAAAAGCAAGGCACCATCACTACCTCATAACCCTTGGCCACCCAAGCATTGACCAATGTGCAGGCTACACGCTCTGCCCCACCCGCATTTAAAGAACTCAGCAGAAATAAAATTTTCATATCCTACACTGCAATATCATAAGCATCAATCCAGGCTTGCAACATCAACACGCCCCAAAGCTGGGCACTCCAATCACCTTGACCTGTTTGATGTGCCAACCAGGTTTTTTGAATGATAGCTTCATTAAGCAAACCTTGTTTCTTCAACCGCTCACTACTTAATAAATCCCACGCCCACTCACGCAAAGGACCTTTTAGCCAATCTCCTAAAGGGACAGAAAATCCTTTTTTGGGACGCTCAAGCAATGTTTGAGGAACATAGCGGTATAACACTTCTTTCATCAACCACTTGCTCTTACCATCACGCCATTTGTATCTCGGATGAATATCCCACACAAACTCAAAAATTCGATGGTCAAGTAATGGCACCCTTGTTTCCAATGAATAATACATGGCAGCTCTATCCACTTTGACCAAAATATCATCTGGTAAATACGATAAAGTATCCGTAATCATCATTGTCTTCAGCAAATCACTCAATGGATTATTTTCAAAAGCTGTTGCAGGCTCTACTCCATTAACAACAAGTTGCTCTGGATTTTTCCAATATGATACAAACGGCTGATAGAATTTCACACTATTTTTTGCCTGCATCAACAAAGAAAACTGTTGCCATTTCATTTGCTTCTCAAGGGAGTCGCCATAATGCAGTGACATCTGATGTGCCACTCGTGATACAAGCGGTCTTAAGAAAGCAGGAACATTATGACATCGTGTCCACCAGTGCTGTGCTCGTTTATACCGATTATAGCCACCAAAGAGTTCATCACCTGCATCCCCAGATAGGGCCACTTTAACATGTTCAGCAGTCATTTTCATCATGACCGCTACTGGTAGTTGTGACGAATCAGCAAAGGGCTCACTATACATAAGAGGAAGCTGTTCAAATAAACCCAAGGCATCATCACCATCCATATAGAGTTCTGTATGTTCAGTCCCTAAATGTTGTGCAACAGCCTTGGCAAAGGGGGCCTCATTATAGTTATCATCTTTAAAACCAATAGCGAATGTTCTAATGGGTTGCTCACTCTGTTTTTGCATCAATGCAGCAATAAGCGAAGAATCTGTTCCCCCAGATAAAAAAGCCCCCAACTTGACGTCCGCTAACATTTGCCCTTTAACCGCATCAGATAGCACCTTATCAAATGCGTCAATCGCAGCAGCATCACTTTCAAAAATGCGATCACTACTACGTTTAGCAATGTCATAGGCGGACCAATAAGCAGTAGGATGAGACCACTCATGCTGATTCCACAATTGATCATGTGAGAAAACAAGATAACTTGCTGGAGGCAGCTTATATGCACCCTCAAAAATCGTATAAGGGGCGGGAATATAGTTGTGTCGCATCAAGGCAACGACAGCTTGTCGATTAATTTGACGGTTAAATCCTGCAACGGGCATTAACGCTCTTAAATCAGAGGAAAATAGCAAACCGTAAGGGCTATGTGCATAGTACAATGGCTTCTCGCCAAAACGGTCTCGACCTAATGTCAGCGTCTCTTCTTCCTTATCCCATAGAGCAAAAGCAAACATCCCCACCATTTTACGCAAAGTTGACTCTACACCCCACTGTGCAAAGCAAGCTAACATCGTTTCAGTATCAGAATGTCCTCGCCATGTGGCTTTATGAAGCTGTTCACGTAATTCGAGGTGGTTATAAATTTCACCGTTAAATACCAACACATAACGCCCATCATCACTTAGCATAGGTTGATGACCCTGTTCAGATAAATCTTGAATAGCCAGACGAACATGTGCAAACCCTACTTGCTGATTATCGCTAAGCCACACACCTTGACTATCTGGCCCACGGTGTTGAATGCGCTCACAGGCTTGTGTCAATAGCTCCTGTTTTTGTTCAAATGAACCTATCAGTCCAACAATTCCACACATATTTTTTATTCCTTTTTGCTATTCACCGATTGATTTATCTTGCTTATTGCCTTTTTATATGACATTTTCAACTCACCACGGCACATATCATTTTATCGTTATAACAGTGGTGCATTGCTCTAACCCATGACAAATGACCGTCCAAAAGCTATCACTAGGATATAAGATATTATCTCCCTATCAACGCGAATGCTTCACACCCAGTTCAATAAATAAATCATCCCATGCCTGGCCAACTTTCTGCATAGAAAAACGGTCCTTAATCTCGGGAGACTTAATTGCATATTGTGCTCGCAAAGCATCATCAGACATCAACACACCTAAAGTATTTGCTAGTGCAGTCGCATCGGCTACTGGACGCACCAAGACTCCATCTATACCTTCGCGGATTAATTCTCGTGGTCCTGTATCGCAATCAAATGATACAACACACAGACCACAAGCCATGGCTTCTTGTAAACAATTTGACATGCCCTCAAAGTGCGAACTCAATACAAACATATCTGCCTGTTCGTACCAGTCTAACAGATTACCAACTCGCCCAGGTAGTCGTACGCGGTCATTTAAGGATAATTGCTGAACCTGTGCGGTGAGTGTATCACGTGCCCCACCCTCGCCAAGAATCACAAGATTCCAGTCTGGGTGTTGATTAGCAAGCAATGCAAATGCTTGGATAAGCACATCAAACCCTTTTTCAGGATGCAACCGACCAACAGCAAGTAATAACTTGCTACCCTGAGGTTTCTTAGGAAGCACTACAGGAGGAATATTTTTTAATGGCCATTGAATAGCGTTGGGGATTACTCCCACACGAATATTAGGAAGATTGTCTTCAAGCCACTGTGCACTCATTTGCGTCAGAGCAATGACTTTAGCCGCCTTTGGGTATGCGAATTGACGCAACTTCTGCCAAAATGTAGACATTTTCTGTGATGGAGGATGAGCATGCTCAGTCGCCACCACTGGCACACCTAGACCCGTACAAGCCAGAATAGACAATATTGATGCACTTGTCATGATACCAATCACTACATCTGGACGGTAACGCTGTACCATTTTACGAATAGCCAAGACTTTCTTAAGCTGCGACCATGCACCTGTTTGTCCAAATTGCTGGGTACTTAAGCGACGCACATTTTTATTGAGTTCATAGACATCCGTGCTAGGGTCTGATTGCGTCAATAATGTCACATCATAACCCCGATACTGCCAATAATCTGCCAATGTCACGGCTACCCGCTCCGCACCACCTCCGTGCAGAGAAGGAATTACAATCATAATGGACAATTTAGCTTGTATATTAGACATTTTGTTTAATCGGTAAGCGCCACGCAATTAAAAAATAGCATACAAAAGAAAATAAATACATTCCTGCTGTAGCTGTCATAATCCCTTCAACCCCATAGCGTGGTGCGAGTAGGAAATTCAACAAGAACTTCACAGCAAAATTCATTAAAGCAATCACTGCCATCAGTTTATAACGATTTTGACTAGCCAATAACTGCACTAAAATCAGCACTCCAAAATAAAAAGGCACTTGCATTAATCCAAAACGTAATGCCTGAGCAACTGCGACCGTATTATCTGAAGTAAAAGCACCTCTTTCAAAAACGAGTTTCACCATAAAAGGAGCCAACATCCACGCTATAGCTAAGGCAAGTAAGCCTAACCCCACCATCGCCAGGGACCATTTCAAAGCCATATTTTTTGCTTGTTGTGCCTCTCCTCGGTGTTGTACATCAGCCAACACAGGCAATGCTGCTCGACCAACTGAAGCAGCCCCAATCCCAATAATGACAGATACCAAACGTGTTGCATAACCCATTGTTGCATTGGCGTTATTACCTAGCTGGGCAGCAAACATCTGGTCCATAGGAGCAACAAAACTCAATGCAATTTGCCCTACTAGCATAAAACCAGCCGCGTGAAGTAAGGACCTCCAATGGGAAGATTGGAACTGCCAATGCAGGGGAATCCAACGTTCACCCTCCGCCTTATTTGCCATATACCACAATAAAACGGTCTGTAGTATATAACCGCATAGCACCCCAAGAATAATGGGGAAAATGGATGTATCGCCAGGTGAGAGTAAAATCCATACAAAGATGAATAAAGCTGGCAAACTATCTAGCAAATTGTTGATATGACGCTCTAATGCCCGTAGCCTCGCCATATGCACGCCTACGATGAGAATCAACAAACCAACAGGTCCAAATACCCATATCATCTGTTGACTATACTCCTTGGCTGCCAGACTTAATTTACCTGACATATGTGTTATGACCCAGGGCCATGCCAATACAGAAGCTACGACAATAAACACACCAACAGCAATAATCCATGCCTGTAGCTCTGCAAGAAAGCGATTCTTCTCCTCTTGACCAAGATGTCGTAACTTCACCAACACCGGGATTAACACAATAGAAAATGCCCCCACGATAGTTGTAGGGAGCCAATTAGCCATGCTCTGAGTAAACTGATAGGCATCCACGACATCGCTAACGCCATAGCGATGGGCAACAGCCATTTCTTTTATGGCCCCTGCGAGCTTGCCAATAATTAGAAAAAAAGCGACCCGCATTGCCCCTGAGACAATGCGCATATGGTCGCTTTTGGATGTGTGACTAGAACCGCTCACTTATTTTAAGAACTGAATATACCAAGGCATCGCTTTCGCCAAGCCCTCTATAATAGAGAAAGCAGGCTCATAGCCAAGCTGCGTTTTAGCTTTGGTAATGTCTGCGAATGAATGGCGTACATCACCTTTGCGGAAATCAGCATAAATAGGCGATTTCGTATAAACCACCCCATTAGCTGCCAGCGTATCCTTAATATAGTTGAACAATGTATTCAGCGTAGTCTGTGCATGATAGGCCACGTTATACACTTCAAAACCACTCTCTGGCATATGTGTAGCGGCAAGCAAATTAGCCTGTACAACATTTTCAATAAAACAAAAGTCACGGCTTGTTTCACCATCACCATTGACCGTAATATCACCTTGGTGAATCATTGCGGCTGTCCATTTAGGAATTACAGCAGCATAAGCACCATTAGGATCCTGACGCTTACCAAATACATTAAAGTAGCGTAGCCCAATTGATTTAAAACCATAACATTGAGCGAAAATGCGACCATAAAGCTCATCAACTAGTTTGGTAATCGCATAAGGAGAGAGTGGATTACCAATCTTATGCTCAACCTTAGGCAAGTCAGGATGGTCACCATAAGTGGAACTAGAAGCAGCAAAAACAAAAGCTTTCACACTTTCATCACGTGCTGCCACCATCATATTCAGGAAACCACCGATATTAACGTCATTGCTTGTGATAGGGTCATTAATCGAGCGAGGAACTGAACCTAATGCAGCCTGGTGTAATACATAGTCCACCCCTTTCACTGCGGCACGGCAAGTATCCAAATCACGAATATCCCCTTCGATAAAGTGGAAATTAGCCCATTGCTCAGCACTAACTTGTGACTGAACCTCAGTCAAATTATGGCGATGTCCAGTGGCAAAATTATCCAACCCCACCACTTTTTGATTTAACTTAAGCAATGTCTCTAGTAGATTGGAGCCAATAAAACCTGCACACCCGGTCACTAGCCAGGTGCGAGGCTGCCCCAATAACGTTGTTTTAACTTGTTCAAATGCTGTTGTCATAATACTACAAACGGATATCCGCCTCTTCTGCAGTTAATACATATTTAAGGTCATAAAGCACATGCTCAGGCTTGCCTAAAGCACGAATAGCTTTCACACCCATTTCTGCAAATTGTTTATGTGCTACACCTAGGATAATACCATCGTAAGAACCCACTTCTGGTTTAGAGACAGGAGTGATTCCATATTCATGTTGAGCCTCTTCAACATCTACCCATGGATCATATACATCCACCTTAATATTGTACTCACCGAGTTCTTTTACAATATCCACAATACGAGTATTACGAATATCAGGGCAGTTCTCTTTGAAAGTCAGTCCCATCACCAATACATGCGCATCTTGTACCTGGATTTTACGCTTGGTCATCGCTTTCACAAGTTGAGACACTACATAAGACCCCATACTATCATTTAAACGACGTCCAGCAAGAATAATTTCTGGGTGATAGCCAATAGCTTGTGCTTTATGGGTAAGGTAATAAGGATCCACACCAATACAGTGACCACCGACAAGACCAGGACGGAAAGGCAAGAAGTTCCATTTAGTACCTGCCGCTTCAAGCACAGCCTGAGTATCAATACCCATCTTATTGAAAATCAACGCTAATTCATTAATTAAAGCAATATTAACGTCACGTTGAGTATTCTCAATTACCTTGGCTGCCTCTGCCACACGAATACTAGAAGCCTTATGAGTACCAGCTGTAATGATAGAGCTATATAAAGCATTCACCAATTCTGCCACTTCAGGAGTCGAGCCAGAAGTTACTTTTTTAATGGTGGATACACGATGTTGTTTATCGCCTGGATTGATACGTTCTGGACTATAACCTGCATAGAAGTCTACATTGTATTTGAGACCTGAGAACTTTTCTAAAACTGGTACACACACCTCTTCAGTTGCACCAGGATATACAGTCGATTCATAAATAACAATATCGCCCTTTTTAAGAACCTTACCAATAGTTTCACTTGCTTTTTCAAGAGGAGTTAAATCGGGCTGTTTATACTCATCAATAGGGGTAGGTACAGTCACGATAAAAGTATTCGCTTTAGCAAGCTCAGTACTTTCTGCACTAAAGTGCAAATGAGCCGCTTCTTTTAATTCTTCAGAAGAAACCTCAAGGGTGTGGTCCGTACCTGATTGCAACTCAGCGATACGCTTTTTATTAATATCAAAGCCTAATACATCACGCTTTTTACCAAACTCTACCGCAAGTGGTAGACCCACATAACCTAACCCTACAATCGCTAATTTAATATCTTGTAATTGCACTTTAAACTCCTAAAGAGTAAAAACATATAAAAACGCTGTCTATCGGCATCTACAACATTGGCTATTCAATGTTTCCCTCATCGTAAACCTTTGTGATGAAGTCAATGTATATATCCAACGCATCCAAAATCAAACATATGCCATCCAGCGTTGAAACAGTTAAATATCATACCGCTTTTCAATACTGATGAAAATCTCTCTTATTCCACGCTTTCTTACAATCCTTTCAATCCATTGCAATTTTTACGTAAAAAAACCTAGTTTTTAAAAGTCAGTAAAATGGTAACTATCTGTTTTATTAGTCTTATTTTAAAGTATTGAGTATCGACGAAACGTTACCCTTTCACTAACCCATCCCCATTTCACAAACACTTATTACCCGTATATATTGAGTACAGAAACAACAACGACTAATCAACGTTTATTAAAAATAGAAGGCAACAATAACCAACGAGGACAACGCCATTTAACGAGACGAGAATATAACCAGATATAGGCACTTGCAAAAATCAACATACCAACACATAACAACCAAGCCGAGTCCCAAAACAAGGTTGCAGGAACTAGATTTAATAAGGTCAACACCCATAGATAAGGCGAAGTCAAGGCATTGCACAAATAGCCTGGTGTTTCCTTGCCATCTCGATCAAATGTCACTCGCACTAAACGACGAAAAATCAGTTGATGTAAATGTAAGGCATCAGGCTGGTCAACAGGCACCCCACGTTTAAATTTACGCCGCCAGATAGAAAATAAAGTTTCAAACACAGGATAAAACAACACCGCTATCGCATAAAAAGGAGATACTGATGGATTACGCATCACTAACAAGACGGACAATTCAGCTAACGCAAAACCAATAAAATACGCACCACCATCACCTAAAAACACACGACCAAAAGGAAAGTTCCACACAAAGAACCCAACAATAGCAGAAGCCATAGATAAAGCGATTGTGAAGACAGCCATATCACCGACTTGATAGGCGACCAAAGCAATGGAGATAGACATCAGTACCGATGCCATAGAGGCAAGACCATTCATCCCATCAATCAAATTCAATGCATGAGTACATCCACCCACAGCAATAACTGTGAAGATAAGTGAGATAGGCCAAAAACCAAACAAATAGTCGAAAACCTCAACATCTACTCGACTCACTCCGCCAAAAAACCACCATGCAATAGCAGCCGATAAAAAAGCAGCCAATAAACGCTTACCAGCCCCCACATCTTTGGTAATATCTTCAAGAATACCGGCACCAAATACTGGTAGAGATGCCACAAATAACGCAGGCCATAACCAATGTAGAGTCGTATTGTCTGGTTTACCCCACACCAACAACCCAGCCAGAGTACCAGCAAACACAGCCAGCCCTCCAACTCGAGGGGTAGAGACCTTGTGAGAGGCCTGGGGTTTATTCAAATCATAATCCCCCGTAAAACGCCCATGCCAGCGTTCAGAGAAAACAATTAACCCTCCCACCATAAAAGCAGTGAGTGCTACATAAAGGTATTGTATTGAGATAGTTTGCGTATCCATATTATCGAATAAAGCCCTAATCGCGTTATCTTAACGTGATTTTAAATATCACGTATGAATTCTAGCGAGAGTGTTTTTTTCAGGCAACACTTTAAGACTTTTTTACAATTTACTAGGGTTTTTACCTATATTTATCTTGCAATGCACAAAAAAGAATGTCATAATTACGACATTGATGGTTGATTCCATCTACAGTTGTCTCCTCCACCCTCCTCCTTTGGTGGATTTTGCCCAGAATCGATAGGTTCTGGGCATTTTTTTGCCCCAAAAAACTGAAAACATAAAAAGACAAGGGGGACTTTGTTTTTTACTCCAAATCCCCTTGCGTTATTGCACTAAAAATTATTCCACACTTAGACCGTGGTACTTCCTACCGATAGCAATATTGGCTTTAAAAAAACCTTCCTTGCTACCACAATCATAGCGAGTGCCTTCATATTGAAATCCAAACACCTTGCGAGTCTTAAGCATGGCAGCAATACCATCTGTTAATTGAATTTCACCGCCCGCCCCTCGACTAACATGACGAAGATGCTCAAAAATCTCTGGCTCAAGAATGTAGCGACCAACCACAGCATTACGCGAGGGAGCTTGTTCAGGATTCGGTTTTTCAACAATGTTATTCACTCGCATAGTACGTTCAGCACAGGTAGCTCCAGCAATAATACCGTATTTTTTCGTATCAGCTAGAGGAACCTCCTGAGTGCCTAAAACACTGCCATCATTCGCATGTGCTGCCTGAATCAACTGCTGAGTCACTGAGACGTCAGCATCAATCAAGTCATCAGCAAGCAGTACGGCAAAAGGTTCATTACCCACCACAGGTTCCGCACATAAGACCGCATGCCCCAATCCTAATGGCGCTGGTTGGCGAATATAAATGCAGTTAACATTACTAGGTAAAATACTGGTCACAATATTCAATAGCTCTGTTTTTCCCTTATGCTCTAGTTCAAACTCCAACTCAGGCATACGGTCAAAATGATCCTCAATAGAGCGCTTATGACGACCTGTAATAAAAATCAAGTCCGTAATGCCTGCACGCACAGCTTCTTCGACAGCATATTGAATCAGAGGCTTATCAACAATAGGAAGCATCTCTTTAGGCATCGCTTTAGTAGCAGGCAAAAAACGAGTACCCAGCCCAGCAACAGGAAATACAGCTTTACGGATAGGATTCATAGCAAAACCTTTGTGAATTCATAAAAATTACTTGCTATTATATTACACGATAGACATACCCTCTATTTAAAAGTCTTTGTCATAAAATTTCAATTTTCTGGAATCTCTAAAAATAACTAGTCAGTTTGGGAATAAAACATAACCTCCCTCCTTTATTTTTATTCCTCCTATATCCCTCTTTCTGCATCTTGAAATTGTCGTTGAGCTTTTTATTGTAAAATATCCACGGTTATTGTTGATTACAGGAATCAATGTTCAATCACTCTTGAGGCTGATTTATGACATTACCTCCATTACATACACTTTCCGAATGGCAACAATTCTGTACTGCCGTAACTGATACAACTCTTGACAAGCACCAGCTACGTGTTTTTCAGGCAGCAGGGATTCATTTTGATTTAAGTGCACAACGTTATTCTCAAAATATTGAGCATGCTATTCATGCCTTACTTCAAGCCCGCCATTTTGATAAACAGCGTCAAGCCTTATTTGACGGTGCTGAGATTAACAGTACCGAACAACGCCCAGCATGGCATATCATGCTACGCAACCCTCAACCCACCGAAGAAGTAGCAGAAGAACGCAAACGGGTACTGGAATTCGTACGCCGTACCGACAGTGACCGTCGCTGGCGTAATATTGTTCATATTGGGATTGGGGGTAGTGATTGGGGGGTACGCTTAGCCAATAGTGCTTTTGGTTATGCTGGTACTTGGCGCAATATTCGTTATGTAGCCAATATCGACGGGCACGCAATTGAAGCAGGGCTTGCTGGGCTTGATCCTCGTGACACCCTCATTGTGGTTGCAACCAAATCATTTACAACCGCCGAGACAATGGCAAATGCACAACGAGCCCTAGAGTGGCTCCAAGCAGCTAATATTGACAATCCTTTTAATCATATTATTGCTGTCACTGCTAAACCAGAAAAAGCCGAACAGTGGGGTGTGCCTAAACACCAAATCTTTAAATTTTGGGATTGGGTGGGCGGACGCTTCTCTCTTTGGTCTGCAGTAGGTGTTGCTGCTGGGCTAACCGTTGGTTCTGGTGTATTGGCAGGTTTACTCAATGGTGCTCACGCGATGGATCAGCATTTTTTAAATGCTCCCATCCCTGAGAACATGCCTATTCAAATGGCCATGGCCGAAATTGCTAATCGCAGTGTACTTGGCTATGGTTCACGTAATCTGGCTGTCTACGACTCTCGTTTAGCCAATTTAATTCCTTATCTACAGCAGTTAGAGATGGAATCGTTGGGTAAGTCAGTCGATCATTTAGGACAACCTATCAACATACCCACAGGTCCTGTGGTTTGGGGTATGCCTGGCACCGATGCTCAACATACATTCTTTCAGTGGCTACATCAAGGCACAGACGGTGCTCCTGTAGACTTTATCGTCTGCCAGCATGAAGACCATCGCTGGAAAGACCATCATCAACAATTACTGGCACACTGTCTAGCACAACGAGAGGCTCTACTGAATGGCAAGACAGAGAAAGAGGCTTATGCCGAAAATATCGCAACAGGAATGAGTGAAGAACAAGCTCTCCTATTGGCCAAACATCGCAAACAACCTGGCGGTCGCCCATCAAACCTAATTGTGTTACCACAACTGACCCCTTTTGCATTGGGCGCTTTATTGGCATTGTATGAACATAAAGTATTTGTCGAAGGGTTAGTATGGGGGCTTAACCCCTTTGACCAATGGGGGGTAGAGCTAGGAAAGGTTCTTGCTAGAGGCATTGAGCAAGAAATAAAAGGACAACAAAAGGTTTCAACTCAGCATAATCCATCGACAAAATACTGGGTCGAGAAGTTTAGCGATAAGGAAAGCCACATGCTCTAAGGAGATAACATTGATACCGTTCACTGGAATAGGTATCCACTTCAGTATGGACCACAAGGGGGATATATACCGCACCAGCTATCTATTCCCCTTATTACACCAACATAGACTACCTATACATTATGCTAGCTACTGGTTTCATAATCGTCACCAATAATTTAGCTCGCCAATCCGTTAACTGTCCCCACACAGGAAGCTCTTGCCCTTGTTTCTTTAGCACTTTTGCAAAACGGTTATAACGAATAGCCGCTTTGATGAATTCCATGGGCTGATACCAGAACCAAGGCAAACAATCATTAACCATATCTTTTGCTAGCCATAATAGCCCCAATGCATGTTTATCCCCCAACATAACACCCTCTCTTGATAAAGAATCTGTGCTATCAAAATAAGTTCGATAAACATGATTGATAAATAGTGTTTTATATCCTGCCCGTGCAATACTGCGCCATACGAGACTTTCTGGTACAAAACCAGGCACATTTTCAGGAAACGGAAACTTACGCAAGACATCTGTCACTAGACAACCAAATTTTTCACCCCTTACTTTATATCTAAAATACATATCAAGTGTAGTGATAGATATACTATCTTGAGGATACTTATCGCCCACAATGCTCCCATCTGGATTAGCACATAAACCACAAATCCCTACATATTGTTCTTTATTTTCTAGAGATTCCCACCGTCTCCACATATCATCTAATGCATCTGGTAGCATCGTATCATCACTATCCAGGGCAACGAGCAACTCCCCTTTTGCTTCACGAACACCATGGTTAAAAGCAGCCTTTTTATGTTGATTTGTTTGCCAAACATAGCGTATATTAAGTTTACCCTCCGCAATCCATAAATCTACCAATTCTTTGGTGTTATCGGTTGAGCCATCATCCACAATCAACCATTCAAATGATTGAAACGTCTGTGCAAGCAAACTTTCATATACCCTAGATAAAGTATGGGCACGGTTATAACTTGGTGTCATCACCGTAATGGGTAACGTTGACATCATCGCCTCCAAAAATAGTGAGAAGCTCATTTTAATACGTTTTGTTGTGCTGCTATCAATGAATAAGACGAACCAACGTAATAAAAATATATATTCAATTAATACTAAGAAATCATCAAGAACATCACCACGCATCACATTTTTAACGTGGTTTTAATTCACTCCCCTCGCATGAGAGTGACCCTATCCTATGTAACGACATCCGTTGTATAACAAAGAATGCTTTTTTACTTCTTTTCCTTAAAAATCAATTACCACCAACCCCTCTTATAACATCATGTACACCACAAGTTAGCACTAAACTACAATCCAACACTACACCATTGTCTGGAAGACCTACTAGCCCCCAACAAAAAAAGCACTACTTTCCTATGAAAATAGTGCTTAATTTAAGGGGAGGTTTTATAAAGGCATAACTATGGAATAATGCCCATTATCCCTTTACCACATCTATCTTAGAATACTGCTCTTAATCCCAAAAAGATTACAACAGATAAAACCGCAGCAGATGGTAAAGTCACTACCCACGCCGTCGCAATAGGCTTCATCAACTTCCAGTTAGCGTTACGATTGACAATACCGATACCTAATACCGCACCAACAAGAATATGTGTACTAGACACCGGCAAACCGAGCAATGAAGCTAGCATCACAATCGTTGCCGCTGATAACTCTGCTGTAAAACCAGATGCAGGGTGCATCTCAGCAAGATTAGTACCTACAGTCTGGATAACTTCTTTACCAATAAACCATAAGCCCACTACCAACGCAATACCAAAAGTCACCATAACAATGGGTGGCACTGCTGCCTGTGAAGAAATCTCACCCGTACGTAACACATCAAGAATAGCCGCAAAAGGACCAATCGCATTAGCAATATCATTTGCACCATGACTAAATGCAAAACCAGCAGCTGTAAATACCTGCATCCAACTAAAGATAATAAAAGTTGATTTCACTAAATCTTTATGTTTCAAAGTTCGTGCATAAATATAAGTTCCCATCCAAATCAATGCCCCCACCATGATAATGATAAGGAAATTATGCAACGTACTTAACCCCAGTTTCAGATTGTTAAGCCCTTTAAACAACAACATTGCCGCAATCATCATAATGCCCACACTAGAAATAAGCGGAACCCAATGTTGCAGAGCCTTATGTGCGTCTAGCGATTGACGACGTTTATCCAGAGCATAAATACCTTTATAGTATTCAGACTCTAGCTCCAATTCATCTTCATTATTTTCTCTTTCCCCATAAGTCTGTGCATCACGCGCCATTGCAGAAGCAGCAATAACCTTTTCATGTTCAGACATAGCTTCAAAACGTGTACGGTATTGTTCTTTATGAGCCTTTTTAGCCTTCTTAATATCTTTTAACTCAGCATCAACACGTTCGTTATAATCAAGCACATAAATCTTAATCTGGCGATAGAGGATAAACGCCATTGCCCCACCTAACACAGGTGATAAGACCCAAGAAATAGCAATTTCACCAATCTTGCGCCATTGCACTAAATCTAAACTACTTACCCCATCAGTCGCAACCATTACCCCTAAAGCCAAAGACGCCCCTACAATACCCCCAATAATGGAATGAGTAGTAGAAACAGGCCACCCCTTCTTAGTAGCAAAAAGCAACCACAGTGCAGCAGCCAAAAGAGCAGCCATCATAATAAAAACAAAATCCAATGGTTGAATATGAAGGGCTTGTAAATCAACAATGCCAGAACGGATAGTTTTGGTAACTTCGCCCCCTGCAATAACAGCACCAGATACCTCGAAAACTGCAGCAACCCCCAATGCCTGAGGCACTGTTAATGTACCAGCCCCCACACTAGTACCAAAAGAGTTAGCGACATCATTACCACCAATATTGAACGCCATAAAGACGCCAAACAAAGTGGCTAATACAAAAAGCGTGGGGAAATTACCTTGCGTGTAATCAAAACCCCACACTAAAAAATAACTAACCGTGACAAACAACGTCACAGCAAACGCCACACTGGCAATCCGTGGAATATGATCCTTCTGATTTGACATACAATTTGATTTATAAAGACAATAAGTCTAATTATAACATTTTGTATATTTCAGTTTTGTGAAACGTCATGAAAATTTTGGGGTAAAAAACAACATCTAATAAGAAGTTATTGGCTGTTGCACAAATTGGAAGTTGAACAATTTTAAAAAGTTCAACTATCAACTATTGATGAAGAGATGGAGTAGTTTTTTCTCTCAGTAGTTCTTACAATAGATGAGTGATAAATGAAAAAAGATAACTCTTGACGTATAAACGTACCTGCATACAGTGAAGAGACCTCTGCAACAAAGTAAGGATGGACTTCTTATTTTCCTTTCCGCCCACATACGTTCTCGCAAGGAATACCATCTCTATCTCTATCCAGCCTCGTCATACCACATCGATTCAAGTAAAATTTTGCTTCCTCACATGAGCTCATTTCTTTGCAATATTTTCTACCTTCATCGCAATGATACTTCTCCTTGGCTATTGCGAGTTCAGTTGACAAAACGATACATGCGAGAAGCATCAGAAAAATTTCCCTCATCCCAGACCTCTTTCATGTTCATACCCAGCCACTGCCATCCTTTGCAGACTCAAACAAAGCCTATAATGCTTACATTGATATCAAAACTAACATAGCTGCCCCCCAAAATGCCAGCACTCTATTAAACAATAAAGAATCGTACCAATATGATTACTAGCCCAAGGCTCCGCACTACAAGCAACAAAGGCTGATGTAACAATATCCAATACAATGCATTGTTATACAATGTTATCTTACTTCTCCTATAATATGAGAAAAAGATTTAACTCTTCAATACGCCATTAAATGCATTCTATACTACTTTATGGTTGAATAAACAGACCATGGATGAGCAATCAACGTTGACAATAGAGAGCAAGAAATTGACACTTCTAGGCAACTTCTAATCTTTGTTTGATTATAAATTACAATCCATATTCCTTGCGGATAATATCACTTCCTTTCTCTGCTACCATCATGACAGCAGCCTGAATATTACCTGAAATCATCTTAGGAATAACAGAAGCATCTATTATACGCAACCCTGTCACTCCCATTACTTTAAGCTCCGAATCTACAACAGCCATATCTTCATTCGCTCCCATCCTACACGTTCCTATTGGATGATAGATGGTTTGACCATTTCGTTTAGCAAAATCTAGCCACTTTTCATCACTATCCACTGCAATACCTGGGCTCATTTCTTCTATAAGATGTGGTTTAAAGCTGGGAGTATTCACTATCTGTCTAGCTATTTTCATTCCATTAACCAAAACCCTTTGATCAATTTCTGCTGTCAACATGTTAGGAGAAATTTTGGGAGGGACAGTCATATCAGGGGATTGACTATGAATAAATCCCGCTGATTCTGGACGTAGTTGAGAAACGCCAAATGTCATACCAGGTTGAGTATCTAATTTTCGGTCTGCTGCATTTGCATAACTTGCATGAATAACAAAATATTGTATGTCAGCAACTTCCTGATCTGGAGTAGATTTAACGAATCCATGGATAAGTCCCGTCCCAAAAGTCAATATGCCCTTTTTAGATATATAGTACTTGGCGATATTACAAAGTAACTTTGCCCCTCTAGAAGATTCATTTAATGTTTCAAAACCATTAATTCTCCAGTTCATTCGTGTAGCAAAATGATCAATATAGTTTTCTCCGACATTGTTATTAGCATGCACTATTGAAACCCCTAGTTGATTTAGAATTTCAGGGTTACCAACGCCTGACACCTCTAAGAGCTGAGCACTTTGAATAGTTCCTGCACTTAAGATGACCTCTTTTCGTGCTTGCACCACAAACTCTTGCCCCTCTTTTTGGTAAACCACGCCAATACATCTTTTACCATTAAAAATTACTTTCTTGACAAAGGCATTATCACAGATTTTCAAGTTCTTCCTATGCAAAATAGGTTTTATGTAACCATCCACAACACTCCAGCGCTTGCCCTCATGCTGCAGAACTTGGTAATACCCGACACCTTCTTGCTCTCCAGCATTGTAATCCTCATTAAACGATACTCCATATTCCTGAAATGCCTTGATGAAAGCATTAGCGATTGGAGGATTCTCTGTTACTCGAGTAATATGCATTGGACCAGCATGGCCTCTTTCTTTTCCGCCTCCAGGGAAATTTTCAATCCGTTTAAAATAAGGTTGGACTGCCTCAAAATCCCACCCCTGAACACCTAACTCTTTCCAAGAGTCATAGTCCTGCTTAATTCCCCTGACATATATCATCCCATTAATTAGCGAAGACCCACCCAGTCCCTTGCCTCGGGGAACGGCAATTTCACGGTTATAGAGATGACTTTCTTTTTGAGTATGAAAAAGCCAATTGTATTTAGGCATTGTCATCAACTTACTAAACCCTGCCGGAATACTAATAAGAGGCGAATGTTGTTGAGTTCCTGCCTCTAGCATCATGACCTGCACACCTGTATTTTCTGTTAATCTATTAGCTAGAATACATCCAGCAGTACCTCCTCCAACAATGACAAAATCAAATTCATTATTCATCTTTTGATGCTCCAAAAAACTCAGCCATTAACTCAACTTGCCCTTCTAGCATAGGTGTTCCGTAATGTATTTGGCACCCTTTTTGTAGCGCTGCTTTTAATAATGCTGTTTCCTTTGGCTGCATAATAATTTCACACACCAGCTGACTTGTATCTAACGTATCAACATCAAGAGGTAACGCATCCCCGTCCTTTAAACCTAAAGAGGTTGCATTGACTACCACATCATGTCCAGAAACATTGCCAGTGCCAATATGAATATCAAAAGATGAATTAACCATCAATAATTTGTCTCTTAAATCTTCCGCTTTTTGCTGAGTTCTATTGCCTATTGTTAGCTTAGCAACACCCTCATTAAGCAAAGCAAAAGCCAGTGCATTCGCCGCTCCCCCCGCCCCTGCAAGGTATACAGACTTATTTTTTACAGAATGATTATGCCCCTTAAGTCCTCGAATAAATCCTTCTCCGTCTAACATATGTGCCTCTAAAGAGCCATCTTCATGTTTCCTAAATACATTAGCCGCTCCCATCATTGAAGCCTCTTTCGTCAAACGCTCACAATACTGCAATACATCCATCTTATGAGGTACAGTGACTACACACCCCCCAAAATTCTTAAGACCTTTGAAGAATTTCATAGCATCTGCCAAAGACTGTTTGGGAATATGAAGAGGAACAACCACCCCATCAAACTGATGTTTTGCAAACACCCTATTAAGCATTTGTGGCGTCTGCACATGATGAATTGGGTCTGCAATAATAAAAAATACTTTGGTATGTCCTGTAATTTCTTTCATAGATGTCTCCTCTATTGATATACTACTAATTTCATAAAAGTATATCATATATGATGTATTTTATTTATATGTAGCTTTTTTGAGACATACCACACTCGTTATGGTAACCTTTGTTATATCATGATGACATATCATATTTAACTTAGTCCCTGAGTAAATAATAATGCCAGAATTAAAATTTAATCCAATTCAAAAAGAAAGCCTATCCATCAAAGTCTACAACAACATGAAGAATGCATTGATGTCTGGAGACTATCAACCGGGAGAGAGGCTTGTTATTAGTGAAATAGCTCAAGCTATGGGAGTCTCAATAACCCCCGTACGTGAAGCCATATTCAGGCTAGTCAGCGAACAAAGTCTAGAACTAAAAACAGCCACGGCAATCCATGTTCCTGTCCTGACATCTCAAAAACTTAAAGAAATCCAGCTTATTCGCTTTCATTTAGAAGGAGCTGCTGCCGCCGCTGCTGCGGAAAATGCTACTGACGAAGATATCAAGCGCCTATCTACCATCCAGGATGAACTCGAGAAATTTGCATTTACTGACCCTACAAAGACCTCTGCTTTAAATAGAGAGTTTCACTTTGCTCTCATGGATGCAAGCAAATTGACCACATTAAAAGCAACTGTTGAACCTTTCTGGGTATTGTGTGGCCCTACAATCAAGATTTTCCATGTCAAACTTGCTGCCCAAAAAGACAATGACTTGCATAAAACCCATCGACATCGAATAGTGTTAGAAGCCTTGAGAAATAAACAACCTGAAGTGGCAAAACTGGCTATTCAGGAAGACTTAATGTGGGGCGGGCATTACATGATTCAGTGGCTCATGGAAAAAGAACAATCCTAATTTTCCTCATAAATCAGATACAGATAACATATAAGGGTTAGCACGAATATTCAAATTGTGTTCAACCATTTAGATTATAGGGTATTAAAATATGATATATCATATTTTAATACCCTATAATCGTTTTAATACGGAGACAGCACATGACAATCTTCAAACATTTATTAACATGCTGCGGCATCTCAGTAGCATTAACAACTTTATCTACACTTGCCCATGCTACCGACACCATTAAAATTGGCTCTTTATACCCACAAAGTGGTGCTTTAGCCTTGCTCGGACAAGAAAGTTCCCGTGGTCTTGATTTAGCCGTTGAAATGCTTAATAAAAAAGGTGGACTTTTAGGCAAAAGAATTGACATTGTTGCGGCAGATGCAGTTAATCCCACTCAAGCCGTGAGCGAAGCTAAACGCTTAGTGTCTGATAATGTTGTTGCAGTATTTGGAAGCTATGCTTCTGGGATTTCATACGCAGCCACCCCTGTTACTGAGCTAGCAGGTGTACCTTATTTTGAACTAGGAGCTGTCGCACATAAAATTACTAATAGGGGATACAAATATCTGTTCAGAAGTAATCCAAACGCAACGCTTTATGGACAGTCTGTCGTGGATACATTGGACACACTCATTGCTCCTAAAATGGGGCTAAAAAAGGATGACATTAAAATTGGCATCATCCATGAAGACGGCCCCTATGGAACAGAAGTCGCCGCAGCAGAAAAAACAAAAGCGAAAGAGCTTGGTTACAATGTGGTCCAAGTCTTACCTTATTCAGCAAAAACAGTGGACTTATCCTCATTGATTCTCAGATTAAAAGGCAGTAAAGTCAACGTCGTTTTACAGACATCTTACCAAAATGACTCTGTTTTGTACTTTAGACAAGCCAAAGCTGCTAACTTCAAACCACTGATTACAATCGGTGCTGGCGGTGGCTACTCCTTGAAAGACACGGCAACCGCAGTAGGAAGTGATATTGAAGGGGTATTTGATTTAGATTTCCCTCAACCTTCTATCAAACCTGATTTTGCCCCAGGACTTAACGATTTTCTTACAGCTTACGAGCAAAAATATAAATCGAAACCACAATCAGGACACAGTTTAGCGAATTATGTTGGAGCTCTAGCTTTCTTTGATATTATTGAAAAAGCTCAATCAACTGATAAAGACAAAATTCGTGAGGCAGTTCTTAACTACAAAAAAGAGCCTGCAACTAGTGCGAATGGTTGGGGATTTGGCTTTGGCGAAGATGGTCAAAACGTTAGTTCTGAATTCTATGTCATGCAGTGGCAGAACAATGAGTTAGTCACTATTTACCC
This sequence comes from Pelistega europaea, assembly GCF_013133775.1. Classification (GTDB taxonomy): domain Bacteria; phylum Pseudomonadota; class Gammaproteobacteria; order Burkholderiales; family Burkholderiaceae_B; genus Taylorella; species Taylorella europaea. Next base: position 22,810 of record NZ_JABGBO010000012.1, on the reverse strand, counting down.
CGAAAAATTCGCTCAGAAAGAAGGAATCTACAAAAAATAACTCAGATGATTAAAGAGATCGTATTACTTGTCTAGTGACAAGTAATACGACTACTTTTAAAGGAGTATCCATGGAGATATTTTTACAGCTACTCATTAATGGCATTCTATTAGGTGGAGCTTATGCCATTATCAGCCTAGGATTAACTTTAATATTTGGCACTGTGAGAGTAGTCAACTTTGCACATGGCGAATTTCTCATGTTGGCCATGTATATTATTTATTTAATATCAACGCAATTTAATGTTCATCCCTATGCCAGTGCAATTCCTGCCGCCATTATATTGTTCGCTGTGGGGGCACTAACACAAAAAGTTATCATTCAGCCACTATTAGATGCAGATGAGCATATACAGATTTTTGCAACAGTAGGCTTGTCTACTGTTTTACTAAATCTTGCTCTGGTGATTTTCGGAGCGGATTTATATCAAACTTATTCAGAAACAAGTGCAGCTATTTTATCTATTGGCCCATTTTCAATTGTACAAGGTCAAGTTATTACCTTTATTGTTGCACTAATATTAGCAGTAGCATTACATATATTCCTACACAGCACATTCTTAGGTAGAGCTTTACGTGCTGTTTCACAACATAGATACGCCGCCTCTCTTATGGGAATTGATGTAAAAAAAGTCTATGTTATTGCTTTTGGATTAGGTGCATCGTTTGTTGGTATAGCAGCCGGTTTTTTATCGCCTCTTTACCCTGTTTTTCCTACTCTAGGAACTTATTTTGTTCTAACTTCTTTTGTCATTGTTGTCTTGGGTGGTCTAGGTAGCCTTAAAGGAGCCTTTTTAGGTTCATTAATTATTGGAATCATTGATACGCTTTCCAGCTATTACATAGCCCCAGACCTAAAAGAGGTTGTCTATTTTGGCATTTTCCTTGTCATCTTAGTATTAAAACCAACAGGTCTTTTTGGACATAAAAAATAATAGGAGAACCAATATGATTCCAAATTTCCTGCATCCTAAAAATTACCTTAGTTTGCTCTCATTTCTTTTGATGTTAGCAATACCGGTATTGTTCCCTTCACCTTTTATTACAAATCTATTTACGTCTCTATTTGTTTTTGCTGCATTAGCGATGGCCTGGAATATCGTGGGAGGCTTCGCTGGACAACTATCATTAGGTCACGCAGTTTATTATGGGATAGGTGGATACACTGCATCACTCTTGACAATCAACTTTGGGATTTCTCCGTGGATTGGAATGGGCATAGGTGCTATTATTTCGGGTGTTATCGCAATCATTATCAGTTACCCCACATTACGACTTAAAGGACCTTTCTTCTCCCTTGCTTCTATTGCTATTTTGGAAGTAGTCCGCTTACTTGTCATTCACGAAGAGGAGTTTACTGGAGGGTCAAGTGGCGTCAGTATCCCATTAAACATAGGATGGGAGTGGATTGTCTTTCGTGACAAACTGAATTATGTCTTTATCGCATTCGCTCTTTTTTTAGTTGTATTATGGATTTCATGGCTTATCAGGACATCTCGTCTAGGATTCTACCTCATTGCAGTGAGGGAAAGAGAAGATGCCGCCAAAGCTGTAGGTATTAACACCGCTCGAGTACAAGTATATGCAGCAACAGTTTCTGCATTTTTAACAAGTATAATTGGCTCATTTCACATCACTTATTTGACTTTTATTGATCCAGAATCCGCCTTCTCTTTACAACTATCTATCCAGATAGCTATGTTTACCCTAATTGGTGGCATTGGGACATTAACAGGACCAATTGTAGGAACGTTTATTGTGCTTCCTATCGCTGAATTAGCAAGGGGATGGTTAAGTGCATCAGGGAATGGTGTTCACGGCTTAATCTATGGCCTTATTCTTGTAATAGTTGTACTTACCGTCCCTCGAGGAATTGTGGGTGTACTAAAAGATCGAGTGTTATCTTTTGTTGAAAAGCTCCCAAATTTTGGGCGTTTAATCCACCACCATACTCAACAGATACAGCAAACCAATCAACATTTTGAACCACAATTACCTACGGATGAAGTCATTCTGAAAGCAGAAAAATTGCATAAACGGTTTGGCGGTTTACAAGCCACCAATAATGTCTCTTTCTCTGTCTATAGAAATGAAATTCTCGGTATTATTGGTCCTAATGGTGCTGGTAAAACTACCGTCTTTAATCAATTATCAGGTTTCATTATTCCCGACGAAGGTACTATTACATTTAAAAATAGAGAAGGTGAATGGGTTAACTGCAAATCCCCATATGAATTTGCTAGAGCAGGTCTAGGAAGAACTTTCCAAATTACCCAACCATTTACTGGATTAAGCGTCTTAGAAAACATCATGATTGGAGCTTTCTTAAATACATCTAGTCCAGAAGAAGCTCGTCACGTTGCTCTTGAGATTGCAGAAACAACAGAATTATCAGACTTGATTTATACCGAAGCCAAAAATCTCACTATTGGAGGAATGAAGCGATTAGAAATAGCAAGAGCTTTGGCAACTCAACCGCATATTCTATTATTGGATGAAGTATTGGCTGGTCTTAATCCTACTGATATTGAGAAAGCTATCAAAATGATTAAGAACATTCGCAACTCTGGTGTAACCATTGTATTAATTGAGCATATGATGCAAGCCACTATGGCACTATCAGATCGAATTATCGTTATCAATGAAGGAAAAATCCTCACTTCGGGAAAACCTAAAGAAGTCATCGAGAATCCCGAGGTAATTGAAGCATATCTAGGCAAGGAGTTTACACATGCTTAAAGTTAATAAAATCTCATCTGGATATGGTAAAAGTCAGATTCTTTACGACTTATCTTTTGATGTAAATCAAGGGGAAGTAGTCACCCTTATTGGATCCAATGGAGCTGGCAAAACAACCACTTTGAAAACAATTTGTGGCGTTATCCCAGCCACTAGTGGAAATGTTATCTTTGATGGAAACGACATCACAAACTTAACTCCCAAAGCTATTGTCAATAGTGGAATTTCTATGATTCCAGAGGGAAGACAACTTTTCCCTGATTTTAGTGTCCAAGAAAATTTAGTGATTGGTGCCTTCAAGAAAGAGGCAAGACATCACTTGCATGACTCCATTGATTATGTGCTATCAATTTTTCCTAAATTAAAAGACAGGATTCACCAAAAAGCTAGCTCCTTATCAGGAGGCGAACAACAGATGGTCGCCATCGCCCGAGGCTTAATGTCTAAACCTAGACTTTTAATCTTTGATGAACCTTCTTTAGGACTGTCGCCTTTACTTGTTTCTCAAATGTTTGACATTATTCAAACTATTTCACAATCAGGAATAACCGTATTATTGGTCGAGCAAAATGTTTTCCATACACTCAAGGTTGCCAATAGAGGTTATGTTATCGAAAATGGCTCCATTGTCATCGAGGGAAACAGTAATGAGTTATTACATAACCCACATATCAAAGAAGCCTATCTCGGACATTAACAAGACTCTTACTCAAGGAGACAAAAATATGATTGATGGTAAAACAGTACTTATTACTGGTGCTGCTGGAGGTATTGGTACCGCTATTATCAATGCTTTTGCACAATATAATGTAAAAATTGGAATGATCGATCTCAACGAGACTGCAGGACTTGCGTTAACCAACAGACTATCTGAAAAGAATATTCAAAACAAATTTGTCGCAACAAACCTAGACTCATATGCGAATTGCAAAGCTGCATATGAACAAATTGTAAACGACCTAGGTCCAATAGATGTTCTCATCAACAATGTGGGTATTTCACCAAAACACAAAGGTAAACCTGCCAACATATGGGAGCTTGACCCAACAGAATGGGAGCAGGTAGTTAATCTCAACTTAAATTCTGCATTCTATCTCACACATTTAGTTTCCTTACATATGACTCAACAAAAATTTGGAAGAATTATTTCTATGTCGTCTGTTGCTGGAAAATCTTATTGTCATTTTGTCGCATCGCATTATTCTGCGACTAAAGCAGCTATTATTGGTGCTACTCGTCACTGGGCTGCAGAACTGGGACCTTTTAATGTGACAGTTAATGCTTTAGCCCCTGGAAGAATCAATACACCTCTTATTCAAAGTGTCTCTCAAGATATTAATGCTGAAGTCATTGCCAATACCCCTCTTCAACGCCTAGGCAATCCTGAAGAGGTTGCCGATGCCTGCATATTCTTAGCATCAGATAAAGCCAATTTCATCACTGGGCAAGTTATTGATGTTGCAGGTGGCTGGTTAATGACATAATCTTACCACCAAGCAGAATTGCTAATACATCAAAAAAAGGGCTAATGATTACATTAGCCCAAACCCTTGAAGAGAAGAGAAATTTAGATACTATGCTTTGATTCCAGCCATACACATGTATTTCAACGTTAAGTAATCATCAATACCGTGTCTAGACCCTTCTCGTCCTAATCCCGATTCCTTGATACCACCAAAAGGTGCTACCTCATTAGAAATGATGCCTGTATTGATACCTACAATACCATACTCTAATTTTTCAGCAACATTCCATACTCTAGAAAGATTATTCGTAAAGAAATAACACGCCAAGCCAAATTCAGTATCATTCGCCTTATCAATAACTTCTTGCTCACTCTCAAACACAAAAATAGGGGCTAATGGTCCAAAGGTTTCTTCCTTAGCCACTTTCATGTCTTGCGTTACATTAGCTACCACAGTAGGCTCAAAAAAATTCCCACCTAATTGATGAGGCTTACCCCCTGTCAATAACGTCGCTCCTTTAGATAAGGCATCTTGAATATGTTCTTGTACCTTGGCAACAGCCTTCTCATCTATTAATGGCCCCATATCTGTACCATCTTCTAGTCCAGACCCTACTTTTAATTGACGAACCGCCTCAACTAGCTTCGCTGTAAATTGTTCATAGATATTTTTGTGTACATACAATCTATTTGCGCATACACATGTTTGTCCAGCATTTCTAAATTTAGATAAAATAGCACCCTGTACAGCCTCATCTACATCAGCATCATCAAAAACAATAAAAGGTGCATTCCCTCCCAACTCCATCGAAACTTTTTTCACTGTAGTTGCAGACTGCTTCATTAATATCTTACCAATCTCGGTAGAGCCAGTGAAGCTCACTTTACGTACTAAAGGATTAGAAGTCAGTTCAGACCCAATTTCTCTCGCATCACCAGTGACTATTGAAAGTACACCTTTCGGGAAACCGGCTTGTTCAGCTAAACCAATCAAAGCCAAAGCAGTTAATGGTGTTTGAGAGGCAGGCTTAATCACCATAGTGCACCCCGCAGCCAATGCTGGTGCCACCTTGCGGGTAATCATGGCAGCAGGGAAATTCCAAGGGGTAATGGCAGCACAAACACCAACTGACTCCTTGATAACTAATATACGTTGCTTCGTATTTGGTGTTGGTACAATCTCTCCGTAAGCACGTTTGCCTTCCTCGGCAAACCACTCAATAAAACTAGCTCCATATAAAATCTCATTCCTTGCTTCTGTTAAAGGCTTCCCTTGCTCTAGTGTCATGATAACCGCTAAGTCATCAATATGATTTAAAATTAATTCATACCATTTCTTCAAATAAGCTGCTCGTTCTTTCGCTGTCAATAACTTCCAAGATTTCCAAGCCTCATTGGCACCCTCAATAGCCTTTTTGACCATATCTTGCTTAATAGATGGCACATCAGCCAAGTGCTCACCTGTCGCAGGATTTGTCACAGAGAAAACATCTGGCGACCCCGCCCATTCTCCATTAATGTAGCTCTTATTCCTAAAAATCTTAATATCACCAATGTTCATTTATATCTCCTTTACTTACAAATACGATTAAGCCACGTATAGTCCACCATTTACGTGAATATTTTCTGCTGTAATAAAACTTGCTGCATCACTGCACAAGAAGGCTATAACAGACGCAACCTCCTCTGCCTTACCCAACCTCTTCAGCATAGAATCAGCTTTAGATTGATTTTGTCGGTCATCAGGAATGTTATCAATCATCTTTGTCGCAATAATCCCTGGAGAGACAACATTCACCCGCGTTCTAGGACCTAACTCTCTAGCCAAACTTTTAGTAAGGCTAATGATGCCTCCTTTCGACGCACTGTAATGAGAGTTGTAGAATGCTCCTCTATGAGCAGCCATTGAAGACAAATTAACAATGGCACTATGCTCAGATAATAATGGGACTAACCCTTGAATTAAATAGAAAACCCCTGTCAAATTAATGGCAATGACACTATCCCACCGTTCTTTGGTTAAAGACTGGATGGGATCTACAGGGTATATTCCTGCACATGGAATAACATAATCCACTTCTTTGTAATAATTTCGTATCTGTTCAACGAAATAATCAATAGCTTCGTATGAGGACACATCTAATGCAAAACACCTAACAGACAAGTCTAGCCTGATGTTTTTTAGCTCTGTTTCCAACGTTTGTAGTGTTTTTATATCACGATCACAAAGAATTAAAGAGGCTCCTGCTTCAGCAAATAGCTGTGCACACGCCTTACCTATTCCACCTGTTGCTCCTGTGATGACGACATTTTTATTTTGAAAGTTAAATTGCAATTTAATACCCCTTTTGATGACGTAAAAACTACTACCTAGCACCATCCGTCATAGTTTAAATATACCGATATTTCACCATTTAGCGCAATATAGGATATACCCTATATGATATATCATTATATTTTCTAAAAAAATTTCTCTCTTTATGTATGCAGTGCCTGACCAAATGCCGCTAATACCGCCTCATGCATTGCCTCAGACTGAGTAGGGTGTGCAAAAATAGTTTCCATTAACTCTTGCTCAGTTGTCTCCAGACTCATCGCTATGCCATAGCCTTGCAACATTTCAGTAACATCGTGGCCAACCATATGTGCTCCTAGTAACTCTCCCGTATTCCGTTCAAAGATTACCTTAACGAACCCTTCTGTCGCTCCAGCAGCAATAGCCTTACCATTGGCACTAAAAGGAAACTTCCCTATCCTATATGAAATTCCTTTTTGTTTAACAACCTCTTCTGTCATACCAATGTGTGCAACTTGAGGATATGAATAAGTACAAGCAGGAATCCTTCCAAAATCCAATGCCTTAGGAGTTTTACCCGCTATTTTTTCTATACACTTAACGGCTTGGTGATAGGCCTTATGTGCCAAACAAGGTGCCCCTGCAACATCACCAATAGCGTAAATACCTTTCTCTGCAGTAGCTCCAAAGTCATCTGTACAAATAAAAGAATGCTTAACCTCAACCTTAGTATTTTCCAAACCTATTTGTTGAATATTACCAACCACCCCAATGGCTACAAGCACTTTATCTACTTGTATAACCGACTCTTCATTATTATCAAGGGTAATATTCCATTTACCTTCTTGGTATTCTGCTCTTTTGACCATTGTACCTACATGAAGGTGAATGCCGTCTTTACTAAGTACATTCTGCATATAAGCAGAAACCTCACCATCTTCCGCCGGCAAAATACTACCCCCAGCTTCTATCAAGGTAACATCTACCCCCATATCATGATAAAAACAGGCAAACTCTACACCAATAGCTCCAGCACCTATCACTAACAATTTCTTGGGAAGGCATTCAGGCATCAAAGCATCTTTGTAATACCATACTCCCTCTTTCCCCATAGGGAAAGTATCTAATACTCTAGCACTGGCTCCAGTGGCGACAACAATATGTCGTGCATATAAAGTCTGTTTTCGTGTATCTTGAGTAATAACAATGCTACCTTCTCCTTGGATATATGCTATCCCTTGAAAAACAGTCACATTATTCTTCTTCATCAAGTGCTGTACCCCATTCTGAAGTTGTTTTGCCACCTTTCTTGAGCGCTCTACAACATTTGATAAATCAACGCTAATTCCTTGTACACTAATACCATAGTCCTTAGCATGACGCAAAGAACGTAAAACAGATGCGGAACTTAGCAGAGCTTTTGTAGGAATACATCCCCAATTAAGACAAATACCACCTAATTGATTTTTTTCTACAATTGCTACTTTTAAACCCAACTGTGCTGCTCGAATAGCGGCCACATAACCACCAGGGCCAGCTCCTATCACCACAACATCAAATTTTTCCACTTGGTTCATAGTATTATTTCCTATATAAGTGCTCTTAGTGGGTTTTCGATTAGTTTTTTAAGCTGCATTAGCCATTCTGCAGCAACAGAACCATCAATGGCTCGGTGATCAACAGACAAAGTGACTGACATCATCGAAGCGATGACCATCTGTTTATCCTCTACGATAACTCTATCTTCCGTAGCTCCTACCGCCAATATAGCGGCTTGCGGTGGATTGATAATAGCACTGAACTCTTGAATACCAAACATACCTAAATTGCTAATGGTAAAGGTTCCTCCCTGATACTCTGATGGTTGCAATTTTCCCTCTCTTGCTCGAGTAGCCAGGTCAGAAATTTCCTGACTGATAGCCGATACACTTTTTTGCTCTGCAGATTTGACAATAGGGGTAATTAAACCTCTATCGGTAGAAACAGCAATGGCAATATCGCTATGATGATATTGTCGTAGCCCTTCATCAGACCAACTAACATTTACTTGAGGATACTGATGAAGTGCATAAGCGACAATCTTGGTTAATAAATCATTCACTGAAATTTTACGTTCAGCGTGCTGATTCACATTTGCCCGTAATGCTAGCAACGCATCCATTCGACAATCCACTTTCACATAAAAGTGTGGGATAGTATTCTTGCTCTCGAGCATACGTCGAGCAATTGCTTTTCTCATAGAAGAATGAGGAATATCCGTATAAACCTCATGGTCTGGTATGGCGACATTACGCATCGTTGGTGCCATACGATTAGTTTCCAAGACACGTTGAATATCGTTCTTGACAACTCTGCCATTAGGCCCTGTTCCTTTAACGGTTGATAAATCTATATCGTTTTGTTTTGCTAACCTTCTAGCAAGAGGGCTAGCAAAGATTCTCGAAGAGCTACTCACCACAGGAAGGTCTTGATTTACTGAATCAGACATCACAGGAGACTGACTCGTATCCCCTGCTGCATCAGGAGCGATTGACGGCACTTCACTAAGCAATGCATTTACATCTATATTTTTTTCATCATGATTTAACAGGACAGCAATAGGTGTCCCAACTTTCACATCACTACCCGCCTCAATAAGAATCTTACCAAGGACTCCCTCATTATCTGCCGCAAATTCAATAATTGCCTTATCTGTTTCAATCTCCGCAAGACAATCACCTACAGATACTTTTTCACCCTCTTTCTTCGTCCACGCCACAATCACTGCTGAAGGTGTATTTGCCGATACCTCTGGCATATGTATTAATGTTGCCATTACAACCCCTCTTTTCTATAACATTAAGTCACTGCGATATTCACGAATATCAGCATACTGAACAAACTCTAAAATATTTCCCTCAGGATCCTCACAAAAAGCTAAGTAAACTCCAGGTCTTACTTCTACCTTTTGCGTACCAGTACTAAAGACAATGCCATTGTCTGATAGTTTTTGCATCATCTGCTCAAGGTTATCCACGATAAAAGTCAAGTAAATAGTATTCGCTCTCTCTAGGATAAATTTTGGTGAGTCAGCAACAGGCTGAGTAATATTTGAATGCAATAACTTGATACGTTCACCCCATGGAGTCTGTAGTCGAATCACAGTATATGACTCACAAGAAAGTGCTGTAGTCGCCGCCATCTCTGCAGAAATCACATATTTACTAATCACTTTCATGCCTAGTACATCTACATAAAACTGCTGTTGTTTATCTAAATCTAAACACGCTACTCCAACCTCCATAGGAGCGGTCATTTTCATCACTTCAGACATTGTCACCTCCCTGCGCTTGTTGAATACGAACAAGGGCTTGTTCTACCTCTTCTGTTCTAGCATGAGCTGCTCTCTCAAGCACCTTTGAAATACTAGGAGATGCCTCTCCTCCTGTTACTCGCTGAATAGGCTGATCTAGCCAATCAAACAAACGACGTTGAATTTCATCAGCTAACCACGCCCCATATGAAGTTCCCTGAGCTCCTTGTTCAACAATGAGCACATTATTAGTTTTCCTAACACTTGCCTCAATAGTTTCCCAATCCAAGCTTGCTTTATCCAACCAACGCAAATCGATAACTTCGGCATCCACTCCGGTATTTTCAACAGCATCCAATGTATGGTTTACCATCGATAAATAAGTCAAAACAGTCACTTTCGAGCCAACTCTTCGTATCGATGCTTTTCCAAAAGGAATTTGATAATCATAATCATCAATAGCGGCAGGGCCTACACTACTGTATAAGTCAATGTGTTCAATAACAAGTACAGGGTCTTTCATTGTTAAAGCAGCATTCATCAAGCCGACATAATCAAAGGGGGTTGATGCAGCTACAATTCTCCAACCTGGACTCGTCACAAAAATACCAGCAGGATCCATTAAGTGTTGAGAGCCATATCCAGAACCGATAGCTACCTTGGTTCGTAACACAAGTGGCATATCAATATCACCACCAAACATATGTCTTGCTTTTCCTACTTGGTTGAACACTTGATCAGCAGCAACCCACATAAAATCGGGATACATAAACTCAACGACAGGTTTATATCGACCATCCATTGCTAGTCCCCCAGCCAATCCCATAAAGGCATTCTCACTAATAGGTGTCCCCAATACCCTATTAGGAAACAACTCAGTCAACCCCTTCGTTGCACCATTCGTACCACCTTTTAAGCGGTGAACATCTTCCCCTAAAACAACAATACCAGCATCTTTTGTCATCTGATGTTTCATCACATCTGCTACGACATCAATAAACTTACGCTGTTCCACCTTACCTTGGTAGGAGAAAAGCTCCTCCGTTCTGACTCCATCCAACTCATGTAAATCACTACGAATACCAACATCTTTGAAATCAACATTAGGCCAAAGCTCTGGTTTGATTTGTCGCTTACCTGCTTTATCATCTGGAATCTGCTCGGTAAGTTTTTCCACAATCTTTTGCATAGCCGTCTTGATACGATGACGCAATGCTTCAATTTCTTCCTCTGAAATAAGCCCCCTCTCCACCATCTTCTGTCCTAGCAGAATGAGAGGGTCTCGCAGCCTCCATTCTTGCTCTTCTTCTTTTGAACGATACCCAAATGCACTACCAGGGAAGCCCCCATTTTGGTGGAAATAACGGTAAACATCCGCTTCAATAATGGTTGGCCCCTTACCTGCACGCATATGTTCTAGTGCTTGCTCCATAGCAATGGATACTGCCAGAGGATTCATTCCATCAACCTTCCAACTTGGAATATTAAAAGCCGAACCTCTTGCAGACAACCTTGGCTCTGCAGTAACTTCTTCTATATGAGTGGAAACTGCATAACGATTATTCTCAATAAAGAAACAAAGAGGAATTTTCCATGCTGCGGCTAAATTCATCGTTTCTAACACCGAACCGATATTAACTGCACCATCTCCAAAATAGGTCACCGCAACAGCATCAGTCCCTGCATGTTTGTGTGCCCATGCAGCCCCAGCGGCAAGAGGAACCCCCCCTCCCACAATAGCATTCGTCCCCAAAACACCTGCTTCTGACCATCGCAAATGCATGGAGCCACCACGACCTTTGCAAAAACCTCTTGATAGCCCCATAATTTCTGCTAAGGTTCTTTCCAAGAGTTCTTCTATTTCAACTGACAGTACATTTTTAGGATCAATACCTTCTTTGGCCACAAAGCCGAGAGCCTTACTTAAAAACTGATGATGTCCACGGTGAGAACCATTAATTTGGTCATCACTTCTAAGGGGAACAATAGACCCAGCGGCTCCACCCTCTTGTCCAATACTGGAATGGGCTGGACCATGTACCATTCCAGCCATAGCCAAATCTAGTACAGTTTCTTCAAATATACGAATTAAGTACATATGTGAAAGCAAGGTACCTAATTTCTTAGGATCAGCTTTTTTCCAATCCTCTTCTGTTACTTTCAACTCAACCCAAGTATTCGCTGGATTAAGAGCAATCATCTCTGCCATAAAATTCTCCTTACTACGTGCTAGATATAACTATAGGTAGACCATCCACCATCTATCACACTAATATTTCCATTAATAAAAGATGCATTCTTTGATACTAAGAATAGTGCTAATTGGGCGATTTCATGAATTTCCCCTAGACGTCCAACTGGCGTACGTTTAGTCAAGGCAGCTAAATCCATTCTTCCTCTAGCTACTAAGTCATCCACCAATGCTGTCTTGATATATCCAGGAGCAATAGCATTTACTCGTACTCCTTGGTTCGCCCACTCCACTGCTAATACCTTTGTCAGCATCGCCACCGAAGCCTTACTAGCACAATAAGCAGCCCTCTCAGGTGCTGCTACTACACCATACATTGAAGCCATGTTCAAAATGACACCATCGTGCTGCTGCGTCATATACTTTCCCACTGCTCTAGCAAAATAGAACACACCATTCACATTAATATCAATGGCTCTTCTCCACTCTTCTCCTGTCAACTCCAATGTTGGTTTATTCATTGAAACACCTGCGTTATTGATAAGAATATCAATACGCCCATAGTGCTTCACTGCGTCATCCACAGCCTGGTTTACCGCATTTTCATCAGTAACAGATAATGGATAACTAACAATCTCTACTTTCGGATTAACTACTTTTAAAGCATCCTCTGTCTCCTGCAAGGCATGAGCATCAATATCTATTAAAACTAACTTGACACCATTTACCGCAAAAGCATGCGCAATTGCCAAACCGATACCGTTACCCGCACCTGTAATCAATGCGACTTTACCATCAATACCTAAGAAATCCTTTCCCTTAGCAAATTGTTGTAAGGCTTCTGCCGAAATTACCGTACTCATACTGCCAACCAATCCTTAAATAATTGAGAATTAGAGGTTAATTCATCAGGCGTACCATGAAATACTATTTTTCCATGTCCTAATACACATACCTCCGTTGAAATTTTTAGTGCAATAGTCAGTTTCTGCTCTACAAGTACCACCGACACTCCACGTCGATGAATTTCTTGTATTGCTTCTCCTACGACCTCTACAATCTTAGGAGCCAGCCCTTCTGTTGGCTCATCAATAAGTATCACTTGAGGGTTACCTAGTAAAGAGCGACAAATTGTCAACATTTGCTGCTCACCCCCAGAAAGATTGCCTGCAAATGTATTCCTTCTCTCCTTGAGCCTAGGGAAGAAATCAAACATTTCCTCAACAGTCCAACTCGCTGTACCTGCTCTAGCACTCTGCATACCCATTTGTAAATTTTCATCAACCGTCAGATTACCAAAGACCTCTCTTTCCTCTGGGACATAAGCAATCCCAGCACGGGATATGTGATAAGGGGTATCTTTCGCCACATCTCTACCGTTTAATAAAATATGCCCTCCCGTCGCTCTCACTAGCCCCATAATAGTCTTTAACGTAGTAGAACGACCTGAACCATTACGCCCCAGTAAACTAACTACTTGATTTGACTTAACATCAAAACTGACCCCTTGCAAAATATGACTCTTACCATAATGAGCATGCAAATTTTGTACCGATAATAATGCCGTCATACTGTCACCTCACTACCCAAGTAAGCCTCTTTTACTAACTCATTATTTCTAATCTCCTCTGGAGTCCCCGTCGCAATAATCTCTCCATAGACCAATACACTAATTCGGTCACTTAAAGAAAACACAACATCCATATCATGTTCAACAATCATCAAAGACCTATCCTGTGTAACCTCCTTAATTAAATCGACAGCATAATCAGTCTCTTCTCTTGACATACCCGCCATTGGTTCATCAAGTAACAAAACAAATGGATCTGATGCCAATGCCATACCAATCTCTAAAGCCCTCTGTTCTGAATAAGAAAGCTCGCCAGCAAGTACATTTGCGTAATGAGCTAACCGTACTTTCTCCAATAATTGTTCCGTTTCCTGCGTAATCTGCTTAAACTTAGAAATTCTTTTCCAAAATGTGTAGTCCAAACCATACTTGTGCATTACCCCTAGACGTAGATTTTCAAAAACACTTAACTTAGGAAAAATATTGGTAATTTGGAATGAACGAGACAATCCTTGTCTATTAATTTCATTAGGCTCTAAATGATCTATTCTCTTCCCGTTTAAACGTATTTCTCCCTTTGTAGGTGTATATTGCCCAGAGATTAGATGAAAAAGCGTTGATTTTCCTGCACCATTCGGGCCAATAATAGCGTGTCGTTCCCCTTTTACTAACTCAAAGTTAACATGACGAATAATATGTGCCTCTCCAAATGATTTACATACATTGGACAGCGTCAATACTGCATCCGCTAAGGTTTCTGATTGATTTTTCATTCCATATCCTCCTTCTGATGCAATTGCCATTTTTTATTAAGAAATTGAATCCCCAATGTACCTGCTGCGATGAATAACAAAGGAACAATCCATGTTACTGCTGCACCAGGTAACCATTCATATCCCATAAAGTTGACTGCAGGCCATTCCGATAACCCTTGTAATTTAGCTTGATAATCTTGGTTCAAAATAATTGACAAGAACTCAACAAAAAACACCACCCCTATCGCAAATAACAAGGCACTGAGTAATCTTCCAGCTAAATAAGCAACCAATCGTGCTGCTGAATGATTGTGTTTATGTTTAAGCCACCAATCTCCTACTGAGAACAGACCTGTTGGCATATACATCATGACAAACACAAAGATAATTCCTTGATATAGCAACCAGTTTCTAGTCGTGTCAGATACCACATATCCAAAAAAAGACATTGCAGCAGCACCAATTGCTGGGCCTAAAAACGTTGCAATCCCGCCAATATAGGCATTCAAGACGACTTGTGCCGATAAAGAAATATCAAACAAAACATAGTTTGCTGCCTCATTATTCATTGCTAAAAGTGCACCTGCTAAACCACTAAATGTTGCAGACACCACAAATACCAATAGTCTTACTCTATGCACGTTGTATCCCATAAATTTGAGACGATGTGCATTTTCTCTCAAACCTACACAAAGCCGCCCCAATGGGGTACGAGTAATAAAAAATAAAATAGCAATACCTAATACAGTCCAGCATAAAACTAAGTAATAGACATGAATAGAAGATCCAAAATCGAATCCCCACGCAGGCATCCTCATAGATGCAATACCAGCCTCACCCCCAAATAAACTTGTTAAATGAGGTGCTAAAGCATGCAACAACTCCGCCAATGCCAAGGTAATCATTGAGAAGTACACTCCACTTCTTTGTGTGGAGAACCATCCAGCGAATAAGCCAGAAATACCACCAAAAACAGCCCCGACAATAGGTAATAAAGGAGTGGCTAATAATCCCTCGCCTGCAAAAGCATTCATGGCATGAATCGTTGCAAAGGTACCAATACCAAAGTAAGCTGCATGACCAAAAGATAGCATCCCTCCCTGCCCAGCTAATACATTAAATGCACTAGCAAATAAGGCAGCAATCAACATCTGAATACCTGCATTGACAAGAGAAGTAGAAACAAACAATGGCAATATAGCCAAAGCAATAATGAGTAATAAGATAGATATAATTTGTATTCGACGCATAACTACTCCCTATTTCCCATCAAACCAGATGGTCTTAACAACAACACCAAGAGCATTAACAAGAAAGGAATAGTAGCGGCTAAAGACGAAATCTTAAGCGTTAAAATACCTCCTATTTCCGTCGCCCAATTGCCTGCACCAATCAACGATAGTAAATCGGCAAGACTGTAATCTAGACCAACAGCAAAAGAAGTAATCAGTCCAATAAGTAAAGAAGCTAGCATAGCACCAGCTAAAGAGCCCAAACCTCCTACTACCACTACAACAAATACCATCACACCTAGCTCAAGGGCCATATTAGGATTGGTCGTGTAAAAAGCCCCTGCAATAGCTCCAGCCAAGCCTGCCAATGCAGCCCCAGCCCCAAACACTCCCATAAATACAAGCGGAACATTGTGTCCTAATGCTTCAACCATATTAGGGCGATAAATAGATGCTCGTACAATAATGCCTACTCTTGTTCTTGTTAGCAGCAAATAAATTAATGCGAACATGAGCAATGAAGTAATGCCAATGAAAATGCGATAAAACGGATAATTCGTGCCAAAAATATGAATTGCTGTGAAGTTGAGGGCTTCTGGAATTCGATAATCAACTGGATAATTACCATAAAATAATTTCACCAATTCTGTGATAATGAACGAAATTCCAAATGTCAACAACAACTGATGTCCATGTCCATGAGCATGTACTTTTCTCAACATATACCGTTCAATAATTCCTCCAATTACCCCTACGATAAGAGGAGAAATAATAATCGCTGGCCAAAATCCCACGACTTTTTGCAGCGTATAAGCAAGATATGCACCTACCATATAGAATGATGCGTGAGCAAAATTTAATACGCCCATCATCCCAAAAATAAGCGTCAATCCCGCTGACACCATAAACAGCAATAAGCCATAAATACTGCCATTTAGTAGTGAAACAACAAAAAACTCCATCGAGTCCTCCTTTTGAGGGACAAAAAGTCCTCGTTGGTCGAAATAAATCATTTCGACCAAATACTCAACAAACTATTAAAATGATTTAGATTAGATCATTAAGGTCTTTTCATCCGACAAGTTGATTCCACTGGATTAACCGCATCCGCCCCTGCGAAAACTTTCACTGGAGAAAATCCCATATCCGTACCGTCTACAGGATACTTCACATCTTTAGAGACCTTTGATACAACCATTGGCAATACAACTTGATGATCTTCTTTACGAATAAAAGTCTCACCCATTGGTGTGGTAATTTTTACTTTTTCAAGATTTAATGCCAACTTCGTCACATTCATCTCACCATTTTCAGCTGGCGTTTCTTTCAGTGCCTTTTCTAGCATCTGCATACCAAAGACCGTTTGAGGCTCCACATACGAAGGATAATGTCCTGTTTTTTCCTTATAAGCCTGAGCAAATTTTTCTGTATCAGCATTGAGTTCAATATTAAAAGCATGCGAAATATAATGCCCCATTGCCGTGGTTCCCGCATTAGCAATATTGCCAGGTTGATCCAAGAAAACCGTACCGAAACGAACCGCCAAGCCTGAATCTCGAGTAGCCTTCATAAGGAGCAATAAGTCGTTAGACCAATTCCCGGTAATAACTGTTTCAGCTCCACTTGCCTTAATTTTGCTTGCATAAGGAGCAAAGTCCTGAATACGGTTGACATCATGTAATGTACTTTCTACAACACTGTATCCGCCAAGTTCCGCAAAGTCCTTGATTGATTTCTGCATATCAAGACCCCACGAATAATTCTGATTCATCGAATATACTTTACTGCCTAATTCTCCAGCCTCTTTCATTGCTTGAACTAATGTTTTTACACGAATAGGGGCATTTGTTGTGAAACGGAAGTGGTAAAAATGACATTTATTTGCAGTTAATTCTAATGCCTCACCTCCCATATTTAAGTAAAGTACTTCCTTACCTGGGTGACGCATATTGTACTTACGAACATCCTCCGTAATTTGGCCAGCAACCGCAGAAGATGATCCTTGGATAATAATTTTGGCACCATCAGCAATTGCCGCCTTGACTTTGTCAGATGCACCTGCCGGACCGCCTTGATTATCATATTCAACTACCTCGATTTGTTCGCCATTCCAGCCACCAGCTTGATTAATCTTTTCTAACTGATATTTAACTGCAGAACGATAAAGCAGACCAGTAGATGCCTGAGGCCCAGATAGCGTCTCCACTAATGCAACCTTAAGTGGTGTAGCCTGTGCTCCCGCTGCACAAAGTAAACTACTCACCACGAATAAACAACTTTTATTTTTCATATAGACGTCTCCTTCAAGGGTATATGGTATAAAGACAATCAACTTATCATATATCTTTTAATAAGTTATCAGACAAGTTGGAAAGATTATCATATAATGAGGGAAACTCGTCAAATGAAAAATATGCTCTGCCATCTCATAATTTGATTTTTATTTTTATAATCAACAAGTTATCTTAAGTTAGGGATTTTCCCTAATATAAAAAATCTTTTATGAAACAACGACTATTCGTTTTTCATTTATACTTCTACTGTATTGGCTAGACATACCCTATTACAACTATTAAATTCGTGAGAAATAACGATGGAAACTAACCAAACACTATCAGCACATATCGCCAACTTACTTAAAACCGATATTGCCTCTAACTACACTGCAGGACAAAAGCTCCCAAGCGAAAAACAACTCTGTGAGAAATTTGATGTAAGCCGTTCTGTTATCCGTGAAGCAATTTCTCATCTAAAATCGGAAGGCCTGGTCAATGCTCAACAAGGTCGAGGGGTTTTTGTGAACGAAAAAGGAAAACAATCTTCTTTTAAACTTGAAACAACCCAATTAAATGATCCCATAGGCATAGCACAAATTTTAGAACTACTTGTTGCTATTGAAGGAGCTGCAGCTAGACTTGCTGCAGCTCGTCACAATTCAGAAGATTTAAAAAAGATAAAAAAAGCATTGGTCAGTATGGAATATGCTATTTTGCATGATAGGCTAGGAGATGAAGAGGATTTCCAATTCCACCAGGCTATTGTAGATGCTACACACAACCCACACTTTATTGCACTAAATGCTTATTTAGAACAACACGTCCGTAGCCTTATCCGACGAGCCAGAAGCAATACTGCACAATATCACGATAACCTTATTCAATATGTACAAAAAGAGCATCTGGCTATTTATCAAGCCATAGAAGAAAAAAATCCTGAAAAAGCTGCACAGGCAGCCGAAACGCATTTGCGTAACGCCTCAAAGCGTTTGAATACGTATATTGGTGGATGATATTTCTCTCAACACACATCACAAAATATTTTTGTCCCAAATATATTGATTTTGTCCCATTGATTATAGTATTATTCCTATCAGAGGTAATACTATGAGAAAAGCAGACATTATTGATTTAATTAAATACCATTACGAGAATAAGGAACCTGAGTTTAGAAATCAGACGATTGCTATTGCCCGAGATTTTGACCAATCGGGTGATGCTGAACTTGCTCAGTACATTATGAGCATTCTTTCTGACTCTACTCGTTTTGTACCTCAAGAAAGGGAGACAGACTCTACCTTATATCCAATTAAGCTAGATTCAAAGCCATTGCCTCTCCCCACCACTATTACCAATGACCTCAAAGGAATTATCAATGCCGTGAATCATAACATCGGCATCAATAAATTCTTATTCATTGGCTCCCCTGGCACAGGTAAAACAGAAAGTGCTAAGCAAGTCGCTAGACTCTTAAATCGTGAACTCCTAATGGTAGATTTTAGTGGTTTAGTCGATAGTAAACTTGGTCAAACAGCCAAAAACCTCACCCAAGTTTTCAATAAAATTAACCACCTGCCCTTTTTAAAAGGCTACATCATTTTATTTGATGAAATTGATGCTATCGCCCTTGATCGTATCAATCAAAATGATGTTCGCGAAATGGGGCGAGTAACTTCTACATTTCTAAAGGCGCTAGACAACCTTCACCCCGATGTTGTTATCATCGCTACAACCAACCTCTTCAACGACCTAGATAAGGCACTAACTCGACGATTCGATGCTGTAATTGATTTTGATCGGTACTCAAAAGAGGACAAAGTCGATGTTGCTACCATCATCTTAGAAGACTTTCTCAAACAGTTTAAAAATGCTGCCCGTGATATGCGGCTTTTCAAAAAAATCCTTCATAGCAGCACTAAACTTCCTAATCCAGGTGATCT
The DNA here is from genome assembly GCF_013133775.1 of Pelistega europaea. Lineage (GTDB taxonomy): Bacteria > Pseudomonadota > Gammaproteobacteria > Burkholderiales > Burkholderiaceae_B > Taylorella > Taylorella europaea. The sequence goes on along the minus strand of NZ_JABGBO010000012.1, from coordinate 3,015 downwards.
CCGGAACATTATTAGAACCTCTATAGCGTTTAGTGACCCCAAAGACCCTTATGATTACCTCAAAAGACTATTAAGAAATCTACACGGAGGAAAAAACCTCTCTATCCAGCAACTACACAAACTTAACTTTACTGTCAGAGAAATCGAAGTGTTATCTGGAATATCCAAGAGTAGTGTATCCCGTGTACTAAATGAGGAGACCTAATGAATAATATTCTGACATTAAGGGGACAAAGTTTCCAACAAGCCAGTCGCACCAATAAGCCTGGACCGGTCACTATTCCCAATGGCTCTACCATTCAACTATCACACTTAGAGTCACTACATAATTGCCTAGTTAGGGTGAGTGAATTCTGGGCTCAAGAAGCGTTTATTGAAGGAGCATTAATCAGCGTCTATTACGACAGGATAGTGGCTAAAAGTAACCGCATCGGTGCATATTTTCGTGTTAAAAGTAATTCTCACTCTAATGATACGGTTGTCGGTGCTAAATTTAACAGCGATAAAACAAAACACATTATTACTCACTATATATCTCAAGAAACCCTAAATAAGACGATTGAATTATCGCATCAGGTCATAGCTCTCTTTCGACATACATTCCCTAGTGGCGTACTATCCTATCAAGACTTTAATAAAAGTAGCACGTTTGATAATTTACCGTATCCCAAGTATGGATTATCAAAGACCACCTTTAAACAACTCCTAAGAGACACTATTTTTGTCGAAAAATTTGACATTGAGACAGCTTCTCTCCCATCTACTAAAGAGGCTATAGTCTCCTTTTATGATGTGGATATGAATATCCATGACTTACTTGAAAAGTTAGATATTCATATTTCATCTGCCAATATGTTAGACGATACAACAGTACTCCTAGATGAGAAATATGTAGAACGAGTTTTCATACATATTCCCTATTTGGTATCTATGGCAGTAGAAGATTTCTCGACACTCTTTCCAGAAAACTTCCATTCAGCTGCTCAACAAATCTCGTCTTTTATTCCACCTCCTCACAATGAACCAACAATTGGCGTCATTGACACTTTATTTGACGAACAAGTGTATTTTAAGGATTGGGTAGACTATCATGACTGTATTTCTAGAGAAATTCGTAGAGAAGCCAAGGATTACGAACATGGTACAGCAGTATCCTCTTTGATTGTCGATGCACCTAATCTCAATAAAAACTTAGACGACGGATGCGGTAGATTTCGCGTGAGACACTTTGGTGTTGCTCTTCATAAAGGATTTAACTCTTTCTCTATCATCAAAAAAATCAAAGAAATTGTTTCTCAAAATACAGATATCAAAGTATGGAACCTCTCCCTTGGCTCTAATGATGAAATCAAAGACAACTTTATTTCCGCAGAAGCAGCAGTACTTGATGATATTCAATTTGAGTACGATGTTATTTTTGTGATAGCAGGAACCAATGCAAGTGACTCATCCTTACAACGAAAGAAAATAGGGGCACCTGCTGACTCTTTAAACTCGGTTGTTGTAAATGCAGTTGATTTTAGTGGACAACCCACCCGATATACCCGTCAAGGAGTTGTTCTATCCTTTTTTATCAAACCAGATATTGCTTACTATGGGGGAGGCAACGGTCAGTATATCAACGTTTGCAAACCATTAGGACTTGCTCATGTCACTGGGACTAGTTATGCGGCCCCATTTATTGCCAGAAAACTTGCCTATCTCATTCATATCATGGGACTAAGCAGAGAAGAGGCCAAAGCATTACTCGTTGATTCCGCTATTCAATGGAACGACAAAAAAACCTTTGAAGAAACAACTCTCATCGGCAACGGTATAGTACCCATCAAGATACAAGACATTCTCAGTACACCAGATGATGAAATTAAATTTATCGTATCTGGTGTGTCTGAGAAATATCATTCTTATAACTATCGATTCCCAGTACCTATCGTCAACCAAAAATATCCCTACGTTGCTAAGGCAACTATGTGCTACTTTCCCAAATGCTCTAGACACCAAGGTGTTGACTACACGAACACTGAACTCAATCTTCATTTCGGTCCATTGACCAATAACGGCATAAAACCTATCAATCGTGATAAACAGAATTTAGATGATGCCCCTGGCTATATCAAAGAAGACAGAGCTCGTGGACTCTTTAGGAAATGGGATAACATCAAGCACATCCGTGAGGTATTTTCGAGCCGAAAACAAGCCAAAGAGGTTATGAATAAAAGTAGTCCACTCTGGGGCATGAGCATCAGAACCCTAGAAAGACTTCACAGCAGAGATGGAGAAGGCATCCGTTTCGGTGTTGTCGTCACACTTAAAGAGATTAAGGGTGTTAATAGAATAGATGATTTTATAAAACAAGCTTCTTTACACGGATGGTTGGTAACTGAGTTAAGCATCAAAACACAGGTGAATATTTATAATAAACTTTCTGAGGAGATTGAGTTTGAGTGATTTAATACACACTATGGTTCGTCGTGTAATACATCCAATAGGAAATACAGAGTTTCATAAAGGATCTTTTAACACAGATACCCAACAGCAATAATAGTTAAATAGATATTCAAAACTACCGATAGTAATACTTTAAAAAGTCTACATTAACAATATGGAACAGTATAATGAGTAACCAAATTATTATCTACAACACAGGTGGCGATTGTAATAAAACTTTGCACTACCGCTTAATTTTCCTCATCTCGTCTGACCTCCTAACAAAAGGTGGATATGCTAATCCCTACCACCATGCAGGCTAACTGTACACTGACAGAACGCTCTTGGTAAATATATTTCTCCGCATTCCATCTTCACAGATGGTGCCTGTACTTTCTATCAAATTTGACATCAATAATCCATTGGCTTATCTAGAGCCTCAGACGCCCTTCAATTACAATTGTACCCATCCCATTTTTAGTACAACTAAGAAGTAGAAACGGAATGCATTTGTTTGTACATTAGGGGTGTTAAACCTTTTAGTGCATCATGGGGTCTTTGCGTATTATAAACAGTTAACCACTCTTC
>NZ_JABGBO010000011.1 GCF_013133775.1 Pelistega europaea | reverse complement strand
ACATCCCGAATTAAATCATCACTTAATCCGTCTAACGATATTGCTCGTTAGCAGCAAAGAACGTAATTATGAACTATCTAACTACATCCTGTCAAGCACTTTTTAAAAATATTTTTTATTTTTAAAACCGCAATCAACTTCTTTCAGTCAATCACTCACTTGACCCCTCTTCACCTCTCAACAGTTTGTTGATTGCGTGAATCAGGAAAGATTCGCATTATGAACCCTTTTTACCCCCTTGGCAACCCCCTTTGATAAAAAATCCTATCCCCCTCCCCTCTCTCCCCCTCCTATACCCCCCATAAAATCTCCTATTTTTTTCCTAAAAATCAACCCACTATCTACGTATTAACCCTATACCCACCCACTAACAAATAGTAGCGAAAATACAACAAACACCCCTTTTTTTCGAATGTTGTGAAAATGCAACTCAACTTATCCACCCTCCTATACTCTTTTCATTCAATCACCTTGTCCCATATATCCACCCGTCTACATAATGCTTTTTGCTCTCGCCTGCCCAGCTACTCTGCCTATATCCCCTCTTTACTATTGCTTTTCTCTTTTTTGACACCATCTAAAATACTTATCAGTACCACTCATATGACGCAACGTATCTCTCGTGGTATAAATACATCAGCTAGACGAAAAGTCTTTTAATTATTTATCGTTACACAATAGGACATTTATGGCACATCTTAGTACCTCTGACTCTTTTTCTAAAGGCTTTGTCACTCAATTACAACCACGTATGTTGTTTGCCATCGTACTGCCTTTTGTCATTGCTCTAGGTAGTTCTATCGTTTTATTAATGTTTGGCTGGGGGGCTTTGGATGGGTGGTTTATAGATGCCGCTTCTAAATGGTCTTGGTTTCAAGGGGCTTTATCATCTTTGAGTGATTGGGGAATTCTTGCCATCAGTGGTTGGTTGTCCAGTGTCTTGTCTTTTATTGCTCTTGTTGCTATTGGTGTAGTCATTGGATTGGCCGCTGCCTCTATCATGGTGACACCAATGGCAGTCAAGTTTATTAGCGAACGCTACTTTCCTCATCTTGAGAAAAAAGGTCAAAACGTCAACTCTGTTAGTACCTACAATGCTGTCAAGGTTTCCGTTATCTTCGTAGTAGGTTGGTTGCTCACCCTGCCTTTTTGGTTTATCCCATTTATGTCCATTGTGTTGTCGCTTTTCTGGGGAGCATATGTATTTGCCAATATGTCCAAGGTTGATGCGATTGTTGAACATGCTACAGCAGAAGAACGTCAATATATTCTTCGCGAATATAAGAATGGCTTCTGGTTTATTGGTTTTGTGTGCTCCGCCTTGTCTCTTATTCCTTTCATGGGATTTGTAATGCCAGTATTTTCCATTATCGTATGCACACATTATGGACTTAAGGCATTGGATGTCTACCGCCGTTCACTTCCACAGTAGTGCAACTCCTATTAGGGAAAAAAAGCAAAGGCATTTTGAATTGTCTACCTCCGTTCACTTCCACAATAGTGCAACTCTATTAAAGAAAAAAGCAGGGAGCTGCAAGTCCATACATCACCTCTATGCTCCCTGCTACCACTTTAACAATGCACTATTCCTCAATTTCTTTAAGCAATACTGCACGAATATTGTCCGCCAACTCCTGACGAGGGATAAGCACCTCTTCACCAGCTTGTGTGATTGGCGGTAAAAAGCGAACCGTCACCCCCACATTCTTACTGCTTAATAACACCCAAATATTTGCGACAAGTGTCTGCTCTCCCACAAAGGCTACTCGCCCGCTACGCTCACCATTATAAGTAAACAACAATGCCACAGGCTGGATAGGCACCCGAGAGTTCATCGCTCCCTCAAGTAGGCCACTGAACATATGTAATACACTGAGGCCATCACTCGTTGTTCCCTCGGGAAATAAACCAATGCATATATTCTCTTTAAAATACTTATCCATGCCTGCATTAATATCAATCACCGCTTGACGTGACCCACGCTGGATAAAAATCGTCCCAACGGCATACACCAACCAACCAATCACAGGCCATTGGCGAATCTCTGACTTAGCAATAAAAGAAGTGGCACGCTGACTATTAATAATAAAAATATCAATCCAGGAAACATGGTTAGCAGCCAGCATAACAGGCCCATCAAGAATCGGTTTTCCTTCTTGTACCACCTGAACACCTGTAGTTTTCATCAAGCATTGAGACCACAGTTGCACTGTCCGCTCTCTGGCTGCTTTGCTAATCCAACCAAAGAAAATAAATACAATAAAAAGTCCTGCCAACAACACAACGATTAACCCAATGACTCGAATTAGAAAACGCAAAACCGCCATTCATCAAACCCTTTCATGTCTAACACAACATTAAACCTATACACAACAAAGGATACCCTTCATCAGGGTACCCTTTATCAAACACAATCAGACAGTATCGTCCGCCATACGAATCCCTAGCCAGTTGGGCAGGGGCTGATGCTCTGATACCATTAAGCCTGCCAAACCACTTGGCCACCCACTATCGTCATTACCACCTTTGCAGGTACCTCATATTGGTTGAACGGGGTGTAAGCACTTTGACTTAACAATGTTTGGCGAGACACCTTCCAATAAGCATCTAGGTCTACGATGGCTAAGTCCGCAGGTAAGCCCACTTTAATCTGCCCGCAAGGTGGTAATACAGGTGCGCTCTGCTGCAAAATACTTGCAGGGTTGACTGTAATCTTGGCTAAAGCATCTAATAGAGGAACCTTATGCTCTACCGCCCATTTGTACACTAGGCTAAACAGCAACTCTACGCCCACAGCACCTGGCTCAGCTTGACTAAATGGCAATAATTTTTCTTCGTCGTCTACTGGTGTATGATCCGAACAAATTGCATCAATGGTACCGTCCAACAAGCCCTGAGTAATCGCCTCTCGATCTCTTTGTGAGCGTAAGGGCGGATATAAACGGCATTGACTATCAAAGAAACCAATGTCTGTATCTGTTAAATGCACATGATTGATAGAAACATCACAAGTTACTGGTAGCCCTGCGGCCTTGGCTTGACGAACTAACTCAACACCTTCAGCACTACTGATACGACATAAGTGTAGACGCACACGGCTACTTTTCTGCAACTCAAACAAAGTATGCAATGCAATCGTCTCTGCTTGCACAGGAATGCCTGCTAAGCCTAAACGCGAAGCAAACGAGCCACTTGCTGCTACACCAGAACTCGCCAAATCTGCTTCTGATGGTTGAATCCACAATGCATACTCAAATGTTTTAGCGTATTGCATCGCACGGTTAAGCACCGATAAATGAGGAAGCCCCTTATTAGCCTGAGAAAATGCCACACAACCAGCGTCTGTCAACTCCGCCATCTCAGTCAGAACCTCCCCTTTAAGCCCCAAAGTCATTGCTCCAAGGGGGTATAAATTAGCTTGATTTAGCTTACGTGCCCGGTGTTTTAACATTTCTACCAATCCTGGCTCATCTAGGCTAGGATCAGTATCTGGGGGCAACACCAAACTAGTTACACCACCTGCCAATGCAGCACGCATCTCAGTTTCTAGGGTAGCTCGGTGTTCGTTGCCTGGTTCTCGCAAACGCACAGATAAATCTACAAGACCAGGAATCACTGCCTTACCTTGTGCATCTATCGTCTGATCAGGCATAAATTCAGCAGGTGTATTAATGCCCACTACACGCCCAGAAGCAATATCTATTGTCGCCACTTCATCTTGCTGTGTGGTAGGGTTGAGTAATCGACCATTGATAATTCTTAATTTCATGCGCTTGCTCCTGCCACAATACTCATCACCGCCATACGAACAGCAATACCAAACGTTACTTGATTTAAAATCACTGCTTGTGGTCCATCTGCCACTACTGAATCAATTTCAACACCACGATTCATCGGCCCTGGGTGCATCACAATCGCATCAGGTTTAGCTAAAGCGAGTTTTTCTGGTGTAAGACCGTAGCGTTTAAAGTATTCTTGAGAAGAAGGCAACAAGGCCCCTTTCATACGCTCATTCTGCAACCTCAACATAATCACTACGTCAACGCCTTTTAACCCCTCATTCATATCGGTAAAAACGCGTACCCCCATCTGCTCTAATCCACCTGGCAATAATGTCAACGGGCCAATTGCTCGAATTTCTGCCACACCTAATGTCGTCAAGGCATGAATATCTGAACGCGCGACACGAGAATGTAGAATATCTCCCACTATTGCTACTGTGAGATTAGAAAAATCTTTCTTGAAATGACGGATAGTATACATATCCAATAACGCTTGTGTAGGATGAGCATGACGACCATCCCCTGCATTAACCACGTGAATGTGGGGTGCAACATGTTGAGCAATCAGATAGGGAGCTCCACTAGCCTCATGACGCACAACAAAAATATCTGCCTGCATAGCGGTGAGATTGCTAATCGTGTCGAGTAATGTCTCACCTTTGGCTGTGGAAGAAGAACTAATATTGAGATTGTAAACATCCGCAGATAAACGCTTAGCTGCGATTTCAAATGTTGTACGCGTACGCGTTGAGTTTTCAAAGAAGAGATTAAAAACACTTTTACCACGTAGTAGTGGCACTTTTTTAATATCACGTTCGGCTAATGGCACAAAGCTCTGTGCAGTATCTAGGATATGCGTGATAATATCTTTGGACAGCCCCTCAGTACTTAGCAAGTGCGTGAGTTCACCATGACGATTAAGTTGGGGATTATACACGGACGTCTTCCTTTTCAATATCGATGTCAAAAAGATGCTGCTCGTTGTAAGAGAGAACGAAATTTGTCCCTTTAGGTAAAGGAATCTCGCCACCCACTACATCAGCAGCAATAGGTAACTGGTGTCCACCGCGGTCAATCAGCACTGCCAGAGAAATAGATGCAGGTCTTCCATAGTCAAACAACTCATTCATCGTGGCACGAATTGTACGACCAGTGTAAAGAATATCATCCACCACAATAATGTGGGCATCATCTACATCAAAGGGAATCTGGGTAGGTTGTTTTTGTTTGTGAAGACCGATTTTATTGAAATCGTCACGGTAGAAACTGGTATTAAGAAAGCCTGCAGGATTTTGCAAAGCTAAATCTTGTTGCAATCGCTCTACAATCCATGCTCCTCCTGAATAAATACCTACCAAAAACACCTTATCAATGGGCTTTGTTTTAATGAGTTCTTCAACACCAGTCTTTAACTTACTGTATAACTGCTCAGCGGTAGGTATTTGCATATTCACTCCTTTTTAAGTCCCCTTATTGTACCGCAAACCACAGTAAAATATCTTGAGAAACTCGCTTGAAACGTTATCAAATACCTATCTATCACCATCAAAAAAAACAGGTTACAGCCATCATAGAAACAAACCAATAGCAACATGCAAGAATATTTGTAAAGTCACTTCATATACTCAATCCCCATCAGGGACTAAGAAGCGACCTTAAAGACTATCAAAATATCGTTCTAAAATAATAGCAGCCGCCATTGCATCATCATCTTCATTGGGGGCAATACGACGCTGTGCCTCCATACTACTGCCTCGCTCATCAACTAATTGTACGGGCAAACCAAACCTCCCATGCAACTGATTCGCAAACCGGCGGGCATGGCCTGAGGCATATTGCTCCTCACCCTCTGTCGTCAAAGGTAATCCAACCACCAGTAAATCAGGCCTCCATTGTTGAATTAAGGACTCTATTGCTGCAAATCGCCCCTGTTTGGTAGGCACACGAATAATTTCCAAAGGAGCAGCATATTTCAACAAAGTATTGCCTTGTGCCACTCCAATTTTTTTTAAACCGAAATCAAATGCTAATACGGTTTTCTCTGACATTAAGCATGCCCCATATCACCTTGCAACAAATGTGGGTCAAACCCCAACAACTTGACTGCCCGGTAGTAACGCTCCGCCACAGGAACATTAAAGATAATATCCGCTGATGCCTGTACGGTTAGCCAAGCATTATCTGCAATTTCTTGTTCTAATTGACCAGGAGACCATCCTGCATATCCCAAAGCCAGCATAAATTGCTTGGGACCTTGCCCACGAGCGTAATCAAATAACACATCCTTGGAAGAGGTCATCAATAATTCTTGGTTGCCAATAGTAGACCGATATGACTTGTCTGCACTATGTAATACAAACCCCTTGTCATTATTGACTGGGCCACCAAAATACACTAGTGTATTGGCTACATTGTTTTCAATTTTCTCTTCATCCACATCATCAATAGCACTAATATCGCCCAATAAATCTAAAAAAGGTACTGTTGATGGTTGATTAACAATCAACCCAACAGCCCCATCATCATTATGGTCAAAGACATAAATCAGACTACCCTCGAATAAATCACCATCTAATGAGGGCATGGCAATTAAAAAATGTCCGCTAAGATTAATAGGTTTATCGCTCATAGTATCCTTATGTGAGTTTTGAAACCATCACTAGTTTCAAATCAAACAACAGCTAAATTGCCATCATTTCAAAGTCTTCTTTGCGTGCCCCACATTCTGGACATGTCCAGTTAGGCGGAACATCTTCCCACTTGGTGCCGGGAGGAATGCCCTCTTCAGGCGCACCAGCTTCCTCATCATAAACCCAGCCACAAATTAAACACATCCATGTTTTCATCACAATATCCTTAAAACACTACGTTAAAATAAGACAATATATTAGGTACTGCCTCATCACTGATACTTTGGCTATTGTACCTCAACTTGGATTTTTTTCACTATGACAGCCTCTTCCCCTTCTAGCGTTTTGTTTTTCAATCTGTTTGATCCGAGTCATCGTGCCCATCTTCCGATGGAATGTGTGACTGCCGCTCAGTTGCGAACTTTTTCAAATTCAGTTGTTACTGCCCTCGCTATTCGAGATACCAATACAGTTATTGAAGTTCAGCCCTTACGAGAAGATAGTATTGAGGCTCAGGCACGCTGTTTACTAGAAGATGTGAGTCCACAAGCGTTTAAAGTTAATCATGTATTCTCCATTGAGACATTGGACTCGCTTGCCACTATTTTTGCAGATTACAATCAAATTCCATTAGTGACTGTATTTGGTAAGCATTTCTATGAGTATGTAGATATTGATGATAATGCCCTCTACACTGAAATGCTCACTGATGCTTACTTAGATATTCTGTCTCCTTTATCCTACATCGCTGTCGTCGACTTAAATTACGCCACCCATTGGACATCTGAGGACTTTGATATTACTACAGAGGAAGACTTATTCCTACATATCCTTGACCTAGGTGCTGAATACTGCCTAATTCTAAACCAAAGAGATACCAACGGGAAACTATGTCACCGCCTTATTCATCAATCTGATGATGAGTTTATCTTTGAGCATCCTGCACACATCAGCACACATGCAGAGTTCGCTGACTTAACAGGTACTGCATTAGCTTGTAGTTTAGCTCAAGGACTATCCGCAGAGGACGCAACAAAAACCGCACTAAGTGTTGCCCTCAGCCAAACTCAAGATACTATTCGATTAGGGATGGGATCACCTCAAGTGAACTATATCGCACCAGAACTGATTGGAGGGTAATAATGACAATAGCAACTCGTTTCCCTACTGGACTATATGGCATCACTCCTGATTGGTCGGATTTTGACCGTTTATACCACGCCATTGAACAAGCATGTGCTGCTGGTTTGCCTATACTGCAATGGCGTCGCAAACACACCCCTTTTGAACTGGCTTGCGAACAAGCACGGCGTGTTGCTCTCTGCTGTCAACATCATGGAACCCTCTTCGTAGTCAACGACGACTGGCGTTTAGCACTAGAAGTTGGAGCTGATGCAGTACACTTAGGGCGTGATGATGGAGATATACAAGAGGCAAAAGCAGACATCGCTGCTGCCAGCAAACATCTGCTTATTGGAGTCAGTTGTTATAACCAGATTGAGCTAGCACAACAAGCGATAGCCAATGAGGTAGATTATTTTGCTTTTGGTGCAGTATTTCCCTCTACAGTTAAACCTGATGCCGTACATGCACCGTTACACTTATTTGAGGAAGCAAAGCAATTATTGACAGCCTCTTTATCACCGCAACTACCAAATAGTATGCTCAACGCATCGGACACAACAGCCACTGTAGACTCATTGGATATGATACTTACCCCCCCTACTCGCCCAACCATTGTGGGCATTGGCGGCATCACTTTGTCCAATGCTAAACAAGTCATTGATGCAGGAGCAGACAGCATTGCTGTCATTTCTGGATTATTTGAAACAGCAGATATTTATCAAACTTGCAAAGATTTTATGACTCTCTTTGCAACGAAGCATTAAAATTTATATATCCTTTGTAAGGTGGTATGTTGCCTTACTCGCTTGCGGTAGTGTAGTAGCATCTACTTTTTATTAAGAGTGTCATTATCACACTACCAATGATTATTATTGCAGAATATTTTAATTGAAGTAAATCCTATGAAAAACCAAGCTATTTTTGAACGAGCTCAGCTCTCTATCCCTGGTGGAGTTAACTCTCCTGTACGTGCATTTAAATCAGTAGGTGGCACACCTCGTTTTATTGCTCGTGCTGAAGGTGCCTATATCTGGGACGTAGAGGGTACACAATATATTGATTACCTAGGCTCTTGGGGGCCTGCGATTGTGGGTCATTCTCACCCAGAAGTTGTCAAAGCTGTACAAGAAGCCGCAGCCAACGGTTTATCATTCGGTGCACCCACTGAAGCTGAAGTATTGTTAGCAGAAAAAATCAGTGAACTGCTACCGTCGATTGAGCAAGTCCGTCTTGTAAGCTCTGGCACAGAAGCCACAATGAGCGCTATTCGTCTAGCTCGTGGTTTTACTAATCGTCGCAAAATCATCAAGTTTGAGGGGTGCTATCACGGTCACTCTGATAGCCTGCTAGTCAAAGCTGGTTCTGGATTATTAACTTTCGGCAATCCATCCTCCGCAGGCGTTCCTGAAGAATTTGTGAGCCATACCATTGTCCTAGAATACAACAACCTCGATGCGGTTAAACAAGCTTTCGCTGAAGTAGGAAATGATATTGCTTGCGTTATTGTTGAACCTGTCGCTGGCAACATGAACCTAGTGAAACCCAAAGCTGGCTTCTTAGAAGGGCTTCGTGATGTATGCACACAATACGGTGCTTTATTGATTTTTGATGAAGTGATGACTGGCTTCCGTGCTGGCCCTAAAGGTGTTCAAGGTCTTACCGGCATCAAACCTGATTTAACTACATTAGCTAAAGTCATTGGTGGTGGTATGCCTGTTGGTGCTTTTGGTGGTCGTCGTGATGTGATGCAATGCATTGCACCTCTTGGTGCAGTATACCAAGCAGGTACTCTTTCTGGTAACCCTGTATCTGTGGCTGCTGGTCTTAAAACTCTTGAGATTTTATGTCGCCCTGGCTTTTATGAAAAACTCACTGCCACTACCAGTGCTCTGGTTGCTGGACTTCGAGAAAAAGCCGCTAAACATGGTGTGACCTTTAGTGCTGACTCTGTGGGTGGTATGTTTGGTATTTATTTCCGTGAAAGCGTTCCAACCAGTTTTAGCGAGGTGCAAGATAGCAATGTTGAAGCCTTCAAAGTGTTCTTCCACGCCATGCTAGAAGAAGGTGTGCATCTTGCTCCATCTGCATTTGAAGCAGGCTTTGTTTCTGCTTGCCATGATGAAGCTGTTCTTGCTCGAACCTTTGAGGCGGCCGATAAGGCTTTTGCTAAAGTAGCAGCGATGTAATTTTTGTTGTTTGACGTAGTCCTACCTAAAGGAGAGTGTTATGCCTGTTAATTTCCATATTCCCGATACCCGCGATATTCACCCTGTCAAAGGGGTACAAATTGGGATTGCCTCTGCTGGAATTAAAAAACCGGGCAAGAAAGACATCACGGTATTCCGCTTTACTCCAGGAACACAAGTCGCAGGAGTATTTACCACCAACCGTTTTTGTGCTGCCCCTGTACAAATCTGTAAAAAGCGCCTTGCCGTACGTCAAAATATAGAAGCTCTATTAATCAACACAGGTAATGCAAATGCTGGCACAGGCGAGCAAGGGTATCAAGATGCATTGACTACCTCTGCCGCACTCGCACAAGCACTCGCCATCCATGACGATCAAGTACTTCCTTTTTCAACAGGCGTTATTCTAGAGCCATTACCTGTCGATAAAATTCTCCCTGCTATTCCCCAAGCAGTAAGCCACCTTGCTGACAATGAGTGGTTTAATGCTGCGCATAGTATCATGACGACAGACACAGTACCCAAGATTGCTTCTAAACAGCTGCAACTCGGTGGTCAAACAGTCACCATCACAGGGATTAGCAAAGGTGCAGGCATGATTCGCCCTAATATGGCGACCATGCTAGGCTTTATGGCAACCGATGCGGCTATTGAGGCTGAAGTTCTTCAAAAAATCACTACTGAAATTGCGAATAAATCATTCAATCGCATTACCGTTGATGGAGACACCTCCACCAATGACTCTTTTATTATCGCCGCCACAGGACAAAGTGGTGTTGCACCAGCGGTGGATAGTGAAGACTTTAAAACGTTATATGCGGCTCTCACCGATATTGCCAAAGAACTCGCTCAAAAGATTATCCGAGATGCGGAAGGTGCCACCAAGTTCATTACGGTGCAAATTGAACAGGCTAAAACCTCTGAAGAGGCCCTCAAAATCGCTTATGCCATTGCTCATTCTCCCCTTGTCAAAACCGCTTTCTTTGCCTCAGATCCTAACTTGGGACGTATTTTAGCCGCAATAGGCTACGCAGGAGTGACTGATTTAGACACTAGTCAGCTTGAGCTCTATCTCGGTGATGTATTAGTGGCTAAAGATGGAGGGCGCAATCCTGCATATCGTGAAGAGCAAGGTCAGGCTGTGATGAATGAAGCCGAAATCCTTGTTCGTGTCGTACTACATCGTGGAGCAATCACCGAAACTGTATACACCTGCGACTTCTCTCATGATTATGTGAGTATTAATGCAGATTATCGTTCGTGATAACCTTTCATCTACGATTTCATGCACATTTTGGATGTGAAGTACACCAAGACCAAAAGCAACCTCCCTGACTCCTATAACCGTGATTCATGGGGTGTTTATTTGAATGTGAATAAAAGTTTTTAGACTGGTATCACCTACTGTGTGATACCACTGCCTCCTTACGTATTGCTATATTTAGAAGAAGTGATTATTCTCCACACCCACCATCTGTTGTTATTCATACACTAATTATTTGACTTTTAAAGAGTTTTATAGTTAAAATAGCAGGCTACCCACATGTGTGGGTAGTTGTTATTTAAATTTATTGAGAGGTTACCCATATGTATGCGGTCATAAAAACCGGCGGCAAACAATATCGTGTTGCCCAAGGCCAAAAACTTAAGGTAGAACAGATACCAGCAGACATCGGTCAAGAAATCTCCCTAGATCAAGTTTTATCAGTCGGCGAAGGTGAGTCTTTAAAAGTAGGTACGCCTTTGGTTGCTGGTGCTGTGGTTAAGGCTAAGGTTCTTGCACACGGTCGTCACGATAAAGTGAAAATTTTCAAGATGCGTCGTCGTAAGCACTATCAAAAACGCCAAGGCCATCGCCAAAATTACACTCAAATCGTTATCGAATCTATCACAGCTTAATAGCAGGAGTTAAAACATGGCACAGAAAAAAGGTGGCGGTTCAACCCGCAACGGTCGTGACTCAGAAGCTAAACGCTTAGGTGTTAAAGTTTATGGTGGTCAATCTATCCCTGCTGGCTCTATCATCGTTCGCCAACGTGGTACTCGTTTCCACCCTGGCACTAACGTAGGCATGGGTAAAGACCATACGCTTTACGCTTTAGTAGATGGTCAAGTTAAATTCTCAGTTCGCGGTGCGCTTAACAAGCAAACAGTATCTGTTATCGCAGCAGAGTAATTAGCGACTTTTTTACTATACACGCCGTTCAAAGCTATTGTTTTGAGCGGCGTTTGTATTTTGAGAAGAAGCGGTGTTTGACTTATACAAAAGGTCAACTTGAACACATAGTCAGTACAGCGAGTTTCTATCTGTTGTCCATCTCAACACTAGACTTCTAAGCAACGATAAAATCGTTGACAGTATGGCGTACTTCCCTAAATAATGGATACGTCAAGCTTTCTATAACGGCGTGACTACATAAAGAATATCCTACGCCAATAGATTTTTACAAAGGTATATCATGAAATTTGTTGATGAAGCCCGAATTGAGGTAATCGCTGGTAAAGGCGGTAATGGCTCTGCGAGTTTTCGCCGAGAAAAATTTATTCCCAAAGGTGGCCCCGATGGCGGTGACGGGGGTCGAGGCGGAAGTATTTTGGCTGTGGCTGATCGCAATATTAATACCTTAATTGACTTCCGCTATGCTCGTCTACATCAAGCACGCAATGGTGAAAATGGTCGAGGCTCTGACCAATATGGTGCAGCAGCAGATGACATCACTTTACGGGTTCCTGTTGGTACTGTAATTTATGATGATGAGACAGGTGAGCAATTATTCGACTTAGATCGTCACGGACAACAAGTAACCTTGGCAGCTGGAGGCCAGGGTGGATTAGGCAATCTGCACTTTAAATCTAGTGTCAATCGAGCACCTCGTCAATTCACTTACGGTAAGGAGGGTGAACGCCGTAAATTGCGTCTAGAGCTCAAAGTACTAGCTGATGTCGGTTTGCTAGGGTTACCTAATGCAGGTAAATCCACACTTATTACAAAAATTTCCAATGCTCGCCCTAAAATTGCCGATTATCCTTTTACAACGTTGCATCCTAACCTTGGAGTAGTACGTACATCGGCTTCTCGTAGTTTTGTAGTTGCTGATATTCCAGGTTTGATTGAGGGTGCCTCAGAAGGAGCTGGCTTAGGACATCTTTTCTTACGTCACCTCACTCGCACACGAGTGTTATTACATTTGGTTGATGTATCAAGTTTAGACCCTGAAGTGGATACTATTGAGAAGTCTGTTGCCGATGCTAAAGCAATTGTCACTGAACTCCAAAAGTATAGTCAAGAGCTGTATGACAAACCCCGTTGGCTAGTGCTAAACAAACTTGATATGCTTGACAACCCAGAGCAAGTAAAAGCGGACTTTTGCCGTCAATTTGGCTGGAAAGGCCCAGTGTTCGCTATTTCAGCCTTGACAGGTGATGGCACGCAAGAACTCGTTTGGGCGTTACAAGACTATTTGGACCAAGAAAAAGCAAAGGAAAATCAAGCAGCAGATGAGCAAGCTGAGGATTACACTCCCGAAGACCCTCGATTTAATCAAACTCGTGCCAATGTTGGTGAAGCGAAAACCTACCAACCTGACGATGATGATCCTCGTTTTCGACCAAGTGATGATGACCCTAGATTTCGTCCAGTAGAGTAATCGATATATTTTTATCAGAGGAAATCTGCTTTGGTTTCCTCTTTTTTTATTAAAAATCTGCCAAACACGGTCTAATATGTAGGCTTCTTAGCCATCACAATACTCACTCGCTGATGTTGCTCCAACCAATATGCAGTATCCTCACAGCGATAAGCGATGATTTTAATAATTGCCTTGTAATACTCCTCAATGTTCTCATTAAAAATAGGCTCATGATGCGCAATACGATTTCTAAGCATCCGTATCCGTCCCAAACTACAAAAAATGTCTCTCCTTAAACTAGCTAAGTCATCCATTTCTGCATAAGGAAACACATAACGGAATTGTTTATACCAAATATCTTTTTCAAAACGTGCAGTGAAAAAACTCTGCCAAAAAACAAAAGGAAGTTCAGGAATGGTTTTATCCACCGTAGAGCGTCTGGCTCGGACTAAGTCTTCCCTTCTTTTCTGGGGTATAGAGCGTAAAAAACGCGGGCTAAAAACCCACTGCTCTCCATGTATCGATTGTATGGCTTGGGCAACAGCATTTCTGACAACAATTTCGCACACCCCAAGACACTCAAATAAAGCCGAAGCAATTTGCATATTCCATTGATAAAGATTTATCGCGGAAGCAAGTTGGTGCGTTTTCTTTTCATAAGTCGACAACCTTGGAGCTGACAATACTCGCCTAATACAAAATATATCTATACTTGATTTTGTCATATTTTAGCCTTAGAATAAAAGTGTTTGCTAGGGTCTATTGAGGGCGACAAGCCTACCCCCTAGTTTATGTGGAAAGCCAGCCTCTGCTGGCTTTTCGTTTGCGCGGAAGACTTACTACTTATTCCCTCTATCATCTCTATCCAAATATTTTTATCCCGATGCACAAAGAAAACTATCCAGAAAACTCCTCATGGATAAAAATATCCACTCATTTCCTTATAGATAAAACTTACATATTTTTCTCTGAGGAAACTCGCTTTGGTTTCCTCTTTTTCATGGGGAAGAGTACAATAAAAAACCTTTTTTGTATTTGTCATTAAGTGAAGTACTTATTATGTCCTCTACCTCTGTTATTCAATCTGCCCAGCGTATTGTCGTTAAAATTGGTTCTTCTCTCATTACCAACTACGGCAAGGGGATAGACCATCAGGCCATCGAGAACTGGACACAACAAATAGCCTCGTTACATCAAGCAGGCAAGCAAATTATACTTGTATCAAGCGGTGCCATTGCAGAAGGCATGGCAAGATTAGGATGGACTTCTCGCCCCAGAGAGGTCAACAAACAGCAAGCCGCTGCTTCTATCGGACAAATGGGTTTAGTGCAAGCATATGAAGAGGCTTTTTCTCATCACCACCTTCTTGCCTCCCAAATTCTCCTCACTCACGAAGACCTTGCTGATAGACTTCGCTATATCAATGCACGCTCTACCCTCTTTACCTTATTAGACTTGGGGGTGATTCCCATCGTGAATGAAAATGACACGGTAGTGACTGATGAAATTCGTTTGGGGGACAACGATACACTAGGTGCTGTTGTTACTAATCTAATAGAAGCAGATGCACTTATCATTCTTACCGACCAATCCGGGCTTTATGATAGCGATCCTCGTAAAAATCCCAATGCAAAATTTGTACACACTGCCCGAGCAGGAGACCCTGCATTAGAAGAAATGGCAGGAGGTAGCGGTTCTTTTGTTGGAACAGGCGGTATGATTACCAAAATTCTGGCAGCTAAACGTGCCGCTAGCACTGGAGCACATACCGTTATCGTTTCAGGACATGAGCCCGATGTTCTTGTGCGTCTTGCCGCAGGCGAACATATCGGGACTGAGTTACACGCAGAGCATAGTATCCGTTCTGCTCGCAAGCAATGGCTAGCAGATCAGCTCAGAGTTCGTGGAAAAATTGTTATTGATGCAGGTGCCATACGTGCATTGACTGAGCATGGCAAGAGTCTATTACCCGTAGGAGCGATAGATGTCATAGGGACATTTAAACGAGGGGATTTAGTGTCTTGTATTGATGAAAATGGTGTGGAATATGCCCGTGGACTAATTAATTACGCATCATCTGACACTCGCCGTATTCTACGCCAGCCCACACAGCATATTGCTGATATTCTGGGTAGCATTCACAATGAAGAGTTAATTCACCGTGATAACTTAATTATTATTCGCAAGTAATGCTAGCTATGGCAATCCCGTGCGATGATTAAACCACGATATTCTCCCTATGCCATTGCATTAAATTACAACTTACAGGATTAAAGCCTGATTCAGGTCTTTCTTTTATTTATTCTTTAAAATAAAATGCCTTAGTGGCTCAACTTTTCTTCGTTGAACAGTTAGGCATCTATTTAGATAAGTGACAACAATAAGGAGGTACTTGTGTCCAATACCATCAAAAAGGTCAATAAACGCCTGCATGACGATATTTACTTACTAGGCAAGTTGCTTGGTGATGCAATCCAATCTACTGAGGGACAAAAGGTTTTTGACGGAATCGAAGAGTTACGCCGTGCTGGTGTACGGGCTCGACGTGAGCCATCTGAAGCCCATACCCAAGCCCTAAGCCAAGCCATTGACCAAATGACGGATGATGAGGCTAATACTGTTGCCCGTGCCTTTAGCTATTTTCTACATCTCGCCAATATTGCTGAAGATCACGAACAACAACGTCATTTAAAATCGCAAAATACAGCTTCTAGTTTAGAGCATACACTTGCTACCCTAGCCCAAGAGGGCATCAGTGCAGAAGAATTGCTTAAAGCATTGCAATATACTAATCTTGTGCCTGTACTTACTGCCCACCCTACAGAAGTACAACGTAAAAGTACGCTAGATGCTCATCAAGCTATTGCCAATAAACTCATCGCTTATCACCAACAAGAAGACGAAGCAGACCAAGAAGAGATTGTCTCTGACCTAGCTGCACATATTAAGATTCTCTGGCTCACTCGTATGCTACGCGCAAATAAACTAACCGTCGACAATGAGCTAGACAATGTTAATAACTATTTTGCAACAACATTCTTACCCGCTTTACCGACCTTATATAAACGTTTCCAACGTGAAATGGACAAGCTGTTTAATACTCAACAGTTTGAACTGCCTTGTTTTCTCACACTAGGCTCTTGGATTGGAGGTGACCGCGATGGTAATCCTAATGTCAACGCAGAAACTTTACGCTCAGCTTTCCGTAAACAGGCGGTCACACTATTTCAATATTATTTGAAAGAAGTCCGTGCACTTGCAACAGAACTATCCATGAGTACCTTACTCACTGATGTATCAGATAGTCTCAAAGAACGCTCTGACCATAGCTTAGACAGTTCCCCCCATCGTCTGGATGAGCCTTATCGTCGTGTGCTTATCACCGTCTATGCCAAACTTGCTGCAACAGCCAAACTCTTCTCCGACGGTAAATTACAAATTCTTAATGTCAAACCTGCAGAAGCTTATCAAACACCAGAGGAGTTTTTGGCTGATTTGAATCTTGTTGCCGAGTCGCTTCGTCTTAATCATGGTGCTTCTATTGCTGATTTACGCTTGAATAATATCATCCAAGCAGTAAAGATTTTTGGGTTCCATCTTGCTACAGTGGACTTACGTCAAAGCTCTGATGTGCACGAGGCCGTATTGACCGAACTTTTTGCCCGCAGTCACAGCACTTTTGAAGGTAAACCATTTGTATATGCTGAACTAAGTGAAGAGCAAAAAGTCTCCCTTCTACTAGAGGAACTTCAAAATACCCGGCCTCTTGCTTCTCCCTGGCAACACTATAGTGAGCAAACGAGTAAAGAGCTGGACATTCTACGTACAGCAGCACAAATGCGTACTCGCTATGGACACCGTGCAATTCAACAATATATCGTGTCACATACAGAGACATTAAGCGACTTATTGGAGGTCCTTGTACTTCAGCAAGAAACTGGGCTTATCCGCATGGAGACTGACGAACAAGGCCAACTCTTGCCTCTAGAGCCTCACGATGGAGTAATTGTGGCACCATTATTTGAAACTATCCCTGACCTAGAAGCAGGGGCTCAGATTATGGATCAATGGCTCAGTATCCCTCTAGTACGCGAGCGTGTGATGAAAGCCCAACTTGGTTTACAAGAAGTGATGTTAGGTTATTCTGATAGCAACAAAGATGGTGGCTACCTCACCTCTAACTGGTCTCTTTATAAGACGGAAGTGGCTCTCGTAGAAGTATTCAAGAAGCATGGTGTACGTTTACGTATGTTCCACGGTCGCGGTGGTGCAGTTGGTCGTGGTGGTGGTTCTAGTTTTGATGCAATTCTTGCTCAGCCCCCTGGTTCTGTGGCAGGACAAATTCGCCTGACTGAACAAGGCGAAGTGATTCAAAACAAATACCGCTCTGCTCCTCTTGGTAAATGGCATTTAGAGTTGCTGCTAAGTGCAACTCTACGCACCTCTGTAGGATCTCAAGCATCGGCACCCGACACTTTTTTGCAAAAATATCAAAGTTTACTGGAGCAACTCTCTCAACTCTCTCAACGCACCTACCGTCAACTTGTATACGGAACTAAAGGTTTTGTGGACTATTTCTTTGCTGCTACTCCAATTAATGAAATCGCAGGTTTAAATATTGGATCTCGTCCAGCTTCTCGCAAAAAGGGGCAACGCATTGAGGATTTACGTGCCATTCCTTGGGGCTTTTCATGGGCTCAATGTCGTGTGCTTTTACCAGGTTGGTATGGTTTTGGTACTGCAATACATACATACTTAGAAGAGGGCTTTTCTGGTGAACCTGAAAGCCGTGCAGAGCGTCTCGCTCGTCTTCGTGATATGGCAAAAAACTGGCGGTTCTTCCAAACCATGCTTTCTAATATGGAAATGGTGTTAGCGAAGTCAGACCTTAAGATTGCAGAAGAATACAGTACCTTGGTCAAAGATGAGGAATTGCGTCAACGCATCTTTAGTATGATTCAACATGAACATACATTGACCGTAGCCTGCGTCAAAGAAATTTTAGAAATCGACGAATTACTTGCCCATAATGAGGTACTTGCCAATACGTTACACGAACGTTTTGCCTATATTGACCCTCTTAACTATCTACAAGTAGAGGTCATTGGCCGTCTACGTAAACACCGTGCAGAAAACCACCAAAGTCGCTATGATAATTTGCGTGATGAACGCAGTGTGCATTTAACGATTAATGGTATTGCAGCTGGTTTGAGAAACTCAGGTTAAGCCACCAGATAATTCGTCTGCCATACTAAAAACTGTTGGAAAGCCTCCACCTGCTTGTGCTCCGCCTCAGACAGTGTGTGAGGACTTCCCACCAATAATCCGCTGCCTGCCCAGCGATAAGCCACCAAAGGTTGTGCTGAAGTATCCACCACATAATCCTCTGTTGCAAAAAGCGTTTCATTAAAGGCAAATGGACGAATATGAGGGGTAGCAAATAGATTACTCCCTCCCCCATGCCAATATGTCGCTCCTGACAAACTCACATGGTATAGGGTAGGCATAATATCTTTATGAGAGCCCAAACGTTGTGCATCAAACTCAAGTGATAAATGAGCTTTCAATGAATCTGAAAGATGTACAAAAAATGGTACTGCCTTGGATGCGAATAACTCCTTGGGCATATCTGCATAAACACCCCGCACATGATGATCACCCGTCACTGCAATCACGATATTCTCTGCCAACGCACTCTTTTCTATAGCTTGAATAAATCCACCAATTGCATCACATGCATATTGGTAAGTACCCAAAGAGAGTAACCTCTCCTTATCATCCTTACCATAACGCCCTACTAGACAATCTGCTTGCAATGGCCTGCTCTGATAATGAGAAGGAAGCACATAAGGAGGATGGTTGGTCATGGATAAAATAGCAATAAATAAGGGTTCCTGACTTTCTTTCAAAAGTTTCTCTGCCATTTTAAAAGCATATTCATCTGCAATCCCCCAATAGGAGAGAGAATCTTTTGCCTCAGGGAAACACTCCATAATGGTGTTTTGGTCATACATAGCATCTACCCCTTGTAATGGGAGGTAATTCGCTAAATTACGCCACATCATATTGCCTGCTGTGATAAATGCAGTCTTGTATCCCTGGGACTTATACACTTCAAACGGGGTCTCTTTTAAGGGTTTATTTTGTGCAATAGATTGGCTAATATTTTGAACATGACTATGGAAAAAGATGCCTGCTAGACTAGGGGCTGTACCGTTGTAGTCTGAACAAAACCGCTCAAATACAAAATCCTTTTGCCAATAAGGACGTAACCTGCCTAATAAGTCATTGTGTTGTTCATCATCATATATCAAAAAATTCGTAGCAAAACTTTCCATCAACGCAAAAACAACATGTGGTTTATGCTGTGCTAGGTATTCATTGGTCGCCGTGTGGTGATGAAAAATATTATGAGGGACCGTTGCCGCTAATACAGTTTCAGCCCCCCCCTCAGCTTGAACAACATCTACCATAAAAGTCTTAAGTAAACGTTCCCCTTCTTCCTTGCTTACAGGCTCAAAGCTAATCTGGTTGTGCCTATCCGACCAAGCCCAACTCATTGCAGTAAGACCATTTGGCACCATTTTATTAATAATACTCAAAGTACTCACTTGTGCATGCCCTCTTCCCAACGGTTTTGAGTGCACTGACCCTCTAGCAGCAAAAATAAGCACCACAAGACTTAACACACATAATATGATTTGCCAAACTATACTTTCACTGGAAAACCACTGCTGTGATATAGCGTAATAAAGAAACCAAGCAGGTATAAATGCACTGACTAGAACCCCAACAAACAGACGAATAATCGGATAATCTTCATAAATATTTTTAAGAACAGCCTGGGTATCATCCTCAACTAGCCCAAACATAAAAATATCATAGTAATTATTGTAGGTTTTAAAATAGTAAAAATTGCCCACAATAATACCGTTAATTATGAGACAAAATACCCCAATGACACTTGCCAGCCCAGTTGCTACTGCTGGCGTAAAGTAGATTGCAATACTCCCAATCAATAAAGGCACACCCAATACAATAGATAACACTTTAGTATCAAATCGCCACCCTAAATTAAACATACGTGCAAGGGCCGCCTGATGTCCTGCATTTTGCCAAATATCCTGAGGGACAAATGTCCGTGCCATCACATAACGATGAGCAGACAATAGTCCTAGTTGATAGATAAACACTAACCATAGTGGCAAAATCACGATAGAGGGCTGATACATCATTCCTTATCCACCATTATTGAGGTAAACACTTACTAATTGCTGTCGTATTCAAAACTCCAACATCTACTCAGTAGCTTAAAAAAAACAGACCTTACACCTATTATAGGATAAGGTCCGGACTCTCTGCTCAAATAAAAGGATTATTTGACACGCTTTAATTGACTCAAGTCACGCACAGCACCACGATCAGCTGATGTTGCCATCGCTGCATAGGCCTGAAGCGCTTGCGATACATAGCGTTCGCGGTTAGCAGGTTTCCATGCTGCCTCACCACGCCCATTCATCACTTCACGGCGACGAGCTAGCTCATCAGCAGAGATGGCCAAATGAATTGTGCGGTTAGGAATATCAATTTGGATTTCATCGTCATCCTCCACCAAGCCAATATTACCCCCCTCTGCAGCTTCTGGTGAGGCATGACCAATCACTAACCCTGAAGAGCCTCCTGAAAATCGACCATCTGTGAGTAATGCTGCCTTGGCACCTAATCCCATAGATTTGAGGTAAGAGGTTGGATAAAGCATCTCTTGCATGCCAGGACCACCTTTAGGACCCTCATAGCGAATAATCACTACATGCCCTTCTTTCACTTCACCACTAAGAATACCCTCAACTGCATCTTCTTGGCTTTCATATACAATTGCTTTGCCAGTAAATTTAAGAATACGCTCATCTACACCAGCTGTCTTAACGATACAACCATTCTCAGCTAAGTTACCATAAAGTACGGCTAAACCACCATCTTGCGAATAAGCATGCTCCTTATCACGGATACAACCATTTTCACGGTCTAAATCTAATTCCGTATTGTAGCGATTTTGGCTAAATGCAACTTGTGTAGGAACGCCCCCAGGTGCTGCCTTATAAAACTGTAATGTTTCAGGTTTTACATTATCCGCACGGACATCCCAGGCAGCAATAGCCTTGCCCAAAGTACCACTGTGGATATTGCCTACTGAAGGATCAATGAGTCCAACTCGATTTAACTCTGCCAAAATACCCAAAATACCGCCAGCACGATGAACATCTTCAATATGATATTTACTAGTCGCAGGTGCTACTTTACAGAGACAAGGGACACGACGAGAAATCGCATCAATGTCTTTCATCGTGAAATCTACCCCTGCTTCTTGTGCTGTCGCTAGCAAGTGCAAAACTGTATTGGTTGAGCCACCCATTGCTACATCAAGTACCATCGCATTTTCAAAAGCCGCTTTAGTTGCAATACTGCGTGGCAAAACACTAGCATCATTTTGCTCATAATAACGCTTGGCCAAATCGACAATCAAATGGCCAGCCTGCTCGAACAATGTCTTGCGTAAAGCATGGGTGGCCACAATGGTGCCATTACCTGGGAGTGATAAACCAAGTGCTTCAGTCAAACAGTTCATTGAATTCGCAGTAAACATGCCAGAACAAGAGCCACAAGTTGGACAGGCACTTCGCTCAACACTGTGCGTTTCTTCATCTGAGACATTAGGGTCTGCCGCTTTAATCATGGCATCCACAAGGTCAAGTTTAATCACTTGTTCAGAACCAGGCAGCACCACTTTACCAGCTTCCATAGGGCCACCAGAGACAAAAATTGTAGGAATATTAAGACGCATAGCAGCCATCAACATCCCTGGGGTAATCTTATCGCAGTTTGAAATACAGACCATAGCATCAGCACAGTGTGCATTCACCATATATTCTACAGAGTCAGCAATCAAATCTCGCGAAGGTAGTGAATACAACATACCTCCATGTCCCATAGCAATACCATCGTCTATCGCTATGGTGTTGAATTCTTTGGCTACACCACCTGCTTGTTCAATATGACGAGCCACTAACTGACCAAGGTCCTTCAGGTGCACATGCCCAGGGACGAACTGAGTAAAAGAGTTCACCACTGCAATAATTGGCTTACCAAAGTCAGCATCTTTCATACCAGTAGCACGCCATAATGCACGAGCACCAGCCATGTTACGGCCATGAGTGGAGGTTTTAGAACGATACGCAGGCATAATAATCTTCCCGTGAAATAAAAACAAATAAGAAACTATTGTACCACCATCATTAAAAAACAAAAGTCTCAGTAGATACTTATGCATCTACTAAGACTCTGTACATATTTCGAGATATTTAATAGCACGGGCTACTTCACATGGTGCAAGAAGTCTATAGCAAGAACCTCTACTTCACATGTTGTAAGAAATCAATCAGGCGTTGGCTAGGGGGGTTATTAATCAATTCTTTTGGTGGGCCATCGTGTGCCACCTTACCACCATCAATAAAGAGTAACCTTGTCCCCACTTTCTCAGCAAAGCTAATTTCATGTGTTACCACTACCATAGTCATCCCCTCTTGTGCCAAGTCCTGCATCACCTTTAATACCTCATGACGCAATTCTGGGTCAAGTGCTGATGTTGGCTCATCAAAAAGCATTAGCTTTGGTTTGATGGCTAAAGCCCTAGCGATAGCGACACGCTGTTGTTGTCCTCCTGAAAGCTCATTAGGATAATGGTGCATACGCTCTGCTAAACCCACTTTTCTTAGCAATACCTCAGCTTCTTGTCTTGCCTGCTCTTTACTAGTGCCGCGAATTTGACGAGGTCCAAACATGACATTTTCTAATGCTGTCATCTGTGGGAATAGATTAAATTGTTGGAATACCATGCCTGCCTCTCGACGCAACGCACGCAACTCTTCTGGAGAGGACTTTACACTATGATTCCCCACGATTAAATCTCCACCCTGGATAGTTTCTAGTGCATTAATACAACGCAAAAAGGTCGATTTTCCTGAGCCTGAAGGCCCAATAACAACGACCACTTCTCCCTGATGAATAGTGAGGTCTACGCCGTTAAGAATGGTATGATCACCGAATTTCTTAACCACTTGCTTAAATTGAACAATCGGTGTAGTACTCATAGTATTCTCATTCTCTTTTCAATGATTCTCAACACTGCAGCAATAATTCCTGTCAATATCAGGTATAGGAATGCCACAGTCCCCCAAATTTCCACAGCTCGGTAATTGGTCGCCATAATCTCTTGACCTGCACGAGTCAACTCAGCAACACCAATCACAATAAAGATAGACGTGTCTTTTAGACTGATAATACATTGATTACCTAGAGCAGGAATCATTCGACGAAAGGCAATAGGGCCGATAATCTTGGCAATAATTTTGTGAAAAGGTAAGCCCATCGCTAGACCTGCTTCATATAAACCTCTAGGCACAGAGAGCAAGCTACCACGCACAATTTCAGAGATATAAGCACCTGAATTCACTGCTAATGTGGCAATGGCAGCAGAGACTCCATCTACACGAGTTTGGAACAGCAAAGGAAAAGCGAAGTAAATAAACATCACCTGTACCACCATAGGGGTGCCACGAATCAGTAGCACATATAAACGGGCGATAAACGCCAGAACAGGCAGCACCACACCAGCAACTGGGTGTCTACTTCTAAACTCGCTATCTGAGATAGACGGGGCATAAGCACGCACAATACCAATCAAAGCCCCCACAATAGCACCACCAATCAAACCTAAAAGGGTAATCTTTATCGTAAGTTCTGTACCTACCCACAAGTCAGGCAGTGCTTCCCAAATGACACTAAAATCAAAATCCATCGTTAGCTTCTTTGTTGGTATTAAAATCTAGGCAGCGGTTTCATCAACACGCTGCCCGCTATTTTTACTAAATACTATTTAGTGTGCTTCTCGCTAAACATTATTTAGCAGCTTTTTCACCAAACCATTTGGCATGGATTTTATCGTATTCGCCATTTTCACGAATTTTCTTCAAAGCAGCGTTTACTTTAGGAACTAGGTCACTACCTTTAGGGAAGGCAATACCATAGTGGTCATCACTGTTAAGAATAGCACTTACAGCCACCTTGCCATTACCTGCTGTTTTAACATAGTATTGAAGATTAGGAGTATCGTACACAATAGCGTCAGAACCGCCTGACTGTAAATCTAAGAACATATTCTCGCTGTTAGGGAAGAGTTTGAGCTTGGCTTCAGGAGCATTTTTCTTAACAAAATCAGCAGGACCTGAACCTGTTTTAACAGCAACATTCTTACCCTTAAGATCGTCTAAACTCTTAATCTTGTCTACATCTGCTGTTTTGACCATAATAGCGATACCACTGTCATAATATGGGTCAGAGAAGTCAACTACGGCTTTACGCTTATCAGTAATTGAAATACCCGCAATGGCCATGTCCACATTACGTGTTTGTAGGCTAGGTACGATACCATTAAAATCCATACCTTGAATTTTGTAAGTAAGACCTGCTTCTTTAGCAATAGCAGCAAACAAGTCAATATCAAAACCAGTGTATTTATCCCCCTCTTTAAACTCAAAAGGTACAAATGCTGTGTCTGTGGCCAAAATCAAATCTTTGGCTAATGCTTGAGAAGAAAGTGCGAAAACAGTAGTCACACCAAGAAAAGCTGCAGCAAGTTTTTTCTTTAACATAATTCACTATCCTCAAAAAAAGTGAGTAAAAGAATCCTCCCCATGGACATGGGACGGTATCGCGAGTTGCAATTTAACATGAAGTCTCATGTAATTTTTATTAGGATATACCCTTGTCTGCCTTAAGCAACTATTTCATGAAATTTGTGTCTTATATGCATCTTAAACCAATAAAAACGCCCCAAAAAGGGGCGTTTTTAAGTATCTAAGCTACATTATTGTGCTATGTTAAGCCTTTGGGGAGACTTTTTAAGCAAGCCTTATGTTGAAAAATTTAGTCTACCAATCAAATAGACATCAACGATCTCGGCTAACTGCAAAATGAGCTAGGGTCTTCATTGATTGCTTATATGCAGAATCAGGTAGGGAATTTAAAGCCTCAAGAGCAATGTGAGATTCACGCTCTGCCATCTGACGTGTATAGTCCAACGCGTCTGTAGACTGAATCGCCTGTGCCACAGCATCAAAATCTGCCTCACCAGTCTCAATCGCCTGACGAATCAAGGTTTGCTGCTCCTCGGTGCCAACTTGCATCACTCGGATAAGTGGTAATGTAGGCTTTCCTTCGCGTAAATCATCCCCTACATTTTTACCTAGACTTTCTACAGAGCCAGAGTAGTCAAGTACATCATCAATGAGTTGAAACGCTGTGCCCATATGTCGCCCATAAGCAGCAACCGCTTGCTCAACCTCAGGAGATGCGCCAGAAATCACTGCAGCAACCTGTGCAGCAGCCTCAAATAGCTTTGCTGTCTTATAACGAACTACTTGAATATAACGATCTACAGTCACATCTGGATCATGGACATTGAGTAATTGCAACACTTCTCCTTCTGCAATCACAGTTGTCGCTTGAGAAAGAATTTGCATTACTCTCATGGAGTCCACTTCCACCATCATTTCAAATGAGCGAGAATACAAGTAATCACCGACAAGAACACTTGCCGCATTACCAAATACTGCATTCGCCGTCTCTCGCCCACGACGCATATCAGACTCATCGACAACATCATCATGAAGTAAAGTCGATGTATGAATAAACTCAATAACAGCTGCCAATAAATGATGTAAATCACCCTGATAACCAAGTGCCTTGGCTACCATCAACACCAATGCAGGACGCATACGCTTACCACCTGCACTGATAATGTATTCACCAATGGTACGAATCATCACAACTTCAGAATTCAGTCGCGAACGAATTACACTATCCACCGCTTGCATATCTGCAGCAATCGGACTAAAAATTTCTTGAACGCTCACAGCAAACCTATGCTAAAAAATAAGATGGCTATATTCTACACCATTTACCTAAAACTGCGACACCATTAGGTAATATGGAAAAAGAAGCTGATTTATCACTACGCAGGGTTTGAGTTTGGTTTTGTCAGCAAGAAATGCTATCCTAATCCCAATATTATCTTTTGGAAAAAACATGGCTGACTACTCTGTACAACAACTCATTAATAAGGCAATGTGCGTACTTTCTCAGTTAGAAGCATGGCTGCCACCTACTCCTAATCAAACTGATTGGACCGCCAAAGCATTTCGTTGGCGCAAAAAAGGAGAAACATCTTGGTTAGAAGCGGTTAAGGTTATTGATGTCATTGAGCCAGATGATTTATTACATATTGACCAACAGAAACAAGCGATTGATGCTAACACCCGTTTTTTTGTCCAAGGCAAACCTGCTAATAACGTATTAATGACAGGGGCTAGGGGCACAGGCAAAAGTTCTTTGGTTAAAGCCATGCTCGCCAAATATGCTGACCAAGGTTTACGGTTGATTGAAGTAGATAAAGGCGATTTAGGTGACTTGGGGGATATTGTAGATAGAATTCATCAGCGTCCTGAGCGCTTTATCATTTTCTGTGATGACTTGTCCTTTGATGAAGGGGAAGTGAGTTACAAAGCATTGAAATCTATCCTAGACGGCTCTATCTCAGCACGCAGTGAAAATGTATTGGTTTATGCAACATCTAATCGTCGCCACCTCATGCCTGAATATATGAGCGAAAACCTCTCCACTCACTACCAAGATGATGGAGAAGTACACCCTGGTGAAGCCATTGAGGAAAAAATTTCCTTGTCTGAACGCTTTGGTCTGTGGTTATCGTTCTATCCTTTTCGTCAGGATGATTATTTAGCTATCGTAGATTATTGGTTACGCGAGTTAGGGTGTCCTGAGGAGTTTATTGCAACAAGCCATACAGAAGCATTGCAATGGGCTATCCAACGCGGCTCACGCTCTGGTCGTATTGCTAGACACTTTGCTCGTGACTGGACTGCAAGGCATATGTAGAGAGCTTTACTATGGAACAAAAACCTTTTATCCGTGTTGCCGCTGGTGTGATTTTAGATAACCACGGACAAGTATTATTGGCCCAGCGTCCAGAGGGCAAGCCTTGGGCTGGTTGGTGGGAGTTTCCAGGAGGCAAAATTGAAGCAGGCGAAACCACTCATCAAGCCCTTGTCAGAGAACTTAAAGAGGAGCTGGGCATTGAAGTAAGTAAAACCTATCCTTGGGTAGGTTTTATCTACGAATATCCTAAAACCAAGGTAGAGCTTTCTTTCTTACGTATCTATAACTGGTCAGGGGAAATTCAAGGATTAGAAAATCAGGCTTTCTCATGGACGACTCCTGCACAAGCACACCAACTGGGCGATTTATTACCAGCATCTATTGCCCCAGTACAATGGTTGACTATCCCAGATAGGTACGCAATTAGTCAATTCCAATCACCGGAATTGACTGATGCTTATTGGGTTCGTTTTGAAGCCCTATTGGCTTGCGGCGTAAAATTATTCCAACTAAGAGAGCCTCATTGGCCCGATGGGACAGGCAGTGCCTCATTACAAGTGCTGTTTGAGCGTATGCTAGCTACTTGTCATGCCCACGGAGCGAGATTAATCATCAATAGCGTCCACCCTAAAGCATGGTGGGCAAAAGCTGATGGCGTACAATTCCGTAGTCAGGATGCTGTACAACTTGAAGAACGCCCCTTGCCATCCGATAAACTAGTAGGAATTTCTTGTCATCATCTAGCTGATATTCTTTATGCCAATCATTTGAATGCAGACTTTATGGTACTTGGTCATGTACTCCCTACCTCTTCTCACCCAGATGGCACACCCCTAGGCTGGGAGCAGTTTCAGCAGTTTGCCATGGAGGCAGGTAGACCGGTATTTGCCATCGGTGGGCAGTCGGAAAAAACCCTTGAAACTGCCCGTGAACATGGGGCACATGGAATTGCGTTTATCAGAGGGGAAAGAACTAGTGAAAAATAATCCACAAGGATTATTCTTAATCTAGAAATTCCCTTCTCTGGAATGCGAACTCTCAATACGTACAAACTCGCCTGCTGGCACATCATCTGTCACCCATGTATTACCACCAATGATGGCGTTTTTACCAATGGTAATACGTCCTAGAATTGTCGCCCCAGCATAAATCACTACACCATCCTCAACGATTGGGTGACGTGGTTGTCCTTTATGCAACATACCGTTTTCATCTTCAGTAAAACGCTTAGCTCCCAAAGTCACCATCTGATAGATGCGAACATTCTTACCGATAATTGCAGTTTCACCAATCACCACGCCGGTGCCGTGATCGATAAAACAGCCAGAATCAATCTGTGCTCCAGGATGAATATCAATTCCTGTCGCACTATGGGAAATTTCAGCAATAATACGAGCAATCAGCGTAATACCCAATTTATATAACTCATGGGCAATACGGTGATAAATCATTGCCTGGATGCCTGGATAGCACAGCAATACTTCATCTACGCTACGTGCTGCTGGATCACCTGCATAAGCTGCCATCACATCACTATCTAGTAGAGAACGAATTCTGGGCAGACTTTTAGCAAATTCACGCACAATACGCTCAGCTGTCTGCTCCAACTGACATTCATCTATTTTCTCATGGCGATGATGATGACGAATTTCTAATTTAATCTGATTAAGTAATGCACTCAATGCCAAACCAATGGTATAACCCACGTAGAAGTCTTCATTTTCTTGGAGCAAATCATCAGGACCTAACCGCATAGGGAATAAGGCACCACTTAACTGCTTAATGGCTGTATCAATCACCGTGGGAGACGGTAAATGGCGCCCCCCCACTTCTTTTAGACGATTTTGTTGGGTGCGCCATACCTGGCGGACATCTCTTAATCCTTTAACAATTTCTTCTTGATCAAATTTAAATGGTTGTTGACCATCACATTTATAAACTGGCATAAAAACTATTTTCCCTCAATCGGAGCCGACCAACCACCTCCTAATGCAACGACTAAATCAATCGCTGCAGATAAACGTTGGTTGATAAGCTGCAATGTACTAATCTCTGTATTATACGTAGTATTTTCTACTTGAATCACACTAAGATAATTTACCATACCTGCTTGATATTGATTGCGTGTGATAGTAAGTGACTCTCTTGCAGCAGACAAGGCTCGTTGTTGCACCTCATACTGCTGAGCCAATGTACTCACAAGTGTCATATTGTCCTCAACCTCCTTTAGGGCTGTCAACACAGTTTGGCGATAGGCTGCCACTTGCTCACGATATTGGGCTTTACTACTGGCTAAAGCAGCTGATCGTGCTCCCCCATCAAAGAGGCTTAAAGCAAGTTGAGGACCGAGTGACCAGACATTTAATGGGGCAGCAAACCAATCAGACCAACTGCTTGCCTGCCAACCACTACTGGCACTCAACGATAAGCTTGGCAACCACGCAGCTTGGGCAATACCAATTTGTTCATTGGCTGCAGCCACAGCTCTTTCTGCTGAGTAAATGTCTGCACGTCGAGTTAATAATACCGATGGCAACACCGTAGGAATCGTTGGGATATGTGCTACAAAAGGCTGGGCGACTAAAACGAACTGACTAGGTGCTTTACCCAACAAAACTGCAATAGCACTCTCATATTGTTGACGAGTAGATTGAATATTAATAGCCTGTGCCCTTGCACTCTCTAATTGTGTCATGGCACTGACCACATCTGCTCGAGCAGCCACTCCTTGGTTGTAGCGCCGTTGGTTCATAGCAACAGCTTGCTCATCACTTGCTACTATTTGATTTAGTAATTTTATCTGCTCATCTATCATGCGTAGGCCAAAATAGGCTTTAGCTAATTGTGCTTGCATACTTAGCCGCACATTCGCCCAATCAGCTGCACTTGCCTGTGCTTGTGCTTTACTCGCTTGTACCTGACGGCGAATCTTACCCCACAAATCCAATTCCCAGCTTAGACTTGCAGTAGCTTTATAAGCGTTACCGACCTGTTGCTCATCCCCTCCTGAACGAGTGCTAGAAGCACTCCCCGCTAAAGTAGGAAATAAACTAGCCTGTGATGATCGCAAACTCGCCACCGCAGCATCATAACGCGCTAACGCTTGCTCAATCTCTAGGTTAGATGTATTGAGTTCATTCATCAGTTGATTAAGCTGAGCATCTTCAAAACGCAACCACCAGTCGCCTTTAGACAAATCATCGACATTGGCCTGCACCCAAGCCTGATTAGCTGCGGCCTGATATTGTGCTACAGTGGGTTTTTGAGGGAACTGGGCATCATAGGCCGCTGCCGCTTTATAGCTAGTACCGATGTCCACATCAGGTGCTTTTTTGTAGTCAGGACCAATAGCACAAGCAGCCAGTAATAAGGGCATACCTGCTATCACTAATTTCCATACATTTTTTCTAACATTATTCATTATGCTTTTTGCCATCATTGACACACCCCTACGACCTAATCATAGCCGCTATTTCAATCTCAAGTTACTATCTTTTCCTTATATGTTTATTACTCACCTTTTTCTCATAAAATGGTGTCGCATTTTATCCAACAACAGATAAATCACTGGGGTAGTATATAGAGTTAACAACTGGCTTAACACCAACCCACCAACAATAGTCACTCCTAATGGTTGACGCATTTCTACACCTGCCCCAGTTGCAATAATCAAGGGAATAGCCCCTAGAATAGCTGCAAACGTTGTCATCATAATGGGTCTAAATCGTGTCACGCAAGCTTCAAAAATTGCTTTCTCAGGCGGCTCATTAAATGCTCGTTCACGACTAACCGCAAAATCCACCATCATAATAGCGTTTTTCTTCACAATACCAATCAATAGAAATACACCAATCATGGCAATCAAGGTAAATTCCATATTCACCATGCGCAATGCCATAAAGGCACCTAACCCTGCTGAAGGAAGTGTCGACAAAATTGTGATGGGTAATACAAAACTCTCATATAAAATTCCCAGCACAATATACATCACTATAATTGCTGCAAGAATTAATAAGGGCTGTTGCTGCTCTGTTTGTTGTAGTAATTGAGCATCTGAACCCATTTCCAACTGAATCGACTTTGTGGGGAGAGAAATCTTTTCTACGGCTTGTTGTATAGCTTGGGTGGCTTGTGCTGCAGTAATGCCAGGCGCTAGGTTATACGAGACTGAATTAGATACTTGCAAGCCTTGATGACGTACACTTGAGGGGGAGCTACCTGTAGTAAATTCTGCAATAGCACTGAGAGGAATTCTTGCTCCATCAGTAGTCACAATCATCATATCTTTTAGGATACTCGGGTCTTGCGAAAACTCCCGTGCCACATTCATTACCACATAATACTGGTTTAAGTTTTCATACAATACCGATACTTGGCCGCTGCCAAATAAATTGCCTAGCATATTAGAAACTAGATTCATATTAATACCCAGTCTTGCCACAGCATCACGGTTAATCTTTAACTCCACACGGCGTCCCTGGTCACTAATACCCTCCATGACATCTGTTAATTCTGGTAGTTTTTCTAGTGCCATCTTAACCTTGGGTGTCCACTCCTTTAATAAGGCTAAATCACTACCTTTTAATATCACATCGTACGAGCCTGTTGAACCTCCAGGAGGACCGCCTCGCAAACGAATATCTTGTTGTACCACAAGGGAAATCTGGGCTCCTGGCACTTTACCAAATTTACGTCGCAACTCATCGATTACTTTCTGTGCACTGAGCTGCCTTTGTTCCACAGATTTAAGCTGAATCAACAGAAAACTACTATTTGACCCTCCTCGTCCACCAGCAAACCCCATCACTGTATCCACATTTTCATCTGCCAAGATAATCTTACGATAGTAATCCAATTTAGGTAGCATTGCCTGAAATGAGGTCCCTGTATCCACTCGGAAAAAGCCCATCACGACCCCCGTATCTTGAGTAGGAAAGGTACCCTTTGGAATGGCGATAAACATTGCCACATTTAAGGCAACCGTAACGAGAAACACCATCAATGTCGTAAATTTAAACTTCAATACCCATGCCAAACTCCTCTTATAGACAGCTTGTAAAAAGTTAAAGAACTTATCGAACAAAACAAAAAAACGAGGTTTGGGTTTTTCTTCGCTATCTCTGTGCAACCATCGTGCACAAAGACTTGGAGTAAGGGTCAATGAAACTACTAAAGACACTAAAATAGAGACTGATAGCGTCACCGCAAACTCCCTAAATAGCTGTCCAATAAAATCATTCATCAATAAGAGTGGAATGAACACAGCAATCAGCGATAAACTCATACTGAGTACGGTAAACCCAACTTCACTAGCTCCTTTAATACTTGCTCTATAAGGAGACTCTCCTTGCTCAATATAGCGCATAATATTCTCAAGCACGACAATGGAGTCATCCACCACAAAACCTGTCACCACAATAAGTGCCATCAGAGAAATGGTATTTAGGGAGTAACCTAATAGATAAATCGCAATAAACGTACCTAGCAAGGACACTGGCACACTAATCGCAGGAATGAGTGTTGCTCGCCAACGTCCCAAGAATAACCACACCACCATCACAACAAGGACAATGGCAATGATTAGTGTTAACTCTGCCTCTTGTAGTGTAGCTCGAATACTAGGGCTCCTATCCTGTGCTACAGTCAATGTCACACTTTCAGGCAATAATGCCCGCAGACTAGGTATACTTGCCTTAATGCTATCGACAGTCTTGATAATATTGGCGCTTTCTTCTCGACGTATAATAAGGTTCACTGCTTTCTTATCGTTATAAAAACCGCTATTGAACTCGCTTTCTATATAGTCATAGACATTGGCAATATCTTTAAGCCGCAAGGCATTATCCCCCTGCCAACGCACCACCAAGTCACGAAAATCTTTTGCTTTAGCTAACTTACCATTGGTCTTAATTTGCCACCGATAATGTTCATCTTCTACTAGGCCTGTCGGTGTAATACTATTTGCCGCACTAATAGTCTGACGCACTTCATTTATGCTCACTCCATAAGCATTCATCGCATAAGGATTTAAATCCACACGCACTGCGGGTAGTGAGCTCCCCCCTAAAGAGACCTCGCCGACTCCCTCAATCTGTGCTAATTTCTGACTTAATATGGTACTTGCTATATCATAGAGTTGCCCTTGATCATACACTTCTGAAGTCAAGGCCAATGACATAATTGGCGATGATGAAGGGTTAAGTTTTTTATAGGAAGGGGGCTGTTTCATGCTGCTGGGCAATAACGGTCTAGCTGCATTAATCGCCCCTTGCACTTCTTGTGCTGCCTCATCAACATCCTTATTGGAGTCAAACTCTAAGAAAATTTGTGTCTCCCCCTCTGAGCTATTAGAACTCATTGCACTCAAGCCAGAGATACCACCCAATGAACGCTCTAAAGGGGTCGCAACACTCGTTGCCATGGTCTCTGCACTAGCCCCAGATAATTGTGCTCGCACAAAAATCATAGGCAATGCCATCTGTGGCAAAGGGGCTACAGGTAAAAAGAAAAAACTCACCACCCCCAGTACACTCAACGCCAAGGCGAGTAAAGTAGTAGCTATAGGACGACGAATAAAGATAGAGGAGAAGCTCATAGCCCATTTCCTCTTGCTGTGGTTACTGTATCCAAGCTAGGGATACCTACACCTGATTTTGCTATTTGTAGTCTCTCACCCACCATCATTATTCACTCTCCATCTTAACTGCCCCTGCTTTTTGGAAACGATGGAAAAACAAATAAATCACTGGGGTCGTAAATACAGTTAACAGTTGGCTACACAATAAACCACCCACCAATACAATACCGAGAGGAGAGCGTAATTCAGCTCCTAAACCAGTAGACAACATCAAGGGAATAGCTCCAAATAAAGCGGCTAATGTCGTCATCAGAATTGGTCTAAAGCGTAATAATGCTGCTTTATGTATTGCTTCCTGCGGTGGTAAACCCTCTTCACGCTCGGCGTGTAAAGCAAAATCAATCATCATAATGGCATTTTTCTTGACAATACCAATCAACAAGATAATACCAATAATGCCTATCATATCAAGCTCTTTCCCTGTTAACAGTAATGCTAGCAAAGCACCAACAGCGGCAGAAGGCAATGTCGAGAGAATAGATATTGGATGAATATAACTTTCATATAACACCCCTAGTACGATATACATGGTAAATACCGCAGCCAATAACAACCACAAGGTATTACTCAATGAGGCCTCAAACGCCTGTGCAGCTCCTTGTAATTGCAAAGAAATGGTCTCTGGCATACCCATCTCTTGTGCTACCGAGTAAATATCATCCACCACATCTGATAGAGCATAACCATCGCTGAGATTAAACGAAATCAACGCTGCTGGTGACTGATCAAGACGCTGAAGCTCTAACTCCGTACTACCCGAAGTAATAGTAGCAATTTGATCTAATCGCACCATGCCATCACTACCTTTGACATAAACTTGCGATAGATTTTGCATGGATTGTCTAAACTCAGGGGTCACCTCTAAAATCACACGATACTGTGCTGATTGAGTAAAAATCGTCGAGATTAGGCGTTGACCAAAAGCATTATAAAGGGCATCCTCTACATCCGACATAGTCACGCCTAACCGCGATGCTTCCTCACGATTGACATCTACCTTTGCCTGTAATCCATTGGTCTGAAAGTTATCAGTCACTCCCCATAGACCAGGCAATGTTTTTAATTTTTCCACAACCAATGGCACCCACTTCTTGAGCAAATTTCCATCCATAGCACTCATGGTGAGTTGATATTGCGTACGTGAAACTTGGGTATCAATGGTTAGGTCCTGCACAGCCTGCATAAACACTTGAATATCGGAGAGTTGTGATACTTTTTCTTCTAGACGACTCATTACCGTTTTAACATCGTCACGTGACTGATTATTGTGCAGTTGTACAAGAATACGGCCTGTATTCATTGTCGTATTGGAACTATCTACCCCTACAAAAGACGATACTGATTCGACATCTTTATCTTCTTGAAGTAATTTCACCACCTGTAATTGACGCTGTGACATCTGTGCAAATGAGGAGGATTGAGGAGCTTCAGTCACCATCTGAATCATACCCGTATCTTGTACAGGGAAAAATCCTTTAGGCACTACCCAGTAAAGTAATGCAGTCAATGCCAATGTGGCCACCGCAATCAATAAGGTGAGACGTTGATGTTGTAACACAACCCTCAATGCCCGTTCGTAGACATCATAAATCTTATCGATTAACAAACGTAATAGCCTTTGCCAAGATTTCTCTTCTGCCGTACTTTGGTGTGATTTCAACAAATATGCACAAAGCATAGGAGTAAGTGTCAAAGAAATCACTAAGGAAATCAAAATGGATACTGCTAGTGTTACAGCAAACTCTTGGAATAAGCGACCAATCACATCTCCCATAAAAAGCAGAGGAATCAATACAGCAATTAAGGAAATTGTCAGTGACAATAGGGTAAAACCAATCTCTTGAGCACCTTCAAGTGCCGCTTGTAGTGGTGTTTTCCCCTCCTCAATATGCCTTGCAATATTTTCAATCATCACAATAGCATCATCCACCACAAATCCTGTTGCAATAGTTAACGCCATCAACGATAGGTTATTTAAGCTATAACCTAGAAAATACATAATTGCAAAAGTCCCCACAATGGAAAGAGGAACCACAATAGAGGGAATAAATGTTGCCGCTAAACTACGTAAGAAGACAAAAGTTACCAACACTACAAGACCAATCGCCATCAGCATTTCATTTTGCACATGGGCAATGGATTCTTTCACTGATATAGTTCTATCGGATACGATATTAATATCAATAGTAGATGGAAGACTTTGTCGTAGACTAGGTAAAAGTTGTTGTACTCGTTCGGCTACTTGAATAACATTCGCATTAGGTTGCCGCTGGATATTTAACAATAAAGCAGGTTTTTGTCCATACCAGGCAGCCTGACGAATATCTTCTGCATCACTCACCACATCAGCAACATCTTTTAGGCGTAGTGCAGCACCATTGTTATAACTCAGAATAAGATTACGATATTGCTCGGGGCTACGTAGCTGACCATCGGCATAAATTGTGGTAGAACGCTTAGCTCCATCAAAATTTCCTGTAGGAGAGTTGATGTTATTTGCATTAATAGCAGTTTGAATGTCACCAAGGCTTAAGCCATTACTAGCGAGTTTCTGTGGGTTAACTTGTACCCGAATAGCTGGTTTTTGACCACCAGATATACTTAATAAACCCACTCCATCAATTTGTGCAATTTTCTGTGCAATACGCGTTTCAATGACATCTCGTGCCTCATATAAAGGCATACTGGCTGAGGTCACAGCTAGCGTCATCACTGGCGTATCTGCTGGATTAACCTTGTTATAGACAGGAGGGCTGGGTAAGTCATCAGGAAGTAAATTACTCGCTGCGTTAATCGCTGCCTGAACCTGTTGCTCTGCCACGCTCATGGAGAGATTCAGAGAGAACTGCAATGTAATTACCGAATTGCCAGCTGAGCTAGATGAGCGCATTAAAGTCAACCCTGGCATTTGTCCAAATTGACGCTCTAAGGGGCTAGTGACTAAAGCAGCCATCACATCAGGACTAGCTCCTGGATATTGTGTAGTAACTTGTATGGTAGGATAGTCTACCTGTGGTAGGGCCGATACTGAAAGCTGTTTATATCCCAACAAGCCACCCATCACTAGGGCAATCATCAAAAGAATAGTCGCTACCGGCCGGAGGATAAATAGACGCGAGATATTCACTGTACAATCTCTACTTTAGAACCATCACGCAAACGATCTAGACCTTCAGTGACAATCTTATCACTGGTCGTTACCCCTTTAACAATCTGCGTAAAACCATTATTGACAATACCCAGTGTGATATTTTGGGTTTTCACCGTATTATCAGCCTGCACCACATAAACAAAAGCACCTTCATTACCATACTGAATGGCATCATTACTCAAAACAATCGCATCAGGTATGGTATTTAAAACAATTTTCACATTGACGAATTGATTGGGAAATAAAGCATAATCCTCATTCTCAAACCGTGCTTTTAATTTAATTGTACCTGTTGTAGTATCCACCTGGTTATCCATAGAAAGCAGGTGTCCCTTGGCTAGTTGTTGTGAATTATCTTTGTTAAAAATATCAACAACGAGTTGCTGACCATCATAAAAAGGTTTAGCTACCTTGCTAATGTAAGCATCAGGAATTGAAAAACTAACATCAATAGGCTGCGTCTGTGTAATAGTCACCAACCCATCAGTACTATTCGCCGTAATTAAATTTCCCACATCCACTGTACGCAACCCGACTCGCCCATCCATAGGAGCCGTAACAGTGGTGTAATCTAAATTAAGTTGAGCCTGCTCGACAGCCGCTTGTAAACTCTGTTGAGAAGCCTCATACTCCCGCACCAAGGCCTGCTGAGTGTCCACCTCTTGACGAGCAATTGAGTCTTGTTTAAAAAGTGTCTGATAGCGTTTCAGATCTTGGCGTGCATTAACTAGCTTGGCGTTATTCTGCGCTAGTGATCCTTTGGCCTGATCTAATGCAGCTTGATAAGTACGAGGATCTATTTTAAAAAGGACATCCCCTTTTTTAACTGATTGCCCTTCTTTAAATAAGATTTCTTGTAAAGTACCGCCTACCTGACTGCGTACAGTCACCGACTGAGAAGGAAGTACTGTTCCTAAACTTGTGACGACCTCTTGAATGGGGGCTTGCTGGGGAGAGGTGACTTTCACATAAGTCACCACATTGTCCATACCCTCCATGCCTCCTTGTGAAGATGCTGTACGATTACGAGAAGCAGATGATCTCTTGGTTTCTGGATTGGAGGTTTGATTAGATGAACTAGAGGTATTAGTGGTTGGGGCAGATGGTGCAGCCTCTGTAGAATGAGTAAAATGATGCCAAAAATAAATTGCACCAGCGATAACAACCAACAAAAGAATTAAATGAATGACTTTACGCATGATTGAGAAATAAGAATCTTTTTCGTTATTGTCGCTCATCTTATAACGATAATGGGACACCGCAATGTCCTGAAACACGATTATTTCTTTTCAAGCCATTAAAACAATACGCCTATAGCCCTAACCTCGAATCAGCCTAGGTTTATACCAAACAATACACCTATCGTACGCTAAATCAGCCTAGGTGTATATTAAACAATACTAGATTTGACACA
Source organism: Pelistega europaea (assembly GCF_013133775.1). Taxonomy (GTDB): domain Bacteria; phylum Pseudomonadota; class Gammaproteobacteria; order Burkholderiales; family Burkholderiaceae_B; genus Taylorella; species Taylorella europaea. The sequence goes on along the minus strand of NZ_JABGBO010000011.1, from coordinate 55,244 downwards.
GTGCCATCTTAAAGGCTAGTGGCTCATTTAACAACTGATGACTGAAATTATCATTTATACGGAAGAATCGAATCATCACCATATGCTTATTACCACTCATCTCTGGGTAAATACGGCGATTACTTGGCACCCAAATCCTTGCCATTTGATAGACCTTACCACCAATTGATTTCTCAAATATACCATTGGATTTACTACATTCTGTCTGTGGCTCTGCAGCATCACGCAACAAAGCAAGAGACTGTTGGATAGCCTCATATAGTGGTAAAAACGGCTTAACTAACCCTTGGATAACTCGCACTCTATCTTGCTCTGGACCACTTAACCAAGCTGCATAGGCTGGGAAATCCATCGGTGATGTCGTACCAGGCATAAGAAAACGATTGCGTAGCGTCAATAGCCAACTATTTTCTCGAATATGTGTACCCAACTTATTACCACTTGCCAGATTATGGGCAACAGTATTGAGTTTTTTAATCGTTGCATCCAATGCACTAGTATCTATCTCTGGGAATTCGCGATAAGACTCAAGACTCATCTTTTGTTTTTCTAGTTCTTGGAGTACCCATGTACGACAATCACCACGGTCACAAACATCGAGTAATTGAAACAACGCCCCTAACGCCACATGCTGGTCTTCAGCATGTGAGCTCTGGCTAAATGCAAGTAGCTGTTGAAACAGATACTCCAATCGCATCATAAACCGAGTTCTTTCGTTAAAGGGGTGTTCGTATAAAATCAAAACTGTCTCTATCCTTGTAAGATTATGCCAGTATCAACCACTGTGCATGCAATTTATCTACCTGCTGGTGCAACTCCTCTAAGAGGACTCCTGCACCATTATGGACAATATCATCTGCATTAGCCAACCGCTGCTGTCTGCTAGCCTGCTGTGCAATAATCTGACGTACCATCTCTTCTGCTAGACCACTGCGTTGCATCACCCGCACAATTTGAGTCTCTGGTTCACAGTCTACCACACATATTCGACTTAACCATAGTCTATAGTGATGAATAGACTCAATTAATAGAGGCACATCAAACACAATATATGGGCTGCTTTCTGCCTCCATTGCCTGTTTTATCATCTGCTCTTTAACCAAAGGGTGGATGATTTGTTCAAGCTGCTTTTTGGCTGTAGGGTTAGAAAAAACTAATTGTCGCATCTTTGCCCGGTCTAGTGCATTATGTGCGTCTATCACCTGCCCGCCAAAAGCCTTTTTTATTGCAGGAATAGCTAATCCATCAGCCTGTGTCAAACTACGAGAAATCAGGTCGGCATCAATTACCGTCACACCTTGCTGTGTTAGGTAAGCCGATACTGTAGACTTACCCGAGCCTATGCCTCCTGTCAGACCGATAAACAAACGATTACGGTTATCCATCCCTTATTCCACTTACCAACAAGCATACCAAAACTTCTTAAACAATACTTACTCATCACTTATTTCACTTGATGATGCTTCTAGGTTACCTGAGATGCCATGAAATCACAAGTAGAAAAAACCTTTATCATTTATCCTGCAAATAAAACCAACCATGCAGCTAAAGCAATCCAAGGTCCAAATGGCACTGTTTTATGTCGCATCCACTGCATTTGCATCTGTTTAAAATGCTGCTCAATAGCCCGCTTTTGCCTAAAAAGAATTTCTAGGAGAACTACACGCCATATATCTGCCAACCAGGAGAAAAAAGCATAACCTACCCCTAAAAGGCAAGCGATACATACCACCCACAGCCATGAATACCCATCAAACAAAAACATCAATACCCATAGGAAATAAATATCTGCCATACCAATCCCATAACGCACCAACCTATATATAAGCCAGAGGGCTATTGACCACAGACCTCTATTCACCCACCATGACAGAGTAATCATAGGATTCACAGGCATATTACCAACCCCAAAGCCCTCTTTCTGCCATGCTCCCAATGAAATAAAATGATAGATAACCACCCAAAATAAAAGCATTAACAATAATCGTAAAGGAATCAGGTGCAACTTAAAATCCACACTACTCATTAAGGCAAGCAGTGCTGCCAAAAGCATATACCAAATTCCCAACACAAACCCATCTGTAAAAAGCATGTATACGAGCCCCTCTAGCTCACTAGACTCCTCATAATATCCACTATTTGCCACCCTCAATCCCAGTGCTGCCCCTAAATACAATAAAAATAACAAGACAACCCAGTACCGACACTGAAAATGTTGATAGGTTTTCAATCGAAAAAAGTGTGAATCTTTAGGAAATTGGCAGTAGCAGCAATAGACAAGATAGCGATATATATGCGGCAATACCACTATCATCATACTGAGAATGATTAGGTAAGCACTCAGCATGGGGCTGAGTGCTATAAGGGATTCTGCATATACAGAAACCATACTCATTTATACCCCAAATTTATGCAGTTTTATTGTCATCTCCAACACATTACGTACGCCTAATTTTTGGAAAACGCGGGCACGATGTATCTCTATCGTACGAGTGGAGCAACCCAACTTTTCAGCACAAATTTTATTGGGCATCCCACGCACCAATAACCACATAACTTGGATTTCTCTAGGGGTCAATGAAATCAAATAATGACTACTTGCATAGAACATTGTCGTATCCTCCTTTTCTTATTTATCAGATGAGGAGTACTCTAGCAAGAAGGTATGTAAGACATCAAGATGATGAAATTATCTTGAGAGAATTTCATCATCTTGACAAGTGATAGCTAAGCGTTATTTAGATTATTCCAAATAGCCAACGTCGCTGCAGATTGGTTAAGCGTGTAGAAATGGATACCAGGAGCTCCATTATCAATCAACTGCTGGCAAAGTTGTGATACCACTTCAATACCAAAAGAACGGATAGAAGCCCTATCATCACCAAACTCAGCCAAACGTAGACGAATCCAACGAGGAATTTCGGCTCCGCACATTTGCGAAAAGCGACTAAGTTGCGAATAGTTTGTAATAGGCATAATTCCGGCAATTACTGGGATATTGATACCTTTAGCTTGCAAACGATTCACAAAATCAAAATATGCATCAGCATTATAAAAATATTGTGTAATCGCACTATCTGCACCTGCTTTAACCTTGGTAATAAAGTGATCTAAATCTGCACTTGGTGAATCTGCTTGGGGATGCATCTCAGGGTAGGCTGCCACTTCAATATGAAAATGGTCGCCATGATGCTGGCGAATCAAACTGACTAGATCGCTCGCATAACGCAAACCATTGTCTACCAAGCCCATCCCAGAAGGTAAGTCGCCACGTAATGCCACAATACGGTCAACTCCCATTTGTTTAAACTGCTCAAGAATACCTAGGATACGGTCGGCTTTATTGCCAATGCAAGATAGATGAGGAACCGCCTTAATCCCTTGTGCTTTTAGCATACGTACGGTTTCCAATGTCCCCTCTTGGGTAGAACCACCTGCCCCAAAAGTCACGCTGATAAAATCAGGATTTATCACCAGCAACTCTTGGGTAGTCTTTTGGAGACGTTCTGCCGCCTCCACATCTCGTGGAGGGAAGAACTCTAAACTAAAGAAATTCTGACGACTCATATTAGTAACGATAGTGATCTGGTTTATAAGGACCCTCAACAGACACACCAATATAATCAGCTTGTTGCTGTGTCAATGTTGATAAATGAACACCTAATTTTTTCAAATGTAGGCGTGCTACTTTCTCATCCAAGTGTTTGGGCAATACATATACCTTGCCTGTTTCATAATGCTCACCACGTGTGAACAATTCAATTTGAGCAATAGTTTGGTTAGTAAATGAAGCAGACATCACAAATGATGGGTGGCCTGTTGCACAACCAAGATTAACAAGACGACCTTTCGCTAATAGGATAATGCGTTTGCCATCTGGGAAAATCACATGATCCACTTGTGGCTTAATTTCTTCCCATTGAAGGTCACTTAAAGAAGCTACATCAATTTCATTATCAAAGTGACCAATATTGCACACGATGGCTTCATTTTTCATCTTGTCCATATGCTCACGAGTAATGACATGGTAATTACCTGTCGCTGTAACGAAAATATCTGCTTTATCAGCTACTTCGTCCATAGTAACAACACGATAACCTTCCATAGAGGCTTGCAACGCGCAGATAGGGTCAATCTCGCATACCCATACTTGGGCTCGCAATGCTGCAAGTGCTTGTGCACAACCTTTGCCCACATCACCAAAACCAACCACAACGGCAACCTTGCCTGCCACCATCACATCAGTCGCACGCTTGATGCCATCCACCAAAGACTCACGGCAACCATAAAGGTTATCGAATTTTGATTTAGTCACAGAGTCATTTACATTAATTGCAGGGATGCGAAGCTCGCCCTTTTGTGACATCTGATAAAGACGATGTACACCAGTGGTGGTCTCTTCTGTAACCCCTTTGATTTGGGTCAAACGAGTAGAATACCAAGTTGCATCTTGGGCTAATTTTGCACGGATAGCTGCAAATAACACACGCTCTTCTTCACTTGTGGGGTTATCCAAGATACTAATGTCTTTTTCTGCCTTGCTACCAAGATGCAACAACAATGTTGCATCACCGCCATCATCAAGAATCATATTGGCTTGTTCTTCTCCTGGCCACTCAAAAATCTTATGTGTATATTGCCAATACTCTTCAAGACTCTCACCTTTCACTGCAAACACAGGGATACCACGCGCTGCAATGGCAGCCGCCGCATGGTCTTGGGTAGAGAAAATATTGCATGAAGCCCAACGCACCTCTGCCCCCAACGCCACCAGTGTTTCGATTAGCACGCCTGTTTGGATAGTCATGTGTAAACTACCAGCAATGCGAGCTCCTTTCAATGGTTGTGCTGCTGCAAACTCTTCACGTGTTGCCATTAATCCTGGCATCTCTGTCTCAGCAATGCTTAACTCTTTACGACCCCAATCGGCCAACCCAATATCTGCAATTTTGTAATCTACTTTACTCATAGTTAATTATCCTTTATCAATAGGAGCACTGACTACTCTTTCTATCAATCATCCAAGACACCAACATAGTTTATTTATGTCTATGAACATCATATGGATTTTGATTCAAAAAAGCCTTGTACTCCGTTTATTTCGAATTTTCTGCATAAAAAAACGCTCATCATATTGCCTTATGCAGATACGATGAGCGCCGTTATTTACCACAGTCTTGCTTGAGCCTAGCAGAGAGTTCTGTTGCAGCGCCCCTCAAACAAGACGAAAACTTTTTAATTATCGACCAACAGCTGCCTTGAGAATAGCGGCTTTATCAGTTGCTTCCCAAGAAAACTCAGGTTCAGCACGACCAAAGTGACCATAAGCGGCTGATTTACTATAGATTGGACGGAGTAAATCAAGCATTTGTACGATACCGCGTGGACGCAAATCAAAATGCTCTCTAACTAGTTTAGCTAATTCCGCATCAGGAATAACACCGGTCCCTTCGGTATAGACAGTAATATTAATAGGTTCTGCCACACCAATAGCGTAGCTCACTTGAATCTGACATTGACGAGCCAACCCAGCAGCAACGATGTTCTTGGCTACATAGCGAGCTGCATATGCCGCTGAACGGTCTACTTTGGAAGGGTCTTTACCAGAGAAGGCACCACCACCATGAGGGCAAGCTCCTCCGTAGGTATCCACAATAATCTTACGACCAGTCAAGCCGCAGTCGCCTTGAGGACCACCAATCACAAACACACCTGTAGGATTAACAAAAAACTTAGTTTTAGGGGTAATCAACCCTTCAGCAAAACTTGGCTTAATGATTTCTTCAATCACTGCCTCGCGAATGGTAGATTGAGACACATCCGCATGATGCTGGGTAGACAACACCACTGTGTCCACTTCGACAGGACGACCATCCACATAGCGGAAAGTCACCTGTGATTTTGCATCTGGGCGTAACCAAGAAAGTGTGCCATTTTTACGCAATTCGCTCTGACGTTGAACTAAACGATGTGCGTACCAAATTGGAGCTGGCATCAAGTCAGGGGTCTCATCGCAGGCATAGCCAAACATCAATCCCTGATCGCCGGCACCCTGATTAAGAATTTCTTCTTCGGAACGGTCTACTCCCTGAGCAATATCAGGTGATTGCTTATCGTAAGCAACCAATACAGCACAACCCTTGTAGTCAATACCATAATCAGTGTTATCGTAGCCAATACGCTTGATGGTTTGACGAGCAACATCAATATAGTCTACATTGGCCTTAGTAGTGATTTCACCTGCAAGTACCACTAAACCCGTATTACATAAAGTCTCCGCAGCCACACGTGCATTAGGGTCTTGCGTAAGGATAGCATCTAAAATAGCATCAGAAATCTGATCTGCTACTTTATCTGGATGCCCTTCAGACACAGATTCAGAAGTAAATAAAAAATCGTTTTGAGACATGAGAATGCGTCCTATAGTAAGCAAAGAAGAACGCGTAGCAACTTGTAAGATAAGATGCGACGCTTTAGCGGTTTTGTCTAATTTTTGCCTGATTTGCCCCGCAAGTTGTCTGTTTAACTCAGCAAATCAGTCGGCTATTGTAATCCAAAATTGCTAAAAAGGCAAAATTTCTTTTTGTCTTATAGGGTTATTCATTTACAATAGCAGAATAGTGGATGTACTGTTATAACAAGTGCTGTGTGATAAGCCGTGTCATTGACCAATGAATCACCCCCCAGATACAAACATCAATTGCTTAGGCTTTTTAAGCAGTGATGTCATTTTCTCGTTAAGAGATGTTGTTGTTTTAATTAACTTATGCAAAAGTCGTTTACCTATCGTTTGATTGAATTCTTATTTAGAAAAATAGCAGGAATGTCTCATAAAAACCGCCTTAAATTAGGGGCATTCTTGTCATGGCTTTTTCCTAAAATTGCTAAACGTCGTGCACATATTGTCCGGACAAACTTGCGTTTATGCTTTCCCGAGGCTTCTGAAGCTCAGATTGAAGATTGGGTAAAACAAAACATCCGCCTCACTACACAATCTTTTATTGATAGAGCAGTGTTGTGGTACGCACCACTAGAGAAGATTCATGAAATCTCTTGTCTTACAGGATTTGAAAACTTACAAAAGTTGCTAGATACTGGTGAGCCCACTATTATTCTTGCACCCCATTTTATTGGTTTAGATACGGCCGCGACTGTACTTACCTCTATTGTGCCAGAGGGTTGTACTATGTATAAATCTCAACGCAATCCTGACATGGATGAGATTATCCGTAAAGGGCGTGCTCGTTTCAATATCGTCCATTTACTCAGTCGTAAAGATGGCTTTCGAGGATTGGTGCGCTTTTTGCGCAAGGGCATTCCTTTGTACTATCTTCCTGATATGGACTTTGGACGCGATGAATCAATTTTTGTACCATTTTTTAATATCCAAAGTGCAACCTTACCCAGCACTGCTCAGATTGCCAAAATGTTTAATGCTAAAGTCACCCCGGTTGTGACTCGTTTAGATATTGAAACAGGAATCTACCACATTGAACAATTACCAGCGCTAGAAGATTTCCCTGGTGAAGACTCTATCGAAGAAGCAACCGCCCGCATTAACCAGCTACTGGAAGAATGGATTCGTCGTGACCCAGCACAGTACTACTGGGTGCATCGACGCTTTAAGACAAGGCCTGAGGGCGAAGCAGATTTTTATTAACTTTTATACCCCATAGCGAGCACGATATTCTGCTACACGTGCTTTATGTTCAGCAAACTGAGGCTCTTGCTCTAGCAGCTGCATAATGTCGCTAAGTGACGCAATGCTTACTACTGGCATACCGTATTTCTGTTCTACTTCTTGGACTGCAGAATGTGCTGATAAGGCCTCATCAGTACCAGCACGTTCCATACGATCAAGAGCAATCAATACTGCTGCTGGTGTTGCTCCTGCTTGACGAATAATTTCAACAGATTCGCGTACTGATGTTCCAGCAGTAATGACATCATCAATAATGACCACCTTGCCTTGGAGTGGAGCCCCCACTAATACACCGCCCTCACCATGATCCTTGGCTTCTTTACGATTAAACGCAAATGGCACATCTTTATTCAATTTAGGGTGAGCCCCTAAAGCAACCGCTGTAGTTGCTGCTAGAGAAATCCCCTTGTAAGCTGGACCAAAAAGCATATCAAATTCTACCCCAGAATCAACTAGTGCATTAGCATAAAACTGTGCTAATGCACCAATAGAGCGGCCACTATTAAACAAACCTGCATTAAAAAAATAAGGGCTTAATCGACCTGACTTTACTTTAAACTCACCAAATTTTAATACCCCTTGGTCTAGGGCAAAGCGGACAAAATCAAGTCGATTGTTTTGTGACATAACAGTTCCTAAAAAGCAGTAATGAAAACATTATTTTAATACGAATTAGGTGAATTATTCATCATTTCCTATTAGGAAATGCTGCTTCGCCATTTTCTCTCTATTTCTTCTTTATAGTTGCACATACAATAACATCAGTGACTAAACTTGTCTCTACTCCTATCAAAAAATGTATGCCAGACAATAGTGAATAGTTGTCTAAAATTCTTTATGAACCAAGTTACAGAGCTTCTAAAAGTGGTGGTAGACAGGGTAGAGACTGTATTGACAAGGAATTTATTATGAAACAAGTTGTTTATTTTCTCTCTCATGGTGGTGGCCCTTGGCCTTGGATTCCTGAGTGGAATGAGCGTTATCAAGGATTACGTCAAGCAACAGCAAATATCCCCAACGAGATACCACAGAAACCTCGTGCTATATTGATGGTATCCGCACACTGGGTTACTCAGGGTGGATTAGCTATTATGACCAATCCCAAACCTGACATGTTCTACGACTACTACGGTTTTCCTGAACATACTTACCATATCCAGTATCCTGCTCCAGGGGATCCTATATTGGCCAAAGATATAGAGACACATCTTATCGCTGCTGGTTTTAATATCGTGGAAAACAGCGAGCGTGGTTTTGATCATGGTGCTTTTGTTCCACTGGCGCTAGCCTTCCCAGATGCTGATATACCCGTAGTGCAACTGTCCATTGAGCGCTCTTTTGACCCAGCCTATCACATTCGCCTAGGACAAGCATTGAGCTATTTACGCGATCAGAATGTGTTGATTATTGGTAGTGGCTTAAGTTTTCATAATATGCGGATGTTTAACCCTGCTGGTGCCGCATTTTCACTCCAATTTGATGAGTGGCTACGTGAACAAATACTGGTTGAAACCGCTGCTGCGATGAGTGTCTTTAATCTTCGCAAGAATGCGCTTCTCCAATGGGAACAAGCACCATCCGCTCGCTTTGCCCACCCCATGGAGGACCATCTCATTCCACTAATGGTAGCAGTTGGTGCAGCAGGAGAGGATAAGGCTTTCTTACACTATCATGAAGATAATACGATGGGAGGTATTGCTGCCAGTGGGTTTAGATTTGAAAGTTAAACTCCTTGGGGGACTGTCAAGTGAACACAGCCCTTTTGTGGCTGACAAAGTTTAGATTTGAAAGTTAAACTCCTTGGGGTACTATCAAGTGAACATTTGGCATCTTAGCAGTCTACTGGCTTTTCATTTTAGATTTGAACGTATGTTATAAGTACTTACTATTTGTTTCCTAGCCAACTTATGGTAATCTAGCATATGTAGAAAGATACAGCACACTTCTTGAGAGTGTGCTGTTCGTTTTGTTTGCTTAACAGGTACCCCCATGACCGACAACCAAAAAGGACTTTTATTCGCCCACACTGCTGCCGTTTTATTCGGACTCACTGGCATTCTTGGTGCTCTTATCCAGACAGATGCTGCCCTCATCACCTTAGGGCGTTCAACCTTTGCTTTTATCAGTCTTTTTGTTGCAGGTCTTTTATTTAAGATTAGTATGACCAAGGGGATTACCCGCAGGTTAATTTTCTCTCTTATTTTTTCTGGCATCTTACTCTCAATCCACTGGACAACCTTCTTCTACTCCATCAAGATTGGTGGTGTAGCCATGGCAACACTGGGTTTTGCGAGCTTCCCTGCTTTTATTACCCTGATTGAGCGTTTTGTATTACATGATAAAGTCAGCAAGACCTCATGGGTCCTTGTATTAGCGGTGATGGTGGGCTTAGTGCTAGTATCGCCTGATTTTGATTTTAAAAATAGCAATACCGAGGGTCTATTATGGGGGATATTCTCTGGCTTTAGCTTTGCTTGTCTTGCTGTGGTTAATCGCACTATGGGGAATCAAATCAACCCAGTTGTCATTTCTTTTTGGCAAAATCTTGTTGTTGCCATATCGACGTTACCCTTATTATTCTTTGCCAACCTCACCATGACAACGACTGACCTTTTCTGGTTGGCTATACTAGGCATTATTTGTACTGCTCTCTCTCACTATTTCTTTGTAAGCAGTGTACAGTTTATCAGTGCGCGTACCACAGGGCTAATTATTGCATTAGAGCCTGTCTATGCTATTGTAGTAGCTTGGCTGCTGTTTAATGAAGAGCCTACCCTTAAAATGATTATCGGGGGTGCCTTGATTATCGGGGCAGCAGTCTATCCCAGTAAAAAACACTAAAAAGGACTTCTCGTGTTAAGAATTACATCCATCAATGTGAATGGCATTCGTTCTGCTGTAAAAAAAGGGCTATTTGAGTGGCTACACAAAAATCAAGCAGATATTGTGTGCTTACAAGAAATCAAAATTAGTGATGCTGACTTAACCGATGATTTGCGTCATCCTCTGCAATACCGTGGACAGTTTCATCATGCAGTAAAAAAGGGGTACAGTGGTGTAGGTATCTATACAGCATTACCCGCCCGTTACACCAGTGGAATGGGGAGTGAAGAGTTTGATGCAGAAGGGCGTTTACTCAGTGCTGATTTTGGTGATTTCACTGTAGTCAGTGCCTACCTCCCATCGGGTTCTAGCGGTCCAGAACGACAAGAGGCAAAATTTCGCTTTCTTGATCAGTTCACCCCATGGATTGATGCCATGATGCAACATTATCGTGAGACGGGTCATGACTATATTATCTGTGGGGACTGGAATATTGCCCATAAAGAAATTGATTTAAAGAACTGGAAAGGCAATCTCAAAAATTCTGGCTTTACGCCAGAAGAACGTGCTTGGATGACCCAATTATTTGATGAGCATGGATTTGTCGATGTCTTTCGTCTCTTAAACCAAGAGGCAGACCAATACACTTGGTGGAGTAATCGTGGACAGGCATGGGCAAAGAATGTCGGATGGCGGATTGATTACCATGTTGCCACACCTGGCATCGCAGCCAAGGCTAGAGCAGTGTCTATCTATAAAGATGAACGCTTTTCTGACCATGCCCCACTCACAATTGATTATGAGGTGTAGTGACCTACCACACCTCTTAGCAAAGGGCTTATCGGACTAGGTGGTGATATATACACCACCTAAATCACTTATTATGCCGCTCTAGAGTTCCCCATATGAATGCAATCCCGAAAGGAAAATATTCACACCGATAAATGCAAAAGTCGTAACTACAAGCCCTATAAGCGCCCAATAAGCTGCCGCCACTCCGCGCATCCCCTTCATAAGACGAAGGTGTAACCATGATGCATAGTTTAGCCACACCACAAGAGCCCAGGTTTCTTTAGGGTCCCATTGCCAATAAGTACCCCATGCATCTGCTGCCCACAATGCTCCAAGCACAGTTGCTACAGTAAAGAATGCAAACCCCACCGCGATGGCCCGATACATAATATCATCTAGTACCTCAAACGATGGCAATCTCGCTGCAATTTGCTTACGTGCCATAAGAATCAAAGCAACAATCATCACGCTAATACCAAAGTATACTAGCCAGAAGACCGAGACCTCTTTGCCACGAGAACCTAGGATAAAGGCTTCTGCAACCAAGGCTCCTCCAACAAGCAACAAAGGAATCAATGGTAACCACGAGGTGGTATTGCCATGCTGTTTAACCAAATAAGCAAAGCCAACCATTGCAGCTAGAGAGAATGTGCCATACCCCACAAAGTTAGCAGGCACATGTAACTTCATCCACCAGCTGTTTAGGGCATTATTCAATGGGGTAATCGTCGCTGCATCTCGCTCAAAGGTGTACCACATGAGGAAAATGACAGCAGATGAGATAATCAATAAAACAAAACCACCTAAAGCACGTGTGTTATAACGTTTCTCATAATAGAGATAAAACAATGCTGTGATTAGGCAAAACAGTACAAATACCTCATAGAGGTTACTGACAGGAATATGCCCCATGTCTGCCGCTATAAGATGCCCCTCACGCCAACGCACCAATAAGCCGATAAAACCCATACTCACCCCTGCCCAAGTCAACAGGGTACCCATCCAGTCTACTCTAGGACTAAAATAGGAAATCCAATAGGTGAGTGTAGCCATAAAGAACAATGCACTCATCCACAATATGGCTGATTGGGAGGAAATTAAATACTTTAGAAGAAACTTCGATTGGGCATTGGCTAACTCACCGTTGTATAACCAAATTGCCAGTAAAGCTGCTAACATCACACCAATACTCAAGGAGCGCAAAGGACGCCATAACCAGCCCAACCACACCAAAAACAATGGTGTAATCGCTAAGATACCTTTCTCATAGCTGTCCATACTGTCTGGCCATGTACGCAAAATATACGCCACAGCAGCATACAAGACGACAAGATAGACACCATCTGTCCAATTCAACCGCCCACGCATAGGATTGGCAGTTTCTGACTTTTCCACCCATTTACTAGACGGGGCATCCATAGGCTCATTGAGAGTAGATACTGGTGCTTCAGACATCATCTTTCCTTTCTAACTCGCTAAAGTCTTGTTTACATACATCAAACTCACGTTGGAAATCCAAAGTGCGTTTTTGAGAAGTCATCGCGATACGAATGACACTTCCTTGCTCTTCTCTAGTTACCCATAACCATAAACGGCGCTCGCGAATATAAAACATCACAAATACGCCAATAATGAGAAACAAACATCCTAGGTACACAATAAATTTACCTGGAGAACGGGTTGCCTGTAATACTGTGGCTTGGATATGCTGGAAGCTACGTAACTGTAAAATCACTGGCGATGGATAAAAAGCCATATCTGACAAGCCCCGTAATGCTGTATCAAACCACTGTGCCTGCTTCTCAGCATTTTCCTGATCAGCATAGGTTAATGCAGGTAATTGTAATTTTTCACGAGCAAAGTTACGTAACTCAATCGCAGAGAAAATCAAATAATCACGCAGAATACCACGCATGGGTTCACGAATCTTTTCAGGTACGCGATCAGCTTCTGGCACACCCACACCATCTACATAATCATCTAATCCTTTAAAACCACGCTGAGCAAAAATCTCCAAAGCACGCTCAGCCAGTGTTTCAATACTTCTCTTATCAATACGCGTATCTTGCACTTTGGCAGCATAGGCTTGTGCAGCTCTATGTCGCATCGCTGAATCATCAAATGCAGCTCTTAGGGCCAAAAATTCTCCCATGCTGCTTTTATCATCTACAGGAATACGAATATAGCTAAAACCACCATCAGTTGGTAATTTCATCCCTACCAAGAAAACCAATCTGCCATCTAACTTAATAGGCAGCATGTAATTCTGAAACTCAACTGACTGATTACTGTCATCTGTCAAAGTATAACGCACCGAAGGCCCTACATTATGCAGCCCTGTTTGCTTCTTTGCTGCACTCCCTGTCACAGCCAAGATCTGTTGTTCAAAATCCTTGGGTTGTGACAATGTACCTGATGCCGTATCCAAGTTCTCAACATTAATCGGTCTAAAGTCATTAATGGTGAGCTTATAAGGAATCGTCTTGCCCTCTACTTCTACAGCTAAATCAGTCGTCTTACCCACTGCTGTTTTAATATCTTTCACTGCTACTGTAGCACCTTTAATAGGTGCCACGGATAAATCCACCTTAGAACCACCATCACTAAAACTTGATTGATATAAAGTGATGCCGTGCAACTCATAAGGATGATTTACCTCAATTACCTGACGCTCTTGTTTACCGGTCTCATAGTCTGTAATGGTCACATCACTAGCAAACCGCTTAGGCATACCATTCATCTCATAGTATTCAATAATAAAACGATTAAGATGAACATCAAAAGGTAATGTTTGCAGGTAAGTGTCTTCACCTAATTTTAATAAAGCAATATTCGAGCTTTCACCCTCGCTAATGCCTACATTCCCTCGGAAACTGATGTTATCCACGCCAAACTTCGAGCTGGCAGGCACATCAGAAACATAACGAGCAGTATCTGGAATAGGCTCCTTGCCAGCCAACCAAATTTGTAGGCGGTTTGGCAACTCACTATCCAGCAAACCACCAATACAAACCACAACAATAGAGAGATGGGCAAAAATATACCCCAGTCGGTTAATACTTCCTTTTTTAGAGGCTAATAAAACCGTATCTCCATCGACTTTCTCTCTAAAGACATAACCATGCTTTTTGAGCCAGACTTTAGACATACTAGCGGTTTGCTCTAGAGGGTATGCCGTATGCACCTCTAACTTATGCGGAAAAGCACGCCAGCTCCCTACACGGATATACTCTTTAAAAGAACGCACATCTTTGAGAATTTTAGGGACATTGCGAATCAAGCAAATCGTAGTAGAGACAACCAATACCCCCATCACGACCAGAAACCAGGTTGTATTATAAATCTGAGCAACATTAAACTTGCTAAAAACTTGATACCAGTAAGTCCCAAAACGGTCGATATAAAAAATCTCTTCCCGATTCTGTTCGAGCAAGGTACCAATGGCACTTGCAACACAAACAATAACAAGTAAACAAATCGCAAATCGCATAGAGCCGAATAGTTCAAACAGCTCTGCACCCCATTGACGCTTATATTTCTTGGTAGTCACAATCAATTCTCAAAAACAAGGGGATACCTATAGGCATCCCCTGTGGTTATTTATTATGGTATGAGTAATCAAACAAACAACGCTAAATTAACGAATACCTGCGGCATAATCTGCTACAGCTTTCATATCTGCATTGCTCATGCGGTTGGCGATTGTACCCATCATATTTTCTGCCCCACCATTAGTACGGTAGCCATCTGCAAACGCCTTAAGCTGAGCAAGAATGTACTCAGGATGTTGACCAGACAAGGCAGGGAAAATTGCAGGAAGACCCTTACCATTGGCACCGTGGCAAGAAGCACAAGCCGGTACATTGCGCTCTGGAATACCTGCACGCCAAATATCACGACCACGGTGAACAAAATCAATATCCGCAGCTTGTTTAGCAAAAGCAGGTTTTGTTAATTGCTGCTCAGAAATATAAGCTGCTAAATCGTGCATATCAGCATCAGTCATCTGCATCACAATGGGTGCCATCGGAGTTGGTGAACCATCTGCATTCATACGTGCACTATGTGTAGCACCTTGTGGAACTTGAAAGTTTTTCAACTGGTTAACAATATAACCAGCAGGCAGACCAGCCAAATGAGGATACATAGCTAATGCACTATTACCCTGAACACCATGACAGGCGATACAGGGAAGAATGCCTCTTTTAACATCACCCTGGGTGTACAAAGCCTCGCCACGTTTTGCGTCAGGCAGTGCTGCATTTTGTGCTTGGGCTGCGGCAGTAAAGCCCATTACTAGGCTGCTTGCTAGTAGAACCTTAGAAAAAACTTGCTTCATTTAGACCCTCGATCAAAGATCAAATTGGTTATTTTCAATAAATCTATTCGCATGGAATAGCTCTATTTTATAAAAAACTTTCGCTTAATACGTCAGTATAAACCGATTATGGGAAATTTACTTACTTTTGACGCATAAAATTATACAATAATGGTTTATAACTGGCTTATCTAAGGTCGCTTGTGTCAATTTTACATCAAACTAAGTTTTTCGTTTCAGCGGCTAAACTCAATCAACTTCCTGCCGCTTCCGTCCCTGAGGTCTGCTTTGTTGGTCGCTCTAATGTAGGTAAATCCTCTGCAATTAATGTTCTCACCAATCAAAGACGCTTGGCTTTTGCGAGTAAGACCCCTGGTCGCACCCGTTTGATTAATATGTTTGGCATCCCCAATCCTGAGGATCCTAGCCGAGCCTTGGGTTTCTTGGTGGACTTACCAGGCTACGGATTTGCTTCTGTAGCACAAAACACACGTGAAGAATGGGCGGATGTACTCGGAGCCTATCTCCGTGAGCGAGAGTCGCTTGCTGGCATTGTGCTTTTAATTGATATTCGCCGTGGTGTGACTGACCTGGACCGCCGATTAGCCGAATGGATTGCCCCTTCTGGAGTTCCTGTACTTGCCTTATTGACAAAAGCGGATAAACTCCCCTATGGACAGCGTGTTCGTGCGGTCTTTGATGTTACTAAAGCACTGAAAAACATCGGTGCCATCAAAGTTATTCCTTTTTCTTCAACAGAGCGCATTGGCCTCGAAGAAACGGACGCACATATTGTTAACTGGATTATCCCAAAGGACAACGTATGAGTATTATCACTGCAGACTTTCCTTATAGTCGCCCTCGTCGCAATCGTCGCGATGATTTCTCTCGTCGTTTAGTACGTGAGACTACCTTAACCCCTGATGATTTTATTTACCCTGTCTTTGTACAAGAGGGTTCTAATGTTTTACAACCTATCCCATCTATGCCGGGTCAAGTACGTTATTCACCTGATACGATTTTAAAAGTCGCTGAAGAGTGTGTGCGTCTAGGCATACCTGTGTTAGCCCTATTCCCTTCTATTGATGCTAGCCTGAAAACTCCTGATGGCATTGAAGCAGCCAACCCTGATGGTTTAATCCCAAGAGTAGTTCGTAGTCTAAAAAAAGAGTTTCCTGAATTAGGCGTATTGTGCGATGTAGCACTAGACCCCTACACCAGTCATGGCCAAGACGGTGTCATTGATGAAGATGGTTATGTACTTAACGACATTACAGTTGAAATTCTACGCAAGCAAGCTCTTGCCCAAGCTGAGGCTGGTGCAGATTACATTGCCCCTAGCGATATGATGGATGGACGCATCGGTGCCATTCGTAAGAGTTTAGAGGATAACGGCTATATCTATACTCGCATAATGGCGTATTCTGCTAAATATGCAAGTGCATTCTACGGTCCTTTCCGTGACGCAGTAGGCTCGGCAAGCAATCTAGGTAAGTCCAACAAAATGACCTATCAAATTGACCCAGCTAACCGTTATGAAGCCTTACGCGAAGTTGCTGCTGATATTCGCGAGGGGGCTGATATGGTTATGGTAAAACCAGGTTTACCTTATTTGGACATTTTGCGTGAAGTCAAAGATGAGTTCAAAATGCCTACCTATGTCTATCAAGTCAGTGGTGAGTATGCTATGTTAAAAGCAGCAACTCAAAATGGCTGGTTAGATCACGATAAGGTAATGATGGAATCTCTCATTGCTTTCAAACGCGCTGGTGCTGACGGCATTCTCACATATTTTGCCATTGAAGCAGCTAAGTTGATGCGAGGGGAGAAGTAGTAACCTCCTCACATCTTTTTGAGTAATGTTGGGTAGGCGGTATAACCAATCTCTTGCGTTATACCTATCCTACCCCCAGATTTTTAGTAAAGGATAGGACTATTATGATTATTAGAACATACGGTTGGGTTCAAAACCCTTCGTCTTTTCTACACCTCAAAAAAGTTGTTCAAATATTTGTACCCTCTTCTACCCATTACCAAAATCTAAAAAACTCATTACTTGACCTCATACCTTTTACCAATCTCCGTCAAGAACTTCGAGATAAACTCGATAAGAAAAAAACAGAATTTACATACACTGAACTAGTAGGTTCATCAAAAGATAAAAATGGAAAATCTCCTCGTTCAAGAAGTAACGCTGTCGCAAATTCACTAATTCAAATTAGCATTCCATCACAAAAAGCATCAACAACAGGGAAAACGTGGACCGATAACTGGACTGCTGATGGTTACTTGCGTTGGGCCATAAGCTTAAATTTTATTGAGGTAAATACTAGTAAAGATACCTTTCGAATTACGCCCAAAGGCATGGCATTTGCCAAGACTAAAGATGACAGCGACGAAGAAAGACAAGTTCTTAAAAAAGCTCTACTAGCCTATCCTCCTGCAACACAAATCCTCACTTTATTAAGTCAAACACCTACGCAGTTTAGGACCAAATTTGCACTTGGTGAACACTTAGGTTTTCGCGGAGAAAAAGGATTCAGTTCTTATAATGAAGAACTTATACTTGAATGGCTAGCTAGAGAAACAGACCCAGCACAAAAGAAAAAAATCCGGACAGATGTGGAAGGCACTAGCGATAAATATGCTAGAGGTATTTGCAGTTGGCTTATTAAAGTAGGACTAGTCGAACAAGACGATTTTGTAACAAAGGTCAACAACACAACTGTAAAATTCCCCGGATATAGGATTACAGGTTCAGGGATTCATGCGCTTAAACAGTCCCAAGGAAATTCTTCCAATGCACAGTTGGAGAAATTTATTATGTGGGAATTCCTTGCAACCAACGATATTAACCGAAATTACACTCGAACACGTCGTGCGTATATTATCAAAGCACTTCAAGAAAAACCGTTATCATTAAAAAAACTGCTTGAAACATTGCAAACAAAAGGGTTTCAAGATGAACAACAGATTATTGTTAATGATATTGCAGGACTTAAAAAATTTGGTTTGCGCATCCAAGAAAAAAATAAAAAATTTACACTTCTAGATAAGGTTAATGACTTCGCTATCCCTCATCTTAATCTTACACAAGAGTTAGCAGATGAGGAAAGTTTACGTCGTAAATCCCTCTTCCTAAAATACACTTTATTGCCTCCCGAATATATTGAATTACTTGATATTGCGTATGACGGTAAACGCTCAAGAGACTTTGAAATAATGACGATGGAACTATTTAAAAAGATTTATGGCATGAATACGGTTCTGCTAGGTGGGGGAAGAAAGCCTGATGGGATTTGTTTCCGATCAACATTTGGAATCATCGTTGATACGAAAGCCTATAGCGAAGGCTACTCAAAAAACATCTCTCAAGAAGACGAAATGGTTCGCTATATCACTGACAACAAACTAAGAGATAAAGCCAGGAATCCTACTCAATGGTGGACAGCTTTTCCTGCTAGTATCGAAAATTATTATTTTCTTTGGGTATCCAGCCGCTTTATAGGAAAATTTGCCGAACAGCTCACTAGCACAGCGAGGGAAACTAAAACAAACGGAGGTGCACTAAACGTAGAACAGCTCTTACTTGGTGCTGACATGATTCTTAAAAAAGAATTGCCCCCCGATAGTATTGCTAATCACTTCAATAACAAGGAAATCTTCTTCGCTGACTCCATTATTGACAAGCATCAGTAGTTCGTAATTAGCACCTCGACACTATCCCCTTTGTTTGTGTTGTATGAGGCATTTCGGTAGTGGTAATCTAATTTATGTACCATGAAACCATGCTGTCGCGCAAATTTCTTGAGCAGGAAATTTTCCTTGCCCTTATGCTCAAGGACGTTGCTCAACGCAAATTTAACTTTCTGTTCATGCAACTTTAGCATGAGTTGATACATTTGTTTTTCTTGGGTCTCACCCCAGTTCAAAAAACCACGATTGCCGTCATTATAGCTAGCAGTCGTAATCAAGTAAGGTGGATCTAAATATACAAAGTCTCCCTCTGATAATCCAGAAATATCAAATTCATGGAAGAAAAAATCGGTAAATTGAGCATTCATACCTTGAAGTTTACTTAAAAAACACAATAGATTATTCTTCATGCTCACATTAAAACTACTCCTATTTCGCCCAAAAGGATTATTAAACTGCATCTGATTATTAAAGCGGAACTGATAGTTATAGCTGTAAGATGCTAGCACATAAAGGTCTAACGGATTAGGTGCCTTATTGTATGCTTCTCTGAAACGCATAAACGATACTTCGTTAGTCTTGCTCAAATCATATTCCGATATGCGCTTCTCTATTTGCTGAATTAGTTGAACTGGATTACATGACTGAAAATACCTAAACATCTCGTTAATACGATAATTCATATCATTAAAAATATGCTTGCGTGCTGGAACATTAATACCAACGTTGGCTCCACCGCTGAACAGATCGACAAAAACATTAATCTGAGTAGGGAACAACGGAATAATTTGTTTTAACAAACGGTATTTCCCTCCTACATAATTAAGAGGGCTCTTCACCAATTGTGACTGGCTAATCAGATTAAGACTTGGTTGAACCTCATATGCAACAGATGGTTCATGTAACCTATAGGTAGGTTTCTTTTTCTGGAAATAGAATAACAACTCATACAATTCCATGTTTTCGGATTTCTTCTTAGATTGATATTTTCTGTATGGAATGCGATGTACCTCAACGCACCCCAATCGGGCATGTTTACGAATGACATCATACAAGTCTGCCTCAGAAATAAGCCCCTCATTGTTATAGCTTAACAACACGTGTGTAGACTGTAAATCCCGTAATAAGTCATCCATACTCCGCAAAGCGTCTTTAGATGTAGAATACCTACTTCTGAGCATTTTCCAATCGAACATCTTGGTACGACCTGCCAAGATAGGCCTCTTATGTCTAGCGATATTTTCGAGTACATGATAGTTGGGGGCATATTGCCTAGCATTATAAGGAGTGTCGATATAAGTGATGTCTGCATGCACCCTTCTAACCAATTCGTTGGCATCCTCATTGAAAGCAACATTACGGCGACCGTTATCGAACACCAATGGCGTCCGTAACTTCAATTCGTCATAAGCCCGCTTATCCCAATGTTTTAAAAACGCACCATAAGTTCCAGTGATGTTACTTACAAAAGGAATAGCTTCTATAAGTGCATTTAAAAGATAAAAATATTCATATTCTCCAATTAATCCTCCAATACGCCACCCCTCTAGACACTCACGGATAGCATCCACTTTTTTGGCATTGGATACCGATAAATACATCGCCTCCCCTGTCGGAGAGTAAGAGCGCTCATAATACCCCTCGAGAGGAGAAGTTAATTCCATTAAATATTCTATAGGGTGATATACTCCTTCTTCTCTTAAGCGAGAAAAACTTAAGAGCCGATTGTTTTCGATGAGCGCTTTTGCGTTTACGTAGCTGAAATAAAGGATATCGTTGCTATAAATGGTATAGTTAGGCTTAAAAAAAAGCCCGACAGAATTTGTGCCTGCGAACAAATCTAAAAAAGTCTCTTCCGCGCCTGTAGTATGGCTATCAAGAACATCTTTAATGTATGGCAACAATAATCTTTTAGATCCTATATACCTCATTTTTCACATCCGAAAACATCCTTTTCGTAGTCTAGCAATAACTCAATTGTTTTGCAAGACAAATTTTACCTACTTATAAATATCTTAAAACTGTATCGGATGTAAAAGTCCCTGTTATTACTAACAGGGACTTTCTTATTTACGCATAATGGAAGGATAGGCTTTGATGGTTTCTTTGGAGCAATACTGCTTACCATCTTTGGCAAAACTCCATACACAAACCACCTCACGCATACGAACGGGTGGTTCGCGACCAGCAAGAATAGCGACCTTTGCTCTACGTCTAAATTTACGATTCGCTAACTGCTTATCCTTTTTCTCGCTTTCTGCACAAGAATACCCTACGATGGGATTCTTTCTATAACTTCGACTCATTGAGTTCTCCTTCTAAGTTAAAAAACTTAGAACTCTTTGAGAACTACTCCATATTTCATCTTCATTATGATTCCTTTATTCATTAAATTTCGTCATGCCTAGCATAAGTCACATAGTGATTGATATGCAGCAGGCAAGAGAAGATTGCGCCCATCATTCAGTCATAAATCACATAGAAATTGCATAAGGGCAGATTTTCTATTTAAAGAGGGTTTTATTCATATAATCACATGGATAATCAATATGAAATCCGCCTATCAAACTGACATTAGAGAGATACCCCCTCACTTTACAAATTAATTATCCACCTTAATCTCGTTAATAATATAGCGATTGTTTTGCTGTGTCGCTGTGAATTTCACTTTATCTCCTGCTTTTACACCATTGAGCAAACCTTTGTTAACTTCATACATCAATGTCATCGCAGGGAGTTTAAAATCCGATACGGCATCTTGCTTAATCGCAATTTTGCCCTTATCCAAATCAATACGACGTACTTCACCCTTAATCGTGGTTTGTTGTTGAGCATAAACCACTGCGCTTAATGAAGCTGTAGCCACTAACAATGCTGTTTTAATCCAGTTTTTCATCATTTACCTCTTGAATTTGACTCTCTCTATCGTACCGCAAAAAAATTTTCTCTCCAAATTTTTATTCCCTTAATACGACAAAACAATTTCACCTCATCACACTCAGAATCCTCAAAAAATTCAGGATAAGATGACGTATGCTTATTTTCCTGCCACACACCAGAAACCCACAAAACATCAGAATAAAACGATGTACGCTTATTTTCCTATCACATTTAAGTTCTCCAATATGTTCAATAAGGCAAGCAAGCTTTTTTCTCCCCTATCGCACTCAAGTTTCTCTAAGAAAACACTATTTCTAGGGTAGAATAGAAGCATCAAGATTAAATTTATGCCAATGGAGGTTTTTATGGCTCGTACTTATCTCGTTCCTTATGACGCATCGAATAACGCAAAAAAGGCTCTCGCGTGGGCGATTAGTGCCGCTAAACTTTCTGGCACCCGTGTACGTGTGATAAATGTACAACCAAGTTTTGGTACTGTTCATGCTAAAGCATTATTTAATCACAAAGATATTGAGGAATATCAAACACAGCTCTTTAAAGAAAATACCGAAGGTGTCGAGGATCAATTAAAAGCTTCTGGATTAGATTACTCATTAGAGATGGGTGTAGGCGACCCTAAAGAAGTTATCGTTGAAAAAGTGAAAGAAAGCCACGGCACAGATAACCCTATTGATTTAATTATTATGGGTTCTCGAGGAACTAATCCTTTCTTTGGCGGTGTGCTTGGCAGTGTCAGCTATGCAATTATTAACTCTGGCGTGTGTCCTGTAACGATTATTCCTCAAGAGAAATAATTGTTCATCACTATAGCCAGATGCTACTATACGCAATATCAAAGACCCTGATAATTTGGTAACGGTTGCTAACTTTGCAAGGAACACTCACAATCATATGCACGATTTTCAAGACGATCTCATCGCCTACGTTCCCGTACGTCGCTACGAATTGACGCTAAGACATCGTTTGCTAAGCCAGCTGGGTGATTTTTCTCATTTGATACTAGAAGCACTCGTGATGTCAAATTCAGATAGTCCTGACCTGACATCCGACACTGATGGTCTTGAGATTGTGTCCACTATCACTGGATTAACGAGACAACAACTACACCCCATCCTGACTCGTTTGCAAGGAGTGGGGCTCGTCAGTGATAATTTTACACTCACCAGCAAAGGGCGTGAACTAGCAAAATGGCAGCAGTGTTTACACGATAAACCACATTATATTTGGTTGGATTGTCAATACCGAACACACGATTTCTGGGGCAATGACTCTCTGATGCCAGAAATTATCGACTCCCCTGCTTCATGCTATATAATTCATGACTCTCCCACAGATGACAAGGCTAAACAGCAAAATTTTTGGTCCACCCAAGACTGGAACGAAGACTGTGAAAGGCAAAAAAGACGTCTACTACATCGCCACGAGGCCTACTTTCATCACATTTTTGGTGTTTTTAATGAATGCTTTCCAGAGGGTAGCTTTTATGAAAAAGAATGGGAACTGGTTGTACGATACACGCCTCCTGACATCGGTAAAGTGTATGCTATTAGCGTCCCTCTGGATACACGGAACTTACTCATAGGTCATAGTGGACAATACAAATTACTCAGTCCAGTTCTCTGTCTAAAAACAAGCTATAGCCTACCAACCGGTTTCCCTGCTTCATTACAGGATAGACTGCCAGAGGATAGCTTGCTCATGAATAATTTTAGCAAGTTAGATGTTACCCCCGAACAACTCCTAGATGAGCAGCAATGTGCGGCATTGGGAACAAAATGGTATTGGCCTAATGTAGACGAGATATGCCTGCAAAATGCTGTTCCAGATTTACTTAAGCAGCTCAAACTTACACGCGATATAGGTTTTAATCGTCAGTACCGCCTCATACAGAACTGGCAACCACTCTCTTTTAACCGAGATTTTCTCATCAAAAACCTAAAAAACACTCCCAAAGAGGGTATTTTCTTTGTTGACGAGCAAGAACCTATCATAAAGAAGAACATTGATGAGGTTAAAAAACAAACTACGAGTACAGCCCAAAGACACACCCAAAATACGAGAACAAAACTAAACGAACACTCTGGAAAAAGATTCTCGCGTGATGCGCAGGCTGATGTCATGCCTCATCATAAAGCAAAACAATCCTCCAATTCTGTAAAGAA
The DNA here is from genome assembly GCF_013133775.1 of Pelistega europaea. Classification (GTDB taxonomy): domain Bacteria; phylum Pseudomonadota; class Gammaproteobacteria; order Burkholderiales; family Burkholderiaceae_B; genus Taylorella; species Taylorella europaea. Next base: position 30,850 of record NZ_JABGBO010000011.1, on the reverse strand, counting down.
ACAGGTGACCGCACCAAGAACAAGGCACTATACAGTTCCGAAACAAGAAGAAAAAACTACTGCAGAGCAAATTATAGATTTCGTTATAAGTTCTTTCCTTCGTTAAAAACACACTTTCTCATTAGCAGTATGAAAACAGTTGATATATTCGCTAGAGTTGTAGACAACGCCCACCAAAATGAGCATCTCCTCAAATATGGTGGAATGCTTATCCGTCACGGTGCTAAAGGGGCAGTCAGCAAGATGAACCCTATTCTGGTATGGATAGATGCCACAAAAGCAGTTATTCAAGCTACTGGCTCATATTTGCGCTATTGTGCAGAAACTGAAATCACCAAACAACTCCGCATAGAAAACGAGACACTCGAAAAAAAGCTCAGTCTGCAATTAGAAAAAAACGATTTAGGCCGACAAAAATTACAAAAAGAACAAGAAATATTCCTACAAAAAAAAGAATACCAATCAATAGAATATAATAAACAAAGTCAACTCACTCAACAACAGATTCGCGACCAACTCGCTCTGCTAAAACGTATGCATCAGTTGCTGATGAAACAACGGTCACAATCTGGCGCATTTGGGGAACTCATTCATTTACAGGTTTTACTTGACAATTGTATTAATAGTACGCTATCACTTTTACTGGATATAACTGGAGGTCCCAATGAAACATGCTCTAGCGACAACGAAAAAAAAGAATGATAACAATACAGAACCTAAAACAGGAGGAAACCTTGATTTAAACAAGACGTTAAACCTCGTAGGTAAATCGATAGATACTTTCAAAGCTAGTTTTGATCTCGCCAAAGAAAAAGAAAAAACTAAACAAATCCACATAGAATGCGAAAAAGAGGTAAATCTTGCTCAAAAAGACTTAGCAAAATCTCAATTAAAACACACTGAACGCCTCGCTGAGTTGGATAATGAAAAAGAAGCCAACAAAGATCAACATGAACGCAATATGACCGCATTAACCCAACAGGGGCAGAACCTTGATAAAAAAGCATCGGCGAGAGAAAAAATTCTTGATTTGTTAGCGTCAGGAACCATTTCGGCTGAAGAGGCTTGCAATCTGTTAAAGGCATTACAAAATCAAGACTAAGATAAGATGGATGAGAAAACTATCATTATTATAGCGGGGCTCGTCGTACTAGCCAGCGCCACCGCTATTGATTGGCTTTATGACATCAACACAGAAGAAGAAAAAGAGCGACAAAAGCAAGCCGAAGAAAGACGACAAAAGAATTTGCAGGAGCTAGAAAAAGCACAGACGTGGGATGCCATTGCACGTCAAAAACACCAACGAACGCTAGCTGATGCTCAAGCTCAGTTTTTGAAAAAGAACATTCAAGAGCGCCGAACTGCTGTTGCAAGTATACCAGAAGACTTGCAGCACATAAGGCTCACAATTGATCAAGAAATTAACGATAAAACCTCCAGCCCTTATCGCAAATCAGCGTTACGACGCGAGTACGCACGCTTGGAAGATGCCTTCATACGGTTGGAAGAATATCGCCGCTATCTTGATTATATGGAAGTGCTAATAGATGATTTCGTAGAACAAGAAAACTTTGAACAATTGATTGGGTTGCCTCCTATTAATTCTTCTTTGCCCCTTGAATGGCTTTATCCTGGCAAACTCGTGTTAGTTTCCATGAGTGAAGTAGGCAAAGAATTAGCCCCCTTTAATCATACCATTTCCTTTGGTCGCGAGTACAATACCCAAAACGCTCTCGCCCTAAAATATGGCGATGATATCCCTGTACTGATTAAGTCTGTACATAAAGAACACTCCCATCTTTTCTATGGCTGTGTTGCTCGTGGTGAGATTTATTACCACCATATCCTGCCTGAAGAACCCATAGAATTCGTTGTAGACCGCATTAAGGGAAAAAATGCTAGAGGATTCCTCTGTGATGGGATGGTACCGGCTCATCTGCCTCTAGATCAACTAAAACACCCAGGACTAAAACTTCTAACAGGTCAAAAAATACTTGTTTTTCCGAGTGCATACGATTTAACATTACATAAAAATCCATTTAATCCAGATGGTTGGGGCATTGAAGTAAGTCAATTTAATTATGCTACCAAATCCGCCCAACAATACCAACAGCTCTACATCAGCATTCAAGAACATCATCTTCGACAAATTACGGATGATGCATTCTGGCACCCCAACGAACATTGGACACTATTAGCATATATCCCTGCTACCGGCATGATTTCTCTTGCTAAGTCGTCTGTCAGAATAGATTGTCAAGTGAGCAACGACCTCTCACTATTAGAAGTCCAGCAAGTCACCCAAGGCAATCACTTATCCGTTGGGCTAGATACTCCTTTCAGTTTCATTCTCATTGATCACAAACTCGCACGTGCCGAACAAATAGGCTGGGACTACGGAATAAAAGAATTTCTCCACTTCTGTACCCAAGCTATGCGAGACTTAAGTGATTCGCCGATTCGTCTTGCACAAGCACGCTTTTACCAACATTGGGAACGCGTCATCGCGTACCAACGAAACCTAGATGAAAACACGGTATTGACATTTCCCCTAAGCATAGCCGATTACGATTTAGCGAATAACACGCTAACCATTTCAAAAGCCTTATTACCAGAACCGTTCATTGATCACTTTAATCAATTATATCCAAAACTCAAGGAAGTGCTTGATGAAGAATCCTCTCTTCGTCCTGAATACTGCATCCATTTAGATTACTGGGACAAAGAGCGAGCTGACTATGTTCCTGCAACACGTTACGATTACCGTCCACCTCTCTATACCTCGCAAGAAGGTCGCATCAAAATTGAGGGTTCATTCCTTTTCAACAACGATGCAGATTGCATGCTACGCCTAGTCGTCAGCATTCCTAGTGTCCCTCTCAAACGACAGGAACAAGCACTAGAGGATTTTTCCATGGATCGCATGGTTAATCCAGCCTTGAAGAATATTTTATTAGCGCCTGAAAACTACCTACCTAATCAGGAAGAAATATCTACCGACATTGCTTGGTCTACCCAATTGGACGAAAGCCAAAAAGATGTGGTGCGTTTAGCACTGAGAGAGCCTAATATTGCCTTGATTCAAGGTCCACCGGGTGCAGGGAAAACGACAGCCATTGTAGAAATTCTTTATCAATTATTCTTGAGAAATCCACATTGCCGTGTGCTGGTCGTTTCTCAACAAAACACCGCTGTTGACAATGCATTAAGCAAGTTTTTAGAAAAACACCAATCTCGCTTTTCTTCCTCCCTACAAGCCATACGCATTGGTAATCAGGACAAAATGAGTGCCAGTGTGCAGACCTTGTCTTTTAACAAACAATATAACGACTTTATAAGTCAATTAAATAATAGCGCTATCCAAGCAGCAACTCATTTAGCAGGGGATGAACAAACGCTTTGCTATTCATGGTATGCAAAACTTACTCAGCTCTCACAAAACCCTAAAGGACAAGAAGAGCTCTTTATCACTTTACTTAATAATCGTAACTTAGTAGGAGCAACTTGTGTAGGGTTAGCGACAAACAAAGGAGGCATTGACCAACTTCAATTTGATGTCGCCATCATTGACGAAGCTGGGCGAGCAACAGTCCCTGAAATTCTCATTCCTATTCTACGATCAAGAAAAGTGGTTTTGGTGGGCGATCACTATCAACTACCGCCAAGTATTGCTCCCATGCTTCGCGATGACGAAGCAACGCAAGCGCTCGAGTTTTTACAAGAAAATTTCTTTGAAGAAAGCTTTTTTGAATTGATGTTTAATCGCTTGCCTGCCGAGTGTAAGGAAACACTGAATAAACAATATCGCATGGCACCTGATATTGGCAATCTCGTGGCTAATCTTTTTTATAGTCCACAGGGTAAACGGAGGCTCTTTAATGGGCTTTCTGACACGCATTTTGACAGTCAATATCTCTTAGAAAAGAGTATTTATTGGGTTGATGTGAAGGGCACGCAAAAGCAATGCGGTACAAGCAAAAGCAATGAACTTGAAGCCTTTGCCATTGCTGATTTCCTAAAAATACTCTCCAAGCGTGATTATCCGAACCCCATTTCCGTTGCAGTAATTACACCCTATAGCGCACAGAAGCATTGTATTCGTCGCATCCTTGGTCAAATCGGCTGGAATATGCAAGATGAAAAACTTGGTGCTGTTTCTGTAGCCGTGGACACCGTCGATGCTTTTCAAGGCAGTGAGGCCGATATTGTGTGCTACTCTACAGTTCGCACAGAAGGCAATCTTAACTTCATCTTGGATAAAAAGCGATTAAATGTGGCTTGCTCACGGGCAAGACGTCATCTTCTGTTCTTTGGTCATCGTCATCATTTGCAAAAATGGCAATCCAAAAATAAGGAAGAGGTAAATTTATTTCATCAAATAATGAAATATGCGTCTTTCGATAAGGTAGTCTTTAAAAATTAGCTATATCTAGCATTGTGTGAACCAGAGAGACTTTATGTTTAAAAAGGCGCAAGAGTTCTACACCTGTTTACAAACCAGAAACGTAAAAAGCCCATATCCGAAGATATGGGCTTAAAATTCTGTGGTGCCGGCTACAAGAATCGAACTCGTGACCTTCTGATTACAAATCAGCTGCTCTACCTGCTGAGCTAAGCCGGCATCGAAAGAAGATATAATTATAGGTAGGTTTTTAGGTTTTGGCAAGTGTTACCGCAATTAATTTGCTTTATTTGCATCAGCGTTGTTGTTTAACAACAAATTTACTGCTTCATGACTCATTCTAAAGAAAGAAAGCATTGTGTTTGTGAATCCATCCTCATGTCAAACGTCATAGCGACGACCTTTCCATTCATAGCACATCAATCAATATCAGTGCACCGAAAGGTCATCTGAACACAAAACCTTTAGCTTCCCTACTCCACCAAACTAAATGTCGGTTTCTTAGGAGGTGTATTTGAAGAAGAAGCATCAGCATCAGCATCACCATCATCGCTAGGACTATCGTCCCCTTGATACTCCGTCACCTCAAACCCCATGCCCTCTTGGGTTTCGCGTGCATATACGGCAGCAATCGCCGTAATGGGAAAGCTCACCATCTGTGCTACGCCATTAAAACGTGCGGTGAAACCCACCCAACCGTCGCTCATGACAAAATCCTTAACAGCCTCAGGATTCACGTTAAGCACAATACTACCATCACGTACATAGGCTTGTGGCACACGGCAATGCTTATCCACCTTAACCATCATATAGGGGGTATAACCTTGATCTACACACCATTCATAAATGGCGTTGACTAAATAAGGTTTGCTACTAGGAGGTAACATAGGAACTCCTCAACAATAAATATTTTTTCAAAAATAAGGGCATCAACCAATACAGCCAATGCCCAATCTCATCCCACTTCTTATTTCAGTCAATATATTTTATCGACCATCAAATACAAACCGTTGCTCAACGAAACTGCATCCTATCATTCAACGATGCACAACTCATCTACTTGCTAATAACGCAATCCGCACTATTAAATAACGATTTAGCCTCAACAAAACAAGTAACTGAAAAATCAAAAGTCGACTCAAGAAAATACTTAAGCAATGCTTAATTAACGGCGCATCACTTTCTCTGATGGTGTCAGCGCCTCAATAAAGGCCGGACGAGAGAAAATACGCTCAGCATATTTCTGAATAGGTGCAGCACCTTTAGGCAATTCAATACCATAGTAATCCAAGCGCCACAATAATGGAGCCATAGTTACATCTAACATAGAGAACTCATCACCAAGCATATAGCGATTTTTCACCATCAATGGTGCAATTTGCGATAAACGATCACGAATAATCGCACGCGTTTTGTTCAACAAAGCCTCGTCATGCGCTTTAGTGCGGTCTTCTAACACAGATACGTGCACAAATAACTCTTTCTCAAAGTTATGCAAGAACAAACGAGTACGCGCGCGCATAATAGGATCCGCAGGCATCAACTGTGGATGAGGGAAGCGCTCATCAATGTACTCATTAATAATATTAGATTCGTACAAAATCAAATCACGCTCAACTAAGATAGGCACAGTACCATAAGGATTCATCACAGAAATATCTTCTGGCTTATTAAATAGGTCGATATCCTTAATTTCAAAATCCATGCCTTTTTCATACAAAACAAAACGGCAACGTTGTGAAAATGGGCACGTTGTGCCAGAGTAAAGCACCATCATAATGTGCGACTCCTTTTATAAAAATGTATTAGCAAAAATGCCAAAATCAGGGATATTTTTAGAAATCTAGTAAGCTATGCCAGCATTGGTCGTACCAAAACTGACCACCCCACTACCCTATCTAGCTTCACAAATTACAATCTACTATTCTACAAGAAATGCTATAGCAATTTCAAACCGCCTCTCTTATTTCCTATAACCCCCTCTTTCTTATTTGCCTTATTTTATGAGCAAATACTGTCCACCTAGACTTACTCACAACAGCCGAGAACCTCAACACTTTCAGAGGAAATAAAAAAAAGAGAAATCCACAAAACAGGATAAACAAAAAGGGTGAACACATGGCTCACCCTTTTTGAAAGCGAACGCTAGCAATTACTTAACATGCTTCCAGTAGGCTTTATTCAACTGCCAAATAACAACAAATAAGATTGACAAGAAGAACAATACCCACACACCAAGTGTCTTGCGGAACTCTTGTTGAGGCTCAGCCATCCAGCCCATAAAGGCAGTCAAGTCAGCCACATCTTTATCATAGAGGGCTTGTTTGTCTTTATCAAGGTAATGAATCTCTGCATGACTACCACCTTCACCTTTATAGTCAGAAAGGGCAGTCTCGCTGATAACAGATTTATAGCCTTGAGCGTCTACTTTAGAGACGGTCTCAACCCATTGCTCTGCACCGTCTTTTTCAACCTTGTGAATATCCTTGAAAGTCACCTCTACAGGGCCTTGTTTTTCCCAAAGTGGGTTAGGCATACCTGCATTAGGGAATACAAGATTATTCCAACCTAAAGGACGTGACTGATCACGATAGAAAGTGCGTAAGTAGGTATAGATATAATCTGTACCTGGTTGACCTAAGTTCTCTGCCTTAGCACGTGCCATCAAAGACAAGTCAGGTGGTGTTGCACCAAACCATAACTTAGCATCTTTGGGTTTCATTGCGATTGTCATTTTATCGCCCACTTTCTTGCCTGTGAATAACAAGTTCTCTTCAATTTGGCGCTCTGTAAGACCAATTTGAGTGAGGTTGTTGTAACGCAATAAGCTTGCGCCGTGACAGTTCATACAGTAGTTAATAAATAACTTCGCACCATGTTGTAAAGCAGCTTTATCAGTGACTGGCACAGGAGCAACGTCCCAAGGATAGCCACCCTCAGAAGCGGTGGCTACACCGCCACCGACTGAGACCACCATAAGTAATGCGCCTAAAATCTTTTTAATCATGTTATTTCCTCAAAAATCTTAGTGAGGGTGGTAATTTACACGCTCAGGCACTTGCTTGAACGTACCCAAACGGCTCCAAATTGGCATAAAGAAGAAGAATGCCAAATACACAACCGTACCCACTTGTGAAATGATATTGAGCACAGGAGATGGTGCTTTAGTACCAATAACACCTAATACTACGAAGTCAATAATGAAGATAGCGTAGACAAGTTTGTGCCAACCTGGACGATAACGGATAGATTTTACTGGTGATTGGTCTAACCAAGGCAAGAAACCAAGGATAACCACTGTACCACCCATAACAACCACACCCCAGAACTTCGCATCAAAGACACGAAGCAATACGGCTACCACCACTAAAATTACAGGGAAGATAAGTTTCCAAGGTGCTTTAATCTTCTTGCTAAGAAGGATACCCACAGCAAAGATTAATGCAAAAGCGACCAATGCCCATGTAAACTCGTCAGTTGTTGCACGCAACATAGAATAGAAAGGTGTGAAATACCATACTGGTGCAATGTGAGGAGGAGTTTTGAATGGGTCAGCTGGTAAGAAGTTATTAGACTCTAAGAAGTAACCGCCCATAGTTGGAGCGAAGAACATAATCGCTGCAAACACGATAAGGAAACCAGACACACCTACCAAGTCATGCACTGAGTAATAAGGGTGGAATGGAATACCATCTAGTGGACGACCATTGGCGTCTTTCTTGGCCTTAATTTCGATACCGTCTGGGTTATTAGAGCCTACTTCATGCAACGCAATAATATGAGCAGCAATCAAACCAATAAGCACTAATGGAATAGCAATCACGTGGAAAGCAAAGAAGCGATTAAGTGTCGCATCAGATACCACGAAGTCACCACGAATCCATACAGATAAGTCTGGACCAACAAAAGGAATTGCAGAGAACAAGTTAACGATTACTTGTGCTCCCCAGAATGACATTTGGCCCCAAGGTAAGAGGTAGCCAAAGAAAGCTTCTGCCATCAAACAGAGGAAAATTGCCACACCAAAAATCCACACTAGTTCGCGAGGTTTACGGTATGAACCATAGAACATACCTCGTAGCATATGTAAATACACCACCACGAAGAACATAGACGCGCCAGTAGAATGCATATAGCGGATAATCCAGCCATAAGGCACTTCGCGCATAATATACTCAACCGAAGCAAACGCTAAATCTGCATCAGGTTTATAGTGCATCACCATAAAGATACCAGTGACGATTTGAATCACTAATACCAATAATGCCAATGAACCAAAGAAATACCAGAAATTGAAATTCTTAGGAGCATAGTACTCACTGAGATGTTCTTTCCAGAGTTTACTTGCAGGGAAACGGTGGTCAATCCAACCTAAAAATCCCTTTGTTTCTACAACTTTATCGCCGGCCATGTAAAGGCTCCCTTAGTTAATGAGGCAAAACTAGCCTGCTGCTTGTTCCAAACCAACCATAATTGTGTTGTCATCCACAAAGTAATATGGTGGCACCAAAAGATTATCTGGAGCTGGTTGGTTTTTAAACACGCGACCAGCCAAATCGAAGCGTGAACCGTGACAAGGGCACAAGAAGCCACCTTCCCAGTTAGCTGGCATACCCTCTGAACCACCCACGGCAAAGCGAGGAGAAGGAGAACAGCCCAAGTGTGTACAAATACCAACAACTACCAGCCACTCTGGTTTGCGAGAGCGATTGGTATTTTTAGCATAGTCTGGGGTAAATCCTGGACGATCAGAGTTGGGATCGGCAAGGAAAGGGTCATTTTTCTTGAGGCCTTCAATCATCTCAGGTGTGCGATGTAATACCCACACTGGCTTACCTTGCCATTCTGCGGTAATCATCGTGCCTGGAGCAATAACACTCAAGTTAACAGTGATAGGAGCACCAGCTGCTTTTGCGCGATCAGATGGGTTCATTGATGCGACAAACGGTGTCAACGTCGCAACACCAGCCACACCACCCACAGCACAGGCCGTGCCTAACCAGAAACGACGCGAAGGGTCATCGGGCAAGACGTCTGGTGAAGACTGCCCTTCATTTTGATGTAAATTTGAATCCTGACTCATTATCGATCCTTATTGATACTGCCAAGGTGTAAAAAAATAACACATTTATGATAGTTTATTTAAACTTATCTTATTATTATATACCGTCTATTCAATTCAAGGAAATAAAGGACACAAATTATGAGTAAAGGTTTTTTAAAAGAATTCCAAGAATTTGCAGTTAAAGGCAATATGATTGATTTAGCAGTCGGTGTGATTATCGGAGGAGCTTTCGGTAAGATTATTGACTCTTTAGTCAAAGACGTGATTATGCCTTTAGTAAATTTTCTCATCGGCGGAAATGTCGATTTTTCTAATAAATTCATTGTATTATCACAACCAGAAGGCTATACAGGCCCACAAACTTTAGCTGCTTTACAAGAGGCAGGTGCAACGGTTTTTGCCTATGGAAACTTTATCACCATCTTAATTAACTTCATTCTTTTAGCGTTGGTTGTCTTTATCTTCGTGAAATCTATCGCCAAGGCACGTGCCCGCTTTGAAGAAGAAAAAGCTGCAGAACCAGATCCAGAAGATATTGTTTTATTACGCGAAATCCGCGATGCACTTAAAAAATAACTGATTATTGACTTAAGTTGAATTGAATAGCCTGAGTAGTAGCAAGCCCCAACATGAAGTTTTGGGGCTTTTGCATAAAATTTTTACAGCTACTCGCAAACTACCTCACCAAATAATACAAAAACGTTGCCATAGACCGTAGCAAGAATACGACACTTTTATAAAATACGGTGTAACTGCAACACGAAAAACGGCATGGTTATACGTCAGATAGGGTTTGGTATGTCTACAAAAACCACCTCTAGCGCAGGGAACTGCTCTTTGAGTGCATGCCCTAAAGCCTGCACCCCATAACGTTCAGTAGCATGGTGGCCTGCAGCAAAAAAGGCCACACCAGTTTCATTGGCTATATGAAAATTTTGTTCGGAAGCCTCTCCTGTAATAAATGCCTCTGCACCTGCCGCAATTGCATCTTCAAAAAAGCTTTGTGCCCCCCCTGTACACCATGCAATACGGGAAACACGTTGTTCTTTGTTGCCTATAAACAACGGTTTGCGCTGCAAAATTGTAGCAATGTGTAGTTCTAAATCGCCTAGTTTCTCTAGACCGTCTGGTGGACTACCCATCCAGATTAAATTACCCTGTCCGCAGGTCTCTGGCTTGTTATCCACCCTACTAACCTGAAGGCCCAACACACGTGCAAGTTGGGCGTTATTTCCCCATACGGGATGGGCATCAAGAGGTAAATGATATGCAAAAATATTTAATTCCTGTTGAATCGCATACGCGATACGTTCATACTTCATACTAGTAATGCATGGGTTTTCGTTTTTCCAAAACCAACCGTGATGAACGATAACAGCATCAGCATGGATGTGAGCAGCATGTTCCAACAATGCTTTGGAGGCGGTCACACCCATGACAACCTTTTTGATAAAAGGCTTTCCTTGTAGCTGTAAACCGTTCGGGGCATAATCTTTAAAGTTATAAATTTCTAGGGACTGACTAAGCCATTGGCTTAACATTTGACGACTAACTAAACTCATTGAAGATCACCTTTATGCAACGTATATGGTCTATTTTCTCTCAAACTGTCGCTGTTTGTCTTGCCATCGTGTTTATTTTGGCAACATTACGTCCTGCGTGGGTGCATAAATTCCTACTAAATACTCCGCTTAGCCAGCAACCAACAGCTGTCGTTAAGATTCAAGATGCCCCAGCAGACAAGCCTGATCAAACCACAACCATTATTACTTCTTATGCAGGAGCGGTAGAATTAGCCACTCCATCTGTGGTCAATGTATACACAACCAAACGGATAGACTCGTCGTTTAAAAACCTCCCTGATGTCCCTGCTCTACGTGCTTTTATTCAAGAACAGGCTCGTCGCCAAAAACTTAACACCCCAACTGACTTAGGATCGGGTGTCATTGCTACAGCAGATGGTTATATTCTTACTAACTACCATGTTGTAGAAGCTGCCGACTCTATTGAGATAGCCCTCTATGACGGACGCAAATTTCAAGGTAAGTTTATCGGTGCAGACCCAGATACTGATTTAGCAGTACTTAAAATTGAAGCTCAAGGTCTCGTACCCATCCCTTATGATGCAAACGAAAAACTTCATGTTGGTGATGTGGTTCTCGCTATTGGGAATCCTTTTGATGTAGGTCAAACAACAACCATGGGGATTATTTCTGCGTTAGGACGTTCTGGGCTAGGCTTTAATACTTATGAAAATTTTATCCAAACTGATGCGGCCATTAATCCTGGTAATTCTGGCGGGGCACTTATTAATGTCAATGGCAATCTTATCGGAATAAATACAGCTATTTACTCCGAAGGAGATGCTGGCGGATCACTAGGCATTGGTTTTGCAACTCCGGCTGAGACGGCTCTTAAAATCATGCATGAAATCATTGAAACAGGTAAAGTAACTCGTGGTTGGCTCGGTGTGGAGTTGCAAGAGGTCACTACCGATATTGCCAAAGCTTTTAATCTCAAAGAAACTCGTGGTGTGATTATCGCCTCTGTTGTTGCTAATGGTCCTGCTGCCAAAGCAAAACTAGCCGTGGGAGACATCGTGGTTGAGCTCAATCAGAAAAGCATCATCAGTGCGAATCAGCTGATGAACGCCATCTCTCCACTCAAGCCTGGCACAGAAATTACTCTCAAGGTGTTGCACAATGGAAAAACAGCAACCGTCCCTGTTGTATTAGGAACTCGCCCAGACTAAAAAAACAGCTCAGTCAGACTTAGGACGCACCAACTTTGCAGCTACCATACCTAACTCATAAAGCAGGATTAAAGGGACTGCCATCATAAATTGACTAATCACATCAGGAGGGGTAAGCACAGCCGCTACAACAAATGCACCGACAATGACATAGCCTCGAGCTTTCTTGAGCTTATCCACACTCACCATACCTGTACCGACTAACACCAACACAACGACAGGCACCTCAAAAGTGAGACCAAATGCCATAAACATAGTCATCACAAAATCCAGATAGGCTTCTATATCAGGAGCAAAATTAATGCTGTCTGGTGAAACGGTAGCGATAAAGTGAAAAACTGTCTGAAAGACGAAGAAATAGCAAAATGCCATCCCCACAAAAAAGAGGATGTAGCTAGAAACAATCACAGGAAGCACAAGCCGTTTTTCATGTTTATATAACCCTGGTGCCACAAATGCCCAAACTTGATACAAAACAAAGGGCAATGCCACCACAAAGGCCACCAACAAGGTCACTTTCAAAGGAACCAAAAACGGAGTGATAACCCCATAGGCAATCATTTTATCCCCTGCGGGCAAGGTAGCTGCCATAGGATGGGCGAGAAAATCATATAGTGCCTTGCTACCAGGAAAAATACACAACACAATAAAGACAACCAGCACTGAAAGCACGGCATATAATAACCGCGAACGCAACTCTATTAAGTGCGAAATCAGTGATTCGTCTTTATCCTCAGGGCCTTCTAATTGAGGTTGTTGTTGGCTCATGATGTCGTTTTCTTGTCAGGATTATCTTGATTGTCTGTTTTAGTATCCGTTTTGGGTTTTAGTGCCGATAAATCAGGTAATTCTTGAGTAATTTCCTGTTTGAGCTGCTGTGCCCTATCTTCTACCTCATTTTTTAAGACAGATAAAGGATCTTTAATATCAGCAACGGTTTTATCGAGGCTTTGGCGAATCTGCGATGCAGCGGACTCCACCTCATTTTTTACCTTACTAAGCTCCTGGATGTCCATCTCGCGTTGTATATCGCTTTTAATATCACTCATATAACGTTGAGCACGCCCCATTAGCAATCCCACAGTACGTGCTACTTTAGGCAGACGCTCTGGTCCTAACACAATCAGAGCCACTACACCAATGACCAACAGCTCACTAAAACTCAAACCGAACATAAATAATTATCCCTAGGTAAGGAATTATTCTGCCTTTTCCTTAGCATTAACATCTGCTGTCGTGGTATCATCGGCTTTCTTTTGTGTGAGTGCAGCTTGATCATCTGCTTCTTGCATCCCTTTTTTAAAGCCTTTCACAGCACCACCCAGGTCTTCACCCACATTGCGAAGTTTCTTTGTTCCAAAGATTAATACTACTACAAGAAGCACAATTAACCAGTGCCAAATACTTAATCCACCCATAATCACTCCTAATCATTTAGTTACATCAATTTTGTTAAAAGATAAAATTTACTCTTTGCGTGAGGCTTTCTCGACTAGCCCTGAAACACCCTCTCGGCGCGCCAACTCATTAATCACTTGTTCAGGACGGAGACCATAATAAGCCAAGGCCACCATACTATGAAACCACAAATCAGCAGCTTCAGCAACGATTCTATCGTGTTTAGCATCTTTGCACGCCATCACAAGTTCTGTTGCTTCTTCCCCAATTTTTTTAAGAAAGCTATCCTCACCTTTGTGATAGAGTTTAGCAATATAGGATGTTTCAGGGTTTCCACCTCGAGCAGGTAATCTACTTTCTATGGTATCTGCTAATTCCGCTAAAAAATGAGACATATCAGTATTATTCATGGGGATTCTTATAAATATCTTTAGGGTCTTTAATCACAGCATCTGCCTCTACCCATTGAGGATCATCGCCTTCTAAACGCAGGTAAAAACAACTCTCACGACCAGTATGACAAGCCATTCCACCAACCTGCTCTACTTTAAGTAAAATCACGTCTTGGTCACAGTCTAAACGAATTTCATGAATTTTTTGTGTATGGCCAGACTCTTCACCCTTACGCCATAATTTCTTGCGAGAGCGCGACCAGTACACTGCCACCTTGGTCTTTACTGTTTCTTGTAAAGCCTCATGGTTCATCCATGCCATCATCAATACTCGACCCGTCTGATAATCTTGGGCAATGGCTGGAATTAATCCATTATCATCAAAGTGCACTTGTTTTAACCAAGCACTCATTATGCTCTCCTTACGACAATCCCTTGTTGTGCCATAAAATCTTTACACTCAGCAATGGTATGCTCTCCATAATGGAAAATACTTGCTGCCAATACTGCACTTGCTCGTCCTTTGGTCACGCCATCTGCAAGATGCTGTAAATTTCCTACCCCACCAGAGGCAATAACTGGAATAGCAACAGCATCAGAAATTGCACGAGTTAAGTCCAAATCAAAACCTGATTTTGTGCCGTCCTTGTCCATGCTGGTTAGCAAAATCTCGCCAGCACCATAGTCCGCCATTTTCATAGCCCATTCTACAGCATCAATACCAGTAGGCTTACGTCCTCCATGAGTATAAACTTCCCAACGATTGGGTTCACCCACTTGACTTACCTTACGAGCATCAATCGCCACCACAATGCACTGAGAGCCATAGTACTGACTTGCCTCTAACACTAATTCAGGACGATGAACAGCCGCACTATTGATAGACACTTTATCAGCACCTGCATTCAACAAGCGTTGCACATCTTTTACTTCCCTTACCCCACCACCAACAGTGAGCGGAATAAAAACCTGTGAAGCCACCTGTTCAATAATCGGCAAAATCAAATCCCGATCATCACTTGTTGCTGTAATGTCTAGAAAAGTCAGTTCATCAGCACCTTGCTCATTATAGCGACGGGCAATCTCAACAGGATCTCCTGCATCGCGCAGTTCAACAAAATTTACCCCCTTTACAACACGACCTGCTGTCACATCTAAACAAGGGATAATGCGCTTAGTGAGTGTGGACAATGGTGTATTCAATTTTCGTCCTCTAAAGCCTCTACGTAGCGTAAAGCCTCTTCAAAATCCAGTGTACCCTCGTAAATGCTACGACCAAGAATAACTCCCTCAACACCATCTTTGGTCAAAGGAGCCAATGTGCGAATATCATTCATATCATGTACGCCACCTGAAGCGATAATAGGAATATTCACTGCTTGAGCAAGCTTTAATGTCGCTTCTACATTGACACCAGACAACATGCCATCGCGACCTATATCAGTATAAATAATCGCCTCTACACCTAAATCTTCAAAGCGTTGAGCAGTTGTAATCACATCATGCTTAGTCACTTTGCTCCAGCCATCAGTAGCAATTTTGCCGTCCTTGGCATCCAATCCCACAATGATATGCCCTTGGAATGCTGAGCATGCGTCTTGTAGAAATAAGGGGTCTTTAACAGCAGCTGTGCCAATAATCACATACTCCAATCCCATATCAAGATAGGTTTCAATCGTATCCATATTACGGATACCTCCACCAATTTGAACAGGAATTTCATCATCAATGACTTTTAAAATTTGCTTGATTGCTTCTGCATTTTTCGGTTTACCTGCAAAAGCTCCATTTAAGTCAACCAAATGCAGTCGACTGGCACCCTTATCTAGCCATTGTTGCGCCATAGCAGCAGGGTCATCAGAAAAAACTGTCGCATCGTTAAGTTCGCCTTGGCGTAAGCGTACACAACGACCATCTTTAAGATCAATTGCAGGAATTAACAACATAAAAGTTTAACTATAAAAATTGCCAAAAATGCTTCACTTGTTAAGCAAAGTTCCCATCAAAGTGTATTTATACCTCATTTACGTAGAGAAAACATTAAATTTTCCATTCTACGAAATTACGATACAAACGTAGTCCCTGTTCTGCACTCTTTTCAGGGTGGAACTGGGCCGCAAAAATATTATCACGTGCTACTGCACAAGTAAAAGGATAACCATATAAGGTACTACCTACTGTTAGGTCAGTATCTGCTGGTTGTACATAATAGCTATGAACAAAATAAAAATAACTATTATCAGGAATCCCATCCCATATGGGATGGTCACGTTCTTGTTTGACTTGACTCCAACCCATATGAGGGACTTTAAGATGCTCTTGGTGGTCATTATGATGAGGCTTAGCAAAAAGCTCCCCTTCAAATTTTTTGACCTCTCCTGGGAAAATACCAAGGCAAGGCACTCCTCCTTCTTGGCTGTGTTCAAACAACATCTGCTCACCAACACAAACCCCCAATAAAGGCTTAGTGCGAGAGGCTGTTAAAAGAGCCTCTTTGAGACCTGATTGCTCCAGATTTTGCATGCAATCACGCATGGCACCTTGGCCTGGCAGCACAACTCGATCGGCTTTCTCAAGCATTTCAACCGTATTGGCAAGATAGACATTTGCCTCAGGTGCAGCATAACGCAATGCACGCTCTACTGAGTGGATATTACCCATACCATAATCAACGATGGCAATCGTTGTACGCATTAGAGCACTCCTTTGGTTGATGGCACCATACCCGCTGCACGAGGGTCCGGTGTCGTTGCCATACGCAATGCTCTGCCAAATGCCTTAAACACTGTTTCTGCTTGATGATGTGAGTTAATTCCGCGTAAATTATCAATATGCACAGTCACTAGTGCATGGTTCACAAATCCTTGAAAGAATTCACGTACCAAATCCACATCAAAACGCCCAATCATAGCTCGAGTAAATGGCACATGAAACTCCAATCCGGGACGACCTGAAAAGTCAATTACCACACGAGACAATGCTTCATCTAATGGCACATATGCGTGACCATAACGCGTAAGCCCCTTTTTGTCGCCCACAGCTTGTGCAACCGCCATACCCAAACTAATCCCAATATCTTCTACTGTATGATGGTCATCAATATGCGTATCACCATCACACTCAATCGCAATATCTATCATGCCATGACGTGCGATTTGATCAATCATATGGTCAAGAAAAGGGACCCCAGTGTTAATGGATTGTTTGCCTGTGCCATCTAGGTTAATAGAGACCTTAATTTTAGTCTCATTGGTATTACGAGTAATCTCTGCTGTACGCATATACAATTCCAGTAGTAAGCGGATTAAGAGGAAGTTTTAGTATCCAGGCGGTATTCTGCACTACGTGCGTGGGATTGCAATCCCTCGCCATAAGCTAACTCGCTTGCAATACGCCCCAATGTCTGTGCTCCAGTATGCGATACTTGAATAATGCTGGAGCGTTTTTGAAAGTCATAAACACCCAGAGGTGATGAAAAACGTGCTGTTCGTGAAGTGGGTAATACATGATTAGGTCCAGCACAGTAATCTCCCAAGGATTCCGAGCTATATGCCCCCAAGAAAATCGCACCTGCATGACGAATTTTATCCACCCATTGTTGTGCATTCTTCACAGATAACTCCAAGTGTTCAGGGGCAATAAAATTAGCAATCTCACAGGCCTCATCTAAATCAGCCACATGAATTAATGCACCGCGATTTTTCAAGCTCGTACGAATAATATCTTTGCGAGGCATCTCGTCTAGCTGACGCATAATGGAAGTTTCTACAGCATTAAGATAGTCTGCATCAGGACATAGCAAAATAGCTTGTGCCAACTCATCATGTTCTGCTTGAGAGAACAAGTCCATTGCAATCCAGTCCGCAGGAGTCGATCCATCGCAAACAATCAGAATCTCGCTGGGTCCTGCCACCATATCAATACCCACAGTACCAAAGACTCTACGTTTGGCTGAGGCAACAAATGCATTACCAGGACCGACAATCTTATCCACTTGGGCAATTGTGTCTGTACCATAAGCCAATGCCGCAACAGCCTGAGCCCCTCCAATCGCGATAACACGATCAACACCAGCTACTGCTGCTGCAGCTAAAACCAGCGGGTTACGTTGACCATTGGGGGTGGGTGTTACCATGACCACTTCACCTACACCGGCAACCTTGGCAGGGATTGCATTCATTAACACAGAAGAGGGATAAGCAGCCTTACCGCCAGGTACATAGAGACCCACTTTGTCCATAGGGGAAATCTTCTGCCCTAGTACAGTACCATCCTCCTCGGTATATGTCCAAGAAGAAGCCTTCTGACGCTCATGATACGCTCGCACACGAGCGGCAGCGGCCTCCAACGCTTGGCGCTGTGCCGGTGGCAACGATGACAATGCGACCTGACATTCAGCCAACGGAATTTCTAAATCCTGTATGGATTGTGCGTCTACCTTATCGAACTTCTGGGTATAAGCAAGCACAGCTGCGTCCCCTTGTTCCTTGACTTCGCGCAAGATATTGGCAACTGCACTCTCAATAGCGTCATCCTGACTCGCCTCAAAAGCAAGCAGAGCTTTCAATCGCGATTGAAAATCTACCTCTTTTGAGTCTAAACGATTAATGACTGACATAGTAAATCCTTTCTTCATCCTTTATCGGAACATTGTAAACCTAAAACCATATAGATGGTTATTTTTGGCTAGCTTTTGCAAAGGCATCAATCAACGGTTGTAAATACTTCGCTCTCGTTTTTAAAGAGGCCTGATTCACTATCAATCGTGATGACACTGGCCACACGTCTTCTACTTCTACTAAATCATTAGCACGCAGCGTGCCTCCAGTAGATACTACGTCTAGAATTGCATCTGCTAATCCCACAAGAGGGGCTAACTCCATCGAACCATAGAGTTTGATAATATCAACATATACACCCTTACGAGCAAAATGTTCTCGTGCTACATTCACATACTTGGTGGCAACACGCAAACGAGCTCCTTGCTTAACAGCGGCCTCATAATCAAACCCTCTACGCACTGCAACGGACAAGCGACATTTAGCTATATCCAAATCAATCGGTTGATAAAGTCCGCCAGGATGCTCTTTGCCATGCTCATACAAGACATCTTTGCCTGCAATACCAATATCCGCTGCACCATATTGTACATAGGTAGGCACATCAGAGGCTCGCACCACTAACAAGCGCAGATAAGGATCACTAGTGGGAAAAATCAATTTGCGGGAACTTTCTGGACTTTCTGCTACAGAAATACCCGCCTCTGCCAATAAAGGCAATGTATCTTCAAAAATTCGCCCCTTAGATAAGGCTAAAGTAATTAAAGGACGATCTTGTTCAGTAGTATTCACATCGGCTACCACATTATCATTTACAGTGTTCATCATCTTTCCATCAGCCCTTGATGCGTTCAACTTTGGCACCAACGGCTTTAAGCTTTTCTTCTATTTTGGAGTAACCTCGGTCTAAATGGTAGATACGATCAATAATCGTCTCCCCTTCCGCCACCAAAGCAGCAATTACTAGACTTGCAGAAGCACGCAAGTCTGTTGCCATTACCTTAGCGCCAAAAAGTTTTTCTACTCCATTAACCACAGCAGTATGTCCATCTAGGGAAATGTCAGCTCCCAATCTCACTAGCTCAGGAACATGCATATAACGATTTTCAAAAATATTCTCAACAATAACAGACGTACCCTCTGCAACAGTGTTGAGTGCCATCATTTGGGCTTGCATATCTGTCGCAAAGCCTGGATGCTCATGTGTACGAATACTTACCGCCTTGGGTCGTTTATTCATGCGGGCACGAATCCAGTCTTCGCCTGTTTCAATCTCAAGACCCGCTTCAATTAGCTTGTCCAGTGTGGCCCCCATCGTATGAGGGGCAGCTTTACGTAAAGTAATATCACCACCTGTAGCACCCACAGCGCATAAAAATGTCCCTGCCTCAATACGGTCTGCTACTACAGTGTAATCGGCACCATGAAGTTTGTCCACGCCTTCAATCACAATACGGTCTGTACCATGACCTGAAATCTTTGCACCCATAGCAATCAATAACTCTGCTAAATCGACAACCTCGGGCTCACGTGCGGCATTCTCAAGAATAGTCGTACCCTCAGCAAGAGCTGCAGACATCAAGAATTGCTCAGTACCTCCCACCGTCACCATGTCAGTGCGAATATTGGCTCCTTTTAAACGCTTGGCTTGTGCCACCACAAAACCATGTTCAACTCGAATATCAGCAGATAACGCTGCTAACCCCTTGATATGTTGATCTACTGGACGTTGCCCAATAGCACAACCGCCAGGTAGACTCACCTTGGCAGAACCAAATCTTGTAAGAAGCGGACCCAATACGAGAATAGAAGCACGCATAGTCTTCACCAACTCATAAGGTGCCTCATACGAGGTTACTTTGTCGGCTTGCAGCTTAACCACCTCTGGTTCAAGCCACTCCACCTTAACCCCAAGTTGCTCCAGCACTCGGATTGTTGTTTTAACATCATTTAAATCAGGGACATTGCGTAGAATAACAGGCTCATCAGTCAACAATACCGCACATAAAATAGGTAAAGCCGCATTTTTAGCCCCAGAAATCGTGATTTCCCCACGCAGCGGCGTACCACCAACAATGCGTAATTTATCCATTATTTTTAAATTCCTCTGGAGTTAATGTGCTCATTGATAAAGCGTGAATTTCTTCTCTCATTCGATCGCCTAATGCAGCATACACAAGCTGATGCCTAGCAATGGAACGTTTTCCAACAAACACTTCACTCACAATGACTGCTTGAAAATGTGCTCCATCACCCTCAACCTCACAATGCTCACAGGGTAGGTGACTAGTAATATATTCTCGAATTTGTTCTGGTGTAACTGTCATGTATTAGGTCCGTAGTTTATAACCGCTTGCTAAAATTCTTAAAGCAATTGCAGTAACAAGTAAAAAAGTAAAAAGTACTATGCAAAAGCTACGCCATGGCGATACATCTGAAATACCAAAAAAACCATAACGAAAGCCATCAATCATGTAAAAAACTGGGTTAAAGTAGGATACTTTTTGCCAAAAATCTGGTAGTGTATGAATAGAATAAAACACACCTGATAAGAATGTCATTGGCATAATTAAGAAATTCTGGAATGCAGCCAGTTGGTCGAACTTCTCAGAACATAAGCCTGCCACCAAACCAAAACACCCCATAATAGCACATGCCATAAAGGCAAACACAAGTACCCAACCGACATGCAATGGAACAGCTGCATCAAAAAACAACCCAGCTAGCCACAAAGCTATTCCTACAACCAAACCACGTAAAATACTAGCTAACACAAAAGCTGTAAATATTTCCCTCGGGGATAGCGGGGGCAATAGGATAAAAACAAGATTTCCTGTAATACGACTTTGCATCAGAGAGGATGATGAGTTTGCAAACGCATTTTGCATCATACTCATAATCACAAGACCAGGAATCAGAAAATCAAGGTAAGAAACTCCCTCATATACCTGTACCCTATCTTGCATCACTTGAGCAAACACCACAATGTACAGTACTGCTGTCAGCACAGGTGCCCCCACTGTCTGGAGCGACACCTTATAAAATCGCATCACCTCTTTGCGAAGTAAAGCAGGAAAACCAGAACCAAATTGAAGATTGGCTTGCAAAGAATGCCATTGGCTCTTGCTGGCATCTGTTGTTGGGGCCTGAACATCGCTCATATCAGATACTCTCTTTTGATATACTTTGCTTCTCACGATGAGTTGAGTGCATAATCTGTAAAAATGCCTCTTCTAAATCCTGACCACCAAATTGCTGAATAATATTGTCGGTTTTATCCAAAGCAATGAGTTCACCTTTACGTAAAAAAGCCAGACGGTGGCACAAATCCTGCGCCTCATCCAAATAATGCGTAGTGAGAATAATAGTATGCCCCTTGCGATTCAAGCTAGAAATAAATTCCCACAGGCTATGACGTAAATCCACATCAACCCCTGCAGTGGGTTCATCTAAGATAATCACTGGAGGACGGTGTACCAATGCTTGGGCAACCAAGACACGGCGTTTCATACCACCAGAAAGGGCTCGCATATTGGTATCAGCCTTGTCAGATAAGCCTAAGTTGGTTAATACCTCATCAATCCAATCATCCTGATGGTATAGACCAAAATAGCCTGCCTGATTACGTAACGTCTCTCTCACGGTAAAAAAAGGATCATATACCAACTCTTGTGGTACTACCCCTAAAGTACGTCTTGCCTGCAGGTAATCGCGTTGGACATCATAGCCATAAATACTAGCACTACCTTGTGTGGGCTTAGACAACCCTGCCAAGACTGAAATGAGAGAGGTTTTGCCTGCTCCGTTGGGACCCAACAACCCAAAAAACTCCCCCTCCTCCACAGAAAAACTTACATCTTTCAGTGCCTGAAAGCCTGATGCATTGGTTTTACCCAAAAAACGTGACCATAGACTATCATTGGAAGGGTAAATTTTGCTAAGTTGTTGGACAGAAACAGCACTCATAAATTATTTTTGTAAACTACGAATTAAGCCATCAATACCGCCCTTATTGATTTCTCCTCGGAATTGATTTTTATAATTCTCAATTAACCAAATATTTTCAACATTAAAGTCATATACTTTCCAACTATCGCCTGATTTCTCTAAGCGATAATCTACTGATACAGGACCACTGGCTGCTGAAATGGTAGAACGCACCACTACATCCTTGGCACTAGAATCACCACGGAAAGGTTGCAAGGTAACTTTAGTTGAGTCGTTTACATTTTTAAAGGCACCACTATAAGTACGAATCAATGTACCTTTAAAAGCCTCAACTAATTGCTGTTTCTGTTCTGGTGTTGCCTTACGCCAAGGGGCTCCTGTCGCCAAACGCGTGGTTTTCTCAAGATTGGCATAGGGCATCACATGTTGATTCACGATCTGATTAATCGCAGCAATATCACCACTACGGGCAGCATTATTGCTCTTGATGGCTGTCAAGGTATCATTAACCACTTGCTCAACAAACTGATTGGGTGTTTGTTCTGCATGTGCTACTGAGACCAAACCTACAGCTAGCATAGATGATAAAAAAGCCTTATTCAAACTTGAAACGAATGGATTCATTATCGCACTCCTTATAGTCATTGTTGTTTATCAAATCCAGACCTTGATAGGGGGGGTAAATATACCCTTTGGATACACTAGCCCCTTGTATCTCAATTCAATTACTCGCCTGGATCCTCATATTCTGGCACAGAAAATTTGTCAAAAGACTTTAGTTTCTCTAAACGTCTTTCACGTAATTTCTTGCGATAGGCTGTACGACGCTCTTGACCCGGAATTACAATACCGCTCTCTGTCGTATCTTCGTAAAGATATGCAGTATCTGGTGTGCCGTCAGTAATCTCGTCCTCAAATTTAGAGCGTAACAAAGCCATACGATTCTGCTTGTAAGCATCACGAATAAAGGCATATTTATCAATAGACACATCACTTGCTATATCATCAGCATTTAACAAGGCTGCTCGTTTATCCACGGCCTGAACAGCCACTAAGCTGTTGCGTAGAGGGACATTATCAATAGCCCACGGTGTTGTAGAGGTGTAAAGAGTTCCTGCACCATCACCCAACAGACCAATAGAATCACGAACAGAGCTTGCCCCCAAAATAGGTAGCACAACATAAGCTCCATCACTAAGACCCCAAACTCCCAATGTAATACCAAAGTCATTAGGAATTTTCTTGGCACCGGT
Organism: Pelistega europaea; assembly: GCF_013133775.1. GTDB lineage: Bacteria > Pseudomonadota > Gammaproteobacteria > Burkholderiales > Burkholderiaceae_B > Taylorella > Taylorella europaea. The sequence goes on along the minus strand of NZ_JABGBO010000011.1, from coordinate 7,081 downwards.
TTTGGAGGCCACATCAAAGCAACCACCTAAACCCACAGTAGAGTTAAACAATACTCGACCCATAGTATTTACAAAGTCTAACCCCCTACCTTGGAGCATACTATTAATACCAGACCAAACATCCCCAAGATTACCAAAGATGTTATGCACACAGCTACGTACAGGCTGAGGCACTACTGCCTCATATCCCTTAGCCACAGGACGCAATACTGCCTTGTCTACTTTTTCATTAAAATTAAACATAGCACGGTTATAGCTTTCTAGCGGATCCTCTGGTGACGGATTTTTCACCGTTGTACATGCACTCAGCAACACACCTACTACAGCAATAGAAAATATTTTTTTCATAGCATCTCTCTCTTATTTGTCCGCTTTATTATCAGTAGAGTCGGATTTACCCTCTTTTTCTGCTGAAGAGAATAAGAATTTACTGATTAACTCCTCTAAAACCACTGCACTTTGTGTATATGTGATTTCACTGCCTTCTTTGAGATTTTCTTCCTCGGCACCAGCAGACAAACCAATATACTGCTCACCCAATAAACCAGCGGTTTGAATGGAAGCCGATGTATCCATAGGGAACTGATACTTCGCCTCTATATTCAGCGCCACTACAGCACGGAATTCTTTGTTATCAAAACTAATATCAGCAACCCGACCCACAACTACGCCATTACTCTTGACTGGAGCTCGAATCTTAAGCGAACCCACATTATCAAACTTAGCGATAACTTTATAAGTGCGTTCAAAAGAAAAAGTACTTAAATTACCTGCTTTTAATGCCAAAAACAGTATAGCTAAAAAACCTAAAAGTACAAACAGCCCAACTAGAAAATCGGTTTTTTTGTCTTGCATATCTATAACCTATATTAAAACATCAATGCTGTCATGATGAAATCTGAACCCAATACTAACAACGACGCCCTAACTACTGTACGTGTTGTCGCTCTTGCCACCCCTTCTGGAGTAGCCTGACAATACCAACCTTCGTATAGTGACACCAGCATCACCATTACACCGAAAACAATGCTCTTGATTACTCCATTAAGTACATCTTCCCAAATATCTACACCCGCTTGCATTTGTGACCAGAAAGCCCCAGGGTCCACATCAATAAGCACAACACCAACAAACCAGCCACCAATAATCCCAACTGCAGAAAAAATTGCTGCTAACACAGGCATTGCAATAACACCCCCCCAGAAACGAGGCACCAAGATACGACGAAGAGGATTAATCCCCATCACATCCATTGCATTAATTTGCTCACCTGACTTCATCAAACCGATTTCAGCAGTAATAGAGGTACCTGCTCGCCCAGCAAATAACAATGCTGTCACCACAGGCCCCAATTCTCGAATCAATCCCAGAGCAACCAGCAAACCCAGTGCTTCTTCAGAACCATACATAGAGAGCGTGTTATACCCTTGCAACCCCAATACAAAGCCTACAAATAAGCCCGATACCGCAATAATAGACAGGGAATAATTACCAATGAAATGAATTTGCTGAGTCACTAACCGAGGACGTTGAATGGCAATGACAGAATGTCCTAATAAGCTTAGCAACAAACGGAAAAACACACCCATGCCAACGATAGCATTTATCACATAACGCCCAAGTACTGCAATACTATTTGCCAACATTTAATTGCTCCTTGCGTTGTGCATACCATTGTTGGAAATGTGGGGTATCAGGATACTCAAACACCACTGGGCCTTTGGCATTTCCATGTAAAAACTGCTGTACATAAGCATCTTCTGATGCTCGCAACTCATCGGGAGTGCCTGCCGCAATCAAAGTACCGCGTCCTACCATATAAACATAATCCACGATATGGAAAGATTCCTCAATATCATGTGTAATCAATACAGACCCACAATTTAGTCGTGTCGCTGTATCACGGATTAACTTAGCTGTCATACCAAGAGAAATAGGATCTAACCCAGCAAACGGCTCATCATATAAGATAAGCTCTGGTTCAAGAACAATCGCCCGTGCCAATGCCACACGACGTGCCATACCACCAGAAATTTCCGAGAGACTTAAATGAGCAGCAGAACGCAACCCCACTGCTTCAAGTTTGTTTAGAACCTTATTAAAAATCTCCGTCTCACTATCTTGTGTTAACTCTCGTAGCGGGAACGCCACATTATCAAAGACTCCCAAATCTGTGAACAAAGCCCCTTGCTGGAACAAAACACCCATACGCTGACGCAATTCTCGCAACTGCACAGAAGATGCCTGTGCAATATCCTGTCCATAGACACTAACCTTGCCTGCTTGAGGCATTATCTGTCCTGTTGCAGCACGCAGCAAAGTTGTCTTCCCCGAACCAGAGCCACCAATAAGTGCCACCACCTCTCCTTTGTGTACGCGGATATTTAAATCCGACAGGATGGTACGGTCACCATAGCCTAGCGAAACATTCTCTAGTTGCAGAATAATCTCGGAAGCATGTTTTGTCTTAGATACCATAACTATTGAGAAAATAAGAATAATTGCTCATTTTAACAAACTTTCTTGCAAGAACGGTTGAGTTTATCAAAAAACTGAAGCATGTTTTATCGTTGACGCCCTGATAATGAAACAATCATGAAAAAGACCATACTCTACAAAAAAATCCTAGTTATATAATCTGCTCCTTTTAGGTGCGGATTATACCCACATCAAAATAAATTCCAGACCTAACGATTCCCCCTATCTCTATTACAAGATAAGATTTTTATCTCCCCCCTCTACTTTAACAACACAATAAAATTCAACTTTTTTCTTAAAAAATAATAGGTTAACTATTTTCATATTAGGGTAAACCCTAGTATTATTTTCGATAAAAAAATACTACCCTTATCACATCTTAATTTTTTCATAGGACATTTTTATGACTGATAATACGACGCTTGGTATTAAAGTAGACAGTACCACAAAGGAGCGCTTACAAGCCAGCGCACGCAAACTCAACTGCACACCACATTGGTTACACAAACAAGCTCTGATGGCTTATTTGGATAAAATTGAGCGAGGTGAAATGCCTAAAGAGCTTGCCCATCTCTCTACCGAAGAAACCACAGAGGAGGTTACTGTCACCACCGAGGAGCCTCAATTTTACCCACCATTCTTCGAGTTTGGCCAAGATATTCAATCACAGTCTGTCCTCCGCTCTGCAATTACCTCTGCCTATCGTCGTCCAGAGACTGAATGCGTACCCGTATTATTGCAAAATGCTAGCATTGCCGAACCAGAAAAAACTCGTGAGTTAGCATTACGTCTTGTCAAGGCTCTCAAGGAAAAAACACCTTCAGGAGGTGTTGAAAGTTTGATTCAAGAGTTTGCCCTATCTAGCCAAGAGGGTATTGCATTGATGTGCTTAGCAGAAGCATTGCTTCGCATCCCTGACCGAGCCACACGCGATGCCCTTATCCGTGACAAAATCAGTCATGGCGACTGGAAATCACATATGGGTGGCTCACCTTCAATGTTTGTCAATGCTGCAACTTGGGGCTTGATGATTACTGGTAAACTTGTCGCTGTCAATAGCGAGAAAAACCTCTCTAGTGCACTTACTCGTATGATTGCCAAAGGCGGTGAACCTCTCATTCGCAAAGGTGTAGACATGGCTATGCGCATGATGGGAGAGCAATTTGTCACTGGTGAAACCATTGCCGATGCACTTGCCAACAGTCGTAAATATGAAGCCAAAGGTTTCCGCTACAGCTATGATATGCTGGGCGAAGCGGCAACCACAGAGGAAGATGCAGAACGTTATTATCGCGACTACGAACAAGCTATCCATGCCATTGGTAAAGCATCTGCTGGTCGTGGTATCTATGAAGGCCCAGGTATTTCTATTAAATTATCTGCCTTACACCCTCGATACTCTCGTGCCCAGTATGACCGTGTCATGAGTGAGCTACTGCCCCGTGTGATTAAGTTGACGCAGTTATGTCGCCACTATGACATCGGCTTAAATATTGATGCAGAAGAAGCTGATCGCCTAGAAATTTCTTTAGACTTACTTGAAGCTCTCTGCCAAGAACCCTCACTTCAAGGATGGAATGGTATTGGTTTTGTTATCCAAGCCTATCAAAAACGAGCTCCTTTTGTCATTGATTTCGTAATTGATTTAGCACGCCGCACGAATCACCGTCTTATGGTTCGTCTTGTTAAAGGAGCTTACTGGGACAGCGAAATTAAACGTGCTCAATTAGACGGTCTAGAAGGCTACCCAGTCTATACACGCAAAGTTTATACTGATGTGTCTTACCTTGCTTGCGCTAAAAAGCTACTTTCTGCTCCTGAGGCTATCTACCCTCAATTTGCAACACACAATGCACAGACACTCTCTTCTATTTACCACCTTGCAGGTAACAACTATTACCGTGGTCAATATGAGTTCCAATGCTTGCATGGCATGGGTGAACCTTTATATGAAGAAGTGGTTGGAGAAAAAAACCTTAACCGTCCTTGCCGTGTGTACGCTCCTGTAGGAACACATGAGACTTTATTGGCGTACTTAGTGCGTCGTCTATTGGAAAATGGTGCAAATACTTCATTTGTTAACCAAGTTGCCAGTGACAATGTTGATATTAACTCTCTTGTTCAAAGTCCTATTGATCTTGCAAATAAAATCACCCCTCTTGGTGCTCCACATGAGAAGATTCCTCTACCTCGTGACCTATACAAGACTCCTACTAGCTCACGTGAGAACTCAACTGGTTTAGATCTTAGTAACGAGCATCGACTTGGTTCACTAGCAGCATCACTCCTTAGCAGCGGCAATACCAAGTGGCAAGCGGCTCCTAGCACATTAGCTGACTGGGATGCTTCGCGTGCAGTTGCTGTAATAAATCCCGCTGATCGCCGAGACAAGGTGGGCGAAGTGATTGAAGCCTCTTCGGAAGAAGTCGCACAGGCAATAGATAAAGCTCAAAAAATGTCACTTATCTGGCAATCCACTCCAATTACCGAGCGTGCCGCCCTACTTCGTCGTGCTGGCGACTTATTAGAAGGTAATATGCAAAATCTTCTCGGTTTAATTACACGCGAAGCAGGCAAATCATTCAATAATGGTATTGCAGAAGTGCGTGAGGCAGTCGACTTCTTACGTTACTATGCTGATCAAATCGAAGAAAACTTTGATTTAGAACAACAACGTCCACTTGGTACTGTTGTGTGCATCAGCCCTTGGAACTTCCCTCTTGCTATTTTCATGGGACAAGTGGCGGCAGCTCTTGCTGCAGGTAATACTGTACTTGCCAAACCAGCGGAGCAAACACCTCTTATCGCTGCACAAGGTATTGCCATTCTTCATGCAGCAGGTATTCCTGCTGATGCCGTACAATTATTGCCTGGTCGTGGTGAGACAGTCGGCGATCAACTCATCTCTAGTGATGGCATTCACGGTGTGATGTTTACAGGCTCTACTGAAGTGGCTCGTCTTATTGCGAGCAAACTTGCCACTCGCCTTGATAAAAACGGTCATGCTATCCCACTTATCGCAGAGACAGGTGGACAAAACGCTATGATTGTTGACTCATCTGCTTTAGCAGAACAAGTAGTGGCTGACGTATTAAACTCAGCCTTTGACTCAGCAGGTCAACGTTGCTCTGCATTACGTATTCTTTGCTTACAAGAAGATGGTGCCGACCGTGTGCTTGGTATGATTAAGGGGGCGATGCATGAACTGCGTGTAGGCAACCCACATGTGCTTTCTACTGATGTTGGTCCTGTTATTGATGAACAAGCCAAGGCTATCATCGACAAACATGTAGACAATATGCGTGCCAAAGGTCACAAAGTAGAACAAATCAAACCCCTTGCTAGTGCAGAATTTGGTACTTTCGTGCCTCCTACTTTAATTGAGATTAACTCTGTTAAAGACCTAGAACGTGAGGTGTTTGGCCCTGTGCTACATGTACTTCGTTACCAACGAGAAAACCTCGATCAACTTATTAATGACATCAACGCTACTGGTTACGGATTGACTTTCGGTATCCACTCACGTATTGATGAAACTATTCAACATGTGACAGACAGCATTCATGCAGGCAATATCTACGTCAACCGTAATATTGTTGGTGCTGTTGTTGGTGTACAACCATTCGGTGGTCAAGGTTTATCAGGAACTGGCCCTAAAGCTGGTGGCCCTCTCTACTTGTTCCGCTTGCTCAGTGCAGGCAATCAAAGTCTACCCAAACCATTTAACCTAAAAGATAAGAATAGCTTACATACGCTATTACCAGGTCCTACCGGTGAAAGCAATGCATACCGTCTCATCCCCCGTGGTACTATGTTGGCGGTACCTGCAACGGCTCTCGGTTTGGTCAGCCAATTAACCCAGCTTCAACAAAGTGGTAATAAGGTTGTTATCGTGGACACTCCTTCTGTACGTGAGTGGCTCAATACAGTAGATGCTAAATTACGCAATACAATTCGCTTTATTCAAGACAACGAATTGGATACTGTCGCTATTGATGGTGCCGTGTTTGAGGGAGATAGCGATATGCTCCGTGAATTAAATATTCGCTTGAGCAAGCGTAGCGGTCCTATTGTTATTGCTTATGGCTTATCAAGCAATGAGCTACGTGACGGCGCTAGTTACCCTGAGATTGCTTTGGTACACGAACAATCTATTAGTACTAACACCGCAGCTGCAGGTGGTAATGCAAGTTTAATGACGATTTTATAAATTGTTTGAGAACTTAAAGACTAAAAGGGCTATTCATTGTGGGTAGCCCTTTTTATTGGCTCAGATAGGCTTAATTATTGTCAAAATAATGTCCCACCATAGTCTCTTCACTTTCTTCGATTTTATACATCATTATACATTCGATGTATAATGATGTTTAATCGAATAAAATCAATATGTTATAGAACTCTTTTATTCACTACCATTACTCGTTCACGAATAGCCTCAACAACAAAGGCATTAAGGCTTTTTTCTCCACTTGAAAGTGTACTGGTACGGAAAATTTGGACAGTAAGGAGTCCAAAATATGACGATATCCGTATCTATAAAAAAACAAGCTTGCGAAAGGCTTTTGCATTTTCACCCAAAGAAGACGATAGCGAAGGAGTTAGG
>NZ_JABGBO010000010.1 GCF_013133775.1 Pelistega europaea | reverse complement strand
ACATCCCGAATTAAATCATCACTTAATCCGTCTAACGATATTGCTCGTTAGCAGCAAAGAACGTAATTATGAACTATCTAACTACATCCTGTCAAGCACTTTTTAAAAATATTTTTTATTTTTAAAAATTTGTTGTTTACTAAACACAAACAACTACTTGACCTACTCTCTCAAACAATGTTTCAGATTTCGTTTTAAACTTCGCTTAGAAAATCAATTTCGCTGCGAAGAATTAAATTATAGACTTATTCAAAACAAAAAAGCAAGTCTCTTTTGCAAAAAATTCTCTGCCTCATAAGAAAAACACTCTTTTTAGACCAAGAACACTATTTTTTTGTTGCCAAAAAACAACGAATCTGTTTTTAATAAGCCCCCCTTTCTTAATTCCCTCTTCTTAAAATCTTTGGTTCATTTTATCGAGTCATTCTGTAGATTCCCTCTCGCATTGACAAAGAGAGAGGTGTGCATTTACAACATACCCCTATTGCATCAACAAGGGAAAATTGACTCCCCCACCTTTAGCTTTTCTACCTTTAGCTCCTCACTCTCCTTGCCCTTTTGCTCGAATATATTTTTCTGAATAGATTTCCTTATTTAAATGCAACATTCTTCTGTTCTTGTTCATTCACAGAAAGGCTGAATACATCAGGACGAGCATAATGTCCAGTTACATCAAAGTCATAACGTGCTTTCACGATATCCTCAGTATCTATTTGAGCATAAACTAGACCAGTCTCATCTTTTAATGGTCCCGCAATGACTTCTCCTAAAGGATTAACAATAATGCTGTTGCCATGCATTAGAGGCAAGTTTTCATCCCATGACGGTACTTCAATACCCAATGCTTTAGGCGAAGGTTGTACCTGACATGCACTTACCAGGAAGCAACGCCCCTCATAAGCAATGTGACGCATAGATGCTTGCCAAATTTCTCTTGTGTCAACGGTTGGGGCACACCAGATATCTAATCCTTTAGCATACATTGCCATCCGTAATAAAGGCATGTAGTTTTCCCAGCAAATAGCCCCACCGATTACACCCATCGGAGTTTTTACGGTTGCTAATGTTGATCCATCACCTTGCCCCCAAATCAAACGCTCTGTTGCTGTAGGCATTAATTTACGGTGTTTAGCCACCAAACCCTCTTCTGGGGTAAAGTACAAGGCTGTGCAATACAAGGTCGCCCCTGAACGCTCAATCACCCCAATCACAATACTCGCTCCCGTTCTTTGTGAGAGTGCCGCAAGTTCATCTGTTTCAGGCCCTGGAACATCTATCGCGTTAGCATGATACTGTGCAAATGCCTCTCGTCCTTCAGGTAAACGGTATCCCAAATAAGTGCCAAAGGTACTTCCCTTAGGATATCCACCCAATAAGGCTTCTGGCATCACAACCAAAGAGGCACCTATTTTTTTGATTTCATCTTCAAACTTGAGAATATTAGCAAGTGTGTCTGCTTTTCCTTTGAGTGAAGAACCTATTTGTAATGCAGCTAATGTGAATTTAGACATACTCTTCCCTTTTTATCACTAAAAAAGTCATCTTAAGAGGGAAGCAAAATTAAGTCAATATGAGGCATTTTTTTCATGAGGAAAAGTAATAAGGCTCTCATCCAGAAGGCGTATTCTCTGCATTGAGAAGGGATTGATAGAGACATCTATCCACCAGTTCGATCTGTTTCGTATAGAAATTTGGAAACAATAGGGATTAATGTTTTGGAGCGAAAGTTAACCCCTTCTCTGTATAAGTAGCCAATACACAAGCAAAAAAGAGAGTCTCATTCCTAAAATCATCATCAAGTGCATTGTGCATTTTAAATGGATGAAGATAATTAGCACTGTCAAGAAGTGCTTTTTTTAACTCTTCGACATCCTTAGCACCACTCTTTCGACATAAGTATTGAACAAAGGTAGAATGAGGTTTAAAAGTGCAACACCAATGCAGAATAATAAATCGATGTGCAGTATCATCATCGCAATCATCATTGGGATCCGCAAAATAGAAAACAGGCTCCCCCAATGCCTTTTCAAGTTGAGCGGCGATATTTTGCATTTCCATCTTCCACCAATAATATAGTGTGTCTGTTTCAGCACTCGGCTCATACCATGTCGGTCTAACAAACTCCATCATAGCTCGTGGAGCTGGAGTAGTAGGTAAATTTTTCAAAGAAAAAGCTATGCCTTCATAATCTGTAGATGTCAATATAGGAGCTGTACTCGCCTCATATCCCACCTCCTCTAAAGCTGAGGCAATAGAAAATAACGTTGTGTTGTTATTAAAAAAAGGAGAATAATGTGCAATTTCTACTGACTTTAACCAATTTACAAAATCAAACACAGATACATTAATAGGGGCATCTGGTTCCCATGTGTCATAGTAAATTACCCATTGTTCCTCTGAAATTGATTTTTTCATTTCAGTAACCATTGAGCGTGTCAGCGCTAAAGCTTGTTCAACAGTCATTCCCTGATAACAAAGTATTTTTGGCAAGGCATCATCGGGAGTAATGAAGGGCACTCTTTTCCCTGCTGGTGGTTCCCAAAGAAAAATAGGTTTATTCAGTCTAGACCAGTCATCTTGCTGATCTACAAAACCAGAGATCCCCGCTATGCATCTAGGCGTCAATCGAAAAATAGGTAAGGCATCCATCAACGATTGGATATCGACTGTCATAAGTGTCTCCAATATCAGTATCTACACCCCTTTCCTCTAAGGCTTTTGGTAATTGCATTTTTGTCACTCTTTCACCTAAAAATACTCTCCCTCCAACTACACCATAGCGGACACAGAAGCGTGGTAAAAAGGCTGTACAATAGACTTCTCGTGCTTCTGTTCTGCTTGCCATAAGTCATAGTCAAGCTGCATTTTTAACCACGTTTCAGCTTTAGTTGCGCCAAAAGCCTCCTCCAACCGCAGCGCCATTTCAGCAGAAATAGCTGTTTGGCATTTAATTATTCGTAGCAACAGGTACCGCGAAATACCTAAATGCTTAGCAGCTTTTGTTAGAGAAACGTCAGCACCATCTAAGAATTCTTTAACTAGCAATCCAGGATGCGGTGGGTTATACATTCTCATTAGCGTAACTCTGCTACTAATTCAGGGTGCTTATTTAAAAGCCCCAATAGTGTGGCTGCAGCACCACTCGGCTTACGATGTCCTTGCTCCCATGAACGCAAAGTATTAACCGAAATACCCAAACGTTCTGCAAACTTGGCTTGAGACAAGCCTGATTTGCTACGTGTCTGAGCTACCTCAGAGATAACAGTACGAACAACACGCCCTTTTTTAAGATCATCAAAAGATTGACGTAGAGATTCCTCATGATTAGCAAGCTCTGGATCATCTGCAATCAAGGCTTTGATAACATCATCAACATTCATATCTAGAAACTTCATCTTTTACTCCTTACCTAATTTCAAAATTTCTTTAGGTGTCATGTTTTCAATTTCAGCCTTCACATAGATATAGTACATATTAATAATGCCCTCTTCTAAGACATTGTAATACAATACCCTAGCCCCTCCTCTTTTACCTTTACCTGATACTTTCCATCTGATTTTTCTAAGTCCTCCTAGACCTGGAATGACATCACCAGCTAAAGGGTTCACAGCAATAAAGCTAAAAAACTCCAGTCGCTCCTCTTCCGTCCATATATCCGCAACGGCTTTCTTAAATTTATCACTTTCTACGATTGTGTACATGGCATATAAAAAAATACTAATACAATGTATTATATCATACAAATACACCATCATGCAAAATTACTACATAACATCTCCGTCACTCCCTCTTGACCTCCTCCTCTTGCTAAAGCAAGAGGATTCCTATTGCGTCTAACGATACTGCCTGTTAGCTCACTTCGGTGGGTTCGTGTTGCTGACTGCCTTACAGCACAGTTCACTTCACACGCGCTACGGGCATGTCCTGCCCTGAATACTTTTACTCCGCCAGTATCGCCTGACCGCGCTTTAATACATTGATGGCACCAACCACATCCGCATTTTCCGTGTAACCGCAATCCATACATTCAAATAACTCTTGTGTTTGACGATTATCCTTTGCTGTATGTCCACACGCAGGACAGCAACGGCTGGTATTTTGAGGTGGAACTGCAATTAAGTAACCACCGATCCACTTCGTGCCAGAGGCTCTCAGAACCTTGAAGCACAAAAGAGTCCTCAATAGACTCTTTTGTGTCTACAATGCTCCACTTCGTCGCAGAGCTCCTCTGGGAAATCAGGCACAAAAAGGTACACTCGTACCTTTTCGTGTCCACATTTCCCCACTTCGTCGCAGAGCTTCTCCGGGAAATCAGGCACAAAAAGGTACACTCGTACCTTTTCGTGTCCACATTTCCCCACTTCGAGCCAGAGCTTCTCAGAATATCCACGGCTTTCTCTGCAGAGAAAGCCGAATAGGTCCACTTCGAGCCAGAGGCTCTCAGAATAATTAGGCTCAAAATCGTCCTAAAGGAAGATTTTGAGTCCTAATTATTCCCACTCTATCGTTGCGGGGGGTTTGCTTGATACGTCGTAAGTTACGCGGTTGATGCCACGCACTTCGTTAATAATACGTGATGAAACTTTTGACAATAACGGATAAGGCAAGTGTGCCCAATCAGCCGTCATGAAGTCTGATGTTTGTACGGCACGCAATGCCACTACATAATCGTATGTGCGCCCATCTCCCATCACTCCTACTGATTTCACGGGTAAGAATACTGCAAAGGCTTGTGAGGTAAGGTCATACCACGATTTGCCGGTCTCTGGGTCAATAAAGTTACGTAATTCTTCGATAAAGATAGCATCAGCACGGCGAAGTAAATCTGCGTACTCTTGCTTCACTTCACCAAGGATACGTACACCTAACCCTGGTCCTGGGAATGGGTGACGGTAAACCATATGATGAGGTAAACCTAATGCAATACCTAATTCACGGACTTCGTCTTTAAACAACTCGCGTAGTGGTTCTAATAGTTGTAAATTCAATGTTTCAGGCAATCCGCCAACATTGTGGTGTGATTTAATCGAAACGGCTTTACCTGTTTTGGCTCCTGCTGATTCAATCACGTCTGGGTAGATGGTTCCTTGTGCAAGCCATTTGGCATTGACCAATTTACCTGCTTCTTCTTGGAAAACTTCTACAAATTCACGTCCGATAATTTTGCGTTTTTTCTCTGGATCGGTCACACCCTCAAGGTGTTTCATAAATTGGTCGACTGCATTAACACGAATAATCTTCACCCCGAGGTTCTCATGAAGGACTTCCATCACTTGGTCGCCCTCATTCAAACGCAATAAACCATGATCCACAAACACACAAGTCAACTGATCGCCAATCGCACGGTGAATCAGTGCTGCAGCAACAGAAGAATCCACGCCACCCGATAAACCAAGGATAACCTCATCGGTACCTACTTGTTCACGAATACGCTCAACAGCTTCTTCGACATAGTTAGGCATTGTCCAGTCACCGACACAACCACAAATATCCAAAACAAAGCGATGCAATAATGCTTTACCTTGAACTGTGTGTGTCACTTCAGGGTGGAATTGCACGGCATAGAAACGACGTTCTTCGTCTGCCATACCGGCGATAGGACATGAAGGAGTCGATGCCATGAGTTTAAAACCCGGTGGCATTTCAGTCACTTTATCACCATGACTCATCCATACTTTTAATAAAGGATGACCGTCTTTGGTACGACCATCTTCCAACGTATTCAATAATGCTGTTTGACCATGTACTTGCACCTCAGCATAACCAAACTCTCGGTGGTCTGACCAAGAAACCGTACCACCTAACTGGTTAGCCATTGCCTGCATACCATAGCAAATACCTAACACTGGTACATTTGATAAAAAGACAGCATCAGTGACTTTAAGAGAACCCTCGTCATAAGCAGACGAATGGCTACCAGAAAGAATAATACCTTTTAAACCTAAAGCAAGTTGCTCACGGATAAAGTTATCATCTACATCACCAGGATGGATTTCACAATAAACACCCGCCTCACGAACACGACGAGCAATAAGTTGGGTTACTTGAGAACCAAAATCAAGAATGAGAATACGTTGGTGCATAGTCTTACCAAGAAAAAAGCAAACTGCTTAAAAAACCAAAAAAATGAGATTAACCCGCGCGATAATTAGGTGCTTCTTTAGTGATTTGTACGTCATGCACGTGAGACTCTTTAACACCTGCAGCGGTAATTTCCACAAACTCCGCCTTGGTACGTAAGTCTTCAATCGTAGCACAACCGCAATAACCCATAGAAGCACGAACGCCACCTACCAGTTGATAGATAATCGCCAATACGCTACCTTTGTAAGGAACACGGCCTTCAATACCCTCTGGTACGAGTTTTTCGGCATTACTGCCAGCCTCTTGGAAATAACGGTCAGCAGAGCCTTTTTCCATAGCACCTAAGCTACCCATGCCACGGTATGATTTATAAGAACGGCCTTGGAATAAAATCACTTCACCAGGAGCTTCTTCGGTACCTGCAAACATTCCACCCATCATGCATGCATAAGCACCTGCTGCCAAGGCTTTGGAAATATCACCAGAGAAACGAATACCACCATCAGCAATCAGAGGTACGCCCGTACCTGCGAGGGCCTCTGCCACATCGGCAATAGCCGTAATTTGAGGAACTCCAACACCAGCAACAATACGTGTTGTACAAATAGAACCTGGCCCAATACCCACTTTAACACCGTCAGCACCTGCCTCAACTAAGGCACGAGCAGCGGCAGCAGTAGCAATATTACCGCCAATAACATCCACTTTAGGGAAGTTTTGTTTCACCCAACGAACACGATCAATCACACCTTGTGAATGACCATGTGCTGTATCTACGATAATAACATCAACACCTGCAGCAACTAACTTAGCAACACGCTCCTCGGTGCCTTCACCTACACCAACAGCTGCACCAACACGTAATTGCCCCATCGCATCTTTACATGCATTTGGGTGTTCATTATTCTTGTAAATATCTTTAACTGTCGCTAAGCCACGCAACTCAAAAGCATCATTAACAATCAACACGCGCTCTAAACGATGCTTGTGCATCAGAGCCTGTGCATCTTCTAATGTGCTATGCTCTTTCATCGTCACAAGACGCTCTTTGGGTGTCATGACATTAGCAATTTTTTCATCAAGACGGTCTTCAAAGCGTAGGTCGCGGTTTGTCACAATACCCACTACTTTGCCATTTTCAACAACAGGTAAACCAGAAATGCCATTTTCTTTCTGTAAAGCAATCGCTTCACGGACAGTGGTACTGGGCGTTACTGTCACAGGATCAATGACCACACCAAACTCATGACGTTTCACACGAGAAACTTCCAAAGCTTGCTGATCAGCAGTCATGTTTTTATGGATAATACCAATACCGCCCTCTTGTGCCATCGCAATGGCAAGACGCGATTCAGTCACTGTATCCATCGCTGCAGATACTAAGGGGATATTAAGGGAAATATTACGAGTAAGTTGAGTTTTTAAAGACGTGTCACGAGGTAACACATTAGAATACGCTGGCACCAATAACACATCATCAAAGGTGAGCGCTTTTTTAAGTAAACGCATGAATTAACTCCAAGCACAAAAATCAATTATACGCTATAAACCGTTTATTTTCAAGTGATTACCCTCTTTACAAACGGGTATAACAAGTTAAAAATCTTATTACCCTCTCAATATATTGAGCATAAAATACATTAAGACAGCAGAAAAAATTTAATTCATCGGCCTAATTAGGATAAAAGTTACTTTTAATGCATTAAATGCCTAAGTATTGAAATTATTGCCTTTCTACCCAAAACAAGTAAGCATTACTAACACATAAAAATATTCAATAAAAAAACAGGCGGTCGTACAACCACCTGCTTTTCCAATTATTTTAAGAATACGCGTGCATTCATAAACATACGCATCCAAGGTGAGTAATCTCCACCAGTATCTGCCTCACCCCAACGTTCAGGAGCCCAGGACATCATCACATTACGTGTAACACGCTCTGGGTGCGGCATCATAATTGTAAAGCGACCATCCTCAGTAGTGACACCAGCAATCCCGTTAATACTACCGTTTGGATTCGCTGGGTATGCTTCAGTAATCATGCCGTTGTTATTAACATAACGCATAGCTGTCGCCACATTATCTAAATCACCTTGTGCAGTGAAGTTGGCAAAGCCTTCTCCATGTGCCACTGCAATCGGCAAATGACTACCTGCCATACCACTAAAGAAAATCGACGCTGACTCGGGAATCTCAACCATACTTAAACGAGCCTCATACTTCGCAGATACATTGTAAGTAAATTTAGGCCAAGCCTTGGCACCAGGAATCATATCTGCTAGTGTCGCCATCATTTGACAACCGTTACATACCCCCAAACCAAATACATCTGGACGGTTAAAGAAAGTATTAAACTGTTCGGCCAACTGTGCATTAAAGCGGATAGTACGTCCCCAGCCCTCACCCGCACCAAGCACATCACCATAGCTAAAGCCACCTACTGCCACTAGACCTTGGTAATCTGATAATTTTGTGCGACCACTGATTAAGTCTGTCATATGCACATCAAACGCAGCAAAACCAGCTTTATCAAAAGCCCATGCCATTTCAATATGGCTATTACAACCTTGTTCACGTAAAATGGCTACTGCTGGACGGGCTCCCTTGGCAATAAAGGGGGCAGCGATATTTTCCTGAGGATTAAACGCTACTTTGGGTTGCATACCTGGATCAGCCTTGTCTTGCCAACGATTAAACTCCGCCAATGCGGTCTTAGGATTGTCGCGGCGTTTCATAATTTCATAGCTGACTTTGCTCCATTCTTGACCAAGCTCAGCACGTTCAAAATCAAACACCATCTTACCGTCACGATAAAACTCAATCTTATCGTGGGCGTTCAAACTACCAATAACATTACTGCATAATGACAACCCAGCCTCACGCAATACCTGTAGAACAGCATCACGATCGCTAGCTCGCACTTGAATCACTGCACCTAATTCTTCGTTGAACAAGGCTTTGAAAGTACTTTCGTCTCGTTGAACAGACACCTGTTCTGGACGAATCTTGTAATCCCCCCAATCAGCACTATTTTCATCAAAGGTCAGCATATCCACATTAATTGATACACCTGTATGACCAGCAAATGCCATTTCGGCTACCGTCGCAAATAAACCACCATCAGAGCGGTCATGATAAGCAAGAATCGCATCGTTCTGTGCTAAAGCACGAATAGCAACAAAGAATTTACGCAGTAACTCTGCATCCTCTAAATCGGGAACCTCATTACCAAACTGATTGGTCACATGCGAAAGAATAGAGCCTCCAAGACGATTTTTACCTTGACCTAAATCAATTAAAATCAATACAGTATCGCCTTGATCAGTACGTAGCTGAGGGGTCAAAGTCTTGCGTGCATCGTTGACATTTGCAAAAGCCGTTACGATTAATGATACTGGAGCAACCACCTCTTGCTTGGTTTCGCCCTCGGTCCAAGAGGTACGCATAGACAGCGAGTCTTTACCTACCGGGATAGATAAACCTGCCTTTTGACAAAAGTCACTTACTGCGGTTACTGTATCAAATAAGGCGGCATCTTGTCCTGTGACGCCTGTAGCTGCCATCCAGTTTGCGGACAACTTAATATCTTCAATATGTTCCACATCAGCAGCAACCAAGTTAGTCAATGCTTCTGCCACTGCCATACGACCAGATGCAGGAGCATTTACAATCGCCAATGGACTACGCTCACCCATTGCCATTGCTTGACCTGTGTATCCTTCAAATGAATCCAAGGTCACAGCACAATCAGCAACAGGCACTTGCCAAGGTCCGACCATCTGATCGCGGGCATTTAAGCCCCCCACTGTACGGTCACCAATAGTGATTAAGAAAGTCTTGTTCGCCACGGTTGGATGACGCATCACTTTACGCCCAATCTCATGAAAATCAAGCCCTACCACATCGACAGCCTTGTCAGTAAACACTTCTCGAGTGACATCACGATGCATACGAGGCGGCTTACCTAAAATCACATCAATAGGTACATCAACAGGACGCACAACGGTAGCTGTACGAGTACTTGTCTCACCTGCTTCACCAGGCAAGCCCTCTCCATCCACTACACGCAGCACACGCTCTTCTGTAGCGATACCAATTACCGCATAAGGACAACGCTCTCTTGCACAAATTTCATCAAAGGTTGCTAAGTTCTCGGGTAATACAGATAAAACATAACGCTCTTGAGATTCATTACTCCAAATCTCGGCTGCAGACATCCCCGATTCTTCGAGATGCACACGTTTTAAATCAAAAATAGCACCACGTCCAGCATCATTCACAAGTTCAGGAAATGCGTTAGATAGACCACCAGCCCCTACATCATGAATGGCAATAATAGGATTCTTATCCAAACGTTGCCAGCAAGCATCAATCACTTCTTGTGCTCGACGTTCTAATTCTGGATTACCGCGCTGTACTGAATCAAAATCTAAGCTCTCAGTATTGGAACCTACTCCCATACTAGATGCGGCACCACCGCCCATACCAATACGCATACCTGGACCACCAAGTTGGATGAGTAATGCACCTGCAGGGATTTCATCTTTATGCGTTAGACTATCGTCAATACTACCTAGACCACCCGCAATCATAATTGGTTTGTGATAACCCCATTGTTTACCCGCCACAGTCTGCTCGTAAACACGGAAATAACCTAATAAATTAGGGCGACCAAATTCATTGTTAAACGCAGCTCCACCAATCGACCCTTGAATCATAATGTCCAACGGTGTCGAAATACGACTAGGCATACCGTGAGAATCTTTTTCCCAGTCTTCAGTCATGTCATCTAAATGGAGATTAGACACAGTAAAACCTGTCAAACCTGCTTTAGGTTTAGAACCACGACCTGTTGCCCCCTCATCACGAATTTCACCACCAGCACCCGTTGCCGCTCCAGGGAAAGGAGCTATTGCTGTCGGATGATTATGCGTTTCCACTTTCATCAAAGTATGTGTCAAACGCTCTTGCATCTGATAACGTGCTGTCGAAGCTAGTCCTGCTTCTGGATAATAACGACCGACTTTGCGACCTTGCATAATCGCTGCATTATCAGAATACGCAACAATAGTGCCTTGGGGTTGTGCCTTATGGGTGTCGCGAATCATACCAAACAAGGTCTTGTCTTGTGCAACACCATCAACTGTCCATGAGGCATTAAAAATCTTATGACGACAATGTTCACTATTTGCCTGTGCAAACATCATCAATTCAACATCTGTAGGGTTGCGACCTAACTCAGTAAACGACTTATTCAAATAATCAATTTCATCATCAGATAAAGCTAGACCCAAAGCCACATTAGCTTGCTCTAACGCACCTCTACCCTCTGTCAATACAGGTACTTGCTGTAAAGGCTTGCCTTCTAATGTATGCATCAACTCTGAAGCATCAAAATCCTCTGCCACCACGGACTCTGTCATACGGTCATGCAATAAATCGGCAATCAGGTTTGTCTGCTCTGGTGTAATTTTCTTGGTACCTAACCAACCTGATTCTGGCACTATTGTATAAGCAATACCTCGTTCAATACGCTTGACCTGTGCCAACCCACAATTGTGAGCAATATCTGTTGCTTTACTCGCCCATGGTGAGACTGTGCCCAATCGAGGAATCACTCGCAATACTAAAGCACCCTCTGTAGAGGTTGGCGCCACAAATGGCTTACCATAGTTGAGCAGTTGCTCCAGTTGTTGCTGAGCATCTGCATTCAACTCACCTTCTGTAAAGACATAATGTTCGTAATTTGCATAAACTTGGTGCACTGGCACATCAATTTTGCGCAAGTCTTCAATAAGTTTTTCGGATTTAAAGGCTGAAAGGGCAATAGAGCCGGGGATAAATTGATAAGTCGTCACTTTGTCGTTCCGCTTAGAAAGTCGCTGAAAAGAAATTAAGCCATCATTTTACTTGTTTTTAGGGTATTTTTTGGGTGAATTTTTATCTTTTTTCCCAAAAAATCATATATATTTAAAAAAAATTTTAAGAAAAACCCATAACTACCTAATTTACATATATATTTTTATAAAAAATGCGAGTATAATAGCAACACCCTAAACTCGAACCTATAATAATTGATATTGCTATGTTGTACCAATTTACCAAACGCCTCTGTAGCAGCGCGTTATGTGCGTTGCTTTTGCAAACAGTCGCTCATGCCCAAGAAGACAACCTTGCCGGTGCTGATGAGCTGACCCCTGCTAAAGTTGTCGGTTTTGCTGAAAAAGGCGGACAGATTAATTCTGAAGTGGCATTAGTTATGTCATTAGATGATAACCAAGTTCATTATGCCAAGAATATGAATACTGTTCGTCCCATAGCCTCCATCTCTAAGTTGATGACAGCATTGGTTATTGTGCGTTCCAAAGTGAATCTTAACGAAGTTATCACCATTACAGATGATGATGTAGATCGTGTAAAACGCTCTAGCTCTCGCCTTTCTGTTGGTACTAAATTGACCCGTCATGATGCTTTGTGGTTGGCGTTGATGTCATCTGAAAACCGTGCAGCACATGCTCTTGCTCGTACTTTCCCAGGAGGACTTGATGCATTTGTGCGTGAGATGAACGTGATGGCTCGTAGTATTGGCATGACACGTAGCCGCTTTGTAGAGCCAACAGGTTTATCTCCTCTTAATGTTGCCTCTCCTCAAGATTTGGTGCGTTTGTTGCGTGCGGCATATAAAGAGCCTGTTATCCATCAATTTACGACTTCTGATGACTTTCAAATCGCCACTAGCAATGGTCGTATCCAGAAATACCGCAACACTAATCGCTTAATTCGTAACCACGACTGGAAAATTGAAATTTCTAAAACTGGTTATATCCGCGAAGCAGGTAATTGCCTAGTGATGATTTCTAAAGTAGAGGGTAAAAATATGGCCATCGTATTATTAAATGCAGAAGGTGGTGTAACTCGCTTCTCTGATGCTATTCGTGTACGCCATATTGTACAAAACGACTATCCCTCTTTGTACTAGACATCTTGCAACCTATGTCGGCATAGGTTAGTGAGCTTTGTTTAGAGTAAAGTTTATTCTAGTTCCTTTTAGAAAGCAAAAAGCCATTATTTCAATATTGAAGTAATGGCTCTTTTTCTACCCTTAATGCACAGCATCTTCATCATTAGGCAAACGACTATCTAGTGTCTGTGTGGGAGCACCACTTTGCGCCTCTTTCCAATAACGCAATGGTACACAAGTAAGTAAACGCTGCATCATTTGCTGAATCAAGGTTTCATCAAAAGAGGAAGTCGCCACATGAGCCACATCTATAGTGGCATCGCCCTCAAACTGAGCAATTTTTTCTTGGGCTTGTACCGTATGAGAAAAATCAACCAGGCTATCCTGTCTTGAATGCAACAAATGAATCGTCTGCTCTAACGACAAAGCCTCTGTTGGCAGCTCAGCAAAACGCGAACCAAAACTAATCACCCGTCCAGCTAAAGGATTGGCTAATTTTGTCAATTCAAGCACCAATGCCCCCATCTGCCCTACACCAACGAGTGCTGTTGCAGCTGCATCAATATGTAAATGTGCCTGGAAGGCTTTGATAAATCCTTGAATATCCTTATGATGGGATTGCACAAAAGTCTTAAACTCTTCATCGCTTAGCTTATGCTCTGCACGTAAATGTTCAGAAAATGCTAAAGCATCACTAGGGATTGCTACTACCATCGCCGCAGCAGGAAAAGTCTTAGCAATCTGTTGACAAAATAGATTAATCTTATTCTCATCAACAACATCAACAAAAATAACAAACAGCTGTGCGATATTACCGCCTTGTGGCTGTAAAGCACGCTCTATCGTAAATATAGACATAAAAAAATCCTAATTTTTAACCTATCTACATATAAGGGCAAAACTTATTTTTTAAAGCCGATTACCCGTTTTTCAAAAAATATCCTCATACCCTATTGCCTAATGTGGCTAAATTGTACTTTGCTTATCGGACAAATAGCTGGATTTCATTGCTTAGGCAGTGGGGTTTAACAGGTCAGAGGGGCTACTTTTTAAATTTCCCTACAGGTTTAGTTTACCCCGCCTATTGATTGACTGGATATCTGCTAAAATAGGCCTCATCCCCATCCCAAGAAAACTCTATCCTTTATTCTTGGGAATACTTTTAATTTATTCATAAACTATCGAGAAAATCATGTCACTCAAAGAAACCATTATGAATTCAGTCAAAGAAGCAATGCGTGCAAAACAAACTGCACGTCTTGCAACTTTACGTTTTTTACAAGCAGCCATTAAGCAAAAAGAAGTTGATGAACGCATTGAACTAGACGATGCACAAGTACTTGCCATTATTGAAAAACAAATTAAACAACGCAAAGAATCTATTGCTGCATTTGAGCAAGCAGGACGTGCTGAGACAGCAGAAGCTGAAAAAGCAGAATTAGCCGTATTATCAGAATTTCTGCCAGAGCAAGCATCTGATGAGGAACTTGCCGCTGAAGTTGCCAAAGCTGTTGCTGAGTTAGCATCTCAAGGTGTGACTGGTGCCCCCGCCATGGGTAAAGCGATGGCCATTCTAAAACCTAAACTTGCTGGTCGTGCGGATATGGGCAAAGTGTCTCAACTGCTTAAAGCAGCATTGGCCTAAAAGCCCCCCAAGGAGGTTATAGCAAACTGAGTTGCTGAACCTCCTCTTCATCTTCAAACATAGATACTCCCACCCCTAATAGACGAAAACGTTGTGCCGGCATAGTTTTGTATACGGTATGCAGAATCTGTTTGGCAATACCCTCTATATCTTCTTGTGACTCTAGCACCACATCAAAAGTTTTGCTTCGTGTAATCACTCTAAACTGCTGTGTCTTAAGTTTGACTGTTAGCGAACGTCCAAAACGCTTTTTACGCATGAGTTGTCGCCATAGTTTTTCACAGACCTCATGTAAAACCACTGCCATTTCGCTAATTAATAAATCCTTATCAAAAGTTGTTTCGGTAGAAATCTGTTTGGCTATTTGTTGCACTTGTACAGGACGATTATCAATACCACGGGCCAAATCATATAAACGCACCCCATATTTGCCAAAATGATAAACCAGTTCCTCCAGACTATGTTTTGCCATATCAGCAACAGTAAACATCTGCAACTGATGCAACTTGGCCAAGGTAACTTTACCAACACCTGGAATTTTCTCAAGGGGAAGTGGCAATAAAAACTCCATCATACGATGCGGAGGCACTACACAAATACCGTTAGGCTTATTCCAGTCAGAAGCAATCTTGGCAATAAATTTATTAGGTGCAACTCCTGCTGATGCAGTCAACTGAGTCTGTTCAAAAATCTCGGCACGAATACGATTCGCTATCTCGGTAGCAGAGACAATTCCCTGTAAATTCTGTGTCACATCCAAATATGCCTCATCTAAAGACAAAGGCTCTATTAGCGAAGTATAGCGTTCAAAAATGGCTCGAATCTGTTTGGAAACAGCTCGGTAAAGCTCAAAATGAGGAGGAATATAAATCGCTTGTGGACATAACTGGCGAGCCCTTGCAACAGACATAGCAGAGTGCAACCCGAACTTGCGAGCCTCATATGAAGCAGCACACACCACAGAACGAGGACTATCCCAAGCCACCACAACAGGCAAACCTCGTAGATGTGGATTCTCTCGCAACTCCACTGAAGCATAAAACGCATCCATATCAACATGGATAATTTTACGCACCTGATGATTATCAGAATGGCTATCGCTCATATCATGGGTTATTTTCTCAGTATCACCATTACCCGCATCACCACGGTTTATATTGCCGATTTTATTGTTATCCACATTAATCTCTTAATACGAAAACACTCACACACTTATCGTATCTATACTTATTGTTCCCTAAATTCATTATAACAAAATACTGTATATAATCACAGTAATAATAATCCCAACAAAGAAAGGCTTTGCTGTTTGTGCCTTAACCCTCAGTGTAAACGACGATGTTTTACGGCACAGTCTGATCATTGGATAAAAAACCATAACAAATCACGGGAATATCAACCAATAGTTGTCATTACTACTAACCTCATTAACTCCAGTGTTACTAAGGGTTACGAACACCCCATCTACTTTGCCTACAACTTCTTTTAAGTTTAAAATAGCCCCATCTACTCTGGATTATTGTCAACTTCAAGTTGTTCCATAGATTATTTTTCACCCTTTTAACTATCCCATTTCCATTATCTAATTATGAAAAAAATTATTCCTTTTCTTTTTGCTTGTTCATTACTCGCTGCTTGCTCCAATGGAGCTTATTCCAACGCTCCAGCTAAACCTCAAGACATTCCTCCTCCTACAGACTTGTTAGCTCCTCAACAAGTCCCTCAAGCCGCTCAACCAACAGCCCAACAATAGGTTTGTAATGACAGAACCAACTTTTAAGACGACTTTCTCTCGTCATCTTGACGATGGTTATCTAGGCTTTGAAGTGCAGACACAGGTAAATGATTTACAGTTGTTTGTCTGCTTTTACATTGGCCACACGAACTTTGAGTTGATTCCTAGCATCTTGCCTTCTGAACGTTTTGACGAGGGTGCTGCTGATATTCACATCGGCGAACTAAACACAACAACGGATGTGCAAGAAGAGTTGGAGTCCATCCTCTCCAATATGAACAATGGTGATACTGCCGTATTCTTCTGCAACAGTGAGCAAGAGATTAAGTCTGCTTTAGACTTTCTAAATTTTGCTGTAGACGAAGATTAATCCCATCCTGACTAAGCTGACTTTAGCCAGTACTGCCTGCCTAGTAACCATACTGGCAGGCTAGCTTGCCCACGGCTCATGTTGGCTGCCCTCCCCCGTTTGATTGTCATACCAAAAATTTTCCCTTTTGATGGTCACACACAAACATAATGATTGTCATACCAAAAATTTTCCTTTTGATGGTCACACTAACAAACTCCCCCTTTGATTGTCACACGCCCCCCTTTAATGGTCACACACAAACATCAATTCATCCTAGACATTATCTGCTTATCCATTGAAGAACTTTTTTACTGTATCCAAACTAGACTGTAAACGAGTCATCTCTTTCACTCTGATCCAATAACTTGTTATATGCAGCCTTGTACTTAAAGACAGCTGCCGCAAAGCCTGATACTGCTGTAGTTCAGTTAAAAATATTGAGGGCTTATCAGGGTGATAACAAAGGTAGACACACTCTTTTGCTCTTGTTAAAGCCACATAAAACACCCTCCGTTCCTCGGCGTAGGGAAAATTTTCTATGAAAGGGATAATATTGTCACAGAAAGCATTACCCAAGGAAGCATTATCATAAAAGACCTTGCCCAAGGGGGGACTATCATAGGAAGCATTGTGATAGGAAGTTTCCTCATAGGAGGTATCGCCATAGGAAGTATCGCCATAGAAAGTATCACCGTGGGAGGTATTATGATAGGAAGTTTCCTCATAGGAGGTATTGCTATCAACAGTTCCCCTCTTATTATTTAGACTTTGGGGAAGTGGTTTATTATTGTGGACATCTTTTAAGAACTGTCTCTTGCTATCCAAATTACCTGTTTCTACCAATACCTCAGTATCGACCCAAGAAAGTTTATCTTGTTTGGCACTTGGTAAACCAAGCTCACCTTGATTGACATTCAATACAATCACAAAATCCGCCTCTGTTCCTTTAGACGCATGAATCGTAGCGGCTCTCAAGGACAAAAAAGAGTATCGTTGCTGCCAAATATGCAACTGCTCCTCACTGGGCAAATCATGATGAAAACGAGCGAGAAAAAGACATGAGACTAATGAAGAGGACTTTTTCTCTTGAATATCTTCCACAATCCGTTGTACAACCTCCTCTAAAGCACCCGCAGCCCTTGTTGAATCTATCGCACCCACAGCCCTTGTTGTATCCATCGCACCCACAGCCCTTGTTGTATCCATCGCACCCACAGCCCTTGTTGTATCCATCACACCCACAGCCCTGGCTGTATCCATCGCACCAGAAGACCGTTGAGTATCCCTATCAAGTAAACTAACAGCATTAATTGTAGATGTTGTATCGTGATTGAAAATATTTTTTGTACCTGTCATTTGCTGGATTTCAGCTATCCTCCTTGCTTGGTTTGATGCCTCATCTCCTGTCAAAGCAACCAACACCACGCTCTCTTTCTTCTCTCGTAATGCTGTTAACCTCTTACGATATTGCATAGGATTTTGTTGTACAAACTTGCTGCTAATATCACATAACCCCTGATGAAAACGAAATGTCTTATCTAAACTTAATTTATAAGTTTCCCCCAAATAGCGTTCAATATAACGGATAAAAACCAGTTCACTACCAGCAAACTGGTAAATAGTTTGCCAATCATCACCCACACAAAATAAACGCAAATCCGGTTTTTGAAGTCGCATTGCCTGAATTAAATGCATACGTGCTTGAGAGATGTCCTGAAATTCATCCACAAGCACTTCTTTCCAAGGCACCTGAAAATACCCTTGCTCAATATACTTAGTCGCTTTCACAATCATGTCATCAAAATCAAGTTCCTCTCGTTGACGCAACTCCTGGGCATAAGCATTCCATAAAGGAGCAAGCAATGTATATAAAAGATGTTGCTGTTTTTGCCTAAAGATCTCCTCCGCCTCTACTGGACACCTCATTGCCTGCGGTGCTTCTTTTGATTTTGTGGAACTCTCTGTTGATTCAAAGGTCTCCTCCGCCCTCACAAGATTCGCTAGTGACAAATCGCATAGAGAGATATTGTATGGTTTAAGTATCTCTTCTATACTGCCCTGCCCTTTGAGCTTAATGAATAGCTTTTGCAATATCTCTAACAAATCGCCTAAAATTCCCTGGCTATGGGAAAAAGGGATGGATAAATCAAAACGAAATAACACATTATCTAAAGAGAACAAATACTGTCCCCATGGTTCTTTAATGAAAAGACACTGTGTCCCATACTGTTGGTGAATATTTCTTGGATTATTGCAATGCCTATTTCTTTTGAACTTAAAACAAAAATTATCTACTCTCCTCTGCTGAAATAAACTAAATATATTAAAGAGTCCCTCTCTTTTTTCCCATTTTTCCCTCTGGCTCATGTTATCTAATCCCTCTCTTTTTTCCCTTTCCACTTTTCCACTCCTACTACCTAACTGAGAGCCTTTATTCTTTTTCTTGTCTCTTTTGGATAAATCATCCTTTTTTAAAGGTAACTCTGCTTGTGTATTGCACGGTTCTACCTCTATATATCGGTCACTTTGCGGCAAATAGAAACTACAACGGTAAGGCTGGTAAGGTTTGCTCAAATAAAGATTATGCTTATAATGTGCACCATAGATATAAGGAATGCCTAATAGATACAATAAGTTAGCAATTACCAACTCCGTGCGGTTGCTAACATAATCATCATGCAAGCTACGCAAAGGACATGGTTGTGGCACTGGTTGTTTGCTATCCTCTCTGGTAGCTGCAAATGAGGCATCCTCGTCTTGCTTTCCTTCGCAAAACGTAAAATACAAAAATAACCACCATCGATAATTCTCATTGGTATTAACCAAATGCCAAAACTGCTGTTGCAAAAAATCCAGTAGTCGCTCCTCATCCTGATAAATGGTTAATTTTGGGGTTTTCCTTTCAACTGTTTGCACAATATGCCAACCTAAACTATGAAAGGTACGTGCATTAAAGCTACTTATATCTAATCCAGAAAAATGCTTCTTTGCTACCTGGGTGACACGTTGTTGTACCTCATTAGCGGCATCTACGGCAAAAGCTAACGGTAACACTTCATGTGCTAAGGCTCGACCTGTCTCCCATAGGTAAACAATGCGCCCCATCAACGTACTCGTCTTACCTGTCCCTGCTCCAGCTAATACCAGTGTTGTTAAGGCTTCCGACTGGCAGGCTTGACACTGCTTTTCAGTTAAAGGATGTTTTTCTAAATGATTAAAAAGCATTACTCCCTCCTTACCAAAATCATAATAAAACATACATAAAACACATTAAAAACATATAAAATATATATAATTAATATATATATAATATCAATCTAATAATATATAGAAAACATACTCCTTTATTAATCTTCTGCCATATTAGAAAAAGCCTCCTGACTTGCCTAGAGGGGCATTACTAGGGAGGACATTTTTGTCCTATTTGATTACTACTTTTTTCTTTGATATGGCACCAAAAACCCACACCAAAAATCCACACCAAAAATCCACACCAAAAATCCACACCAAAAATCCACACCAAAAATCCACACCAAAAATCCACACCAAAACAATATAAAACCTCAAGAAATCTGACTTATCCGCACCAAAACAACACATAATTCAGGGAAAACCCTAATAACCCGATAATTTAACTAGGTTTTTAAATTCAGAAACGTACAAATTTTTAGAAATTGCTTATAATGCCCATGCGCTGGCAGATTCGCCAGCTGAAAAATATTTCAATTTCATGACTACATTTGTAGCAAGGAGAGAAAATGGATAATTTAAATCCTATGTACATTACCTTTGCGCTGTATATCGTGGCACTACTTGGTATTGGTGCTGTGGCCTATATGGCAACACGCAATTTTGGTGACTATATTCTTGGTGGCCGCCGTCTTGGTGGTTTTGTAACTGGCTTGGCAGCAGGTGCTTCTGATATGTCAGGTTGGTTATTGATGGGTCTACCTGGTGCAGTATATGCTTCTGGTCTTATCGAGGCATGGATTGCAATTGGTCTTACTATCGGTGCTTACTTAAACTGGTTATTTGTTGCTGGTCGTCTACGTATTCACACCGAGTTTTGCAATAACTCTCTAACACTTCCTGAATATTTTGCTTCACGTTTTGGTGAGTATGGAACATTGTTAAAAATTGCTTCTGCAGCAATTATTCTCCTATTCTTTACTCTTTATAGTGCTTCTGGTGTTGTGGCTGGTGCTCGTTTATTCCAACAATTATTCGATGTAGATTACAGTACCGCCATCTGGTTAGGTGCTGGTGCAACGATTATCTATACTTTTGTTGGTGGTTTCTTAGCAGTATCTTGGAGTGATAGCCTACAAGCATCATTAATGTTCTTTGCTCTAATTTTCACTCCTATTGCTGTTTACCTATCTTTAGGTGGTGCAGAAGAAATGAGTGCTGCATTTAGTGCCGCTGTAGCCACAAGTGGCAAAACTTACTCAGCTCTTGTACCAGAGGGAACTAGTGCATTAGCAATTTTCTCTACTGCAGCATGGGGTTTTGGTTACTTCGGTCAACCACATATTCTTGCTCGCTTTATGGCAGCAGAAAATGCTAAAACTATCGTGAGTGCACGTCGCATCTCAATGGTTTGGATGATTCTTTGCTTAGTGGGCGCAGTATATGCAGGCTACTTCGGTATTGCCTACTTCCAAGAAAATCCTGATCAAATAGGTGTGCTACG
Source organism: Pelistega europaea (assembly GCF_013133775.1). Lineage (GTDB taxonomy): Bacteria > Pseudomonadota > Gammaproteobacteria > Burkholderiales > Burkholderiaceae_B > Taylorella > Taylorella europaea. Next base: position 80,070 of record NZ_JABGBO010000010.1, on the reverse strand, counting down.
TGGCGACTCTGAACGCGTATTTATGGGCTTAGCTATGACCCTATTTAATCCTTGGATTGCTGGCATTATTCTTTCTGCAATTCTAGCTGCTGTTATGAGTACATTGAGCGCTCAATTATTGGTATGCTCATCTGCATTAACTGAAGACTTTTACAAAGGCTTTATCCGTCCTACTGCCAGCCAAGCTGAGTTAGTATGGTTAGGTCGTATCATGGTGTTGGCTATCGCGGTAATCGCTATCGTACTGGCACAAGACCCAGATAGTAAAGTACTTGGTCTAGTATCTTATGCATGGGCTGGCTTTGGTGCTGCATTTGGTCCAGTAGTTATCTTCTCTGTATTCTGGAAACGTACCACTGCATTGGGTGCTTTAGCAGGTATGGTCATAGGTGCTGTAGTAGTTGTATGCTGGAAATACACTGGCAGCTCTTTATATGAAATCGTACCAGGCTTCTTTGCATGCTCTATTGTTTTAGTACTTGTGTCACTTGTGACCAAGGTGCCAGAAACTGTTGAAAAACGTTTTGAAGAAGCCGATGCAGAGTATAAACGTCAAATGACTGCTTAATTGATGCATTGGTAATTAAAAAGACCTTGGTGTTGAAAGATACCAAGGTCTTTTTTGTGTCTGATAAAAACTGCTATACGGTCAACCACACAACCTCACTATTGGGCAGGACGACTCATATCAGTAATTTTAGAAGAAGAAACTGGTGCCGGCTGTTGTGCAGGAACTGTTTGCTGAACCGGTGCCACTTGAGATGTAGCTGGCTGAGTAGGAGCTACACCACCCTGGGCTGCATCAGTTACTTTATCACTCACTACTTGACCTTTATGATTAAATACTTCTACCTGTTTTTGCTCACTCACTACTTGAGATTGTGAAGTTTTGGGATCCACAGATGATGTTGTTGTCACTGTTGTCATACGTAAAGTAGGCTCAACATAAACGTCTTGTGCCTTTTTACTAGCAGGACGATTATCCACATCATCCTGAGCTACAGCTACTGAACTTAAACCTAAAGCTAGCAACACTGGTATCCATGTTTTTTTCATTTTGATACTCCTTTATGAAAAACAATAAACACTACTATGCTAACAAAAGGATTTTCATTTGTGAATGTGGATAAGACATTAAATAATACATTTAATTACTAAAACAACAATAGTCAACAGATTCTTACTACTTTAATTACCCCTTGCTTGTGCAAGAGGATTTCAACAGCGTCCAACAATGCCTGTTAGTACACTTCAGTTGGTTCGCACTGCTAACTACTTTGCCGCACGGTTTTCTTTACAAGCACCACAGACAATTCCTACCATGAAATTTGATTTGTCTTTGACAAGTCCTACCTTAAAACTTGGTTTTCCTTTGGTTACTTAGCTACCTCTAATCAATCAGCTCGACTAATAAAACAACAGTTACACGAAGATGCTTGTTTTTTTAATGACTTATACCGACAGCTTTTTTATAATACCACCTAGCAGGTGGATACTTTCAGTAAAACAGATGCTTTCCATGAGGCAATGCATTTTTATCTTTGAGTTAAAGAACTGTTTTTCCTTGTGATTTGCACCAAGAATATGTTTTATGCTTGTCATTCCACTAGGAGCATGTTTCATTCTTGCGATTTATGCTGGGATACCGCAGTATTCATGCTTATTATAGTTAAAGCTGCCGTTTAATCTGATAGATAACGTCGGCTGGAGTATTGGTTTTTATTTTTCACCTTAGTTCGTTGATATGAAAAAACTCATCATTATTTCTTTCACCGCTTTACTAACTGCCTGCGCATCGTCAGGTAGCATTGATTTGAGCAACCGCAATAGTTATGGGTTAAAATGCTCTGCTAATGCGTCTAGTGCCCCTAACTGGGAAGGATGTATGGCGACAGCACAACAAATGTGTTCTCCTCTTCAGGTCGCCAACGTACAACAACTGTCTCCCACTGGTTCTGGTGCCGCTGATGATAGCTACTTTATGACTTTCTCTTGCCAATAGTTGAACTTTTAAAACTACTATCACCACCTAGCTGTCATTATGGTGATATAAGCAAATCATCACTGTATGCTTACTTGTATTTGCCCTAGCTGTCGTTATGATGGTACAAGCAAATCATCACTGTATGCTTATTTGTATTTGCCCTAGCTGTCGTTATGGTGGCGTATAGTGGTGACAGAGCGTTTAATTGGTTCTAAGCTAAAGACCCGTCGTACTCCTTTGGGACGGGTCTTTTGTATGTTGCTCAAGACGTTTGTGTTTTAACTATAAAGAATTAGAAAAAAATAAAATGTTTGTGCTTTAACCCTCAAAGACTAATTATCACTTATAGATGGCTTGTGTCTTAAGACCCAAAGACTAGTTACCTCTTGTTGACGAGCCTGACTTAATGGATCTGTTTTGTCCTGTACCTTTTTATGTTTGGGTGTCGTGTCATAGCGAGCTTTAACTTGCAACCCTGTCTGCTGAATCCATGTGAGCAACTCTTCTCGTGAACGCAACCCCAATATTTCGGCTAAATTAGAAATAATTAACCATGCTTCTCCCCCATCATTGAGATGCTTTGCTACTCCACTTAAAAATCCTTTCAACATACCACTCTGTGGATCATATACAGCAGACTCCAGAGAGGTTGTGGCTTTGGCAGGTAACCACGGTGGATTACAGATAATCACATCAGCGAGAGTATTTGGGAAAAACGGTTGTGCCAACACTGTCACCTGCTTCTCTAAACCTAGTTGTTGCATATTAAACTTAGCACATTCAACTGCTCGCGAAGAAATGTCAGTTGCAATCACCTGAGATACTCCTCGTTTTGCCAAAATAGCTGATAGCACTCCTGTTCCACACCCTACCTCAATAGCCGTATGATGCTTATCAGGTAAAGGAGCTTCAGCGACTAAATCCAGGTATTCTCCACGAATAGGGGAAAATACCCCATAAAAAGGATAAATTTTTGCTGCTTTACCCAAACATGGGATTAGTACGCCATTCTTGCGCCATTCGTATGCCCCAATAACCCCCAGCAGCTCTCTGAGTGATACAACAAACGGTTCTTGCCATGACCACACCTGAGCAGCAGCCTCTTGAATATCTGGAGCACGGCGTAAATGAATTGTAAAATCCGCCTCTACACGAATTAATAACATGCCTAGCAACTGTGCCTTTTGTGACTGTGCAAGACGATAAAGGTGAAACGATTTAGCACTAGATTGGCTATCCGACTTTAAAAAATGAGTAGGGCTGGGCAATGCCGATGACAACTTAGACTTTTTAGCACGAGAATTTTTACCCAGTTCTATACGTCGTCCCATCGCTGCAAGTAACTGTTTTGCCTGGATAAAATCGCCCTGCCACAACAAGGCAGTGCCATTCCGCACCAATCTTAATGCTTGCTCTGTTGATAAGGTATCATCCACTATCTCAATTTGCTTGGGGACTTTGGCTTGATTTTCTGACTGCCATGTCAACCGCTCTCCCATGATTTCTATATATTGCACCATATATCCATCTATCCGCCTGATTTAAATCCTATCATTCTTCTACCTTTCTTGATTCATGACCAATCACTTATTCATTTTTCAATAGGATTTCTTTCTAACTAATAAGCTCATCACCAAAATAACGACTAACCTTTATCAAAATTGATTTATTTAGCTTTACTACTAATAAGCTCTCCTGTTCAGTCTACCGCTTATGTTTCTTATTAGAAGCTTTTAGGCGTTCAAACAGCAATATTCCTTCTGCATTAAACAAACGCTTAAACACCATATAGACCACTAAAATACACGCGATTCCTGTCGTCGCTGTCTGGAAAAACAACATAATAATTTGGTAACGCACTGCTTGCTCTGGGTCTTGTCCAGCTAAAATCTGCCCTGTCATCATACCGGGCAAACTCACCAATCCTACAACCATCATATTATTAATACTTGGCATCATACCTGCACTTACCGCATTTTTTGCGATTTTTTGATACGATTCCCAAGGCGTTGCCCCTAGCGAAATCAACATTTCAATATACGCCCGTTTTTCTTTAATTTCACTTAACAACCGCTCGGTCACTAATGCAACCCCAGTAAGAATATTACCAATAATCATCCCTCCAATAGGGATAAGAAACTGGGGCGAGTACCAAGGATCCACACGGAGAATTAACAACATGCTAATAAACAATACCGTCCATGAAGGCAACCATACTGCCACAAACGTATCTTGTAATAATCCTCTGTAAGTAAAAGAGTTACGCCCCTTGGCTGTAATAGCAGCAATGCTAGTCATCACTAACAAAATCAGTAACACCACACTTTCATGATTAATGGTGAAAATCCACTTCAGCACGATACCAATCACGCTAAGTTGTACGACCGTACGAATAGCCCCAATCAACAGAGATTTAACCAGCCCCAATCGCATGATTAAGGAAATAATACCGTTAATCAAGATTAAACTTGCCGCAATCGCAATATCGGCATAACTGAGAGAGTGATAATCCATAATTACCTTATTTCTATCTGTTATTTTTTACATACCTACATCAAATCTGACATCATTGTTGTTCATAATCTATACCAAATCTGACATCATTGTTTTTCATAGGTCTACAGCAAACTCGACTTCTCCATCATGGATATTCCAGTACTTGTGCGCCACTCGTTGTTTTTGTTCTTCATCATGGCTAATCCACACCCAGGCTTTGTCATTATCAAACCAACCTTGCAGTAATGTCTCTACCCGTTGTACTGCTTGTGTATCTAGTGCTGAAGTCGGTTCATCCAGTAAAAGCACTCTTGGTTTGAGCATTAACACACGCAATAAGCAACAAAGTTGCTGTTCCCCTCCGGACAAATCGGCACTGTCTTGCTCTAAAAAAGACATTGGTTTTGCCAATATATCAAGATAATGTGCCAGTAGGGTCTTATCAAAGACTTTACCTTGATGCTGCTTGAGTATCCATGGTAAACGAATATTATCCTCCACCGTGCCACTCACCACCACGGCTTGTTGACGTACATAAGCAACCTGGCTACGATAGTAGGAGGCATTTTTTGCAGTAACCCGCTCGGACTCAAAATAAATCTCACCTTGCTGCGACTGGTCTAACAACGCCAAGGCACGCATAAACACAGACTTACCTGCACCAGAAACCCCATTCAATAGGATACGATCACCAGTATTAATGTAGTGGGAACAGGGGTGAAAAAATATCCGTCCAGTGTCTTTATCTTGACGTGATAGATTCTTAAATTCGATTAATGCATTCATATTTCACTGTATTGTCTCAACCGTCTAGTTAACCTGAATAATCTTTTCTCTGATCACATCATGGTTGATTAGACTACACCTCTCATATATCCATCATAACTATCTGCGGTATAGGCTGCACCACTCACCCATCAACCCCAACTATCTGCAGTATAGGCTACACTACTCACCCATCACAACTATCTGCGGTATAGGCTACACTACACACCCATCACAACTATCTGCGGTATAGGACACTGTTCGTATCGTATTTACGTTGGTAATTTGCTATCTAATAAAATTGTCACAGGACCATCATTGATTAACGCGACTTCCATATGGGCGCCAAATACTCCTGTAGGTACAGGTTTGGCAATTATCTCACTCATACGGGCAACGAATTGATTAAATAATGGCAATGCCACCTCTGGACGTGCGGCTTGACTATAAGATGGGCGGTTTCCTTTCTTGGTCGAGGCCAACAAGGTAAACTGACTCACACATAATACCTCAGCCTGTTTATCCAAGACCGATAAATTCATTACTCCTGCGTCATCTTCAAAAATACGCATTTGACTAATTTTTCGCACAAGGTAATCAATATCTTCACTTCCATCTTCTGGCCCCACACCCACCAACAATAGCAAACCTTCGCCAATGGCACCGACCACTTCGCGATTAACAGTCACTGAAGCCTGAGAAACTTTTTGAATAACTACTTTCATTAACAATCCCTTGCTTGTTTAGCAGTATGGACAAATAGCACCGAAGAAACTTTTTAAATAACTACTTTCATTAATGTTCCTGCTGTCTTAACCAAATAATGACTTCTTCATTTATTTTGTCATTCAGTTGTGCAAATACTGGCAATATATCGTTCAACTGTGCAGAAGCTACCGCCTGCTCAACAGTAAATCGTCGTGATGCCATAATTTCACTAGTACGTCTATTGACCAATGCTGCATTTACTGATATTACCACCTCTGGTTGTGTGTCTTTATACTGTAGCTGGTACGATTGCAAGTCCAGATGTAATGATCTATCAACATTAACATTTTCATCATTACTAACCACTGTATTATAGGCATGGGCACGCTGTAAATCTTCCACCAAACGATTTCTAAATACCACAGGAGCTGTGTCCTCCCAACGTGCTCCCTGATAAGCACGAACCTCGTTATCAGCGGTCACCACTGTGATTCGTTGATGAGCCACAGTACGATTAGCCTCAGGTACAGGTACTACTAAACTTAGCTTAAGTGGCTGTAATACTACATCTACTGTACTAGGTGCCAAACGATAAGTATTCACTGGGGGATTACTTGGCAATACACTACAAGCAGTCAATGCTGTTCCTAACACTACACTCGCTAATAATTGATTCACTTTTCTCATGGTTTAAAATCCTTTAAGGCATTGCCATCTAGCAAATAAGCGGCAGGCTTATCTTCCAAATTCTGCAAGATATGCTGTAATGTACTAAAAGCACGTTTAAATTCAATAATCGCAGGAGTTAACTCCTTAAACCCTTGCAAACCCTGGCTAATATTACCCTCGTTATTCGCAAGTAACTGTTGAATCTTTTGACTAGAGGCTTTCATACTATTTGTAGCATCTATCAAACTACTTAATGCTTGTTTACCCTCTGCAGTGAGTAGATAATTTGTGTCTTGTGCTAGTTTCCTAAAGCTAGTTAATGTTTGTTGAGTCTCTTTTAAAGTGGTATCAGTCTGTGTAATGATAGACTGAATTGTCATCTTCTCATTGGCAACAGAGGCCGTAACATCATTGATATGTTCTAGAATATCTCCTAATCGCTGGATATTTTTATCCGAAAATAAATTTTTCATACCAACACTGATTTCTGTCAAATTAGAAATAACGTTTTGACCATCTTCTAATAAGGCACTTAGCGGTGATGGCGTTGCCTCAATCGTCGGCAAAGCCTCTTCATCCATGTTCTGAAAAATCGTATCCTCGGGAACTAGCTTAGGCTTATTGGGATTACCACCATTAAGTGATACAACAGACTGTCCAGTAATCCCCATCAATTGTAGTTTAGCAACAACCCCCTCTCTTAATGCGACCTTTTTTTGTACAGCAATTTCTGCAAATACATAACGCGGATCTTGCTTATCAAGCCATAAATCAACTACTTCTCCTACGTTCATCCCATTAAACAAGACCGCACTACCACGCGACAAACCACTAACACTTTCTCTAAAATGTACTTTATAGCGGTAGCTATCTTGGAAGACACTAAGATGCGTCAACCATAAGCCAAATAGCATGGCACCAACGACCACACTCACCGTAAACAAACCAATTAAAATATGCCTAGCTTTAGGTTCCATCTATTTGTTCTCCTAAACTGTACGTCTTATGACTGTGCCTGATGAGGGGGCACTTGTTGTGCCTCATTAGCATGATGTGCTGCATCCTCTCCGAACTGTGGTGCTAAAACCTGTTGTGCCTCATGAGCCTGATAAGCAGCACGCCCTCTGGGGCCATTAAAGTACTGCTGAATCCACGGGTGATTAAATTGTTCTACCTTATCAATCGTATCATTAATCAACACCTGCTTATCAGACAACACAGCAACCCGACTACATGCGGTATATAAAGTGTCCAAATCATGTGTCACCAAGAACATCGTCAGCCCCAATGCATCACGTAGGGTCAACATGAGTTGGTCAAAAGCTGCTGCACTAATAGGATCTAGACCTGCAGTAGGCTCATCCAAAAATAAAATTTTAGGATCTAGTGCCAATGCACGAGCCAATGCAGCACGTTTAATCATACCGCCAGATAACTCGGCTGGATACTTGAAAGCAGCATTTTCAGGTAAGCCCACCAATAATACTTTAAGCATGGCAATATGTTCAGCGTCTTTGCGAGAAAGATGCAACTGCTCAATCAATGGGAAAGCCACATTTTCTAGTACTGTCAGTGAAGAATATAATGCACCGCCCTGAAATAGCACCCCCAGATTGCGTCCTAATACTTCTCTTTCGCGACTGCTTAAATCCAGCATAGATTTACCTAGGACTTGTACGCTACCCGCTGTAGGACGACGCAACCCAACAATACTGCGTAACAATACCGATTTCCCTGTGCCTGACCCCCCCACTACACCAAGAATATCACCAGCATAAACATCCAAATTGAGATTTTTATGTACATAAAAACCATTAAAAGCATTGTCCAAACCACGGACTTTAATGACAGGCTCTGCTATTGCTTGAGTCACCTCTGATTTGCGAGTGGCGGCAGGAGGAGTCTGATAATCCCCCTCTTTTGTATCAACAGATGTATGCGAGGCATGATTCCCCTGCTTTGCAGTGCCTTGAAATTGCTCACTAAATTGCTGTGAGGTTATAGGAGAGTGGGTTTTCTTTGCTGTATTATCCATTACCAACCCATCTGCATAAAGAATAAAGCAAATAATGCATCAAGCAAAATTACCAAGAAAATACACTTCACCACACTAGTGGTGGTGTGTTGACCTACTGATTCTGCGCTCCCTGAGACCTTGAATCCTTCCATGCATCCAGTAATTGCAATCACGATAGCAAGAAAAGGAGCTTTGCCAATACCAATTAAAAAATGTTTGACACCTACAGAGCTATTAATAATATCAAAAAATAATCGAATCGAAATATCCATAGCTATTGAGGCAACCAGCATTCCGCCTATAATTCCAGCAAGCATCCCCAAAAAGGTTAATAAGGGCATTGCAATAACTAAAGCCAACACTCTAGGGAGTACCAAAACTGATAAAGGATCAACGCCAGAAGCCTTGAGCGCGTCAATTTCTTCATTGACTTTCATAGAGCCTAATTGTGCCGTGTAGGCACTGGCTGTACGCCCAGCAATCAGAATCGCTGTTAATAAGGTCGCAAACTCACGTAAAAAAGAATAGGTTACTAAATGCACGGTAAATACCTGAGCACCGAAATTCTCTAGTACTGTAGCCCCTAAAAAGGCAACTACTGCCCCCACCATAAAGCACAGCAACATCACAATAGGTACTGCTTGAAAACCACTATTGTCCAAATTTGCCACCAAAGAAGTCACTCGCCATTTACGGTAGTGCGGCACGCTCCTTATCAGAGCCAATATAACCATTCCCAAAAAACCATTCCAGCACAGGAAATCTCGCCAAGCAGCAACAACATTGGCACCTGTTTTTTCCAGAAAATGAAGAATAGCTGAACCGCGGGATACTTCTGTAGTCTTTTCCTGACGAGATAAGGCTTGAATCACTGCATCCACCATCGCTACACGCTCACTAGACAACTCGTGCAATGCCTGTTGCAATTTTTCTTGGCCAAAGTTATCTAGCAATAGCTGTGTCCCTACAGTATCAAGTGCCTGAATAGCATGTAAAGACAACTGCACATCACGACCTCGGTAAGAGCACAATGCTTTTTTAATGGATGTAAAATGCTGAACCGTCCACTCCCCCCTGAGAATAAGTAAGGGCACTGAGTTTGATTGATTCTTCTCTTCTAAAAATAACACCTTGGTTTTTACTAATGATAACGATAGTTGTTAATTTTACTAAATTTCTGGATATTAAGAAAATTTTCATCTGTCACTGCACAATAATAGTAAATTGTTTTTGACCAAGACTTTATCAAATTGTGCAGTAAAACCTCGTCGTTTACGGCAAGAACATAAGACAAGAACATAAGGCACGAACAGCAAAGCCACTGCATCTATTTGCCTAAAGTCAGCAGCATGCCCCCTCCAAAGTGAGCTAACAGGTAGTATCGTCAGACGCAGCAGGCATCCTCTTTTGCCTTAGCAAGAGGAGGAAGTTAACAACCGAGGCATCACCCGTCGAGCATTTTGGTTAGTCACTTGTGCAACTTCCTCTAGTGATACCCCTCGAATCTTTGCCAACTCCTCAGCAATACGTGGTAGATAAGAGGGGCTATTACGCTTATCATTTCCTGTCAGCCATGCTGGGGGAATATCGGGTGCATCAGTCTCCAGCACGATATACTGCAAAGGCACCTGTGCCGCCAAACGCCTAATCTGTAAAGCTCGGCTAAATGTCATTGCCCCACCAAAACCAAGACAGAAACCCAAATCCATGAAATATTGAGCCTGTTGTTCACTTCCATTAAATGCATGAGCAATCCCTCCCACTACATTCACTTGGCGTAAATATTTCAGCACCATATCTTGTGAACGTCGCACATGTAACAACACGGGTAAATCATAACGTTGTGCCAACTTAAGCTGTTCTCGGTAAAAAAACTCCTGCCGCTGACGTGGCACCCCTTCTTTTATCTCAGGCACAAAGAAATCCAGTCCTATCTCCCCTATCGCCACTAGGCGAGGATCCTCTGAAGCTAATGCTTGTTTTATCATGGCTTCCAATAGCGACAAATCTTCTTCTTGCGACTGATGCACATACATAGGATGAATACCCAAGGCGTAATACCCTCCATCAAACTGCCATGCAAGTCGCTGTACTGTCTGAAAATTAAACTTCGCTACTGCTGGAATAACAATCTCATTTACTCCTGTTTCTACACTCTTGGCAATCACCTGCTCTCTGTCGAGGTTAAATTCTGGAGCATCGAGATGGCAGTGGGTATCAATCATAGTTATGGGATAATTCATTATTCACTTCTCTCTTTTAACGTTAACATTAGCTCTCAACTCTCTGCCACCAAGCCCCCACATGGGATAAGTGTCCACATCACGCATCATGCTACATTTCCAATCAAGTACTACGCTATTGATTCGGCACCCACATGGGATAAGTGTCCACATCATATACGGAATCTATCCTGGTCAATATCGACACACGTCCAATCTTATACAAAAGAGCAGGAAAAACACAAAATCATTGTGTCAATATTGCTTTTTGTTAAGAAGCCCAGCAGTATATTTTGCTAAAATACTCTCTTATTGTATATCGTTAGGGAGTTGTTATGTCTTTTGACGCAGATATTATTGTGGTCGGTGCTGGTCCTGCTGGTTTAGCTTTCTCTCGTACGCTAGCGCACAGCCCTGTGTCTGTGCTCATCTTAGAAAAACAACCCGAAGAATTTGTGTCCACCCCCGCTTTTGATGGGCGAGAGATTGCTATTACACATGCGTCTCGCCAATCGATGCAGCAATTAGGCATTTGGAATCATCTCCCAGAAGATCAGATTTATCTACTTAAAGAAGCCAAGGTCCTCAACGGCAAGTCGGATTACTCGCTTCACTTTTTTGATAAAAATCCACGTATTCCTGGTGAGGGTTTAGGTTTCTTGATTCCTAATTATCTTATTCGTCAAGCCTCTTACAATGCTGTAAAAGACCAATCCAATCTCCGCATTCGCTATGGAGTGGGAGTTAAGGATGTAAATGTAACCGCTCAAGGAGCTACGGTAATACTGGATAATGGTGAAAAAATCACCGCTCGTATGGTTATTGCGGCTGATAGTCGTTTTTCTAATACACGCCGCCAGATGGGTATCGGCGCCGAGATGAATGACTTTGGTCGTACGGTACATGTTTTCCGTATGCGTCACACAACATCTAATGAACATACAGCGCTGGAGTGTTTCCACTATGGACGCACCCTTGCCATTCTTCCTCTTGAGGAAAATCTCAGTAGCTGCGTAGTGACCATTGATACCCACCGTTCCCATGAGATTACGGACTTATCGCCTGAGCAGCTTGAACAAAGTATCATGAATCAGCTAGAAGATCGCTTGGGCGACATGAAATTAGACGGCAAGATAGTGAGCTATCCTCTTGTAGGGGTTCATGCTAAACGTTTTTATGGTTTATCTTGTGCTGTGATTGGTGATGCTGCCGTTGGTATGCATCCTGTGACAGCCCAAGGCTACAATTTAGGTTTACAAAGTGCAGTTATTCTTGGTGGGCTTATTGCTGAGGCAGCATCGCAGGGTCAAGATATTGCTTCGCCAGCTTTGTTGTCCAAGTATGAACGCAAGCATATGCTCAATACACGTCCTATTTACCATGGCACCAACTTTGTGGTCACGTTATTTACAACTGAACATGCTCCAGCAAAGTTGTTGCGATCAGTAGTGATGCGATTTAGTAATAACTTCCCCCCTATTAAGTATCTTATCACCCGTCAACTGACAAAGTTATCATAGGGAGAATTCGCTCTACCTCTTATTAATTATTGTTTAGTAAGGAAAGAGAATCCGCTTCACTCCTTATTAATTATTGTTTAGTAAGGAAAGAGAATTCACTCTACTCCTTACTAAATATTGTTTGGTAAGGAAAGGGGAAATATCTCTACCTGAGTATCCCCTTTTCCATCACCAACCTTCTATCAGCCATAGCTGCTAATTTCGGGTCATGGGTCACAATCACAAAAGCCGTATGAAAAGTCTGATTTACTTCACGTAATAAAGCAAACATACTTTCTGCAGTCTCACTATCTAAGTTTCCTGTCGGCTCATCAGCCAATACCAGCACAGGATTAGCCACCAAAGCACGAGCTAGTGCCACACGCTGACGCTCCCCTCCTGATAATTCACCAGGACGGTGAAAAATACGCTCTGCCAAGCCCACTTGCCCTAGGACAACTTCAGCCCTAGCACGAGCTTCTTCATACGAAACTCGGCGCATAATCAACGGCATGGCCACATTATCTAAGGCAGTAAACTCAGGAAGCAAATGGTGAAATTGATAAACAAACCCAAGTTTCTCATTACGCAACTGACTTCGTTGGCGTTCGTTGAGGCCATCAGTATTCATCCCATCAACTCGAATAGTTCCAGAGGTCGGCTCATCCAACAAGCCAAGGATATGCAATAACGTACTTTTACCTGAACCTGATGCCCCAATGACAGCAAGCATTTCCCCCTTTGGCACGACTAAATCAACTCCTCGAAGAATAGATAATGGTTCATTACCATCATAGTAGGTTTTTGTCACACCCTGCACTTCTAATGCGAGATTTACCATGCCATTTCCCCTTTTGACAACATTATCGTAAGACCTTTGCCTAATCTTGCGTTAATTATCATAAGACCTTTGCCTAATCTTGTATTGTTCATCATTGCTAATTGAGCAAAATTTACTATTGTTATAAACAAAGTATTAATCATGACGCAACACCTCCGCTGGTTGTAAACGTGACGCACGCCAGCTAGGATAAAGTGTCGCAAGTAGGGAGAGAATTAATGAAGTCACTCCAATTGTAGCCACTTCGTCTAATTCCACTTGCGAAGGTAATTGATTAATAATGTATACACCAGGGTCAATAAAATGCACACCAAAAATACCTTCAATAAAGGGCACAATGACATCAATGTTGTAAGCAATCAAACATCCTAGACCAACCCCAAGAACCGTACCTAGCACCCCTATCAATGCCCCTTGAACCAAGAAAATACCAGCAATAGACCGTGGTGTTGCTCCTAAGGTACGTAGAATAGCAATATCGGATTGCTTATCCTTGACTGACATCACCAAAGATGACAACAAATTAAAGGCAGCTACCGCTACAATAAGAGTCAAAATCATAAACATCATGCGTTTTTCTGTCTTGACTGCAGCAAACCAGGTGCGATTATCAAATGTCCAGTCACGTGCTATATACCCTGGAGGTAAGCTATTAACCAACTCTTGTGCCACTTCTGGTGCTTTGAGCATATCTTTAATTTTAAGACGTACTCCCGCAACTCCTGAATCTCTAAATAAAACAGCGGCATCTTTAAGAGAAACAAAGGCAAAACCTGAATCATATTCAGAATGCCCAGCAGAGAAAATCCCTGTCACTGTGAACTGACGCATGCGAGGTGAAAAACCTGAAGGATTCAATGAGCCCTGTGGTGTCATAATAATCACAGTATCACCAACCCCCACACCTAGCATGGAAGCTAGTCGATTACCTAGGACAATATTGAAGCTACCTGGCTTTAGCGAAGATAAATCCCCAAGAATCATCTGTTTGGGTAAATCGGAGACAGCCCCTTCCGTCTCAGGCAAGATGCCACGAATCTCTGCCCCTCTGAGTACATCTTGGCGTGCCAACATAGCACTTGCTGCCACAAAAGCAGAAACCCCCTCGACATTTGGATTGCGAACGACATCATCTTTGAGCTTTTGCCATTGATTCACAATACTAGTCACGGGTTCATTCATATTGTAGACCTGAATATGAGGCAGAACGGACAACATACGATCACGCACTTGCACCTGAAACCCAGTCATCACAGATAGCACCACAATCAATGCTGCCACCCCCAATGCAATCCCAGCCATGGAGCTAGCCGCCACAAATGAGACAAATCTATCTTTCTTCTTTGCACGCCCTTTGGAGCGTGTGAGTCCCGCATAACGGGCTCCTATCCAAAACTCATAAGGTAATTTCACGATAATGCTTTTCTATTCTCTGTAAATAAAGGTACAATGCCATCTATGGATATTGTCATTTTAGGGGCTATCCCCCATAGTATCACCGCAAAAGCAAGTGAGGCTTATATTGAAAAACAAGCCCCAGTATTTGCTCGCCTTCTGCAAACACATCAAGCAAACCCACAATGGCTAGACATCGCTAAACTAGGCTGTACTCCTTTTGAATATTACCAACTTTCCCAAGCAGGTTATCAAGCGAGTAATGGCTTTTATGCATCAGGACTAGCCCCTTTGCGTTGTCCTCATGATTTTAGCATTTCTCACCCCTCTCAACCCATTTATTTGATGGAGTTGACACATGTTGAAATGGGGTTAAATGCAGCCTCGCTATATTTAGCAGAAGAATTAAATATTCGTGAAGCAGAAAGTGATGCTTTATTTGAAAGCGCCCATGCACTACTGGCAGGGGGACCTTTGTCACTATCAGCACACCAAGGGACTACCGCCCTTGTCACTATGAGTGAGGACCTTACATCCGTGCCACTTATGAGTCCCGCTTTGCTTACTACTGGGCATCTTAATGATTGGCAAACACCGAGTGACCTGCCTCGCGCATTACGTAATGTACTCAGTGAGCTACAAATGGTGTGGCATCACCATCCTGTCAATATCGAACGAGAAGCTCGAGGTCTTAAAACGATTAATAGTGCGTGGATTTATGGTGGAGCAGCATTAACCGATATTTCTTCTACCCTCCCCAAAGTTGTCAATCACACCTTGACACAAGCGACTCAGAATACCACTACACAAATTGGTAGATATAATACCTCTACTCAACCAGACCGCTATCAACTTATTGACACACTTTTTTTCCCTCACCTACATCAAGACTGGGAAAAATGGTTATTACAATTACCTGAACTAGATAAACAGCTGATACCCCTTTTAGACCAAGGGTACCGTTTTATATTATGTGGTTTTGACCGTCTTGTCACCCTAACCCCAAAATCATTCTTATCACATCTTTTGACCTCTAAAAACGCATGGAAACAGTGGTGGGTAGCAGACGATAGTCTATAATACTACTTTCCATCCATATAAAACCCACCATGACGCCATCCATTCAAGTTACTAATCGTCCTGTCCACCCCGAGATTGAACAACAACTCGTTTCCCAAGGCATCAACCCTTTTATGGCTCGCCTTTGGGCATCTCGTGGAGTGACTGACATTACCCAAACAGAAGTATCATGGAAGCATCTTCTTGCCCCTTCTTTACTGACACAAGTTGAAAAAGGTGCACGTATTTTGGCCGATGCTATTGAGCAAGGTAAACAGCTGTTGATTGTCGCTGATTACGACTGTGATGGAGCCACAGCTTGTGCTGTAGGAATGCGTGGTCTGCGTATGCTTGGTGCCAAAGTAGACTTTATGGTACCAAATCGTTTTGAGACAGGTTATGGATTATCTCCTGCTGTGATTGATGTCGTGTTGGCACGCAATGCCGTAAAACCCGATATGATTATCACTGTGGACAATGGCATTGCTAGTGTAGATGGCGTCGCTGCAGCCAAAAAACAGGGTATTGAGGTATTGGTCACTGATCACCATTTACCTGGCGATCAACTACCCGATGCTATTGCTATCATTAATCCCAATCAAAAAGACTGCAACTTTCCATCTAAAAATCTCGCTGGGGTGGGAGTCATTTTCTATACACTGATGGCATTACGAGCAGAATTGCGTGCTCGAGGTCATTATCAACAACACCCTGAACCCCGATTAGATAAGCTAGCTGATTTGGTTGCTCTTGGCACTGTTGCCGATGTTGTTAAACTAGATAGCAATAACCGTATCCTTGTTACTCAAGGTCTTGCACGTATTCGTTCAGGTCAGATGCACTCCGGGATTCAAGCATTATTTGATGTGGCAGGCACCGACCCTAGACAAGCCAACAGCATGGATTTAGGTTTTAAAATCGGGCCACGCATTAATGCTGCCGGTCGTTTAGCTGATATGAGTATCGGTATTCGCTGCTTAATCAGTGATGATTATGATGAGGCATTGTCCTTAGCCCAACAACTCGATGAGTGGAATCATACTCGTCGCAGTATTGAACAAGAAATGAGTAATCAGGCACTGATTGAGATTGAAAGTGAAAATTTCTCATTAAAGCACTCCATTTGTGTATTTCATCCTGAGTGGCACCAAGGAGTCGTAGGAATTGTAGCCTCACGTCTTAAAGAGAAATTCTGGAAACCCACGCTTGCTTTTGCCCCTGGTGATGATGGTGAAATCCGTGGCTCTGGTCGCTCCGTACCTGATGTTCATCTACGAGATGCCTTAGATTTAGTTTCTAAACAACACCCTGATTTAATTCATAAATTCGGCGGACATGCTATGGCAGCTGGATTAACTATATCAGCAAAAGATTTTGAGCGTTTTTCTAAAGCCTTTGATCAAGCTGTAGTCGATATTAGTGGAAAAACAGTTTTTGCCCCAGTTATTGAGACTGATGGTTCTTTAAATATAGAGTATGCCACAGCAGAAACAGCTATTACTCTCAGTCAATACGTGTGGGGAGCAGGTTTTCCTAGCCCTATATTTCGCGATATATTTCAAGTTCGCAGTCAACGGTTATTAAAAGAGAAGCACTTAAAACTACAGGTTATGCGTGAAGGGATGGTATTTGATGCAATTTGGTTTAATCATCCAGAAGAATTGCCTGATACAGTAGAATTAGTCTATGAGTTTGTACCCAACTACTGGAATGGTAATGTATATACTCAATTAATGATAAAGCATGCAATAGTAGCTTAGTCTATTATCAAAATAGTGTTTCTATCACCATAAAAGGTTACTTTATGAAAAAACTGTTATTCTTAACTTGTTGTTGTTTATGCTTACAGGCATGCCAGCATTACCTTGACCCCAATGCCTCTGTTGATGGTGTTGTCGGTACAGTGGGAGGGGCTTTTGGTAATATTCAAATGAAATCACCAACAGGACATTGACCCCGCTATAAGCTTAAGCAAGAGGATTGGGCAGATTCTCTCGTGTCTCATGGTGCTACTTAATAGCACCTTAGGCAACTTGATATTGAGTCACTCGCTTACTAAGCACTTCAAAAACGCCCTGACAAGCATCCTCAAGACAATCTAACATGCGGAAAAAACTATCGACACCACCATAGTAGGGGTCTGCTACGGTAGCTTCCTCGTAATCATTAGCATAACGCATCAACAGCATCAATTTATGATGTTCATAACGGGGGGCTATCTGCTGTAAATAAGAAAGACACTCCCAATCCATCGCAAGAATCAAATCATATTCTTTGATATCTTCGAGCGTAATTTGGCGTGCACGAATATCACTAATGTCATAACCGTGCTTGCGGCAAACAAACTGAGCGCGTCCGTCAGGTGCCTCACCAATATGGTAATCATGTGTGCCTGCAGAATCAATTTTGATATGATTTTGCAACCCAGCTTCACGGACTAGGTGACGCAACACACCTACCGCACTTGGGGAGCGGCAAATATTACCCATGCAAACGAAAAGTACTTTTGTATCCATAGTGCCCGATAGTTTGACTTATTTTTAACAAAATTTCAAGACCTTATATAGTGATTAATTCGCTATTTTCAAGTTTTCTCTACCCAAGATATGATTTAATCCTTCTAAAACGCATAGTACCAAACACTAATGGCATATCTTCCCTGTAAAAACATGGCACAACCTCTTCAAAAAGCATAAATGCCGAATCCTATACACTTTTATCTTAATAAACCACCTTGTCCAAGATAGCACAAGACAGCACCACCTAAAACCACCCGTCACCTTGACTTATCCAAGACCTCTTCAAAAACTGCTCATCTTTTTTACTCAACCCAAATAATATTTAGGCCTTATTCATTGCCAATACACAGTTCTCTTAGAAACTGCTCATCTTTTTTACTCAACCCAAATAATATTTAGGCCTTATTCATTGCCAACACACAGCTCTCTTAGAAACTGCTCATCTTTTTTACTTAACCATCCCTGATTTCTTGCTGATTTAATCAAATCAGGACGATGTTGTGCAGTCAATCGTAAAGATTGCTCTCGCCGCCATTGGGCTATATTTTTATGATGACCTGATAGCAACACCCCTGGCACTGGCTCCCCTTCAAATACCTCAGGACGCGTATAGTGAGGGCTATCCAATAAGCCAGACTGCGCCTCATGAAAGGAGTCTTGCAGTGCTGAATCTAAAGTATTCAACACTCCCGGCAATAACCTTACCATGCTGTCCAACACCGCCAGTGCCGCAATCTCACCACCTGACAGCACAAAATCCCCCAAAGAAATCTGACCATCCACATAATGATTAATAAAGCGCTGATCAATACCCTCATAACGCCCGCATAAAAGGATAAAACCTGTGGTTTGACTTAAAGCCTGTGCCTGCTCCTGCTTAAATACCTGACCGACGGGGCTTAAAAGATAAAGCGGATGGTGTAAGCCCAAGCTGGTATGTTCGGCACGAATTGCGTTAAGAGTTTTCACTAAAGGCTCTGCTAACATCACCATACCAGGACCTCCACCATAGGGCCTATCATCAACCGTATGATGTACGTCTTCAGTAAACACTCGCGGATTCCACGTCTTTAAAGACCAAATCCCTTTCTGATGTGCCCTACCTGTGACACCTAATTCAGATACCACAGAAAACATCTCAGGAAATAAGGTAATAACATCGACACGCATATTTTTACGATTAAAATCCACAGACTAATTTTTACAATCAAAAATCCACAGACTAATTTTTACAATCAAAAATCCACAGGCCAATCCGCTTGGATATAACGTTTATCTAAATCCACTACCGGCACAGTTTGCCTCACAAAAGGAATAAGGGTCATCAAGGCACGCCCCTTGGCAGTCAGCATATTTTCTGGTTCACCAGCAGCATTTAAACATTGACGTTGCACGTGCAGCACACCATGTGCCCCATTATCAGACACCTCCGCCACCACACCAATCAACGATTCTGGAGAAGTATGATTGCTATAAACTGCACAACCAATTAAATCCACCCAATAAAACTCATCATCCTCTGTCTGAGGAAAATCAGCCCGTGATACATAAACAGTTGTCCCTTTAAGGGCTTGTGCTTGATCGCGATCATCAATACCTTTCAGTTTAGCTACAATGGCACTACCCTGCATACGGCTACGCACTAATTGTGCATCACGCATAGCATCCAACGTCTTGCCACGTAAATCTGTACGCATCAACCACCATTGTTTGACATCCAATAGAATCGTCTCTTGTTCGGAAAATGGAACAACACGTATCATACCCTGAACACCGTAAGCATCACCGATACGCCCAACCTCCACTAAATCTTCTGGAATGGCATTTATCACGAATCTACCCCTATTCTCATCTTATATTCAACAGCATAGCCGTATAGATTACACCCAACTTTGGCATACCAGTTTCATGCCCTTTAATATACAGACTATGTTTTAGGTATATGCAAAACACGCACGAGCTTTAGCAAAACACCTAAACGAAAACGACCGTTAGCCTACGCCAACGGTCGTCATATTCTACTCAATCTACCTAGTCTGACTAGTATTTCAAAAAACAGCCCTTGAGATTAGCTCATCAACAATCACTAAACTCACCAAGCTATTGCTTCACTTCATCAGACAACAGCCCACTCAAATTAAGCTGGTTGGTAAGATTTTAACAAACGAGCAACAGCATCAGAAACCTGTGCACCGTTAGATGTCCAGTAGTTTACGCGATCTAAAGCGATGCGCAAGTTCTCAACAGAAGGGTTACCTACTGGGTTATAAAAACCAACACGCTCAATAAAGCGACCGTCACGACGATTACGTGAGTCAGCTGCTACGATATTGTAAAATGGACGTTTTTTAGAGCCACCACGGGCTAAACGAATCACCACCATGGGGGTTATTCCTCTTTAGTTAATAGGTTAGTCAAATAAAATAATAAACGAGTAATTTTAGAAGTTTTTTCTGAATAAATCAATACATGAGAAGGAGATTTTTACAAAATCACGCTTATTTACAACACTACCCTCACCAAGCCTCTCTGGCAATAGCACTACGACCAACCATCACTGGTATATACACCTGCAACAAGCCTCTCTGGCAATAGCACTACGACCAACCATCACTGGTATATACACCAGCAACAAGCCCCTCTGGCAATAGCACTACTACCAACCATCACTGGTATATACACCAGCAACAAGCCCCTCTGGCAATAGCACTACTACTCACATATACAGTAATTTAATTTAAAAGCACCTGGCCTTAATGAGTAGGAAGTGCATCCACTCATATTAGTACACAAATCCATACTTAACGTTTTTGGATAAAATGCACAATATGTTCATTATCAACGGAATCTTGGCTCAGAATAAGATGCCCTGTTTGCTTGGCAAATGCCTGAAAGTCACCAACAGCATTTTTATCCGTTGTGATGACCTTAACCACTTGCCCACTCTCTAATGCTTGCAAGGCTTTCTTTGTCCTAAGCAAAGGCAAAGGACAAACCAAGCCACAAGCATCCACTTCTACAGCAAAATCAGGATTACCCATTTAGAGTTTTCCTTCCACCCAAGCAGGAACTGCAGCCAAAGCGGCATCCAAAGCTTCTGGTTGAGTGCCCCCACCCATTGCCATATCTGGACGACCACCGCCTTTACCTCCTACTTTTTCAGAGATAAAGCCAACCAACTCGCCCGCTTTTACAGCAGTGGTTTTATCTGCACTTACGCCAACTGCTACACTGACCTTACCATCCACTACAGTAGCAACTACGACAACACCAGATAGTAATTTATCTTTCAGTTGTGGCACAATTTCACGCAAGAACTTAGTATCAACACCATCTAACTTAGTCACCAATAACTTCGTTCCTTTCACAACTTGTGCCTGTGCAACAAGTTCAGCTGCCATAGCACTTGCTAACTTATCTTTAGTTTGTGCTAGCTCTTTTTCAAGTTGACGAGTTTGTTCTTGTGCCAACTTCGCACGCTCAAATAAATCAGCAGGTGCTGCTTTAAATAAAGCCGCTGTTTGTACAACACTCTCGTTAAGATTACGTAACCAGTTAAGTGCATTCGTACCTGTCACTGCCTCTACACGACGAATACCTGATGCAATACCCCCCTCTGAGACGATTTTGAATAAACCAATATCACCGGTGCGTTTAACATGAACACCACCGCAAAGCTCACGAGAGAAACCAATATCAAGCACGCGAACGACATCACCGTATTTCTCACCAAACAAGGCCATCGCACCACCAGCCACAGCATCATCAAACGCCATCATTTGTGCTTGCACCTCAGTGTTAGCTAAGATTTCAGCATTCACAATCGCCTCTACCTCAGCTATTTGTGCTGGAGTGACTGGTGCATCATGAGAGAAGTCAAAGCGAGTCTTCTCTGCATCAACAAGCGAACCTTTTTGTTGAACATGACTACCCAAGACTTGACGCAATGCTTTATGCATTAAGTGAGTAGCAGAGTGGTTACGAGTAATGCTAGTGCGACGAGCCACATTGACATGGGCTTGAACAACATCACCTACTTTGATATGCCCCAAACTCACTGTGCCGTAGTGACCAAAGACATTCGCTGTGATTTTTTGAGTGTCATAGACTTGAACAGCATTACCAAAACCAGTCAAAGCGCCTGCATCACCAACTTGACCACCGGACTCTGCATAGAAAGGTGTCTGGTCTAGCACAATAACTACGTCTTGACCCTCGGCTGCTTCTTGAACCTCTGTACCCTCATGGTAAATTGCCAACACAGTAGCCTCTGTTTCCAAAGTTACATAGCCTTGGAAATCCGTATTCTGACCGTTATAAGTCAGATTTTGATTCATTTTAAATTTACCGCTCGCACGTGCCATTTCACGCTGACGATCCATCGCTGCTTCAAAGCCTTTTTCATCCACTTCAACACCACGTTCACGGCAAATATCAGCGGTTAGGTCAAATGGGAAACCATAGGTATCATAAAGCGTAAAGACAGTTTGACCATCTAACACATCTCCTTTCTTGAGACCTTCTAAATCTGCCTCAAGAATTTTCATACCTTTTTCAAGTGTGGTTTGGAAACGCTCCTCTTCGAGCTTAAGCACCGCTGCTACGCGTTCTTGCTGCTCTACCAACTCAGGATAAGCCTCACCCATTTCCTTAACCAAATCCGCCACTAACTTATGGAAGAATGGCTTAGTCTGACCGAGTTTATAACCATGACGCAATGCGCGGCGAATGATACGACGCAATACATAACCACGTCCCTCATTACCGGGAATAACACCATCTACAATCATAAAGCTACACGCACGAATATGGTCTGCAATGACTTTAAGAGAGTTATTGCTTAAATCAGTCGTACCTGTCTCACGTGCAGAGGCTTTGATAAGATTTTGGAACAAATCAATCTCGTAGTTAGAATGCACGTGTTGCAATACCGCTGAGATACGCTCTAAACCCATGCCAGTATCTACACAAGGATGAGGTAAAGGATGTAGAACACCGTCTTTATCACGATCGAACTGCATGAATACGAGATTCCAAATCTCAATATAACGATCACCATCTTCCTCTGGTGATCCTGGAGGACCACCCCACACATCAGGACCATGATCATAGAAGATTTCAGAACAAGGACCACAAGGACCTGTATCCGCCATTTGCCAGAAGTTATCAGAGGCATAACGTGCCCCTTTGTTATCACCAATACGGATAATACGCTCTGGAGGTACACCTACTTGGTCTTTCCAAATACCGTAAGCCTCATCATCTTCAAAATAAACAGTTACCCAAAGCTTTTCTTTAGGTAGCATATAAACAGTCGTCAATAATTCCCATGCAAACTTGATGGCATCTTCTTTGAAATAATCACCAAAGCTAAAGTTACCCAACATTTCAAAGAAAGTGTGGTGACGCGCGGTATAGCCTACATTCTCTAGGTCATTGTGCTTACCACCAGCACGCAAAGAGCGTTGAGCTGTCGTCGCACGACGGTAAGGGCGAGTATCCTTGCCTGTAAACACATCTTTAAACTGCACCATACCAGAGTTAGTAAATAACAAGGTAGGGTCATTAGCAGGCACCAAAGACGACGATTTCACAATCGTATGCCCACGCGATTCAAAAAACTTTAAAAACTTTGAGCGTATTTCTGCGGTTTTCATAGGAATTAATCGAAAAATTAAAATTAACTCCTGATTATAGCATTATTAGAGTTACATGAGGTGTATCAGTTTTTTAATCTATAACATAGTGGGCAAAGCTCAAGGTACTGTAAACATACCCATTGTTAGCAAGATTTCATTTTCTATCGCTATCTCACCCAAAAACTGCTTGAACAGCCGCCACCATTTCCTCCCATACGCCCTCTGAGGCTAAAAACTCATACTCTTTTTTTAATTTCTGACTGAGCTGTCCCTTATTATCTAACATACTTCGGATAATTCTATCCGCGTAGTGATCAGGCATATCTACAATGGCTTTAAGTGCCATTCTAGCCCTATCATGCTGCTGCAAATAAGCAACCTCTTGTTTCATTTGACTATGGAGGTGGACATTTTTTTCCTTTTGCCGGATTGCAGAATCAGGAAAAAGAATAGCGAAACCAGGAATTATTAAGGAAGTCATATAGACGACAGAAGGAATACTTTTTATATTAAATAAAAATCATTTTTATTTTCATAAAGGTCGTCTATGCATTATTCTGCCCTCTTAAAGTCTATATTTTTTATCATAGTAACAGTGGGTTGTGTATCTCAAACTTTTGGACAATTACATGATTCTAACTCTGAGACATTTTTCATAGAAAAACATAATAACCAAAATGAGATAACTATTCATACTCCTCGAGGTAACGTTGTCATACCTCGACATCCTAAACGAGTAGCTGTATATGATTGGGCGGCTCTTGATACCTTACATAAATTACATATCCCAATAGGTGCAACAACAGAAAAAGTTCATGTGGATTACTTAGAAGACGCTTTCAAGGACAAGTTAAAAGTAGGAACATTATTTCAGCCTAATTATGAGGCTCTACATGCCTATCAGCCTGATTTAATTATCACTGGAGGGCCTGGTGCAGTCGCATATCCTGAGCTTGAAAAAATCGCACCAACAATTGATTTAACAATTGATAACTACGACATCCGTGGTTCAGGGATACAACAAATTGCTTTATTAGCCAATATTTTTGATAAACAAAAAGAGGCTCAGTCTTTGATACAGAAAATTAATCAACAGTTTGAGAAAGCTCAACAATTAGTTAAAGGAAAAGGTAACGGGCTGGTCATCTCCATCACAGGAAACAAAATCACAGCATTCTCTCCCAACTCAAGATTAGGAAGCTGGATTCATAAAGATGTTGGTATTCCCCCTGTCGATACCACACTCAAGACAACAGGGCATGGGCAGCCCATTTCATTCGAATACATTCGAGACAAAAATCCAGATTGGCTTTTTGTCTTGGACAGAACAGCCGCATTGGGAGATAGAGGACCTGCGGCAATGACTGTTCTAGATAATGCGCTCATTCATCAGACAACTGCATGGAGAAAAAAGCAAATCATTATTATGCCAACAGCGAATTATATTGCAGCAGGAGGATCCGAACAATTGGAAAGAGCTATCCAACAAATTCTTGAAAAATTCTCGTCCGTAGAGGTCAATACTAGTTTATAGATGTGTTAAGTAGTGTGTATACAGGAGAAATTCAACCTATGCAAGTGATTAATATCCATAAATGCTTATCTAATTTAAAAGAACATTGGCATCCCAAACTAGTCTCAATGGGGGATTTTCAGCTAAGGTTTGTGAAGTTTATCGGAGAATTTGAGTGGCATTGTCATAACCACAGCGACAAGATTGTCTACGTGGTTTCGGGTCAAATGTTTATCGACTATCCCAATGCTAATCGGGTATGGCTTAATGCAGGGGATTGCTGTGTCGTAGAGAAGCATTGTGAGCATAAACCAGGGGCATTAAAAGAATGTGCCATTGTTTTGATAGAGCAGAGTGTTTCTGTATAAAAGAATTTTTAATGAAATTAAAAATTAGAGTTAGAGGAATATAATGAAGAAATTTTATTTATTACCCTTAGCGATGAGTTTGTTGACAACTTATGGCTATGCCAAAGACCTGGAAAATACAATAGAGGGCAAAGAAACAGTTCATCAATTAAGTACGGTTATTGCTGAAAACCATTCTGTATATGCAGGAGGTCAGGTTTCTAAACTCAATGAGTTAGGTTTTTTAGGTGTTAAAGACAATAAAAGTACCCCTTTCAGCGTCATAAATTTTACGGAAAAATATGTAAGTGATATCCAGGCTAGAGACATCACAGAAGTTATTGATAAAACTGATCCTAGTTTTTTTAGTAATAAAGCCAGTGGGTCATGGAGTGAAAACTATTCAATACGAGGATTTAACGTGGATCCTAATGATGTTACAGTTGATGGGCTTATAGGTATGGCTCCTTTTTATCGTACATCGCCAGAGCTATTTGAAAACATACAAGTCTTAAAAGGGCCTTCTGCAATATTAAATGGTATGACACCGAAAGGATCTGTAGGTGGGGTCATCAATGTAATGCCTAAACGAGCAGGAAGTGAACCTTTAACACAATTAACTACAAGTTATATGTCTAATGCAAACGTTGGGGTTCATACTGATATTGGGAGAAGGTTTGGAGATACCAAGCAATTTGGCATTAGATTCAATGGGTTGACCAGAGGTGGAGAAGGTTCTATTAAGGATCAAAAGCAAAAAAATCAACTAGCCTCTTTGTCTTTAGATTGGACAGGAGAAAAAGGCAGCGTGTTACTAACTGGTTATTACAGCAAAAATCATGTGGATGGGGTTAATCGAGGTATATCTAGTCTAGGAACATTGGAGCGTATACCATCTCCTCCTAATCCTGATACGTTATTAACTCCTGATTGGTCTTTTGTAAGGATGCAGGATAAAGCCGTGATATTAAGTTCACAATATAATTTTAATGACAGACTATCAATCTATGGAAAAATTGGACATAGTAAGTCAGATTATCACTATAATGGCGCAGCTGGAGCAACTATCAATGATGCACAAGGAACTTTTACGACCACATTAGCAGGTCTGGGATTTGATGTAGAAAAAACGTCTGCTGATGTAGGGGTTCGTGGTAATTTCATGACAGGAAATGTACGACACGAAGTCGCCCTAAACACCACCTATTATCACCATGATCAAAATGAATATGGTGGAAGGTCTCGTCAGATGATTAAAACTAATCTCTATAATCCAGTTTGGGGAGATGAAATTTATGTCGATCCTTCTATGCACATTCTAAAAAGAGGACTCACGCTGAAAAGCATTGGATTTGTTGATAACATCTCATTGTTTGATGATAAGTTACAGTTTACTCTAGGTCTTCGCCATCAACAAGTGATTGATAAATCAACCAACCCTCTTACGAATATTAAAACAGTTTATGATGAGAGTGCAACTATTCCTGCATTCGCTATTCTTTATAAGGTAACACCTCAGGTTTCTGTATACGCAAACTATATGGAAGGTTTAAGCCAAGGAGCCTCTGCTCCTCTGACGGCAGCTAATGCAGGAGAAGTTTTTGCTCCCTATAAAACAAAACAAATGGAGGCTGGAGTAAAGTTTGATATTGCTAATTTCTCAAATACCATCAGTATATTCGAGATTAAAAAACCAAGTAGTTATACAGACCCAAATACCAATATATTCTCTTTCGGTGGAGAGCAACGCAACCGAGGGCTAGAATGGACTTTTGTTGGAGAACCAATAGAACATTTGCGTTTGATGGGAGGATTGGCGTTTATTCAGCCCAAATTAACCAAAACAGCAGGTGGAATTAATCAAGGAAATACAGCTCCTGGTATACCTACTAGACAAGCAAAACTGGGGGTTGAATGGGATACCCCATTTGCACCTGGTCTAACTTTAATGGCTAACGCAACTTGGAGCTCTAAACAATACTTTGATGCAACTAATAAAATTACTCTTCCTAGTAGAACCATTTTTGATATTGGAGCACGCTATCAAACCAAAATTGCAGGTAAGGAAGTTACTTTTAGAGCTCTAGTCAATAATGTGACAAACAAAGCCTATTGGGGACAAGGCCAGGTCTTAGGGGGAGGAAGTGGATTCTTGACCGTAGGTCAGGGAAGAACTTTCTTAGTTTCAAGTACAATTAACTTTTAGAGACTAATATGTCCTCATTATTCTGGAAGAGAATAATGAGGATTAATGATTTCAGAGGGAGAATATCCAAATTTCTGTTTAAAAATGGCACAAAAATTTCCCCTATGTTTATATCCTGTGAAGTACATCGTTTCTTGAATAGTTTTGCCTTGGTTACTTAACATATCAAAGGCAAGATTTAGGCGTTCTTGGCGAATATAATCAGCTATTGTTTGTCCCGTTTGTTGTTTGAAATATTTTTTAAGGTAGCACTCATTCATCCCTACCTTTCTAGCTAATGCCTCAATAGTTAGGGGTTGTGTACACTCTGCTCTTATGATGTCAATAGCATCATTTATTTTGTTATTGTCTAATCGAGACAATGGCTTTAAAAGAGAAAAACGTAAGAGTTTAGCGACCAAAGCAAGTGTATATGATTCAAGTTCTATTTTTTCCAAAGTACAACTCAGTGAATAAGGAAGAGTCGTTATTTTTTGCACCAGTGGCATCAAAGCAGAAGCATTATTATTAAGTAATTGAATATGTCGAGATGGTTTTATAATATCTTTGCTGATTAGACCTTCATCCAACCACCGTTCTAACTTATCTTTGGAAAAATCGCAATGAATTCCTGAAACAAGCCCATTTACAGTTCGCTTTTGTTCTCCTTTGCTTTGGATATCTCCTTGTACAAGCCAAAGTTGACCTGCTTTTATATTCACTACGGTTTGGTTATCTAAAATAGAGTGGTTACTTCCATTAGACATTATAAAGAAAGCAAGATTATGACTAAAATGCTCACCAGGAGAATAAAAAGCTCCGGCTCCTTGCCCTATAAAACGGGAAAGCAGGATACCTGAATCAAAACAATCAATTTGCATTTTTGTTTGTAAGTCTGATTGCTTTGTGTACATCACTGAACACTGGTAGGTAGAAGCAGTTTCTTTCTTGATTTTAATGGGAGCTGCCAAAAATGATTGATATTGTTGATAAATCGTGGAGAGACTCATGATTATAATGGACTAAACAGGGTCAAAATATACCATCCTTTACACCTTCACTTGCATGGGCGTGTAACTAAAGCATTATTTAAATGCTCATGTAAGGAATAAACATAGCTCTCGTATCTTCAGAGTCAATGTCCAGACATATACTGTATATTGAACATCATAAGACAAACAATTCCCTTATATAAATATGATTGCTACAATGCTCATAGTTCAACAAATAATACCTATTTTAAATAAAAATCATTCTTATTACCATGAAATTTTAATTTTGAAATAATAAATTTATTGAATATAGAACCAAGCTCTCAGGGAGACTTTGCTAAGGTTCCCTCGCTGATAGCAAATCAGGGATGCATTGAAGAAACAAGCAATAGGTCAATTTATTTATCCTATATAATGGCATCATTTCTATAACATTTTGTGGGACTATTGTGAGGTATTGCGACTCTGGCACAAATTAACACAATACCCCGTACTCTTCTCTATTTCAGTAAAACAACGAGAAGCAATACCACTACAGACAGCCAGTGGCAAAAATATTTTCAACTTAAAATAGTCTATTAACCACAGTGCACCGATAGGTTGATTAATCGCCTTCTCCATATCCCATTCCATTTCTGATGCATAGTAAAACTGATTATTCTAAGTTGATTTCATCAAAAACCAATTTTATTGGAATGAAATCAATTATTTTTTATTCTTTTTTCTAAAAATCAATTATTATCCGCTGATTTTCTAAAAAAATAATTATATTTTGGGATTTTTATAATAAATCAATTATTTTTCTCCTACCTAGCATGCCAAATCACGCCCTTCTCTCCTCCAGCTCCTCGTAAACGTAAGGTGGCATAAGGAGCTCGTAATACCACATAAGGCGGATTGTGATGAATTTTGAGTACTCTTTCTTGCTGTGTCTTGGCATCAACCCCCATAATCACAGGGATATTTTGATGAGGTAAAAAACGCATCCAAATTTCACTTTGTGTACTAAATACAAGCTCAGGAAGAACTTCTTGATCACCACTCATTTCCCATTCAAAAGAATATTGATTCACTTCGGTAGGACTCAACTGCCAATCAGGATAATGCCGCTTTTTCTGTAGCCACTCGGGTTGCGTGGTGCAAGCTGTCAAAGATACAACAACTGCTATTAAAGCCGCACGAGAAAGGAAAGAAAATACTGGTACTAAAGCGGTATATGATGAAAAAAAACGCATAATAGCCTCCTTGGTGAAAATTTTTGGCTATTATCTTGGCAAATTTTTATGCTTTTGACTATGGGGGTGGACATTTTTATCCACTCCCTATTCCTACTTCACCGCATCAGCCGCCGATGTAAACGAATCCGCATAGAACTCATCCGCTGGCAGTCCTGCTTTAGTGTAAGCCTCTCGCGCACTGGACACCACAATCGGCGCACCACAAGCATACACCTGATAATCACTCAAGTCAGGAATATCCTCTAATACCGCGGCGTGTACAAACCCTGTGCGCCCTGTCCAATTATCCTCTGGCAAAGCATTAGATACCACAGGCACAAATTTAAAATTAGGTAAGGTCGCTTCCCACTCACGACACAAATCCATCATATAAATATCCGCAGGACGGCGACCACCCCAATAAAGCGTAATCGACTGTGGCATACCCACCGCAATCACCTCTTCCATAATAGCTTTCAAAGGCGCAAAACCCGTACCACTAGCTAATAACACAGTCGGCTTGTCCGAATCTTTGCGCAAGAAGAAAGAACCCAAAGGCCCCTCCAAACGCAAAATTTCACGCACTTTCATCGCTGTATTACCCGCTCCAAACACATAATCGGTAAACAAACCACCCGGCATATGACGAATATGTAACTCAATCATATTATTCTCTGCTGTACGCGTAGCCAGTGAATAAGCACGACGAGAACCATCTTTCAGGATAAACTCTACATACTGCCCCGGTTCATAAATAAATTTCTCTGAGCCCGGCGTTTGCAAGACCACCTTCATCACATCATCAGCCAGCTGAGTCATTTCACTGACACGCACAGGCATTTTCTTCACCTGAATATCCGATGCTAAACGCACCTCTCTGGCCTGAATAACCAAATCCGACAAAGGCTTAGTTTCACAGAATAAACAAGCACCTTGCGCTTTTTCTTCATCAGACACCAAGGTGGCTGTACCTGGACCAGCCTCATACTCACCAGAAACTACCTTACCCTTACAGCTAGTACAAGAGCCTGTACGACAGCTATAAGGCAGAACAATATCCTGCTCCAGTGCGGCATCTAAGATAGTTTGCCCCTCCTTCACGGTGAAAGTATGGTTACTGGATTCAATAGTTACTTGGTAAGCCATGATAGTGTTGATACTCCAAAAAAGTGTTGATGCGACATTATACCCTACAACGGCAACAAGGTCGCTTGTTTCATCCGTAAGCTCAAGGTCTTGCCTTTGCGGGCGCGTTTACCGATAAACTCTTGTAAGTCACCCAAGGCAATTAAATCTTCCACATCTTTATTGCGATAAATGCCTGTCGCCATAATGCCTTGATCATTTACAGCCAATATCTGTGCAAAAGTATCTTTGGCATCAAAGGTCATTAAAATCGTACCGCGACCGCCACCGCTAAGGGCTTTCACTTCATTCACATCAATCATCAAGAAGCGATTGGTTTTGGTCAGCATACCTACATAGCGCGTATTATCAGGCAAGGCCACTGGACGCATGATTTTGGCTTTATCTTCCAAATTAATGAAAGCTTTACCCGCTTTTTGGCGTGTTGTCATATCGGCAATGCGTGCGCTAAAGCCTAAACCATTGTCCTGTGCCAATAACCAGCGGGTATTGTCTGCCCCAGCTATCATATGCACAATATGTGTGCCAGCTTCTAAATCAATCATCGCCGTAATAGGCTGTCCATCTCCTCGTGCAGAGGGAAGATTGGCAACAGGTACGGAATACACGCGTCCATTAGAGCCAATAGCAATCAAGGTATCCACGCTACGGCATTCAAAACTGGCATAGAATTTATCTCCTGTTTTGAAATGTACGCCGCTTAAATCATGTCCATGACCTTGGCGTGAGCGCAACCAGCCTTTTTCTGAAATAATCACAGTGACAGGTTCATCGACTACTTTATTCTCAACTACCGCGCGCTCGGCTTCTTCAATCACTGTGCGACGCTCATCACCGTATTTCTTGGCATCGGCTTCAATCTCTTTTACTATCAAGCGTTTTAAGGCAGAAGGATTGGCGAGCAAGTCTTCCAACTTGGCTTTTTCCTCACGTTTTTCCGCCAATTCTTGTTCGATTTTAAAGCCCTCTAAGCGTGCTAATTGACGTAAACGCATTTCCAAAATATCTTCGGCTTGGCGTTCTGTGAGTGAAAAGCGAGACATCAAGGCTTCTTTAGGATCATCAGATTCACGAATGGTTTGAATCACCTCATCCACATTGAGATAAACGAGCTGACGACCTTCTAAAATATGAATACGGTCATTGACCTTGTTCAAGCGATACTCACAACGACGGGTAACAGTTTGAGTGCGGAACGTCAACCATTCCAAAATAATGTCACGCAAACTACGTTGTTTAGGACGACCATCAATACCAATACACACCAGATTCACAGAGGCATTACCCTCCATACTGGTGCTAGCTAATAAAGCATTTACAAACTCATCACGATCGATACGCGAAGATTTGGGTTCAAAGACTAAGCGTACATCCGCCTCTTTACCCGACTCATCACGCACATTCTCAAGCAAAGCCAACATCGCGGCTTTAGCCTGTTGTTGCTCTTGCGAGAGTGTTTTTTTGCCTGCTTTAACCTTAGGATTGGTGATTTCTTCGATTTCTTCTAACACTTTTTGGCTAGAAGTGTTAGGAGGCAATTCAGTCACTACCAACTGCCACTGCCCACGCGCCATTTCTTCAAATTCCCAACGTGCGCGGACTTTTAAAGAACCCTTGCCTGTCAAATAGGTCTGCTGAATCACTTCTGCAGGAGAAATAATTTGTGCCCCCCCATTAAAATCAGGGCCAGGAATTAAACTGAACAACTCTTCATCAGGTAGTCGTGGATTTTTTAATAACGCCACGCAAGCTGCGGCCACTTCTTTGAGATTGTGCGAAGGAATTTCTGTTGCCATCCCCACCGCAATACCAGAGGCCCCATTTAGCAACATCATCGGCAAACGCGCAGGCAAAATCTCTGGCTCTAATTCCTGACCATCATAATTAGGAATAAAATTCACCGTGCCTTCGCCTAATTCATCCAGCAAAAGCTCTGCTATTGGTGTTAAGCGTGCCTCGGTATAACGCATTGCCGCTGCACCATCGCCATCACGCGAGCCAAAATTACCTTGACCATCAATCAAGGGATAGCGCAATGAGAAATCCTGTGCCATACGCACCATGGCATCATACGCCGCTTGGTCACCATGAGGGTGATACTTACCTAGTACATCCCCCACTACACGTGCAGATTTCACAGGTTTAGCCCCAGCACGCAAACCCATACGATCCATCGCATAGAGAATACGGCGTTGTACGGGCTTCTGACCATCACCCACATCAGGCAATGCACGCCCCTTAACCACAGAAACCGCATAGTCTAAATAGGCTTTTTCTGCATACAGTCCTAGCGTAATACTAGGCTCACCATTTTCTTCTGTATTGAGTAAATCTGTTTGTTCTGTCATGATTCTGCTACTATTTAAACATCCAATTCAGCTAGATTACCTTTTTCTTCAATCCACGAACGACGTTGCGAAGACTCGCTTTTACCCATTAACATATCAAACATTTGCTGGGTGGCAGCATTGTCCCATTGCCCGAAACTCACCCTCAATAAACGACGTGTATCAGGATTTAAGGTCGTTTCCCAAAGCTGCTCAGGATTCATTTCACCCAAGCCTTTGAAACGACTAATCGTAATCGCCGATTCACGTACGTTTTCTTTGTTAAGGAGTTTTTCTTTGACGCTTTCTAGCTCTTCTTCATCTAAACAATAAATCTTGCGAGCAGGACGTTTACCCGAAGCAGCCACATCCACACGGAATAAAGGTGGTTTGGCAATATACACAAAACCATTTTCCACCAAGCGAGGGAAATGACGATAGAATAAGGTCAACAACAAGACTTGAATATGTGAGCCATCCACATCCGCATCAGAAAGAATGCAAATGCGACGATAGCGTAGTCCCGACAAGTCTGGATTATCCTCTGGGCCGTGTGGATCCACCCCAATCGCTACCGAAATATCATGAATTTCATTATTGGCAAAAAGTCGGTCTTTTTCTACTTCCCATGCGTTTAACACCTTACCGCGCAAAGGTAAAATGGCTTGGTATTCTTTATCGCGCCCTTTCTTCGCCGAGCCACCAGCCGAGTCACCCTCTACTAAAAACACCTCGGTACGACTCACATCTTCAGACTCACAATCCGTCAACTTACCAGGTAATACCGCCACACCAGAACTCTTACGTTTTTCAACTTTCTGAGCAGATTTGGTCCGTGCTTGTGCTTGTTTGATTGCAAACTCAGCTAATTTCTTGCCATGCTCCACATTAGAATTAAGCCATAATTCCAATGCTGAACGCACAAAGCCAGACACCAAACGCACTGCGTCACGGCTATTGAGTCGCTCTTTGACCTGACCTTGGAATTGTGGGTCGAGTACCTTGGCTGATAATACGAAACTTGCACGAGCAAACACATCTTCAGGTAATAACTTAATGCCTTTAGGTAAAAGATTGTGCATTTCAGCAAAACTTTTGAGTGCTGTAAAAAGTCCTTCTCTCAAACCAGACTCATGCGTGCCCCCACTGGTGGTGGGAATGAGATTGACATACGACTCACGAACAACAGCTCCCTCCACTGTCCAAGCGACAACCCAAGCAGCCCCCTCACCTTCCGCAAACGTATCGTGGTGCTCATCTGCATAGTCTTCACCAGCAAAAAGAGGAATTAATAACTCGGTATCCGCTAATTCTTCGCGTAAATAGCCTTTTAAGCCATCTTCATAGCGCCACTTACGTACTTCACCGGTTTTGGCTATGGTCAACACCACTTCCACACCAGGCATGAGTACGGCTTTGCTGCGTAACAGATGCACCAACTCATTAAGAGGAATATTGGCTGAATCAAAATACTTCGCATCTGGCCACACACGTACACGCGTACCTGTCTTACGCTTAGGGGCAGTATCAATTACATGTAATGGTGTCTGTACATCACCACCATTAGCAAACACTAACTCATGCACCTGACCATCACGTGTCACCGCCACTTCTAATCGTGTGGATAAAGCATTAGTGACGGAAACCCCCACTCCGTGCAAGCCACCAGAAAAGGCATAGGCCCCTCCTGCCTTTTTATCAAATTTACCCCCCGCATGTAGACGCGTAAAAACAATTTCTACTACAGGAACTTGTTCTTCAGGGTGCAATCCGACAGGAATACCTCGCCCATCATCTTCAACGGTAACACTATTATCTATATTGAGCGTAACAGCAATTTTCTTAGCAAAACCCGCCAATGCTTCATCGGCAGCATTATCAATCACTTCTTGGATAATATGGAGGGGATTGTCGGTACGCGTATACATACCGGGACGCTCACGTACTGGTTCTAAACCTTTAAGAACTCGAATCGAACTTTCGTCGTAATTTTCTTTGATAGCCACAGTGAATTCTTTCTGTTAGTTATGTAAACTGGGCTATTTTAGCAGATTGCTATATGAAAGACTCACTACTGAGTCTGACATCAGCCAATACTACACTGATTAATTTCTGGTTTAGGGAACAAGATACTCATAATCATCATTGGCTACTCTACTTATTCTGAACTCAATTGGTATTTGATTATAGGTATATGCTACTCTTTTTATAATCAGAATGCTTTTACCTTCTTCTGCAGAAAGCCATTGTGTATATTTAGACTCTAATTGACCAGAACTAATTTTTTCCTTGGTTTCTACGATATTAATCGCGAATTTATTTTGATAGAAATTGTATAAGGTATCTTTGCGAGCCTCTAAAACTTCCCTAGTAAGCCCCTTGAAATGAGAGGAAGGAACAAAAATCTCATCTATCATCACTGAATCATTATTGATGCTGAGACTATTGTAAAAATGGAACACCACATCATTTCTGCCAAGTTGCAAGGCTTCCCTCACCTCTTCTGATGGTTTAATTTTCTCAAAAAATCTGACCTTACTCACAGGAAAACTTTGCAGACCATCTTTTCTAGCAATACGGAAAAATTTAAAAAAATGGGATTGGCTTTCATGATTAGAAATATAAGTACCCCTTCCCTGATATCTTATCAGGATATCCTCAATAACAAGCTCATCCACTGCTTTTCTAATGGTTCCAATTGATACACCAAACATCTTAGCCAACTCGGGTTCAGGCGGCAGTTTTGAACCACGCACCCAAACACCATCAGCAAGCCTTTTTAGCATAGCTTGTTTAATGGACAAATATAGAGGCAAATTTCTTCTTAATGACGATAATGTATTCATGTCTGCAATTCTACACTAATTTCTCAAGAAAAAAATATTTAATAAAGAAATATGCATTTGTATAAATAACATACTCAATTAAAAACAAATAAAATAAAATAAAATAAATCATATATATGATTTATTTGACTTTAATGATTTATATATATAGAATAAATAGTTATAAAAAATCATTATATTTAAAATAATTTTTAACCTTTTCTAATAGGAGACAACGATGAAATACACCATCTTGAAACCACTATAGTAAACAATCTATATATCCAAAACTATAAAGATATAAATTGTCTAACAACTGCCAACCAAACATTCCAAAGAGAGTGTAATTTCCACTATTGGAGACAACTATGTTTAGAATATTCAAGCACTTATATGCCAGAGTTCTCCTAGGATTAGTCTTAGGAATTATTTGTGGATTTATGTTTCCCCAATTCGGCATAAAAGCCAAATTTTTTGCCGATCTTTTTATCCACTTAATTAAAATGCTCATTACTCCTATCATCTTCTGTACTGTTAGTCTTGGTATAGCCAAAATGGAAAGCATGAAAGAAGTGGGTAGGGTTGGTGTTAAAACTTTGTTTTATTTCGAGGTGGTCAGTACTATTGCTCTTTTAATTGGTGTTGCTGTCGCATTAATTTTTGAACCTGGTGTCGGAATGAATATTGATCCAGCAACCCTCAGCAGTGCTGCTACACAGAGGTATACAGAAATGTCATCACATGCAGCACCTGACATTTTAACTTTAATCCTTTCATTTATTCCTAAATCAGTAATAGGCGCCTTTGCCGATGGCAATCTAATTCAAGTTCTATTATTTTCCGTTTTATTTGGAATCGCTTTATCTCATTTAGGCACGAAAACCAAACAAGTTGTTGAAGGTATTGAGCTCGTTAGTTCTGCTCTAATGAAGATTATTGACTACATTATGGAAGTAGCTCCATTTGCAGCATTTGGTGCTATGGCCTTTACAGTAGGAAAATATGGAGCAACTTCTCTCACTAATTTTTTATGGTTAATTTTATGCTTGTATACCACATCCATATTGTTTATTTTTGTCATCCTTGGGACTCTCTGTAGATATGCAGGAGTCGGACTACTACCACTATTAAGATACATTAAAGATGAACTACTGATTGTACTAGGAACATCCACGACAGAATCCGTTCTTCCAAGAATCATGGTCAAAATGGAAAAATTAGGTTGCTCTAAATCTATTGTAGGTTTGGTATTACCAACAGGCTACTCCTTTAATTTGGATGGTGCAGCTATTTATTTATCTATGACTGTTATGTTCTTAGCACAAGCCATGAACGTTCATGTATCTACCGAGGCTCTCATAGGTCTTATTATCGTTATGCTCTTTACCTCCAAAGGCGGTGCTGGCGTTGCTGGAGCAGCTCTGGTAGTACTTACAGCTACCCTTTCAGCTCATCCACTAATTCCTGTTGCTGGTGTAACTTTGGTGATGGGCATTGACCGTATTCTTAATGAGGTACGAGCACTTACAAACCTAGTTGGAAATGTTATCGCAACACTTGTCATAGCAAAGTGGGAAAAACAACTTGATTTAACTATGGCGAAAAAGGAGTTAACTAGTTCAAGTTAGGATTTATCAATGTCAGGTATGATTTATGGCTAATATCTTTAGAGATATTAGCCTTTCTAGTACCTACAGGACTTTTATATATCATCATCTTGCATCCTAATCATTACCCATCACGATACAATTTTACTTTTCCATAGTAAATGCCCTCATGGGTTCTACAACAAACTCATGAGGGCTTCCTATTATTGAAAGAATTAGCAAAATACTTTATGCACTCTCAAATAATCGAGTTAATACAAACTCTCTATGCCCAAGCACTTCTGCTGAAGTCCATCGTCCATTAGCAGTAGCTAACATCGCCTCTAGCAATTTATCACCCGCTTGGTCTAGATTCATTTCTCGTTGTAGTAACTGTGTCACATCGACATCAATATGCTCTGACATAGTACGAACAGTTCTAGGATTAGCACAAATTTTGATGACTGGTAAGATAGGATTTCCAATAACATTACCTTGCCCTGTTGGAAAGAAATGAACAACAAATCCCGAAGCGGCACACAATGTCACCATTTCTGCGGCAGCAGAAGATGAGTCCATAAACCACAACCCTCTACTTGATGGCATTTCTGCTTTATCTAAAACTCCATCAACTTGACATTTACCAATCTTTTGAATATTCCCTAGAGCCTTTTCCTCAATTGTTGTTAATCCGCCAGCAATATTTCCTTTAGTAGGTTGAGACTCTGATAAATCCGATGTTTTCCATCGATCAATCATCTCTTGGTAGCGGTTAAACATAAACATAAACCGTTCTCGGACGGATTCATCAACACATCGAGCAGCAACGATATGTTCTCCTCCGGTGAGTTCTGATGTTTCACCAAAAACTAGTGTATTACCATTAGCATGCAACTTATCAAACGCATTTCCCACTGTCGGATTAGCCCCACAACCAGAAGTTGTATCTGACTCACCGCACTTCGTCGATACCCACAGCTCATGTAATGGACATTCTTCTCGGTGTAATGAAGTAGCATAGTGCACAAATTCTTTGGCTTTACGAGATGCATTTAAAATAGTCTGGTGGTCACCGTTCAATTCAATACTAAAACCTGCTACAGGTTTTCCTGTCATTGCTATTGCATCAACAATTTTTTTAGTCCACCCTTCCTCAATACCTATGACAATAACTGCAGCCACATTAGGATTACATCCAGTCCCAATCAGAGTCCTAAAATGCAACTCCAAATCTTCCCCAAACTGCAACCTGCCATATGGGTGAGGAAGTGCTAATGTTCCTTTGACATTGTTAGCAACAGCTTCTACTGCGGCATTAGAAATATCGTCCACAGGTAAAATAATGACATGATTTCTCACACCAACCCTGCCATTAGCACGGCGATACCCCCAAAAAGTAGTTTGATTACTAATTACTGACATATTTTGTCCCTCCTAATTACCAGCGTTTTGTCTTAATATTATGAACATGAGCATGTTCACCAGGTTCTATGGCTTGAACAACCTTGCCAATATCAGTACCATACTTAAATACAGTGTCTCCAAGACTCATTTTAGTCAAAGCCACTTTATGGCCAATAGGGATAGCTTGCTTGGCTTCTACTTCAATAATCTCATCAGTCTCCATATTCCAGCAATTGAGTTTCTGACCAGCTTCCAGACCTTCCAACACCACTACAGCAACAGTATCCTTGGTGTCATGCAAGATAGCATGTATCATCACATTCTCCTTTTGATGATTAATAAAAAACGGCTATTGATTCCAGTCCATACCATGAACCTCTGAATCATTATTAATTTTATATATTTAAATCATCAAAGTCAATCAAATCATATATATGATTTATAACAAAATTAGAGATATTTCTATAAAAATTAAGCAGCTAATATGGTTAAAAATTGTGATATGACAAAGAAACGCCTAAATATCCAAACTCAATCAGCGATTCCCCATCACCTATGTTATCCTTTTATTAGCCACATAAAACTAGCGTGGCATATATCAAAATTACAAGCTTATTTCAAAGAAATGGTACAAGCGTACCTAGGCCTAGGCTTTGCCAATTCATAATTAACTACTTATTAGGTAATCTACCTATCGCCCCTGGAAAAAAACACCCAAAGCACCTTTCATACTTCTTAGTTCACCAGGTGTACCTGAAATGTTAACCTGGAAAAAAACACCCAAAGCACCTTTCATACTTCA
This sequence comes from Pelistega europaea, assembly GCF_013133775.1. Taxonomy (GTDB): domain Bacteria; phylum Pseudomonadota; class Gammaproteobacteria; order Burkholderiales; family Burkholderiaceae_B; genus Taylorella; species Taylorella europaea. The sequence continues at coordinate 39,913 of NZ_JABGBO010000010.1, read as the reverse complement.
TAACGAATGGATATATAAGAATTTGAAGTTCTCGTACAAAGATAGAGACAATTAGTTGCCTCTACTACCTCAAAATTTTCCGCTTCTTATCTATCATTTTTTTACTTATTTGCCAGAAAAACCGCTAGAATATAGGGTTAAACCTAATCCCTTTCAATTATTTTTGTTTTACTAACATGTCTTTAATCGTCCATAAATATGGTGGAACCTCTATGGGTTCTATCGAACGTATAAAAAACGTCGCTAAGCGCGTAGCTAAGTGGCATGCAGCAGGTCATCAAGTAGTTGTGGTACCGTCTGCCATGTCCGGCGAAACCAACCGCCTACTTGGTCTTGCCAAAGAGATTAACGAACTCGCGGATCGTCGTGAGTTGGATATGTTGGCATCTACAGGTGAACAAGCCAGTAGTGCTTTATTAGCAATTGCTTTACAGACACTCGGTGTGTCAGCTCGTAGTTATACTGGCTGGCAAGTCCCTGTCCGCACGGACAAAGCCTATACCAAGGCTCGCATCACATCTATCGAGTCTGAACGTATCAAGCGGGATTTAGATTTAGGCAAAGTTGTCGTAGTAACTGGCTTCCAAGGTGTAGACGATGAGGGTAATATCACTACCCTTGGTCGTGGTGGTTCCGACACTTCTGCTGTAGCAATTGCTGCTGCAATCAAAGCAGATGAGTGCCTTATTTACACTGATGTAGATGGTGTTTACACCACAGATCCTCGTGTAGAGCCTGATGCTCGCCGTTTATCTGTAATTTCTTTTGAAGAAATGCTAGAGATGGCATCTTTAGGCTCCAAGGTTCTACAAATTCGCTCAGTTGAGTTTGCTGGCAAGTATCATGTACCTTTACGTGTGCTATCGTCGCTCACTGATCCTAATATAGATTTAGATGTTGAAAAAAATTCAGGTACATTAATTACTCTTGAGGAACATACAAACATGGAAGCAGCTGTTGTTTCAGGTATTGCATTTAGTCGCGATGAAGCTAAGATTACTCTTTTAGGTGTGCCTGACCGTCCAGGCGTTGCATTTAATATCCTAGACCCTATCGCCCAAGCTAATATTGATGTCGATATGATTATCCAAAATCAATCAGTAGATGGCACTACAGACTTCTCTTTCACAGTAAACCGCAATGACTTCAAACGTGCTATTGAAGTCATTAACAGCACTGTAGTTCCAGCAGTGGGAGCCCGTGAAGTATTTGCTGACGAGAAAATTGCTAAAGTGTCAATCGTAGGTATTGGCATGCACTCTCATGCTGGCGTAGCGAGTAAGATGTTCCGTACGCTTTCTGAAGAAGGTATTAATATCCAAATGATTAGCACCAGTGAAATTAAAACTTCTGTTGCTATCGAAGATAAGTACATGGAACTTGCGGTACGTGCCTTGCACAAAGCGTTCGGTCTTGACAAAGAACCAGAAGCAAAGGCTTAATGAATAAAAACCAGTGATAACACACTGGTTTTTTATCGCCTATTTACTTGCTTTAATCATTTTGACATTAAATATTTGCACTAGACAGATAATCATCTGTTATTTGTTTAATGAGTTATCGCTGCAATCATGTATGCTATCATTGGTTTTAGCGATATTATTAAGACGGATTTTAATATTTTTAAGAAATTACATTCATGCTTTGTTATGGGTGGTTTCTAGTTAATTCCTTAAAACTTTATAGTCACTTTAATAAGAAAGGAGAGAATTATGGCCTCACAATTTTTTATGCCAAGTCAAAACGTGCTCGGTGAGGGTGCATTAGATGTAGCTATCGAGCAAATCGCCACACTAGGACTTAAAAAAGCTCTTATTGTTACTGATAAACCACTCGCTAACTTAGGTTATGCTGCTGATTTAGCTCAACGCCTACAAGCTAAAGGCATTAGCAGCGACGTATTTGATGAGGTGCAACCCAATCCTACTGTGAAAAATGTCAACAATGGTCTTGCTCGTTTACAAGCTCTAGGGGCAGACTGTATTTTCTCATTAGGTGGTGGTTCTTCTCATGACTGTGCTAAAGGCATTGCTTTACTTGCAACCAATGGTGGCAAGATTGAAGACTACGAAGGTCTTGATAAATCAAGCAAACCTCAACTTCCTCTTGTGGCTGTAAATACCACAGCAGGTACAGCATCTGAAATGACTCGCTTTACCATCATCACTGATGAAGAGCGTCATGTAAAAATGGCTATTGTGGACAAACACGTTACCCCAACATTCTCTGTGAATGATCCTAAACTGATGGAGGGTATGCCTGCTTCATTAACAGCAGCCACCGGTATGGACGCATTGACACATGCCATTGAAGCCTATGTATCAACAGCAGCAACTCCTATTACTGATGCATGTGCCGTTAAAGCCATTGAATTAATTGCAAAATACTTACCTGTAGCAGTGGTGTCTCCAAAAGATGCAGTAGCTCGTGAACAAATGGCTTATGCTCAATTCCTCGCCGGTATGGCATTTAACAATGCTTCTTTAGGTTATGTACACGCCATGGCTCACCAATTAGGTGGTTTCTACAACTTACCTCACGGGGTGTGCAATGCCTTGCTATTACCGCATGTGGAATCGTTTAACTTGCGTGCTGCCAAAACACGTTTAGATGAAGTCGGTGAAATTTTATCAGCCAATAACGCTGACCTTAAAGGTCTTCCAGTAATTGAAGCCATTAAGAAATTAGCTGGTATTGTAGGTATTCCTAAATCTTTACGCGAATTGGGTGTTAAAGAGGAAGACTTCAAGACATTGGCAGAAAATGCCATGAAAGATGTTTGTGGTTTAACCAACCCAGTTCAACCAACCCTTGAAGAAGTGATTGGTATCTTCAAAGCGGCTTACTAAATTTTAGTGATGCGTTTGCTGGGTATTTAATTGGATAAATACCCAGTACAAATCATTGAAAATAAAAAACCCCTTGAAAATCAAGGGGTTTTATATAAACTGTGGCGGAAACGGAGGGATTCGAACCCTCGATACAGGTTTAAGCCCGTATGCTTCCTTAGCAGGGAAGTGCCTTCAGCCTCTCGGCCACGTTCCCACAGAAATGATAATTCTACCAGCACAATCTATGTTTTGGCAAGTCTAATCTTAAGATAAATACAATTTTTCCCAGATTTTGTTGTTTTTCATTCCCTTAACCTCGAAAATTCCCTTAATCTCGAAAATTATTAAAGTTCAAAGGAGCATCGCTAACCTCTTTTTTCAGTAATGCAATCACTTCTTGCAGGGTATCGCGTTTGGCTCCGCTAACACGTACAGTATCTCCTTGAATACTAGCTTGCACCTTAAGTTTGCTATCTTTAATTTGTTTAACAATACGTTTGGCCAAGTCACCTGTCACACCTTTGCGAATAGTCGCATATTGTTTAAGTTTATCACCAGAGATTTTTTCTTGTTTACCATACTCTAGGAAGCGTAAATCCACGCCGCGTTTAGCTAGTTTATTAATCAATACATCCTTCACCTGATTAACTTTAAAATCATCGTCAGCAAAGAGAGTTAGTTCTAAATCTTTTTGTTCAATACGTGCATCAGAGCCTTTGAAATCAAAGCGAGTAGAAATTTCCTTGTTCGCTTGTTCCACTGCATTTCGCACTTCAATCATATTTGCTTCACTTACCACATCAAATGAAGGCATTGTTTTCTCCTATATTATTACAACCAGCCTGATTTTTTAAATCGATAGTACAAGAATCCACAAATACCGCCCATCAAACCCAACGCCATCGGGTAGCCCAATGTCCAATTCAGCTCGGGCATATATTTGAAGTTCATTCCATAAATTCCTGCTACGGCTGTCGGCACAGCAAGAATCGCTGCCCATGCAGCAAGTTTTTTGGTCACATCGGTCTGATGCGATTGTCCAATCATTAAACTCGCCTCAAAAGCAAATGCCAACGCCTCATGCAAGGCGTGAATTTGCTCATCAATACGAGCAATACGGTCAGCCACAATAGTGAAATATGAGCGTGAATCTGGTTCAATAATTGGGCTATTCATCACTGCGATTTTACGGCAAATTTCCACCATCGGTGTGATTGAGGTGCGAATACGCAATAAGTCCCGACGTTGCTTATAGAGCTTACGAATATCCGTCTCTTTAAAACCTCGCAACATCATTTTTTGCTCAACCTGATTGACTTCTGTCTCCAACCGTGAAGCTAATGCAGCACAGCTATCAACAAACACATCCAAAATTTCTGCAACCACAAAGTCTGAACCACGAGCAATTAACTCAGGACAGGACTCCATGCGTTCACGTAACGAGCTATTTGTCATAGCTCCGCCACGGCGTACAGTCAAGACAAACCCTACCCCGAAAATCATCTGCATCTCACCAAAAACCAGTTTTTTGTTTTCTTTGGTGATAGTTACTGCCACTAGCTGAATATAGTTGCCATAATCAATCACCTTGGGCTTACGGTGAATTTCTAAAATTTCCTGAGCTGCCTCATCAATAATGGATAAATCTTTACAAACTTTGGTCAACTCTTCAGGGCTAGGATCTTTTAACCCTACCCATAATAGACGTGCAGGGTCTTTTTTATAACCAGACAGTTTATCCAAAGGAACCGCTTCACGCTTTTTACCGTGAACATACTCAACTGATGCAATAAGACCTGTTTTCTTTTCTTTTTTCTTGTTTTTTTCATCTTTGGCAACCGCATCTCCCTCAAGAGCTGCTTCCATGGCTTCTTCTTGAGCAGCAGCAGATGAGCCATCCCCTTCGTCGGAATCATCAGAACTATCGCCATCTAACTGAGCACTCTCTTCCTCAATAATATGATCAAGCTCTTCTGCTCCATGCTCCTCAGTAAATTGCTCTACCACATGCTGAAGCTGCTCATGAGCTTGCTCAAGCTCATATTCAGCTTCCTCAATACGCTCACGGGCCTCATGCATCTCTTTGATGCGTTCTTGTTTCTCGAGCTCTTTTTCTAAATCTTTATCTTCATTGCTCATCAAGCCCTCCTTTGAGAAAAAATTCATTGGCGTTCTATTATAAAACGTTTAGCGGCAGTTATTAATGCAAAAATGGCTACCCAACGAAACAAGCAGCCACTTGAGAGTGTTTAGTAGTAGTAAGAAACTCAGCGTCCTAGTTGTCTATTCAATACAGCTAGTTATCAGCCAAAAGCAGCCTCTATATGAAATTGCGCTTGATACTAAAAAGGCCTTAAACAGTATCGCTTCCCTAGCGCTGAGCAGCCTCTATATGAAATTGCACTTGATACTAAAAAAGCCTTAAACAGTATCGCTTCCCTAGTGCTGAGCAGCCTCTATATGAAATTGCACTTGATACTAAAAAAGCCTTAAACAGTATCGCTTCCCTAGCGCTGAGCAGCCTCTATATGAAATTACGCCTGATAATCCTGCAATGCACGTGCAATCACAATCTTCTGCACTTCGCTAGTGCCTTCATAAATCTGTGTAATACGTGCGTCACGGTAATAACGCTGAACTGCATAATCCTCTAGGAAACCATAACCACCATGAATTTGGATAGCCATACTACATACTCGCTCACACATCTCAGAAGCAAATAATTTAGCCTGAGATGCCTGCGATAAGCTAGGAATACCGCGGTCTTTTAGTGAGGCTGCATGTAACACCAATAGACGTGCTGCCTCAATTTGCGTATGCATTTCTGCCAACATATTAGCAATACTCTGGTGTTGGGATAACGGTTTACCAAACTGAGTACGCTCATTAGCATATTGCAAAGCAGTCTCAAAGGCTGCTCGTGCAATACCAACTGCTTGTGCTGCAATCCCCACACGACCATTTTCCAAGTTTGCCAAGGCAATCGCCAAGCCCTTGCCACGCTCTCCAAGTAGATTCTCTTCGGGAATGCGACAATTTTCTAAGGTAATAGCACATGTATCAGAGGCTTTAATGCCCAATTTATGCTCTACTCGGCTCACAATATAACCAGGATTATCGGTTGGTACAAGAAAGGCAGAAATCCCTTTCTTGCCAAGTTCAGGATCTGTCACAGCAAAAACAATCGCCAGTCCTGCTCGCTTGCCGTTGGTTACGAATTGCTTGGCACCGTTTAACACCCATTCACCATTTTCCAATGTTGCACGACACTTCAAGGCACTGGCATCGGATCCAGCCTGAGGCTCAGTGAGGCAGAAGCTGCCAATAATTTTTCCTGAACACATATCAGCAAGCCATTTTTGTTTCTGAGACTCATTACCTGCCTTAAGTAAAGTACCACAACAGACCGAGCTATGTACACTCATCATGGTTGACATGGCAGCATCAGCCGCAGCGATTTCTTCTACGGCTAAGGCATAAGAAACATAGTCAATAAATGACCCACCTTCTGTATCAGGAACGGTCATGCCTAGCAGTCCAAGCTCACCCATCTGTGCAATCGCTGCATCACCAAGCCACCCCTCTTTTTCCCATTGTTCAGCATGAGGGGCAATTTCATTACGAGCAAAATCACGTGCCATATCACGAATCATTTGTTGCTCTTCGCTTAATTGTGTACTAAACATATTCATTCCTTTGGTGTTGAGGGTTCTATCCCCTGTCTGTGGTGTGTTATTTCGAGAATTAGCCTTGTTTCTCAATCATCTTGATAATGGCAGAAAAGTCTAAACCACCATGACCAAGGTTGCTAAATGTCTGATAAAGTTGCTGTGCTGTAGCCCCTAATGTGACTGGAGCTTTGACAGATTTGGCTGCTTCTGTCGCCAACCCAAGGTCTTTAAGCATTAAATCGGCACCAAAACCACCGGTATACCCACGTGATGCAGGGGCCGTCTCAACAACACCAGGATATGGGTTATATACCTCTGAACTCCAGCATCGTCCTGAAGAAGTATTAATAATGCCAGCCAACACCTTGGGATCCATACCTAGTGAAACTCCCAAATTCATTGCCTCTGCTGCACCAATCATACTAATACCAAGGAGCATATTATTGGCAATCTTAGCAACTTGACCGTTGCCTGTGCCTCCGCAGTAAACAATATTTTTGCCCATGTTTTCAAGAATAGGTTTGGCCTTGGCGAAATCAGCCTCGGCCCCTCCTACCATAAAGGTCAGCGTGCCAGCTTGAGCACCACCCGTACCACCCGACACTGGAGCATCTAACATAGCGTTGCCCTGTTTGGCTGCGACAGTGGCGACATCGCGTGCTGTCTGTGGGTCAATGGTTGAAGAGTCAATAAGAAGGACTTGAGGTCTAACCGTAGAAAGTACACCATTATCCCCAAGGTAAACGGTACGCACATGTGCAGAGGCTGGCAACATGGTGACTAATATTTCAATATCTTGTGCTGCAACTTCTGCTGGACTTGCAAATGCTTGGGCACCCGCCTCGGTCAGTTTCTGCACTGAGGCAGGCATAAGGTCAAAAACTGCTAATTCATGTCCAGCCTTGATGAGGTTTAATGCCATTGGGCCGCCCATATTACCTAGGCCAATAAAACCGATTTTCATTGTCTGTCTCCTTAACACCATAATTTTTGTAGGTGAATCTTGCCGCCTATCATTAGACAACGCTTTATATAAGAAAAGTAGGAAGACTACCCCTCCATCTTTAAAGACCAAAGTCCTCTCTTTAGTAATGGTAAAAGACTTCTTTGGCAAGAAATGTCATCTAATAGACGATTTGTATACTATCTAACAAAAAGTTTACCATTACGTCAATTTAAGAGGTATTAGGGATAACGTTATAAAGGAGGATTTCAAAATTTCGGTTGTTTAAGCAGCCAGTATGGCCCAGTGGGTAAGTCTAGTTACACTCTCAAATTCTCTCTCATCAATGAAAAGAGGTTTGTACGGCCCAGTGGGTAAGTCTGGTTACACGGCAGTTATTAGCTCACCAGTGCGATAAAAACTCTCGAAATTATCAATCACTAGTTGTGCCATACTATCCCGTGCCTCAATAGAACCACTTCCCACATGAGGCATTAACACTACATTAGACAATGCCCGTAAAGTCTCTGGCACAAAAGGCTCATTTTCAAATACATCCAGTCCTGCTCCGGCAATCTGACGACTTGACAATGCTTGAATCAAGGCCCCCTGATCCACGACAGAGCCACGTGCAATATTGATAAGATACCCTTTTGTGCCTAATGCTTGTAGCACTTCAGCACTAATCAGGTGCCGTGTATTTGCCCCGCCGACCGTTGCAACAATCAAAAAATCAGCCCAGCGAGCTAGCTCAGGCAAAGACGCTTCATAGCGATAAGGCACATCAGTACGTGCATGGCGATTATGATAAGCAATCTCGCAATCAAAGCCAGTAAAACGTTTGGCAATCACTTTACCAATACTACCCAACCCCACAATACCGACCTTTTTCCCTGTGACATTAGGCGTAAGAGGAAACGTCTCTTTCTCCCAACGCCCTGCTCGCACAAATTGGTCTGCCAAGCACACTTGACGCACAGTAGCAAGCAACAATGCCATAGTAGTATCGGCTACCGCATCATTTAACACATCTGGAGTATTGCTAAAAGGAATATTGCGTGCTTTTAGGGCGGCTACATCGGTGCTGTCATACCCCACGCCGAAATTACACACAATTTCCAACGCAGATAATCGAGTTATCCATGCACTACTCAAGCCCATATAAGCACTCGAAATTACCACTTGAAATGATGCACCCTCTTTAGCCAACACCTCTTCTACCATCTCTGCTGTAGAAGCAATGGTCATATCCGCATGAGCAGAAAAATACGCTTTTACTCGTTCATGAGGATTTCCTAAAATAAGCACTTTTTTCTTAGTCATTTTCTATCCTTGGCACTATTTAACACCAACGCCATTACTCTTGTTTATCATCCCCATTAATCACTTTTTGTGCGTCTGGGAAAATTTCCACCTTGGCTTTTTGACGCAGGTTAATTGTAAACGCACGTGCTACCTCATTAGCTAAAATAGAGTTCAATGCAGGGGCTTGGTATTGATCAAAGATATTCTTTAAGTTGGATGCATTCTTGGTCACAGACTCAATACGAGCAATGACATAAGCTGACCCCAATTCAACTCCTACATATTGAGGTAAAGATGCTGCAGGGGCATTCATCACCGCGTTGACCAACACTTCAGAAACTGCATTATTTAAGCGATCAATCACAAGCTCTTCCTCGTCAAACCCTTCAGTAGAACCACTTACTTTGGCATGTAATAAAGCCTCTTCACCTGCTTTCTTAGCAAGTTCTTCTGCTTTAATCTCTGTCAAACGAGCCAATGCTTGGGCATGTACATCCGCTAAACTAGGAACATGCTCAGCCACTTTATCTTTAACACGGATAACCAATAACTCAGAGGGCGATAATTCAATCACACCAGAGTTCAGTCCTTGTGCAAATACCTCGGCAGAGAATGCTGTCTCACGAACACGAGGTAACGTAAACAAATGCTCAGCAGATGTGCCTGCCACAGTAGCATTTAATTGTGCTTTAGTAAGTAAACCACTACGAGTAATGCCGTCTGCAGTTTGAATCTTAAGACCTAATTTATCTGCTACAGGCTGTAATGAATCACGTTGGTCTTGCACCAAATGAGTCAACTCAGTTGCCATATCTGCAAAACGTTCAGAGGCAAGTTGCATACGTACTTCATCACTAATCTGTGTTTTTACTTCATCAAAAGACTTGCTACCCCCTGCTTCAATACTCACAATCTGGAAAACATGGTAGTTATTCCCAATTTTCACCGGGTCTGTGATTCCAGGCTGGGCTAGTGCAAATACACCATCATCTAAGTCAGGAATATCGCCTTTTTTCAGCATACCCAAATCACCACCCGTATTCTTGGTACCTGCATCCTGCGAATATTCTTTGGCCAAGGCATCAAACTGAGAAGGATTTTGTTTAGCTTTTGCTTCTACTTCTTGTGCAGTCGCCAAATCAGCAACTTGGATATGCTTAACATGACGACGCTCTTCTTTGCTAAAGCGAGCAATATTATTTTTGTAATACGCCTCTAAATCTGCATCTGAAGGTGTTTTCACTTGTGCCATAGCCGCATCTTGGTTAAGCACAACGTAGTCTAGGTTAACATATTCTGGAACTTTAAAAGAGGCGCTATTAGTCTCGTACCACTTGCCAAGTTCTTCATCAGACACATGAATATCTTTAGCATAGTCAGCATTTTTGAAAGGACGAATGCGTACTTTACGCTCTTCAGTCATCGCATCACCGAGAGCCTTAAGTGTAGGACTAGGCATAATGGCTGACTCTGCAACAGGGGATACTACTAGTCGCAAGGCCTCATAACCGCGTACATGCTCTTCGTATTGCTGACTAGTCGCACCAATCCCTGTTAAGAAACGATTATAAGCCTCCATAGAGAACTGACCATTTTCTTGTAACTGAGGATCCTGAGCCAATGCATAACGCACCATGGCATTAGATGCAGAAAAGCGCTCTTTAGTAGCAATTTCTTGAGTTACTGCAGAATTAATTAAAGAATTCAACCATGCTTCACGTGTGGCTGGCGTATCTGCTTTTGTCAGGTCAAAATTAACGCCCTCATTGGTACGCAGCTCATTAAGCCTTTCAGTCCATGAGCGATTGAAATCTGACTGGGTTATTTTCTGTTCGTTGATAGTGACTAACTTAATATCATTACTAGTGAAACTTTGGTAATCATATACACCAAAGAACACAAAAGATGGTAGTACCAACACTATCAATAAAATCATCACTAAACGTGAATGGGTACGAAAAAAATCTAACATATGGATTCTCTATAAAGCCTGCCAACACAGCGAAGGATTTTATCTAGGTTTTATCGCCACAAAGTAACCACACTGTGAAAATAAACCCCTACACTCACATCCCTAAGCGCTGCTTTGTGTCTGTAAAGTCTGTAAATATAAAGCATCTATTCTAACAGATTCACAACAATATTTTGCCTTTCCTCTTCACAAGTGCCTTGCTTGATTTTAAAATACTGCCTATTGAACTGTTTTCTTATCATTTGCTCTACACAAATGATGAATGTGCCATACTCTACTATGTCAATGGCGATAACTAGCTGGGTAGCTCATAGCTAAGATTATAGCTATGACTCCTAGCTTATAAGATGTTTTTAAAGGATGAAATATGTCTAAGAAATGGCCTTATCCTCGTTTGATTGCTCACCGTGGTGGTGGACGTTTTGCCCCTGAGAACACCCTTGCAGCAATGCGTTGCGGCTTGGATTATGGGTTTGATATGGTAGAGTTTGATGCCAAGCTCTCCAAAGATAACGTATTGATTTTATTGCATGATGATGATGTTAAGCGTACATCTAATGGTCAAGGTCTTGCAGCAGAGATGACTTATGCAGAACTGCTTGAGCTAGACATGGGACAATGGCATTCAGCTTACTATGCAGGTGAACCCTTACCAAAACTTGAAAGCATTGTACGTTTTGCCATTGAAAACAATATCATTTGCAATGTCGAAATTAAGCCCTGCCCTGGCCGTGAAAAAATCACGGGTAAACTAGTAGCAGAAGCGGTAGCCCGTTGGTTTAAAGGGGCTGAAATTCCTCCATTACTGTCTTCTTTCTCCGCAGAGGCACTAGAGGCAGCTTATAAAGCAGCACCAGAACTTCCTCGTGCGTTTTTATGCGATGAATATGATGCTACCGCTAAAAAAGTGGCCAAAAAACTCGCCTGCGTAGCGGTAAACCCAGACCAAAAGACTCTTACGGAAAAAGTTATTAAAGCTATTCACAAAGACGGTTATCGCATTTGTGCATGGACAGTCAATGATTATCGCAGAGCTAAGGAACTCTTTGCTTGGGGTTGTGATGCCATCTTTACAGATGAATTAGAACGCCTACCTGCCTCTATGGCATAATGATGAGCTTAACTAGTAAGATTTACTAGAGGCGTTAAATAATATACGTCCATATATCCCAAAAATATGGGCGTATTTTCTTGTTGAGGTTATTTTGTTTAGTTATCGACACGCTTTTCACGCAGGCAACCATGCTGATGTGCTTAAGCACACTGTTTTACTGCATGTGCTGAATTATTTTAATCACAAGCCTAACCCCTACTGGGTGATTGATACTCATGCGGGAGCAGGCATCTATGACCTTGCGGACGACTGGGCGAGTCAAAATGCAGAATTTGAAACAGGGATTACTCGACTATGGGATTGTGCAGACCTCCCTAAAGATTTGCAAGATTATGTCGACTATATCCGTGACTTAAATGGCGGTGAGGAATTACAATTTTATCCTGGTTCTCCTTGGATAGCCCTAGAGTATATGCGAGAAAAAGACAAACTACGTCTTTTTGAACTTCACCCTAGTGAGTTTGAGATTTTGCAAGAAAACATTGAGCAACAAGACCGTGATATTCGTCGCCAAGTGAGTCTTTTTAAACAAAATGGTTTTGATTATTTAAAATCGCAATTACCTCCCCCTACTCGTAGAGCCATCACACTTATTGACCCGTCTTATGAGGATAAGACTGATTATCGACATCTAGTCAAAGCAATGAAAGAGGCACTAGAACGTTTTCACACTGGGTGTTATCTCATTTGGTATCCACTTGTGCAACGCAAGGAAGTTGCCGAAATGATTCATCAGCTAGAGAAGCTACCCAATATTGACTGGGTCCATGCCGCATTAACGGTCAAAAAACCGAGCAAAGACGGTTACGGTTTACATGGCAGTGGTATGTTTGTAATCAACCCTCCTTATACACTATACCCTGCTCTACAACAAATTATGCCTTATTTACAAGAGCATTTAGCAGAAGATAACCATGCTAGTTTTTTATTAGCACATCAAGAGCGTTGACATCCCATTAGCATTCGTTCTGCCTGCCAACGCTAAAACATTACGCCTAGAGTAGGGAATACGCCCATGAAGGAAGAGGAAATCCAGCTAGTATCCACTCTAAAAAATCCTCAGTGTATACGAATAATGGGAGTGGTATCATCAATACTATTGGCCAAAAAATGATGAATTTTACAAACCCCAATGACTCTGGCAACAAAAAATCAAGGATCTTCATAAGTATCAACGCTAAAACACACCATATTACGAATAAAATCGGAATTAAGAAAATCAAGAATATCTCCATACTCCACTCCCACAATTTCAACAATAATTTGATTGTAAAATGCCTGAGGTATAAGATACAAGTGGTGGACAGCTGTAAAATAAAACTTTTGTTGTACTAAAGGAATTTTAATGGATCAGTCCGTATTAACCGTTATCGGTAAAGACCGTATTGGTATTGTGTATGATGTAGCTAAGCTTTTAAAAGAACAGCAAATTAATATCATCAATATTAGCCAGCAAATCATGGATGGCTATTTTACAATGATTCTCTTGGTGGATACCTCATTGTGCCCTCTTGATTATCAAACATTAGCAAACCTTTTTACCGAAGAAGGCAAGAAAATCGGGGTAGACTTGCGCATCCAGCATACTGAAATTTTTAATGCCATGTACCGCATTTAAAGGGACGTGACATGACCAATAGTTTTCAGTCTTATGAGATTTTAGAAACCTTACGCATGGTTTCTGATCAACATTTTGATGTTCGTACAATCACCATCGGTATCGACTTACATGATTGTATTAGTGACAATATTGAAGTACTTAATCAAAAGATTTACCAAAAAATTACCCGTATTGGTAAGGACTTAGTAAAGACAGCCCATGAATTATCTGTAAAGTACGGCATTCCTATTGTTAACCAACGTGTCTCCGTTACTCCTATTGCACAGATTGCTGCCGCTACAGGAGCCTCTTCCTACGTCTCCATCGCCAAAACACTTGATCGTGCAGCCAAGGATATTGGCATTTCTTTTATTGGTGGTTTTTCTGCCTTGGTGCATAAGGGTATGAGTCCTGCGGATGAGGTATTGATTCGTTCTATCCCCGAAGCCATGAGAGAAACGGATATTGTATGTAGCTCTATCAATATTGGTACGACCAAGGCTGGCATCAATATGGATGCGGTTAAACTCGCAGGGGAAATAATTAAGCAAACCTCACTTATCACCCCCGAGGGATTTGGTTGTGCCAAAATTGTGGTCTTCTGTAATGCCGTTGAGGATAATCCTTTTATGGCAGGTGCGTTTCACGGAGCTGGTGAGGGCGATGCGGTGATTAATGTGGGGGTTTCAGGTCCTGGCGTTGTTAAAGCAGCCCTTGAAAAAAATACCGCAGGCTCTCTGACTGAAGTGGCTGAAATTGTAAAGAAAACCGCTTTTAAAATTACACGAGTAGGTGAGCTTATCGGTCAAGAAGCCAGCAAAAAATTAGGCATTCCTTTTGGTATTTTAGACTTATCACTTGCCCCTACCCCTGCGGTTGGTGATAGTGTGGCACGTATTTTAGAGCAAATGGGATTGAGTGTCTGCGGTACACATGGTACCACGGCAGCGCTAGCATTGCTTAATGATGCAGTGAAAAAAGGTGGCATGATGGCAAGTAGTGCAGTCGGAGGTTTAAGTGGTGCGTTTATCCCAGTATCTGAAGATGAAGGGATGATTGCTGCCGCCTCACAAGGAGTTCTAACACTTGATAAGCTCGAAGCCATGACAGCAGTTTGCTCTGTCGGTCTAGATATGATTGCAGTACCAGGTTATACCTCAGCCAGTACAATTTCTGGCATTATTGCCGATGAGGCTGCTATTGGTATGATTAACAGCAAAACCACTGCGGTACGTATTATTCCAGTACCAGGCAAGGATGTTGGGGAATCTGTAGAGTTTGGTGGTTTGCTAGGCTATGCACCGATTATGCCAGTTAAAGAGGGTTCGTGCGAAGTGTTTATTAGCCGCGGAGGACGAATCCCATCACCAGTACAAGCACTGAAAAATTAGTACTTGTTTATAAAACCTGGCTAGGTGCAAACAGCGTCCTTAATAAGTACTTGTTTAAAGACCTTGGCTAGGTGCAAACAGCGTCTTTAATAATTACTTGTTTAAAACCCTTGACTAGGTGCAAACAACGTCTTTAAATTGTTAAGGCATTACCTCTCTGGATAACGCACCTCAAGAATAAGAAGTTCTTGGGGACCAGAGGGGGTTATAAGATTCACACTATCTCCCTCATGAGCTTTAAGTAACGCTTTAGCCACAGGAGAAATCCAGCTAATTTTACCGTTAAGTGGGTCTGCCTCATCAATCCCTACAATGGTGACCTCAGTCTCTACACCCTCTTGGTTTTCATATAATACTGTCGCCCCAAAGAAAATCTGGTCTCTATTAGGCTGTTTGGAGGGGTCAATCACCTCTGCCATCTCAAGCCGTTTAGTCAAAAAGCGCATACGGCGGTCAATTTCACGCAAACGTTTCTTACCATAGATATAGTCTCCATTTTCAGAACGATCGCCATTAGAAGCTGCCCAAGATACCACAGAAACTACTTCAGGACGCTCCACTTTGACCAAATGCTCAAGCTCCTGACGTAGAGTCTGATACCCTTGCAAGGTCATATAGTTCTTAAGCCCTTTAGGCAACGAGGCTTCCTGTACTTCGTCTTCCTCTTCGTGATCAGTTTCTTTGGTAAACGCTTTACTCATTAATTTTCTCGCTAATAATCAAATGACGAAAAGTATCTATTGTACAACGTTTTCTATCCATGCCTATATACCAGCAATTACAACTACTGATATGCACTTGACACATTAGTCCCCGCTGTACCATGCTTTCCATACAGGAGTTAATCCCGCAGGCAACAGGGGTAAACGTCCCAACTCCAACCGTACCTTTTCAAAACCATGAAAATCAGACCCACAAGAAGCTAAAAAACCATAGTGTTTAGCCACTTCTGCATATTGAGCATATTGTTCAGGGCGATGAGAGCCTGTCACAACCTCAATCGCTTGACCACCGAGAGCCTTAAAACGATTAAAAAGCTGAGTAAATTCTATATCTGAATATTTATAACGTCCAGGATGGGCAATCACTGCTACACCACCAGCACCGATTACCCACTCAACAGCCTCTTCAAGGGTTGCCCATTTACCAGCGACATAGCCAGGTTTACCATCTGCGAGATATTTATCAAAAACTTCTTGAACCTCTTTACAAATCCCTTGCTCCACCATATAGCGTGCAAAATGAGTACGGCTGATTAACTCTGGATTATCCACAAATGCCAAAGCCCCCTCGTAGGCATTTTTCACTCCTAACTTCTCAAGTTTATCCGCCATAATACGGGCTCGCTCTGTACGATCATCACGTATACGCTGTAAGCCCTCTAGCATAGACTTATTGTGCAAATCATAATTCAACCCCACCATATGCAGAGTACGCCCAGCCCAAGTGACAGAAATCTCAATGCCCGTCACATATTGAACTCCCAGTGATTGAGCTGTAGTCATAGCCTCTGCCTGACCAGCCACCTCATCATGGTCGGTCAAACTCCATAATTTCACGCCATGTGCATAAGCACGATGTGCCAACTCAGACGGTGTAAACACCCCATCAGATGCGGTAGAGTGGCAATGTAAATCCACGGTAGAATAAATCATCTTGTACCTCTTAGCTGCTATTGACCTCTGCCCCTCTGCTAAAAACAAGAGGCTTCCTACAGCATCTAACCATACTGCCTGCTAGCCACTTCAGTGAGTTTATGCTGCTATTGACCTCTGCCCCTCTGCTAAAAACAAGAGGCTTCCTACAGCATCTAACCATACTACCTGCTAGCTCACTTCAGTGAATTTATGCTGCTGGCTGCCTTGCTGCACAGTTTACTTTACACTTTTAACAGAAAGTCTTTAACTATTTTAACCTGTTCTGGCTCTAATAAAGAGGGAGCATGCCCTACAAGAGGTATATCTACCACCTCGGTAAGCGGATTAGCCTGCACCATCATCTCCACACCGTTAGAGGATAACAATTCTGATGCCGCTCCATGAATCACCAAGGTAGGAATATCAATGGTACGATAAAGACCCCACATGATTGCCTCAGATTTCTCCACTGCGCCTGGTTGAGCCAGTTCTGCAAACCCTTCAGCGATTTTCACATCATAATTAGACACCCATTTGCCATCCACCAAATGTAATGTCGTCCGAACAAATGCCTGCCAATTATCTTCTGACATAGGGCCAAAAGAAGCAGCTCGCTCTTTCATAACAGGCAATGCCTCTTCTAGTGAAGCAAAACTTACTGGATTCGCCGTATTTTCAGCAATTTTATTCAAATCCGCTCGCTCCAAGCGAGGACCTACATCATTGAGAATCAATTTTTGGAAAGGTAGGTAGGCATCCTCTGGTAAATGAGGGTTTTGTGCTGCTTTAGCTCGTAATAAAGCATTAAATCCTACCATTACAATACCAATCATCCCCCCCATAGAAGTCCCCAAAAAATCAATACTACGAGCATTGGTCTGTGCTAAGAGGGTCATCATATCAGCAACATAATAAGGAACAGCATAAAATTTAGCATTATCATGCCTATCCGATGCTCCACGCCCCACCACATCAGGGCAAATTACCCGATGAGTCATACTCATCACACGAGCAACTTCATCAAAATCTCGTCCATTACGTGTCAATCCATGTACACATAATAAGACTTTATCATTCTCAGGGTCCCCCCACTCCCAGTAAGCCATACGGTGAAAACCCTGAGGATTCGTACAAATCACATAACGCAAACGTGGCTCTGCCATGACTGTGTCTCCTTTATCTATTTTGTAACTTTTAATCCGACCAATATACCTTATTTTGAACTAGGAATCTCTTGTGATTTCCCCTATATTCATACCTTATTTTGAACTAGGAATCTCTTGTGATTTCCCCTATATTCGTACCTTATTTTGAACCAGAAATCCCTTGCCATTTTCCCTATATTCGTACCTTATTTTGAACTAAAAATCCCTTGCTATTTCCCCTATATTGGCATTGCAAACACCTTTGTCACCTCCCCATAACCGTCCTGTTACCTATGCCAATACCGTCTGTGTTGCTCACGCCAACGATAGTAGGCGATTCCCATCGCTTGAGATACCACATGTACAGCCCCTGTATCCGCTGTATTGAGAAAAACAGCCCCATTATCCTCCCAACGCTGTCGAATCTCCGGAACAGGATGCTTAAAACGATTCAGATAACCTGTTTGCGCAATAGCTAACAGGGGCTGAGTATACTGAACCAGTAGTAAACTAGAAGAACTGCTTGATCCATGATGCGGTACTTGTACTACCTCATAGGGGATTGTTAACTCCCCATCTTCAACTAAACTCTGTTCCTGCATTCTAGTAATATCACCCGTCAATAAAGCTCGGTGGTATTTTCCCTCAATAGACAAGACACAGCTTTGTTGATTGCTAGATTTTAAAGGAACAGGTAGCCTTGTTGTGGAAGATAACGCAAAAGGTAACGTGGCTTTACTTTGAGACATGGGCCGTTGCAGATACATAGTAGAAAAACTTGATGTTTCTCCCGCTAAAGATAATACCTTGCCTTGTGGTGTAGATAATGATAATACTTTGCCCTGTGGCGTGGGTAATGCTAATACCTTGCCCTGTGGTGTAGATAATGCTAATACCTTGCCTTGTGGCGTGGGTAATGAATTAAGCGAATTTATTTGTGGTGCTGACAAGGCTGGATGTCTATTTAAAAAACGAAAGCGAACCTCATCAAAAACAAAGGAAACCCCTTGTTGACATACATCTTCAGTTCCCTCTGCTAACCATTTGACTAACAAAGGTGGAAGTTCAGATGCTTGAGATAGACTTATCTTAGACTGTTGCTGTCCCCCTATTCCTATTTGTTGTGCATCCCTCTCTAAAATAGTGAGTGGATGCGGAGCTGCTGATTGTTGCTGTAAAAACTTATCCACCTGAAAAGATGCGTATATACGAGCTACAGGTATATTTTCTAGCACTGTTTTCAAGCCACCACTATGGTCAATATCAGCATGGGACACTACCAAGGTATCTAGTGTTTTTACCCCTAAAGCACGAAAAGCAGGCAGCAGCACCCGACTTCCTGACTCATTGGTTGGTGATACTCTCACCCCGGTATCAAATAATAAAGCATGATTTGCTGTTTTTACCAATACCGAACCCCCCTGCCCAATATCAAAGGCATAAAGCTGCCACTCTCCGGCTTGTAATGGCCTGTCGACCAATAAAAATGCAGGTGCAACAAACAATAACCCATAACGCTGCAGAGGCAATCCTTTTGGCATTATCAATAAAACAATCCCAATACCACACAACCCTAACGCCCAAATTGGCACATCACTAGTATCTACACTTGCCCACCGCCATGTAGATAACCATGCACTCACTTGCATTACCCATTGCAACACATTATGGGCTATATCAGCCAACCACTGCACCACCACGACTAAAGAGGGGAAAATTTCAACCAATACACTTAACCCACCCATACACAAGCTAAGCGGCGTAACCACCATCCCAATTAGAAAAATGGCATAAGCATTCACAACTGGTGAAATCAGCGAAACTTGGTGAAAAAAATACATCAAGAATGGCACTGCTGCTACCGTAACCATTCCTTGCAAGAGCAACCACTCTTTTAGAAAACGGACACCCTTATGGGATAACCGCACTTTTCCTTGCAAAGGCAAAGAGGATTTTGTAGAAAACGCCCTAAACCTCACACTTAATTGTTGCAACACGGCAACTGCAGCAAAGGACAGATAAAATCCAGCACTAAGCAACGCCCAAGGATCAAAAATACTCACTACAATCGCAATGATAAGAAAAATAGTTGGTAAGGATAATCGCACACTAGAGCCATGCAACAAATAAGTCAGTAACAACATAAAGAACGTCCGTTGAGCAGGGATTCCCCAACCAGCTAACAGACAATATAACAACGCCACTATCACTCCAACCCCAGCGGCTATCCAGGTAATATCACAATAATGAGCCAATAAATTACCTCGGTATCGTATCCTCCGCAGCCCCCATAAGCACAAGACCGTTGCTAGGGCAGACAACACCGTGATATGAGAGCCACTAATAGAGACTAGATGTGACATCCCCGTGCGGTTAAAAAGTTGCCAATCCTCTTGAGAAATACCCTCTTGATCCCCCATGACGAGCGCAATCAGTACAGCACCATAACGCTTTCCCTCCACATAAGCTTGCATTGCCTTACGCAAATCATGCCGCCATGCTTGTATCTGCGTATGAAAGGTATGCTGTGCCTGTTGCAGGAGTTGGGGTTGCCCTTTCACCGTCCCCAATGCACGAATATTTTCACGGAACAGGTAAGATTCATTATCAAAACCGCCAGGGTTCATCAGAGTATTGGGGCGTTTGAGTAATAACCACATATCCCATACCTGCCCAGGCCGGACATTGGGCATTGAAGCGACTTGTATCTCTTGATAAAGCTGAAATTGCTTTGTCTGCGACCAGTACACTCGAATAAAACGAGGAATACCGGAAGCAATACCATGAGCAGAAAGAACTTCTGCATCAAAAGTTATTGAACCTGGACTAAAACGAGCAATATCATTGACCCGCAAGGTTAATCGACTCACTTTATTCTCATGCTGAGGACTTAAAGTATCTGCCAGACGTTGGTGGGCTTGATATAGAGTATACCCAGCCATTAAACAAAGTCCCGAGAGGAATAGTAAGATGAATTTCAGATAGTTATGCTGAATTATCTGATTAAATCTATTGTTATTCCCCAGAAAGTTGATACTGCTTGGATAATTATTACTCCCCAGAAAGTTGCTACTGCCTGGATAATTATTATTCCTCAGAAAGTTGCTACTGTCTGGATAATTATTACTCCTCAGAAAATTGCTACTGCCTAGATAATTATTACTCCCCAGAAAGTTGATACTGCCTGGATAATTATTACTCCTCAGAAAGTTGATACTGCCAGAATAACTACTGTTATTATTGTATTTTTTATAGTCACTATATGTTGGTTGTATGTTTTTATTATGACCAAATTGTGGTTTATATAGGTTTGGTTTTCCCTGTGCATCTATAGATGATAGTAAAGAAACTTTTGTAGATACACCCCAAATGATAAGTAGTAAACTCCCCACTACTACTAACATCCATCCCCAAGCAGGTGCAGGCAATTTATGCAGTAGGTGTACCCATGCACAACCCAGTAAACCCCCAATACAAAAAATCCCCCACATATAAGCACCTCCATTTTTGGTTCATTTTCCCCTGCTGTTGGGGACAAATTTCTAATGGCTTTAAGAGTGCTTTTACATTCCTAAAGATTATCTGCGTTCAGCACTTCAACAAAAATCTTATAAAAAATAAAAGGCAGATGCTATAGGGTGGGTGGACAAAAAACTCCTATTTGGAGTGTTTAAAGATATGCAACACCAGAAAGTTAAAGGATTTTTCTAACATATCTAACCATTTGATTTCTGCTTAAAACTAAAAACACCTCCCAATACATCAGATACTTATGCAATTGGGAGGTGATTCATGGCAAACTAAGTACTAGCAACAACATCGTGGGAATGGTGTAATTCGTACGATATTACTGCTAAAGTTAGATTATCTAGCGATAGGTAGCCCCTTATCGTCAAACAATCCTTCAAACAATACAGAACTTAAATAACGCTCACCAGAGTCAGGAAGGATTGCTACAATAACTTTACCGGCATACTCTGGTTGTTTGGCTAGACGTACAGCCGCCGCCACAGCTGCACCACTTGAAATACCGGACAAAATACCTTCTTCACGAGATAGACGTAAAGCATATTCTAGTGCTTCTTCGCTAGATACAGGCTCTACCTTATCAATTAACGATAAGTCAAGTACATCAGGAACAAAACCTGCACCAATACCTTGAATTTTGTGAGGTCCTGGTTTTAGCTCTTCTCCTTTGAGTTTTTGAGTCAAAATAGGACTAGTGCTAGGCTCCACAGCAACTGCTTCAATAGCTTTGCCTTGAGTTTTCTTGATATAACGTGTAGTTCCTGTGATCGTACCACCTGTACCTACGCCAGCAACAACAACATCCACCTTGCCGTCTGTTGCTTCCCAAATTTCTGGACCTGTTGTACGCTCGTGAACAGCAGGGTTCGCTGGGTTTTTAAATTGTTGTAGCAAAACATATTTATTAGGATCAGAAGCTGCAATCTCTTCTGCCTTGGCAATCGCACCAGGCATACCTTTGGCACCCTCAGTCAATACCAACTTAGCACCAAATGCTACAAGCAATTTACGACGCTCTAAGCTCATTGTTTCTGGCATCGTCAAAGTGATAGGAATACCTTTAGAAGCTGCTACATACGCAAGAGCAATACCTGTATTACCACTGGTAGGCTCAACAATCTCCTTGCCAGGACCAAGAAGCCCCTTTTTCTCGGCATCTTCAACCATTGCCACACCAATACGGTCTTTCACAGAATAGGCAGGATTGCGACCTTCTACTTTAACAAGCACTGTTGCCCCTAAACCAGCCGTAATGCGATTTAATTTCACCAAGGGGGTACGACCAATTGATTGCGTATTGTTTTCAAACCATGTAGACATAATATTTCCTTTAACTGATATT
Organism: Pelistega europaea; assembly: GCF_013133775.1. GTDB lineage: Bacteria > Pseudomonadota > Gammaproteobacteria > Burkholderiales > Burkholderiaceae_B > Taylorella > Taylorella europaea. Next base: position 17,434 of record NZ_JABGBO010000010.1, on the reverse strand, counting down.
GGTGTCACAGCGATTTTTCTTATTCCTGTGACCACTAAATCCACTACTATACGCCACCCCATATCCAATCAAGAATGACATATATACTTATAAAAACACTATCACTGCTCAGTGACAACTTACTATCAGCAATAGTAATTTCTTCATGGTTGATAGTATAACGGCACTCCTTTAAAAATAAAAATAATAATTGATTTTTTCTATATTTCTTTTAGATATAAAAAATTCACCCACTAAGCAACTAAGAAATGTGCATGTTAAAATAGGCAAGACCTCTCACCATGCAAAAATACACAGCGAGATTTCCTCGTGGGCAGAGACATAATCCGCCGACTTTGATGATGGACAATCCTCCAAAATAGACTGTTTCCCTCAATGTAGGTCGGATTTCACAAATCCGACACCACCAAGGAGCGATAATGGCCGCACAGAACACCGAAAAAAAACGCTTACCCATAGGTATAGCCACCTTTGCTGAAATACGCAATCGTAATCACTATTATGTGGACAAAACACCTTGTATTACTAAGCTCATCAATGATGCGGATTTTGTCTTTCTCTCTCGCCCTCGTCGCTTTGGTAAAAGTCTCACCCTAGATACCATGGCAGAGTTGTTTTCCGGGAACAAGAAGCTATTCACTGGCCTATATGCCGAGCATCACTGGGATTGGGAAACCACCTATCCTGTAATTCGCCTGTCGTTTGCGGGGGAGGTTGGCAGCAGCAATCCGCAACAACTTCGTTCTTATATAGAAGGAATACTAGAAGAAAACGGAAGATACTTGGAAGTATGTCTTGACGAAAGCGCATTGGAGAGAGGCGTAGGCTACGCTTTCCGAAAACTAATACAAATCACATGCGAAAAATACCAGCAAAAGGTTGTCGTTCTCATTGACGAATACGACAAACCCATCATCGATAATTTAGACAATTCAGAAATCGCCACTGAAGTTCGAGGCATTTTAAAATCGCTTTATTCTCAGATTAAGGATCTATCAGGTAGCATTCGCTTTGCTATGCTGACAGGTGTCTCTAAATTTGGGCAGATGAGTTTATTCTCAGGATTAAATAACTTAGAAGACATTACCTTGCGAGCCGAGTACTCTGCCCTATGTGGCTATACCCAAGAAGAATTAGAGTCTGTCTTTGCTCCCGAGTTGCCAGGGGTGGACTTAGAGCAAGTCAAGTTCTGGTACAACGGCTATAACTGGACCGGTGAAAGCGTTTACAATCCTTTTGATATTTTGCTGTTTTTCAAAGGCGGCTGTGTCTTTGATAACTACTGGATGGGCACAGGTGGCAATGCCTCTTTCTTAATGAAGCTACTCACCAGTGATGAGTTCTCTTTAACAGACATCGCTCGTATCGCAGAAACCAATGATTTACTCGGTTCTGTGGATGTGGGGGGTATACGCCCTATTCCCGTCCTCTTTCAAACAGGCTACCTGACGATTGATAAAGTCTTTGAAGACCCCAGTGCACCGCGCCAATACGCCCTTAAATTTCCCAACTACGAAGTACGACAGTCCCTCAGTAGCAAGTGGCTACAAGAAGTCCTCAAGCTAGATAGTAAAAAAGCACTCAGTGATTTACGTAAGTACTTACGTGAAGGTGATATAGAGCAATTACAGCAGCTTATTAAAAGTGCGCTTGCCAGAATCCCTAGCGATGCCTATCGACGCAATACGATTGCTCATTCAGAAGGTCACTGGCAAAGTGCTATCGGGATGTTCTTTGCAGGTGCCTGCACTGACTTTATCATGGAAGATGCTTCCTCCACTGGACGTGCCGATTTAGTGGCAATTGAGCAAGGTAATGTGTATATCTTTGAGTTTAAGGTCAAGCAAGTCGCCAACGCACAACAAGCCTTAGCGCAAATTAAAGCGCGTAATTATGCAGAGAAATACCGTGCTGGGGCAAAACAGATTTTTGAAATCGGCGTAAGTTTCGATGAAGAAACGAGAGAAGCTGATTTTGCGATTAGTGCGGTATAGCAATCTATCATCGACAGATATTTCCCGTTTAAGCAATCTCAGTATGGCCTCTCGGGTTAAGGACATGCTCTTCCCATCCTTCTGCCATACTTGCACCTCCGATTCTGTGTAGCTCTGCCCCCCCACACGCGGGATTTTCGCCCGTTGGAATGAGTCATGCCTAGTATACCAGTTCACCGTGAAAAAAAAAAAAAAAAAAAAAAAAAAAAAAAAAAATACCCCTCGGCGAACCGAGGGGTATGATTCTAAACTTTGCTAAGCATGGTCAAGCCATGCGAAACAATTAGAACTTGTGAGTTAAACCAAGAACAACTTCTGTTGATTTGTATTTGACAGAACCATTAGTAAAGCCTTTAACTTTACCTTTAGCATAAGAAGCTAAAGCGTAAACAGAAGTGCGTTTAGATAAAGCATGACGGTAACCCAAGCTGAAAGCGTGAGTTTTGAATTTTAAATTGTCAACATCTTTGTTCTTAAGAACGCCACCTTGGTAAGAGAATAACACTTTACCAGCTTCGCCTACAGGAGCAGAAAGACCTACTAACCAAGCTTGGTTACGCAAACCATCACCTTGAATAACATTACCTAGGTATGCTTCTTTGCCATTATCAAAGATAACTTTCATATCAGATACTGAATCAAAGTAGCTACCGCTATCTTCACCAAATTGACCATTGTGCTGTTGACCATACATAGCATATACCTTCACTACGTCAAAGTCATAAGATGCACCTAAAGCCCAAGAAGTCATAGTTTTGCTTTGAGGTACTAACAAGCCATAAGTCTTAACTTTAGCGATATCAGCTGAAGCACCAAAAGATAGAGGACCATTGTTATAACCAAAACCAAAAGTTACGCCAGTAGTCTTGCCTCCACTTAATGGTTGGTCGTATAGTGTCTTGCCAGTCTTTTCATCTACTTTGTAAATATAATTACCGTTTTTAGTTATCTTTTTATCGCTATGAACAAGACCTACACCAAATTGGAAACCAGAGAAGTCAGGAGAAACGTACTTAATAACACTGTCATAACGACGGAACACTACATCACCGAAAGTGTTGTTAGAAGATGCTTGATTCCAACCTGTTTGGAATGGATCGAAACCTGATACGAATGCATCACCAGCGTTGGCTTGACGACCGATAGTGAAAGTACCCCAAGAGTCACCAGTTAAACCAACTAATGCTGTACGACCGAATAAACGGCCACCTTGTTTTGAAGTACCATCACCTACAGAAAAACCAGACTCTAATTGGAAGATAGCAGAAGTGCCGTTACCTAAGTCTTCAGAACCTTTTAAGCCCCAACGTGAACCGTTTTGAACACCTGATTGAGCACCAAGAGTACGAGTCTTGATAGTAACGTCGCCATTAGTGATTTTTTCAGCTTTGTAACCATAACCAGCGTCAACTACACCGTATAGAGTCACAGAAGACTCAGCGTGAGCTACACCAGCAAAACCAGCAGCTAAAGCAGCAACTAATAATGTCTTTTTCATTTGTTAAATCTCCGTAAGATTTGATTAATCTGAACAATGCCTAAGGAATAAACACTGCTCTCGAAAATTTTCCACAAAGGGAAGTTATGGTTATTGCACCAAATTTTTGGCTTTATGGCTAGGTTTATTACGATTTATCTGCCTTTTTTGTGGTTTTTATGCCTTTTTTGTGGTTTTCCTGCAACTTTTTTGATGTTTTTTCACAACATAAAAAATCCTACCCCCCCTATTCCCTCCACCAATTTTAAGGGATTTTTACCCGCCCTCGTCTCCTGCGAAAGAACAGAAATTCTCAAATATTTTTCATGGGTTAGCCTGTTTTTTTAGAGCGGTTTCTGATTTTTCCCCTTATAATGAGATGGTATCTTTCAAACATGTTTAATTTTTGGAGAATTGCGATGCAAGACAATCAAAATACTCATGAACCCTCAGTGGAAACCAACACATCCAGTGAATTAAACGCTTCTGGTGACTCCCTCTTTAGTAGTGGTACTTTCGTGCTTGCACTTATCGTTATTGGTCTATTTGTTGCACTCATTACTTGGTCAGTCAGTTTTGCAGGGCTATTCTTTGGGGCTGTCGGGGCATTATTGTCTATTGCTTCTTGCTGCCTTGATCATGACAACCTACGCTTTAAGCCTCGCCATAGTCGCTCCTTTACTGATGAAAACTGGGCTTATATTGCCATGCGTGCAGTTGCTGGTGCGGTATTAGGAACAGCGACAACTCTGTTAGCAATACGTGATTTTGAGCAAACACATTGGGCAGCAATTTCGGTATTAGCTATAGCAGGTGCTTATGTGCTAGATACACTACTTTTTAAGCGCAGATAAATCACCTATTTCATACCACCGCTAGCCACTCTGCAGAGTGGCTGGCTTTCCCCTTATCTATTCTATACGCATCTGTCACGCTGTTAAGTGGCTAAGCAAGTACCAACTATGACACTTTCTGTACAGCGAATTTAACCTCTTTGGCCTCGGTATTAAAACTGACCCCTATTTCAAAAATACGCTGGGCATTGGCACGATAAGCATCTGCATAGCGTTTCTCTCGAATTTGAGCCAGGGCACTTTGTGCATCACCGTTGTTGGATGTTTTAAACTCAAAGATATAAACATTCCCTTTTTGTACCACCACTAAATCAGCACGACCCCGAGCACTAGTGTCTTCGGCTTTCATCATCACGCAACGACTGGCAAAGAACATGTAAAAACAGCTTGCCCAATACCCCTCGTAATTGGGTATGGGTGTATTCATCGTCCATTGATATGGCAAGGCTGCAAAGGCACTACGAATCGCCATTTGCATTTTCTCAATATCCCCTTGATTGAGTGCCGTTTTAAGGTCAGTCAAATAAGGCTGAGTGGCGGTATTGACCATATAGTCCAACAACCCTTTCGTAAAAGACTGGCGCACCTCAACATTGGGGAATTTTAAAAGGTACTGCACCCCATCCTCATCACGAATGACTTGATCAATAGTCAAATACCCTGATTGAAACAATACCGATTGCACAGGTAAATTCCCAATATCATTAGAGTTCATGAGACTGATGGGATCAATAGGCTGCTGTATATCCAACATATTAAAGGATTGCGCTTTCATTAAGTCAAAAAGAAAGTGCGTATTGCCACCTGTACTAAACCAATGAGGAAGGAATTCTTTTTCTGAACTAGCAAGAAAGAGCAAAACGTCAAACGGATTGTAAACACTCTCCCCTCGCCAGTTATAACCGTTGTACCACCGTTTAACTTCTTCCAAATCCACTCCTACCAACTCAGGAGCAAAAAAACGCTCCAATTCCTTCTGAGTATAACCACACAATGCAGAATATTCCGCCTCTAAAGAAATATCTCGCAGATTATTAAGCCCTGAAAACAAACTCATCTGCGCAAACTTAGACACTCCCGTGAGCATAGCAAAGCGAATCAAACCTGAGCAGGCTTTAAGCTGAGAATACAGCGATGTGAGAATAGAACGAATCTCTTCAGCAATCTGTGTATCGGAGAGATTGTCAATAATGGGTTTATCGTATTCATCAATAAGGATGACAACCGGTTTCTGGTGTTGTTCATTAGTTTTTTGGATAAGATCCCGAAAAGCATATCCTATCCCTTTTTCCCAAACCTTCTCATCAATAGGAATATTGAAACGTCGCGCATTCTCCTCCAAAAATCCTCCTATCATTTCTCGAAGCTGGGGCACATTGCCTTTTTCAGGCTGCCCAGCAAATGATAAATGAATCACTGGATAGGTCTCCTCCCAATTCCAGTTTTCTTCTGCATACAGTCCGGTAAATAATTCCTTGCGACCCGCAAATAACTGTGCAATAGTATCCATCGTAAGGCTTTTACCAAAGCGACGAGGACGTGATAAAAACACGAATTCAGAGGTGTTGAGTAGCTTTATTAGCAGAGGTGTTTTGTCCACGTAGTAATACCTGCCTGAGCTGATTTTCTCAAACGTCTCAATACCAATCGGAAGCAGTTTTTTAGGGCTACTCATCATAAGCTCTCTGCACGTGCTAAGGTTTTGCTCGAATGACTTTTGTCTTCGGTGTCCACGTATTAAATCACTACAGTCTGTGCTTGTCCCTCTTGCTGAGCAACAATTTCACCTAGGGCATAGACAGTCTCACCTTGCTCACGTAAAGTCGCTGTAATTGCTGCTTCTTGTGCTGCATCCACCACGATTACCATGCCAATACCACAATTAAACACTCGGTACATCTCAGCTTGCTCTACATTGCCCTGCTCTTGTAACCATTGGAATAATGAAGGCATGGTCCAAGCAGACTGTTTAATTTGTGCTGTAAGACCTTTTTGTAGGATACGAGGTACATTGTCCAATAGCCCCCCTCCTGTAATATGTGCTAGACCTTTAATCGCTTCCCCATGCTTGGCTAATGCCGCTAGTACTGGTTTCACATAAAGACGAGTTGGTGCCATCACCACATCACCAAGAGGCTGCCCATGAAAATCATCAGTTGGCTTCGCGCCAGCACGTTCAATAATCTTACGAATTAATGAAAACCCATTGGAATGAGCTCCGTTGGATGCCAAACCGATAATTTTGTCACCCACCTTGATAGACTGACCATTAATAATCTTGGACTTTTCAACAGCTCCCACGGCAAATCCTGCTAAATCATACTCACCCTCTGGGTACATACCAGGCATTTCCGCTGTTTCACCACCAATCAAGGCACAACCAGACAATTCACACCCCTTGGCAATACCCCCTACCACTGCCGCGGCAGTATCTACACTTAATTTACCGCAGGCAAAATAGTCAAGGAAAAATAATGGTTCAGCCCCTTGTACAAGGATGTCATTAACACTCATGGCAACTAGGTCAATACCCACAGTATCATGCCGATTCCACTCAAAAGCAAGGCGCAACTTGGTACCTACACCATCAGTACCTGAAACAAGCACTGGTTCTTGGTATTTCTTGGGCACTTCAAATAAAGCACCAAAACCACCAATACCCGCCATCACACCATCACGCATTGTCTTGGCGGCTAATGGTTTAATACGCTCAACGAGGGCATCTCCTGCATCAATATCAACACCAGCATCACGGTAAGTGAGAGAATTTTTGTCAGTCGTCATGAATATCTGCCTAAAGTAGCTAAATAGCGAGTCCTGCTTTTTAATGGTGGTATAGCTTGCCCTCTGACCACTTCAAACCACTCTACTGTCGTTTTAAATGAGTCTTTGGAAAGCAACGAACTATTTTTTCCTTAAAAAAGCATTACGCTGAAATAAATAAAGAGAGAAAAGTATAATTTTACGCTGAATAGCCAATTCATTGTCGTTTTCTGTATGCAAGAACAATTATTTTTAGCGGATTTAATTTTAAAACCAGCCTCTAGTATTGAGAATTTTGTCGTTGGTGAGAATGCTGAGTTGATATTTATCCTCTCTCACCTCAAAGCAGGCGAAGCTATTTTTCTTTGGGGAGGTGCTGGTACAGGGAAAACTCATTTGTTGCAAGCAATGGCTGACTCTCCTGAGCATTTTTATACACCCACATCATTTCCATCCGATAGTAGCGAATTACCCCAATTTACCGCTAACAGTATCGTTTGTGTGGACGATGTACAACACTTTTCTGCAAGTCAACAAGATGTTTTATTTAACCTTTATAATGAGTGGCAAGCACGAAAAGTCACCGATACCGCGTTTTCTATCATTAGTGCCGCTGACAAACCTCCTATGCAGTTGACAATGCGTGAAGATTTACGTAACCGTCTTGGTTGGGGATTAGTCTACGAGGTACATATGCTCAACGATGACGATTGTAAAAACGCTCTAGAGCAGCGCGCTGCGGCCAAAGGCCTACGTCTTAATCGAGACGTCATCCAATGGATTTTTTCTCACTGCCCTCGTGATGCACGTACTTTGTTTGCCTTGCTAGAAGCACTTGATGCTTATTCGCTCAAACAACAGCGTCCTATTACGATTCCTTTGCTTAAAAACCTTATTCAATCACAGGAGTTTTTCCAATGACGAAACAAAATCTCGCTCTCTTTGACCTTGATCACACGCTTTTACCTCTTGATAGTGATCATGAATGGGTTGAATTTCTTTCTCGTCATCAACTCGCTGGAGACCCTGCAGAAGTACAACGTCGCAATAGTGAGATATATGCCAAATATGCGGCTGGCACATTGACTATTGAAGAATCAGCAGCTTTTATGCTCAGTTTTTTGACTATGCATTCTCCTTTTGATTTAGCTAAGTACCATGAGCAATATATGCAAGAGGTTATTCGTCCTTGCATTCAACCACAAGCCATTGAGTTGGTAAATCAGCATCTTTCACGTGGAGATTTATGCTGCCTAGTAAGTGCAACCAACTCATGGGTAATCGCTCCTATCGCACGTGCATTTGCCTTTGAAAACGTCATTGGTACGACACCAGAGTTTATCAACGGACGCTTTACAGGTCGTGTAACTGGTGTACCAAGCTATAAAGAAGGTAAAATCACTCGCGTTCAAGAGTGGTTAGCATCTCGTGGGCAACGCCTTGAAGATTTTGCTGAAGTTCATTTCTATAGCGATTCGATTAACGATTTACCCTTGTTAGAAATCGTGTCTCATCCTGTAGCAACCAATCCCCAAGACGCTCTACGTCAAATTGCCCAAGAACGCAACTGGAAAATTATTGATTTATTCTAAAATATGTTAGTAAAAACCTTTAGCCAATATATGGCTCGACTTTTTTCTGGGAAAAAACACACGGATAACACGCCGACTGTCTATACAGCAGCAGAACATCAAATTGATATTCGATTAGTCTCACGCAATGCCATCAAGGTATGTGAAGTACTCCAAGGAAAGGGTTATCAAGCCTATATTGTAGGAGGTGCGGTACGTGACCTGATTCTGGGTCACGAACCCAAAGACTTTGATGTCGCCACCAACGCCACTCCCGAGCAGGTTCGTGCTTGTTTTCGTCGTGCTCGTATCATTGGCCGCCGTTTTCGTCTAGTGCATGTGGTATTTGGTTCTGAGATTATTGAGACATCGACTTTCCGTGCTGCAGGCAAGCAAATCACAGATGACCAAGGTCGTATTCTCAATGATAATGTGTTTGGAGATATTTGTAGTGATGCTGCACGTCGTGACTTTACTCTAAATGCCTTGTACTACGACCCTATTAAACAAGAAGTGATTGATTATCACCAAGGTGTGGATGACTTGCACAAACGCTTGGTTCGCATTATCGGCGATCCTGAGACAAGGTACCGTGAGGATCCTGTGCGGATGCTACGGGCTATACGCTTTGCAGCAAAATTAGACGCACGCATTGAACCGCATACCCTCAAGCCTATTAAATCTTTGGCACACCTGATTTCTAATGTCCCTGCCTCGCGTCTTTTTGATGAGACGTTTAAATTATTAACTTGTGGGCATGCTCTTAACTGCCTGCGACAACTGCGTGCCGAAGGATTGCACCAAGGTATTTTGCCGCTATTGGACTTGGTTTTACAGCAAGAAGGTAGTCATCAACTGATTGAACTAACTCTAGAACGCACCGATCATCGGATTCGCTCCAACAAACATATCAGTGCCAGTTTTCTCTACGCGGCTTTGTTGTGGCCCTTGGTACAAGCCTATCAAAAAGAAGCTATGGCACAGGGTGTTTTACCAGTACCTGCCCTTGTTGAGGCTACAGGGCGTGTACTAGAAGAACAAGTCCAACAATTAGCGCTTCAGAAACGTCACAGTTCTGAAATGCGAGAAATTTGGCTGATGCAACCCCGCTTTAATAAACGCCAGCCCAAGTTTATCTGGCGAATGATACAGCAACCCTATTTCCGTGCAGCCTGTGATTTCTTGCAGATTCGAGCGGCTTGTCATGAATTTGATAGTGTATTAGCACAATGGTGGATGGACTTGGCCAATGCTCCTGATGCCGAGCGTGCCACCATGATTAATGAGATTCCTAAAACTCAGTCCAAAGCATCTAAATCACAGCGAACAGCGGCTAAACGCAAAACCAGCAAGACAGAGGGAGTCGCAGAAAATCTTATGAATGCGGACAAGACGCGTACTGGGTCGCTGGAAGAAGTATCAGCTACGATACCAATTCAGGGAGATAGTCCAAATATCACCAAAGATGAAAACAAACGCCCTGCCCGTCGTCGCTACCGCACACGCCGTCGTGCCAGTAAAAAACAATGGGCTGCTGCTCAAGAATAAGCCTCTATTAGGATTGTTTTTACAATGAACATTGCGTATATCGGTCTAGGCTCCAATCTTGGAGAGTCACAAAATTTTCTCTCTCTTGCAATAGAGGAGTTACGGCAACACCCTGCTATCGGACTGTTAGTGAGTTCAAGTTTCTACCGTAGCTCCCCAGTTGATAGTACTGGACCTGATTATATCAATGCGGTTGCCTACCTAGAAACCTCGCTAGAGGCTATGGAATTACTGCATCTTTTACAAGCCATTGAGCTTAAACATGGTCGTCAACGCCCCTATCGCAATGCCCCTCGCACACTAGATTTAGATATATTGTTATTTAATGATAATACCAGTGATGACCCAGTACTCACCCTGCCCCACCCTCGTATGCACGAACGCGCTTTTGTACTGGAGCCGCTAAAAGAGTTATATGCCCTATTAGCAGAACAGACACACACAGATAGGGCTAATCCCTCAGAAAAACCCCTCCACGCAAAAGGGTACAATGTATCCTCAATCCCAACACCACAAAGCAAACCTTATTACACCCCAACAGAGTTAAACCAATTAATCCAAGCTGCCAAGGCAACCGGGCAGGAAGTCTTCAAGGTTAAACAGAGTTAAACCAATTAATCCAAGCCGCCAAGGCAACTGGGCAGGAAGTCTTCAAGGTTAGAAATTTTGGAAATTACTATAGGGGAAATAGCTTACGGTTAAGAAGAACAGGTTTTAAGTGTGTGTCCCTAAAGAAAAGAGAGACTTCCTGCAAACCTTTTGTTTTGCTATAGAAGTCTCTCTTGATTGCATCACAAGCAATATTTAATGAAGTTAAAAACAAATGCATTATATGCAAAACGCCGTATTAAGCACCGAATGCGTTAAGCATCAAATGCATTAAGCACTGAATGCATTAATCACCAAATGCGTTAAGCACCAAATGCATTAAGCACCGAATGCATTAAGCACCAAATGCGTTATGAGTTCCAGCGCTCCATATCAAGCTCGCCTTCGCTCTTGGCAATAGCAACAACACCTGACATATCGCCAACGACATTCATAGAAGTACGACCCATATCAAGCAATGCATCAATACCCAGAATCATACCGTATGCAGCAGCCACGGCACTTCCTGCTTCAACTTTGAGACCGACGGATTCAAGAACCATCAACAACATAATCGCACCCGCACCTGGTACACCTGCTGTACCAATAGACGCTAATACCGCCGTCAATACGATAGTAAGCTGTTGTGAAAAATCTAATGGTACACCCACGGCATTCGCAATAAAGATAGCGCACACACCGAGGTAAATCGTTGTACCGTCCATATTGATAGTAGCACCTACAGGTAACCCAAAGCCATAAATAGACTTAGGTACGCCCATTCTCTCTGCTGCATCAATCGATACTGGCAATGTAGCACCTGATGAACGCGTAACAAAAGCTGTTACCATTGGGTTACGCACTTTGGCTAAGAATTTTAGTGGACTTAAACGCATGATTAAGCATACACCAAAGTACACAATCACCACTTGCAATACCAAACCCACATACACACTGACTGTCACATTAGCCAATGGGCCGAAAGCCGTTGCCCCATTTTTAGAGAATACGATAAAAATCAAGGCAAACACACCAAATGGTGCATATTGCATCACACCATGTACAACCTTAAACATAGCATGACTTACACCATCAATAAAGTTATATACCGTATCAGATGATTTACGTACCGCTTCGTCCGCACTATCACGACCAAATGCCAGGGCAATACCGAAAATCAAGCAGAAGAAAATAATTGGCAATACTTGACCCTCAGAAAGTGAGTTCATTGGGTTAGTAGGAATGATATTCAATAAGATGGAAATCACACTAGGTGCTTGAGCTGCACGTGCTTTACCTTCTACCGCAGCCAAATCCAAACCCGTACCTGGTTGGAACACCATACCCACTGCAAGACCAATAATAATCGCAAAGACAGAAGTCACCATATAGAACAATATTAACTTACCGCCAATACGTCCTAGATGTCCTGGAGAAATCGTACTTGCGCCAACGATTAATGTGCAAGCAATCACTGGCACCATAATCATTTTTAATAGACGAATAAATAAATCACCAAATGGTGTTAAGAAAGCGATCATATCGCTATTATTTTGCATGAGCAAGCCAGCAATCGCACCCAAAATCAAACCCACTAGGATTTTGACTAATAGATTGATTTTGAAGTAGCCAGCAAAAAGACTTTTAATGGCAGACATATTCCATTCCTACAAAAGTTAAAAATACACACCCTTTCCCAGAGTAATGGGATTATATACGAAATCGTCTGAAATATTTAACACTTCTATTTTTTATTTAACTTGCTCACAAAATCACAGATTTATTTTCATTCCATTTACTATATTTCCCTCTCATTATCCCCACCTCAAAACAAGGAGATACACACAATAAGAACACTTCACAGGTATAATAAGCACCTTTGCTACATAACTTTGTGTAATGTTCAACCACTGTGACATACGTATGACAGACGCTTCTTCACAACAATATCGCCAAGAGAAAACCTACAAAGAAGGCTCCTCTGCCCATTATGCTTACTTATTTGTCCCAGAAGATAAGAAGCAGGTCATTCAAACACTTTATGCTTTTTTGCGTGAAGTAACGGATATTCTTTATGTCGCTAGCGATAGCTCTATTGCACGTATCAAACTGGCTTGGTGGAAAGCTGAAATTGATCGTCTTTTTGCACACCAACCAGAACATCCTATCAGCCAAGCATTGGTGGAACCTATTCAGCAATACGGGCTTGCCAAACAGTATTTTCAATACATTATTGAGTCCGTGGAGATGGATTTAAACCATAACCGTTATGTGGATTGGAGTAGTTTGAAAAAATTCTGCACCATGCAATCAGGTGCATTTGCCTGTTTAATTGCACAAGTATTAGCAGGAACGCATGAGTCTACCTTACGCTTTGCACAACATCTTGGCGTGGCTATCCAATACACCCACCTACTACGGCAAGTAGGACAAGATGCCGCACAAGGTCGTATTTATCTGCCTATGGATTTTTTACGAGAGCATAACCTTAAGGCGGCAGATATTCTTAATGGCAAACACACGCCTGAATTTAAACAATGCATGCAGGCACAGATGACTTTTGCACATCAACTTTTTCAAGAAGCCTTTATGCACCTTGATGCCTCACAGCGTAAAGCGTTACGTCCCTGCCTTATCAAAGCCAACCTTAGCCTCAAACTGCTTCACTCATTATCGCAAAAAGATTGGCAAGTATTTGACCATAGCATTAGCTTACCCCCTTTGCGTAAATTATTCACAGCCACCAAAGTCTGGATTAGCCAGGGACGATTTTTTGGATGGGGACGGTAGAGATTACTACCCAGGTCGACCATCAGCCCGAGGAGAGGTTAAATACGGTGCATATTGGTATACATAGGCCAAGAAAGCTATCACCCAAAAACAAGCCGAGGCATGCCACAAGCCAGTAATAACACCAGCTGCATTTATGCTACTGGAAACCACATTATTGCCAATAGCTAAATCACTTGAATTTATAGCACTCAATATCATAGGTACAAAAATTGCCAATAGCCGCAGTACTGTAGCAAGTACTACAAATACATACGCCATCACCATTAATTTACTTGCACGCAGAGGTCGCCCTGTATGTCCCAACGCTGTACGCGTCATCATACCAATAATCATGACGGAAAAACCGCCCATTCCAATAAGATGGACAAATGTTGCTGGTGGTAAAACACCATGAGAAAGAGGCAAGAAATACACTGCCGCTGCCAACAACCCCAATCCTAACAGACCGTAAGAAATATAAAGCACCCATAATAATGGCACCTTGCGCACGCCTAACGGCTGCCAACTATACAACTGATAAAGGGTAATCCCAGCTAGTACAAACAATAACACCGAAGTAAGCACATGAACGCCAGCTACTAGACTTACTACTGCTAATGCACTCAACCATAACTGATATTTACCTGATTTCTCGCTACGAGGAATATCCAAATTAGCTCCACGTTGAGCAAAAAATGGAATAACACGACGACCAATTAATAGCGCAATAAACGTCATCACTAGCATACCGATATGAAAACCTGTACGCAAATATACTACCTGCCCCATAGCTACCATATACAAATAAACAGCATTAGACGCAGCTAGACCTAATAGAGCGACAACCAAAGGATAATTTTGCTTACTTTTGACCTTATACAACACACGAGCTAATGCAATAGCCCCATAAACAAAGAAAACCACATCTGCAATAGCTCCGACAACAAAAGCCGTTGCTGCGGGTAATAAATAAGCAATGCGAGCGATGAGCCAAATCGCACAAAGACAGGCTAAACCCCATGACTTCAGTGGATTTCTACCCGTCCATGTCGCACTAGCCGTTAATAAAAAGCCTACCGCTACGGTTGCAATAAACCCCCACAACATTTCATGGGCATGCCACCACACTCCATTCAATGTTCCAGTCAGTAGTTGTGGTGTAAAAATCCACAACACAACGGCCACCGCCGCCCAAATAGCACTCAAGAGATAAAGTGGACGAAAACCCAAGGCAAAAATCGTATCGAAACGAGAAGGATTACGATCAGATGGTTTAGGAATATCTATCTGTACAAGAGCCATAATGCACCATTCAACATGCAAAAAACAACAATATAAAACCCTTGTATTTTACTCAAGTATAGAGCAGCCACGAATAATAACCCTTTGAGAAAAAGGAGTTACTCCCCTAAACGGTCTCAATACTACCGCAGACACAGCACTAAGCCACCGCAAATTCCAGTGCCTTGGTCTGAGCATCAAAACTCACGCCTATCTCAATAATCCGCTTAGCACTCGCTCGATATTTATCCGCATAACGCTTCTCCTGAATCTGTGCTAGGGCTGAAGCCGCATCACCAGTGTGTGCCATCTTGAACTCAAAGATATACACATTGCCTCGTTCTATCACCACCAGATCAGCACGTCCTTTGCTAGACGCCTCTTCGGCGATGACCTCCTCACAGCAACTGGCAAAGAACATATAAAAGCTACTGGCCCAATGTCCTTCATAACGAGCAATCTCATTCTTACGGTACCAGTCGTGTGGTAAACCTGCAAACGCACTACTCACCACTTGCCGCAGGGCCTCTACATCCCCTTGGCGTAAAGCACGTATTAAATCCGACTGCTGCTCAGAAAGCCCCATCATATCCAAAGAAGCATACCACTGCCATAACCCTTGGTTAAACGCTAATCGTACCTCTTTATTCGGAAACTTCAACGTATACTGAACACCCATCGTCTCCTGAATCTCTTGATCAATGGTCAAATAGCCAGTCTGGAACATAACAGGAATAGGCGACAAAGTTCCTACATCCATGGATGAGAGCAAACCAATGCTATTCACCTCACGCCTCATACTCAATAGAGAAAAATGCTGCTGCTGAATAATGTTGTATAAGAAAGAAGTATTACCCCCTGTACTAATCCAGTAGGACTGATATTTCTTGCCTTTATCAAAAAACAGCAGAATATCAAACGGGTTATAAACAGACTCACCTGCCCAGTTATAACCGTTATACCATTGCTTCAACTCCTCTAAATCCACATCCACCAGCTCAGGGGCAAAGACCTCTTCTAATTCTGCTTGTGTATACCCACACAAGGCCGAATATCGAGCATCAATGGTAATATCTTTCAGATGATTCAACCCTGAAAACAAACTCATCTGCCCAAACTTAGACACCCCAGTGAGCATCGCAAAACGAATACTCGGTGCTAAGTCCTTTAGCTGCGAATACAAAGAACGCAAAATATTCCTAATCTCTAACGCAATCTCCGCATCGTTGAGATTATCAATGATGGGTTTGTCGTATTCATCAATTAAGACGACCACTTGTTTGTCGTATTTTTGTTGAGACTTGCGAACTAAGTCTCGGAATAAATACGCAACATCAGTCCCCTCTATGCGTTCATCAAAAACAATATCTAAACGTTCGGCATTTTCATGAATAATGTTTGCAATGTACTGCTCAAGGCGTTCTGTATCGTATTTTTTCGACTCCCCTGCAAACGACAGACGAATCACCGGATAGGTATCCTCCCAGTCCCAATGCTGCTCGGCATATAGCCCCTCAAATAACGCCTTATTTCCTGAAAACAACTCGGCAATGGTATCAATGGTCAAACTCTTACCAAAACGGCGTGGACGTGAGAGAAACACGTAACTAGACGTATTCAACAACTCTATAATCAGAGGTGTTTTATCGACATAATAATATCTATCCTCTCGACGAATCTGAGCTAAGCTCGTCAATCCGATGGGTAAAAGTTTCTTGGTCATGCGTTCACCATTCCTCGCCAGTCATGTTTTCATTTTACCATACCCCCTTTAGCAAAAACTATACGAAAAACTACGTACAAATGCCTTGCAAGTATAAAAAAACACAGCCTAAGAAGACTGTGCCATGTTTATTTACGTCGTCGTAGAGGCTCTTTGTGACGATGAATACCAAACAAAGAGACTGTAAGAAGTTCGGACACCAAGCGAGTTTGCTTCAGTAGGGTTGCTAAGCAACCCTACTGAAGCACTGTTCGAGCGACTGTCGAACCTTCTGCAAGTCTCTTTGTTACGTTTGCCCACGTCGTCGCAGAGCTCCTCCGGAAAATAAGGCACAAAACCGTCAGTAGTTGACGGTTTCGTGTCCATATTTCCCCATTTATCGCCATTGGAAACCAACACCGACACCAACGCCTACTTTACCTCGGCTATTGAATGAACCATTTGCCTTGATAATGAATTTGCCGTTGTCTGAGCGGCGAGAGAAACCAATCGCTGTTGCTGTCTCTCCGTCATAAGAACCACCAGCAAGTGACAACATATTCGCTCCTGCATCTGCCGCTTGTGGCAAGCTAGCAATCGCAATCGCTGTCGCGGTGCCTGCATTTGCGTTACGTTTGTATTTCTCAACTTTGCGGTCTACCTCTCCTACTTGTCCTGCAAGTCTAGAAAGTTGGTTCATATTTACCGCATCGTTTGGTCCAATACCATCTGCTACACCAGTAATCACGGTAGGTTGACCATCTATACCACTGACGTTCATCACGTTATTCATATCCCCGTGGTATTGTGGATCACCCTCATTGGTGATATTCACATTACCCACTTGAATATTCTTAGTGGCTTTAACAGTCTCTACTTCAAGA
>NZ_JABGBO010000001.1 GCF_013133775.1 Pelistega europaea | reverse complement strand
TCTATAACCATCGAAGACCAAGTTCTGTGTTAAAGAATTTGACTCCGATGGAATTTAATCAACAATATTATCAATCTAGTCAGGTCTATTGACCTTTTTGACTGTCCAAAAAAACCATACCAGTACAGATATACTTTTCCTCATCCATCTCTCTGCAGCATCTGTTATACCGCCTCATCTGCCACTCTATGCTCTCTAGCCATATACAATCACCTTCATTCATTGTAAATAAAAGTCCCTATCTAACTATCAACCTGATATTTCCTCAATAAAGAAAAACCTCACCAATGTTTACCAAAGATGAGGTTGAAAATAGCTCAAACAGACATCACATGAAAAAGCCTCATCAGTGTTAAAACGATGAGGCTTAAAATGGAACTCTCCGCTAGAGAGATTAATCCACTGTAATAGATACGTTGCGACCAAATTTTTCCTGCAGACTATCTGCTGCTGCTGAGGTTGTCAAATCTCGGAAACGCAAATTACTGAGTGTATCTACAATTTCATCCCAAGGAACAGAGCGTTTAGCTGTGGCCTCAAAAGAGATACCGCTAGCCTCTCCTGCATGAGCATCATATATCTTAGAGCAAGCATCCTGAGGATCTTCTAGTATGAATTTAAGAGAAGAACACTTTCGCACAAAACTGTCCTTGCTAATACCAGTTACTAATTTCTCTTCCTTACCACTAGGCATTGGTATTGAAAGATATCGCTTCTCTAGCATACCCATTCGCTTCAACATCCCGTCATCATTGTACTTAACACGTAAACTCTGTACATTTAATTCAAAAGTTTCATCAAATACACTTAAAGGATTAGAAGTTTTCTCTCTAGAATTGCGTAGCCCTTTGACTTTATCCAATTTTGCCTCGAACTCCACTTCGGCAAAATCATCACTCTCTAGTCTCAAAAAGAAGTCTCCCTCATTATCCTCAAAATTGATATTTAAATTCACATCAATATCCAATGGCTTAGCTGACGCACGTCCTGAAGCAATGATGTAAGAGCGCAGTACACTAGGCAGCATAACGCTTGGGGCAAACTCTTGCGAGTCATCAGACAGTTTGCGGATTGACATATCTAATGCAACACCATCACGATCTCTATTAAATTCACGGATAACAATTTCATCAGCCATCCAATCTTCCTTCTTGCCTAAAGTCACCCCCGACAGTGTTATATCACCAGCAGGAGACGCACTTAAATCCTTCCAATGGATATAATCTTCCATTTTGTTGTCAAACAAGAAATCATCAACTTTCTTTTTTGCTTGTGTAGTAGCGTACCAACTACTGCCAAGCCATATAGCAGCCAGTAATACAACGACAACCACACCAACTATTGCAAAAATCATCGTCTTTTTGCTAGTCTTTCCTTTTACTTCTTCCATGTTCACATCCCCTTAGTTTGCCTTATTCACTTCATCAATGAGTTTTTGTGCGGACTCTGGCGTCCACTTCTCAAAATAATCACCGATAAATACTCGAGTCAATGTAAGAGGGTCAAGTAACTCTTCACATTGCTCTTCTTTACAATGGTAAGTAGCATCAGGAAAACTCAATACAGCCATAGGCAAACCATCTTTATCCTGACGAGTATTGTCAATAGAGAATGATCCCCTTTTCACAAAATACCACCCTGGCTCTATTGCACTCTCTGTTGCTGCAGAGTTAAATTTCACATCCATTTCGTAGGGCCATTCCACCATTAGCGTATCGTCATCCCGTTTACCTAGTTTGATGAGACTATTAATCCACATTTGCTGACCTGACAACAAATCGTCAAAAGTATACCCATTTGCCCCCAAGGCGTAATACTCTTTTTGAAAATCGTCTGGTGACGATAATTTTTTCTTGGCGATTTCTTGGTAAAGCTCAAGATTCTCTGCTTCCTTGACTGCTTGTTTGCGCTTACTCTCTAATATCAATTCCGCAGCCCTCTGTGCCGCAATACGTTTCTCTTGCTCCTTACGGCGATTCTCTTCATCAACTACTTTGGCACGCTCAAAAGCAAAGTTCTTGGTTTGATAAGATTTTTCATTTAATTTCCAAGGACCTAATACTTCATATTGTTGTGCATTACCATTCCACTTAACTTTACGAGAAAAAAGACCTTGATAAACCTTGCCATCTAGACCATAAGTACGGAAACCTTTCTCTAAGTTATCCACAAAATAAATAATGAATTCATCAAATTTTGTATCTAATACTTGGTTCACAGTATTCATGGCCACATCCGTCTGCAGCTTAATACGATCAGCTTTTTTGAAGTCTTCAAACCCATCTACTAAAGCAAAAAAGTTTTCTCCCTGAAATACACCAAAACCATCCAAAGATCGGAGTGAGAAAACATGGAAGTATTGTGCCTTTAGTACTGGACTAGATCCTGCTGCAAAATAGTAATAATCATCATTTTTGTAGGTAAATCCATCAGGACCAATTTTAGGTTCACGATTAATAAATGGAAGCCCATGATTAAACCAGATACGATCTATATTGGCGAGTACTGCACCATCTGAACGCTCGATACTAAGAGAGCCAACCCCATCAAGGAAACCATCAGCATCACAACTAATGCCTCCTGTCTTAAACTGAATATACTGCTCTTGGTCTCCAAAACCTGTTACCGTTGTCATTTTACAACCTTGCTGATCAGTAAATGTCTTTAAGTTACTCATCAAGGTTTTCTTGCGCTCTTCTAGAGGGGCTGGTGTCCAACCTGCCACAGCAAATTCAGCAGGGAGAAAATAACCGTGCTTATGCATAGCAGAATCAGCTGGTTGGTTCGCTACCGCTGGAGTAGCTGGTTGAGCAGGTGTGGATGGTTGAGCTGCTACCGCTGGAGCAGTGGGTTGAGAAGGGGCAGTTGCAGGCTGTGCTGCACTCACAGAGGCAGCGGCAGCATCAGAAGTGGCTGGTTGTGCCGAAGCCGCTGGCTGTGCAGCAACTGCAGCTTGCCCTGATGATCCTACACGCTGTGGTGCGTACGCCCAACCATTTGCTTTGCTACTTTCCCCAAAAAGCTGCATTTCATGGTTTGCATCATGATATGCCCAAGAAAAAGAGGTTAGCTGCCCACATTTTTGTGAGAATACACGGCCCAACTTAGGAAATAACTGTGCTAACCCTTGCTCTGTGGACTGGGGGCCTCCTTGAAAACGGAAATGAACCTGCGATTGGCACCAGTTCTGCTCATTCGCATTGTCCACAATGATACTTAAATCCTCTGCTTTAGAATGAGCTAATTGATAAGTATCCGCCATAGCCGCGGAACTTAATACGCCCAATAAAACGCATAACAATTTTTGTTGCATGTGTTCCTCTCTACTATCCTGAAAAAATAAGTGCAGAATGAAAATCTCTTTCTGCACTTACTCAAATTACAATGAATCTAAATCTACACTACCAGGACTAGATGACGCTGGTTGTGACGGAGTCGTGGCTGAAGGCACCACAGATGGAGCAGCCGGTGACGACGAGGCTGGTGCCGTCGATTTATCAGTTGGAATAGCATCCAAATCAATAACTTCGGATTTCTTAGCCTGTTCTGCCTGGCTAGTTTCCTTGTCGGTACTAGAGCTATTTGATTTACTAGAAGCCTTAGAGGATTTACGATATGCAGCTGCACTACCTTCTCCTCCTACTAAAGACTGGTGAATATAACCAAGAATCTGCCCTGTAGTCTGATCGCCAATAGCAATCCACTCACCATAACTTCCTGCAGCCCAGAAGCGCTGTCCTGCAGACAATGTGCCAACAACAAGAGAATTAATATCTGGAGCAGCTCGTACATTAGCACCTCGAGTCACCTCTAAAACAGTACCAGAACCAACCCCCATAGAACTAAGCCCCATCTGTTGCACATGGCTATTTGGGCTAAGACCTAAATTCCCCAAAAAATTATCCATCGTTACACATCCTGTTAACATCAGTGATAATGTCAGCATAGACGTAACCAACTTATGACTTTTCATTTCAAATCCTCAACCTATTTCTTGTCGAACTCTCATCTTACCATAAAAGAACAGAGAAAAAACCATTTACACCAAGATAACATACATTAAGTCATAATTAATGCAGATTGTCCGATTTTTTTCACAACTCTAAACTTGAATAACACTGCTCCCAGATACTGTTTTTATCGCATATGCATATTAGCATCTTGTCATAATTAGAGACTCTAGGACAGATGCCTAAAAATCACTGACATTTCTGCTGCAGCCTCTTTCATAACCGGCACATACTCCAGTAAAGCATCTAGTGATTTTCTAACTGCTGGGGCATGTGTAAACACTGTAGCAAACACCCGATTCTGACTATCCAAACAAGGAATAGGCACCGCACAAGCTACCATCCCAGGAATAAATTCTTCGTTATCTGTAGATACCTCTACTTTTCTAATCCGTTTAATTTCATCTAATAATATTTGCTTATCAATAATGGTGTTTTTGGTGAGAGGATAGATAGAACAATGCTCTAACATACGTCTTACTTGTGACGGCGACAGTTGTGATAATAATAATTTACCGCTTGCACTTGCCCACACAGGTACATTAATACCCTCTGGCAGATGAATCTGTAATGGCCAATTTGCCAATACTCTGTCAATGTATACAACAGAGAAACCATCTAAGATGGCGATGCCCACGCTCTCACCAATGGTTTCAGAGAGCTTTTGCAAAATAAGTTGGCGTTCGTATTTATAGGCACTATTTTGCCAAATATGTAAAACCAATTTCTTGGTACGGTGCCCACATACCACTCGTCCATTTGCCTCTAATTGCAAAAAACCAATGTCCTGTAGTTGCTGCAATAAGCGATGAATACTAGGCTTAGGAATTTTAAGAATATCTGACAAATCGCTAGGACTGATAGGACGCTCAGCTTTCGCCACTTCTTCAATAATTTGTAAAACACGCTCAATACTCGACCCTTTTCTACGCTCGGTATGACTGTCGTCATGGACTTGTTGTTCTTCATTCATCATATTTCTCACCCCATAGTTTCATTCATCATTATGCTATCCATCTGACTTTTCATCACAACCTCACGGATGTCTTAATAGTGTCTGATACCCGTACCCCTGTTGCCATATTTTAATGGACGACTTAAGTATTATACCTTACTTGCACAAAAATACATATAACGATACAATATGTCTCGTTATATGATAATAAATAGTATTTAGGAGTCGCTATGTCACACGCTATTGTCTTGCCTCGCATCATGGAGATAGGTAAAAATGCCTGCCAAAAACTCCCTCAAATTTTAAGTTCGTTAGGTGTCAGTAAACCTCTTATCATTACTGACAAGATGATGGTGCAGCTAGGCTATGCTAAACAAGTTCAAGAGATTTTATCGGCACAAAGCATTTCCTCAGATGTGCATGACGACACTATCCCAGAACCCACAGATAGCTCCATTGCATCAGGTGTTGATAAGGTTCGCACAGGAGGTTACGACTCTATCATAGCTCTTGGCGGAGGCAGCCCGATTGATAGCGCCAAAGCAATTTCCATTCTGGGTAAATTCGGCGGTGTTATCCGTGACTATAAATTTCCTCGCTTAGTCAATGAAACAGGCTTACCTATTATTGCTATTCCTACAACCGCAGGTACAGGTTCAGAAGCGACTAAATTCACTATCATCACCGATGAGGCCAGCAATGAAAAACTACTCTGTGTGGGCGTGGGTTTTATGCCTGTTGCTGCGATTATTGACTACACGCTAACCATCAGTGTCCCTCCTCGCACCACTGCAGATACGGGGATTGATGCGATGACTCACGCAATTGAGGCTTATGTAAGCCAAAAACAAAACCCCTATAGCGAGCAACAAGCTCTTTCCGCTTTGCGTCTCATTGGCCCCAACCTACAAAAGGTATACCATGATGGCAAAGACGAAAAAGCACGTGAAGCCATGATGTTGGGCTCTACACTTGCCGGCGTCGCTTTTAATAACTCTTCTGTTGCTCTTGTACATGGTATGAGTCGTCCTATCGGGGCATTTTTCCATGTACCTCATGGCTTATCTAATGCAATGCTATTACCTGCAGTAACTGAATTTTCTATCCCAGCAGCACCTTCTCGTTATGCAGATTGTGCACGTGCATTAGGTGTAGCCACAACCTCTGATGATGATAATCAAGCGAATCAAAAACTTATTGCTTTCTTAAAGCAGCTTAATGATGAGCTTAAAGTTCCTACCCTAGCAGAATTTGGGGTAGATAAGGCATACTTTGACAGCATTGTTGAAACCATGTGTGATCAAGCATTTGCTTCTGGATCACCCAACAACAACCCTCGAATCCCCACAAAGGACGAAATGCTTAGCCTTTATCGTTCTTTATGGTCTTAATTTTAATTGGAGAAAATATTATGGATAAAATCGGTCATTTTATTAACGGCCAAATTATCACCGAAGGAGACCGCACTCAGCCGGTTTATAACCCATCTACAGGCCAAATCAGTAAAGAAGTCTTATTAGGTAACGCAAAAACCATTGATGAGGCTGTGGCAGCTGCTAAAGCAGCCTTTCCCGCATGGCGTAAGACTCCTCCACTTAAACGTGCTCGCATTATGTTTAAGTTCAAAGAGCTACTAGAACAACATGCTGATGAAATTTGCCGTCTTATCGGTGAAGAACATGGCAAAATTGTGCATGATGCGGCAGGAGAATTGCAACGTGGCATTGAAAATGTTGAGTATGCTTGCGGTGCACCAGAGCTATTAAAAGGTGAGCATAGCCGTAACGTAGGTCCAGATATTGACTCTTGGAGTGAGTTCCACCCTCTTGGTGTTGTCGCAGGTATTACACCATTTAACTTCCCTGTGATGGTACCATTATGGATGTATCCAATGGCTATCGTGTGTGGCAACACATTTGTCTTAAAACCATCCGAGCGTGATCCTAGCTCTACACTTTATGTAGCACAATTATTGAAAGAAGCTGGCTTACCTGATGGTGTTCTTAATGTGGTAATGGGTGGCAAGGAGACCGTTGATGCCATTCTTGAGCATAAAGATATTGAGGCTGTGAGCTTTGTTGGTTCAACTCCCATCGCAGAGTACATCTACAAAACTGCTGCCGCCAATGGCAAACGTTGCCAAGCATTAGGGGGAGCTAAAAACCATGCTATCGTGATGCCTGATGCAGATTTAGACAATGTAGTTAATTCATTACTTGGCGCTGCTTTCGGCTCCTCTGGTGAGCGTTGCATGGCATTATCAGTAGCAGTAGCTGTAGGTGATGAAATTGCAGACAAGTTAATTGCCGCCCTTCAAAAAGCTATGGGCAACCTTAAATTTGGTGTCCACTCTGATAAGAACAATGACTTTGGTCCTGTGATTACTGCTGAACACAAAGCAAAAATCCTTGGGCATATCAAGAGTGCTCAAGAACAAGGGGCTAAAATCCTTGTTGATGGCTCTGATGCTGCTCCTGCTGGTTATGAAAACGGTTTCTTTGTTGGTGCAACATTAATTGATAACGTTAACAAAGATATGTCTAGCTACAAAGCGGAAATCTTTGGTCCTGTATTACAAGTAATTCGAGTGAAAACTATGGAAGAAGCAATGCAGCTGATTAATGATCACGAATACGGCAACGGCACTTGCATCTATACTCGAGACGGTGAAGCTGCTCGCTACTTTGCAGACAATATTAAAGTCGGTATGGTGGGCATTAATATCCCATTACCTGTACCTGTTGCTTATCAAAGTTTTGGTGGCTGGAAACGCTCTTTATTCGGTGACTTATTTATGTATGGTCCTGATGGAGTGCGCTTCTTTACTCGTCGCAAAACTATCACACAACGCTGGCCAAGTTCTTCAGTACGTGAAGGCGCTCAATTCTCTATGCCAACACTGTAGGTTATTCAAGGCATACCTTAGCTATGGTTATCTAATGCCTTGACAGGTGATAATCGTAGCCCAGGAGATAGGGATAACAGCCCCATTACTGCATAAGTGATGGGGCTTTTTGCTACTACTTTGCCATACAGTATCATTGAATGACTACTGAATTGCTATTTAGCATGTAAACCGTCTACAAAATCCTTACCAGTATAAGTAATACCATCTATATTAACTACAAAATAGGTAATTATATTCAGGAATTTTGAAAATAAAAAAGCAACCGTTTATCAGTGTAGAATATGGGAAGAGCATTATTCACTATTTTCTCAAGTTTTCAGGCATTGCTATCATGGATAAAACACCCCAAAATCTCACAGAAACCACCCTCAGTTCACAAGCCATTTTTAAAGGTCGGATTATTAGTGTTTCTCTTGACCAAGCACAGTTACCAAATGGCAAGACCGCCAGTCGAGAGGTTGTACGTCATCCAGGAGCTGTCGCTATCTTAGCAGTGACGGACGAGCAAAAAGTGATTCTTGTCGAGCAATACCGCTACCCTTGTGGTGAGGTATTATTAGAGATTCCTGCTGGCAAGCTAGATGTACATGGGGAACCACCTGTGCAATGTGCATTTCGTGAGCTTGCAGAGGAAACACCTTATACGGCTAAAGACATGACCTTGCTATATACATTCTACACAGCAGCAGGATTTTGTGATGAGTTGATGTATCTCTACCAGGCTCATGGTTTAACGGCTGATAGTCAAGCATCAACCGATGAAGACGAATTTGTACGTACGGTATACTTATCCAGAGATGAAGTGCAAGAAGCACTACAGTCAGGTAAAATTCGCGATTCTAAAACGATTATTGCATTGCAGTACTGGCTACTAAACTAAAGCACTCAATGCTACGCTTGTCAGCATAGCACTTAGCTCAAAAAGATAGAGGGGAAATTTTGAGAGAAAAACAAGTCCATTATGGTTTTTCGCACTTATTTCCCAATACAAAAACGACTAAAAATCACCCCGAGTAAATCATCTGCAGTAAACTCCCCTGTAATTTCATTAAGTGCTTCCTGTGCAAGACGCAGATGCTCCGCCAACAATTCAATATTATCGTAGCCATTAATTGCAGCATTTTCTAATTCATGCTGTGCATTTTGTAAAGAATTTAAATGACGTGTGCGAGCTAAAAATAGCCCTTCACTCTCACCTTGCCAACCCACAATGCGAAGCAACTCTTGCTTTAGCAACTCCAACCCCTCACCACTCTTGGCAGAAAGACGCACCAGCGTTGATACACCACTTACACTTACACGCTGAGCATCCTCCCCATACAGCACTCCTGCCTGGCATACAGTAGAACTACCCATCTGTGACCTTTGTTCTTCATCATACACTGCGGCAGGGGGCTTATTACCATGTGGAGCAGTATTAGAGCCCATTAACAAGTCAATTTTATTTTGCACTTCTATTTTTTTAAGCCCAGCAGGGATAGACGATAAAATTGCACGTGTTTTCTCGTTAATTCCCTCACGCACATCAACAAGAATCAATGCAACGTCTGCTTCTTGTAAAGCCTTATGGCTACGCTCAATACCAATTTTTTCAACCACATCATCAGTTTCTCTCAACCCTGCTGTATCCACAATATGTACTGGCACCCCATCTAATGTAATTTGTTCTCGCACAGTATCTCGTGTCGTACCTGCAATATCAGTGACAATGGCTATATCATCTCCAGCCAACGCATTTAGCAGGGAAGACTTACCTACATTCGGTGCACCGATTAATACCACTGTCATCCCTTCTCGCAAAATAGCACCCTGTGTCGCTTGTGCCAGCACATTATCTAATTCAGCACGCAACTTCGCCAGTTTGCCACGAGCATTGGCAGCCTCAAGAAAATCAATTTCTTCCTCGGGAAAGTCTAATGTAGCCTCAACCAACATACGAAGGTTAATAAGATTATCCACCAATTGATGAATATGTGACGAGAAACTCCCTTTCAAGCTACGCAATGCCATCCGTGCTGCTGATTGACTAGAAGCATCAATTAGGTCCGCCACACTTTCCGCCTGCGCCAAATCAAGTTTATTATTCAGAAAAGCTCGTTTGGTAAACTCACCAGGCTCTGCCAATCTAGCCCCTAATGCTAGACAACGAGAAAGCAGCATATTCATTACTACAGGGCCTCCATGACCTTGTAGTTCAATAACATCCTCACCAGTAAAACTAGCAGGAGCAGCAAAATAAAGCATCAATCCATTATCAATCGCTTGACCTTGCTCATCTAGGAAGTCTGTATACAATGCCACTCTAGGCTTGGGAGTCTTACCACCACTAAGTGTCACCGCCAAAGGCAGCAAATTTTTACCTGATAAGCGAATCACACCCACGCCCCCACGCCCAGGAGCTGTTGCTATCGCTGCTATTGTTGCTGTATGTTCCATCACCATACTAAATATTGAAAAACTAAGCATCTCATATTCGACATACAAGACGCTTAATACTGTGACCCAAAGCCTTATCCCTGATATTGAGCATATTCAATATACAAGACGCTTAATGCTATGACTTATCACTAATCTGAACCAATAATTGATGCTGCTGCACCACACTTTCATCATCAGCAAGCACCAAGTGTTGCTGCTGTATGACAACATCACGCTCTGCAGATTTGTTTTGTTTATGCCGTCTCTTACGCAAGAAACGCGTCTCCTGTTTAACAGGAAAAAGCAAAGTCGACAATTCTTTTAGTGCTTCTACATAAACATCTCGTTTAAATTCAATCACTTGATCCAACTGAACCCAATACCGACTCCAGCGCCAAGCATCAAATTCAGGATGGTTTGTTGCTCGCAAACTGATGTCTTTATCTTTGCCAAGTAATTTTAATAAAAACCAAATCTGCTTTTGTCCTTTATAATGACCTCTCGACTCTCGTCGCACAAAATTTTCTGGTACGTTGTACCGTAACCAATTACGCGTTCGCCCTAATATTTGTACATGTTCGGACCTAAGACCGAGCTCTTCATATAGCTCCCGATACATGGCTTGTGTTGGATTTTCGCCATACTTTATGCCACCCTGAGGGAATTGCCATGATTTTTCTCGAATTCTTTTGCCCCAAAATACCTCATTTTTGTGATTTACAAGGATAATACCAACATTAGGACGGTAACCTTCGCGATCTAGCATGCACCGCCCCTTAAATTCAAATACAATAATGTAATTATACTTTCTATTGAGCAAGTAACCATGTTAGCTTCACATTTTCATTTAAATACTTCTAAAGAGGCTCCTGCAGATGCAGAAGTCATTAGCCATCAATTAATGATGCGTTCTGGTATGATTCGCAAACATGCTGGAGGTATCTACACCTATATGCCTTTGGCACTTAAGGTATTACGCAAGGTAGAAAATATCGTCCGCACCGAGATGAATCGTGCTGGTGCGATTGAGATTCTTATGCCTATGGTACAACCAGCTGAATTATGGATGCAATCTGGTCGTTGGGATGCTTACGGTCCTGAATTACTCCGCCTCAAGGATCGCCACGGACGTGACTTCATACTCCAACCCACATCAGAAGAAATGGTGACTGACATTATCGCCAACGAGGTCCAAAGCTGGCGCCAATTACCACTTAACTTGTATCACATTCAGACTAAATTCCGCGATGAACGCCGCCCTCGTTTTGGTCTAATGCGTGGACGCGAATTCACCATGAAAGATGCTTACTCTTTTGATCGCGATGAAGCTGGTGCATTAAAAAGCTATGATACGATGTTCAATGCCTATAAACGTATCTTCACAGCACTAGGCTTAAAATTCCGTGCTGTTAATGCGGACACAGGCTCTATTGGAGGCTCTCGCAGTCATGAGTTTCAAGTCATTGCAGATACTGGAGAGGATTTAATTGTCTATAACCCAGAGTCTGATTATGCCGCCAATATTGAGCTTGCTGAAGCACCTTGTTTAGTTGCTGAGCGAGCAGCACCTACCCAAGCTCTTGAACGAGTACCAACACCAGGTGCCAACAAATGTGAAATCGTAGCACAACAACTCGGACTTCCTATTGAGCGCACAGTGAAATCTGTTGTCTATAGTGTCAATGATGCAGAGGGCAACAAATTTATCTGCTTATTGCTTGTCCGTGGGGACCATGAGGTCAATGAAGTTAAAATCTCTAAACTACCCCAACTAAAATATGGCTTTGAGCTAGCAAGTGAGGAGCAAATCCTTGAATATTTCGGATCTAAACCGGGTTATCTTGGCCCTGTCAATACGCTTAAATCTATCACCATTATTGCTGATAAGACCGTAGCCAATATGAGTGACTTTGTGTGCGGTGGCAACCTAGAAAATACACACTGGATTGGTGTGAACTGGGGTCGTGACTTACCTGAACCAGTGATAGCAGACATCCGCAATGTCGTTGCTGGAGACCCTGCCGTTGGTGAGCCTGGTACCCTTGCCATTGAGCATGGTATCGAAGTCGGTCATGTGTTCTTCTTAGGTGACAAATACTCTGAAAAGCTAAAAGCAACCTATCTTAATGAACAAGGCAAACCTGAAGTTATCCAAATGGGATGTTATGGTATTGGCATCAGTCGTATTATGGCAGCTGCCATCGAGCAAAATAATGATAACAAAGGCATTATCTGGCCAATGCCAATGGCTCCTTTTGAAGTGGTTATCTGCCCTATTGGCTTTCACAAAAACGAAGAGGTTCGCCAAAAAGCACTTGAACTACACAATTTCCTCAACGAACAAGGTGTTGATGTAATTCTAGATGATCGTGACATACGCCCAGGTGTAATGTTCTCTGAATGGGAACTCATCGGCATTCCTCTCCGAGTGACCATTGGTGAACGCGGGATTAAAGACGGAATCATCGAGGTACAAGAACGTCGCAAAGAAGAGGCTGTGAAGTTGTCATTATCTGAAGCAAATAATTACGTATTAGACTTGTATAAGCACCTCAAAAGTGAGATATAATTTGAGGTTTAACACATTCTAGCGTATTCAACAATGAATTCAGACACTCCTACCGAATTCACCCTCCCTATCCGAGTTTATTATGAAGACACGGATGCGGGAGGCGTTGTCTTTTATGCTAATTACCTTAAATTCTTTGAGCGAGCTCGTACAGAGTGGTTACGCCGACTTGGCTTCCACCAATCTGAGCTTGCTGAGAAGTTACGGGTCATATTTGTCGTGGTAGGTACCCAAGTCCAATATAAGAGTCCTGCCCGTCTAGATGATTTGCTAACCATTAAGACTCGGATTGCAAAGATTGGTAATGCCTCTATTGATTTCGAACAGATTTGCGAGCGTGACGGTAAACTCCTCGTTCACAGTCACTTTCAAATCTGTTGTGTTAGTTTAGATTCTTTTAAAGCTTGTCCTATTCCGGACTCTATTCGTTCTATTTTACTTTCTGTTCAGGATATTTAATACTATGGATCCCGTCACATCAGCACCTGCAGCGATGAATTCTGCGGCTATGACACCTCCTGTTACACCAGTTCCCGAGGATATGTCTGTCCTCACTCTTATTTCTGATGCGAGCTTACCTGCTCAACTCGTGATGTTGATACTTGTAATTGTGTCTATCACATCATGGGCGTTTATTATTAGCAAGTACCTCACCATCTCTCGCACTATGAAACAAACACGAGAGTTTGAACAAAACTTCTGGCGTGGTGGTGACCTTAGTGCTTTACACCAAAGCGTTTCTCGTAACCCAGATCAATCTGGGGCATTGGCACGTATTTTTGATGCTGGGATGAATGAATTTCTCAAATCTCGTAGTAAAGCAGCATCTCCCGAAGCTCAGATTGAAGGGGCTGAGCGTGCTATGCAAGCGACGTATCAGCGTGAAATCGATGCTCTTGATGCCAAACTCAGTTTTCTTGCATCTGCTGGTTCTGTTAGCCCCTATGTTGGTCTACTTGGTACTGTATGGGGGATTATGCACTCTTTCTTAGGCTTATCTACCAATGCTACAGCCACACTAGCTGCCGTAGCCCCTGGTATTGCAGAAGCATTGATTGCAACAGCCATTGGTCTATTTGCTGCAATTCCTGCTGTATTGGCCTATAACTATTTTTCAAATGCTATTGATAAGGCAGCTAGTCGCTTTGATAGCTTTATGGATGAGTTTTTAAATATTTTACAACGTCAGGCTAAGTAGTCATTATGGCTAGAGTAAGAAAAGGCCGTGGTATACGGCGCATGAAAAATGAGATGAACGTCGTCCCTTACATTGACGTGATGCTCGTATTGCTAGTTATCTTTATGGTAACAGCTCCTATGATTACCCCAGGACTGATTAACCTTCCTTCTGTGGGACAAGCTGCTGAA
This sequence comes from Pelistega europaea, assembly GCF_013133775.1. Lineage (GTDB taxonomy): Bacteria > Pseudomonadota > Gammaproteobacteria > Burkholderiales > Burkholderiaceae_B > Taylorella > Taylorella europaea. The sequence continues at coordinate 332,295 of NZ_JABGBO010000001.1, read as the reverse complement.
GTGCCTTCCACCCCAGTGGAAGTGCAAATCGAAGAAAACGGCGATATTTCCGTGCGTTTTCGTAAACCCGGAGAGGAGTTTGAGAAAATTCCCAAAGAAGAAGTTCTTAATCGTATCCAATCCATGACGCAAGCAGATACACCTGTAGTGATTTCTGCTGACGGCAAGGTTCCTTACGAGGATGTCATGAAGATTATGGACACCCTGCGTTCTAATGGTCTTACACGCCTTGGTTTGATGGTAAACCAGACTAAATCAACCCCTGCTAAGAAGTAAGGCGAGGAAGTCTAATTAAGACACGGTTGAACCCATGAGTAAATTTAAAAACCCTAATGACTATTACGAGCAAAAAGACGACAAGAAGGGCATTATCTCTTCTGTGGTGTTACACCTATTGCTACTAGCAGGGGTTATCGTAAATGCATTGGATAAAGATAATGCAGCCGCTGGGCCTATGCAGCTGGAACTCTGGACAGAAGGCACCCAACAAATTGTGGCACCTCCTGCAGAGACTCGCACTCCAGACCCAGCAGATGAAGACACTCGTACGGAGCAGGAAGAGCCTCCTGAGCCCGAACCAGCAGCAGAACCGGAAGAGCCTAAAGTTTCGCCCCCAGAGGAGCAAGCCCCTCCCCCTCCGCCTCCCAAAGCTGCAACTGCCAGCAATGAGGAAAATCCTGACATTGCACTAGAGAAGAAACGTCAACAAGAAGCCAAAGAAAAGGCAGAACGCGAAGCACAAGAGGCAAAAGAAAAAGCTGAGGCCAAGGCTAAAGCTGAAAAAGCGGCGAAGGAAAAAGCTGAAAAAGAAGCCAAGGCTAAGGCTGAAAAGGCAGCCAAGGAAAAAGCTGAAAAAGAAGCCAAGGAAAAAGCGGAAAAAGAAGCCAAGGAAAAAGCTGAAAAAGAAGCCAAGGCTAAGGCTGAAAAGGCAGCCAAGGAAAAAGCTGAAAAAGAGGCAAAAGAGAAAGCAGCCGCCAAGGCTAAAGCAGATGCTCGCCTAGCAGCCCAAGCAAAAGCAAAAGCCAATACTAAAGGTGATGCTCTACGCGCGGCAATGCGAGGTGATATCAATAGTATTGCAGGCATCAAAGGTGGTATCAATGACCGCAATCAAATAGGTGGCGGTGGTGGTACTGATGGTTATGCCCGCCTGGTTAAGGCTTGTGTAGAGCCTCGCCTACGCTTTAGTGGTAATCAACGCCTTAAGGTGCGTTATAAGGTAGAATTTGATAGTGCATACAAAGTGACTAGTGCTGCTATTACTCGCACTTCTGGTAATAAGGCATTTGATATTGCTGCACTTAATGCACTTAAACAATGTAACCCCTTCCCTAAACCTCCATCGGGCAATAGGTTTGTGGAAGGTAATTATGAATTCCGCCCTCAATAATGGATTGCAATTTAGGAGAATAAATGATGTCGTTTTTAAGTACTCGACCATTTAGACGTGGTTTAGCCTATATAGGTGCCCTATGCATAGGGGTAACGCTGTCATTTGCGCCTACTGCTCAAGCACAGGTTAATGTTAATCTGTCTGGTTTTGGCTCAATGAGCAACAAATTCCCTATCGTAGTGGCTGATTTTGCCGGTATTAACGGCACCGAAATCGCCAATATTATCGCCGCAGACCTCACTCGCTCAGGTCAGTTTGATGTTAAACGTGTTGGTGTGATGAGTACAGATTCAAGCGGTACCCCTAACTGGGCAGCACTTGCAGAAGCTGGTGGTGGACAAAACGTGGTCTACGGATCTGTATCTGGTACAACTGTTCACTACAACCTAGGTGATACAGCACAACAAACGAATCTTCAGTCTTTGGACGTATCGGATGAAAATATGCGCCGTCAGGCACATAAAGTCGCTGATGCTGTTTATGAACAATCGACAGGTGTTCGTGGCATTTTTGCCACAAAAATTGCTTATGTAACAGGCAGTACACTTTTTGTAGCGGATGCAGATGGAGAGAATGCACAAGCTGTTGCATCTGGCTCATCCATCATTTCCCCTGCATGGTCACCCGATGGTTCACGCATTGCTTATGTGAGTTTTGAAACAGGCAAACCTGTTGTTTATGTGCAAAATTTGAGCACTGGTGCACGTCAAACTATTGCTAATTTCAAGGGTAATAACAGTGCCCCTGCATGGTCTCCCGATGGCTCCCAGCTTGCAATTGCGTTAAGTATGGATGCTTTATCTAACATTTATATTATCAACAGTAATGGTGGTTCTCCTCGTAAAGTAACGAACTCACCAGAGATTGATACCGAACCATTTTTCTTTCCCAACGGCAGTGGTTTAATCTTTACTTCTGACCGTGGAGGTAGTCCTCAAATTTACCGAACTGGGCTCGGCGGAGGTGAAGCAAGTCGAATTACCTTTAACGGTTCACAAAATGTTTCAGGTAAGATATCCCCCGATGGCTCCAAATTGGTATATACTAGCATGCGTGGTGGCGGATACTCTATCGCCATTACCGGTTTGGGTTCAGGATCTGATCAATTATTGACTTCCGGCCCTAATGATTTGTCTCCTAGCTTTGCCCCTAATGGCATGCAGGTGCTTTACGTATCTGGTGGTCGTTTAGGCTTAGTTAATGCTGATGGCTCTTTTAGCACTACCTTGCCAAGTGGCGGTGGTGTTACAGCAGCAGCTTGGGGACCTTTCAGACAGTAAAAATATAGAGTAATTTTTGTTTTTGTTTTTGTTTTGTAAATTCAAGGAACTGCTATGTCTAACTTAGCAAAAATCTTATCTGTAGCGGCGATTGCTGCAACTTTAGCTGCGTGCTCTTCAACACCTTCTGATACAGGTGCTGGTGCTGGCAACGGTGGTGTTGTAATGGATCCATTTAACCCAAATAGCCCATTAGCTCAACAACGCTCTGTATACTTCGCATTTGACAGCTATGTTGTTGAATCACAATACCAACCATTGGTTCAAATGCACGCTCAATACTTAACTGCTAACAACGCTCAACGTATCCGCATCGAAGGTAATACCGACGCACGCGGTAGTGCTGAGTACAACTTAGCATTAGGTCAACGCCGTTCAGTAGCCGTTGCTCGTCAATTAGAACAACAAGGTGTTAACTCTGCTCAAATCGAAGCAGTAAGCTTTGGTAAAGAGCGTCCACGTGCATCTGGTACTACTGAAGAAGCATACGCTGAAAACCGTCGTGCAGACATTAACTACTTACGTTAATCGCTTGCGGTTTTTTAAGCGACTTTGATTGTCTACGCCGCAATAGACCTTATTGCGGCGTTTCATTTTTGTGAGATAACCTATGACGCTAAATAAAAAGACTATTGCTTTAGTACTCTCTACTCTTTTACTTGGAGCCACTCATCCTGCCATGGCCGCTGAAGATGAAGATGCTCGCCGTGCTATTTTAGAGTTACGCTCTCAGCTCAAACAAAGCGATATGTTGCGTAACAATTTAGCCTCCCAAGTTCAACAACTCCAAAATGAACTTCGTCAAATTCGTGGACAATTAGAAACCTTGGGTAATAACACCCAACAATTGGATGCTCGTGCCAATGATGATATCGGTCCATCTGCTCAAGTAGGAGACCCTGTTGAACAACGAGCATATGATTCAGCTCTAGATTTATTCCGTGCTGGTAATTACACTGCCGCAGCTAAAGCACTCGCTAACTTCTCTTCAGTTTACCCTAACAGTGTGCTTGCTCCTAGTGCCTTATTCTATGAAGGTAGCAGTCGTTATGCCAGCCGTGACTTTAAGGGTGCTATCCAAACACTTGATAAGATGGTTCGTGCTTACTCTAAAGATGAGAAAGCTGGAGATGCTTTGCTAGTGATTGCGGGTAGCCAACTCGAACTTAACAATATTAAAGCCTCTAAAGCAACACTACAGCGTACCATTAAAGACTATCCTGGTACCCCTGCTGCAGACACCGCCAAAGAACGCTTAAAACTTTACTAATTGGCTTATTAAGCTAATCACGCTTCGTTTAGCTGCAGTCAAAAAATAAGGCAGCTTTACGAAGCTCGCATTTTTATACCCCTGTCTTGTTATGTCATTCAAAGAAATCCTCCTTGGACAAACACCTTATGCTTTTGTAGATGAAGGACAAGGTCCTGCTTTACTACTTATCCACGGTTCTCTTTGTGACTATCGTTACTGGAAATGGCAAGTACCAGAACTTGCTCAACACTATCGTGTCATTGCCCCAAGTTTACGTCACTATGCTCCTATTCCATTAGATAGTAAGGAGGGATTTTCGTTTAGCCAGCATGCACAAGACATGGCAGATTTACTTGACTGGTTAAATATTGATAAAGCCCATGTGTTAGGTCATTCACGAGGTGCGGCTGTCGCTCTGGACATGGCTTTGCATCACAAAGACAAGGTACAATCCTTAATACTGGCAGATCCTGGGATTCGCAATTCTGAGCAACTGCATGACAGTGTAGAATTTAAGAAAGAAGCACTACGACTTATCCAAGAGGGGCAGATGGATGAGGGTTTATCCTTATTTATTGATAGTGTGAGTGGTGCTGGTACTTTTAAGCGTATGGTGCGGTGGTTTAAGGAAATGGTAAGAGACAATGCCCATACCTTATTTCTTCAACGCTTTGAAGCCCCTTTCTTGATTAATGATTCGCTTAATTCCCTAAAGGATATGCCTATCACCTTAATTGGAGGCTCTGATAGTCCTGCTCCTTTTCCCGATATTAATCGTGCATTAGCTCGTCTATGGCCTCATGCAAGCTCCTTCACACTCTCCCCTGCTTCTCATGGGATGAACTTAGCATTGCCCCATGAGTTTAATCATATTGTCTTACAGCATATTCAGAAACAGTAAATTAAAAAACCACTTTCTCACTAGCTAAATTGCCCCAACATCGGGATTAAGGCTAGTAAGAAAATGGTTATCAGAAAAATAGTTTTAAGCGACAATAATCAGCAATCTTGCTAATCCACTAATTACTGTAAGACTGTGCAGAAAATGGCTTCATCACACACTGTGTTTTAACTTCATGCCCATTACTTAGTTTGAAAGCCACCTCGATATTGTCACCTACTTTCACTTGCTTAGGCTGACTTGCCATCACATGATAGCCTCCTGGTTTAAGCATCACATGACCGCCAGCAGGTATTTCCACCTCATTAATATGACGCATCCCTTTCATGCCATCCTTCTCATAGGTTTCATGAATCATCAAGTCTGCAAAAGCTGGAGACGACACCCCCACAATATATGCAGCTTGGTGAGTGTCTTTGTTATGCACATCAACAAATAAAGCTGATACATTATCCTCACGAAAACGCCCCCAGCATTGAGATAAAGCAAGATTTGTCGCACTCTCTTTTTTAACCATTGCGTTGTGATGCGTATGGGCTGCATGTGCCTGTCCTGCATGATCATGCATTCCATGACTATGTGCCTCATGTGAAGTTGCCAAAGCACTACTGCTTAAAACCAAGAGTCCTATAGAGAGGAGATGTTGCATCTTAGACATAAGTCTTTCCTTTTAAAAATAAAAACTGCCCCTCTATTATATAACAGACAATCACACCACTCATGCCAACTCTCACATTGAGCAAACTACCAGTCAACTAGTAATTCTTATCTTATTCAATTATTCAATGACAAGCCTATTTCACACCAAGATTGCTATGCGCATTGACCTTATCAATATCATGTTGCAGAGTTTCGAAATAAAGAGATAGTCGATTGGTTATCCGTTGTAATTGTAGCCACAACACATGTTTAGAGACATCTTTTTCGGCATCAGAGGGTTGAATGGCCTGTATGGTTTGTTGCAGCAGTGATAATTTCTCCATATGAGCCACACTAGGCATCTCACTCATTAGATCAGCAATTTGCTGTGCTAGTGACTTTACTTGTTGCATAAACTCAGCATCTTCCCCTGATGCTTTGCGAGCTGCCACCTGTACACGTATGGAGCCTAATGCAGAAATACTACTAATCAATGTATAGTTTAATTGCAATAAGGTTAATGCATCTGTCAAACGCAGACCATATTTCTTGGGTTCAATCGACATATCCGATACAGTATTGCTTAATGCCACTGCACGCTCATGAGCCACTCGACGAGCTGTGCGATATACCACATCATCAGAATGTTCTCCCCAAAGTTGATTCATCACCTGACGCAGATATTGGGCATTGCCTGATAAAGCACGTCGTGCTGTTTTACTCAAAGTTAAATAATGCCAATCAGGCCATAAATAAGAGACGGCACACCAGGCTAATGCCGAGCCAATAAGCGTATCCAAGAAACGTGACACTAAAGCAGAAGGAGTATCCATCCCAAGGATTGCAAACCCCGCCAATACCTGAATAGTAATAAAGAATGTTGAAAAGCTATAACGACTTGTGCGGAACACAAAAAACAGCGTAGCACTCGCTACCACAACTAATAACTGTCCAGGCAAATTCGGTACAAAATAAGGTACTGTAGACCCCACAATTACCCCTAATAAAGTCCCCAAAATCCGTTGTTTGAGTCGCGTAGTAGTTGCTGAATAGTTAGGTTGGCACACAATCACGCCTGTCAATAAAATCCAATACCCCATTTTAAGATGGAAAAACTCTACAATCAGGCAAGATATTGCTGTCAATATGGATAGGCGCACAGCGTGACGAAAAACAGAAGATTCAAAAGTTAGATGACTACGTACCGCAGCGATAATATCACGAATGCTATCCACATCTTGACCGGCAATCCTGGTCTCATCGCTGTTGACATAAGCGGCAGATTCCTCTTTGATTAAAGGTAAACGTTGAATCTGATCACTGATTGCCAACACATTATCAATAAGTTGTTGTACATGAGGAATCCCTTTATCAGCAGGGTGAGTCTCACGGTAAAGATTAAAGGCTTGTCTTACCCCTTTACCTGCCCGACTTAAAATCTCGTCAAAAATATAATCCTTGTCCTGCATCAGTGCATCACTCATAGCTTGACAAGCATCTGCCTGCAAAACAATCAAACGCTGAATACGAAAAATCAAATCACTATGCTCTAATTTCTGTGCAAACTCGTGATACTCCACATGTCGGGAGCTAATACGCTCATGGATATTTTGAGCGGCAAAATAATAATTCAACATGCGTATCGTACGAGGATGACGTGATTGGCTGCGCAAACGATAAAACAAAGCACTACGACATTGATTAAAGACATTAATCACGGCTGTATTTGACATCGCTAGTCGGATTTCTTTTTCATCTAAAAAGGCAGCCTCATCAGGGTCAAAAAAGCGTGCTTTTACCCTCATATAATCAGCGAGTTTACGATAAGATTGTGCTACGCTATCCTGCACCGGACGGTGAGGAAATACCAAGTGCAAGACAATAGTACAAGTGCTGTATAACACCGTACCACAAATAAGCATCATAGGATTGGTATACCATGCAATATTAGGCATATAGGTCAGTACAGTGTATAACATGACCAATAAAGTACCAAAGGCAATAGTTCGATAACGTACATCAATACTTCCTACTAATGTCACTGAAAATGCTGCAAACATCATCAATAGGGAGAACAGCCAGGAATGCCCATAAGTCCATTGCACAGCAATAGAGGCCATAGAGAAATGAATAAGCGTAAAGAAAATATTGCGTAACCGCCCTGTCAGACGATTATCCAAATCGACCAGTCCTCCTGCAATAATCCCAAGAAATAAGGCTGCACTTTCTGCTGTGGCATGGAAATACCAAACCCATATTGCTGCTAGCGTCATACTAATAAACATTGGGATATTGGTAATGTAGCTGGTACGTATTGTCATTGCTTTCATCGCAAACTCTATCTAAAGTAGCAAGGTGTCTATTGTAACAAAAGCAAGGCAACAATATAAGGGTTTTCCCTAGTAAAACACCAGAACCACTTTGTATCGGCTGGTCTCTTGGTAATAATATGGACCCGATTTTTTTAGTCGAGCTCCACGCTATCTGAGTATTAGTGCTTTAGTTAAGTATAGTTGGTCTTATTATCTGCACATGTTTTGCCTATGTAATATCATTTTAAGCACTCTTATTTTGGGTCTAAGTCCTGGAGGTATTGCTGAAATGACAATTACAGCTAAAGTGCTGATGCTGGGCGTACCTATTATGGCTGCTTTTCACGTTTCCCGCATGATTTTTATTTTATTGCTCGCTCAACCCTGCTATAAATGGTTGTCTAAATGGGAAAAATAATTGTCAGTTATTACAGTCAATTTTACTCAGTTTCAAGTCATTTCGTCTCTAGCTTTTCCCTATTTTTAACTATTGAAATCACTATTAAACCGGCATAAAGTATCGCTAACTCACAGACAACAGCGGTCGTAAAAACTTAAATTTCTGTGTAAGAGTCACAAAGGATTGATGTAATCCTTTGTCAGTTATATTATCTCTTCGGAGTTTTATCATGAAAACATCTTTGGTTTTATCCTCTTTGTTAAGCCTTACTTTTGTTGGTACCGCTAGTGCAGCGACTATGTCTTCTGCTCATCCAGAAGCTCCCGCTGGCCCCCAAATCCAAACACAAAAAGCCCATGTAGCACACAAAATGCACTCTCAAAAAACAGCATCCAAAAGTGCACACGTGAAACATAAAAAAATGGTAGCCCACAAAGCCCCCCCTAAAAAAGCCGTTAAGAAAACAATTTAAAACTTCCTCTGCATCTATAGTCTCTCCAATGTAGATGCAATGATTCTCCAGTAGTTCCTAAGAAAAGCAAATGCCCTTGGTAGTCTCATGATTATCAAGGGTTTTTTGCCTTGGTATATTTTCCAACACACCAAGGCTTCATTAACCTCCTCTTTTTGCACACTTTCGCATGAAATGCTCGGGAAGATTGAAAATCCTCACTTTCCTATATAACAAAATCTTATTAAGATAAGGTATTTCCCCTCTGACACTTTTTTGTTATAGTAGACTAGATTTATCAAATACGATGCAAGCATAAGACGTGCTCGCGTTTTTTGCTTTTCCTATCTACGGGCGAGTTTGCCCTTTCTTCTAGGAGTTTTTATGAACAAATTCAACACGCTTTTGGCTGGTCTTGTGCTTGCTGCTATCGGTTCTACAGCACAAGCCTCTACTTTGGATACAGTAAAACAACGTGGGCATGTGGTTTGCGGAACAACAACTGGGTTTGCTGGATTTTCGGCACCAGATGACAAAGGTGAATGGAAAGGTTTAGATGTCGACTTATGTAAATCAGTTGCTGCTGCTATTTTTGGTGATGCTAGCAAATTCAAAACCGTTCCTCTTAACTCTCAACAACGCTTTACGGCGCTGCAATCAGGTGAGATTGACATTTTGACCCGCAACACAACCGTGACCCAACAGCGCGATACTGCACTAGGTTTACAATCTCCTGGGGTTAACTTCTACGACGGTCAAGGCTTCTTGGTATCTAAAAAACTCGGTGTTAAAAGTGCCAAGGAATTAAACGGAGCCACTATATGTATGCAAACAGGTACCTCTAATGAAAACACTATGGCTGACTGGGCACGTGCTAACAATATTAAGTATACCCCTGTAGTGTTTGATCAATTTAATGAAGTGGTGAGTGCCTTTGCTTCAGGTCGTTGTGATGTTTACTCTACTGACGCATCTGGCTTGGCTTCTATTCGCATTTCTCGCTTATCTAATCCTAACGACTACGAGGTTTTACCAGAGTTGATTTCTAAAGAGCCTCTTGGTCCATTCGTGCGTCAAGGCGACGATCAATGGTACAACATCGTTAAATGGGTACTACAAGCACAGTTTAATGCTGAAGAATTAGGCGTAACCAGTGCTAATGTGGATGAGCAACTCAAAAGTACCAACCCTAATATTCAACGCTTGTTAGGCGTTACTCCTGGTGCAGGTAAAAACCTAGGTCTTGATGAAAAATGGGCTTACAACATCGTTAAGCAAGTAGGTAACTACGGTGAGAGTTTTGAACGCAATGTGGGTAAAGGCAGTCCTCTACAAATTCCTCGTGGTTTAAATAATCTGTGGACCAATGGTGGGTTACACTACGGTTTGCCTATTCGCTAATCTGTGGATAGATATACCGATTTAATACTGACTTAAACATCAGCAAAATTATTTCCCCTATTCGTGATGACTCACATCATCCACCAATAGGGGAAGTTTTTATCAAATTTGCGCCATAAAACTTTGTCACTCATGACGGATAGATAAGACGCAATTTAATATGATGTCATACTTAGAATTGGTAAGCTACTCGTAGATTACCCACCACTTCTTTACGTTTGCCAACATAAGCTTTAGCACCTAAATTCACGTGCCAACCAGATTCTTTAGCGGGTAATACACGCACACCAGCTTCCACCATACCAATGCTACCCTTTAAACTTGGAGCATCAATAGGAAGCCCTTGCACAGAAGCCTTGGCCTTGCCACTAAGCTCTTGTTCAAACCCAGCACCGACATAAGGTTTAACAGTATCACTTAAGATCCAATTCAAGCGAGTCCCTACACGTACACGTTGCGAGGTGATAGCATTAAAGTGAATATCATCTCCCGTGGTGAGGCGTACGTTTTTCGCTCCTTGACGAGTAAAAAGGTACTTGGCATAGGCATCTACCATTAATTTATCGGAAGCGTTCCAAAGATAACCTAGACCGAGGTGAAAACCAGCATAAGGCGTAGAGAGTTTATAAGAGGCTGTGGTACCCATTGCATCTAATAAATCACTGTTAAAGTCGTTATGTGTACGACCCAAACGCACACTAGCCTCGGCATAAATTCCATTATGAGCATCAAAGCGAGCTAATAAACCCCCACCCTCATAGTGTGTTTTACCACTACCTTTTACAGTTAGTACCTCAAAGTTATTATGCGTTTCATAAGAACTGCGCCCTGCTTCTACAAAAGCACCCACTGTTAAATCACTACGGTCAAAACCGACATGGCGAGCAATCCCAAACATATAAGAAGCAGCATTACTCTTGACCCAAGAACCTGTATCATAGCGTCCGTGACTACCAGAAACCGCAACAAAAGGTTTCCATGAAGCTGTTTTTTCAGAGACTGCTTTGGCTTCTAGTAAGCCTTGGTCTGCTACTAAGTCACCTGCTTGAATGCTCATCAAGGTAGGTGCAAGGTTGCTCTCGCTAAAGACTTTAGTAGAAGGAAGGACACGCACAGCAGGCGTATCGGGGGTTACAGAAGGCACTGGTATGACGGGGGTATCAGATGTATCTGGAATATCAGGGGTATCAGATGTATCTGGAATATCAGGGGTGTCAGGTATATCTGGAGTATCAAGGGTATCAGGTGAACTATCTGTGCCAACACTTAAATAAATATCTTTTTCCTCTTGTTTAATGATGGCATCCACCTCACGAGTGGCCCCAACTTTAAGAGTAAGGGTTTGGTCTTTATTAGCTAGTGTACCGTTAATGGTTTCTGCGTGAATAAGGTTGATTTTATCGCCTTTATTTAAAACAGCCTCACCTTTGAGCGCAACACTTTTGATTTCTGCACTCATGTCTGGCGTACCCATGTTATCTTCACTGTTAAGGGTAATGGACTGTGTACTTAAAGCAATATCTTGATTAACTTTAAAAGACTCTGGTAAAAGGAAATTGTAGTATTGGAAATTACCAACTTCACCTACTTTAACCCCTGATGTATTGATATTGAGCGTATTGCCTGTGAACACATCCAAAACAGAAGGAGTTACGTCAACACTAGCACTGGTAGATAGCTTCTTAGGTATATTTAACAGTATCCCCCCCGCTAAGGTAAAACGATCCACACCCACACTAGCATCAACAAAGTCTGATGTGTTTAAAGTCACCGTGTTATGAGTAGAATACATCTTAGCGTACTCCATGAGCGATTTTGCTCCACCTTGCGCTAACATCAAGTACCCTCCGACAATGGAGGACATTGTTCCCCCATTAACGGTGACGTTATTTCGAAGTACCTGAACATCAATATGACCTCGAGATACTAGTGGATCAGGATTCTTGCGCTCATCCTCTGGTCTTGTGTAGGCGAGCGCACCATACACCTCACCTAACTCTCCACCATTAATAGTGACTGTATTCTCATTTACAGAAGACTCTATATAAAGCGATCTAGTATTATCATTTGAGGCATCAGCTATAACCATCGCACCTACGACAGAAGCAAAACCACCTGTTTGCGGAAGGGCTTTAATTTTACTACCTGCTTCAACGGTGACACTATTCCCTGTGAGACGTTGGATGACTGCAAGACGTTCTCCTCCTCGTAAGCCCGCAGCAGTAGCACTAGAGTTCTCCATGATAGATAAAGCCCCATAGACACCTCCTGAGCCCATATCCGCATTACTGACAGAGACATCATTATTCTCTAATACTGTATTGATGGGACTCAAAGATGCTCCATACCCCCATGCAAAAGCACCTGCTGCTGAAATAACAAAACTGGGCAGGATATATTGATTCTGCTCCAAGCTCCATCCAGAGATAGAACCTCCAGTCACTTTCACTTGGTTACGGTAAGCGTTATATGTTTGCATGCCTGAATTGCCGACAAGCTTATTCACAACCTGATCTGTTCGAAGAAAAGCCCCTAGTGCCTTCTCACTAACACTACCTCCTGAAATATTTACTGTATTATCTTGACTCGTATAAGTAGATGTTTTTTTGTCATTTACCCACTGCACCACATAACCCCCATAGATATTTGGAGCCTTTCCAGATGCGGTAACATTTACACTATTGTTTTCTAATGTGATACTTTCTGATTCTGTATTTGAATTTAGAAAAACTCTCTCAGCATATACACTTGTATTTCCCCTATCATTATCCACGGTTACGTCATTCGCATATGCCGTTTGGGTCGCAACTAGAGAGAGAGAGAGAGAGAGAGAGAGAGAGAGAGAGAGAGAGAGAGAGAGAGAGAGAGAGAGAGTTAAGTTTAAATGACTGTATCCTTGATGCTGATACACGAGATAAAGTATGTTTACTCATTAGAAATTTCCCAAAAATTGATAAAAATAATCTACTAACACTACCGTTAAGTATAAAACAACCTTTTAAAATATTGTATATTTGTTACAAATTATACGGATTATATGTATATTTACAACAAATGCTATCTATGGTGGAAATATAATTACAAAACCAGCTAATTGCTCAGTAGAAATTCTCTTGCTTTAACAGGGACTGTCGACTTTATTTTTATTAATAAGCAATAGCACCTACTATTGCTACATTTAATTGAGGGTAATGTCTTACCAACAATTCAAAACCACCGTATTAAAGGAAGCTATTGCACTATGAGCGAAGCACTCTTCACTAAAAAGATTTCTACCCAAATCCCACTAAAATGTAACAAACCCAAAACTCCCTCTTGAAATCCTTTTTTTCGCCCATATAATTAGCACTCGTAGGGTGAGAGTGCTAAAATCACTCTTCAACTCAATAGAATTTTTTCCAATTTCAGAAAATCAGGAGCATTTCATGTCATTACGTCCATTACAAGACCGCGTGATTATCAAACGTGTTGACAACAAAAAAACAACTGAATCAGGCATTATCCTTGCTGGTAGTGCGGAAGAAAAACAAGACTTAGGTGAAGTATTAGCTGTAGGTCCTGGCAAGAAAGCAGACAACGGTCAAATCATCCCTGTTGACCTTAAAGTAGGCGACAAAGTATTGTTTGGTAAATACGCAGGTCAATCAGTTAAGGTTGACGGTGAAGAGTTATTAGTAATTCGTGAAGACGAAATCTTAGCGGTATTTGCTTAATGATTTATAACGGGATGGTTTATACAGCAATGCAGTGATTCTTCACAGGTGAAATCCTCTTGAATAGTCACCCAAACCACTTCCCAATATCCACTCATTTCAATGATTATTTGGTTTTGTTTTGCACTTTTCGTTTTGAACAAAACCCATTTAGATAAAGGAATTTAACATGGCTGCAAAGCAAGTATTATTTGGTGATGACGCTCGTGCACGCATCGTGCGCGGTGTTAATGTATTAGCTAACGCTGTTAAAACAACATTAGGTCCTAAAGGTCGTAACGTTGTTTTAGAGCGTTCTTTCGGTGCCCCAACGGTAACTAAAGACGGTGTATCTGTTGCTAAAGAAATCGAACTTAAAGATAAATTTGAAAATATTGGTGCTCAATTAGTTAAAGAAGTTGCTGCAAAAACTTCTGACAATGCTGGTGACGGTACTACTACAGCAACTGTATTAGCACAAGCTATTGTAGAAGAGGGCTTAAAATATGTAGCTGCTGGTATCAATCCTATGGATTTAAAACGTGGTATTGACAAGGCAGTTGCTACTGCTGTTGATGAGCTACACAAACTTTCTCGTCCAAGCTCTACTTCTAAAGAAATCGCTCAAGTAGCTTCTATTTCTGCTAACAGCGATACTTCTATTGGTGAAATCATCGCTAATGCTATGGACAAAGTAGGTAAAGAAGGTGTTATCACTGTTGAAGATGGTAAATCTTTAGACAACGAGCTTGACGTTGTTGAAGGTATGCAATTTGACCGTGGTTACTTGTCTCCATACTTCATCAACAACCAAGACAAACAAATCGCTGCATTAGACGATCCATTTGTTCTTATCTACGACAAGAAAATCAGCAATATCCGTGACTTGTTGCCTGTATTAGAGCAAGTTGCTAAGACTAGCCGTCCATTATTAATCATCGCTGAAGATGTAGAAGGCGAAGCATTGGCAACACTTGTTGTAAACAATATCCGTGGCATTCTTAAAACAACTGCTGTTAAAGCTCCTGGTTTTGGTGACCGCCGCAAAGCAATGTTAGAAGATATTGCTGTACTAACTAACGGTACTGTTATCTCTGAAGAAACTGGTCTTTCTTTAGAAAAAGCAACTTTAGATCAATTAGGTCAAGCTAAACGCATTGAAGTCGCTAAAGAAAATACAACTATCATTGACGGATTCGGTGCTGCTGAAGCTATCGAAGCACGTGTTAAATTAATTCGCAAACAAATCGAAGAAGCAACTTCTGATTACGACCGTGAGAAACTTCAAGAGCGCGTAGCCAAATTGGCTGGTGGTGTGGCTGTTATCCGTGTAGGTGCTGCTACTGAAGTTGAAATGAAAGAGAAAAAAGCTCGTGTAGAAGACGCTTTACACGCTACTCGTGCAGCGGTTGAAGAAGGTATTGTTCCTGGTGGTGGTGTTGCATTACTTCGCACTAAAGAAGCCATTGCAGCCCTTAAAGGTGCTAATGCTGACCAAGACGCAGGTATCAAATTAATTCTTCGTGCGATTGAAGCTCCTTTACGCACTATTGTGGCTAACGCTGGCGAAGAACCAAGTGTTGTTGTTAACAATGTTGTTAACGGTAAAGGTAACTACGGTTACAACGCCGCAACAGGTGAATACGGTGATTTAGTAGAGCAAGGTGTTCTTGACCCAACTAAAGTAACTCGTACAGCACTTCAAAACGCAGCGTCTGTTGCCAGCTTGTTATTGACTACTGAAGCTGCAGTTACTGAAATCGTAGAAGATAAACCAGCTCCTGCAATGCCTGATATGGGTGGCATGGGCGGTATGGGTGGTATGGGCTTCTAATCATCACCCTGGCAGTACACTCACTGTTCTTTTACAAACCCCACTTGGGTTACCAAGTGGGGTTTTTATTAGCTGAGAACTTATCTTTGATTGATAATGTCTACATACAGTAAACCAATGCCCTCACTTCTATACAAGAAATGAGGGCATTCTACTTCTTATACCTTGCTTTATGTTAACGGACTTACTCAAATTACATCTAGCAAGCAAGGAACATTACTTACGCTCATACACCACAAAATCAAATGTCATACCGTTTTGCTCTGGCTGTGGCTCACGAGATACTTCTCTCCACTCAGACGTATCAAGCACAGGGAAATGTGTATCCCCCTCCATGTCATTGTGAATTTCTGTGGCATATACACGATGAGCAAATGCTAAACTTTGTCGATAAATTTCCCCCCCTCCAATCACAAACACAGTGTCATGTGCAGCACGTGCCATTGCTAATGCATCAGACAAAGAATATACAACTTTAGTACCATCAGCTTGGTAGGAAGTATCTCTAGTAATGGCAATATTAAGTCGTCCTGGTAAAGGTCTCCCCAAAGACTCTCGTGTCTTACGTCCCATCACAATAGGGCAACCCATAGTTGTTTTTTTAAAATAGGCCAAATCAGCTGGTAAATGCCAAGGCATATCCCCCTCTTTGCCAATCACATGCTTTTGGTTATAGGCCACGATAATATTAATGCTCATTGCTTATTCCTCTACTGTTATGTTTGCCCTTTATTCACCAACATAACCAATACTCAATATCAAAAGTAGACATAATCTCTCTTATTATTTTTTGATGCATCAAATAAGGGAAAGAAACCTTTATTCAACTAACACAACCGCATCAAGCCATAATAATATGCTCACCAATTACACAGCTACTGGTGCTTTGATATGAGGATGACATTGATACCCCTCAATCTCAAAATCCTCATATTCATACTCAAAAATCGATGCAGGTTTACGCTTGATATTGAGTTTAGGATAAGGGTAGGGCTCACGAGAAAGCTGTAATTCGACCTGTTCAAAGTGGTTGCTATACAGGTGACAATCCCCTCCAGTCCAAATAAAATCCCCTACTTCCAAACCGCATTGTTGTGCCACCATATGGGTCAACAAGGCATAGCTAGCAATATTAAAAGGCACGCCGAGGAAAATATCTGCACTACGCTGATAAAGTTGGCAAGACAATTTACCATCAGCCACATAAAATTGGAAAAAGGCATGACATGGAGGTAGTTTCATCTTTGAAATTTCTGCAACATTCCATGCTGATACAATAAGGCGACGAGAATCAGGATTATTTTTAATTTGATCAATCACTTGACTGATTTGATCAATATGTTGCCCATCTGGAGTTGGCCAACTACGCCACTGCACACCATAAACAGGGCCTAAATTGCCATCCTTATCTGCCCATTCATCCCAAATAGTCACACCACGCTCTTGTAACCATCGCACATTGGAATCACCACGAAGAAACCACAACAACTCAATAAAAATACTCTTGGTGTGGAGTTTTTTCGTAGTGACAAGAGGAAAACCTTCTTGTAGGTTAAAACGCATTTGATAACCAAATACAGAGCGTGTCCCTGTTCCTGTTCGGTCTGTCTTAGTAACGCCATGTGTATATACATGACGCATAAAATCTTCATATTGTCGCATATTCTCTCGTCTCAGCTATAAGTAAAATAAAAGATGCCACCTTACGCTTCTATCACACTTGTCTCGCATGTAATCTCAGCCGTTTTTTCTAGCATCGCAATCACTGAGCAATATTTTTCGTGCGTCAGTTGCACTGCACGCTCTACAGCTTCACGATTAAGCCCTTTACCAATCACTTTAAAATGAAAGTGAATCTTGGTAAAGACTTTAGGATCAGTCTCTGCTCGTTCTGCATCAATATCCACAGTACATTGAGTAATTTGATGCCGTCCTTTTTTGAGAATCAATACAACATCGTAGGCAGAACAACCGCCAGCACCCGTTAACACCATTTCCATAGGACGAGGGGCGAGATTATTACCCCCACCAGCAGGAGCCCCATCCATTGCAACAACATGACCACTACCTGTTTTTGATACGAAAAGCATCCCTTCGGGACCATTCCACTCTACTGTACACTGCATTTATAAATCCTTATTCTCTTGAAATCGATGATAAACAAACCAAGAAGACAAGCCCAAAGCAATAGCTGCTACCCACTTATTAGACGAAGAAGCGGTACGCAATAAGGTTTTGGCAATACTGACACTCAATCCAGGGTATTTACGTAAAAAATTAAAAAACGTAGGCATGCTGGGCAACACATCAGCCAATGCTTGTGAGCCTACCCCCACTAAACGTGATGACAGGGCTTCTGGCGAGGCATGCCGTGCTAGTTTCTGCAAGTCTTTCTTAAGCTGAATACGCTCTAATTGAGCATTCAACACCAACGCCTGTAGTTGCAACATTTGCTGCTCTTTCTTTATTGCTTTCTCACTCATATGCTACTCCGCCTCAATGGGAGGTTTTGTCGCTATTGCTGTTGAACGAGTACTCTCTATAGAATCTGAACTCTGGGATTTACCGTCCTGAGAGGCTTCAGGAGAGACTGTGGCTTGTGACTGGGCAAAATACGCCATATCGGCCTTGATAGTGGCACTTGTATAAGGGAAAACTGGTTGTTGAGCTAGTCGCAGTGCTCGTTTTAACAATAGAAAAGCGAGTACAGCATAGACAATAAACAATCCCCCAATCGACCAATAACGATAATCAGTATCCCACAGATAAGCGATTAACATGACATTTGCTAGCAACCACGCGGACAAGAGCAATATACACGCCACACCCAACCCAATAGCCACTTGCAACCAATGTGCTTTTGCCATTGACCACTCTAGACTTGCTATATCCGCACGAGTAGATAAAAAACTCATCGCACTAGACAACAACTGAGATAAATCACTGCGGATACCCATGCCTACTTACCACCTTTTATTCCAACAGAATTACTGGCTGACGCTTCCCCTACATCCTACTTCTATCCAGATAACTACTATAGAGGAACATCATTCTATAAGAAGCGGCTTTATTGTACTTTTCCAACAAAGCCACCTTAAGAGCAACTATTTACGACCAATAATTACGCCCAACAATAATGCCGCGACCCCCACAGCGCCGATTGCTTTCCAGGGATTGCTTGTCACGTAATCATCGGCTGCTTGTGCTGCCGCCTTGGTCTGTGCCACGACTTCTTCTTTACCATGATCAATTTTGTCTTGAGCAGCAGCCAACAGTGTCTTGCCTTGCTCTAGAGCCTCTTGCGCCCCTTGCTCAACACGTGTTTGCATTGAAGCCAATAAGTTTTTTGCTTTCGCACGCAACTCATCTGCTTTTTCATCACTGGCTTTAGATGCTTTATTCAATAGCTCTTCAGCTTCATCTACTGTCTTACGCAATTGAGCCAAAAGTTCTTCTTCAGTGACAGTCTTATTTGCCATAATACTTCTCCTTTTAAAAAATTACTCTTCCTTTTGTTTAGTACCAAACAAACGGTCGCCTGCATCTCCTAACCCAGGAATAATATAACCATCTTCATTAAGCCCCTGGTCAATCGAAGCAGTATAAACATCAACATCAGGATGAGTATTAGTTACACGAGCAATACCTTCGGGGGCAGAAACAAGTGTCAAGGCACGAATATCTTTACATCCGGCACGTTTCAACATATCAATCGTTGCCACAAGAGATCCACCTGTTGCCAACATCGGATCGATAATCATCGCCATACGTTGATCCAAATCCCCCACCAACTTTTCTAAATAAGTACCTGCCTCAAGGGTTTCTTCATTGCGTGCAATACCAACAGCACTAACCTTGGCACCAGGAATTAAATCAAGCACACCTTCAAGCATACCAATACCGGCACGTAGAATAGGTACGACAGTAACCTTTTTACCAGCAATTTTCTGTACCACAACACGTCCACACCAACCATCAACAGAGGAATGTTCTAATTCAAAATCCTTTGTCGCCTCATAAGTGAGTAGATTGGTCACCTCTCTAGCTAACTCACGAAAGCTCTTAGTGCTTAAGTCTGCTTTACGCATAAGCCCCATTTTGTGCTTAATAAGAGGGTGTTGAATTTCATAAATTGCCATACTGCATTCCCCAAGATAAGGTCAAAATAAATTCAGAATAAACACCTTCATTCTAACACAGAGTGAATTTACTGCAGCGAATTATTCCTGAAAAAACTAGCCAATTTATTACCCTCTATAACAACCCTCCTTTTTTCCAAATAGATTACCATAACCGTAACACTCATCCCCATTTGCATAAGATATATTTTCGGTATAATACCAACTTTATCCAATATATTAGGTGGGCTGTTTTCCTGCCATTTTCATTATGATTAATGCTGAGTTACTTCTTAGCGATTTTGATTATTACTTGCCACCAGAGTTAATTGCTCAAAAACCTGCGGCGCAACGCAATCAAAGTCGCCTACTTCGTGTGAGTGCAGATAATTCACTACACGATCATGTTTTCACCGATTTACCCCAGTTCCTACGCCCTCATGACCTCCTTGTATTTAACAATACCAAGGTCATTAAAGCACGCCTTTATGGAGCTAAAGGGAGCGGAGGCAAAATTGAGGGGCTTGTTGAACGCATTATTACACCCACAAAGGCATTAATGCATATTAAATCCAGCAAATCCCCCAAGGCTGGTACAGTCCTGTTCTTTGCCCCAAAGGACACATCAACAGATAACAACACTTCACAGCTGCCTCCTTGCCAACCCACCTGTACACAAGAGGTACAGACTGCATCAGAGGCATTACATCCCCCTTTACTCTCTTCAGAGACCTTGGTTTTCACACAACCTATAAAAGCCACTGTACTTGGTCGACAAGATGACCTCTTTGAAGTAGAGTTTGCCCAAGAAGTACTCACAGTGCTCGATCAAATTGGCTCACTACCTCTTCCCCCTTATATTGAACACCAAGCAGATGCAGAGGATAGTGAGCGTTATCAAACTGTCTATGCAGACCATCTTGGTGCAGTTGCCGCCCCTACTGCAGGGCTACACTTTGACCAAGCCATGTTAGAAACCCTCAAGCAACAAGGGGTAGCTACGGCTTTTGTCACTCTACATGTTGGAGCAGGTACTTTTCAGCCAGTCCGAGTTGATAAAATCAGCGATCATGTGATGCACTCTGAATGGTATGAAGTATCTGCAGATACTGTGCAATCCATTAAGCACTGCCGAGAACAAGGCGGTCGGGTATTTGCAGTAGGCACGACTAGTGTACGTGCATTAGAGTCTGCTGCGAATCACGGGGTACATAATCGTGTACCTGTTGCCCATAGTGGTGACACCCGTTTATTTATGACCCCAGGTTACGAAATTAAAGTCGTTGACGGCTTATTAACGAACTTTCACCTTCCTCAATCAACTCTACTAATGCTAGTATCATCTTTTATTGGTATTGATGCGATGCGTGATGCTTATGCACATGCGATTAAGCAACGTTATCGTTTTTTCAGCTATGGTGATGCCATGTTGATTGAACCTCGTGAGCGTTAGACTTTTGCATAACTACTTAAGTACATTAGGTCAATACACACCTAATGTACATGATTAGCTCAAAATCTCAATAACCCAGCAACCATAAACAACAGCATACGGTTGTCAAATCAGTTAAGGATAATAATGTCAGGATTATCATTTAAAGTATTAAAGACCGAAGGTAAAGCACGTCGTGCCACCATGACTCTAAACCACGGTACAGTACAAACGCCTATGTTTATGCCTGTAGGCACCTATGGCAGTGTCAAAGCCATGCTTCCTCATGAGCTCGAAGAAATCGGCTCCCAAGTCATTCTCGGCAATACATTCCATCTTTGGTTACGCCCTGGCACTAATGTGATAGAGAAACATGGTGGCTTACATGGTTTTATGCAATGGAATAAGCCTATTCTCACTGATTCTGGCGGTTTTCAGGTATTTAGCCTCAGTGATTTACGCAGCAAAATCACCGAGGAGGGGGTGAGATTTTCATCCCCTATTGATGGGGCGAAATTATTTCTCACTCCCGAGGAATCCATGCGTATTCAATATTCTCTTAATTCCGATATTGTCATGGTCTTTGATGAATGCACCCCCTATGAAATTGATGGCCGCCCAGCAAGACATGAAGAGGCGGCGAAATCCATGCGTATGTCGCTGCGTTGGGCACGTCGTTCTAAAGAGGCTTTTACTGCTCTGGGTAATCAAAATGCCCTCTTTGGTATTGTTCAAGGGGGTATGTATGAAGACCTACGTATGGAATCGCTAGAAGGGCTAAAAGACATTGGTTTTCATGGATATGCCATTGGTGGCTTATCTGTTGGCGAACCCAAGGAAGATATGGAGCGTATTCTCACCCATCTTGCCCATAAATTGCCTGATGATGCCCCGCGTTACCTAATGGGAGTGGGTACACCAGAAGACCTTGTGTTTGCCGTATCACAAGGTGTAGATATGTTTGACTGCGTGATGCCTTCTCGTAATGCACGTAATGGCTGGTTGTTTACTCGTTTTGGTGATATTAAGATTCGCAATGCACGTTATAAAGATGATACACGTCCATTAGACCCTACTTGTACTTGTCATACTTGTCGCCATTTCTCGCGTGCTTATTTGCATCATATGCAAAAAGCCAATGAAATTACTGGTGCACGTTTAAATACACTACATAATCTTGCTTACTATCTGAACTTGATGAAAGAAATTCGTGAAGCACTAGAGCAAGGTCGTTTTGAGAAGTGGAAAGAGCAATTTCATCGCGATAGAGCAAGAGGAATCGAATAGTCTTAAGCAAAAAAACAGGGATATGGAAAAAAACCTTTTACAAATATGTATTAAATAACATTAATTCTTCGAAAAATCGCTACAATATACGATTAACCGACAATAAATAACTATGGAGCTTTATATGTCACTTACTAGTTTAGTACAAGTTACTCTTAACCAAGCCGCTGAAGGAGCACCAGCAGGTGCAGCAGGAGGATTGATGCAGTTCTTGCCTATTATCCTCATGTTCGTGGTACTTTATTTCTTGATGATTCGTCCTCAAATGAAACGCCAAAAAGAACATAAAGCCATGGTAGAAGCCCTTGCCAAAGGTGACGAAGTCATCACGGCTGGTGGCTTATTAGGCAAGGTATCTCGTGTAACTGACAACTACATTGCCTTAGAAATCGCTCAACAAGATGGCAAATCAGTAGAAATCTTGTGCCAACGCGTTGCGGTGACTTCTGTATTACCTAAAGGCACTATTAAAGACCTTTAATGATGGATGAGTATCGTTATCTCTTTATCATCTTTGTAATCCGACAAGCACTTTCACTGCAAGACATAACATCAAAGAAAGAGAGATTCTCCTCCTTATATGTATAATAAAGGATTTCTCACTTGTTAAAGAGATAGCAACTTTCGCAGCCAGACGCCATGAGTTCCACACGTCTGGCTCATTTATTGATTGTTTAATAAGTGGTTGTTAACAACCATTTTTTCATTGACGGCCAGATATGAATCGTTATCCTCTCTGGAAATATCTAATTGTTCTTGTCGCCCTCGTAATCGGGGCACTGTATACCGTTCCCAACATTTTCGGTCAGACTCCAGCAGTACAGGTTTCTAGTGCCAATGTTGCACGCAAAATTGACCAGTCTACATTAAATACAGTAGAGCAAATTCTCAAACAAAACAATATTCCCTACACTAGCACTCAATTTCAGTCTAACAACAATGTTGGTACTATTCGTGTACGTGTAGATACCCCCAACACCCAGCTTAAAGTGAAAACAGTGCTCGAAAAGGCTCTTAATCCCAACCCTGCCGAGCCTGATTATGTTATTGCTTTAAACCTTCTTTCAGCGACACCGGATTGGCTCACAGAGATTGGGGCTCATCCAATGTTCCTTGGTCTGGACTTACGTGGTGGCGTACATTTCTTACTCCAAGTGGATATGAAAGGTGCATTAGAAACCCGCTATGAGTCTCTTGCAACAGAATTACGTACACTATATCGTGATCAAAAAATCACTGTTGACAGTATTAATCGTAATGGTGATGTCATTAGCTCGACCTTTAGTACTGAAGCACTCGCCCAACAGGCCAATGATATTATTCGCACTCGTCTACCCGAGCTAGTTTCTACTATCAGCAACGTAGACGGAAAATTTATCCTTAACAGCACCATTAGCCCTACAGAGATTGCTCGCGTACAGGAAACAGCTCTTCACCAAAATATCGTAACGCTCCATAATCGTATTAACGAACTTGGTGTGGCTGAGCCTGTAATTCAGCAACAGGGTACCGATCGCATTGTTGTACAACTTCCTGGTGTACAAGATGTAGCAAAGGCCAAAGACATTCTTGGTCGTACAGCTACTTTACAATTACGCATGGTGGATGATTCACCTGCAGCATTGACTGCATTGGCATCAGGTACTGTACCTTTTGGTCTAGAAGCCTTTAAAGATACTGATGGTCATCAATTACTCCTCCGTCGCCAAGTATTATTAACAGGTGAAAATCTTGAAAATGCACAATCAGGTCGTAACCAACAAACACAACAGCCTACAGTTAATCTGACATTGGACAGCAAAGGTTCCCGTATTTTCCGCGATGTCACTCGCGATAATATCGGCAAACGCATGGCGATTGTATTATTTGAAAATGGCAAAGGGCAAGTAATTACTGCCCCTGTTATCCGCTCAGAAATTCCTAATGGTCAAGTGGAAATCTCGGGGGCAATGACACCAGAACAAGCTGCAGATACCGCCTTATTGCTCCGTGCCGGTTCACTCGCTGCACCTATGTCGATTATTGAAGAGCGCACGATTGGTCCTAGCCTAGGTGAAGAAAACATTAAAAAAGGGTTCGACTCTACTTTATATGGTTTCATCATGGTGGCAGTATTTATGATTATTTACTACCATCTATTTGGCATTTTTTCGACTATCGGTTTGTTGTTTAACATTCTCTTGCTATTGGCTTCTCTATCATTGCTACAAGCAACTTTAACATTACCTGGTATCGCTGCGATTGCGTTGACATTGGGTATGGCGATTGACGCCAACGTACTGATTAATGAACGTATCCGCGAGGAGCTTCGTGCAGGCCTATCACCACAACAAGCCATTAATATCGGTTTTGATAAAGCATGGGGGACCATTCTTGACTCCAACATCACGTCTTTGATTGTAGGTCTTGCTCTCTTAGCCTTTAGTGGACCTGGTCCTATTCGTGGTTTTGCAGTAGTGCATTGTTTGGGGATTCTCACCTCAATGTTCTCTGCAGTAGTTGGCGTACGTGCTATCGTAAACCTTTGGTACGGTCGTAAACGTAAACTTAAATCTATTTCTATCGGTACTGTATGGAAACCCGATACGAGCAAATAAGCCTTGGGGTTGCTCTTACTAGGTACAGATAAATAAATTTAGGAAAACAACATGGAATTATTTAAAATTCACAAAACTATACCGTTTATGAAGTATGCACTGGTGCTTAATATCATCAGTGCAGTGACTTTCTTGCTTGCGGTATTCTTCATTGTTACACGTGGCTTTAACCTCTCTATTGAGTTTACAGGCGGTACGATTATTGAGGCAAAATATCAGCATGCTGCAGATATTGAAAAAGTGCGTAATGCCATTAGTTCGCTCAATTACTCTGACTTCCAGGTTCAAAACTTTGGTACTGCAGAAGATGTATTGATTCGCCTACCGCTGAAAGAAGGCATTAGCTCTGCTGAACAAAGTCAGATAATTCTTAAGGCATTGCAAGCACAAGATGCGAGTGTATCTCTTACTCGTGTGGAGTTTGTTGGTCCACAAATCGGTAATGAGCTTTACAAAAACGGGTTACACGCTTTTATCTTTGTGGTAATCGGTATCTGTGTGTATTTAGCATTCCGTTTTGAATGGAAGTTCTCAGTCTCTGGGGTAATTGCTAACCTACATGACGTGGTAATTATCCTCGGTTTCTTTGCTTTCTTTCAGTGGGAGTTCTCATTATCAGTTCTGGCTGGTGTGCTGGCAGTGCTGGGCTACTCAGTCAATGAATCCGTGGTGATTATGGACCGTATCCGTGAAAACTTCCGTAAACAACGCAAGGCTACAGTGGTTGAGATTATCAACAGCTCCATTACCCAAACTATCTCTCGTACAGTGATTACTCACGGTTCGACTCAGATGATGGTGTTATCAATGTTGTTCTTTGGTGGTCCTACACTACATTACTTTGCCCTTGCATTGACTATCGGTATTTGGTTCGGTATTTATTCTTCAGTGTTTGTTGCTGCCGCGATTGCCATGTGGTTAGGGGTTAAACGCGAAGACATGATTAAGACACCCAAGAAAGAAGATCCTGCTGCGGAAATTGCAGAGGGCTAGCAAGCCCTCTTCTCTCCACATAAAGGAAATTAGGTATGCCTATGCTTGACGAAGAACGACATATTGCTCCTACCGAGCAAGCTGAGCTCACTATGAGCGTCCTCATGACACCAGACACCGCAAATTTCTCAGGCAATGTCCATGGTGGTGTCATTCTTAAATTACTTGACCAGGTAGCCTATGCCTGTGCTAGCCGTTTTTCAGGCGGTTATGTGGTGACCTTGTCTGTAGACCAAGTGTTGTTTAAAGAGCCGATTTTTGTGGGTGAGTTGGTTCAATTTCTTTCTATGGTGAACTATGTCGGTAAAACATCTATGGAAGTTGGTATCCGCGTAGAAGCACAGAATATTCAAAAGCGTACAGTGCGTCACACCAATAGTTGCTATTTCACTATGGTAGCTGTCGATGAAAACGGAAAACCACGCCGTGTACCAGAATTAACTATTGATACTCCATTGAAAAAGCAGCGTTTTGAGGCAGGTAAGCATCGTAAAGAAGCTCGTCTCAAAGTACAAAAAGAGTTAATGGATAAGGTGGAAGTATAGGAAGTCCAAAAGATAAAATTATTTCCTCTTACGAAAAGATGCTTCAACAATTTGGGTATTAATCTATAAATTATTAAACGATATAATAGTGTTCAAATACCCAAATTTTCATTTCTGATAATCACGTGATACGGAGAGCTTGGGATTTTGTTATTACAAAAAAAATTTCACTTATCCCCTCCTGTTGCACATCACACCTCTGTGATTATCCATTTTTTGTAGGACAACAATAATGACTAGCTCTTTTAGCCAACCCATTCTTAAAAGCAATGGATTCTTCCTATTGTTGCTTATCCTTGGCATGACAGGACCGCTATCCATTGATATGTATTTAGCTGCTTTTCCTATCATTTTAGAAGACCTGAAAACCACTCCAGAAATGCTAAGTTTCACCTTGAGTGGTTTTACTCTTTTTATGGCCATTGGTATGTTATTAAATGGTACTATCAGTGATAAATTCGGTCGTAAACCAGTGTTACTCAGCTGCATTGCCTTGTATTTTTTAGGCTCATTAGGCTGTGTCTTTACTCCCAATATTGAATTATTTATTATCGCTCGGATGATTCAAGCATTTGGGGCTGGTGGGATGATTGCTGTACCTATGGCCATCGTCAAGGATAGCTTTGCTGACCATGAGCGCACTAAAGTAATTGCTACATTGCAAATGTTTACTGTATTAGGCCCAACCCTAGCTCCTATTATCGGAGCACAACTGATTAAACATTTTGCTTGGGAGGCCAGTTTTGTCGTGCTTTCCGCTATTTCTGCCACTAGCTTTATTATGGCTTGCTTACTAAGAGAGACCCTACGCAAAAATAAACGCCTACAAGGCAATACTTTTCAATCTATCTTATCTCTCGGTCTGGTGCTTAAACACAAAGGGTTTATGAGTTTTCTTTGCTCTACCGCCATGAATTCTGTCACTTTTATGGCATACCTCGCTGTTAGCTCCTATATTTATATCAAACAATTTGGTTTAAGCGAAACCACATTCAGTATTTATTTTGCCATCAATGCAACCCTACTGATTTTTGCGCCTAAATTTTATCTGATAGTGAAACCACATTTACGTCCTTCGGTCATTTTACGTAGCATGCTAGGTTTTATCTTTATTGCTTGCGTGCTAACCGCCACGATTGGTTCATGGTCTCCAACCATCTTTCTGATTTGTTTTGCCCCTGTAACCCTAAGCAACAGCTTTGCTCGTTCATTCTCAACCGATATTTTACTTAGTCAACCAAAAATGAATGCAGGCGCATCCGCCTCCGTAATTAGCTTTACTAACGTAGCATTTGGGGCTGTAGGCATGATGATCTCAAGCAGTTTCACCCACTACAATCTTGTCCGTGTATTAGGTGTCATTGGTATCACTATGAGTCTATGTGCCTTCTTATTTGTGAGCTATTACACTTACAAAAAACTTGACTTAGCAGGCTACCGATAAACAGCTATCTTCGTGATGGGGTGTGTGCAGATTATACTCGTATCATTGCACAGCCTCTACAGGTCTGTCTCATTGACCTAAAGGAAATAACCATGCTGCCAAACTCATCCACATAGGCATGGTTAACATGGCAAACATAGTACCAACTGAAATAATACTTGCCACAGTCCGCCCATCCCCTCCCATCCGTACCGCCAAGATATAGGCTGCAGAAGCTGTCGGTAGCGAGGTAAACAATACAAGTGTTTGCGCACTCACCGCTGATAATTGGAAAAGCAAAGCAAGCACGATACCTACAATAGGCATAACCAATAATCGGACACAAACAATCCAAGATAATAATTGGATATTCTGTGCTCCTGAGCGTAACATCAGAGCAGCTCCCACACACATAAGCCCCAACGAGATAGTTCCCTGAGAAAGCTTTTCCAAAGTACCCGCAAAAGGATCTGGGATACTCCAACCACTAAAATTTAATGTCAGACCAATAAAAGTTGAGATAACCAGAGGATTTTTCAAAATTTCAAGTAATACATTACTGTTATTCTGATGCTTAGCCAGCGTATTAACTGCCAACACATTCATAATTGGCACACAGAATCCCACCAAAACTGTCATCACTAAAAAGCTTTCTTTACCAGCAATCGCCGAAGCTAGAGACAACCCCATAAAAGTATTAAATCGATAGGCGCATTGTATGCTAGAAGCCAAAGATTTCGCCTCAACAGGAAAAAAACGCTTGACCTGACTGCCCATCCATAAGCCAGCGAATGACAATAAAAAAGAAATGATGAGTAAATTGCCGGCACTGCTAAGAGAAATAGGTGATAATGTCAGTGAACGAATCATGAGGGCAGGAAATAACAAAAAATAAACTAACTTTTCCAAACCCGTAAAAAACTCACCTGAAAAATGCCATTTATTATGTAGTAGCCACCCAATAAGGATGAGCAAACAATCTGATATGATGAGATAGACTAAATCCATGCTGTCTCCTGCTTATTATTGCATACCGATTTCATCATTATTATTTGATAGGAAGCCATTATAACAGCTATGTCAGTAACTCAGAAGCACGATTATAAGCAGCTAAAAGAGAATAACCTCCTCTATGAGAGGGTAGTGTAAAAATACGGATGGTCTATAAATACAAAAGGACTGATTGTCTTGCAACCAGTCCTTTATACCACTTCACTGAGCAAACTCCGTAGAGTTTGCTCAAATGTGGTTATGTATCGCTATCGCAGGTTAGTGGCGATTTTTACTGCGCTCAGCATACTGGCGAGCCACATGAGCTTGTGCTGCCAACATAGCAAGCTCAGCCTCAACCACAGCAATCTCTTCCTTAGTCTTCGCATTGCGAAGAGATTCTTCAGCTTTCTCGCGAGCCGCCAATGCACGGGCTTCATCAAGATCTGCTGCTCGGATAGCTGTATCAGATAATACAGTGACTGCTTTAGGTTGAACTTCTAGAAGACCACCTGCGACAAACACATACTCCTCGCTACCATCTTCACGAACGATTTTAACTTGTCCTGGACGGATACGAGAAATCAGTGGGGTATGACCTGGGAGAATACCTAATTCCCCAGATTCACCAGGAAGGACCACCATCTTGGCTTCTCCAGAGTAGATAGACTCTTCCTGACTTACCACGTCAACATGAAGTGTGTTTGACATATTCAATCCTTATTATAAGGTTTTCGCTTTCTCAAAGGCTTCGTCGATAGAACCTACCATGTAGAACGCTTGTTCTGGTAATGCATCGCACTCACCTTCCACAATCATCTTGAAGCCACGAATAGTTTCAGATAATGGAACATACTTACCAGGAGAACCAGTAAATACTTCTGCTACGTGGAATGGTTGAGACAAGAAACGTTGAATCTTACGAGCACGTGCCACCACTTGTTTGTCTTCAGGAGACAACTCATCCATACCAAGAATCGCAATAATATCACGAAGTTCTTTATAGCGTTGGAGTGTTTGTTGAACTGCACGAGCCACTGTATAGTGCTCTTCACCAACGATGTGTGGGTCTAATTGACGGCTAGTTGAGTCAAGTGGGTCCACTGCAGGATAAATACCTAAAGAAGCAATGTCACGAGACAATACCACTGTAGAGTCTAAGTGTAAGAATGTCGTTGCAGGAGATGGGTCAGTCAAGTCATCCGCTGGTACGTATACCGCTTGGATAGATGTAATAGAACCTGTCTTAGTAGAAGTAATACGCTCTTGTAATACACCCATTTCTTCTGCTAGGGTTGGTTGGTAACCCACCGCAGAAGGCATACGACCTAAAAGTGCTGATACCTCAGTACCTGCAAGTGTATAACGATAAATGTTATCCACGAAGAAGAGGATATCACGACCTTCATCACGGAATTTTTCCGCCATGGTCAAACCAGTCAACGCTACGCGTAGACGGTTTCCTGGAGGTTCGTTCATTTGACCAAACACCATCGCTACTTTGTCAAGTACGTTAGACTCTTCCATCTCGTGGTAGAAGTCGTTACCCTCACGAGTACGCTCACCCACACCAGCAAACACAGAAAGACCTGAGTGTTGCTTAGCGATGTTGTTAATCAATTCCATCATGTTAACGGTTTTACCTACACCCGCACCACCGAATAGACCTACTTTACCACCCTTAGCGAATGGGCAAACCAAGTCAATCACTTTAATACCAGTTTCGAGCAATTCAACTGATGGAGACAATTCATCAAACTTAGGTGCTGCTTGGTGAATACCACGTTTTTCGTCGCAAGCGATAGGACCTGCTTCATCGATAGGACGACCTAAAACGTCCATAATACGACCTAATGTACCGTTACCAACAGGTACAGAGATAGGTGCATTAGTACGCTCAACAGCCATACCGCGACGTAAACCGTCACTAGAACCTAATGCAATTGTACGTACAACACCATCACCAAGTTGTTGTTGTACTTCGAGAGTTAAACCTTTTTCTGCAAAAGCAGAGTCGTTGCTATCTGCAAGAACAAGAGCTTCATAGATATGAGGCATATTGTCGCGTGGGAACTGAATATCTACCACGGCGCCGATGCACTGAACGATGGTTCCGTTACTCATGTTATTTCCTTACCTTTAACGCTTGAAAGTAACCGCTTAAACTGCAGCGGCTCCTCCCACGATTTCTGAAATTTCTTTGGTAATTGCTGCTTGACGTGTCTTGTTATACACCAATTGCAAATCACCAATAACCTTTTTCGCATTATCTGATGCGGCCTTCATCGCAACCATACGTGCAGACTGCTCAGACGCCATATTTTCTGCTACTGCTTGATAAACCACCCCTTCAACATAACGTTGAAGAAGGTCATCAATCACCTCTTTTGCACCCGGCTCGAAGATATAATCCCAATGATAGCTAGATTTTGCACTATCATCAGCTGTAATGCTACCTTCTTCGGTTGTGAATGGGTCAGCAAGACCATCTGGCAATGGCAGAATACGTACAAATGTAGGTACCTGACGCATTGTATTCACAAAATCACTCGTTGCAATATAAACTGCATCAATTTTACCATTAACGTAGTCGTCTAATTGTACTTTGAGTGCACCCACAAGTGCTTCAAGATTAGGTTTATCACCAAGATTAACCTGTTGTGATACTAGGTTCACCCCTAAACGAGTAAGGAAGCCTAAGCCCTTGTTACCAAAAGCTGTTGCCTGAACCTTAATACCTTGTGATTCAAATTCCTTGAGGCGGCTTAACACTAAGCGCGAAATATTGGTATTTAAACCACCGCATAGACCTTTGTCTGTCGTTACCATCACAATACCGACTGCCTTCACCTCTTTACGCTCCTCCAAAAATGGATGAGAATAACCAGGGTTCGTCATCATCATGTGCATGGCAATCTCACGTACTTTCTTTGTGTATGGACGGCTCGCACGCATTCTATCTTGCGCTTTACGCATTTTAGAAGCCGCCACCATTTCCATCGCCTTGGTGATCTTGCGAGTGTTTTGTACACTCTTGATCTTAGTACGGATTTCCTTAATTCCAGCCATGTCGCTTTCCTAGGAGATTGCTTACAAAAGCATACCTAGCTACCTAGGTATGCTCCACCTTGAGTTTTAGAAAGAAGCTACTTTTTTGAAGTTAGCAATAACATCTTTCAGTTTTGCTTCATCTTCTTTGGTAAGTTCTTTTTTGCTCTCGATGCTATCAACTAAATCAGCATGGTTATGTCTGATTTCGTCTTTAAGCGCTTTCTCGAAAGCCAATACTTGAGACACTTCTACATCATCAATGTAACCGTTATTCACGGCATAAAGTGAAACAGCTAATTCCCAAACTTTTTGAGGTTCATATTGTGGTTGTTTCAATAACTCAACCACACGTTTACCACGCTCTAACTGACGACGAGTAGCATCATCAAGATCAGAAGCAAACTGCGCAAATGCAGCCAACTCACGATATTGAGCTAAGTCAGTACGGATACCACCAGAAAGCTTCTTAACAACTTTAGTTTGTGCTGCACCACCCACACGAGATACCGAAATACCCGCGTTAATCGCTGGACGAACACCTGCGTTAAACAAGTCAGTTTCTAGGAAGATTTGACCGTCAGTAATAGAAATCACGTTAGTTGGTACGAACGCTGATACGTCACCAGCTTGTGTTTCAATGATTGGCAATGCAGTCAATGAACCTGTCTTGCCAGTAACTGCGCCTTTAGTAAACTTCTCAACATACTCAGCATTTACACGAGCAGCACGCTCTAGCAAGCGAGAGTGTAAGTAGAATACGTCACCAGGATATGCTTCACGTCCAGGTGGACGGCGCAATAGCAATGACACTTGACGGTAAGCCCAAGCTTGTTTAGTCAAGTCATCATAAACGATAAGAGCATCTTCACCACGGTCACGGAAGTATTCACCCATTGTACAACCAGCATAAGGAGCAAGGTATTGCATTGCTGCTGAATCAGAGGCAGATGCTGCAACAACGATAGTGTACTCTAACGCACCATGTTCTTCTAATTTACGGACAACGTTGTTGATAGTAGATGCTTTTTGACCAATAGCCACATACACACACTTAACGCCAGTGCCTTTTTGGTTAATAATAGCATCCACAGCAACCGCTGTTTTACCTGTTTGACGGTCACCAATAATCAACTCACGTTGACCACGACCGATAGGTACCATTGAGTCAATCGCTTTGATACCTGTTTGTAATGGTTGATCCACAGATTTACGTGCAATCACACCTGGAGCCACTTTCTCGATGATGTCTGTTTCTTTTGCGTTGATAGGACCTTTACCATCGATTGGTTGACCTAGTGTGTTAACAACACGACCTAATAGTTCTGGACCAACAGGCACTTCCAAAATGCGACCTGTTGTCTTAACAGAGTCACCCTCTGAAATACCAGTATAGTTACCAAGAATTACCGCACCAACTGAGTCGCGCTCCAAGTTAAGAGCTAGACCATATACATTGTTCGGAAATTCAAGCATTTCACCTTGCATCACATCGGATAAACCGTGGATACGTGTAATACCGTCGGTTACTGAAACGACAGTACCCTGTGTACGAACATCGGCAGAAGCACCCAAGCCTTCAATACGGCTTTTTAGCAATTCGCTGATTTCTGACGGATTGAGTTGCATATTCAGACTCCTGAAATCCTGTTATTCTATGGCGCTTATTGAGCAGCCAATGTATCACGCAAGCGAGTTAATTGTGCTTGCACGGAAGTATCTAATACCTGATCACCCACAGTGACACGAATGCCACCGATAATTGAGTTATCGACTGTAACCTCGGGCTTGAGTTTGACACCAAACTTTCTCTCCAAACCCGCTAATAATTCTTGCACTTGTGCATCAGTGAGTTCATAAGCACTCACTATCTTAGCAATAGCAGAACCTTCATGGCGATTTTTTAAACCTTCAAATTGCTCTGCAATTTCGGGGAGAGTGACTACTCGATCATTTTCAACTAAGAGATCGATAAAGTTTGTGGCATCTGCTGGTAAAGTACTCTTAACTAAACCAAGCAATAACTCTTTGCGCTGAGCCTTAGACAATCGTGGATCAGTCATCACTTCTCTAACGTCTTCATTAGAAGAAATTTGAGCTAGTTCACCCAAAACAGTAGACCACTGTGCTACTGCGTTCTTATCACGAGCCGCAGCATAAAGAGCCTCTGCATATGGACGAGCAATTGTTGATAATTCAGCCATGATAGTCCTAGATTAAAGCTGTGCCTTAAGTTGTTCTAACAACTCAGCATGGGTTTTAGCATCGACTTCACGACGAAGAATTTGCTCAGCGCCTTTTACGGCAAGAGCAGCCACTTCATCACGTAAGCTACCACGTAAGCGTTCAACTTCTAGCTCTGCATCTTGTTTTGCTTGTGCAATGATGCGAGCACGTTCAACTTCTGCCTCTTCACGAGCGGCGTTCACAATAGAAGTCGCTTGTTTTTCAGCTTCAGCAAGACGAAGTTGATTGTCAGCTTTTGCTGTTTGCTCAATTTGAGTAATACGAGCTTGAGCTTGAGCCAAGTCTGTCTTACCTTTGTCAGCGGCAGCTAAGCCTTCGGCAATTTTTTGACGACGATCGTCAATGGCTTTGATAAGTGGCGGCCAGATGAATTTCATCGTAAACCATGCCAACACAAAGAAGACAATCATCTGGAAAAAGAGCGTCGCGTTTAAATTCACGGTCGTTTCCCTTCTATATGTTAAGGCGGCGAGATAATCGCATCACCCGGAATTCTTTACTGAATTTTCGGATGTAGGGTCCTACACCCTACATCATTCCATCCAGTTCACTAACCATCAAGTGATGGTAAAAATGTCTCTTGATTAAGCACCAAATGGGCTAGCAAATGCGAACAACATCGCAATACCAACACCGATAAGGAACGCCGCATCGATAAGACCAGCTAACAAGAACATTTTAGTTTGCAAAGCATTCATCAACTCAGGTTGACGAGCAGATGCCTCTAGGTATTTACCGCCCATGATACCGATACCTAAGCAAGCACCGATAGCACCTAAACCAATAATAAATGCGCAAGCAAGAGCTACGAAAGCTGATGTGGCCATAACAACTCCTTGTGGTAATGAACCAAAAATTAAAAAGATGGATTAAAAAACTACTTAAGTTAAACAAACGGTCCAAAAGACCTAAAGAGAGTACCGACCAGAGTCGATACTCTGAAACCTTACTAGTGA
Organism: Pelistega europaea; assembly: GCF_013133775.1. Lineage (GTDB taxonomy): Bacteria > Pseudomonadota > Gammaproteobacteria > Burkholderiales > Burkholderiaceae_B > Taylorella > Taylorella europaea. The sequence goes on along the minus strand of NZ_JABGBO010000001.1, from coordinate 297,104 downwards.
CCCTCGTGCGCTTGACCGATGTAAACCAATGTCAACATCATGAAAATAAACGCTTGAAGCAAAATCACCATAATATGGAAAATCGCCCAAATTGCACCAGCCACCACATGACCAGCACCTAATGCAATGCTGAGAGCATTGAAACCAGACCAAGCACCGCCCAACAGAGCAATAAGCATGAACACCAATTCACCGGCAAACATATTACCGAAAAGTCGCATACCTAATGACACAGTCTTGGCACCATACTCAATAAGGTTAAGAGCGAAGTTCGCTGGAGCCAACAGAATCGCACCTACACCGTGAGCATGGAAAGGCGCCGTAAACAACTCAGCCACAAAATGGCCACCGCCTTTAATCTTGATACCATAATAAAGAGAAAGCAACAACACGCACATAGACATACCCATAGGGATATTTAAATCGGCGGTTGGAAGAATACGATGATAGTAAAGTGGGTCATGATGATCGTGAGCAAGACCAAGTTGCTGAAAGACCCAACCCAATAAATCCACTGGCACCAAGTCCAATGTATTCATAAGAGTAATCCATAAGAACACAGTCAACGCCAACGGCGCTACAAACAAACGTGATTGAGCATTATGCACAATACCTTTGGCCTGATCCGCCACCATCTCGACCATCATTTCGACAGCCGCTTGGAAGCGACCTGGTACGCCACTGGTAGCTTTGCGAGCTGCCAAATAAAGCACACCAATAACGATGAGCCCCATAGCAATAGACCAAAATAATGAGTCATAGTTGATAACGCTAAAATCAGCAATTGACTGCTGCTTCTCACCAAGGTTATTAAAATGAACCAAATGGTGCTGGATGTAATACTGCTGTGGTGACACGCCTTCTGGTGCAGACATTTGACCTATACTCCCAAATGCTAGTCCATCGACTAGAAATCAACTTTCCAAAAAACCGCTTAAACTTTTTTAAAGATAAGCAGAAAAAAATAACTTTTCATGACTGCGATAAGCCCCAGCAACAAAGCTGGCCACACAATCATGCTTCCCATAAACTTTACCAGTAGAATCAATAACGCAATGGTACCAACAATCTTAATACCCTCTGCAATAAACAACGTCCCTGCAGAGCCAGGCTTACCCGAAGAAAGACGTATCAACATCCGCAAAACCACAACAAAAGTAGGGATAAAATACGTCATACCGCCCGCCAGTGCCGATACCATCGGCATAACTCCCGACACTAGACCTGTCAGCAGCACAACCACCATCAACACAGCGAACTGAGCAACCAGTATATGCACTAGTCCTCTCGCAGCCTGCGCATCTAGTAACGCACGTTCCTCTGGACTAAGTTTAACGGCTTCCAATTAAAGATTCCTATTGCATCTTGCTTAAAAAACCGCAAATTATATACAAACTATATACAACTTGCGGTCAAATAAAGCTAAGTACATTGCATATCGGTTAAATCTACTAAATCCTGCTAAGTATAGCCTGTTTTAAGATTTAAATCAATTATTACGATTGGTTTCTTACATATTTTTGAAGTTTGGTGGGCGCTTTTCAACGAATGCAGCCATTCCCTCTTTCTGATCCTCTAGTGCAAATGTTGCATGGAACACACGGCGCTCATACGCAAGACCTTGTTCTAATGTTGTCTCAAGGGCTGCATTTACACATTGCTTAGCCATCATAAGCACAGGGGAAGAAAATGCTGCCATACCCTCGGCAATTTTGAGTACCTCCTGGATAAACCCCTCTACAGGCAACACTCGTGCAACCAATCCTGCACTCTCTGCTTCAGCCACGTCCATAAAACGACCGCTCAATACCAAATCCATCGCTTTTGCCTTGCCTATGGCTCGAGTGAGACGCTGCGTCCCTCCTAAGCCAGGAATGGTACCCAACTTAATCTCTGGCTGACCAAATTTTGCATTCTCTGCTGCAATAATCATGTCACACATCATTGCCAATTCACAACCTCCACCAAGCGCAAAACCTGATACAGCCGCGATTACTGGTTTACGAATGCTGGTCTTCATTGTCTCCCAGAAACCACCAATATAATCAGATTTATACACATCCATATATGTCCAGTTCTGCATAGCTTTAATATCAGCACCTGCTGCAAATGCTTTTTCACTACCCGTCAATACAATCACATGGATATTGTCATTTTTTTCAAATGCTAATAGTGCATCACTAAGCTGCTGCATAATTTCGTTGTTGAGTGCATTTAATGCCTTGGGACGGTTTAAGGTCAACAACCCTACTTTACCGTGCACTTCGGCCAACACCAATTTTTCTTCTGACATCATTATCTCCTTTTAAATTTAAAATAATTGTCTCATTATGCCCTGCTACATGAGAGCCTTGCAATTAGTAAAAATCATGAGAGCAGTCTTGCATTATCCCAAAAACATAAGTTCTCCGCACCATACCACTAAGCAGCCCCCTCCGTTGCATAAGAATGTGTCAGCCACTCTTTAGCAAATGTTCTGCTTGACCTTGCTCTAACAAATTAATTATCCCGACTTTATTTGCGATGCAATTAGATAAAAAACTTCACATCACCCACAAAAAGTCCTAACATTAGACAATCTACTTATTTATTTTTTATATAACTATCTCATGAGCGACATTCTTTATCATATTAAGCCAGCTGATTTAGCTGGTCATTTATTTGCAGTAGAACTTCACATCCGACGCCCAGACCCAAGAGGGCAAATCGTTAGTTTACCCACTTGGATTCCAGGCTCTTATCTAATACGGGACTTTTCTCGTCATATTCAACAACTGCGCGCAAGTAGCGGCAATAAACCACTCACATTAACCAAGCTAGATAATCATTCTTGGCAAATACAAGCCAGCACAAAACCTATTAAGTTATCGTATCTTGTATATGCATGGGACTTGTCAGTACGTGCTGCCCATCTTGATGAAACGCACGGTTTTTTCAATGGTACTAGCGTCTTTCTAAAAGTCCATAAACAAGAAAACCATCCTTGCTATGTCGACATCCAAGCCCCAGACAACTACTCTACTTGGAAGGTTTACACTAGCTTACCCGAAGCCATTGGAAAAAAAGGGGCTGCTAAACGCCACGGTTTTGGACTTTATAAAGCTCCTAATTATGATGCTCTGGTCGACCATCCAGTAGAAATGGGGACGCCGGCTTTTATTAGCTTTGAGGCATGTGGAGCACGCCATGAGATGGTATTTACAGGCCTTATACCCAATATTGATTTAGAACGCATTGCTCGGGATACTGCTAAAATTTGCGAATATCAGATTAAGCTTTTTGAGCCAAAAACACATAAGGCACCATTCTTAGATAGTAGCGACAGATATGTATTTATGACAATGGTCACAGGTTCTGATTATGGTGGTCTTGAGCATCGTGCTAGCACAGCCCTCATGGCATCTCGTTCTGATATACCTGTCATTGGGCAGACTGAGATGACAGATGGCTATTGTCAGTTTCTCGGTTTAATCAGTCACGAATACTTCCACACCTGGAATGTCAAACGCATTAAACCACAGACATTTGCCCCTTATGATTTAACTCAAGCAACTCCTACTTCTTTGCTTTGGATTTTTGAGGGTTTCACCTCTTACTATGATGATCAAGTGTTGTATCGGACAGGCTTAATCACTGAAGAAAAATACTTATCGCTTATTGAAAAAACCCTCAATAATGTATGCAACGCCCCTGGTCGTTTCAAGCAAAGTGTGGCAGACAGTTCTTTTGATGCATGGAACAAATACTATAAACAAGACGAGAACTCTCCCAACGCTATTGTCAGCTACTACACCAAAGGCTCTCTTGTTGCTCTTGGACTAGATTTATTAATTCAACAAAAATCTTCTGGCAAAAAGTCATTGGACGATGTGATGCGGTTATTCTGGAAAAAATTTGGTCGTGATTTTTACACCAAACATCCTCACAGAGGTCTACGCGACGAGCAAGTTATATCCCTCATCAAAGAAGCTACAGGCGTTGATACTGCTGAGTTTGTCGAGCGGTACGCATTAGGCGTTGAGGATGTCCCACTTGCCAAGCTATGGGCAAGCCACGGCATTACACTAACCACAGAACCAAGTAAAGAGGCTGGTCTCAATATTAAAACCAAAGTTATTAACGGTGATTGTGTTATTGCTATCGCCTATGAACAAGGGGCTGCACATCAAGGTGGTTTATCAGCTGGTGATGTACTGGTGGCAATAGATAATATCCGTGTAGACAGCAAAAATCTGGATACTGTGTTAAGTCGTTATCGTGTTAAAGACAAAGTGACCATACATGTTTTCCGGCGTGATGAATTAAGAAGTTTTAAAGTGAAATTGCATTCTAAAGAAACGAAATTCTTGTTAAAACGCAGGTAAATATCATGCTTAATTCTATTCTCGCCATTATGATTGGGGCTTCTTGCGGTGCCCTATGCCGGTGGTTTTTAAGCATGAAACTTAACCATCTACTCCCCAACTTACCCCTAGGGACGCTCGTAGCCAATCTATTAGGAGGCTATTTGATTGGATTCTTGATGGCATTTTTTGCACATCATGCCTCAAATCCAGAATGGCGTTTATTACTAATTACGGGTTTTCTAGGGGCACTTACCACTTTCTCTACATTCAGTGCAGAGATGGTAACTCTACTACAACAGCAGCAATACACCTCTTTTATGGTGGGAATTGTTAGTCATGTTGCAGGGTGTTTGTTGATGACTTATTTAGGATTAATGACATTTAGACTGTTTCACTAATCAGTTTTAATGCTATCAATAGCTGTTAACCACCTATTCACATAGGACAAGGGATACGCCAAAATATGCTTAACCGCTAGGCTCCTATAGCAAAGCACAGCCCTCACTTTTATACTGTGTGGCATACTCTACAATAAGGACTCTTGGCCAGTGTCACATAACGCCACTGGCTAGTTTTTGCATCAAAAATCGCTAACTTACCCACCAGTGTATCTGCTAAACCAAGAAGTAATTTCATGGCTTCTAATGCCTGCATACTTCCCATCACCCCCAACAATGGAGAAATCACACCCAAGGTAGCACAATTATCCACACCTAGATTATCCTCTGGGTCAAACATGCAGGCATAACAAGGACTGTAATCCGTACGGAAATCAAAACTACTTATCATGCCCTGCCAACGTATCGCTGCAGCAGTTACTAATGGTTTTTTATGTAAAAAACAAAGCTGATTCAAAACCTGTCTAGTCGTATAGTTATCACTACAATCTAGCACAACATCAACTTGCTGAATAATCTCTGCGGCTTGTTCTGGTGATAGCCGGTAATCAATGGTTTCCACATGAACGTCAGGGTTTAATGCTCGTAATGTTTGTGCAGCAGAGTCCACTTTTAATTGCCCTACCCCCTCGGTGCGGTGGATAATCTGGCGTTGTAAATTACTTAATTCTACCGTATCATCATCCGCAATGATAAGATGCCCTACACCAGCAGCGGCAAGGTACATAGCAGCAGGGGAACCTAGCCCTCCCATACCAAGAATAAATACCCTGCTTTGGTTTAACTGTTCTTGCCCTTCAAAGCCGAAATCCTCCAGCATAATATGTCGAGCATAACGAAGCATCTGATTGTCGTTCATTTTTTCTCTAAAACTTTATCTAATGCTTTATCTAGGGCTTTAGTAGGCTCTTTGTCTCCATTTAAAGACTTGCTAGATTCTTTGTCGGCATGATTATCCTTGGTTGTCGTACCTTTTGATGAGGTCGTCTCAGTTTTAGTGGCATCTCCAACAGTTGATGAAGGACTATCTTGAGTAGCATCATTAGGAGCTTTTTTAGCTGGCTCCGCTACTTCCTTGGTATTTGATTCAGACTCTTCAAGGGTTTTATTACCACTATCCCCCTCTGCTGACTTATTTATCTTCACGGCATCAGCAACTACTCCTTGATTAACTGGTTTGCCATGTAGATAATTCAATGCCTGTTGTAATTGGAAATCTTGATCTGAGCCAAATTCATACATAGTCTCATCTTTGCTACCCCCTGCTTCTGTCTCTTGTTTAGTATCTTCTTTGACCGCATTATCCTTGTCCACCGCTGTGTCGTCTTCTGCATTTTCGTTTTTGAGATGATCTGCTAAATCTGCCTCTCGAGGCGTACGAAATAAATCACCTTTGGCAGTGTCAGATACCACGATATCTGGCTTGATGCCTTTAGCTTGAATAGAGCGTCCATTAGGAGTGTAGTAACGGGCTGTAGTCAGCTTAATGCCAGTATCCTCATCAATAGCTAGCACCACTTGCACAGAACCTTTACCAAAGCTGCGATTCCCCATAATCGTTGCTCGCTTAAAATCTTGCAAAGCACCTGCCACGATTTCAGAAGCTGATGCTGACCCCACATTAAGCAATACCACCATAGGGACTGAGTGCAACCAGTTGGGCAAGTCTTTTAATACCGCACTGGTTTGTAAAATATTATCTGGCGTATAGCGAGAAAACTCTTCTACAACATGATTACGTGCTTTAGTACTCACAATAGTTCGTTTTGTATCCGAGAAGATTTGCACCACACCAACAGAAACATTAAGCAGCCCTCCAGGATCGTTACGCAAGTCTAAAACAATGCTGTTAGGAGTGGTTTTAATAGCTCTGATTTGATGCACCAAATCATTGACAGTATTGGTTTGGAACTGCGAAATACGGAAATACGCAGTATCATCAATCATCTTGCTACGTACACTGCGCCCTTTAATAAGTTCTCTTTTAATTTCTAAATCCACTAGTGTTGGACTTTTGGCACGGCGCAAAGTCAAAGTAATTGTCGTACCAGGGTCTCCTCGAAGTAATTTAATCACTTCGCTCATTTGTTTGCCTTTCATTTCTTCGCCATTGATTTTGACAATAACATCTCCTGGCAATACACCGGCTTTGGCTGCTGGCGTCCCCTCAATAGGAGAAATGATTTTGACAAAGCCATTATCCTCACCAACTTCAATACCTAAACCACCAAACTCACCCTCTGTCTCTTCTTGTAAATCAATCATGTCATCTTTATTTAGATAAGAGGAGTGCGGATCAAGCTCATTCATCATGCCAGCAATCGCAGCATCCACGAGTTTTTCATCGCTGATTGGCTCAACATACTGGTTCTTGACTAAAGCAAAGGCTCGAGCAAACCGACGCAACTGTTCGTAAGAAAACGTCTCTTCAACAGATTCGGCATGCATGGACTGCACACTCTCTGGAATCTGTGTGCCACTTGGTGAATCGTCTTGGGCATATGTCAGACCAACCGATAAACCTGTGATAAATAGTAGGGTACGCCATACTTTCAACATCTCTGATTCCTATTTATTGAGCCAGCCATTGCAAAGGGTTAACTGGGCTGGAGCCTTGTCTAATTTCAAAATAAAGTGCTGGTTCTACCTGTCCGCCAGTAGATCCTGCACGTGCAATCACTGCCCCCGTTCTTACACTATCCCCTACCCGACGAGTCACACTCTGGTTATAACCATAAACACTCAAATAATTATTACCGTGGTCTATGATGATTAAGTTCCCAAAACCTCTCATCCAATCGGCAAAAACCACATGGCCTGAAGCCACCGCTTTAACCGGAGCTCCTTCTGTTGCATTAATCAAAATACCACGCCAAACATCACCTGTATCTGGTCTCGTCTGACCAAACCGCCCCAAGAGACGCCCACGTAGAGGCCATGGAGCCCCTTTTGTTAATCCCCGACTCATATCCGCATCAGCCTCTTGTTGTACCCGACGCTCATCTTCTTTGGCTTGTTGCAATAATTGCTGTGCTTCGCGAGCTTTTTCTTGGGCCAACCGTGCCTTGGCTCGCTCAATTTCTGCATTTTCAGCCTGCTCCTTAGCACTACTCAACACTTTTTCTGTCTGTGCTTGCTGCACCAAGGCTTGTTGTAACTTTGCTTTGGCGACTTCTTCTTGCTCTGCTGTCAAACCGCCAATATTCACCACTTCTTGTGCTTTCTGCACATCAATCATTGCTGCACGTTGTTGAGCAATAGCTTGCATTTGAGCTTGTCGTGCTTGTTCACGTAATTCCTTTGCTCGGGCCAGTTGCTCTTGTGCTGCTCGTGCTTGAGCCTGAGCCTGTTCAGCCTTACGTTGTCGCTCTAAAGCTAATGCTTTACGACGTTCTTCAGCTTGTTTTTGGCGTAGTAGCTCTGCTTGCCTTAGTGCCTCTCGTTGAGCCCGAATATTATTTTCAATTCCTGCAATAACACTGTTAAGTCTTTCCTCATCTGCTTTTAATTGACCTGCCTGCTGACGGCGTTTTTTCAAATCAGACTCAATTTTACCCAATTTAACTTGATAGTCTTTTTGTTCTTTTTCTAGGTCAGACTTAGCCTGTTGAGCCTCCTTCGTGAGCTTAGCTAGACGCTCTTTTCGTTGTTGAGTTTTCTTTTTGACCTCATTGAGTCGATCAATCTCTTTGTTTAGTGACTTCACGGTCTTGGCTCTAGCTTGAGAAATATAGCCAAGGTAGCTTAAATCTCGGCTAATTTTCTGCACATCTTTACCAGATAACATCGCTTTCCATGGCGACATACCGCTGACATATTGAGTAAACAGCTGCTCGGAAAATTCATCTATCTGAGCGGCTAGAATTTGCTTTTGAGTCTCTTCTTCTTGTTGCACCAACAATAAGTCATCCTTGGCCTTTTGTTCGCTATCCAGCAAACGATCCAGCTTGCGGCTGGTATCAGAAATTGCTTTTTCAGATTGTCTTAAATCATCCAATACATCTTTACGATTGGACTCTTGTTTGGCAATTTGTGCACTTAACTGATCAATTTGTGATTGCAAAGCAGCCCTCTGCTTAGCAACCTGTGTTTGTTGCGCATTCAATGTGGACAATGACTGCGCACTCACTGTGGCAGTCATCATCATGGATAAGAGAAAAATACAGGTTTTCACTTACTTTGCTTTACCTTGTGCTGCGACCGCTGCTAATGCAGCCTCAATCTCTTCTTGGTTACCTAAATAGTAGTGGCGAATTGGTTTAAGATTGTCATCCAACTCATATACCAACGGTTGGCCAGTAGGAATGTTCAACTTAAGAACTTCATCTTCACTCATGTTTTCAAGGTACTTAATCAATGCACGCAAACTATTACCATGAGCAGTGATTAATACCCGCTTACCAGCCTTAATATCAGGAGCAATAGCATTTTCCCAGATAGGGATTACACGCGCAACGGTATCCTTGAGACACTCTGTCGCAGGCAACTCCTCTGGCTTGAGATCTGAGTACCGAGGGTCAAAACGGGGATGACGCTCATCATCCAAAGATAATGGATTAGGTGCTACTGAATAGGCACGACGCCAAATAAGCACTTGTTCTTCACCGTATTTTGCAGCAGTTTCTGCTTTATTTAAACCCTGCAAAGCACCGTAATGTCGCTCATTAAGACGCCAACTCTTATTCACTGGTAGGTACATCATGTCCATCGCGTCCAGTGCCGTCCATAAGGTACGAATCGCACGCTTCAACACAGAAACATAAGCCACATCAAACTTGTAGCCTTCTTTTTGAAGTAACTTACCTGCAGCCCACGCTTGCTGGCGCCCTGTTTCGGTAATATCAACATCTGCCCAGCCAGTAAAACGGTTTTCTAGATTCCATTGGCTCTCGCCATGACGCATAAGTACGAGTTTATACATATCAATACCCACAAAATAAAAACAATTTTTCCTATATTTTAGCTAACTATCCTCTATAAGTCTTTGGCTAATTTATAATCACTAAATTAAGTTTAAAAAACACTCTTAAATAGGACTTATTGTGGAATTTTTATACTATCAAAACACGATTTACTTTGCCTTATTTGCTGCTGTCTCTGGTGCTATGTTACTCTGGGGGGCCAAAAAAGGTGGCTCTGGCAAAGGGGCAATCAGTGCCAAAGAGGCCGTACAACTTAGCAATACTGAGCATGCACAATTTATTGATATTCGATCAGAAGAGGCCTTTAAAAAAGCGTCTGTGCCCCAATCTAAACATTTTCCCCAAGAAACTATCCTAGAGAAGATAGGTGCACTTCCTAAAAAGCCTCTCATTCTTGTTTGTGATAGTGGTCGTACCGCTGCTAAGGTCGCTCAACAGTTGATTAAAAACAAAGTTGAACAGGTCTATTGGATTAAAGGCGGTATTAACGAATGGACAAGCGAGGGATACCCTGTTAAGAGTCCCTCATCGAAAAAATAATAAGGAGTCAAATATGAGTAAAGTTACTATGTACTACAAAACCACCTGCCCTTACTGCAAAAAAGCAGAGCAATTACTTATTGCCAGAGGCGTGACAGATATTAACAAAATCAATATTGAAGCGGTTGCTGGTGCTCGTGATGAGATGATTCAACGATCTGGTCGTACGACAGTGCCTCAAATCTTTATTAACGACCATCATGTTGGTGGTTGTGATGACCTTCATGCTTTGGATGCGGAAGGCAAATTAGTTCCTATGCTCGCGGCATAGTTTCATTATTTTTACCTAAGGAAATAACATGGCTGAAGAAAACCAAGCCCCAGAAACCGAAGCAACCGTTGAAACTACTGAAGTTACTGAGAACGCAGCAGAACAGTCTTTCGCTCTACAACGTGTATATCTTAAAGATGTTTCATTAGAGATGCCTAATGCACCCCACATTTTCCTAGAGCCACAAGGCCCTGCTGTAGAAATCGCCCTAAATGTTGGTGGACAACGTCTAGCTGATACCGTGTTTGAGTCTACCGTACGTGTAACAGTAACCACTAAAGTCGAGGACCAAGTCGTTTATTTGGTTGAAGCTACTCAAGCTGGCATTTTTGAAATCGCTAATTTTGAAGATGCACAAATTGACCCTTTACTCGGTATTGTTTGCCCATCTATGCTTTTCCCGTACTTACGCGCCAATGTAGCTGATTTGATTACTCGTGCTTCATTGCCTCCATTACATTTGGCTGAAGTAAACTTCCAAACGCTTTATGAGCAAAATTTAGCGGCAGCGGCTTCAGAAACTAAGCAATAATGATGAAGACCGCCGCACCTAATCTACGAACTCTCGTTATTGGTGCGGGCAGCTGGGGCACGGCCCTAGCTGCAACAGCGACACAGAATAGCCATACATTATTGTGGTGCCGACATGCTGAACAGGCGCAGGCTATTTGTCTCCAACACCATAACCCTCGCTACCTTCACGACTGTGCTTTGCCTAAAGCGCTGCATGCGACCGCTTCTTTCTCAGAAGCTATCACCCATCTCAAGTCATCCCCTTCCCAGGCCCTCATTATTCTTGGTGTTCCTGTCAAAGCTATGCGCGAGACTGTCTCTTTCTGGTTCTCTATGCTAGACAAAGAACACTTATCCAATATTCCTATAGTTTGGACATGCAAGGGCTTTGAGCAATCGACTGGACAACTGCCACACGAGATTGTACGTGAGTCCAGTGGCTTTCCTCATATTGGTGTGTTATCTGGACCTTCTTTCGCCCGAGAGGTTGTTCAAGGTTTGCCTGTTGCTCTTACTGTCGCTAGTGATAGCACAGTGGTATTGCAACGCACGACAGAAGTACTACACAATAATTTCTGCCGCATCTACCAAAGTGATGATGTCAACGGTGTTGAAGTTGGTGGAGCCCTAAAAAACGTCATTGCTATTGCCTGCGGTATTGCAGATGGTCTTGCGTTGGGCAATAATGCACGAGCTGCTTTGATAACCCGTGGATTGGCAGAGATGACTCGTCTTGGAGTTGCCATGCAAGGACAAGCAAGGACGTTTGCTGGCCTCACTGGATTGGGAGATTTAGTGCTTACTTCTACTGGTGATTTATCACGCAACCGTCAAGTGGGATTAGCCATTGCCAAAGGAGTCTCTTTAAGCGATATTCTAAACTCTGGTATTACTGCCGAGGGAGTTCGTAGTGCCCAAGATATTCTAAAAAGAGCACATTCTTTGTCCATTGATATGCCTATCACAGAGGTAGTATGCCGTGTGCTTTTTGATGATTTATCTCCTCGCAATGCCGTGCAACAACTCCTCACTCGCGAAGCCAAGCAAGAACACGTATAATTACACTAACCGCTCTGTGTTTTTGCCGCATCAACACAGAACTGCTAACTTAGGAGATTATTTATGTTCCAACATATTGACTACTACCCGGGAGATCCCATCCTCAGTCTGGTCGAAAAATTTATCGCAGATCCTAGACCAAACAAAGTCAATCTTTCTATTGGTATTTATTTCGATGAAAATGGCAAATTGCCTGTCCTAGGTAGTGTACGTAACGCAGAGGTTGAACGTGCCAAGGAAGCTCGTCCTCGTGGTTATCTACCGATGGAGGGTCTAGCGGAATACCGTCAGGCAGTGCAAAACCTACTTTTTGGCAAAGATAATCCTGCTCTTGCTGAACAACGTATTGCAACTATTCAAACACTTGGTGGATCTGGTGCTCTTAAAATCGGGGCAGACTTTCTAAAAAAATGGTTCCCTGATGCACAAGTCTATGTCAGTGATCCCACTTGGGATAATCACAAGAGTATTTTTGAAGGCTCTGGTTTCAAAGTGGGTACCTACCCTTATTATGATGCCAGCAAAATTGATGTGAAATTCGATGAAATGCTCGCATTTGTGAAAACCTTACCGAAAAACAGTGTGCTTATCCTACATCCTTGCTGCCACAATCCAACAGGGGTTGATTTAATGCCTGCCCAATGGGATGTACTGCTTGATATTATGCAAACACGTCAACTTATTCCATTTATGGATATTGCATACCAAGGCTTTGGAGATGACTTGGACAAAGACACTTACGCTATTCGTAAAGCAGTAGAGATGGGGTTATCATTCTTTGTCAGTAACTCCTTCTCTAAAAATCTCTCGCTTTATGGCGAACGTGTAGGAGGTCTTAGTGTTGTATGCCCTAATGCTGAAGAGGCAAAATTAGTGCTTGGTCAACTTAAAGCTGGTGTACGTCGTGTTTACTCTAGTCCTCCTGCTCATGGCGGTTATATCGTGGCAAATGTGATGAATGACACCACCTTGTTTGCACAATGGACAGACGAAGTGGCCCAAATGCGGGATCGTATCAAAGCGATGCGTCAGCGACTCTACGAAGCGCTAACAGCCAAAGTGCCTCATCGTAATTTTGATTACTTTATTAAACAACGCGGTATGTTTAGCTATACAGGGCTTAACCCTGAACAGGTGCAACGTTTGCAGGATGAATTCGCTGTTTATCTTGTGGGGTCTGGACGTATGTGTGTTGCAGGACTAAATGAATCTAACATTGATCAAGTGGCAGAGGCTTTTGCCCAAGTATTAGCATAATTATCAATCAGGATAGGGGATGAGTAATCCCCTCTCTCATGGCAAGTGATACTTATGCTCACTACTACTCATGAAAAAGAGGATGGAATTACCCATCCTCTTTTTCACTGCAAGCATCCCACCTTATTGACACAGTATCACTGGGATGCTTACTCTTAATCTGCTTAATGATTACTGAGCTGTTTCTAACACACCACGCCTAATCTGATCACGTTCCAAAGACTCAAATAACGCTTTGAAATTACCTTCTCCAAAGCCTTCACGATAATCCCCTTTGCGTTGGATAAACTCAAAGAATACTGGGCCTAATAAAGTTTCTGAGAAGATTTGTAGCAACAAGCGCGGTTGCCCTCCCTCAGTAGTCCCATCTAACAACAGACCGCGTGCTTGTAACTCTTTAACAGGTTCTCCATGTCCTGGCAAACGTTCGTCTAGCATTTCATAATAAGCATCATTAGGTGCTGTCATTAATGGAATGCCGGATGCACGTAGTTTATCAATAGTATCAAGCAGATTATCACTTAATAGTGCAATATGCTGAATTCCCTCGCCACCAAACTGCATGAGGAACTCTTCGATTTGACCACCACCTTGTTTAGACTCTTCATTGAGCGGAATACGAATTAAACCATCAGGAGCAGTCATCGCACGACTCGCCAACCCAGTATACTCCCCTTTAATATCAAAATAACGAATTTCTTTGAAATTAAACAAACGCTCATAAAAACCTGCCCAGAAATCCATACGACCACGGTAAACATTATGGGTCAAGTGGTCAATCAGCTTAAGACCATGCCCAACAGGATGCGGGTCTACTCCTGGCAAAAACTCAAAGTCAATATCATAAATTGACTTACCGTCTTCAAAACGGTCAATCAGATACAGTGGAGCCCCACCAATACCTTTAATAGCTGGAAGACGTAGCTCCATCGGACCAGTAGGAATATCAATAGCTTGAGCACCCAGCTCCAAAGCTTTTGCGTAAGCATCATGGGCATTACGCACACGGAAAGCCATACCACATGCTGAAGGACCATGTTCCTTGGCAAAATACATTGCTTCACTACGGGGCTCACGATTTACAATAAAATTGATGTCTCCTTGGCGATATAAAGAGACATCCTTAGAGCGATGGTTAGCTACCAAAGTAAACCCCATTTTCTCAAATAGTGGCTCTAATACATTGGCTTCAGGTGAAGCAAACTCAACAAACTCAAAACCGCATAACCCCATAGGGTTGTCAAATAAATCTGCCATTATTCATCCTCCTAAAACTATTTATCTTGTTGCTGCTCAGGTGCTGCCTCCCTAAACGCATCTAATTGATTACATCGTTTGGCAATACTTACAATGGTGGGAAAATCACTAATATCACAGTTAAAACGATAAGCATTATAAACCTGTGGCACTAGACAACAATCTGCTAATGTCGGTGTGTCTCCGTGGCAGAATAGCCCCGTCTCTGGTGATTGCAACATACGCTCTAATGCACCAAAACTCTCACGAATCCAATGATGATACCACTGTAATTTCTGCTCCTCACTAAAACCAAATTGATTCACTAAATACTTCAACACTCGCATATTATTCAGTGGGTGAGTGTCTGCAGCAATAAGTAACGCAATCGATCTCACTCTCGCTCTGCCTAATGCATCGGTTGGTAATAAGGGGGGCTCTGGATATTTTTCTTCTAGGTATTCTAGCATTGCCAACGATTGGCCAAAGACCTTTCCCCCATCTTCCAAGGAGGGAACAAGTCTCTGTGGATTCAAGGCAGCATAGGCCTCTGTACGATGCTCCCCCCCATTATTCACTAGGCTAACTGCCTCAATATCATAAGGGATATTTTTCAGAGCCAATGCAATACGCACTCTATAAGCAGCTGAACTACGATAATAAGAATAAAGTTTCATTCATGGTACCTTTAAAAAATACTGCTAGAAAGTTGTATCACCTCTCCTATCACTACTGTGATTACGGAAATACGTGAATCATCAACAATGAGATTGAAAGAATCACCTGCACTGCTCTTAATATTGTGTATTGACTTGATTAATAATCGAACCAAAAATATTGTTGCCTTCTTTGTCTAACATCTCAATACGCACAACATCACCATGCTGCATAAATTCAGTTTGAGGCTTGCCCGTCTCAATGGTTTCATACATACGCACTTCTGCAAGACAACAATATCCTACACCCCCATGCTCTACAGAAGAACCGAAAAGATTATCCTGCTTATTAGACACTGTACCAGAGCCTACTATCGTCCCTGCTTCTGCATCACGGGTCTTGGTCACATGTGTCAGTAAACGTGCAAAGCTAAATGTCATATCCTGCCCTGCATTTGGAAAACCGAATAATTTATCATTTAAAGTCACACGAAGTGGTAAATGTACCTTGGTATCACGCCATGCATCCCCCAATTCATCGGGTGTCACGGCAACAGGACTAAACGCACTGGCAGGCTTGCTTTGAAAAAAACCAAACCCTTTAGCCAATTCAGCTGGAATTAAATTACGCAAAGAGACATCATTAACCAACATAACCAGACGAATCGCCTTTGCTGCTTCTTCAAGTGAAGCACCTTGCTTCAGGTCTCCGCTAACGACAACCACCTCAGCTTCAAAATCAATCCCCCACTCTGGTTGAGCTAAAATTTCATCTCGTGGGCCAATAAAGCTATCTGACCCACCTTGATACATCAATGGATCATCATAAAAGGACGCTGGAACCTCAGAGTTACGTGCCTTACGCACAAGTTCTACATGATTTAAATAAGCGGAACCATCTGCCCATTGATAAGCCCGAGGTAGCGGAGAATGTGCCTTGGCAGGATCAAAAATGGCTCCTATTGTCGCATCTGCATTTAAGGCTTCATATTGCTGTTGTAAGCTCAAAACAATATCATCCCAGTTGTCCAATGCCTCTTGCATGGTTTTAACTGTACCTGCCTCAATATAGCGCGTCAAATCACGACTTACTACAACCAAACGACCATCTCGTGTATTATTTTTTAGTGTAGCTAGTTTCATTGTATCCTCTATATATTCTTTTCTAATTTACTAAACCCATTGATTAACGATATAAACACAGCGTGTAGCACCGTCTTAATAGGCAATGTTTATCCATTCAAAATTATCAATATCCGAAGCATTGACAATACTTGCAAGCAAGAAATTTATACCTCAGGCGGCTCACTACCATCATGAATCCAACGTGCATGTTGTGGAGCTCGCTTAGTCTGTGCCCACTCATTAAGCATATCCCACTTCACCTTATCAATTGCACGATCCATTTTAGGAGTACTAGTATCACACGCTAATTCAATACGATGTCCGCTAGGGTCAAAGAAATAAATAGATTGGAATAAAGTATGGTTGACTGGTCCAAGTACATCAACACCCCCTGCAATTAATTTCTCTTTGGTAGCGAGTAACGTATCCATAGACTCCACACGCAATGCTAAATGCTGTGTCCATACAGGGGTATTTTCGTCGCGCCCCATCTCAGGTTTTGTAGGTAACTCAAAAAAAGCAAGGATATTGTTGCCGCCCACATTAAGAAAAATATGCATATAAGGGTCTGGCTCTTTGGTAGATGGTACCTGATCCTCAGCAATGGCCAGCACGAAATCTGCCCCTAGGTGTTTCTGATACCATTCAACCGTTTCCTTGGCATCCTTACAACGATAAGCAACATGATGCACACCTTTTAAGATAGACATAGCAAACTCCTTTGTTGGCTAAAAATATCGAAGGACTCAATTAAGCACGGTTGTTAGAATTGATTTCCATACTTAAAAGAGTCCTCCTCCCCATGTAGGTTTATATTAATCAAACCAGAGTCAACAAACAAACGGTTTTTTATGAATTATCTATAAGTTTTTCTAATAAATAGTGGTTTTCCCTAGAAGTTTTAATTTATTTTTCCAAAAGCCTTTCTTATTACATTAGATTTTAAGAAATTATTTCTTTCTTCCAATACTATCAATAGAAATATACGTCTCACCTGAAGTAACTCCTTTGGTTATACCACTACGCCATGCATGGCCATAGACCACTTCAAGTGTTAAATGCAATAAACCATCTGCCTTGCGGCCTTGTTCCAAAGCATTTAATAAAGATTGATACCAGTTTCTACCACGTAAACCATCTGATCGCCCAATACAAGGATTACCCCCAAATTGATACACATCCGCCAGCAATTTTTCTGGGGTTTTATAGGTTAAGGTAATCATTTCTTGATCCATTACAGGGTCAACAAAACCATGTTCCAGCATAATATCGCCAAAATCATGCATATCCACAAACTCCATCATATGAGTGTGGATTCCTGCTCGCTGTACTGCCTCTCTCAGCTCAATAAATGTATGCGGACCAAAACAAGAAAACATACATAATCCACCCACTTTTAGTAAACGTCGCCATTCGTGCATCACCTGTTCAGGAGATGGGTGCCAATGCAATGCTAAATTTGACCAAATGAGTTCCACACTCTCTGGTGCTAAACCCGTATCCGCCATATCTTTTAGCAGGAATTCCGGCGTTTTTTGAGCAGTCATTTTTTTTAATAAGGCACTTAATCCTTTTGCCGAGAAATGTTGTTGTGCTTCTTGAATAAAAACTTCACAACTATCAATCCCAATGTAATGTGCCTTGGGATACCGTTGTTGCAAGACCTCTACACGCAACCCTGGGCCACACCCCATATCAATTAAGGCACTAGGCTCAATGCGAATATATTGCAAACGGTCTATCATGCGTTGAGCTATTTCATCCAAGATAAAACGTATACCTGCTAACGAATGACGGCGAGCAAACTGCAAAGCAACATGGCGAGAATCAATCGGTAAGTATTGGGGTGAAGATGAGTGTGTATGGGACATTTTTATCCTAGTGTACTAGTACCAAAACAAAATTTACGATAGGCTTTATTGTAAATTTTTCTGCCTAGTTGCATGAAATTTGTTATCAGTTTAGTTGTAAATTCTTGTTCAATGTCCTAACGGAAGTGGGCTGTCATGGAATCAATTTAAAGACGCCCACCTACTTATGCCAAGAGAAACTCTTCATGCGTTTATTTACTTCATTATTAACAAGTCAATGTCCCCTCTGTCACTCTGAGGCTTCGATTGGTAGATTCTGTCCTACCTGTCAAGAAGATATTCTCTCCAGCCGCTTTTATGCTCACCGTTGCCCTCATTGTCAACTTGCTCTCTCTGAGAATCAACATTGTCCAAACTGCTATGAACACCGACTCATACTCTCACATATTTATACTGCTTTTGACTATATCCCCCCTCTGGATAGTCTAGTACTACAGTTTAAAAATGCCCAGCAACCGCACTTAGCACGCCCATTTGCTCATCTACTCTATGAGCAACTTCGACAAAAACAGCAACTACCATCAAAAGATGCTATTCTCATTCCCATTCCTAGTCGTACGGCAAGTTTACATAAAAGAGGTTTTAATCCAGCAACCTTATTCGCTAAGCACCTTGCTAGAATGCTTCACTGCCCACTCAATTTAAGTGTGTTGCGTTGTCATGATTCACAGCAGATGCAAAAGACACTCTCACGTCAAAATCGTTTCCTACACAGTAGTCAGTTGTATTACTGTGCTTATCGATTAGATGTCCCACACGTGATTTTGGTTGATGATATTCTGACCACTGGCAGTACAATGGATAGTGCCGCACGGGCGTTGATAGCGGCAGGAGTCCGACAAGTAGATGCAATGGTGATTGCCCGCACTGCTAGCCCCCTCGCATAAATTTTAAAGATAATTCCTTTGACAGTAGCTCAGCTCATTAAAGCAACCCGTAAATTTATAAACCACGTAGGAACTGCTCCTCTAGTAATCAATATACCTAGTATTGGTAAAAGCCAAATCGATTCAGCCTCAATAGGATGAAAACTTTTCGTCTAGCCACAAAAACATTACAATAGAACCCTGAGCAAACTGCTTTACTTGTATCTGTGTATGTCGCACTGGCATAACTGACTTTTACCAAGTTTTTTAAGCAAATTTCTCACCCCATATTTCATTTATCCCTGCTGGGTTTGTCTTTATTATGTTTCACATTATTCTTGTTTCTCCTGAAATGCCTGCCAATACTGGCAATATTATCCGACTCTCTGCCAATACTGGTGCACACCTTCACCTTGTTCGCCCCTTTATTTTTTCACTAGATGATAAGCGTTTGCGTCGTGCTGGACTGGATTATCATGAATATGCTTCATTAAAAGTACACGATTCGCTAACTGAGGCAATTCAGTCGACTGGAGCCAGTCCTGAGCGTGTGTTTGCCATTTCTACTAAAGGCAAAAAACGTATTGGTGAGACACCCTTTCAAAAAGGCGACTGCTTTGTTTTTGGAAGAGAAACAGCGGGGTTAAAACCAGAAGAATGGGAAATTATCGGTTTAGATGCAGCAATTCGCCTCCCTATGCAACCTAACTCACGTAGTCTAAATCTTTCCAATGCAGTGGCAATCACCATTTATGAAGCATGGCGCCAGATTGGGTTTGAGGGTGGTGTGTAAGACTACTTACGCCAGTATACAGGAGCAAAAATAATCATCACGGTGAACAACTCGAGACGCCCAACCAACATAGCAACGGTGCAGACCCAAATAGCGAAGTCATTCAATACACCATAATTCCCCATTGGCCCCACAGCTCCTAGCCCAGGACCGAGATTGCTGACGCTTGCCACAATGGCGGAAATCGCCGTGTCGTAATCAACACCACTAATAAGCAGTAAAATAGTAAACAACATCACCGCCCCTGCATAGATAATTAAGAACAATAGAATAGCTGAGATAACGGAGCGATTAATTGTGCGCTTTTTCACTCTTAATGGGAACACCCCATGAGGATGGATTAATTTACGCAATTCAATGCCTATTTGCTTAAACAGAATAATCATACGGATTAGCTTGACACCACCACCAGTCGAGCCTGCCGAACTCACAAAGTTAGCCAGCATTAACATCCAAATAGGGATGGCAATAGGCCACAAAGAATAGTCAGTATTAGCAAACCCTGTCGTGGTCGCTATAGAAATCGTATTAAAAAATCCGTAACGAAAAGCACTTTCTAAACTTGTATAATAACCAGACAAGAATAAATATACACTGATGAGCAAAGCACTACTTAACACGATGGTCAGAAAAGGGAGTGCCTCGGGACAATAAATGTAAGCCTTGAGGCTGCGCAGGCGTAAGGCGGTAAAGTGAGTAGCAAAGTTGATTCCTGAAAACAGCATAAAAATACATGCTACTAACTCTACTATGGGGTTATTAATATCAGCATACCCATTAGTATAGGTTGAGAAGCCCCCTAATCCCATTGTTGAGCCTGCATGACACCATGCATCAAACCACTCCAACCCTGCCCAACGATAGCAAAGCACACATAATAAACTTGTACCAATATAAATGCTGTAGAGTGCCTTAGCAGTACCAGCTATACGAGGTGTAAGTTTTTCCTCTTTCATAGGACCAGCAGCCTCTCCACGCACCACTTGGTGCCCTCCCACACCTAAGAGTGGTAGGATGGCTACTGCCAGCACCAAAATACCCATGCCACCAAACCAGATAAGCGAGTGTCGCCATGCATTAATAGAACGTGGCAAATGAGTCACATCAGCAATAACAGTAGACCCTGTGGTAGTTAGTCCTGACATTACTTCATAATAGGCTTTAGTAAAACTGAGTGAAAAATCGCCTGTATGATAAGGCAACATGAAAGGAATTGTCCCTATCGCAGGGAACAATAGCCAAACACAGAATACCAATAACAATCCATCTCGTAGACGCAACTCTCGTTTGAAGGGCAAGCCGATAAGAAACAATGCGAGTCCTACCATGGCGGTAATTACAATTGCATAAAGGAAGTTCTTATCCCAGCCATCTTGATAATAAATGGAGAAGCTGTATGGTAACAGCAAGATAATGGACCAGAACATGGTTACCAGTCCTAAAGCATGAGCAATGTATAAAAAGCGCTTCACCGGTCCATCCTTTAGAAGAACAGCAATGAAACTTGGAACAACTTCTCAATACGCTTCATCACATTACGATTACCAGCATAAACAATCACATGATCGCCTTTTTCTATCACAGTATCATTTTGTGGGATCACAATCTGATCGCCACGCAAAATCGCAGCGATTTGAGCAGAAGAAGGTAACCGGATATCCTCTACAGAGCGCCCAACCACGTTAGAGCTTTTCTCATCTCCTACTACCTCAAACTCAATTACTTCAGCATCACCACGACGTAGACGGTGACCTCGCACAATAGAGCCTTGGCGTACTTCATGCAATAACGCACCAATTGTCGCTTGAGATGGTGAGACAGCCACATCAATCATACTACCTTGCATCAACTCGCCATATGCACGACGGGCAATCAATGCAATCACTTTATGGGCCCCCAGACGCTTCGCCAATAGCGAAGACATAATATTGTCCTCGTCATCATTGGTTACAGCAACCCAGGTATCCATCTCATCCACATTTTCACTAAGTAAAAGTGACTCATCAGTACCATTTCCATGAAGCACCAACACATCTTCAGGCAGCAAAGAAGCTAACTGTTTACAACGCTCCCTATCTTGCTCAATGATACGTACGTTATAGCCTGCATTAGATAATGCTAGTGCCAGACGAGCACCAATATTACCACCACCTGCAATCATCACTGAACGGGCTCGTTTATTGGCACGATTCAGACTAGCAATGGCTTTCATTGCTTCAGTAGTATCCATCGCCAATACCAGCTCGTCACCAACTTTAAGGTTAAACAATCTATCTAGTGGTAGAGACTCACCATCACGTACCAACTCTAAAATACGTCCGCGACCATGAGGCAGATTAAGGTGATTCTCGTCGATTTGATAGTCCAACAACGTACTACGTTTACTGATTTTAATAATGGCAATACTAATCTTACCATCAGCAAAATTAACGACTTGCAAGGCATCAGGAAATTCAATCAAACCCTGCAAATACTGAGTCACACTACTTTCGGGGCTAATGATAGAATCAACACCAAACTGCTCCTGTAAAATGTCAGGATGTTGTGCATAATAATGCCCTCGAATACGTGCAATACGTCGAGGGACATTAAACATATCTTTAGCAAGTTTACATACGACTAAGTTTGTGGCATCGGTAGCTGCACAGGCAACAATTAAATCGCAGTCTTCAGCTCCTGCCTGGGCTAATACATCTGGCGATGAACCATCACCGCAAATGGTCTGCAAATCAAAACGCTCTTGCAAATAACCCAATACAATTTTATTGGTATCAACAATAGTGATGTCGTTTTTCTCGGAGACCAAGTTCTCCGCCACGCTAGAGCCAACACGCCCTGCTCCGATTAGCAAGATTTTCATAATAGCAATTAAGCGCCACGCTTACGAGAAGAATCAATACCTAACTGGCGAAGTTTACGATACAGATGCGTACGCTCAAGCCCTGTTTTCTCAGAAACACGTGTCATGCTATGATTCTCTCGCATCAGATGATACTCAAAATAAACTCTTTCAAACTCATCTCGAGCATCTCGTAATGGCTGATCTAGGGAAACACTACCTAGGTACCCTTGCCGACTGCTATTACTCTCTAGCACATTGGCAGCTGATGTCGTAGGGGCTGCTGGAGGCACTGCCGCTACAGGGCGAGACGCTACTGGAGCTGTGGCTGCTGCTGAGGGAGTGGCATAAGCAGAAGAAGCTGCTGCTGGTTGTGCTACACGTGTTGCAGGTCTTTGCAAAACCTGTTGCACAGTAGTCAATAGCTTATTTAGTGTAATCGGTTTCTCAAGAAAATCTGCAGCACCAATACGCGTTGCCTCTACTGCCGTATCTAATGTGGCATGACCACTCATCATTACGACAGGCATATCTAATAAACCTTGAGAACTCCACTCTTTGAGTAGACTTACTCCATCAGCATCCGGCATCCAAATATCAAGCAAAACTAAATCTGGACGACTAGCCAAACGCGCAGCACGCGCTTGAGCAACGTTTTCAGCTAACTCAACGCTGTGACCTTGCTCATACAAAATTTCTTGTAAAAGCTCACGAATACCAATCTCATCATCTACTACCAGAATTCTGGCCATAAATTACCCGCCTATTCAGAGTGAAACACATCGTAAAAATAAAATTTTTATGTTTTCAAAAAAGCAACTTTAAGTTCTGTTGTTTTTTGTCTACTTGATTATAACAAAAGCACCTTAGGTTTTGACTATTCGCGATAACAGAATCGAAATCTTCGCTCCTCCCTCTGGAGTATTAGCAATCTCAATTTTACCATGATGCTCCTCAACTATCTTACGTACAATCGCCAACCCCAAACCAGTACCATGAGGCTTGGTCGTCACATAAGGCTCAAACGCCTTTTGTAAAATATTACTAGGGAATCCAGGTCCTCTATCACGAATGGTAATACGAACAGCACAATTATCATCTGTCAAACCACCCTCAATATGAGTGCATTGTGTTTGAATTGTCACCCCAGGCTCATCTCCTGTCAGCTCCATCCCCTCCATCGCATCACGAGCATTAGAGAGAAGATTATTCAAAACTTGTCGCAACTGTGTCGCATCAGCTTCGACTAGAGGTAAATTGTCATCCAGCTCTAATCTCAACTGTCGATACAAGAGCTCTTCATGATTCCCCTCTGGTGTCCAACCATATAACAAGGCCAAATCCATAATTAACTCATTGACATTCACAGCTTGAAATTGAGCTGGTGGTGTACGTGCATATTCACGGAAATCATCCACCATGGTTTTTAGTGAAAACACTTGATTGACAATAGTATTGGTCAAGCGTTCCAAGAACTGTGCATCTTGCTCGTCTAGTTTAGGCGATAATTTCATCTGAATGCGCTCAGCTGATAATTGAATAGGGGTAAGTGGGTTCTTAATCTCATGAGCTAACCGTCTGGCTACTTCACCCCAAGCGACAGCACGGTTGGCCGAAATAATATCGGAAATATCATCAAAAACCAACAAGTAATGATGTTTATTATCCTCACTCGTTAAATGTGTCCCACGCAGTAACAAGGTTAAATCCCGTGCCTGCCCATCATCTTCATCTAATCGCAATTCAATCTGCTCTTGCCAATACAGCCTTGATGAACCTACCGCGGCATGAGATGCAAAAGCACGACGAATAACTTGAGCAAACTCTTGCAAATGAGGTAATGTATCCAAAGGTTGTCCAATAAAGTCCGCTAGTGATTTATGCAAAATAGCTTGAGCACCCTTATTCACCCTTTGTACATAAAATAACTGGTCAAGCACCATTACCCCTGTAGTTAAACTGGCAAGAATACTCTCCAGATATAGGTTAGAGCGTTCCAGTTTAATCCTATTGTTTTGCACTTGCCTACGTGCTTCTTCCAGCTGACTGGTCATCATATTAAATGAACGACTTAATTGTCCCACTTCATCACTTTGCTTTGGTTCGGGAATTTGACAATAATCGCCTGCTGCTACTGCTTGCGTCCCTTCAGCAAGGGTTAATAACGGTTCAACTAAACGTTTTGCTAGCCACAATGCAATCCCTAGAGAAACAAATACCGTCAATAACAATGCCATAGTCAACGTAATAGAGAACAACTGCCTCAACCCACCACGCGATAAAGCCAACTCTTCGTAGTTGCGATAACCTAGTTGAATTTCATTTAAGTTGTTAGAAAAGCTCTCTGGCACCATGCGAGTCAGCTGTAGCCAATGAGGCTCTGAATTACCACTTAAACTCGTATCCAAACGATTCAAAGTAGAAAACAGTGGCACAATCACTCTTAATTGGTATTTAGGTCGGTCTTTATCACCTCCTGGTACAAAAACTTCTTCTGCACTAGCATATTGACGAGATAAACGTAGTTGACCAAGTAGGTTGGCAGAGGGAATTTGGGGTAATAGTGAACCAAATGTAGACGAAGCAAACGCAATCACTTTGGATCCATTAGAGGAAAACACCAACATATCTGTGTTTTGATTATCATCTCTCAACCTAGCCAAAGCAGCTGGCATATCTGAATCAGTTACATTGCCTAAACTAAATGCCACACGACGGGAAGAGGCAACCAAATCATCCAGCATGGAGTCTAAAGAGGCTTGCCCTAGCGTCAACCCAGATTCCAGTGCACTGTCCACCTTTACATTAAACCAAGACTCCACAGAGCGAGACATAAACTGCACAGATAATAGATAAATAATCACCCCTGGAACAATGGCAATCATAGCAAAGAAAAACGCGAATCTAGATGTCAGCTTAGCCCCAAATTTTTTGCGTCTCACTTGTTTGACTAACCCCACAACAAGTGAAAAAACCCAAATAAAAAGGGCAAGTGCAAGCACCCCATTAAGCAAGAGCAAAATATCAAACTGCTCTGCAAAACGCGAAGTATTTCCTGCCGAACCAATTAACAATGCCAACAAGAAAAATACCGCAATAACCGCCACAAAAAGACTTATACGCAGAATCCACTTTAAGACTAATTGGGCCTTTGACTCGAAAAAATGAAATTTTGCCATGATGATGAAAATGACCAAGCGCTACTATTATTCAATGCCGTAATTTGAAAAGGTCGTGCCAACAAGGATGTATCTAATCGCAGGCGAATTTTACCCTCATAAACGGTATTGGGTTCAAGTGGTGATGTTAAGGTAATCGACCAGTTACTCAAACGGGTGATACGTCGAATCGCATCATCCAAAGAAAACTCCCTAAATTCAGTATTATTCTGAGAGACTCTCCACTCTCTTAAAAGCATATTGTAACGAATACCAATTGTACGAGATTCTTCATATACCAAACTATCCCACCAAAATTGATGAGGTTTATACAACTTCATATCTAGTGTAAAAAACAGTGGCATTCCCTTGTCCAATGCTGCTTGCAGCTCTTGGCTTAACGACAAGTCAATATCTACTGCTACATTTAACTTTTGCTTATTCACCTCGCTAATTTTCACTTCTTTAAATGTAGCTTGTGAGACAGTTTGTGCCACGGCTTGGCTTCCTACTATCAGCAATAAGCCGATAATCATCCTACCAAAGTAGTGCATCACCATGCTATTTCTCTTGCTTTTTAAATAGTGCATAAAAGAAACCATCGTGTAAAGATACTCCTCCTTGAGGATGAATAGGAAGCAGCTGTCCTGGAGCTGCTAAACGCTGAGCATCGGAGAAGGATTGCTCAATAAACGCCGCCTGTTCTACTCCCTCTTGCGGAAAAACAGAGCAGGTGATGTAGAGAAAATACCCTCCTGGTTTTAATAGAGACCAGAGATTTTTAACAATAAGACGCTGCAGTGCTGCTGTTTTCGATACATCTGACTGCTTACGTAGCCACTTAATATCCGGATGGCGTCGCACAATCCCCGACGCAGTACAAGGTACATCTGCCATAATAATATCAAAGAGCCGTCCATCCCACCAAGTAGATTGAGAAGCATCAGCGGTATATAAGTGGACTTTATCACTATACAGCCCCAAGTTTTGTAGGTTTTCTTGCACTCGTGCTAGACGTTTTGCATCAATATCAAGTGCTGTCATCTCCACATCTGCCCTCTCTAGTACATGAGCAGTCTTGCCCCCAGGAGCCGCACATGCATCCAACACATGCAACCCATTGGCTAGAGGTAATATACTGGCAGCCAACTGTGCTCCCGCATCCTGTACAGCACACAAACCGGCATCAAAACCGGGGATTTGCTGTACAGGCACCGCTTTTTTGAGAATAATAGCATCTTCCCCATAAAGGAGATGAGACAATCCTGCTTGCGTCAATTCTGCTGCGAAATCATCCCTTGTTACTCGGCGACGATTCACGCGTAATGTCAATGGCCCAGGGGTATTCGCAGCATTTAACACTTCCTGCCATTGCTGCGGATACGCTCGCCGAATCAGGTCAATCCACCACTGGGGGTAGTTAAACCGTGCTTCTTCTTGTTGCTGCACCTTTTCCCACAGACTGTCTTGCTCACGGAGATAACGACGTAAACAAGCATTTAAAAGCCCCTTAAAAGGTGCAGATTTTTTATGCATCTGTGCTGCTTTGAGCGTCTCATCTACTACTGTAAAATCTTGGTAACG
This sequence comes from Pelistega europaea, assembly GCF_013133775.1. Taxonomy (GTDB): domain Bacteria; phylum Pseudomonadota; class Gammaproteobacteria; order Burkholderiales; family Burkholderiaceae_B; genus Taylorella; species Taylorella europaea. The sequence goes on along the minus strand of NZ_JABGBO010000001.1, from coordinate 269,670 downwards.
CGGAATATGCTGCTGAGATAACTCTTCCTCTGCTGGATTCTCTATGGCACAAGCCATCTCATCACGCTTTTTGACAGTCAACAAACACAGTCCCACTAATAACAAGGCTTGCACCAAGGGGTTAGGAACCTTTTTGCTTAGTAATAATTGACTTAATGCCTGAGCAGTTCCTAAATATCGCATGCTATAAAAACTAATCGCCTGCACAGCTGCTTTACGCTCACGAGAGATTGCATCCAAAACCTCGGTCAGAGACTGCCCAGCCAACACTTGACGAACAGCCTGGGCTGCATCAAAAAGAACCGTTGATAGTTTTGGCATCTCTGATTTAGGTGTAGTCGGTTTGAGCGGCTTTACTGTACTCATATAAGTTTCCAATCGCAAGAATGGTTCTAGTTTACCAAATTTAACCAAACTTATAGAAAGAGCATCTACATTCTTGTCCTTGTCACTCATAAAAACACATCTGCTAAAATAGCGTGCAATGGAAATTTCTAAAAAGGTTTTTTATGACAACACCTAAAGTTGGTTTTGTAAGCCTTGGCTGTCCCAAGGCATTAGTGGATTCTGAACGCATTTTGACACAGTTACGCACTGAGGGTTATCAAATCTCCTCTTCCTATGAGGGAGCTGATGTAGTAGTCGTCAATACCTGTGGTTTTATTGATAGTGCCAAAGCAGAATCGCTTGATGCCATTGGTGAGGCAATTTCCGAAAATGGGAAAGTTATTGTCACAGGCTGTATGGGTGTTGATGAGAGTGTCATTCGCCAGGTTCACCCTAGCGTTTTATCTGTCAGTGGGCCACAGCAATATGAAGAAGTGGTACGTGCTGTACATGAAGTTGTTCCTCCCAAAGTAGATCATGATCCTTTTGTGGACTTAGTTCCTCCTCAAGGAATTAAGCTAACCCCTCGTCATTACGCCTATCTCAAGATTTCTGAAGGCTGTAATCACCATTGTAGTTTCTGTATTATCCCCTCTATGCGAGGGGTTCTAGTGAGTCGCCCTATTGGTGAGGTAATGGACGAGGCCCAGCGTCTTGTGAAAGCAGGAGTCAAGGAACTTCTTGTTATTTCTCAGGACACCAGTGCATATGGTGTAGACATCAAATATCGTAGTGGTTTCTGGGGCGGTCGGCCACTAAAAACACAGATGATTTCACTAGCAGAGGCCTTAAGCACACTGGGCGTTTGGGTGCGTTTACATTATGTTTATCCTTATCCTAATGTTGATGACATCATTCCTCTCATGGCAGAAGGCAAGGTGCTCCCATATTTAGACATTCCATTCCAACACGCAAGCCCCAAAATCCTTAAACTCATGAAACGTCCTGCTTTTGAGGATAAAACTCTGGCACGTATTAAGAAATGGCGTGAAATTTGCCCTGATTTAACCATTCGATCCACTTTTATTGTTGGCTTCCCTGGCGAAACAGAAGAAGACTTTCAATACCTGTTAGACTGGTTAAGTGAAGCACAACTTGACCGCGTGGGCTGTTTTAAATACTCTGATGTTGACGGTGCTTCAGCCAATGATTTACCTGACCAAGTTCCTGAAAAGATTAAACAAGATCGTTGGGAACGCTTTATGGCACATCAACAAGCAATTTCTGCGGCACGCTTACAAGGTAAAATTGGTAAAGAAATTTCTGTTCTTGTTGATGAAATTGACGAGGAAGGCTTTCCTATCGGACGCTCTAGTGCCGACGCACCAGAAATTGATGGCTTAGTCTATCTAGACAAGGAAACTCCTGTCAAAGTAGGTGATATGGTCCGTGCACTTGTCACAGATGCTGATGAATACGATTTATACGCTGATATTATTCGTATCCAATCCTAACTACTTTTTCTGCTCTATCCAAAGGAGCATTTTCTACTTTTGGAAAATGCTCCTCTGCTCTAACCCCCGTATTTTACTGAAATATTGGATACCATAAGCCGTTGCCCTCTCCCTAAAATACTCCATTTTTAAATAACCAACACCTGATTGCTTATTTGCCATTTATAAGAAATAGAAATTTATTTATACAAAATAATTTTAATAGAAATAATTTCTTATGGTATTATTCAGCTCTTCTTTATTTTCACCCACAACTAATTTTTTGATAATTTTCTACTGACTATGTCAATCACTGCACCTGAACCTATATCTATCTCTGCTTTAGAAGAGGCTTTAGAAGGAATTTGTACAAAAGTACCTGAATTGAATCCAGACCTAGTACTATTAGGTAATTTAATCCACCTATTACAGACTAAAATCAACTCTTCCATTGATGGATATCTTAAGAAATATGGTTTATCTATTAGTTCATGGTACGGATTATGGGCTATTTACTCCCGTCCAGAAAATGAGCTTCAACCTTCTGAGATGAGCAAAATTCTCAATCTTTCACGCACTAGCATTACACGCCTTTCTGATGAAATGGTTGAGAAAGGCTGGTTAATTCGTTATGCACAGCCTGAAGATAGACGTAAGGTTACTTTAAAGTTAACTCATACTGCAGAAAAGCTTCTTAAAGAAACATTGCCTGTAGTCTCGGATATTCGCAACAAAATCTGGTCGGAACTTGAGGTAAATGAACTACAAGAGTTAAAACGTTTATTGCTAAAAACGCTAATGGTAAAAAAATCAACTCGTTGATTTCATACAAAAGGCAGTTTATGAAAAACACACTCTCCCAATACGCCAGGTTTGTACTGACATTGGGGGGTACACTGGTCATTAGTGCGTGTGCCCCCGTAGGTCAACAGATTCCGCTCAAAGACACTGTTACAGCGGAGACACTCAACCTACCAGCAGGTCAAACAGCCTTAATCTATGCTAGTTGGTGGCAAGCACTACAACAACCAGTGCTTAACCATCTCATCGATACTGCCCTACAACATGCCCCTGACTTGCAAATTGCCCAAGCAAGACTCCAACAGGCAGAGGCTCAATGGCAAGGAACCGAGGGGCAAGCAGGGATACAAGTAGGCCTACAAGCGAGTGGTAATGCTATTTACATAGACCCTGCCCCTGCCATCCCCTCTCATGCAACTAACCATGTTCTACAAAACGGTATGGTGGCAGCTGCAGTGAACTACTCTCTAGATTTTTGGGGTAAACACCGCAGTTTAATCCAATCGGCACTAGGACAAAAAGAAGCGGCTCAATGGCAACTTGCACAGTCCCAACTTATTCTTTCACAAGCCATCGTGGCTCAGTATACGCAGTGGCAGTTGCTAGACACACAACTGGCTATCACTACCAAACGCATCTCTGTAAATGAACAGCTACAACGCTTACTCGCCAGTCGTGTAAAGACAGGTCTATTACCTGCTAGTGCTACTTACGCCCAAAGCCAAGCTATCTTGGCACTACAAGCCTTACAACGCCAACTAACTGCCGAGCGTGAACGTGTTCTGCACAGCATTGCCATTCTCACTGGACAATCACCTACAGTACTTTCACCAACCTCAATACAATTCTCCGCTATACCCTCTGTTACCATCAATGGTCTACGTGCCGACATCCTCGGTCAACGCCCTGATATTGCAGCTCAACGAGCTCTATTACAGTCACGCTATTTTGGTATTCAAGCAGCAAAAGCGGAATTTTATCCCAATATTGAGTTAAAAGGCTTGGCTGGCTTATCTCATATTGATGCCTTTGATGTTTTAACTTCTACGTCTCGTATATTAGGCTTTATGCCTGCCATTACCTTACCTATCTTCACTTCTGGACAACTACAAGCAAATTTGTCTAGCAAACAGGCACAGTACAATGAACAAGTGGCCGTGTATAACAAAACGGTGTTGACCGCCTTGCAACAAGCTGCTGATGCCATCAGCGACTATCAGCAAAGTTATGATGCAGTTGTTCTTCAAAAACAAGCATGGCAGGTTGCACAAAAGGCTGCCAATGCTGGCTCATTACGTCAACAAGCTGGGCTAGAAAATGGTTTAAGCCGTCTGCAAGCTGAAGATGCTGCACTCAGTGCACAGAGTACATATTGGCAAACTTATGCTTGGCAGCAACAGAGCTGGAACAACCTTCAAGTTGCATTAGGAGGGGGTATCACTCAACAAGCAACCTCTGGGCATTTAGGATCCTCTACACAAATTGCATCAGCTGCTCAGACCTCAAACCAACAATAACAACAATATTTTTTAAAGGGTAGAATCATGAGTTCAGAAAATACTTCTTCACCTGCTACCTCAGCAGAATCCTTACAAACTCTACGCCGACAAAACCGTCGCAAGCGTCATTTAGTATTGTTAACTCTCTTTTTCCTTATTATCGGCCTATGTTTTGCCGCCATGTATTTCTTAGTATGGCAACATGAGGAAAGCACTGATGACGCCTATATCAACGGACATACTGTGCAAATTACTCCACAGGTTACCGGTACAGTACAAGCAGTAGCTGTAGACGATACAGATATGGTAAAAGCAGGTCAGTTGCTAGTCCGTCTTGATGATAGCGATATGCAATTAGCCTACGAACGAGCCCAAAGTGAGTTGATTAATGCCATCCGTCAAAATCAACAACAAATCGCAGCCAGACACCAAGCACAAGCACAGGTGAATGCCAAAAAAGTTCAGCTTGACCGTATCAAAGCGGACTTAAAACGTCGTGAAGTTTTAGCAGGTACAGATGCTATTTCCACAGAAGAGCTTACTCATGCACGAGCCGCAGTAACAGAAGCAGAAGCAGCTTTATCAGCCGCTGAAGCACAAGACCGAGCAGCTCAAGCAGCTCTTGGACATGATGTCCCCCTACGCCAACAACCTGCGGTTCTGATGGCAATTAGTCATGTCAAAGAAGCATGGCTTAATCTACAACGCACACAGATTAAAGCCCCTATCGATGGACAAGTCGCCAAGCGTAATGTCCAAGTAGGTCAAAAAGTTGCCCCTGGAGCGGCGCTTATGGCGGTAGTACCATTACATAATGTATGGGTTGATGCCAATTTTAAAGAAACCCAACTAGCTAATCTACGTATTGGTCAACCGGCAGAAATCACTGCAGATATTTATGGTAGCAAGGTAACTTATCACGGTACCGTTGTTGGTTTATCCGCAGGCACAGGTTCAGCTTTCGCCTTATTACCGGCACAAAATGCAACTGGGAACTGGATTAAAGTAGTCCAACGCTTACCTGTACGCATAGCCCTAGATGCCAAAGAAGTGGCTGAACATCCGCTACGTGTGGGACTTTCCATGAGTGTAGAGGTAGATACCTCCAACAAAGATGGTCAGCCTGTTGCAACAACAGACAATGCTAAAGATGTTCAAAGCCTCCCCGATGAGGATTGGACTCCTGTAAACACAGTTATTGACAATATCTTTGCCAGTTATGCTCAATAAGGAGCAGTAGATGCGAGTATCTCCATTACAAGGTTCGTCACTGATTCTTGTCACCATTGCTCTGTCTTTGGCAGTGTTTATGCAAGTGTTAGACTCTACCATTGCTAACGTTGCCCTACCAACTATTGCTGGTAACCTAGGCGCAGCTACTAGTCAAGGCACATGGGTGATTACTTCATTTGCTGTGTCTAATGCAATTTCAGTACCATTGACGGGGTGGCTCGCACGCCGTTATGGTGAGGTACGAGTCTTTGTCTCTGCGGTGTTCTTATTTGTACTCGCCTCTTTTTTATGCGGTATTGCTCCAAGTCTAGGTTTACTGGTTTTTTTCCGCATTGTGCAGGGGGCAGTGGCGGGTCCTATGATTCCTCTCTCGCAAAGTCTACTGATGGCAGCCTACCCACCAGAGAAACGCCCATTAGCACTAGCACTTTGGTCTATGGTGATTATTGTGGCACCAATCTTTGGTCCTATCTTAGGGGGGATTATTAGCGATAACTGGCACTGGGGGTGGATTTTCTTTATCAATATTCCTATCGGATTTATTGGTGGTTGGGTGGCTTGGCGTGAACTCAAACATCGCGAAACCCCCACAGTACAACAACCTATTGACCGTATGGGATTAGCACTAATGGTCATCGGTGTCGGTGCTTTACAAATGATGCTAGATCGTGGTCGTGAGCTAGATTGGTTTAGCTCAACAGAAATTATTGTTCTTTGTGTCGTAGCCGTGGTGAGTTTAAGCTACTTTATTATTTGGGAATGGTATGCTGAACACCCTATTGTGAACTTAAAGTTATTCCTAGATCGTAATTTTACCGTAGGTGTGGTGACATTAAGTACAGCGTTTTTAGTTTATATGGGTGCCATTGTGTTATTGCCACTCGTATTACAAACTCAATTAGGCTACACCGCCACTTGGGCAGGTTTTGCAACAGCCCCCATTGGTATTTTTCCTGTCCTTCTTTCTCCCATCATTGGTAAGTACAGCAATAAACTTGATATGCGTGTGCTAGTCACTATCAGCTTCCTGGTCTATGCCAGTTGTTTTTTCTGGCGTACAGACTTCAATGCTCAAATGGACTTCATGGATGTATTCTGGCCTCAATTCGTACAAGGAATTGGGATGGCTATGTTCTTTATGCCTTTAACACAGATTACCTTGTCCAAGATTCCTGGACATAGCATTGCAGCAGCCTCAAGTATTTCCAATTTTATTCGTATCCTTGCTGGCGGTATTGGTACCTCACTTGTGATGACAATGTGGGATCGCCGTAATGCTTTGCACCACAGTCAGTTAAGCGAGGTTATTAATCCATACAATAATCATGCAGTACAAACCATTCAGGGCATGGCGGCAGCTGGTATTGGGGATGGAAGACAATTCAGTGTGCTAGAACGCACTATTAACCAACAAACCCAAATTATGGGAAGCAATGATATTTTTTGGTTATGTGGGGCAGTGTTTGCCACACTTATTGTGATGGTATGGTTTGCAAAGCCTCCTTTTAGCAGTAAAGGTGGCGGAGGCGGTGCTCATTAATAAACTATGCACAAATAGCGTTGATGGTGGGGATTACCCCACCTTGTTCCCATTCAAGAAATCACGCACGCTTTGTCGCTTACCGCCTGCTTTTTGCAACTCCAAAATACGCAGAACACCATTCAACGTAGCGACATCAATCCCTGCGGTAGTCGCTGCCAAAATCGTACCAGGAGCGGCTTTAACCTCTGAACTCACCACCGTAGCCTGCCACACTTTGACGGAATCCTTTAGTCCTGCTAATGGGAGCACGACACCTGGTACTGGGTTAAATGCACGAATTTTACGCCATAAAGTCTGTGTATCCATATCCCAGGATAGATGCCCCTCTGACTTCTCTAACTTGCTCGCATAAGTAACCCCTTGCTCCGACTGAGGAACTGCTTTTAGAGAGCCTGTGCCTAGTTGATTCAGTACTTCTACAATGGCTTCTGCCCCAAGTGCAGCCAACTGATCGTGAAGCTGTGCTGCTGTTTGCTCCTCAATAGCAATAGATTTTTCAAGCAATACATCGCCTGTGTCTAAACCGATTGCCATCTGCATAATACCTATGCCCGTCTTGGCATCTCCAGCCTCAATCGCTCGTTGGATGGGAGCAGCACCACGCCAACGAGGTAATAAACTTGCATGGATATTAAGACAACCATACTTTGGCAAATCCAAAACCCATTGAGGTAGAATCAAACCATAGGCAGCAACCACTATTACATCAGGTTGAAGCTGCTCTAAGACCTCTTTGGCATAGGAGGCCTCTTCTGGGTACTTACCATCCAAACGCAGGCTTAAGGGTTGTAATATTTCTGCCTCTTGTGCCAAGGCTTCTTGCTTAACTGCACTGGCCTGTAATTTCATACCACGCCCAGCAGGACGATCTGGCTGAGTTAATACTAGTGGCACACTAAAACCAGCATCAACAATAGCTTTATAGGCTAATCGTGCAAACTCCGGTGTGCCTGCAAAAACAATTTTTAAATCTTTCATGACTATCCTTATTGAATGCCATCATTCTACCTGAGTGATTCACGATATATCAAGCAGGACAAGGATAGCCACTGGTTTTTTAAACTACTAAATACTGATGGAAGAACGCTACAATCTTATCAAATGGAATCTTATCGTGCTGCACGCCTCCATCGTATAAGTCTGTATGGTTGGCACCTGGTACGATTACAAGTGATTTGTTATCACCCTCATCGCAAGGTATCCCCTGCTTTACGTGTAGTGATTGATATGCTTAAAATGACATAGACCCACTACTAGGGCAATGATGCTCTGTGCTAGAATTGAGGTTAAAACAACAAGGCTTAAAGAATCACCTATGCACATATCCTGCCAGTGATTTTCTGCTCTTTTTTAACTAGTAGATTTCCATCATGCGTCAATCGAACTCCCCCTCTATCTCCGCTCTTGAACGTAAACAGGCGGCTTCTCGCTCTACATGGGTGAGTGTTCTTGTAAATTTTCTACTCTGCATGATGCAATTTCTAACAGGGGTATGGGCTGCATCAGCTGCATTAATTGCTGATGCCATTCATTCTCTGTCAGACCTTGTATCAGACACTATTGTATTAATTGCTAATAAATTCTCCGATGCTCCTCCTGATGAGGAACATCCATATGGTCACTATCGTTTTGAAAACGTAGCAAGTCTTTTTATTGGACTATTACTTATTGGTATCGGCACAAGTATGATTTGGCATGGTGCCAATATCCTCCTCGAAGGAAGCTCCCATCTACCTAATGTACACTATATTGCCTTGGTAACTGCAGGTGTGGTACTGATTGCCAAAGAGTGTCTATTCCGCTACCTCCTCGCTATTGGCAAGAAAGTAGAGTCCACTATGCTTATTGTCAACGCGTGGCATGCTCGCTCTGACTCGCTCTCATCATTGATTGTATTTATTGCTATTTTGGCACATTTGGCGGGGATTACATGGGCAGACATTGCGGCATCCATCATCGTAGGTGCTATGATTAGCAAAGTAGGCATCAGATTTACATGGGATGCTATTCAAGAATTAAGCGACCAAGCTGCCAACAAACAAGAAATCGCACATATCAAGGAGATTATCAGCTCTACTCCTGGAGTAATGGGGTTTCACAAACTGCGTACTCGTAAATCAGGGGACTTTATCCTTGTGGAAGTGGATTTAAATTTCCCTTCAGAAATGACTGTAAAAGAAGCGCACAGTATTGCCTTTAAAGTAAGTCAACGATTGAGAGAATCTGGCAAAGTCATTGAAGTGCTCACCCACTTTGACCCTATAGATGAGCATGTTTAATTTAAACCGAAGCAGGTTAATTTAACTGAAGCAGGTCTATTAGCTAACCATACAAAAAGTGGCGTCTAAAGCATTAGACACCACTTAATCAAATAGTAAAAGACGCTCCGCCAAACAATCTTTGGCCGTATAGGTCTACTGTTTCACAGCCTCGACTTGAATGAGTAATTTCACCTGTTTTGCCTTCTCTGTGCGAGCAGCAAAATTCATACCCCATTGAGTGCGGTCAATAGTCGCCGAGAAATCACCTCCGCAGACTTGTGCCTTAAATCGAGGACTATCATAGCAGTTAAAACGATCCGCTGTTAGTGTCACTGGTGCTGTTTTACCCAATAAAGTTAAATTGCCATCTACAGAAGTCACCTTATCACCATCAAAATGGAACTGAGTCGAGGTGAAATGAATCTCTGGGTGTTGAGCTTCATTAAACAAGTCAGCCGCCAATAAATGACCTTTAAAAGCTTCTGAGGTCGTTGCAATAGTTTTGACTGGAATAACAATATCCACGCTACCCGCCTTCTTAGCCACATCTAATTGCACAGTACCATTAATCTCATTAAAGCCTCCCGTATTGGTACTTGTACCAAAGTGATCGACCTCAAAACGCACATTCGTGTGATGTGGATCAATCTTATACTCTGTTGCCGAAGCAGTAGAGGCAACAGCCAATAACAAGCCCATTAACAGTACGTTTTTCATATCAGTCTCCTTGATTAATAAAAGGCATACTAGAACGGAATATCCTCATCCATGCCAGTAAAATTATCAGCTTCTAGTGACTTAGGGGCATTAGGGCGACTCATTCCAGGGGTTGGGGGATTGACACCTGTTGCTGCTTGTTGTGTAGGAGCATTATGGTTGCCAGAAGCTGCTCGAGATGGTGGAGTACCTTGAGATGCAAAACCACCATCCATAGGCTGACGTGAGGCACCATAACCGCCTGCTGCTGCACCACTAGCTCCATAGCCAGGAGCACCTGCACCATAACCAGCAGTCGCTCCGCTTCCATATTGTGCCATACCCTCATCAGCACTTGCATCACCTGCATTACGGCCACCTAACATTTGCATAGAGTCAGCAATCACTTCAGTGGTATAACGTTCGATGCCATCTTTACCCATATATTTGCGAGTGCGTAAACGCCCCTCAACGTAAATTTGGCTACCTTTTTTAAGATATTGACCCACAACCTCGGCTTGACGGTTATAGAACACTACCCGGTGCCACTCTGTTTCTTCACGGCGAGTACCTGTATTTCTATCATTCCACGCAAAAGTTGTTGCAATACTCACATTGGCCACGGTAAAGCCGTCTGGGTTATAACGGACTTCAGGGTCACGACCAAGATTACCCACTAAAATTACTTTATTGACTGATGCCATGTCGGTTCCTAAATTCAATGATTAAAGTGCATTATACCTGTCATCAGGGTGTATATGCTACTCTTATCAGCTAAAACGGTGGCATTTCCTCCTCATCCATATTCAAGTCTGATGTAGCCTCTGCAGATTCCTGAGATTCTGTAGAGCTAATGGGCTTACCCAACATCTGCATTTGCTCTGCAATCACCTCTGTTGTGTATTGATCTTTACCACTTTTATCTTGCCATTTACGAGTTTTCAAGCGTCCCTCAATGTAAACCTGACTTCCTTTTCGCAAAAAACGCTCTACAATATCACTCAATGCCCCGAAAGTGACCACTCGATGCCACTCTGTTTCCTCTTTGCGTTCACCGGTCTGTTTGTCTGTCCAACCATATGTCGTTGCCAAGCTAAAATTGGCAACCCCTATACCATTTGCGTTATAACGCACTTCAGGGTCACGACCTAAATTCCCAATGAGAATGACTTTATTTACTGATGCCATAGTTGTCTCCTTAAAAAATCGAACCTCATTGTTTCCTAAATTGTGATGTTTGCCTAGCCCCTATGGACAAAAACATCCTATTTTAGTACCTTGTTTTGACTCAACAGCTCCCCCAAAAACAAGGTTTACAGGCGTAAAGCAGGCAATCAAAAAATCTCTAAAACTGCTAACATATCTCTCAAAAAAGAGTTAATTTTGAGTGCCCACATAGCTAGCTGACTTCTATGCTTAGATGAAACAATCACTATCAGTACAAAAAAGGGTTCTCCCTAAAACTTTTAGGCAATATAAGAATTTGCCTTCATACATTGTTTATGCCACATAAGCGATGGCTTTCATACGATAAGCCGCAATGCTACATAACAAGAGCAACAAAGCAGCCATCAAAAATACAAGATGTACGGAAGCATGGCGAGCCAATATCCCACCAACAGCCCCCCCTGTAGCAACCCCAAAGGCTTGGAACATGTTGTAAAGTCCTAATGCCAAGCCTTTATGTTGAGGAGGAGTCACACGCGACACCATAGAAGGAATAAGTGCCTCAAGCACATTAAATAATACAAAAAATACCAACAAAGCAGTAATACTGCCCCAATAAGACTGACTTAATCCCAACCATGCAAGCATCAATACCACTAATACACCAAGACTTATGACAAAACCCGATTTATGATGTTGGCGGGTCTCAATATAAAAGACAGCTGGCACCATTAAAACCAAAGCAACCACAATAACAGGGAGATACACTTTCCACAAGGCGCCCAGTGTTAGCCCTCCTAGCTGAACAAATAATGAGGGCAATACAACAAATAAGGACATCAAGGTAAAATGCAGACAGAATACGCCACCATTTAAACGTAATAAACTATCGTTTTTCAACACCTGTGTGATGGGAACATCCGCCATTGCTTGGTCGTGCATAGGCACTACTGGCACAAAAAATGTTGCCAATAATAAACAGACAAAACCTAATAAACTAATCACCCAAAATAAGCCGCTAAGTCCCACATACTCTACTAATAGAGGTGATAATACTAATGAGGCTGCAAATGATAAACCGATTGACCCCCCTACCATTGCCATAGCCCGTGCCCGCACTTCTGGACGAGTAGAATCAGCAATCCACGCAGTAATTGCAGCAGATACGGCTCCAAACCCTTGAATTGCACGCCCTATTGCTACACCAGTCACAGAATTGGCCAAAGCACATATCACCCCCCCAATAATAAACAGCAACATACCAATAATAATGATGGGACGGCGACCAAACTTATCCGATAGCATACCAAAAGGAATCTGCATAATAGCTTGTGTTAGACCATAAGCACCGATAGCCATACCAACCATTTGTAAATTGTCCCCACCTGATAACTGCTTAGCAGCCTCAGCAAAAACTGGGGTAAGTAAAAACAAACCTAACATCCGTACAGCAAATAGCAAAGCTAGATTAGTACTTACCTTGCGCTCTTGTGATGTCAATGGAATACGACGAGCTTGTTGTTGTGTTGTTGAAGATTGAGCAGAGGAATTAACCATAATTTAATGTTTAGAAATGTGTCTTAAGTGGTTTTGTATTTTACCTTACTTAAAAGGTAAGTTATAGTAATAGGTTATTCAGAATTTTGCTTATTATTTCTATGGCAACTACATCGACCTCTAAAACTGTTATCAAAACAGCCAAAAAATCAGCCAACAAGACAAGCTCCCTAGAGACTGGCATTTCCTTACAAGAAGCCATTCGCATCCGTGGTGCTCGCACACATAACTTAAAGAATATTTCTGTTGATTTACCACGCCATAAACTTGTCGTGCTTACTGGCTTATCAGGTTCTGGTAAGTCATCCCTTGCTTTTGATACTCTCTATGCAGAGGGGCAACGCCGTTATGTAGAAAGTCTTTCTGCCTATGCAAGACAATTTTTACAATTAATGGACAAGCCCGATGTGGATCTTATTGAGGGTTTATCACCGGCCATTGCTATTGAACAAAAAACTGCTGGTCATAACCCTCGATCTACTGTAGGTACTATCACAGAAATTCACGACTATTTACGTTTGTTATATGCACGGATTGGCACTCCTCATTGCCCTATCCATGGGGAGCCATTACAAGCCCAAAGCGTATCACAAATAGTGGATACCATTCTATCCATGCCAGAGGGAACGCGTATTAGTTTATTGGCCCCAGTGGCTAGAGGAAACAAGGGGTCGTTTGAAGATAAATTTGCCCAATTTCAAGCTCAAGGCTTTATTCGTGTAAGAATTGATGGGGAAATGACTGAATTGGATTATGCCCCTACTCTCAATAAAAATGAAAAACACGATATTGATGTAGTCATAGACCGTTTAAAAGTACGCCTAGAAAATAAACAACGTCTGGCCGACAGTATCGAAACTGCTGTGAAATTAAGCAACGGTCGTGTGCTCGTGCTAGATATGGATACAGCACAGGAGATAGCCTATTCAACACACTATGCTTGTCCTGTATGTGGTTATAGTCTTAGTGGATTAGAGCCTCGCCTATTTAGTTTTAATAACCCCGTGGGGGCATGTCAAACTTGTGATGGTCTTGGTGTAACTCAAGTATTTGACCCACATCGTGTCGTTGCTTTCCCAGATTTAAGTCTAGCAAGCGGGGCTATTCAGGGTTGGGACTCACGTAATCGTTTTACTCATGCCACACTCAATAGCCTTGCACTTCATTACGGTTTTGACTTAGAAACCCCCTTTAACCAACTTCCGTCTGAGATTCAGCAATGTTTGCTTTATGGTTCTGGGGATGAAGAGATAAATTTTCTTTATTTAAATGACAAAGGTCAAACTTCATTTAGAAAGCATCCTTTTGAGGGTATTTTGCCAAATCTTGAACGACGTTGGCGTGAAACAGAGGAGCCTCACATCAAAGAAGAGCTCGCTAAATTACGTTCAACAGTGACTTGTCCAAGTTGTCATGGTTCACGCCTAAAAGAAGATGCCCGTAATGTGATGATTGGCGATGATATTCGTCCTAATGATGTCAAAAAAGGCCTAGGCATTTACGAGGTTGAAGCCATGTCATTAGCCGACTGCCTGGCATGGTTTGATCAGTTAAAATTAACTGGGGTCAAGCAAGAAATCGCCGAACGTATTATCCGAGAAATTCAATCTCGGCTACATTTTCTAAATAATGTTGGATTGACTTATTTGTCTTTAGATAGGAGTGCTGATACGATTTCTGGAGGAGAGGCTCAACGCATCCGTCTTGCTTCTCAAATTGGCTCAGGATTAACAGGGGTTATGTATGTACTGGATGAACCTTCTATCGGATTACATCAACGTGATAACGATCGCTTAATTCAGACACTACAACATTTACGTAATCTAGGCAATAGCGTCATTGTGGTCGAACATGATGAAGATATGATTCGTGCAGCGGACTGGGTAGTCGATATGGGACCTGGTGCTGGTGAAAACGGGGGGCAAGTTATTGCCCAAGGCACAGCAGAGGACTTAACGCAACAACCTGCCTCTATTACAGGCGAATATTTAAGTGGACGCAAACAAATCACAGCAGGCAAACGACGTGTAGTAACAGAAGAAACGCAATGGTTAAAACTACATGGATGTACTGGAAATAACCTTAAACAAGCCAATTTAGATATTCCTCTTGGCAAACTTGTCTGCATCACGGGAGTATCTGGGTCTGGGAAGTCGACCCTAGTGAATGAGACTCTGGGAGCTATTCTCATGCGGGATTTAAACAAAGGTAATGCAGAACCTGCTCCTTATGAAAGCATTACTGGGGTGGAGTTTCTGGATAAGATGATTAACGTAGACCAAAGCCCTATAGGCCGCACTCCTCGCAGTAACCCTGCTACTTACACTGGACTATTCACTCCTATTCGTGAATTATTCGCCAGTACCCCTGAAGCACGTGCCAGAGGTTATGATGCAGGCCGCTTTTCATTTAATGTCAAAGGTGGTCGCTGTGAAATCTGTCAAGGAGATGGTGTCATTAAGGTAGAAATGCACTTTCTTCCTGATGTGTATGTCCCTTGCGATGTTTGTCATGGAGAACGATATAACCGTGAAACGCTAGATATTCGCTATCGTGGGTATAACATTAGCGAAGTGCTTAATATGACTGTTACACAAGCCCTAGACTATTTCTCAGCCGTACCTGCGATTGCTCGTCGCTTACAAACTTTAGTCGATGTGGGATTGGGTTATATTCGCTTAGGTCAGAGTGCTACAACTTTATCTGGAGGGGAAGCTCAGCGAATTAAGCTGTCTCTAGAATTGTCTAAACGAAGTACTGGCAAAACCTTATATATCCTTGATGAACCTACCACTGGCTTACATTTCGCGGATATTCAGTTGCTGTTAACTGTTGTAAATAAACTGGTGGATGCTGGCAATACCGTCGTCATTATTGAACATAACCTTGATGTGATTAAAACGGCAGATTGGGTGGTTGATTTAGGTCCTGAAGGAGGACAAGGTGGAGGAAAAATTATAGCTACAGGCACACCAGAGACGATATGTCAGGTGCCAGAGAGCGTGACAGGGCAATATCTTGCTCCCCTTCTCCTGCGCTAATTTCCTAGATTAGGCTACTTAATAACCACTGCCAACATCTATACACTAGACGGCAAAAAGATTCTTATGCTCTCGCATTGCAAAACGATCTGTCATACCTGCAATATAGTCAGCGATTGCACGCTGTTGCTCCACTTCATCTTCACGCTGATAATCCGATGGCAACAAGCGTGCGTCATCAAGAAACGCTTTGAACAAATCTCGAATAATCATAGTCGCTTTGCCTGACATCCGCATCACTTTATAATGACGATAAAGATTCTTCATCAAAAAGCGTCTTAACTCTTCCTCTTGTTCTTGAATATCAGGTGAAAAACCAACCAACATTGGAGCGTTATGCACATCTTGTATTGTCTCCACCCCATGTTTCTGAATATTTGCTATCGTCGTCTGTGTCAAATCTACAATAAGCGTATTAATCATACGACGAATTGTCTCTGAAATTACACGACGTCCATGCACATCAGGATAAAGCCACATGACACTTTCGTAATGTTCATTAAAAATCGGCACTTCCCGCATTTGCTCCAAGGTCAATAATCCTGAGCGAATACCATCATCAATATCATGGTTGTTATAAGCAATACCGTCTGCAAAATTCGTAATCTGAGCCTCTAAACTGGGCTGCTGTTTATCCAAGAATCGTTGTGCCACTTCTCCTAGCAAACGTGCATTCCGGGCTGAGCAATGTTTTAAAATGCCTGCTCGTGTTTCAAAACAAAGATTGAGCCCATTAAAGCTTGCATATCGCTCTTCCAGTTCATCCACAATACGCAAGCTCTGCAGATTATGTTCAAAACCTCCTATCTCTGGGGCAAACTCTTGCATACAAGCATTTAATGCATCTTGTCCTGCATGCCCAAAGGGGGTATGCCCCAAATCATGTGCCAAAGCTATCGCCTCTACCAAATCCTCGTTAAGCGACAAATTTCGAGCAATAGCACGCCCAATCTGAGCCACTTCTAGACTGTGAGTTAAACGAGTACGGAATAAATCCCCCTCATGATTCACAAACACCTGTGTCTTGTACTCCAACCGTCGAAATGCTCCACAATGGATAATACGATCTTTATCTCGTTGATAGGGATTACGCTTGGGGTCTTCATCCTCTTTATGTACGCGTCCTTTTGTGGCTTGACTATGACTCGCATAACTGGCTAATGACATCATTTATTTCACCGTTTTACTCAATACCAATCCCAAATCCTCATTAGGCACAGTACGCACAACAGCTTCCCCAATCTTGGGCAATAGCACAAATTTAATCTTGCCTCCTTCGGATTTTTTATCAATCTTCATCAGCTCAATCCATTTATTCGTCCCCAGATTGGGGGCCACAACAGGGCAACCTATTGCAGTGACTAGGTTACGAATACGCTCCACATCTTCACGTGGCAAGCCCAACACCTGGGCAGACAACTCTGCCGCTTGCACCATACCACAACCAACGGCCTCACCATGTAACCATGTGCCATACCCAAGGGCTGTCTCAATTGCATGACCAAAGGTATGTCCTAGATTCAAAATTGCTCGCAGACCAGTCTCTTTTTCATCCTCACTAACTACTTGAGCTTTAAGTTCACATGAGCGATGAATCGCATAGGACAAAGCATCTGGGTCTAAGGCACGAAGTTTTTGCACATTCTCTTCACACCAAGCAAAAAAATCTGCATCTAAAATCATTCCATATTTAATCACTTCAGCAAGCCCTGCTGATATTTCACGCTCAGGTAGAGTTTTTAATACATCGACATCAATATCTACGGCGATAGGCTGATAAAATGCCCCTATCATATTTTTACCCAATGTGTGATTGACGGCTGTCTTGCCTCCCACGGATGAGTCCACCTGTGCTAATAATGTCGTAGGTACTTGGATAAAACGAATACCTCGCATATAGGTTGCAGCAGCATAACCACTAATATCTCCAATTACCCCGCCCCCCAGAGCAACGATAACGGATTTACGATCTACGCCTTTACTCAGTAAAAAAGTGTAAATCGTATTTAAGGTTTCCAAGTTTTTAAAGGCCTCCCCATCAGGCAACTCAAGAACATGCAAGGGTTTGGCCGTCACTGATAGAGAGCGTTTAACAATCTCACCGTATAATGGCATCACCGTGGTATTGCTGATTAACACAATACTGGTTGTATTTTCTGGGATAGAAGTCGCCAGCTGTTGAAGAATACGTGGAGCGATATGAATGGCATAACGACCACCTTCTGTATTAACGTGTACGATACTCATGTAGCCTCCTATAATTCTGTCAATGCCTGTTTTAACCTTTTGACTGCCGATGGAATAGAGCCATCTTTTGTTTCTAAAGTGATATCTGCTAGCATCTCATAAATTGGATGTCGTATTTCTAGCAATTGTGCAATGCGCTCCCGAGGATTTTCTGTTTGTAACAACGGGCGATTAGCATCTTTTGCCACACGTGCATAAAGTTCATCTACCGATGCTTTCAAATAAATTACAATTCCTTGCCGCAATAATGCTCTATTTTCCTCGCGCAAAATAGCACCACCTCCGGTGGCAAGAACAATATTAGGCTGATTTATCGTATCAGACAAGGCTTGTGTCTCTCGTCGCCGGAATCCTTCCTCACCCTCAATATCAAAAATTGTTGGGATTGCCACTCCACTACGGCGTACAATTTCATGATCCAAGTCAACAAAATTTAATCCCATTTCTCGGGCTAATGCCCTCCCTATGGTGGTTTTACCTGCCCCCATCATACCAATCACAATAATTGGACACGAGTTGTTATCAACTTTTTTAACTATTTCTACCATGAAAGCCTTAAAAATCTCTTATACTAAGTGGCATATTAACATTTACAAGAATATTCATCATGAAATCAGCTCAATGATGTAAATTTCGTTGTTCTGCTATTGATATGTTACGATGTTGTTGTCTTATGGACAAAGAAAAAACTCATGACTAAAAAAACTTCTTCAAAAAAATCACAAGGCTCATTTATTGGCCGTTTTATCCTTAAGCCTCTCGTTTTTTTAGCAGGTATCGGTGTATGTATGGCTATGCTTGCTATTCTGTCCATTCGTTTAACATGGTCATCTTTACCTGATCTCAATGCAATGACAGATTATAGACCTCGTTTGCCACTTTATATTTACACTGCCGATAATGCACTGCTTGCAGAATATGGTGATGAACGTCGTAATGTTTTGCACTTACAAGAAATTCCCGAGGTCATGCGTCATGCTATTCTTGCTGCAGAAGATGATAGTTTTTACTCTCATGGTGGTGTAGATTGGATGGGTGTTGCACGTGCAGCTCTTGCCAATATTGTCTCTGGAGCCAAAACGCAAGGGGCTAGTACAATCACCATGCAAGTAGCACGTAATTTCTACTTATCCTCTGAGAAGAAATTCACTCGTAAGTTCTATGAATTATTGCTCACTTACAAAATTGAGCATAACCTTACTAAGGATCAGATTCTAGAGCTATACATGAACCAAATTTATCTAGGGCATCGTTCTTATGGATTTGCCGCTGCTGCTCGCACATATTTTGGAAAACCCTTATCAGAGATTACCTTGGCAGAAGCGGCTGCACTAGCCAGCATTCCTAAATCCCCCTCTCGAACCAATCCACGTACCAATCTTAAAGCCACCTTGATACGTCAACACTATGTACTTAACCGCATGTTGGAGTTAAAGTACATTACAAAAGAACAATACGATCAAGCCATAGCTGAAAAACTTGTCGTTCGAAATAGTCAATCTATCGATGATTCTGAAAAAGTAGCCCGTAATGGCCAATATATCGCTGAATTGGCTCGCCAACTAATGTACACCCAATATGGTAATGGTCTTTATAGTCGTGGACTAAAAGTCTACACCACTGTAAATTCAGCGGATCAGCAGGCAGCTTATCGTGCAGTCCGTGAAGGATTATTAACCTATACTCGACGTAAGCCTTATACTGGTCCAGCAGCGCAGCTAGACTTACCAGCTAATATTGAAAACAATCCTGAAGCAATGGATGACATTATTCAAGAGGTTCATGAAAAGTATCCTGATAGTGATGATATTTTATCCGCTGTGGTATTGTCAGCAGACAAGAACAAAGTGGTCGTGATGCGTGATATTGACAATGTAATTGAATTAACTGGCGTGTCTCTTAACAACGCCAAACGTTCTTTAGCAGACAATGTTAGTCCTACTCGCAAAATTCGCCGTGGTTCAGTTGTCTATATTGAGCAATTAGTAGACAGCAAAAAACAACCTTATTGGAGTATTATTAATCTACCTATTGTACAAGCCGCATTGGTGGCACTTGACCCTCAAGACGGGGCAATTAAAGCTATGATGGGTGGGTTTGATTTCAACTTTGGGGATTTTAATAGAGCAACCCAAGCATGGCGTCAACCAGGATCCACTTTCAAACCTTTCATCTATGCTGCTAGCTTGGAGCGTGGTGTGACACCTGAAACCGTTGTCTCTGATCAACCGTTTGTGTTAGATGCGAGCAAGACAGGTAGCAAGCCTTGGACACCCAAGAACTATGGTAATAGCTATACTGTTAGCCAAACAGTTCGTCAAGGGTTATACAAATCCAAGAATATGGTCTCTATTCGTGTCCTTGAAACGGTAGGATCCGACTATGCGGCCAACTTCATTCAACGCCTCGGTTTTGATATGAGCCGTCAGCCACCCAAAGGGGCTTATCTCACAATGGCATTAGGGACTGGTAGTGTAACCCCTCTTCAGATGGCAACAGCCTACGCAGTATTTGCCAATGGAGGCTATCGTGTAAATCCATACCTAATCGACCATGTAGATGATATTAATGTCCAAAATGGCAATGTCATCACTATTATGAAGACTAATCCTCAGCGTGCTGGTGATGAGAAAAACCGTGTAATAGATCCTCGCACAGCCTATGTGATAAATGATTTACTCCGTGGAGTTGCCCGCTTTGGTACTGCTGCACGTGCTTCTGCTACATTAAAACGCACAGATTTAGCAGGCAAGACAGGTACAACCAACAAAGCAGTAGACGCATGGTTTGCTGGTTATACACCTAAGTTAGTCGCTGTCACTTGGCTGGGATTTGACCGACCTACATCATTAGGTGACCGAGAAACTGGTGGTGGTGCAGCACTTCCTATTTGGATTGATTTTATGTCCCAAGCTCTTAAAAATATCCCTGTGGCAACTCCAGGCAAGATGCCCAAAGGGCTAAGCAAGATAGGGGATAACTTCTACTTTGACGAATTCCCTCCTGGTAAAGCCATTACCTCTATTGGATTGCGTAATAGTTCTATTGACCCCAATATGCCAGTGGGTACACCTATCCCTATTGGACAGCCTGGAGGTGCAGCTAAACCTGCATCAGGTGACTCCATTGGAAATCTTATTCAATCTATGAATGGTGGGCAACAAGTCAATTTTTAGTGAGGTAATATCTAATCCTCACACTAAGCCAAACTTTACATGAAGACCCCAGCAAAAGGGATCATGAGGTAATAGCCATCTACGGCTATTCCTTGTGTGGGATTGGGGGATAGCTCTCTTGCACGACATGGGTTTAGCCCTATGTCATGCAAGAGATTTTTTCCAGAAAAGTCTATACCATCTTCTCTAAAGCATAAAGCTGCTCAACGGTCTCTCGCTCCCGAATCAGATGTGCCTGAGCCCCATCAACCAATACCTCAGCTGCTCGTGGACGGGTATTATATTGACTGGACATCGTAAAACCATAAGCCCCAGCCGATTCGATAGCAAGATAATCACCTGCTTTAATCGCTAATTCTCGTTGTTTTGCCAACCAGTCCCCACTTTCACAAATAGGACCCACAATATCATACAAAGCAGTTGCTTCACTAGAAACTTGTACTGGCAACACCCCATGATAGGCGTCGTATAGCGTTGGGCGAATAAGGTCATTCATCGCTGCATCCACAATCGCAAAGTTACGAGCCTCAGTTGGTTTAACAAATTGAACTTGAGTAAGTAATATGCCTGCGTTACCCACAAGTGAACGTCCGGGTTCCATAACCAACTCTAAATCCCCAAATCCTGCTGCATCAAACTTCGTCTTTACTAACTGTGCAAGAATGATAGGGTCAGGAACAATCTCATCAGTATAGCGAATGCCTAGCCCCCCTCCAATATCAATATGATGTAATGCTATACCCTCGATCTTTAATTGATTTAAGAGATGGATTAGACGGTCTGCTGCATCACCATAAGACGAGATGTCAGTGATTTGTGACCCAATATGGCAATCCACACCCACAACCTCGATATTTGGTAGGCTATATGCTTGTTTAAAAATATCTCTAGCAAGACTAATATCAATACCAAATTTATTTTCACGCAACCCCGTAGAGATATAAGGATGGGTCTTGGCATCCACATCAGGATTGACTCGCAAAGAAATTGGTGCTGTTTTGCCAAGTCGCTGTGCAATCATGGAAATCGCTGTTAATTCGGGAATAGACTCCACATTAAAGCATTTAATCCCTGCATTTAATGCCGCTTCAATTTCCCACGCCTGCTTACCCACTCCAGAAAAAATAATTTTTCTAGGATTAGCTCCTGCCTTTAGAGCCCGCATTAGCTCTCCACCAGACACTAAATCAAAGCCTGCCCCTAGCTTGGCAAACGTATTCAATATAGCCAAATTGGAGTTGGCTTTAATAGCATAGCAAACCAATACGTTTTTATAGTGATCAATTACTTCCTGATAAGCCTGCCAATAGGTAGTAAGTGCTGCTTTGGAATAAAGATATAAGGGGGTTCCAAATTGTTGTGCTAACTCACTCACGGCACAACCTTCAATAAACAACTGTCCATCTTGATAATGGAAGAAAGGGCTACCTACGGGTGTGGGTAAATGCATCATAATTCAAATAGAGCGGTAAAATAATACAAATAAAAGCCAAGCGATATAATCTCTCGGCTCAAAGTTTAACTGGAACATCATAACATGCCATGCCACTAATGACTAGCACAGATCCTTAAGGGGTGCAGTAAAGCCTTAAGGCTGCATAGCCTCTGAAGATTCTGGCTTGACCTGTTTAGTAGATGGAGCATTTTCTTGTTCAGACTGTTGAACAGTAATAGCAGGTTTCTGCTTGGCTGCCTCTTGCCGTGCTTTGATACGAGCAGCTTTAGCATCTAACTCTTGCTGTTGTTCTGGCGTGGGCAGATAAACAGGAGCTTTGTAACCACAAGCGCTCATGCCCACACTAGCTAAAATGAGCGTTACAATAGGCTTTTTAGGCAGCATGATATTGACCAGTTCCTATATTTACATATTCAAAGGGTTTTATTATGACAGAAACAGAATTTCTTGTCCAAGCAGATGCGGTGTTACGCCATGTTCAAGAAGCAGCAGACAACTGGTTTGAAAAGTTGGATGTTGATGTCGATGTGAATCGCGAAGGTTACGTGGTGACCTTAATCTTTAATGCAAAAAGCCATGTTGTGGTCAACGCACAGACACCTTTACAAGAAATGTGGTTAGCAGCCCCTAGTGGTGCATTTCATTATCGTTTTGTTGATGGACAGTGGGTCAATACCCGCGAAAATGCTCCTACACTCAATGAGCAAATTAGCATAGTTTGTTCGGTATTAGCTGGGCAGACACTCTCCCTATAGCCAAGCATCTTAAAACCACAAGGTAGAGCCTGAGCCACTGCCCTTTCACGACAGTGGCAGCAAATCAGCATGCACAGGCCCTTGACTTAATCAGTACTTCACTGGCTATACTGCAAAACTACTTCATTGAGCCTGTTTTAAGGTACTTATCATGCCAGCTAAGTGCCTCTGACAGGATATGGGGAGTATGTTGAGCTCCATGCTGCTGAGCACGTGTGAAATAATCTCGCAACTTTTCTTTATAGTCAGGGTGAGCACAATTTTCAATAATTTTCTCTGCTCGCTGACGAGGTGACAATCCCCGTAAATCTGCTAGACCTTGTTCAGTCACAATAATTTGCACATCATGCTCAGTATGGTCTACATGAGATACCATTGGCACAATAGCCGACACATCACCATCCTTAGCAATGGAAGGACGCACAAAGAATGATAAGAAGCTATTACGAGCAAAGTCACCTGAACCACCAATACCATTCATGATAGCGCTGCCCATGATATGAGTAGAGTTCACATTACCGTAAATGTCAGCCTCAATCATCCCATTAATCGCAATAGTGCCTAGACGACGGATAACCTCAGGATGGTTACTGATTTCCTGCGTACGTAGAATAATACGTTCACGATAGAAATCAATATTGGCATTCAGTTCTTCCACGCCCTCTGGACTCAAAGACAAAGAGGTTGCCGATACCATCTTGAGCTTACCTGACTTAATCAAACCCAACATACCATCTTGAATCACCTCAGTATAAGCTGTAAGGTTATCAAAGTCGCCATGCTCAAGGCCAGAAATTACAGCATTGGATACATCACCCACACCAGATTGTAGAGGTAGTAAATTAGGAGGTAATACGCCCTTACGTACTTCTTCCTTGAGGAAGTTTAGGATATGTGTTGCAATTTTCTTAGATACTTCATCTGGTTCACTGAAACGATTAACACGATCCTTATCATATGTCTCTACAACTGCAATAATTTTCTCTGGAGGACAGTGATAATAAGGTGTACCAATACGATCATCTGGTTCATTAATCAAGACAGGTTTGCGATGCGGTGGTAATGCCGTACCATAGTAAATATCATGCATCCCCTCTAGCTTCTCACTTAGGGCGTAGTTCACCTCAATAATCACTTGGTCTGCTTGGTCAATCCATGTTTTGTTATTACCAACTGAGGCAGCAGGAATCAAGGTTCCATCTTCACGGATACCTACTACCTCAATCACCGCAATATTCAACTTGCCCAAGAACCCAAACCATGCATACTGTGCCACATGAGATAAGTGAATATCCATGTAGTGCATTTGACCAGAATTAATCTTTTGACGACAGGTAGGATCTGACTGATATGGTAGACGCATATTAATACCATCAGCCTCTGCCAGCACACCATCTAGCTCTGGAGCAGTAGAAGCTCCTGTCCATACATTAATTTTAAAAGGTTTCCCCTTTGCATGCTCTTCAAGAATGCGTTTAGCTAATGCAGCAGGGACACGTTTTGGATAACCCGATCCAGTAAAACCACTCATCCCAACAGTCACACCAGAAGGAATAAGTGCTGCTGCCTCTTCAGGTGACATCACTTTATCAAGAAGTGCTTTACATTTAATACGGGAAAGTGACTCAAAGTTGTCTGCCATAAATGCCTCTTTTATTATTCATCATCTGAAAGTGTATTCTCTCCAAAAAGAATACTTTCTTTCTAACAAAAATTTCTACCGTATTATAAGGCAAGACACAAGAGAAATGTCATTTATGTGACTATTTGTGAGGTCTTTATAAGGGGATTTTTCATTTTGCAACGCACAAAAAACACCTAATTTTGCACTAGCAAATTGTTATATCAGCAGCCTTTCATTAGATGTTTTTTGTAAATCATTAAAGCATATATAAATGAAAAGTTTACTGGATAGCACTAATACGATTTCGTTGAAAATACAATAAAATCAGTCCTGGTATAGCAATAACTACCGTCATCAAGAAAAATACTGGCCAGCCTACTGCCTCCACAATATAGGGAGAGATTGGTCCTGCCACAAAAGTGCTACCAATCCCTGCTAAGGCGGTCAAAAGCGCATATTGCGTCGCAGTATATTTAATATTACACAATCCCATTAATAAAGCGACAAATGTCGCTGTACCCATTCCTCCGCAAATATTTTCGGTGCCAATAGCCAACACCATCACAGGTAAACTCTCAGGAACAACAGCGACTAGCCAATAGCCTAAATTAGAGACTCCTTGTAAAATACCAAATAACATAAGTGATCGATAAAGTCCTAATTTAGTCATTAAAGCACCACCAAACAAGGCTCCCACAATAGTGGATATAACACCGAGAGTCTTGTTGGCCCAAGCCACTGTTTCTGCAGAAAATCCAGCCCCGCGAATCAGGAAAGTAGACGACAAGGCACTGGCAAAAGCATCTCCTAACTTATAAAGGACAATAAGTAGCAAAATCGTCCATGCTTCAGGGCGAGAGAAAAATTCCTTAAAAGGCAAAAGAAAAGCCTCTTCTAAACTGCGAGGCGCCTGAACCTCTTGAGGCTCAGGAGATAAAATACTGATAAAGGCAAAGATAAACATCAAGCCTCCCATCACCATGTACATACCTCCCCAACCAAACCAGCGCTCTGCCATTGTTACCGCCAATCCACCAGAAATAATCATAGCGATGCGATAACCTAAAGTGCGAATCGCTGAGCCTGCAGCACGCTCATCACTATTAAGCAATTCAGTACTATACGCATCAAAAGCAATGTCTTGGGTAGCAGAAAGAAACGCCAGCAACACGGCTAAACCCGCAAGAATCACATAATCTTGAGAGGGTTTAAACATGCCCATTACAATCATGGTGAGGCCTAGCAATATCTGGGAGATGACCATCCAACTACGTCGACGCCCCAAAAAGGGAGGGGCATAGCGATCAACAAATGGTGCCCACAAAAATTTAAACCGATATGCCATGCCAACGAGTGTTAAAAAGCCAATACTTTTAAGGTCAACATTTTCCACCGTCGCCCATGTCTGCAATGTCCCACCTGTCAACGCCAACGGCAAGCCACTTGCCATGCCTAGCACCAGTAACGGCAACACACGAGGGCTAAGATACTCTTTAAATAACATAAGAAACTAGTCATTAAGATTGGAAATGGTAAAGTGCTAATGAACTACGCCAGCTAGGAAGAAACGCAATTTCTTTACCCTCTTTAAATGTACAACGCTCTAAGATACTCAATCCCAAACGATTTGCCAAAGCCTCAAAGTCATTAAGTGTACATAAGTGGATATTCGGAGTGTTGTACCACTCATAAGGCATCTGACCAGTAACTGGCATGCGTCCATTAAAAATCGACCACCAATGTGTCCAATGTCCAAAGTTAGGAAAAGAGACTACCCCTCGTTTAGCCACACGAGCCATTTCCTTGAGAATATGTTCAGTATTCAACATAGCTTGTAAAGTTTGGGATAACACAACAACATCAAATTGCTTGTCTGCAAAAAGGGCCAAACCATCTTCTAAGTTTTGCTGAATAACGTTTACTCCCTTGGTCACACAAGCAATAACACAATCGTTGTCAATCTCCACGCCTACCCCATCTACTTGTTTCTGGAGTTGCAAATGTTGCAACAAAGTACCAGTACCACAGCCCAAGTCAAGTACTCGCATACCAGGTTCAACCCATGTAGCAATTCGTTGTAGGTCGGGACGCATTACATTTTGAGCGGGTCTCATGCTACTTCTCCTGTTAGCTGCGATGCAATACGTTCAAAGTAGGCACGCACCACGCTGTGATAAGTTGGATCTGTCAGCAAAAACGCATCATGCCCATGAGGGGCATCAATCTCTGCGTAAGTGACATGATGTTTATTCTTTAATAAGGCTTCTACCAATTCTCGAGAGCGTTCTGGAGGGAAACGCCAATCAGTAGTAAATGATACAGTTAAAAAGTTTGCTTTGACTTGTGCAACAGCACGACTTAAATCTCCATCACCATACTGACGAGCAGGGTCAAAATAATCCAAGGCTCGTGTAATTAACAAGTAGGTATTAGCATCAAAATAATTAGAGAATTTTTCCCCTTGATAACGCAGGTATGACTCTACCTCAAACTCGACGTCATAACCATAGCGATAGCGTCCATCCTCTGCTTTATTGCGACGATCACGCCCGAATTTCTCAGCCATATCATCATCAGATAGATATGTGATATGACCAATCATGCGAGCCACTGATAAACCACGTTTAGGCACAACACCATATTCATAGTAGTTGCCATCATGGAAGTCGGGATCTGTAATAACAGCTCGACGAGCTACTTCATTAAAAGCGATATTTTGAGCCGATAGTCCAGGAGTACTAGCAATCACAATGCAATTTGCCAAGCGGTCAGGCCATTGGATAGCCCAGCTCAATGCCTGCATCCCTCCTAAAGACCCCCCCATCACAGCAGCAAACTTCTTGATACCATAGTGGTCAGCAACCCGTGCCTGTGCATTTACCCAATCTTCTACTGTCACAACAGGGAAGCTAGACCCCCAAGGTTTACCTGTATCAGGATTAATGCTCGCAGGACCAGTAGAACCAAAACAAGAGCCGAGATTATTGACTCCAATAACAAAAAATTTATCAGTATCAAGTGGTTTACCAGGACCTACCATATTGTCCCACCAGCCAACCTCATTGGTACCTGCATAAACACCCGCTACATGATGCGAAGCATTTAGTGCATGACAAATGAGAACTGCATTAGAAGCGTCTGCATTCAGTTTGCCATAGGTCTCTATAGCAAGAGTATAACGAGGCAGCACCTGTCCACTTGAAAGGGCGAGTGGCTCGTCAAAGTCCAAATATATCGGCTGAACTACGCCAACAGAAGATTGCGTCATAATATTACTAGAGATAATAATCGGAGGATTTTACCATTTTAAGCTGATAAATCGTAGGCTTTTTAATCACAAATTAGGTTTTCTATCATACAATAAGGCATTCAAATTCAATATGTTTTAAAAGGTGTTAATAGGGTCTTTATACAGTTTTATCAAAGACTATCACCTTTGTATAGGTTAACAGTGGATTAATATGATGTGGTTGTGTAGCAATCAGGCACAACACTCTTTGAGCTATAACAATGACATAATATTGTGCTAGCTTGAGTAGTTATTCTGGCACATCAGATTCCTAACACCTTGCGTTGCTTTCTAAAAAGGACATATCCGTGCCACAATTTTCTCAATTACTCACCCATCGTGCTTTACTTAAGGATATTCGTCGCGGAATTGAACGCGAAGCACTTCGCTTAGATGACTCACTGCAATTCGCCCATGATGCACACCCTCATGTACTAGGGTCTGCATTGACACATCCAAACATTACCACAGATTATTCTGAATCCTTAATAGAGCTTATTACTGACCCACATACCTCAGTACCTGCCCTATTTAAACAACTACAAGAAGTACACGCATTTACGCTCCAACAACTTCCTGAACAAAGTCTCTGGAGCCAATCCATGCCCTGCGAGTTGCCTGCTGAAGCGGACATCCCTATTGCTGAATATGGTAAATCTAACTCTGGTAAGTTGCGCCATATCTACCGTGAAGGGTTAGCTGTACGCTATGGCAAGAAAATGCAATGTATTGCTGGGTTACACTACAACTTTTCCTTGCCTGATGCTTTATGGCAAGCATTACCTTTTGCTGGAAATACGCCTAAAGAGCGCCAAAACAACGGTTATATGGCGTTGATTCGTAATTTCAAACGCTACTCATGGTTATTAATGTACTTATTTGGTGCCTCTCCAGCTGTTAATGCTAGTTTTCTAGATGATAAGCAAAAGGCATTGCTAAAGCCCTTGGTTCATTGTGGAGCCAACATGACAACTGGTATGATGCCTAATAAAGCAGTCACATCTGAAAGGGCGGCGACCATTGACGAACACAGTGACATGGCATCCACTGCTAATACCTACTACCAACCATGGGCAACCAGCCTACGCATGAGTGATTTAGGCTATCACAACGATGCACAGTCCAATTTAAAGTCCTGCTTTAATGATTTGGAATCGTTCGCCAAACAGATTTATACAGCAGTGACCACATCATGGCCTGCTTATGAGAAAATCGGCACCCAAAAAGATGGCAAGTGGATTCAACTCAATACTAATATTCTCCAGATTGAAAACGAGTTCTATGCCACCATCCGCCCCAAACGTAGTCATGGGCGTTGTGAGCGTCCAGTCACTGCACTCATGAAAAATGGGATTCAATATATTGAGGTACGTTGTATTGATATTGACCCCTTTGCCCCACTTGGGATTACCCCTACCACCTGCTATTTTCTTGACTCATTCTTATTATTCTGCGCAATCCATGATAGCCCACTATTTGCTCATGGAGGAGAATGCCCTATCAGTGAGGCTAATTTTAACGCTGTTGTTAACAATGGCCTTAACCCTGAGTTAGTATTACAAAACGACAAAGGGAATGTCTTAATGACTCAATGGGGATTAGAACTTATTGAGCAAATCCGCCCTTATGCTGAATTACTCGCAGCAGAAACAAATGATGACGGCTACTTATCAGCCCTAGCACAGCAGCAGGCAAAACTACAAGAAAGTACACTTTGCCCATCCCATCGTGTTATTAAGGCACTACAAGAAACAGGGACTGACTTTAATGCTTATTTCCAGCAAATTAGCACTCAAAATGCCCAGAAAATTCGTGAGTACACATTGAGTTCTGAAACAACGCGTGCTTTTGAACAACAAAGCGTCGATAGTTTTATCAAACAAGCAGCGATTGAGGCTGCTGATAGCATAAGTTTTGAAGAGTATCTACAATGTTTCACAAAGGCGTTGACTTTACATCCTGAATGTTAATACCTTGCAAATTGATATAGGTTGGCATCACTCTTGAACAATGAGATTTGCAACTATGCTGACCAGTCTATGTTTTACCTAGTAAAAAAATAGTCCTGCTCGTAATACACTAGCAGGACTTATTTTATAAGCAGAGGGCAAAATCGGTTGCCCATGGAGCAAATGCTATGGTGTGCTATAGAAGCTCTCATCCAGCCACAGCACACAATATAGCTTAATTACTTCGCTGCTTCATCCTTGGGCTCTTCAAAGCTACCGCCAGATGAGTTCATCATGAACACAGCAGCACGCTTAACTTCTAAGTCACTAAGACCTGGGTCACCACCTTTGGCAGGCA
The DNA here is from genome assembly GCF_013133775.1 of Pelistega europaea. Lineage (GTDB taxonomy): Bacteria > Pseudomonadota > Gammaproteobacteria > Burkholderiales > Burkholderiaceae_B > Taylorella > Taylorella europaea. The sequence goes on along the minus strand of NZ_JABGBO010000001.1, from coordinate 239,198 downwards.
TACCATTAAGACCATGAAGAGCATGATTAAAGATAGTATCTTCGCCTTGAGCAATACGAGGAGCCCATGCACCATTGTCACCTTTCTTGGGAGCACCAGCAAGGCCAGCCTCATGACAGGTCATACAGACTTTTTTATACACTTCCTCGCCAGTAAGAGGGCCTTTTTTCTCGCCACCAAGCACCAAAGCAGGTGCACCAGTATTGTATAAAGCGACTGGAGCAATACGTTCGTCTGTCGCTTCTGCTGTCAGTTGTGCAGGATCGGAACCATTAGAACTAAAAGTATGCACCAAAGCAATAATTGCAAATACAGGAACGAGTAAAGCAACGACCAATTTAGTTAAAGCTTGGCATGGTTTGTTAGCGCTCATAAAAAATCCTAATTAAATAAGAAAATAATAGAGAATGCTGGCATTATAACTTTACTCAAGGTGATAGGTAAGCTCTCTTGAGTATATCCTTAAAAAATAGCCTAATTTTTAGTGAAAAGGGGGCAAGTTTGTTGCATCAGTGGCACATTCTTGATACATTAGAGCCTCTTCTCTCCGTAGTTCAATGGATAGAATAAGAGTTTCCGAAGCTCTTGATACAGGTTCGATTCCTGTCGGAGAGGCCACCAGTCTTATTTTTGCCCAACCCAAAATTATCCCTCGGTATGGAGCTTTCAATCTTTGGGAGGGTGTTAGACATCCCCCTTACCAACTATCCCTTCACTCGTATCACACCTGCATTTCTTACGGCACGTGCCGCAACTGGCAACTCACCTGCTAGCATACCAATCTCACCACCATGTAAATCGCGTAGATAGTCTGCAGCAGCACCATGTAACCATACCCCTGCACGTGTTGCCTGCCATGCCGAGATACCTTGAGCAAGCAAAGCACCGATAATACCGCTTAATACATCTCCACTACCACCAGTTGATAATCCTGGGTTACCGCTATTATTTTGATAAACGGCAGCACCATCTGCCACCAAAGTTTGATAACCTTTGAGTACAGCAATACCACCATATTGATCAGATAAAGCACTCACAGCTGTTTTTCTATCTGCTGCAACCAATTCCGTACTCACATGAAGCAATCGTGCAGCCTCTGCAGCGTGAGGCGTGATGATGATAGAGGGACATTGTCTAGCCAATGCTGCCAAATCTTCATGTAAAGATAATAGCGTTAACGCATCGGCATCTAATAACATGGGAACATTATGCTCAGCACGTTCGATACCTAACAACAAAATACGACGCAATAACTCAGCAGAGCTATCAGACAAGCCAAAACCACACCCAATTACCCATGCATCAATATCTTTACGCTGCATCAATTCTTTGGCAGTAGCAAGCAGAATTTCAGGTTGTCCAGGAATAATAGGCATAGGCAGACTATCTTGATTAAAACCTACCCACACCTTACCTGCCCCCATATAAGCTGCAGCAGTTCCAGCAAGTACAGCTGCTCCACTCATGCCTGACGCACCACCAATCACCCCTAAGGAACCAAATGTACCTTTATGACTATCTACAGGGCGTGCTTTAAATACATCAGGGAATAATGCTCTCACTTCAGCAGAAACTTGTAAATTTGGATTACTCATTCTTTTTCTCCTAACAACTTTATACATTGATTCTACTATTGTAATGCCTACCGCCTTTTCTTTAATGAATTTCCGTCGTTTTTTATCGTCTTTGTTTATCACCATCCTACCCACTTTAACTCTCGCCCCTTAAAAAACAATCAGCTTCCCTTGGTGACGAATACTGCCTGCCCCTCATCCTCCACCATAAACAACAAGTTTTACAAAGTACTCGGACAAATGGCCGTTTCTATTTTGTGAACACAAATGGATTGCCAGCATGCAACAAATCCCCTTTCTGAGACAATCATTCACAAATTGATGCACTGCAAAAATTTATAACATTTACCTTGAAAAAACAGGAGTATAATAGCGACCAATTGCATTGTTTTGTCATGGCATATAACCACCTTGCCGCCATAGAGCGTCCTCCTCAGGGAATTTCGTTATAACTGCCAATTTCACATAAATCAATCACCCATGTCTCCAACAGCTACACGTACTTCAGAAAACGACTCTTGGCTCGTGATTGCGTTATTCGCATTCGCAGCATTTATTTTTAATACAACAGAATTTATTCCTATCGGCTTGCTCCCTAATATCGCCGAATCACTTCACGTCCCTGAATCACAAACAGGACGCCTGATGACTATTTACGCATGGTCTGTGACAGTCTTATGTCTACCCCTTACCCTTGCCACAGCTAAGATGGAACGCAAAAAGCTCCTCATTTGTTTGTTTGTACTATTTATTGCAGCACATATTTTATCGGCGTTTGCTTGGTCTTATTATTCACTCATGGCGAGCCGTCTGATGATTGCTTGTTCTCATGCTGTGTTTTGGTCCATCACGATTCCATTAGCCGTACGTCTTGCTCCCTTGGGCAATCGAGCAAAAGCATTGGCCTTTATGGTGACAGGTTCTTCCCTTGCGACAGTTTTAGGAGTGCCTCTCGGGACTGCAATCGGACAACATGTTGGATGGCGCGTTACTTTTGCATTGATTGCAGTCATTGCCACTATCGTCACCATACTATTATTAAGTCGCTTACCTAAATTACCCAGCCGTAATTCAGGGGATTTATCTTCGTTACCATTATTCCTTAAGCGTCCCACCTTGATGCAAGCATTTTTACTTACCATGGTGACAATTACTGGCTATTTCTGTGCTTACACCTACATTACTCCTTATTTGCGTGAGGTGGGGGGCTTTAGTGAAGAATTCTCTATTATCGTCCTCTTTACGATGGGGATTGCAGGTATTATCGGCAGCATTATTTTTACCCGACTATCGCGTATAACCAACACACATACCTATACCATTGGTGCCACTCTGATGACCGCTTGCCTGATGCTTTTTGAACCAGCACAGCACCATAGTTTTACTGTGATATTTGTCGCTCTCTGCTGGGGAATTGCCATTACCCTTATTTATATGAGCTTACAGTCCAAGATTTTAGAAGCTGCAGCAGATGCGGCAGATTTAGCCACCGCAACCTACTCAGCTACTTTTAATATCGGCATCGGTGGTGGCGCTTTTGTGGGAAGTCTAGTGCTCGACCATTTAGGGGTTCTACACACGGCACAAGTGGGGGCCGCTTTTGTATTTGCAGCGTTGCTGTTTTTTTGGTTTGTCACTCGCAAGATTTGGGTTCTGACCCAACCAGTAAAGGTTGAATAATATCTTTAGCCAGAACGACGATTTATTGGTCATTATTCGCCATATAAATGATTTAAAAATACCCATTGTCTAATATGGGTACAGACTACTTCAATCTTTATCGTTACCTACTAGCTACCCTGGCTATTCAGACTGTGCCATACAGTGTTTATCTTATATTGTGCAATATATTTTCTGATAAGGTGCCCCCCATAGCTGGTATCCAACTTATGGGGGGCAGTTCATTTACAAAGCAGGTTAAGATTTTGATTATGCACGTCCAGCAATCATCTCTTGGATTTTTGCTTTAGCAGGTTCATCTAATAAGCGAGCAAGAATAGCTTTTTCTTTGCCCTGCATATGTGGAATGCGTACTTGGATACCATTACCAGGAGCTACATCAATATTCTCTCCCTCTTTTTCAATGACATCTACTTTTAGCAGTTGGTTTCCTTTAGGGTGAATAATTTCGAGTGTGTCACCCACCGCAAAGCGGTTCTTCACATCAACAGTCGCCCAACCTTCGGCATCAACATCAGTCACAATACCGGCAAACTGACTTTGCTTTGATACAGAATAACCATGCAGGTAGTTCTGATACTCTTGGGTCTGGTGACGCTCTAGAAAGCCTGGTGTATAACCACGGTTAGCCAACCCCTCTAAATCAGCCAACAGCTCTGGATTAAACGGACGTCCAGCCACAGCGTCATCAATAGCTCGACGATAAGCTTGAGCTACACGCGCCACATAATAAACTGACTTCGTACGACCCTCAACTTTCAGAGAATCCACACCAATTTTAACAAGACGCTCAACCTGCTCAATTGCTCGCAAATCCTTAGAGTTCATGATGTAGGTACCATGCTCATCTTCCATAATCGGCATATATTGACCAGGGCGATTACCCTCTTCGAGCAAGTACACTTGGTCAGCTAGTGGATGACGAGGTGCACCGCCACAAGCAGCAAAACTTGCATTTGCCTCTTCTTGCATACGGTTAAAATCAAAGCCCTCTAATAACTGTGCATCACCAGCATCACTTTCTTTAGTATTGTGTAATCTATAGTCCCAGCGGCAGGAATTTGTACAGGTTCCTTGGTTTGGGTCACGCTGATTAAAATAGCCTGATAACAAACAACGTCCTGAGTAAGCAATACATAAGGCACCATGCACAAATACTTCTAACTCAATATCTGGACACTCTTGACGGATTTCTTCAATCTCATCTAGTGATAACTCACGTGATAAGATGATACGCTCAACACCCATCTTTTGCCAGAATTGTACACCCCAGTAGTTGGTTGTATTCGCCTGGACAGAAAGGTGAATTACCGCATCAGGCCAACGCTCTTTAGTTTTCATAATTAAGCCTGGATCTGCCATAATCAATGCATCAGGCTTCATTTCCATCACTGGAGCAAGGTCATCAAGATAAGTTTTGAGCTTAGAGTTATGTGGGAGAATATTACTCGCCACAAAGAATTTTTTGCCACGTGCATGAGCCTCATCAATCGCTTCTTTCATCTTCTCAAAGCGAACGAATTCATTGTTACGAGCACGGAGAGAATAACGAGGTTGGCCAGCATAAACCGCATCTGCCCCAAAATCAAAAGCAGCACGCATACGCTCTAAACCACCTGCGGGTAAGAGTAGTTCTGGAGATTTCATAGTGATAAATTCTATAAGCAAGTCAATCAAACCATTTTGACTGATGGGGCTATTTTAGCACGAAGCCGTTTCAACAGAAAATTCCTTTTGTTTGTACAAGTTAAAGTAAAAATATACTACTTGCACCCACGCTTTGTAGAAGATGAAATGAGAGATTTACCTGCACAACATTTTTGTAAAATAGTTCACAACAACTACCCTTTTGGTAAAATAAAAAGATGTGCTGTGGTGATAAGCACTAGACAGACTAATAACTCATTAACCAATGCTATGCATCGAAAATAATGCAGACACAGGCAAGTGGTTGCAAAACACTACTAGAAACTTTTTCTAATGATTAAAAAATGAAAACCACACAATCTATTCAATCTTTGTTTGTGGCAACTGGCTTAATGCTCTTTGCCTTGTTTTTTGGGGCTGGAAATTTAATCTTTCCTGCTAATATGGGGCAACTAGTTGGGGATAAGCTGTTGCCTGCTATTTTGGGCTTTGTCACTACAGGAGCTGGTTTACCTTTATTAGGTATTGTTGCTATGGCTTATTCTGGTACCAAAGATGTACAAACCTTAGCATCACGCGTCAGTCCTACTTTTGGCCTACTTTTTGCCATAGCATTGTATTTATCCATTGGCCCTTTGTTCGCCATGCCCAGGACCGCAACAGTGTCTTTTGAAATCGGTGTAGTTCCCTTTCTTGGAGAGTCATGGTCAAAAGAGTGGGCATTAGCACTATTTTCAGTGGTTTTCTTTGCCATTGCTTATTGGTTAGCCATGTCCCCTGGGAAACTCATTGATCGCATTGGTAAAGTATTAACTCCAGTCTTGTTGTTAAGCATTGCCATCTTAACAATTACCTCCTTCATTCAACCCATGGGGGACTTACAAGCTGCCCAGCAAAGCTATCAAACACATCCTTTTATTCAAGGTTTTGTTGATGGTTATCAAACCATGGATGCATTAGCTTCACTTGTTTTTGCTATTATCGTCATTGAAGCCTTGCAACAAGCTGGCGTCACTCAAGTAGAACCTTTGTTACGCATGACCATTGGTGCTGGCCTATTAGCAGCAGTATGCTTGGGTATTGTGTATGCTATGGTTACCTATATGGGAGCCAGTAGTGTTGCTCAGATTGGTATTCTCAATAATGGTGCAGCAGTATTATCACAAGTAGCAGCTTTTTATTGGGGTACGGCAGGCAATGTCCTGTTATTAGTGATTGTCCTACTAGCGTGCTTAAGTACTTCTGTAGGTCTAATTGCCGCTTGCTCAGAGTATTTTCATCGTATTTATCCGCGCCTGTCCTACCGCGGTTTTGCCATTTTATTTACACTAATTTCGTGTGTACTTGCCAACAAGGGATTGAGCGGCATTATCCAATTTTCTGTCCCTGTATTAGTGTTACTTTACCCATTAACCATGGTGATTATTCTTCTTAGCTTTTTACATTCATTGTTTAAAGGGCATAAACTCGTCTACCAAGTCACCATGGGGTTGACCTTGATTGTAGGCATTCTTGAGGGATGGAAAACGGCATTTGGCTTACCTAGCACTATGCTAGACTACTTAAATACTTATTTGTCTTGGTATGATATTGGTATGGGTTGGGTAATGCCTGCGGTAGTTGGTTTTGTAGTGAGTGTAGCGATTGTTCATTTACAATCCCATATGCTAAACAACACTAAATAGGACTAATAACCAGAATATCTTGATAATGCGATGGCATGCTTAATCAAGCATACCTTTGGATTTATATATTTCACTGCTTTCATCCACAACAGGGCAAATGCACAACTATTCACAAGCAGTAAAATTGCCTCGCTTTATTAGTATCATTATTATTCTTTAATATTCCCCAACAGCGTTCCCATCACTGTAGGCTCTCCCGCCTGTAAATTCAGATTTAAATCAATCACCCCCTCTGGAAAGAGATTAATGACTGTTGATCCTAAACGAAAGGCTCCCATCTCCTCACCTTTTTTTAACCTCACAGCACTATCCCCAGAGCTAGGATATTCGCGTACTACAATTTGCTGTAGCCGAGGCGGATTAATCACCCCTGCCCAAACTGTACTCATGCTGGCGGTCACGGTTGCCCCCACAAGAATTTGCACCATAGGCCCAAAAGCTGTATCAAACATGCAAACTACACGCTCATTACGAGCAAACAAATCAGGAATATGATGAGCGAGAAACGGATTTACAGAAAACAATTCTCCTGGAACATAAATCATTTTACGTAATGTGCCATCACATGGCATATGCACACGGTGGTAGTCGCGAGGAGAAAGATATGTTGTCAAAAACTGTCCATTGATAAATAGTTGAGCCAGCTCCTCATCACCCGCAAGTAGGGCTTCCAACGTAAATGGATGCCCTTTGGCTTGGATAAGACGATTTTGCTCAATCTTGCCCACCTCACTCACACAACCATCTGCAGGCAAGCAAAGTGATTTTTCATCTGCTACGATAGGACGTGCATTCGCCTTAAGTGGACGAATAAAAAACTGATTAAAACTAGCATAATCCTGCGGATGCTCATATTCCGCCTCGGATAGATTGACTTTATAGCATTTCACAAAAAGACGAATAACAGCATGTGTCACTACTCCCCACTCTTTTTCGGCAAACCATCCTGCCACCCGTGTAATTGCTAGCTGTGGTAGCACATAATGCAAAGCAATTTTGAGTCGTTGGAGGTAACTAGGAGATGGGTAAGCTTTTAATGACATCATATATCCTTATCAAAATAGAAATGCTATTGTAGCAGAGCTGTAGTTTTTGCTCATCTACACTAAAGCTCATCTCTACAACACAGTCTACTTAACTGGGTCCATGACAAACAAGCCCCCATCCTTTAAAGTGCAGTCACTCAATATTTGTTGAGCAAACCTTATCACTAGCCATATGAATAAGCGTTAAGCAGATTATGACTTTAGCATCTGTTTAAGTTGAGCCAACCGCTCTTTTACACTCATTCCCTTAAACGGGTCACTCATGGTCTGCTTACCATCTTCTAGCCCCATTTCTGCAATAAAACGAGATGGCTCGCGGATTAATTCCTCTCGATTTTTCTTGCGTTTCTTACACCAAGTAAGGGTTAATTCATACTGAGCCCGTGTAATGCCTACATACATTAAACGACGTTCTTCTTGGATACGTTGCACATACATTTCTTCATTGTCTTTATTGGGATCTCCATACTCGTCTTCTTTCCCCATATGAGGCAAAAGGCCCTCTTCTACTCCCACCATATGTACATAAGGAAACTCCAATCCTTTAGAGGCATGTAGTGTGCTTAGCGTCACCGCATCTTGCTCCTGCTCTTGCTCATTGCGTTCTAACATGGTAATCAATGCAATATGTTGCACTAAATCAATAAAGCGCATATCTTCCTCCTGCGCCTTACGTTTTAGCCACTCAATAAGGTCAAGTACATTTTGCCAGCGTGACTGTGCTGCTCTATCATCATGATGCTCATAAAGATAATCCTCATAACGTATATAATCCATCATCTCATCAAGCAACTCACTGGCTAATTGCTGCTCAACTGGCTTAGAGGCTCTTACTTGGATATTCTGAATAAATTGTGCAAATGCCATCAATGGCTTAAGTTGTCGCTCAGCAATGACTTCAATGACATCAGGCTCAAAAATTGCTGCAAAAAGTCCGCATTGTTTGCGTACTGCAAACTCCCCTAAATGAGTTAGTGTTGTCTGTCCTACCCCACGGCGAGGCGTTGTCACAGAACGGATAAAAGCAGGATCATCATCTTCATTCGCAATCAGACGCATATACGCCAAAATATCACGAATTTCTGCTTTATCGAAAAAACTTTGACCGCCAGAAATACTGTAAGGGATACGTAATTGACGAAATGCTTGCTCAAAGATACGTGCCTGATGGTTGCCACGATAAAGTACTGCAAAGTCTTTCCACTGTGCTTTTTTATTAAAATGAGCTGCTGAAATACGCATACCCACAGTTTCTGCTTCTGCCTCTTCATTTTCCATACTGATAACTTGAATAGGCTCCCCCTTACCCAAGGTAGACCAAAGTGTTTTCTTAAAAAGATTGGGGTTATGTGAAATCACCCTATTTGCTGCTGTCAGAATCGTATCCACTGAACGATAATTCTGCTCTAACTTGATCACTTTAAGATTAGGGTACTCTTTTGTGAGTTTAGCAAGATTCTCTATTGTCGCCCCTCGCCAAGCATAAATAGCCTGGTCATCATCTCCCACGGCGGTAAAGCGATTATGCCAACCTGTCAACAGTTTTACCCACTCGTATTGGCACACATTCGTATCTTGATACTCATCAACTAGCAAGTACTTCACTCGCTTTTGCCAACGATCTCTTACCTCCTCATTATCCCTCATTAACAATACAGGCAAACGAATCAAATCATCAAAATCAACGGATTGATAAGCTTTCAACGTCGCCTCATAATTGCGGTAAATTCGCTGAGCTTCCCGCTCATCAGGGGTCACAGGGATAACATCGTCAGGGGAAAGCAAGTCATTTTTCCATAAAGAAATTTGTTGCTGGATAATACGAATACGCACTTTATCCGTAGTCGCTAACATTTCTTGGATAATCTGTCCTGCATCAGTTGAATCTAAAATCGAAAAACTTTCTTTCAGGCCTAAATGCTTGGCTTCTTGACGCAAAAATCGCACCCCTAATGCGTGAAAGGTGCAGACGGTAAGACCTTTAGCCGACTTTTTCTCCACAATCTGACTAACTCGCTCAACCATCTCTTTGGCTGCTTTATTAGTAAATGTCAGTGCGATAATAGAGCGTGCATCATAACCACATTGGTTAATTAAGTAAGCTATTTTCTGGGTAATAACACGTGTTTTACCACTTCCTGCACCAGCTAATACAAGGCAGGGACCGTCTAGATATAAAACAGCCTCTTTTTGTGTAGGATTAAGACCTAAATGCTCTATCATAATAATTACTATATTTCTAATGGGTCCACTTCAACAAAATACCGTACCTTGTGTGAACGATAGTGTTGATAAATTTCAGCTAACCAAAGAGACATAAACCTATGCAATGCGGAGCGAGAGGAGCCCTCCACTAGTAGCTGGGCTCGCTCGATATTAGCCACACGCACAATCCGTAAGGGTACAGGATCGTAAAGCTGAACACCCTCCAAATAATTAGCAAACTGTGCCTTAGCCACATCAATAATCACACGCAAAAACTCCAGTGCCTCATCTAATGCACGAGCTTGAGCCACAATCAACACATGATGTCCAAAAGGAGGCAGTCCTGCAGCCTTACGCTCACCTAATGCATCCGCCACAAACTGCTCATAGTCATGTCGAATCAGGGACTGATATAGATGATGCTCTGGATACTCTGTTTGGATTAATACCTCTGCATCACGTAAATGCCGCCCTGCTCGCCCCGACACCTGCATCAACTGGGCAAATAGTCGCTCTGGAGCACGGAAATCACCACTAAACAGCATCATATCCGCGTTCAAAACACCCACAAGACTTAAACGTTTGAAATCATGCCCTTTAGCTAGCATCTGCGTACCAACGATAATATCAACATCACCAGTATGTACTTGCTCAAATAATTTTGCTGCACTTCCTTTAAGACGTGTACTATCCGCATCAATACGTTGAATCCTTGCTTGTGGAAATGTCTGGGCTAATACTTCTTCGACACGTTGTGTCCCATAACCCAAGGCACTCAAATCCTGATTACCACACTCTGGACATTTTAAAGGTATACGTGCAGTATATCCACAGTGGTGACATTGCAGAGTTGGCACTTGCCCTGCAGATTGATGTATTACCATATGAGCTGAACACCGCAGACAAACACTGGTCCAGGAACAAGCAGTACAACGCAATACCGGAGCAAACCCTCGGCGATTTAAATACACCATAGCCTGTTCGCCACGCTGTAGGCGTTCATCAATTGCACTGATTAAATCAGGTGACAGTCCCTGATTCAGTCGCATTTTTTTCGTATTGATAAGACGAATCTGCGGCAAGCTTGAACTACTTGCACGTTGTGTTAGAGCAATCTTAGTATATCTATGGGTAAACACTTGTTGCCATGACTCTAATGAAGGAGTCGCAGAACCCAATACGACAGGAATGCCCAACTGGTGTGCTCGCCATACTGCCAAATCTCGAGCAGAATAACGAAGCCCATCTTGCTGCTTGTACGAGGCATCATGCTCTTCATCTACAACAATCAACCCAAGGTTATCTAATGGGGCAAAAATAGACATTCGCGTCCCGAGAATAACCTTTGTAACACCACGCTGCATATTAACCCATGCCTGCAAACGCTCTCCATCAGAAAGTCCACTGTGCATAATAGCAATCGCTTGCTCTCCATAAAGTGGTTCAAATCGCTGACGTAGAATTTGCTCAAACTGAGGAGTAAGATTAATTTCAGGCACCAAGAAAATGACTTGTTTACCCTCAGAGAGTTTTTGTTGCATCACATGGAGGTAGACTTCGGTCTTACCACTACCCGTGATACCATGTAGTAAAAAAGTCTTGTATCCTTGGGTCTGACTAATAGTATCAACCGCCACCTGTTGCTCTACATTAAGCTGAATATTTGTAGCATGCGTCATCTCTGCAGACAGAATATCGGCAATGCTAGATTTTTCCTTCTTTGCTTTTTGCTCTTCTTTTTGCTTTATACGCTCAGCTTTAAGTTGCTGCTGATGAATTTTTTTATCAAGTCGCTCGACAGGGCTAGTAGCAGACTTACCCATATAAGCACTCACTTTACGCAACGGAGGAGGCAACACGGGCAATATCACCTCTCCTACAGGACGCAAGTAATATCGTGCTGAAAATTCACATAAGGCAAGCCAATTTTCAGAAAATGCAGGCAAGTCATCTAGTACCTGAATGATGTCCTTTTGTTTATCTGCTGGAATATCTGTCTGTGACAATAGGTGTGTGACCACCCCAATGATATGCTTCTGAGTACCAAAAGGCACTATGACACGCTGGCCTCGCGCGACAGACATACCTTCGGGAACACGGTAATCAAACTCCGCCTCCAAAGGTACATCTAGTGCAACACGAACCCAAACGTTATTCATCATCTGTGCATAGCTTTACTGTAGTTATGCACTTCATCAATCAATATCGCCACATGGTCAGGATTTGTGAACTGAGAAATACCATGACCTAGGTTAAATACATGACCACCAGTGCCAACAGGACCGAAATCATCTATCACTCGACGAACCTCTGCTCGAATAGCTTCTGAACTACCAAATAAAGCCATAGGATCGATATTCCCTTGTAATGCCACTTTGTCCCCCGTTAAGCGACGTGCTTTGCCTAGACTCATTGTCCAGTCTAAACCCACTGCATCACAACCAATATCAGCAATCTCTTCTACCCATAGACCCCCGCCCTTTGTAAAGACAATAGCAGGAATACGCTCACCATTATGCGTACGAATAAGACTATCAACTACTTGCTTAATGTAGTGTAGTGAGAATTCTTGGTACTTACCATCAGCCAATACACCACCCCAGCTATCAAAAATCATTACGGCTTGTGCACCTGCTTTGATTTGCTCATTCAGGTAAAGAGCAGTAGATTGTGCTGCCACCGATAAAATCTGTTTTAATAAATCAGGTTGTGAATATAGCATCGTCTTGATGGTGCGATATTCTTTAGATCCTTGCCCTTCAACCATATAGCAGCTAATTGTCCAAGGACTACCAGCAAAACCAATCAATGGTACACGCCCATTTAACTCCTTGCGAATTAAGGTTACTGCATCAAATACGAACCTAAGTTTATTCATATCTGGCACAGCAAGTTTGGCTACATCAGCCTCACTACGTAATGGATGAGCGAATTGAGGACCTTCTCCAGCCACGAATTCCAATCCCAGACCCATGGCGTCTGGAATCATCAATATATCGGAGAACAAAATTGCTGCATCAAGCGGATAACGATCAATAGGTTGCAATGTTACCTCGCAAGCAAACTCAGGATTTTTTGCTAAGCCCAAAAATGACCCTGCCTTGGCACGTGTCGCATTATATTCGGCGAGATAGCGTCCTGCCTGACGCATTAACCACACAGGAGTGTAGTCAACTTTTTGACGCTGCAAAGAACGAAGGAAAGTATCATTTTTTAGTGGAGCAAACATAAAAACCTTATTTTCTAAAACGGTTAAGTAACATAAATCCCTTTGCTGACCATCTATAGTCACCATTGGGGTGTAATGGCATATTTTACCCTATTAGCGGTAATCATCTGGATCAATTTGATATTTACGCAGCAACTCCCAAAAGGCTCGCCGGTGTTTATTAGCACGCTGTGCTGCAACAGCAATATTACCATTAGCTGCTCGCAACGCATTTACCACATATTTTCTCTCGAACTCTGTCACCACCCTCGCTTTGGCCACTTGAAATGTTTCTGCATAATCTACATTTTCAATTTTATTGCTCTGGGAAGATCCTATACTTCTGCGCCGTTTACGTTCTTTTTCTTCCTGAAGCAAATTAGCGAAGAACGATAAAACTCGACTAGAAACCTCTTGCCTAGGTTCATCCCCTATTCTGTCTGTTGTAACTAATCTTTCTTGAGCCAGCAATGTTTTCTGTCTACCCAATGCATTGAGTAATCTAACTCTCAATACGATTGCACTATCCCCCTCAAAGATATAATCACTAATACCCTTGCCTGCCATATCCACAAACGCAATTGGCTGCACTCGATGCGACAAAGCAACGAGAGGAAACTTCAATGGAGACTGTAGCTGTGATAGTACAATCCGAGTCCATATCAGGGTTTCAGGTGTGATGGGTATGATAATACAATCATAGCGTTCAAAAACCAGAGATAGTTCATGAAACACTTGGGGATGAGGAAAACTCATGCCTCCCACCTGAAAAGCATCTAATGGGACAAACACGCCAACATCAATTTTAAATAACCTGATTTTATCTGTTTGTTGGTGTATTTGTTCAATAAAAGTGTCAATCCACTCACCAAACAATCCTAAAGAAAAGATACCGCACTCAATTTTGTCTCGCATAACACTCTCCTAAAACATATACAAACGCTCCTCTTTTGTAAGGAAATGTATGCTAACAAATGCCACTCTTTCTACTACATCAGTGGAATTTATATGCGGATTTCTACGAGATTTATACTTTCCTTTTTTCAACAAATGCACCATTTCTATATGGTTAATGGATAGATAGTTAAACCTATTTATATTTTTTTGATGACTCGCATGTGTTCATGACATAAAAGTCATATTCATCACAAATAACAGTCGCATTTACTTATAGACTGAAAAATTTTCTTATAAATAAAGATTTTTGAATTGTTGTAAAAAATCCTAATAGGCGGGTTTATAACCCCCCTTATCCCCTAAGGTTTTCCCTTACTTGTTTTTCTCTTAACGTTAACGTAAAGTAATAACCCACAGGAGACTTTTTATATGACAGATGCTTACTATCGCCGCCTCTCTCATGAGGTACTAGCAGATGGCTCTACCATCACTACTTATGAACCCACTGTCCATGCACAAGGGGCTTGGAACCCTCATGAACAGCACATGGCGCCAGCTAGTGGTATTCTGGCCAGAGAATTAGAACTGTTTCAACACAAACCTCATTTACGCATTGGACGCATTAGCTTTGATATTTTTGGTTTAATCCATCTAGATCAATTTACTATTGAAACCAAAGCCATTCGTCCCGGCAAAACTATTGAACTCATTGAGGCTACATTACGTGCACAGGGAAAAATTTGCATTGTAGCAAGAGCATGGCGCATTGTGATGCATGATACACGTGCTATTATGGGAATAGAAGATAAGGTTGTCACTTCCCCTTCTGAGCTACAACCATGGGATGGGATTCGTATATGGCCAGGCGGTTATATCCAATCAATAAGCCCCAGAGCAGCACCTGATAGACGTCCGGGAAAAGGGTTAGTCTGGCTATCAACAGATAAGACTTTAGTAGAGGGGGAGCAAACTAGCGATTTTGCTAAACTCATGGGACTTGTTGACACAGCAAATGGTATCGTAACCCGACAGCAAGTTCCTTTTGACTGGGCTTTTCCTAACCTTGATTTACAAATCCATATGTATCGTATTCCCAAAGGGTCCTGGCTAGGACTTGAAACCGTCCAACAATTCGGCGATGATGGTATAGGTCTAACAAGCTCAATCTTGCATGATATACATGGACCATTTGGACGCAGTGAACAAATCCTGACTATTCGTCCCATGCCTCCATCTACCTAGAAAGAGGCACGCTTTCTTTCACCCTTGTTGGTTAAAACGACTAAAGGGAAGTTATGCCCTCAGAACAACAAGCCGACAAACTTAAAAAGCGTGATAGCCTTAACTACCACGCTTTTGCATTATATAGACAGTGCCATCACATATAATGGCATTCATATATCTTCTTACTTTTTAGCAGCTTTGTCTGCATACTCAATCCAAAAATCCGCATTATCCACCCCAGCTTTGCGAGGATCAAAAACAGGATCAATACCTTGTGATTTTTGATAATCATAATCCTTCAAGGTTGCTAATGCTGGTTTGGTTAATAGCACAATAGCAATTAAATTAAGGTAGCACATACTACCAAAACCAATGTCACCAAGCCCCCACATAAGCCCTGCAGACTTCACACTCCCCATGTATACGACGACAAGGAATACTACTTTTAAAATCAATGAAAGCACATTACTTTCCATTTTCTTATTAAGGTAGACCAATGTAGTCTCTGCAATATAGTAGTACGCCATCAAGCAAGTGAAAGCAAAGAAGAAAATTGCAATAGAAACAAAGATTGGACCTAAATTACCAAATACTGTCGCCAACGCTGCTTGTGTAAAGGCTGTACCCGCCGCCACACCTGGCATATTTTCTACCAATGGTGTAGTTGCTCCAGGAGGAATCACGTTGTACATACCAGTTAAAAGAATCATAATCGCTGTTGCTGTACATACCACTACAGTGTCAATGTACACAGAGAATCCTTGTACAAGACCTTGTTTGACTGGATGTGAAACTTCTGCAGCAGCAGAGCTGAAAGTCGCCTCACCAGCGCCTGCCACATTAGAGAATACCGCTCGACGAACACCCCAAGAAATAGCAGTTCCCACGATACCTCCAAAAACAGCATCAATCCCAAAGGCACTCTTAAAGATTACAGCAATCACATCAGGTAAGTTACCCACATGCGTAACAAGCACAATTAACATGAAAATAACATAGCCAAAAGCCATGAAAGGCACCATTAAATCAGCAGCACGTGCAATACGCTTAATACCACCAAAGATTAGGAATGCCAATAGAACAACAATAATAGCACCGGTTACCCACGTTGGTAGATTAAAAGCATTTTCAAAAGAGGCAGCAATGGTATTGGCTTGTACACCAGGAACAAGGACACCATAACTTAAGCACACTACAAAAGCAACAAATATCGCAAAGGCTTTTAACTTCAAGCCTTTTTCAATATAAAAAGGCGACCCCCCACGATATTCTGACCCTGTTTTCTCTTTATACACTTGTGCCAAAGTAGATTCGATAAATGCACTAGCACCTCCTAGTAATGCCATCACATTCATCCAAAATACCGCCCCTGGTCCCCCAGTTGCAATCGCTGTTGCCACCCCCGCAATATTACCCACACCAATACGGCCAGAAAGTGACATACAAAACGCTTGAAAAGAGGATATACCCGTGTGAGAGGTATTTTTCTCTTTTAATAAGCGAATCATTTCAGAAAAATAACGAAATTGCACACCCCGAGTCACCACTGTAAAGTATAAACCTACCAGTAATGCTAAGTAGACCAGTGCATCACTCCAAATATAACCTGCAATATTATTAACAATTGATTCCATTGTTGTACTCCTGTTTAGTATTTATGCTTATTCAACAAACCAAATTGTTTTAGGTTGTAGATATTGTTCTAGGGCCTCAATACCTTTATCACGACCACCAAAACCTGATTGTTTATACCCACCAAATGGAGTAGCAATGCTACCCTCTGAGAACCCATTAACAGACACAGTGCCTGCTCGGATTTTCTTGGCAACTTTATGAGCACGGTGAATATTCTGCGTATAAAAAGAAGCTGCCAAACCATAAGAAGAATCATTTGCCAACTGAATCGCTTCTTGTTCTGTTGTGAAAGTAGTCACTGCAAGTAAGGGGCCGAAAACCTCCTCTTTGAACAGGGTCATATCTGCAGTTACTCCATCAATAATAGTTGGTTCAATATACCAACCACTACCTAATTCAGTGTGAACTTTACCTCCCACAACAACCTTACCACCCTCTTTTTGACTCACATCAAGATAACCCATCACTTTCTCAAAATGTGCTTTTTCAACCATAGGGCCTAAGTTAACATCTGCCTGACGAGGATCTCCCAATTTCCATGCTGATAAACCTACTTTTAATTTTTCAAGTAAAGCATCTTTAATCTTGGCATCAACAATAAGGCGAGAGCCACAACTACAATTCTCACTCATATTCCAAAATGCTGCAGCAAGAATAGAAGGCGCTGCTTTATCTAAATCCGCATCATCAAAAACAACTTGAGGACTTTTACCGCCACACTCCAAGACAATTTCTTTCATGTTGCTCTTGGCCGAATACTCAAGAAAATAACGGCCTACCTCTGTGGAACCTGTAAATGCCACCATATCTACATCGCTGTGTAACCCGATAGCCTTACCAACCTTCTCACCAAGACCACATACCAAAGTCAAGGCACCTTCTGGAACACCTGCTTGATGAGCGAGTTGGACCATACGATAGGCACTCAATGAGGTTAACTCTGCTGGTTTTACTATCACACTATTACCAGCGGCAAGAGCAGGCACAACTTTCCATGCAAACATTTGTGCAGGGAAATTCCAAGGCAATACTGTACCTACAACCCCTATAGGCTCATATACAATAAGACCTAAAGCACTATCATCTGTAGGAGCTACTTTGCCAAACTGCTTATCAATACACTCCGCATAAAAATAAAATGTTTCTATCGTAGCTGGCATATCAGTATTCTGACATTCAGAGATAGGTTTTCCAGCATCAATACAATCTAAAGCAGCTAACTCCTCTGCATTTTCTTTAATCAAATCTGCCCAACGCATCATCACTTCACGTCTAGCCACTGGAGACAAACCAGACCATACTTCACTTTCAAAAGTCTGTCTGGCCACCTTGACTGCCGCATCTACTGTATGAGCATCACCATCAGCAATATAGCCAATTAAGGAATCATCAATGGGAGTGCGTGTTTCGAGTTTAGACTCTGATGTGACATAACCAGGAATTAGATGTCCTGCCCAAAGTTGACCCTTGGCAGCTAAATCAAAAATTTCTTGTGTTTTACTCATCATATCTTCCTTACTTTAACAATGCTAAAAACTCTTTTGCTTCTTGCTCTGATAAATTATGTAAAGGCAGTCTTACTTTTCCTGCAGAAAGCTCACCTCGTAGGCAACCAATTTTTGCTTTTTGGTTGTAATCACCAGACTCCATAGAATGTAAAGCAGGATAAATAGAAGTAAGGATAGCTTTGGCTTTATCCCAATCCTTAGCTTTAGCAGCATTATAAAGAGCTACTTGTTCATCAGGAAATACGTTGGCAGCCCCTGCAATCCAACTCTTTGCACCCCAAAAGAAAAAATCTAGAGGTTGATCATCACAACCACATACCACCTCAAAGTTCTCAAATTTTGCTTGCAACATACGTAAGGCATTAGAAAAATTACCTGTACTTTCTTTAATACCCACAATATTAGGATGCTTAGCAAGGTACTCTACTGTTTCAAATTCAATTGCAACCCCCACACGAGCAGGAAAGTTATACATAATGATAGGAAGATCTGTCTTAGAGGCAACATACTCAAAGTGTTCAATAATGCCTTGTTGTGATGGGAGGCTATAAGGAGGTGCTGATAACATCAATCCATCATAGCCCAACTCCTTGGCTTCTACTGCACGCTTGGCTGCAAGCTCTGTGGACATATCACTGATACCTGCAATTAAGGTACAACGACCGGCAGCAGCTTTATGGATAGTTTTAAGTACCATCTCACGCTCTTCTGGTGAGAAAGAATAATACTCACCTGTTGTACCGCAAGCAACGATACCAGTAACCTTGCGAGCGATAAACTCATTGACAAGCTGTTCTAATTTGACCACATCAATTTTGTTGTCAGCTGTAAATGGCGTTACGATAGGCACTAAAATACCTTCAATATTCATATCATTCTCCTAGTGTTAGAATCGATCTAGACGATAAGCATTAAGATCAAAAGCTGTTGGTTCGTTAAAGTAAAGTTGTTTCACTAACTGCGCTGTTAGTGGTGCTTGTGTTAGACCCAAATGTTGATGTCCAAATGCAAAAATCACTTGCTCTTTTTTATCAATCACGGGTAAAGAATCTGAGATGGAAGGTCGAAAACCCATCCAGGGTTGGCTATTTTCAGCACTTAACGGAATCTTCAATAATGGTTTTGCCAAGGTATAGAGTTGTGTTGCCCTTGGCATATTTGGAGCAGCATCAAGTCCTGCATACTCCACAGTACCAGCTAAACGCAAGCCCTGATCCATGGGGGTCATGATAAAGCGACGTTCATAACTAGTGACAGGAATAGAAAGCAGATTTTGGGCAGAAGGAAGCATCAAGTGATAACCACGCTCTGTATCCAATGGTACATCAATACCTGTCAATAGCTTTGCCCATTTCTTGGAAAATGCCCCAGCGGCAATAATGATACGTTTTGTCTGGATAGAGTCTCCTTGCACCACCACCGCTAAACCATTACTCCGATTCTGTATATCCAAAACCTCAGTATGTTCCCTTACTGTACCCCCCAGTTGCAAAAACTTGTTCTTTAAAATCTGCATAAGTTGAGGAATATTGTGCACATGCCCAGTCTGAGGAAAGAAAATACCCCCCAATAAATTGTCATGAAGATTAGGCTCTTTATCGTGTAACTCTACTTTGTTAAGCCACCGAGCGTCTATTCCGATAGATTGGAACTTATCCACCTCAGATTGCAGTACTTGGACATTTTCTGTTTTTTCAGTAACAAGTAAAGACCCCTTGACTGCCAAGTAATCCTTGCATTCCCACTGTTGTACAAACTGTTGCCAAGCCTCAAGGCTTCTATCATTTAATACTTTCAGGGCTTGATGAATGGCATATGCTTTAGATGGTCGCATATTCCACACCAACCGCATTAACCAAGGGAAAATTGTTGGCAAATACTTCCAATCTAAACGCAAAGGACTTAAAGGATCCATCAGCATCTTGGGAACTTGTTTTAATGTTGCCAACGAGGCAATTGGAAAAACTTGCTCAGTGGCTATATGTCCTGCATTCCCCCAAGAAGCTCCAGAGGTTAAAGCATCTTTGTCAAAAATAACCACTCGCTCACCTGCTTGCTGTAATGTCAGTGCAATGCTTAAACCAACAATACCACCACCAACAACAGCTACTGAGAAGGTTTGTGTTTCATTCATGCCGTCACAATCCCATGTTTAAATGGATCTTCGTCATCTAGCAATAAGGTGCTATCTGCATGGATATAAGCACGACCAGTAATAGTTGGGACAATATGCTGATTGTCTCCTTCCATTAACTGATAAGATGCTTTGAAATGACTACCGATAACACTTTCTTGTATCCACTGTGTCTGTGGGGCAAGTTTTTTATCCGCTGCTAAACAGGCTAATTTAGCACTAGTGCCAGTACCACAAGGGGAGCGATCATAGGCTTTACCAGGACAAAGAACAAAGCTACGACTATCCGCAGTTTCAGTTTCCGCAAACAGTTCAATATGATCAATTAGACCATTGTTGGCCCCCCGGATTTTTTGTGTATCTAGTGCCTGACGAACCTTCCATGCGTAGTGTGTCAACTCTTCAAGATTATCAGCAGCAACACGTTGCCCATGATTACTAACAAGGAAAAACCAATTGCCTCCCCATGCCACATCACCAGTCACAGCACCAATACCGTCCACATTGACTACAACATCTTTCTTGTAGCGATAAGCTGGAACATTTCGCACACTGACTTCATTATTTTCATGTAAAGTACACTCAACGGTTCCTACAGGTGTATCAATCCGATGCACGCCAGGCTCTATTCTGCCAAGATAACGCAAAGTCTCAATTACACCAATAGTGCCATGCCCACACATGCCTAAATAGCCAGCGTTGTTAAAGAAAATCACCCCTGCTACAGAATCATCATGCTCTGGCTCACACAGCAAAGCCCCTACCAGCACATCTGCACCTCTAGGTTCCAAGATTAGAGACTTCCTCAAATAATCAAAACG
The DNA here is from genome assembly GCF_013133775.1 of Pelistega europaea. Lineage (GTDB taxonomy): Bacteria > Pseudomonadota > Gammaproteobacteria > Burkholderiales > Burkholderiaceae_B > Taylorella > Taylorella europaea. Next base: position 217,934 of record NZ_JABGBO010000001.1, on the reverse strand, counting down.
TTTTTCAAAATCGTCTCGTTTCTCTTTTAATGTCTTCCCCTCCAGAGTAGGAAAACCCTCATACACAACGCGGGTAGGCTCTCCTCCCGTATGGGAATCAATCAATTTAAGTTTTTGATAATGAGAAAGCATATGCACTCCTTGCAAAACAATAGAGCAACAATACAAAAATACTTTCTAATCGTCTTGATAATTTTCGATAAATAAATGTAGAAATCAGCCCAATACTCTCAAAATCACCATCTATAAGGGGATTCAGATATTATCGATTTCCCTAATAAGAGCAAGTAAAGACAGAAGGCCAAGTGAAAAATGTTTGATTTGCACCATAAAAAAGCATATGATTTTTCCGTTACCTTGTGGCAAGCTATGCAATTCCCGTTTCTTATACTTTTATTTAGAATTTAGTAGCAGAACTGTCAAAACTCATTCTTCCTTTGATAAATTGTCATACTTTCCATATAGGTATAAAGATTTTACTTTCCTTTGCCTACAATGATGCTTTGGTTTCTTCTCTGAAATTATCATGAATATAGCCAAAATTGATGCTTTGTCCACTTTCCAACAAATTGAACGCCCCAAAGACTTACAAGACTTGTTGCGAAGTCTGCGCCTGTTCGCTCCGATGCTCCAGACCCTGACTAATGTTGTATTTTTTGTTAAAAATACACAAGCAGAGTATTGCTTCGCCAATGAAACCTTATTATGTAGACTACAACTATCGGCACAAGAGCTTGAAGGAAAAACCTCTGAAAGTGTTTTCTCCTCTGAATGGGGAAAAATATATACCCAGCAAGACGAAACAGTATTATCTACAGGCAAAAGTATCGTCAATCAACTTGAACTTCACATCTATACTTCAGGGGAACTTGGTTGGTGCATCACAAATAAAATGCCCATCTACGATGTCAATAACCATATTATTGCTATGATGGGAGCATCTATTGATATAGATACTAATAATCATAATAAGCCTGCACTGAATAAAAAAATTATCCTTATTAATCAGTACATTCAGAACAATCTAGAAAATATTATTAAAATGCAAGACTTAGAATGTGTCTCTGGTCTGTCCACAGCACAAATTGAACGCTCATTCAAGAAACTCTTTGGCATTACTCCATCACAGTATATCCAAAAGAAACGAATTGAACGAGCCATAGATTTGCTGGGCAAGCATTACTCCATTACCGATATATCCAATCGCTGTGGATATAGTGACCATAGTGCCTTTACAAGACAGTTTAAACAAGTGCTTGGAGTATCACCTTCTGATTTCAAAGCTCGTCGGGCTGTATTAAATGTGAGTTGCGATGCGGATTGAGAAAATCCTCAAACTTATCGTTAAACTAGATGTATCCTCACCGCAACGACAAAATAAGCAACCAAAACGCCAAAAACCTTTATAAACAAAGCTGTAAATAACTAGTTACATGAAGAGTTCGCACGTTTATTAAGAATTGCACGCCCTACTCGGCTAGCATTGAGGCGATTTAAATGACGAGAAATAAAATCTCCTGCCTCAATCACTTTGTCTAAATCAATACCAGTCTCTATCCCCATGCCGTGCAACATATACAACACATCTTCAGTGGCTACATTGCCTGTAGCTCCTTTGGCATAAGGACAACCACCCAACCCAGCTACAGAAGAGTGGAAAATATGAATACCTGCTTGTAGCGATGAAAGAATATTGGCTAATGCTTGCCCATAAGTATCGTGAAAATGCCCTGCTACACGTTCTGGGGAAACAATCTCTGTTACCCGTGACATCACTTCATAAACTTGTTTGGCAGTACCAACCCCTATAGTATCGGCAATATCAAACTCCTGCACTCCCAAGTCCTGCATACGCTTCACGACATCTAATACAGACTCCACAGGAACCTCTCCTTGATATGGACAACCAAATGATGTGCTAATGCTTCCACGTAAACGAATACCATTGGCTAATGCTACCTCAGCCACAGGAGCAAAACGAGCGATGGATTCAGCGATGGAACAGTTAATATTTTTCTGAGAAAAAGCCTCGCTGGCAGCCCCAAAAATCACCACTTCATCTGCTTTTGCTGCTATCGCTGCCTCTAGTCCTTTCATATTGGGAGTTAGTGCGGAGTAAATCACCCCTGGTTTACGCTGAATCTGTGCCATCACTTCGCTACCATCAGCCATCTGAGGCACCCATTTAGGGGAAACAAAAGAAGCAGACTCAATATTAGAAAAGCCAGCATCTGTTAAACGATTAATAAGTTCAACTTTGACCTCGGTAGGAACAAATTCTTTTTCATTTTGAAGTCCATCACGAGGACCAACTTCAACAATTTTTACTTTTGAAACCTGCATTTAGTCTCCTATTTTCTTCTGTATACTAAAAATCTATTAACAACATATGCTATGAGTGCAAAAATACCCCTCTTCAGGGCAACAATACAAGGTATACTCTAGGCAGTCATTGCTCAGCACCCAATCCATATCTGTTGAGGAGGAATAAGTATTACAAGCACTCCTGTATTGACACTATTCCCCATGCACCTGCTGATAACGCCCATCAGCTAAGCGTACCAGCAACCCTTGCAATTCCATATTCATTAAAGTAGTACTTAACTCAGCATCGCTAAGACCCAAGGACTGCTGGATGACTGTAAGTGGTGTCGCATCAAACCCTATCATATCTAATATACGTCGAAACTCAATAGGGATATTCCCTTTTTTTGAAAGCTCATCTGGTTGCGGTGCTTTATTGCTCACCAAATAGCCCAACTCTTCGATAATATCCTGCCCTGTTTCAACAAGCTTTGCTCCCTGCCGAATAAGCTGATGACAGCCTCGAGAAACTGGTGAGTGAATTGAGCCTGGAATTGCAAAAACCTCTCGGCCAATCTCTCCTGCCATACGTGCCGTAATCAATGAACCACTCTGCTGAGCAGCCTCTACAACCACTACTCCTTTAGAAAGTCCAGCAACAATACGATTACGGGCAGGAAATTGAAAGGGCTGTGCACGGGTATCTAATGGATATTCTGTCACCAAAGCCCCCTGATGCTTAATACGTAGCGCTAAATCTCGATGATGTGCTGGGTAGATTCGATTAATTCCAGTCCCCATTACCGCAACAGTAGCAGCCTCCTTGCCTGATGATAAAGCACCCTCATGCGCAGCACCATCGATTCCTTGAGCCAGACCACTCACCACACACCAATCCTGTTGTGCGATATATTTACCAAATGCCCGCGCATTCTGCTCCCCTCCCAGTGTGGCATTACGCGTCCCTACAATCGCCATAGCAAGTTTCTCAAAAACAGCTAATTGCCCATCTACATAAAGCAAAACAGGAGGGTCATGGGTATCTAACAACGGCTTAGGATAGTACTGATCAGCTAGCGTAAGAATGTGATGATCATCTTGTTCTAACCATACAAGCGTCTTATCAATATGGGACTGAATTTGCTCACTACAAGGTGCTTTGAGCTGCAATGCCATTTTTTCACCAACAATACTCCCTAAATCTACCATCTTGGCCTCAAAAATTGCCTCTGGTAGACCAAAACGCATCAAAAGATTTTTAGCAGACACCGCACCCAAGCCAGGCTCTAGTGTCAACCGCAACCATGCATGTAACTCAGAAAGATTGGGTGATGTAATAGGCATAACTATCCTCTGTAAGGTAATGTCCTCTATTATACGTAGCAATTTGTTTTGAGCAAGCAAGGAAAGGATGAAAGCATCCTCCTCACTTTATATGAGTATTCCCCATTTCTCATTGAGGACCTCCTCTTTGCTTTGAAATTTCACTCTATAATCCCCATTTCTCTTTTCCTAGACGTTATAGCCTTTTCAATTAATTCAGTGGCAAGCAGCACCTCACTAAAAAGTTTTAAATTGCAGAAAACACTATACAGCTACATGGAAAAACTGTTTGCTTCTGTAAGAAGTAATCTCACAGCTTATTCCATCTATCCACCAATTCCGCTATAATCTGTTTTCATCTTATTGATTTTATTAAAACAACTATGGCTTTATTACCGATTCTTCATTATCCTGATGCTCGCTTACATACCGTGGCTAAACCTGTTGCACAAATTGATGATCGCATCCGTCAACTTGTTAAAGATATGGCTGAGACAATGTATGAAGCAGAAGGTGTAGGTTTGGCCGCCACCCAAGTCAATATTCACGAGCGTGTAGTAGTCATTGATGTATCCGAAGAGCGTAATGAACTGCGTGTGTTGATTAACCCAGAAATCACTTGGACCAGTGAAGAGATGACCGTATATGAAGAGGGGTGCTTATCTGTGCCTGGTATTTATGATAAAGTCACTCGTCATGCTGAAGTTAAAGTCAAAGCCCTAAATGAAAACGGTGAAGAATACGAATTTCATGCAGATGGTTTGCTAGCTATCTGTGTCCAACATGAGCTTGACCACTTGATGGGCAAAGTATTTGTCGAGCGTCTTTCTCAACTCAAACAGAGTCGGATAAAGACCAAAATCAAAAAACAAGCCAAGCAAAATATCTAGGTTGCTACTTTTTGAGATGGTATATGCACCTTATGAAAGTGATTTTCTTCATCCTTACCCTACTGGGAAGCAGCCTATTCACTTCTGTTGCTACTGCAACTACTCCCGCAGATATAGTCTGTCAACCGCCTGAACAAGTCACCGAAGAGCAATTTCAGCAACTCGTCACTGTAGGAGAGCAACTCATCAATGGCACGACTAAACTAGAAATGCCTTCAAGCTGTCCAAATAAAATGTCGATGCATTCACAAGAGATTACCAATCCCTATTTAACCGCATTACAGGTTGCAGCACAGACTAAAACAACTGATGATTTAGCTCAAACCTTGGATTCTTTGGTGAGTATGAGCTTGTCAATGAAAGAAAAAGGAATTAAACATTCCGAACTTCTGCGCTACATTAAAGTGGCCTGTGGCAATCAGCTCAGTTGTGTCACTAAAACAATCCATGCCATGCCTCATTTGAAAGTAGGAGAAAGCCCTATCTTTTGTGCTTTCTCTCGTATGGCAGATTACTCTCTCCAACTATTCTTTCAAACAGAACCAGAAGCTCAGTATCCCGTTGCTTGCCTTGGTTATAGTACTTTAACCAAAGGCATGGGCTTATCACCTATGCAAGATTGGTTTGAGGCTTATAAGTTACTAGGCAAAAAGAATACAAAATAAATCAATGAGCAGTTTTCTGAAGAGTCAACCAACTTTGAACAGAAGATAGAGACCAGTTTTTCTCAATATAATCTGATAGTTTCTGGTCTAGTGGAATGCCGTTCTTCGCTAACCTATTAAGCATAAAAGCCAGATCAAAATCCGCAATGCTCCATACTTCCGTAAGCCATTCATGCTGAATGGTAGACTGAGCAACCCGAATCAACTTCTGGATTTCTCTTTCCAACTCATCAGAGTGCTTAAAGTTTGGCTTGTCAATGCCAAACACTGTGGTCGAAGGCATTTCTTTTTTTATCGTGAGAAAATCACTTTTTACTAGTGATTGCACACTTCTACATTTCGCCTTATCTATGATATTTTTAGGGTAAAGATGACACCGATTAGAATCGTTGTAATAATCTTCTAAAAATTCAGTTATTGCCATAGACTCAAAAAGAAACTCCCCTGTTGCCAACTCCAAGCAGGGAATCTTTTCCGTGGGACAAACTGCTATATAAAAATCCTGTCTGTTCTCTTCTTTTTCTAAATCAATCGTATGAATTGTAAAGTCTATTTCTTTTTCCTTTAACGCAACATACACCGACATCGCATAAGGGCTAACATAAGTTTTTTCTAGGTATAACACAAGAGGATGCATCAATACTCCTTATTACCTATATCCAAACACGTGAATGGACTCTTGAAAGTCCATTCACCGTATCATCATGTACCTTATTTTTGTTGAATACCTTTATTGATTTTAGGGAATTTAGGATTAGAATTTCCCCACACCGTATACAAGTCAGCTAATAAAGCCCCATTAATTTCCTCTACCTCTGATTGTGTAATTTCAGCACCTGCCTGTTTACCAAAAATCACCACTTCATCATCAGCCTGAATATCAGGGTAATCTGTCACATCTACCATCGTAGTATTCATGGATACTTTACCTACCACTGGCACTTTATGTCCTCTAATTAACACATGCCCTTTGTTGGTAAAGACTCGTCGATAACCATCAGAATACCCAAACGGCAAATTAGCCAAGCGCGAGTCTCGCGTCAATGTAAACGTACGATCATAACCAACTGTAGTCCCTTTTTTGTAGCTATTCACACTTGCTACTTTCGTTTTAAAGGACATGATATATTCATACTCTGGTCGGTTATAAGCAGTTTCACCAAATAAAATACCTCCTGGGCGTACCATATCATACCAACCATTAGGCTCTTCTAGCGAAACAAAAGAGTTAGCTGCATGAATCGTGATTTTGCTACGGTCTAACTTAGCATTGTCGATTACCCATTTCCAATCTTGGTCAAAAATAGCCAATCCTTTTTTAACATCTTCTTTGTCTTCCACCGGGAAATGTGTCATGATGCCAACAATTTGTAGATGTGGCAATTGTGTCATAGCAATTGCGTCCTCCTTGGCTCCAGGAATCGACAAATCTAAACCATTGCGATTCATCCCTCCTGAATTCAATGCCAAATGGAATTTAAGTTTCTTACCTTGTTTGGCTGCCAAAGCGTCTACTGCTTTTGCTTGAGAGAGATTACCAAACATTTCTTCCATGTGATATTTAAATCCATCCCGAATCTCACCTAGCGTTGCTGTACGAACACGGACAATACGTCCCTTATAACCATGTTTGCGAGCTATACGTGCTTCTTCATTACTCGCGATGCCAATGCAAGGAATATTCTGTGCTATCACGGCAGGCATCAATAAATCAATACCATTGCCATAAGCATCAGCTTTTAGAATAGCACAAATTTGCGCCTTACCCGCAAGATGTTTTTTCATGGCTTCTAGGTTGCGTGCATAAGCAGCTACATCAACCTCAAGCCATGCATTTGCATTTTCTTGGTTAACAGAAGATTTGTGTATATCCGATACACTTAAATCAGGGGCTGCCCACACTGGTGTAGCACTCATTAAAGCAGCACTAATACATAATACTAAAGCCTTTGTGGTTAATTGCATTCCAACTCTCCTTTGGTATAACAGCAATCCATTTCTCTATATTTACACAGCACCTATATATCAGGCCCATGAATGCTCATACTAACTGTTTTTTCTAAAGAAGTGTTAGACCATATCATGCGAGTAAACAAAAAGTGTCATTCTGCCGATAAAACTCTTTCTTCATAAGACCTTGCGTCCTCAATCACAATACCGTCATTTTTTAGTTCATTCTCTGTTTTTTGCACAATATCAGTGCGTAGCTTGATAAACTCCTTGATAGAGACTTGTATTTCTTGTATCAATGCTTCTGTCAGGGGTTGATGCATTGCCACCCAAAGACTCAATTCATCCTTGCCCATTGCCCCTGTCACGACTAAACGTGCACGTTTTATTTCAGGGTGCCGTTTTACCACCTTATCCACTAAACTAGGATGTACCATAGCTCCCCGTACTTTTACAGACTGGTCTGCTCGACCCATCCAGCCTTTAATACGTCTATTGGTACGCCCACACGGGGATGTGCCTGGCATAATAACTGACAAATCTCCTGTCCCAAAACGCAACAATGGATAGTCTGGATTCAGTGTTGTCACCACCACTTCACCCACCTCACCATCAGGCACTGGGTCATTGGTACCAGGTTTAACAATCTCTAAAATAATATCTTCAGCGATAACTAGGCCTTCTCGAGCTTTAGTCTCATAAGCAATCAATCCCAAATCTGCAGTACCATATGCTTGATAACCATCAATCCCTCTTTCTGCAAACCATTTTTGTAAGGAAGGAGGGAATGCCTCTGCTGAAAATAAAGCGTGCTTAATAGAAGAAATATCCACCCCCAACTCTGCAGCCTTTTCCACAATAATTCGCAAAAAACTCGGGGTGCCAATATAAGCATTTGGTTTTAAATCATGAATAGCACTGACCTGCATTTCTGTCTGACCCACGCCCGCAGGAAATACTGTAGCTCCCACTGCCAAAGCCGCACTCTCAAACATGGAACCTGCTGGGGTAAAGTGGTACGCAAACGCATTATGCACTAACATACCCTTGCGAATACCTGCTGCATATACCGCTCTTGCCATACGCCAATAATCTGTACGTGCTACTTCAGGTTCAAAAATAGGACCAGGAGAGGAAAACACTCTAGCAGCCTGTCCCCAACCAACTGCAGAGAATCCACCAAAAATACGATTAATCTCATCACCTTGCTCGGCTTTTTGCAAAGCCTTTCGCTGAGAGGTCTGTGCAGCCAACAATTCAGATTTACGTATCACTGGAATTTGAGCAAGATCCTCTCGACTGTTTAATGTGCTGATATTAATTCCTTCCACCTGTTTGGATAAAGCAGGCACCCTCTCTGATAATTGACGCAAATTATCTCGTAAAGCACTAAACAAATGCAGCTCTCTAGCCTCAAGAGATTGTGTCTCTTGAGCATCATAAAAATCTTTAGCCATATCACCCCTCTTTTATGCTAACCAACGCTTACGACGACGATAAAACTTCGTATCTCTAAAGCTCTTACGATTACCGCTATCCAAACCAAGATAGAACTCTTTTACATCTTCATTGTTTGCTAATTCTTCAGCAGTACCGTCCATCATGACACGACCACTTTCCAGGATATAGCCATAATCTGCATAACGCAGTGCAATATTAGTATTTTGCTCAGCTAATAAGAAACTCACTTTTTCGCGTGTATTCAAATCACGCACAATTTCAAAAATTTCTTCCACAATCTGTGGTGCCAAACCCATAGATGGCTCATCTAATAAAATCATATTAGGATTAGCCATCAAAGCACGCCCAATCGCCGCCATTTGCTGTTCACCTCCAGAGGTATAACCAGCCTGACTATTGCGACGTTGTTTAAGACGTGGAAAGTATTGGTAAACCATATCCAAGGAAGCTGCAATATCTCCTTTACTAGCATTACGTGTATAGGCCCCTGTGAGTAAGTTTTCTTCAATACTTAAGTGCCCAAAACAATGACGCCCTTCCATGACCTGAATTACTCCTCGTTTCACAAGGTCTGCAGGTGTCATATCCTCTACTCGTTCTCCTCGATAAAGAATATTTCCCTTAGTCACTTGACCACGTTCACTTCGTAATAGATTTGAAATTGCACGAAGTGTCGTTGTTTTACCTGCACCATTTGCTCCCAGCAACGCCACGATTTTGCCCTCAGGCACCACCAAAGAGACGCCTCGCAGCACCAAGATAACATGGTTATAAATTACCTCAATACCGTTTACATCTAATAGGACATTATTGGCTGTCTGTGTGTTTTCCATAATACTTCCTTATTTGTCACTATTTGCCAGGGTGGGGATTTTTTAGGGTAAACATTCCTGGGGGGACGATTTTCACTCAAGCTCGCCCCTCCTGAGAAAACAACTAAAAAATCTCTGAAAAAGGAGAGTTGCCCCATTTATCATGGTATAACAGCACTCTCCCTATTCCACTCTAGGCACTTTGGCTATGATTGTTCTTTAGAACAATCACGGATTTCGATTTGTTTTTCTTTCGCATATTTCTCAGCTTCCGCCTTGATAATAGGATCTACGAAAGATTTATCAGCTTGGTACCATTGGTCAGAAGTTTCGACAAACTTGGCTCCATCCCAACGCATGATACGTGCCCAGTCATCACCCATATGATTTTCGCAAGTTGTTTTTACTGGGCGTAGCATCTTGTCAAACCCTAACTCTTTGAGACGTTCCTCAGTTAAGTTAAGGTTCTCAAATCCCCAACGCACTTGCTCTGGGGTCATATGCTTACCCTTACCAAATTTCTCTTGTGCTGTACGAATAGCTTCTACTTGCAACATAGAAATCACCATGCCTCGGTTGTAAGCAATTGTGCCTACACTATCGGTTTTTGCTTGCCCTTTGTCAAAGAGATGTGTTTTCAAATCATCATATACTTTGCCACTGGAGTCTCCTGTGTTGTGAATAGTAATGATGTTATAGCCTTTGGCTACTGCTCCCAAATCGCGTACATCACTCTCAGAACCGGCCCACCAAATACCGTAAATCTTTTCACGTGAATAACCAGTTGCTTGAGCCTCACGAATCGCTGTTGGTGTCATGATACCTGCACTCCATAGCAAGACATAGTCAGGACGCTCTTTACGAATATTTAACCAAGTTGATTTTTGCTCTACACCAGGTGCTGTTACAGGGTAAATTAGGAATTTAAAGCCATTGGCTTCAGCACGTGCTTTAAGAAGAGGGATAGGCTCTTTACCATAAGGTGAATCATGGTGTACTAAAGCAATTTTCTTGCCTTTCAACTTGTCTAAACCACCCTCACGCTTAGCAATATCCTGAATCATCACATCAGCTGCTGTCCAATAGTTACCCAACAATGGGAAATTCCATTTAAACACACGACCATCTGCTGATTGAGACAAACCATAACCCACAGTTTCAATTGCCACCTTGTCGTGTGGAGCTTTATCAGAAACGGCAAATGTAATACCGGTTGATTGAGAGTCAAAACCAGAGGCACCACCGTAAGCATTCTTTAAGCGTTCATAACACTCTACACCACGGTCTGTTGCATACCCTGTTTCACACTCTTCAAAACGCAATTTCACACCATTAATACCACCATCGCGTGCATTAACTAAACGCAAGTAGTCAATCTTACCGTCAGCCCAAGGAATACCCAAAGGAGCAAAAGAACCAGTACGATAAGTAAATAATGGAATAAATTGTTCCATCTCTTCAGCTTGTGCTTGTACAGCAACACCGCCCCATAAAGTGGTAAAAGCAACAGCGCTAACTAAGGCTTTAATATGTTTTTTCATCATCGTCTCCTCCGAAATCAATTTCGGTTGTTAAAAATTAAATGGTTTTGTCAATTATGTTGACTTAGTACTGCTCTATTTACTGCTGTAGAGTGTTAATCATTTTCACCAAACTGCCTCCATACAACTCATTCAGTTTATGTTATGAACTCTTACTAGTGTGGGAACGGCCAAATACGTAACTTCTCCCGTGCAATACTCCATAATTTAGCTAATCCATGCGGTTCTACAATTAGGAAAAACACGATAAGTGACCCAAATACCATATGTTGAATATGATCTACTGTATCTACCGCCAATGGTATCCCCAACAGAGCAGGGATACGATTGAGTAGAATTGGCACTAACACAATAAATGCTGCTCCAAAAAAGCTACCCGCAATAGATCCTAAACCACCAATAATAACCATAAACAACAACTGGAATGAACGGTTAAGGTCAAAGGCTAATGGCTCCCATGAACCTAGATGGATATATCCCCATAAAGCACCTGACACACCAACTACAAAAGAACTTACTGCAAATGCTGTTAGTTTTGCATACATAGGACGAATACCAATTACAGCAGCAGCCACGTCCATATCACGAATTGCCATCCACTCACGACCGATAGCACTACGTACAAGATTCTTAATAAGCAGTGCAAAAATCATCACAATTACCAACACAAAAACATATTTCTGTGTCGGTGTTTGGATAGGCAAACCAAAGAAATCTAACAATGGCACTGATACACTACCTGAAGTGGAGTAATTGGTAAAAAAGGGCACTCGCAAGAATGTCCAGTCGACAAAGAACTGTGCCGCAAGTGTAGCAACTGCTAAATACAGTCCACGGATGCGTAAACTTGGAATACCAAACACTACACCCACCAACATAGCAAAGAAGCCCCCCAACAGAATCTGAAGAATCAAAGGCATCTCAGGGATACGCACACCAATATTCCAAGCCGCATAAGCACCCACCGCCATAAAGGCTCCTGTACCCATAGAAATTTGTCCACAATAGCCAACGAGTACATTAAGCCCTAGTGCAGCTAACGATAAAATCAAAAACGGAATCAAAATGCCACTTAAGAAATAATCAGTTGCCACAAAAGGCACTACAAATAAGGCGACTGCAATCAATAAGAGGATGGCAACGCGGTCCTGCAGGATAGGGAAAATCTGTTGATCACTGCGATAACTTGTTTTGAATTGACCATTTTCACGATAAAACATAGCTCTTTTCCTTTTTGAATGGGTTATACACGGTCAATAATTTTTTCACCAAAAAGGCCTTGGGGTCTAAATAGCAAGAACACCAATGCCAATACATAGGCAAACCAAATTTCGATACCACCACCAAAATAAGGACCGAGGTAAGCCTCAGAAAGTTTTTCACCAACACCGATAATCAACCCCCCAATAATCGCTCCTGGTACAGAAGTTAATCCTCCAAGAATTACCACCGGCAAGGCTCGCAAAGCAGCTGTAGACAACGTAAATTGCACACCAAATTTAGAACCCCAAATAATGCCTGCTACCAATGCCACAATCCCAGCCACTGCCCATACAATAACCCAGATACGATTTAGAGGAATCCCTATAGACTGTGCAGCTTGGTGGTCATCTGCTACAGCACGCAATGCACGCCCTGTTGTGGTGTATTGGAAGAAAAGAGCCAATACCAAAACTAAGATAGCTGAAATTGCAGCAGCAGTTAAGTCTTCTAAACTAATAAGAACCCCTCCTTCAAACATACTTTCTAATACAAAGGCTGGGTCTTTGGGCATACCTACATCAATGGAATAAACTGAGCTACCAAATAAGGTCTGCCCTGCCCCATCCAAGAAATAGCTAATACCAAGGGTTGCCATTAATAAAGTTGTCGCTTCTTGGTTAACCAAGTGGCGAAGAACAAATCGCTCGACCAGTATCGCAATCAATACCATCAAAACGGCGGATACGATAAATGCGAGTATATTAGCAAGCAACAAACTCTCTATACCTAGCCACTCTGGAATCCATGCCGAAAAACGCGCCATAGACAAAGCAGCTACTAATACCATCGCCCCTTGAGCAAAGTTAAAAACACCCGATGCTTTAAAGATTAGTACAAATCCCAAACCAACGAGCGCATATAACATGCCGCTCATGAGACCACCAAATAATGTTTCTAAAAAATATCCCATGATTGACCTCAATGCTCTACACCTAAATAGGCACGAATAACTTCTTCATTCGTACGCACTTCATCTGGTGTTCCATCACCAATTTTCTTACCATAGTCCAATACCACTACACGGTCTGAAATGTCCATGACCACACCCATATCATGTTCAATAAGTACAATCGTAGTACCAAACTCGTCATTTACATCGAGGATAAACCGACTCATATCCTGTTTCTCTTCGATATTCATCCCTGCCATAGGTTCGTCTAACAACAACAGACGAGGCTCCATTGCTAAGGCACGCCCTAAATCCACACGCTTTTGTAAACCATAAGGCAAACGCCCTACAGGTGTTTTGCGATAGGCCTGGATTTCAAGAAAATCAATAATATTTTCAACATATTCACGATGGGCGATTTCCTCTTTCTCTGCACCAAAAATACGGAATGCCTGCGATAACAAACTGCTTTTCATGCGTAAATTACGTCCACTCATGATGTTATCCAGTACACTCATACCTTTAAACAAAGCCAAGTTCTGGAAAGTGCGTGCGATACCCATTTCAGCAGCACGACGCGGACTCATTTTTTCAAAAGTTTTCCCATCAAAAACAATAGAACCCTCTTGAGGTGTATACACCCCATTGATTACATTTAACATTGAACTCTTACCCGCTCCATTAGGACCAATAATCGAACGGATTTCATGTTCTTTGACATTAAAAGAGATATTCGTTAAGGCTTTAACACCGCCAAATGACAACGAAATACTCTGCATATCTAGGATAACGTCACCGATTTTCTTTTCATTGACTTGCTGCATATTAGGCTGCCTTTGTTGTGTTAATCACTTTAGCGGACATAATCTTCAAATCCGCACTAATCTTACCTTTACGACCATCTTCATACTTCACTTCTGTTTCAATATATTGTGATGATTTTCCTTCGAAAAGGGCATCAATCAGCACTTTATATTTCTCAGCGATAAAGTTACGACGCACCTTACGAGTACGAGTTAACTCATCATCGTCTGGATCCAACTCTTTATGCAAAATTAAGAACCGATGAATTTGTAATCCTGCCAGTTGCTCATCCTGAGATACATCCTCATTAACTTGATCAATACATTCACCAATTAATTGATAAACCTCGGGTTTGGAGGCTAAATCGGTATAACCTGCATAAGCCAAACCTCGACGCTCCGCCCAGTTAGCTACTGCTTCTAAATCAATATTAATGAATGCAGTCACGAATTCTTTGTTGGCTCCAAAAGCCACAGCCTCTTTGATAAAGGGGAAAAATTTGAGCTTATTCTCAACATACTTTGGTGCAAACAAGCGACCATCCACCAAACGACCGACATCCTTAGCACGGTCAATAATTTTCAAATCCCCATGCGTATCCAAAAAACCAGCATCCCCTGTATGATACCAACCATCCTCAGTAAATGATTCTGCAGTAGACTCTGGATTACGGTAGTATTCGCGGAATAAACCAGGACTTTTAACCTGCACCTCACCATTATCTGCAATACGGATTTGTACTCCTTCCACAGGTGCACCGACAGTATCAGCACGCACCTGCCCATCCTTTTGTACACATACAAATACTGATGTTTCTGTTGAGCCATAAAGCTGCTTCAGATTGATACCAATAGAACGGTAAAAAGTAAACAAATCAGGACCAATAGCCTCACCTGCAGTATAGGCCACACGTACACGACTCATACCTAAAGCATTACGCAAAGGGGCATACATCATGAAATCACCAATCATATATTTGAAGCGATCCCATACACTAACTGCCTCCTTGTCTAAAATTCGCGTACCTACACGCTTTGCCAATTCCATGCAGTTTTTATAAAGCCACTTTTTGAACTTACCTGCATCCTCCATGCGAATAGTCACTTGGGTCAGCAACTCTTCTAACACGCGAGGAGGAGAAAAATAGTAAGTCGGACCCACATCATGCATATCAATAGAAACTGTACTTGGTGACTCTGGATGATTAACAGTAAATCCTGTCGTCAATGCCTGCGCATAAGAAAACATATTTTGACCTATCCAAGCAGGAGGCAAATAAGCCAAGACCTCTTCTTTATTGGTTAATCCCTCCATACGCTCAATCACACGTGCACGGTCAATCAAAGAAGCATGTGTCAATACTACACCCTTAGGCTTACCTGTC
The DNA here is from genome assembly GCF_013133775.1 of Pelistega europaea. Classification (GTDB taxonomy): domain Bacteria; phylum Pseudomonadota; class Gammaproteobacteria; order Burkholderiales; family Burkholderiaceae_B; genus Taylorella; species Taylorella europaea. The sequence goes on along the minus strand of NZ_JABGBO010000001.1, from coordinate 202,648 downwards.
GTCCCTGAGGTATAAAACATCGCTGCAGCATCCTCTGGCTGCACACTGTTAACCGCATTCATATACGCATCAGGATGTTTTTGAGCATATAAATCACCATGATTAATTAGCGCATCGAAAGAACAAATCATCGCATCTTTATAGTTGCGCAAACCACGTGGATCATCGTAAACAACAAGTTTTAATGCTGGCACTTGCTCACGCACTTCTAGCATCTTATCGACTTGTTCTTGGTTTTCTACGATAACAATGCGCAAGTCCGCATCTCTGAGCACGTGCACCATCTCTTGTGCTACAGCATCTTGGTACATAGGAACAGGAATACCACCAACAGCTTGTGCCGCCATCATCGCCATATATAAGCGAGGTCGATTCTCACCTACAATACCAATATGCTCACCTTTTTTGACCCCAAGCTCTAGAAATGCATTAGCAACAGACTTTACTTGTGCCGCTACATCAGCCCATGTAAAAATCTGCCAAATACCTAAATCCTTTTCTCGCATTGCAGCTTGGTTGGGTCGCTCTGTAGCGTGTTTTAACAACAATGTTGGAAAAGTGTCTTTCTCCATAGCATTCGCCATGTGTTGTCTCCTTTTCTAGCAATGGATACAAAATCATTTTTTAGTCGTATCCAATTATTGCCTAAATATTAGTTTTTATACTAATTGCAAAACTAAACCATTAAATGTAGTCTAAATGTCATAGGCATGACATTTAACTTTATTTTTAGGGTAAGTCCTTATGAGTATTTTCACTAATTACCACGCCCAATGGTTTGATTTACTAGCCCCTGAGCATCAACAAAGAGTCTGTCAAGACATGCACATCATCCAAGCACCTGCCGGTACGATGATTGCTAAAAAAGGAGAAAAAGCACAGCACTGGATAGGAGTTTTAGAAGGGCTAATTAAGGTATCTGTTGGTAATTCAGAGGGGCGAATCACCTCTCTAACAGGCATTCCTGCAGGTGGTTGGTTAGGCGAAGGCAGCCTTCTCAAGAAAGAAACTCGTCGCTACGATATTTTTGCCTTAAGAGATTCTAAAATTGCAAAACTCCCTCTGGCAACATTTGAATGGTTACTAGACAATAGCATCCCATTTAACCGTTTCTTACTTGAGTTACTCAATGAGCGTGTTAGCCAATTTATTGGGCGAACTGAAAATGATCGTCTGCTTGATGCCGATGGACGTGTTACCACTTGCCTAGCAGAGCTGTTTAACCAGAAACTCTATCCCAACACCGATTTACGCCTAGCTATTACCCAAGAAGAAATCGGTTACCTAGCACGTGTATCTCGTCAACGAGCCAACAAAGCACTAAGAAAATTAGGTGAGTTAGGTGTTATCCGTGTGGAATACGGGGCTATTCAAGTGCTAGACTTAAATCGACTTAAGAGTATGTATCGTGACGAGTAGTATGCAAGACAGAATAAGACTACTACCTAACCATACTCTAAGTAGTAACAGAATAATGTCTTGCTCCAAAAATAGCGCTGCCAATACGCACCTCTGTTGCACCTTCTGCAATCGCTAGCTCAAAATCACCACTCATACCCATAGAGAGTACAGGTAATGCCATACCAGTTTGTTGACGCATTTTCTCTGCAAGTTGACTCACTCCTCTGAAACAGCATCGCACTACTTCAGGGTCGGGACTATTTTCTGCAATCGTCATAAACCCCTTAATGCGTAAGGTATCAAAAGTTTTTAGAGATTGTAAAAACGCAGGGACTTCCTCTGCTAGCATGCCTGTTTTCGTCTCTTCAGTACTACTTTTAATCTGAATTAACGCATCTATTGCACGACCTTCTTTTTGAAGACGTTTATCAAGAGCTACTGCTAGGTCTATACGGTCAAGCGATTGAATCTCATCCGCATATTTGGCTACTTCTTTTGCTTTATTGGTTTGAAGATGACCAATAATAACCCAGCTAAGATGCAAGTCATGCAACACCTCTGCCTTTTGCTTCATCTCTTGTGCCTTATTCTCCCCAAAGCGCCTATAGCCTAATGCAGCAGCCTCCGCAATGACTTCTGGAGGAAAGGTCTTACTCACAGGAAGCAAACTCACCGACGCAGGGTCTCGACCAACTTTCTGACAAGCCAATGCCAATTTTTCTTGGATGTTTTTAAAATTCTCTGCCAGCATAATAAACTCCTGTAAGGCTATACGTCTATTGTACAGCTATCTACTGACCGACTTTAAAAACAAACCTTTTCTGGCAAAACTATTTCTACCAACTTTGATGATTACTCATTGGCCCATCATTATTGCTTCTCTACCCAAATCCCCTATGCCCAATACTTATCTGATACCTAAATCTTTCTCCCCCTATTTTAAGCTTACCAAACAAGTTATCTGTGTTGTAGCCAGTATAAGCCTTGCAAAACACCTTGCCGTATTACACAAGTACGCAATACTCGTTTTAAAATTGTTCTCGTTTTGTAAAAATAAGAAGCAATACTATTGTCTGTCATCAAAAAACATTAAAATCAAACTATTCTTTTTATTTTTGTTACTTACTCAACAATGACAACAGCTTTTGAAAAATTAGTGGCTCAATTATCACTGAAGCCTGTTTCCACCGATATCTATTTAGGTGAAAGTACAGATATACTAAATTCTGGACGAATTTTTGGTGGTCAAGTCCTTGGACAAGCCCTCATGGCCAGTTCACTTACTGTAGATCCTAGCCGCGAAGTGCATTCATTACATAGCTATTTTATCCGCCCTGGGGATGTAGATATTCCTATTCGTTTTGAAGTAGAACGCGTGCGCGATGGCGGTACTTTCTCTAACCGTCGTGTTGTTGCCTACCAAAACGATAAACATATTTTTACTATGGCAACTAGCCACCAAGTACCAGAAAAAGGTTTTGAGCACCAAGATGCAATGCCCGAGGGGCTGCTTGGTCCTGATAGTTTCCCTAGCGAAGCAGAGCTTGCCCAAAAATATCAGGATATTTTGCCCAAATCGATTGTCAAACGTCATATCATTGATGGTGATGCTATTGAAATCCGTGCAGCCTATCCTGACCGTCTGATTAAGGCGGGGGAGTATCCTGCCCAAAATTATTGCTGGTTTAAAGCCAATGGTGAAATTCCTTTAGACAACACCTTACTACATAAGGCAGCTCTGGCTTATGTCAGCGACTTTTACCTAATTTTTACAAGTTTACTTCCGCATAAACAAAGTGCATTTGACCCTAAACTGCAAATGGCAAGTCTAGACCACTCTCTTTGGTTCCATCGCCCTATTAACTTAAATGAATGGAATGTTTATGTTTTAGAGTCCCCTAATGCCTATGGGGGCCGAGGCCTTTGTTTTGGTAAGGTATATAACCAAAGAGGTGAATTGCTGGCAAGTACTGCACAAGAGGGGTTAATTCGTAATACTTCGCGGTTTGCTGGTAAATAAGCACCTTGCTTTCATTAGCAACACCAAGCAGTTAATGTAAGTATTCCTTTGATGCCTTAATCAACACATTTCCTCTGATTTGTAAGCAGCCTATTTAGGGCATTTGATGGGGACAATACTTGATATTGACATAAATAATTTATGCCTTTAGTCACAAAATTAGCTTTGATATTTTTAATCCAAAATTACGCATTTTTGGAAAAAAGCCCCTACTGATTGGTTTATATTACTGGTATTATTCTGGAGAATCATTACTCATCATGCTAGATTTATTTGTCATTTTATTTCTGATTTTTATTAATGGCTTGTTTGCTATGTCAGAAATTGCGGTCGTTTCTTCCAAGCGTTTGCGTTTACAAAAACTCGCTGATGAAGGAAGCAAAGCAGCAAAAGCGGCACTAAATCTAGCCGACGAGCCTAGTCGCTTCTTATCAACGGTACAAATTGGCATTACCTTAATCGGTATTTTTAATGGTGCGTTTGGTGAGGCCTCATTAGTTTCTCGCCTCGTGGTCATGCTAGAGCCTGTATTTGGCAATGCGGCATATCAAGTATCCTTAGCGATTGTGGTCATTGGTATTACACTCGCCTCCTTAATTCTTGGTGAGTTAGTCCCCAAGCGTATTGCCATGCACTACCCCGAAAGAGTGGCGATGTTTATTGCGTTGCCCATGACATGGCTATCACGCATTGTATCTCCTTTTGTATGGATACTGTCCATCAGTACGGACTTTATCCTACGTCTATTTGGGATGTCAGGACAGAAAAGCGATACCCTCACCGAAGAAGACATTAGCGGCATTCTCAATGAAGGTGCAACAGCAGGCTTATTTGAAAAAACCGAACATGAAATCGTAGCACGTGCATTAAGCCTTGATGACAAACCGATTGCGGCTATCATGACCCCTCGTAGTGAAGTACACTACATTGATATTAATGCACCACTAGAAGAAACGTTAGCGGTCATTGCAGATAGCCCTTATTCACGCTTTCCTGTTGTCGAAAATGAATTAGACAATATCATTGGTCTTGTTGACGCAGGCAGTCTTTTTGAGCAACAAATCCGAGGAGAACCTACGGATATCCGTGCGGTGATGAAACCTGCTCGCTTTGTCCCAGAAACCATCAGTGCGATGGACTTATTAGAGACCTTACAACAACATCGCTCAGAAATCGCCATTGTGATCAATGAATATGGTGAGGTTGAGGGTGTTGTTACCCTCCGTGATATTCTCAAAGTGCTTGTCGGCAATAGTATTCCTATCAATGAAGACCAACATTCTGATGCGATTCAACGTAAAGATGGCTCATGGTTGATTGACGGTACTATGACACTAGACCGTTTCCGTGAAGTATTTAATAGCAAGTTGTATTTCCCTGATGAGGAGTTGGAACATTACCATACCCTTGCAGGGTTTGTGATGCACCAGTTAGGACATATCCCCAAAGAAGCAGAATCCATCACATGGCAGAATTTCTATATCGAAGTGGTGGATATGGATAAACACCGTATCGACCGACTATTGGTAAAAGTCGAAGAACCTGAGGCGGAGGAAAAGGAAGAGGCGGATGAGTAAAAAAACAAAACTATCGTTCTTCTAATACTACTCTTAGGTGAAGTTGGAACAGCAATAATCGTGTTATGATAGTCCCGTTTGTTGATTATTTATGTTGTCCCTATACAAACGATGGTGAGTAAACCGCTCCAATAGAGCGGGAGATAACTTTCTTTATACTCCAAATAATAATGCCTAGTCATGTGAAACAATTACTCCACGCTATTGACGAGATGGATTTAGATTCTCTTCGAGAAAGCATTGATATTGAGTGCAAACTAGCTCTTGGCTTCAATGGCAAAGGGGAGCTACCTCGTAGCCTATGGGAAAGCTACAGTGCATTTGCTAATACTAACGGTGGAATTATTGTCCTCGGAGTTAAAGAAAACCCTGACGGTTCATTTACAGTTCAAGGCATTCCTAATTCAGAGCAACTTAAACAAGACTTCTTTAATCTCGTCAACAACCCTCAAAAAGTCAGCGTTAATCTTATTCAGGATAGCGATGTTATCTCCAAAAACATCAATGGGAAAACGGTGCTCTTTATCGGTGTCGAACGTGCCAGACGAGAAGATAGACCCGTGTTTATTAACGGTAATCCACTAGGGAATACTTTTGCTCGTCAACACGGTGGGGACTACAAAATTCCAGATTACCAAATTAAGCGTCTGTTAGCCGACCAAAGCTATGAGAGTTTTGATGATGAAATTCTGGTAAATTTTGGTCTAAACGATTTAGACCCTCAAACAATTAAAGGCTACCGCCAACACTATAAAAACGCCAACCCTGATGCTCCTAGCAATCTCTTAGATGACCAAGAGTTTCTTACCAGTATCAATGCTTTCCGTCATGATAGAGCTACTGGGCAATTAGGACTGACCAAAGCTGGGTTACTTATGTTTGGTAAACACCACCATATTTGGGAGGTGTTCCCCTATTATTGTGTGGACTACCATGAAAAAGACGATAACAATGAAGCTCGTTGGCTAGATCGCGTTGTTCCCGACTTAACATGGAGTGGCAACCTCTTTGACTTTTTCTTTAAGGTGATTCGTAAACTAACGGCAGATTTAAAAGTACCTTTTGTGTTGGATGGTATCTTTCGTAGAGATGATACCCCTGTGCATCAAGCGATACGAGAGGCTTTGGTCAACACATTGGTTCATGCGGATTACAATGATAGGCTCTCTGTACTTATCACCAAATATCCCAACCGTTTTGTATTCCGTAATCCTGGATTGATGAGAATTCCTTTAGAGATTGCCACGCAGGGAGGTTATTCGGATTGCAGAAATCGAACCTTGCATCAAATGTTCCGTCTGATTCGGATTGGCGAGCAAATCGGTTCAGGGATTCCTAAAGTCATTAACAGCTGGAAAAATCAGCACTGGCAAGTGCCTGAATTTAAAGAATTAGTCCAACCTGGTTTTCATACTATACTCACACTCAAAATGACGGACTATCTCCCCCAAGAGGTGATGTCTCACTTACAAGAGCTCCTAGGAGAAAAATTTCAACGACTCAGTGCTGATGAACGTATAATTTTGGCACTCAGCTCCCTAGAGCATGGTGTAGATCACGCTTACTTGGCGAATTATCTCTCTTGCCATCCAGCGGATTTATCGAAAATGCTTCAACGCTTAACTCGACAAAAGCTACTCAATAGCACTGGAGGGCGTTATGCGATTTATACACTCCCAATGATAGGGGATAATAGCTCGAGCATAGGGGATAACAATACCCCCTTGATAGGGGATAACAACCCGAGCATAGGGGATAACACATCTTTAACAAAGAAGAACGGCTCCAGTCAACGCTATACAAAACAACACAAGGAACATAAAAAAGCACTTTTGATAGGGGATAACACCCCAAAAACAGAGCAAAAAGTAGCTTTGATAGGGGATAACAATACCCCCTTGATAGGGGATAAGGAAGTACCTAGGGATAGCCTAGGACGTACTATTGATACCTCATTACAACATCATGCTTATCTTATAGATCAATTAGAAGATTTAACTCCAGCATACAAAAAAGAACTTCTCTCTATCGCACAACCTGCTCGAGAGAAAACACGCCTGTCTGCTGTAGACATGGAAAAAATCATCCTAAGCATCTGCTCACAGCAGTACGTTTCATTGAGTGCCTTATCAGAACTCCTTAATCGTAGAGAGGATTCATTGCGTCAGCAATACCTAAGTGGATTGCTTAAAAAGAAAGCTTTGCTATTGGCATATCCACATCATCGCAGACATAAGAGACAGGCTTACTGCACTGCACCACAGTAGGTGCATAAAATACTCTACCTATTAATCCAACAATTCGCTTTGAATGGTAAAATGCGCTTGTTTAAAGCAGAAGTTCTTGTCCGATACGCAGTCAAAACTAAATAGCAAAAAATATCAACAGAAAAACCAATAAGCCATTGAGCAACACAGAAATACAGTTTCTTTCTCGCAGGGCAGTGTCAAAAATTTTTCGCTATTTTTGCACTGCCCTTATCCTCCTACATTATAAGTATCATAACTGCGGATAAATTCCCGGACCTAATGGCAAACCAAAGAATACCCATGCCAGCAACACTAAAATCCAAATAGACAAAAAGCCCATCGAAATCGGTAACATGATGGACATTAATGATCCAATACCTAAGTCTTTCTTATATTTCTGCATACACACTAAGCACACAGAGAAATAGGGGCTCATCGGTGAAATAATGTTGGTTGTAGAGTCACCTATTTTAAACATGGCTAAAGTAAATGCAGGATGGTAATCCACCAACATCAACATAGGAACAAAAATAGGCGCCATCAATGACCATTGCGCGGAGCCACTGGTCATAAAAATATTCAACGCAGCACTCATTAGGATAAAAGCAACCATCATTGAGTAACCAGTAAACTGCGTATGCTCCAAAAAGATTGAACCTTGAATGGCGATATACTGCCCCAAACTTGACCAATTAAAATAAGCAATAAATTGAGAAATCACAAAGAATAGAACTAGCGTTGATGCCATCTCTTTAACTGCATCTCGCATTAGCGCTGGAATATCAGACAACTTTGTAATTTTCCCTACAGTCTTACCGTAAGTGATGCCTAGTGTCATAAAAAAGCCAAATAAAATAGGCACAAAAGCTTTTAAAAATGGAGAAGGCACCAAACCACCTTGAGGATTACGTAACGGTGAGGAGCTAGGTAATACAATGAGTAAAATTAAAGCAAAAAAAATAATCATTGCCCATAGTGTATTTCTTAGACCCCTTTTCTCGAGATCAGTCAAATCCCTTGGCGCTTCCACTGTAATATCAGGATCAATCGTCAGCGTCCGTGTTAAACGGGGCTCAATCAACTTATCAACGATTAAAGTACCTACAATGGCCAAAGAAATAACGGAGGCTACAGAGAAAAAGTAATTGTCCAATGGACTGACATAAAAATTAGGGTCTACAAGTCTCGCTGCCTCTGTTGTCAACCCCGCAAATAAGGCGTCTCCTGTAGTAACCAATAAACTCACATCAAATCCTGCCCCTGCTGCTCCATAAGCCGCAGCAGCTCCTGCGATAGGATGACGACCAAGCGAATGATAAATCATTGCTACTAATGGAATAAGAATGATGTAATTTGCATCAGAAGCAATACTTCCGGTAATCCCAACAATAAATACCGTAAAAGTCAGAAAAGAACGGGGAACCTTACTCACACTAGTACGGATTAGAACTGGCAACAATCCCACTTTATCAGCTAAGCCAATACCAAACATAGCAATAATCACCACACCTAGGGGAGGAAATTTCACAAAGTTAGTTACCATGCTAGTAAAAATAAACTGAATACCTTGTGTAGACAGTAAACTTTTAATAACGACTTCAGCCCCTGTTTTGGGATTCACTGCAGAAACCCCCAAAGAAGACAAGATGGCAGTAACAATAATCACTATAATTGATAAGCTGACAAACAAAAAGAATGGATGCGGCAGTCGATTACCAACTCTTTCGACAAAATTCAAAAATTTATCCATAAAAACTCCCTATATCTTATCTCTCAGATATGCCGCAATAATGTTTTGCCAAACCAACAAAAACGCCCGCAGCTGTACTTAAAATTTCATCATTAAAATTATATTTTTCATTATGCAAATAGGCACAATCCTCCCCATTACCAACGAAGAAGAAACAACCCGGTACTTGCTCCAAATAAAACGCAAAATCCTCTGCTCCCATTGTCGGCATATAATCAAGTCTCTGTAGAGGATGGTCTGGCATCACCTTTTTTGTCGCCTCAAGCACCACATCTGCATATGCTGGAGGATTACACAAAGGAGGAACAGAATGTTTAGCTACCATACTGTACTCAGCTCCAAAAGCCAGACAATTCCCTTTAATGAGATTCTCTAAACGTCCCGCCAACTGTTCCCGACTTTCAGGGGAATCGCTTCGAATATTAATCACAATATTTGCCTGTTCAGGGATGATATTATCAGCACTCCCTGCATGAAACTGACTTACCGTAATCACACCATGTTTCAAGGGGGACTTACTTCGTCCAACTAAACCCTGAGTTTGTTGCACAATATTGGCCGCCACATAGATGGGGTCAATCGCCAAACTTGGCATAGCTGAATGTCCTGCCTTTCCCTTGATAGTCACATCAAACGTATCATTCCCCCCCATTGCACTATTTGGCTTAACAAAAACTAATTTTGCTGGAAATCCGGGACGATTATGATAACCAAAAATTGCTTCTACTCTAGGGTTATCAAGCACTCCCTCTTTAACCATCTTTTCTGCCCCATTCCCTCCCTCTTCTGCTGGTTGGAAAATGAGTTTAATCGTTCCCTTCAATTCTGCCCTATGGTTTGCTAACCAACGAGCAGCCAACAACAAGGTTGCTGTGTGACCATCATGACCGCAAGCGTGCATCTTACCATCATGTTGAGAGGCATACTCCAAGCCCGTTTTCTCTAAAATAGGCAAGGCGTCCATATCTGCGCGAAAAGCAATACAAGGGCCGGGAATATCGCTCTGCAAAAGTCCTACAACCCCTGTCCCTGCGATACCTGTTTGAACCTGAAATCCCAACATCCGAAGTTCTTTCTCCACCAACTTAGAAGTACGGTTTTCCTCATACTTTAATTCAGGATGTTGGTGAATATCATGACGCAAGTGTATTGCATATTGAATTTCCTCTTGAGTGAACATACAACCTCCATATTGAAAAAAGCTCATTGGTAGGAAATAGCATTTATAAAATTTACCTTTGAGCTTATTTAAAGAAAAATTATTTTCAATACGTTGTTTAACCTAGAGCACGCAATTTTGTCAATTCTTCTTGGGCAACATCAATACGTACAAGCGATTTTGTGACCAATATTTGTGCAATTTTGTCAATTTCGTCACCTACTGCCCCTGCCATCATAGCAATATTTTGTGCATGAAGTGACATATGCCCTTTTTGAATACCTACCGTTGCTAGGGATTTAATAGCGGAAAAATTCTGTGCCAACCCGACAGCCGCAATAATCCGCGCTAAATGATTGGCTGTTTTAACACCAAGAATAGTTAAGTTCGCTTTTGCCATAGGATGTAATTTAGTCGCTCCCCCAATCAAACCCACTGCCAGAGGAATTTCAATAGAACCCACCAAATTACCTTGCTTATCCATCTCCCAATGTGTCAAACTACGGTAACAACCTTTACGAGCAGCATAAGCATGTGCCCCTGCCTCAACTGCTCGCGTATCATTACCTGTTGCCAGTACCACAGCAGAAACCCCATTCATAATTCCTTTATTATGTGTGGCCGCACGATAAGGATCAAAATTAGCAAAGTGGTAGGCGCTGATAATGCCATCTCTCACTGATTCTCCTCCAATTGCTTCGCAGGTCCAGATAGCTCGTGCTCGAGCGACACGTTTATCTGCTAAATTAGACAAAATTCGTAGATATACTTTACCTCCAGTCCAACTTTCAATATGAGGGGCTAATTTCTCTGCCATCGTATTCACCGCATTAGCTCCCATCGCATCTTTGGTGTCCACGATTATATGGGTAACTACCATCACTCCTGATGGTGTATCAATCACCCGAACCTCAACATCTTGGAATCCCCCTCCAAATTTCACAAGGATAGGATCGCATTCATCACATATGGCTTTAATCTTTTCTTTGCTCTCTAAAATAATCGTCCTACAATACTCTGGATTAGGTATATCAACCAACTGAATTTGTGCAATCATCAAAGACCCAGACATTGATGTGGTAAATCCTCCACTGTCATAACATTGACGAGCAGCATTACACACAGCAGCAACAACAGAAGACTCTTCTGTTGCCATGGGGATTAAGTAGTCCTCTCCATCAATTTTCATATTTGTGGCAATTCCTACTGGGATATTCATTGTCCCAATCACATTCTCAATCAGATGATCAGCTAACTCAGCAGGTAAATTACCTGTATTCTCATATAGGGTCACAGTTTGTTCATCAAGTTGACTAAAAGACTGAACTGCAGCTAATCGACCTTTAATTCCCAATTTATGAAAACCAGAAATACGTGAATTTTTATCCATTTATTGTCTCCTGAATATTTAATTAAGTTCCATTAGATTAGGTAACCATGTGACTAAGTTGGGGAACATCGCGAAAAGAATTAATGCCAAAATCTGTAGCAGTAAGAAAGGCACAACACCACGATAAACAACCCCCATATTAAGATGAGATGGTAATGGTCCTTTGATATAGAATAAGGTATAACCAAAAGGAGGGCTAATGTATCCTGTTTGAATTGTGATTGCAAACAGCACTCCAAACCAGATTTCATCAAATCCAAGCATTCTTACAATAGGAAGAAAAACAGGAACAGTCAGTAAGATGATGCCAATTTCATCCAATACCGTTCCCAGAAAAATTAATATCAGCATCATGCATGCCAAAATTACATAGGGATGTACATTAAGCTCCTTAATCATTTCTAGTAGCGTGTCCGCCCCACCTAATCCGGTAAAGATGGCTACATAAGCCTTTGCTCCTATCGTGATCCAAAGAATCATAGCACTGGCTTTAAGTGTTTCCACAGATGCATCTTGTAGACTTTTGAAACTTAACTTGCGCTTAAATAAGCCAATCAGTAATGCACCCACTACTCCCACAGCGGCAGCATCAGTCGGAGTCGCAGCCCCTGTAAAAATAGATCCTAAAATCAAAGCAATCAATAAGGCAGGCAGAATAATACCTTTAAGACTTTTCATCTTTTGTGAAAAGGGAACAGCCCCCTGTACTGAGGCAGGAATATGTCCGGGCTTAAAATAAGCCATATACAAAATATAGAGAATGTACAATGCTGCCAATACAATTCCGGGAGTAATTCCCGCTATTAGCATTTTCCCAATAGAGACCTGTGCAGTAACCGCATATACAATCGTTAGTACAGAAGGAGGAATAAGAACTCCCAATGTTCCTGAGGCACAAATAGTCCCTGTAACAAGTTCCGGGTTATAACCTCGCTTTAACATTTCCGGCATTGCGAGTAGTGCCATAGCCGTAACTGCTGCCCCCACAACCCCTGTCATTGCTGCCATTAGAACACAAATAACCACTGTACCAATTGCTAGCCCACCTCTCAACCTACCGAACCATATTTCCATCACATGATAAAGTTCTTCGATGATTCCCGTGCGCTGTAAAATACCCGCCATTAGAATATACAAGGGGATGCCCAGCAAGGACTCTGATCTCATCGTATCAAAAATCTGTAAAAGCAAAATGACTACAGCATCCGCATTCCATAATGTCACGGTAATAAGTAATGATAACCCACCTAACACAAAGGCAATAGGAAGCCCTGTGAACATAAATAGGGTTAAACCTAAAAACATGACAATCAGAATTTCATTTGAACTCATACCTCATCCCCCACACATAATCGAATCATTTCAGCAAGACTTTGTAGCCCTAACATGATTAATGCCAGAGGAATTGCAAACTTTGTTGGCCAAATAATAGGATTCCATGCCGAAAAACTCGTTTCTCCATATTGGAATGAGTCTAATGCAGCAGGATAGGCGTAATAGAATAAAATAGAGCAAAAGATAATCACTACTACATACGAGAAAAAATCTAACCATTTTTGCAATCTGAGGGATAGCTTATTTTTAATAATATCCAGATTGACATGACCTTTTATGTGTAATAAGTATGCCCCACCTAACAAAAAATAAGGTCCAAACAAAAGGGTCGCTAACTCCAACCCCCAAACAGTTGGAGCATTAAAAACATAGCGACTAACTACCTCATACATCATTGAAAAAACAATAACAAAAATCAAACTTGTCGATAAATAGAATAAGCTCTTATTTATCATCGTCACAACTTTTACAAACCCATGTACTAATGCCAGCATTTTGCCCTCAATACAATAAAAATATCTGCTTAGAAATAAAGGGTTTCTCATGTCCACCTCAAGACAAACAAGAAACCCTATTGAGGATTACAGCAAACCCAGTTCTTTCATAAAGGCAATTTGGCTTTCCATCATTTTGACCGCCAAAGGATTGTTTTTGGTTGCATCCTTCCATGCTTCAATTGCTACAGCACGGCCCTTTGTAATATCTTCAATGGACAGAGAACTAACAGTTACCCCTTTTTCTTTAAAACCTTTTAACGCTTCATTATTAGAGACAAGATAATGTTGACGTAAGGCTGAAGAAACCTCTCTGGCAGCAACAGCAAGCGCTGCTTTGAAAGAGGCAGGTAATGCATCATAGGCTCGTTTATTTGCAACATAACTTGTTGCTGTTGTTGGCTGGTGAGGACCCGGCATAATAATATACTTAGCAACATCGGCTAGACCGGATTCGTAATTAGCCATCAAGTCTCCCCGGTCTGCCAAATCAATTACCCCTTTATCTAGGGCTGAGTAGACTTCTGCAGTCACTAGCGGCGTTACCGATACACCTAACTTACCCATGACCGCTGATGCTAGTCCGACAAAACGACCTTTCTTATTCTTGAAGTCATCTAAGGAGTTAATGGGTACCTTAGAATGAATAGGCTCTGCTCCATAGACGGTAGGGGCAATATAAAAAAGTCCTGCAGGAGCATAAGCTTGTCGTGCTAAGTCTAGACCTCCCTTTTCATAAAACCAAGCTTCGTATTGATCCGATTCAGGAAAACCAAAAGGTACTGTACTTGTAAAGGCTAAGGCTGGAATTTTCCCTGCTTCGTAACCATCAAAGGTTTTCATCATTTGAAATGCTCCACCCCTCACCGCATCAAATGCCTGATTAGCTGGTACCAATTGCCCTGCTGAATATAACTGAATTTGAAATTTATTATCCGTCAACTCAGCTACCCGCTTTACAAAAATTTCCTCAAATTTTTGTGGTGTAGTTCCTCCATCCCACAACGATTGCATTTTCCACTTCACGGCATCTTGTGCTTGTGCTATAGCTGGAAACGCTAATGCACCAGCCCCCACTACAGAAGTACTAGCCACTTTTTTTAGAAAGGAACGTCGATTTTGCTTCATAACTGTCTCCATAATAATTTATATTCAAAACAAAAGAATTCGTCTCGAATTCTTTGTTATAACTAGAATATTTACTTGTTTTACCTTGATAGAAAAGGTACAGTTATAATGTTTTTAATAGTTACTGTACCTATTTATTTATAGGTACAGTTTTGTGCAAAGCGACATTTTTAGATAATGAATAAGGTAAATCAATTAGTTAACTTTTTTGAAGATGCAATAAAACAAGAACGGTTCAAACCCAACCAAAAACTTATGTCTATTCGTGCAGCTAGCGATTTCTTCAACGTATCCAAAAACACTGTCGTTGATGCCTACGATCGTCTCGTTTCTTCAGGGGTAATTAGAGCCAAGCCGGGATCTGGTTATTTTGTGAATTATCCAGTAAACCGTATCATCTCTCAAGAGAAAAGTCATCCTCGAATTCGTCAAGCTCTGGATTCCGCCTCTCTTTTGAAAGAACAAATCAACCCCACACTAAACATCCGTGTCGGAGACGGTCGCCCTCCTGTACAATGGATAGATCAAATTGATTTTGACATGCGAATCAAAATTCCCACCAACAGTAAGTTCTCTTATACACCTCCCATGGGATTCTTACCCCTTAGAGAAGTTTTTTCTCAACACCTTTATGAAAGAAACATTCAAGCCTCCCCATGCCAAATTATCACCACTTATGGAGCTAACCATGCGATGGATCTCATTATTAAGAACTTTCTCTCTGCAGGGGATACCGTCTTTGTAGATAGTCCCGGCTATTATCCTTTGTTCGCTAAACTGCGCTTATACAATATCCGTTATATTGGGATTAACCGTCTAACGACAGGTCCTGATATAGAAGAATTAGAGGAAAAAGCCATTCAATACCGACCTAAATTATTTTTTACACAAACTCTAGGACATAACCCAACAGGAGGGGCAATAAATATTCCCACACAGTATCAAATTCTAAAAATTGCAGAAAAATTTAATTTTTATTGTGTAGAAAATGATGCCTTTGCAGACCTCTCTCCTGCCAACTCCCCGAGAATGAGTGCCCTAGATCAGCTTGATAGAGTAATTTATATTGGTACATACTCTAAAACCCTGTCGGCAAATTTTCGTATCGGTTTTATTGCCGGTAGCGAAAAAATCATTAACTCCATCGCCAACATAAAAATGTTGACTATCGTAAACTCTTCAGACTACCTTGAAAGATGGCTACACAATATTATGACAAATGGTCAATATTTACGTCATATCAGGCGATTAAGATCACTTGTCGAAGATTCCACACAAAGAGCCGTACACCAATTTACCCAGTTGGGATTACATATCCCTTTCAGGTCGGAAGGATCATATTATGTATGGGTAGAGCTTCGTGCACAAAATGATGTCGATATAGCACAAAAAGCAGCAGATCGTAGTATTTTCCTTGCTCCGGGAAGCCTTTTTTATCCAGACAAAAAAGGTAACCATCCTGCTGCTTTACGCGTTAATGTTGCCTACGCTTTAGCACCTGAATTTCTTGATTTCCTGCAACAGATTCAGGCTGAGTAGCCTTACCGATTGAAAAAATGACCAATAAATAATGTATATTACACCTTACTCATCTTGTTCAATAGACACACAATAAATAAACCTAGTACACAAATCCCATCAATGAGTAACCCTACACCCTCACTCTCGTCTCAAACTTACTGCGGTGGGTCGCAAAAAACGTCCTCACATTTCGTACCTGATGTTGTGCGGTAAAAAGACGATTAGCCAACTCATGGTAAGCATTCATATCAGGTACTTGTAATATCACCATAAAATCTGGACCACTAGATACTCGATAACATTGCAATATGGCGGCTTCGTTCACCAACAGTTTTTCAAAGGCACTAAACACCTCTGACGATTGTTGCAACAAATTGATTTCCACAATCGCCGTCAAACTAGGGGCAAGTTTACCGGCATCGAGTAGAGCAACACGTTTTTGAATAATCCCTTTTTGCTCAAGTTGCCTCACTCTACGCAAGCAAGTGGGGGCAGAAGCAAATACTTTTTCCGCCAACTCTTGATTAGTCAAGGAAGCATCTTTTTGTAATTGCTCCAAAATACGTTTATCTAATTCATCTAAATCCATTACTCATTCCTCATGCACACAACAAACACGCCCCTTTCATCGACTTATTGTTCACCAAACTATTTTCATCAACACTTTCTTAATTATGCAAACACTTCCTACTCGCTAGTAGGATAAATACCTAATACGCTCATCATTCCACAAGATGAAAACTTAGAAAATCAATCGCATACAATCATGGCACTATCTTTTTTCCTTGTTCGTACCATACACGCAAACGCCTCAACCTTGAACGTGCCCCATCCTTTCCCTCTTCCCAATAATGAAATTTAATTTCATAAAAATAATTATATTTTAAATAATATTCCACAAAGAAATCGAATGCAATATTTAAAAAGAAAATGCATGATTTTTGATTTTATTTTTCACTGCTTTCATGCACAATAAGCAGAAAGTTTTTCCTGTAAGGAGTTATTTATGTGTGGAATTGTTGGTGCGATTGCACAAAGAGATATTACCCCTATTCTTGTTGAGGGTCTAAAGCGTCTTGAGTACCGTGGTTATGACTCTTGTGGGGTCGCTGTACATATGGACGGAGAGCTCCGTCGCACACGTAGTACTAAGCGTGTTGCAGAACTGGAAGCTCAAGTAAAACAAGAGGGTATTCATGGTTTTGCTGGTATTGCCCATACTCGTTGGGCGACTCATGGTGCCCCTGCGACCTACAACGCTCATCCGCACTTTTCTGGTCAAGACAAGGGTTCTCCACGTATCGGCCTAGTACACAACGGTATTATTGAAAACTACGAGGAACTACGTGCTGAATTGACAGCGCAGGGTTTTGTTTTTGAAAGTCAAACCGATACCGAGGTCATTGCCCACCTTATCAATCACCTCTACAATGGTGATTTATTTGACACTGTACAACAAGCAGTCGCTCGTTTGACAGGTGCTTATGCCATTGCCGTGATTGCTCGTGAAGAGCCTCACCGTGTGATTTGTGCTCGCCAAGGCTCTCCTCTCGTGATTGGTCTTGGTAACAACGAAAACTTCCTTGCCTCTGATGCGCTTGCACTAGCTGGTACTACTGATCAAATCATCTACCTTGAAGATGGTGATATTGCTGACTTACAAGTCTCTAAAGTATGGATTGTGAATTCCGATTTGCAACCCGTTGAACGTGCTGTACATACTGTTAGTGCTTACACTTCTGCCGCTGAGCTAGGTCCTTATCGCCACTATATGCAAAAGGAAATTTTCGAGCAACCTCGTGCAGTTTCTGATACTTTACAAGATGTTGACAATATCGTGCCAGCTTTATTTGGCAAAGAAGCTGAACAAGTGTTTAAAGACATTGACAATGTGCTTATTCTTGCTTGCGGCACTTCATTCTACGCAGGGATGACGGCTCGCTATTGGATTGAATCTATCGCTAAAATCCCTGTCAATGTTGAGATTGCAAGTGAATATCGCTATCGTGACAGTGTACCTAATCCTAAAACCCTTGTTGTCACTATTTCACAATCAGGGGAAACGGCCGATACCTTAGCAGCACTTAAACACGCTCGCAGTCTCGGCATGGAAAACACTCTCACTATTTGTAATGTCGCCAGTAGTGCGATGGTGCGAGAGTGTAAGTTGAACTATATCACTCGTGCAGGTGTTGAGGTGGGTGTTGCCTCTACCAAAGCATTCACGACACAATTAGTAGGCTTATTTATCCTCACCATGTGCTTAGCCAAAGTCAAAGGGACGTTAGCACCTGAAAAAGAGGATTCTTATCTTAAACAATTACGCCATCTACCTACAGCAATTAGTGCTACTCTCGCATTAGAGCCACAAATCATGGCGTGGGCGGATCGTTTTGTGAGTAAAGAAAATGCACTTTTCCTCGGACGTGGTATGCATTACCCTATCGCCTTAGAAGGCGCTTTAAAGCTCAAAGAAATCAGTTATATTCACGCCGAAGCCTATCCGGCCGGTGAGTTAAAACACGGGCCGTTGGCGCTCGTCACAGAGGCAATGCCTGTTGTGGTGATTGCACCCAACGATGAATTGCTTGAGAAACTCAAGTCCAATATGCAAGAGGTGCGTGCTCGTGGCGGTGAGTTATATGTATTTGCGGATGCAGATACTCATATTGTGAACAGTCCTAATATGCACGTCATCCGTATGCCTGAACACTATGGCAAGCTCTCACCTATTCTCCATACCGTAACCTTGCAATTACTGGCTTATCACACTGCCGTATCACGTGGTACTGACGTGGATAAACCTCGTAATTTGGCAAAGAGTGTAACGGTAGAATAAACCACCTCTAGCATCGGAGCATGGTGTTTCCCATCATGCTCCCCTATTCCTGTCTATCAGGGAAACTTTAAAACTAAAAGAAACTTTAAAACAAAAAAGTTACATTACTGCACCAATACAGGTAATTCCACAATATAAAGGGGAGAGTATTTCACATAGGACAGGAATTTTTTGATTACCCTCTTGTCAAACCCCATACAAACAGCGTAGTATATTTCTTTACGACTTATTTTTACCAACAGGAGTTAGGAGTATGAGTACTCACGAGACAAATCAAAGTGTTGCCCAAAATGATTTGGACTATGTTTTTCATTCTTGGTCTGTACAAAGCCAATTAAAACCAGCTGCTTTTAAAACAGGGCATGGTTGCTACCTAGAAGATTTTGAGGGGAAACAGTACCTTGATTTTAGCAGTCAGTTGGTCAATACCAACATTGGACATCAACATCCTAAAGTTGTTGAGGCAATTAAAAAACAAGCTGAATTACTTACCACTATTGCACCTGCTCATGCCAATGCAACTCGTGGCTTAGCTGCCAAGAAAATTCTTGAAATCGCTCCTAAAGGCTTCAAAAAAGTTTTCTTCACCAATGCAGGTGCTGATGCTGTTGAGAATGCTATTCGTATGGCTCGCCTCTACACAGGTCGTCGCAAAGTACTCTCAAGATACCGCTCATATCACGGTAATACAGGTGCAGCTATTAATGCAACTGGTGATGCACGTCGTTTTAATAACGAGTTTGCTACCGACCATGTTCACTTTTTTGGTCCCTACCTCTATCGTTCAGAATTCTGGGCAACCAATGAAGCAGAAGAGTGCGAACGTGCTTTACACCACTTACGTCGTATTGTTGAATGCGAGAACCCTGCTAATGTGGCCTGCATTCTTTTAGAGAGTGTTCCTGGTACAGCAGGTATTTTTGTTCCTCCTGCAGGTTATGTGCAAGGGGTTCGTAAGCTGTGTGATGAATACGGTATTGTCTTAATCCTTGACGAAGTAATGGCAGGTTTTGGTCGCACAGGTAAATGGTTAGCCCAAGAACACTACGAGGGTGTCGTACCTGATTTAATCACTTTTGCTAAAGGTGTAAACTCAGGTTATGTTCCTGCCGGTGGTGTGATGATTTCTGAGAAGATTAACGACTTCTTCAATGACAAGATGTTCCCTGGTGGTTTGACTTACTCTGGACACCCATTAGCTATGGCGGCGATTGTTGCCACCATTGATGCAATGCGTGAAGAGGGGATGGTAGAAAATGCGGCTAAAATGGGCAGTGAAGTTCTTGGCCCTGGTCTTAAAGCCCTTGCTGAGAAACATAAAACTATCGGTGAAGTGCGTGGTCTTGGCTTATTCTGGGCTATTGAATTAGTTAGTGACCCAGCAAAGAAAACCAAATTTACTCCTGCACAGATGAATCAAATAAAAGCACTATGCATGGAAAAGGGTTTATTGCCATTTATTGCAGAAAACCGTATTCATGTAGCTCCTCCTCTTATCATTACAGCAGAAGAATTGCAAAAAGGTCTTTCTATTCTTGATGAAGTGTTGACTGCCGTCGCCTAAATCAAGGTATGATTAGTTCAAAAAGAGGTGAAATCTTATTCACCTCTTTTTTTATTTCTCAGTGTATTCACCTAACCACATTAGACGAACTACATTAGACATATCGCCCTCATCTCTATGCTTATCATCAAAGAGCTATCACTGATTAATAATTGAGCTGTTTATTCATCAATGTACTGAGCAAACATTCTTTATCTAACGAAGATACAACAACGCCTCTAGACGGTTAGTTAACTTATCCGCCACATCTTGCCAATCTGCCTCTACACCCATAGTCTTCATATCTACTGTAGGTAGTCCTGCATACCCACAAGGGTTAATACCATAAAAAGGGCTTAAATCCATTTTGACATTGAGTGCCACCCCATGATAAGTACAACCATTGCTCACTTTAACCCCTAAAGCAGCAATTTTAGCTAGTTCGCCTTGAGAAGAAGAAAAAGGTGAGTGAACAATATTTTTATCTGATTGTAATGAGGCTGCATTTTTCAATGGTACATACACGCCTGGAGCCCCATCCGTGCGTTGGGCATTCATAATACCAAATTGCGCCAATGTCTGAATTACCGCTTCTTCTAAAGTTTGTACATACTCTCGAACAAATAAATGCCGACGATGCAAATTAATTAATGGGTAAAGCACTACCTGACCAGGCCCATGATACGTCACCTGACCACCACGATTACTACGAACTACAGGTATACCATGAGGATTAAGAATATGTTCAACCTTGCCAGCCTGCCCTAGAGTATACACAGGCTTATGCTCTACCTGCCAAATTTCATCAGGCGTATCAGACGTACGTTGCGCAGTAAACTGGCGCATAGCATCAAACACTTCTTGATAGTCCGCCAGCCCTTCTATTCGTTTAATTTGCACCATACCCATAAAGATTTTCCTGCATATTAACAAAAAACCTCCGTTATGCACCGACAGAAGCATCCTTTACAAGCACTATCGCCTAATAGGAAAACCTCTTAATTGACATTGCACACGGAGGATATGTGTATCAATGATACATCCAAAAACTATAAAACAATCTTCACCAATTCATGCGCATGCAACGCACGATAAATATTGTCGAGTTGTTCACGGGAAGTTGCACGCACAATCAAGGTCAGTCCGATATAGTTTCCTTTAGAACTAGGGCGCATTACCACTGCCTCACGGTTAAAAACAGGGTCATGCTCTAGCACCAATGCCTCTAGCATATCCAAAATATCAGGATGAGAGTGAGCCATCACTTTAATAGGAAAATCAGATGGATACTCTATAAGAGACTCTTCAGGAGGAATCTCCTTAAGTCCAAAAGGATTATTAATGTCAATATTTTTTAAGTCACTCATAGTGCTGCTAACACCTCATCATACGCTTTGCGTAGTTTCCAGAACACAGGGCCAGGAACACCCTCACCAACTGGTTTGTTATCATAGGTTGTAATTGCCACTACCTCACGCATAGCTGCTGTCAATAGCAACTCATCAGCATTATCAACCTCCGCTTTTGTAATATCTCTTTCTTCAAAAGGCACACCAACTTTAGCTGCCAGCTCCATTAAGAAAGGATAACGAACCCCTTCTAGAATACGATTATCGCGTTTAGGGGCTAGTAAGACACCATTCTTAACAACCCAAATATTTGCTGAAGCACCCTCTGTCAATAAACCGTCTCTGAATTGCACAACGTCTTGAACGCCATGAGATACAGCATATTGCTTAGCCAATACATTACCAAGCAATGAAACCGATTTAATATCGCAATGCAACCAGCGTTCATCAGGAAAACTTAATGCTTTAACACCCACGGTACGCTCTTGTTCTGTTAATCGTTTGAATGGGGATGTCATGGCAAAAATAGTAGGAGCAACAGGAGGATTAGGGAAAGCATGGTCACGTTTTGCTACACCACGAGTCACCTGCAAGTAGACATAGTTGTCTTCCCACGGCGATTTCTCAACCATACCACGCATTAAATCTTCCCAAAAAGAGGCATCCTTACCTGTTTGAATACTCACCTTATCCAAACTACGCATCAAGCGAGCCACATGCTCTTTAAGACGAAAAGGTTTACGGTTATACCCTGGTACAACCTCATAAATACCATCACCAAAAATGAAGCCTCGGTCAAGTACAGAAATTTTGGCCTCACTTAAAGGAATAAACTCCCCGTTAAGGTAAACAATAGAATCTTGAGTAATACCTTGAATAAAAAAATCAGTCATTTTAATAACACACAAAAAACTATGGGTACACGCACCCATACAAACTATCATCCACTAATATAAGGACAACGTCACAAAACTCAACGCTTGCCCTTACATAGTAAAGCCCTCCTGAATAGAGGGCCATAGACTAGAACATGCGTACAACCTTGTCCCACATACGACTAAAGAAACCAGCCTGTGGTACATCATTGAGAGCAACTAAATCATCTTGTTTAATGATTTTGCCATTAAGGGCAAACTGCACAACACCAACAACTTCACCCTTAGCAATAGGAGCCACAAGATCTGGCTTTAATTGAGTTAACATCTGTACATTCTGCTCTTGGCCACGTGGCACCGTCACTACTACCCCGTTTTTGGCGCTTAACTGAACATTTTTAACAGTACCTTCATAAATGCGAGGAGCAAGTAGAGGCTGCCCTACTGGAGCGATTACATTGTCTACGAAATTTTGATACGACCAATCTAGGAGCTGTTGGCTGATTTGCTCACGCTCTTTCATGCTCTTGGTACCCATAACAATGGCAAGAACACGACGACCATCACGTAATGCTGTAGAAATTAAGCAATACCCAGCATCATCCGTATGACCTGTTTTCAACCCATCAACACCAATATTGCGTGAAAGCAATCCATTGCGGTTTTGCTGACGAATATTGTTATAGGTAAACTCCTGTTGACTGAAATAATGATAATAAGATGGGTGATCTTTAATAATATGTTGCGCTAATACCGATAAATCTCGTACCGTGGTATAGGTCTCTGGTGAAGGTAAACCAGTGGGGTCTGCAAAATGAGTATTCACCATACCAAAGGCTTGTGCCTCTTTGTTCATTTGGTCAACAAATACCTCTACACTACCTGATACAGCCTCAGCAAGTTGCACAGTAGCATCATTACCTGACTGTACAATCATGCCTTGAAGTAAGTCACCAACTGCCACAGGAGTATTGACCTTAATAAACGTACGCGAACCACCTGTTTTCCATGCACGTTCAGACACTGTAATTTGTTGATCTAATTTAAGACGTTGACTATCCAATGCAGAAAATACCAAACTAGCTGTCATCAATTTAGTCAAAGAAGCAGGTGATAGACGCTCATCTGCATTTTGTTGAGCAATAATCTGACCACTAGTGACATCAAGCACCATCCAGGCTTTAGAATTAACCGCTGGAACGATAACATTAGAAAAACTTTGTACGGTTGGCGTTTCAGGTGTAGTGACAGCAATACTAGAACGGGAAACATTTGCAGGTGTATTTACTGCAACAGCACTTGCAGGAGAGCCAACACTCCCAGCAGAGGCATTGACCATACCACCCACAACAGCACCCCCAGCAGGCACTGTCACTTCATTTTTATTAGAAAACGCATTAAAAGCAGCATATCCGCCACCTGCTACTACTACAGCAGCAATCAAAATAATAGGAAGTTTACGAGACATACAATAGAGAAATTATGAAGTTAACAAACCGCTAACATTATAAAAGCCCAAA
Organism: Pelistega europaea; assembly: GCF_013133775.1. Lineage (GTDB taxonomy): Bacteria > Pseudomonadota > Gammaproteobacteria > Burkholderiales > Burkholderiaceae_B > Taylorella > Taylorella europaea. The sequence continues at coordinate 178,498 of NZ_JABGBO010000001.1, read as the reverse complement.
GGGGGTTTATGATAGATGAGCCCTCAATAATTTACAAAGTGTTTAGTTTTATCGTTAAAAACACAACGCCAAATACAGCAGGTTAGAGTAAAATAGCGATGTTTCTGAATAGTGTCAGCATCTTTCTGATTGGCAATATTCGCATACACTTTTGGGATGTTATTGTGTTTAAATTCTTTCTTGGTTTGGTCATTATTAACCTTTTCCTTTTTGGTCTAGGAGCTGGTTGGTTTGGGTTTAAGCCCAGCGAAGTAGAAATTGGTGCCCATACTAAAGCACCAACGGAGTTCCGTCCTCAGGCCATTCGTTTTACCAACGAGTAAATGGTAGTTGCTTGAATAATAGCAACAAATAGCTCCCCAAATAACACCTCTTCTTACGCCAAATAATAGCAAAGCCCACATAGGCCACAACGATGATACTAATAGGAGCTCACCTTATGCACACAGAAAATGTTTTTTTCGATGGTTTAGCAGGAAAAATAGAATGTGCTATTGATTGGCCTGATACATCCCCTATTGGTTGGGCATTATGCTTACACCCACACCCTTTATTTGATGGGACTAACACCAACAAGGTTGTCACTACGCTTGCTCGTGCTTGCGTGCAACATGGCTTAGTGGCTTTACGACCCAATTTCCGAGGTGTTGGGCAATCTGAGGGAAATTTTGATCACGCTCATGGTGAGACGCTAGATATGTTGGCGTTGGTAGAGCAGTTTCTGGCAACACATACAGAGTTTCAAGGTATGTCCTGGGTATTAGGTGGATTTTCTTTTGGAACAGCCGTTGCTGCACAGTTGTATGCTGAGATTGAGGATAGGGTAAATGACCAAGAATCCCTTTCTTTACCAACACAACTTATCTTATTAGGCCCCGGTGTCTGGCGCTTCTCCTATCGTGAAGTGACACTCCCCTCCGACACCTTGTTAGTGCATGGGGAAAAAGACGATGTGATTCCTCTGGCGGATGCTTATACATGGCTCAAAGACCGACAACTCCCGATTACTGTAATTCCAGATTCAGGGCACTTTTTTCATGGAAAGTTAGTGATGCTAAAAGCGATTATTCAAAAGCAGTTGCGGTTGATGAGGGGGTAAGCTAGTTGCTGGATTTTATTCTCTCCTCTGCAACAACAAGACAAATAGTTTCAAGAAACAATTTTATGAATATGATAATTCCAAACAATTATGAGCGTTTCATCAAATGTTCTAAATGAGCATGATTGATGCGTTTAGACTTCCAGGGGATTAGGTCAGCCAAATGCTCTCCCTGCCATAACTTGTAATAGTTAATCTGTTTTTTGGATAGCACTTCTAGCGGATTTGAACAATTATTAAACTTTGTCTTAAATTCATCTTGACTATTTGTATTAAAGAAAACATCAACAGAACGACAGTTTGTCCCTCTTAAAATTTCATCTTCAAAATTCAGCGTCTGCTGTAGTAAATAGTAGGGAATATGATTTTTGTCGAGGAAATTGAGGTTTTCTTTAAATCGGTTGATATTACCTATTTGATCGGTATCGTAAACAATAATTAGAATACTCCCTTTCATATTAGCCAGAAATTTCAAGATTTTCTGATTCCATAAATTAATTTTGCGTGTCTTTCCCTCATACAGACTGCTTAATAATTTTATTTCTGTCTCTCCCTCAGCAATAAAAACCCGTGGCTTATCACGAGGAATTTTGATAGTAGAAGATGGTGTATTGGATTTACTCATAATCTATTAACTCGTCAATAAGCCCTGTGTTGGGGATTGTGTTAAAGACATTATTCTTAATGTAGTTCAATAAAGAACGATCATTCTTTTTGAATTGTTGCTCAGGATGAACAAAGATAGCCTTGTCTTGCTGTTTTGCCAGAAATACAAAAGAATGAATAGGTAAGTTCATATCCAACACATCATAATTGTGTGTCGTATAAAAGAATTGGCTATTCCTTCCCAATTTCTGAATGATTAAATTCACAATAGCCTGCTCTATTTCCGAGTGACTATACGCCATTTTTTCATCCATGAAGAAAGAAAAAGAGTCCTTACTATGCTGCTGCTCAATCACCCAAGATACAAAACCTGCTACTTGAATAGCGTCATAAGTCCCTTTTGATAGACGGTTCATATTGATTGCTTTACCTTCTCGATCAATAAGAACACTATCTTTATTCATGAACTTAATACTATAACCATTGACACCAGTATCGTCTCGACTTTCAGTTACTTCGGTAATTGAGGAATCAAAAGTTTGAAGAACTGCTTTGAGGATGTTTTTATTCAGAAAAGCATAGTCATCAATCAAGCTTAGTGAAGTCGAATCGGTGTCCGATAGCAAATACCCCCAGTTTAGGTCGTCTCTCAATGATTGAAAAAAGTCCTCCATTAAAGTCACTGAGGATGTGTGCTGACTAGACAGATACGAGCATTTGTCGGTAAGAGTCGAGGTTGTCGGTGGATTGTTAAAAATACTTTCTACCTTTTGGCGTGCCTTAGCACTGCTATCTCGTTTTCCTATCGGAACGCTGGCGTACTCGAAAGCAGGAATAGTATGCTTGGGTTCTTTGATGAGCTTCAATAAGTGTATGCGAGGCGCTTTCTGGCTTGTTGTGACAAACTCAATACTTAGCGAAGCCACTTTTGACTTATCACTAATATGATCCGATAAAGCCGAAAAATGTCCAGCACATAAAGCGTGCTGAAGATTATTCATGATATTACCTAAAGACGTTTTCCCACTCGCATTTGCACCAGACAGAATACAAACACGCTTATAGCGAAATGATGGGCATTGATCTAAAAACTCATGCTCAATCGTACTGTACTTGACCTCACGTTTAATCGTTAAATCCAATTCCGTATTGTCAAAGCAGTAGTAGTTATCAATAATTAAACGAGTAAAAATCATGATTAAATAATTTCCAAGAGTTGGAAGTTATTTAATCATAGCATAAATGAATTAATTATGTGTATTTCTAGGTACAGATAAACCTTTGGCCAAATCTGCTACGACTTGAGGTTCACATCGCTTAATAGATAAACCTTCCAATATCCTAGAAACTTTACTAATCAATAGGGCATAACTATCCAAATCGATATTATTCACCATATCTTTCTCCTTAAGATTATCGGAATCATTGGGTTTTACACATCACAAAGGTAGTTAATGACAAATTAATCTTCATGCACAGTAAGATCTGTCAACACCAATTGCCCTAAAACTTTATTTTTAACGCTCACATGACATTTAAGTGAAACAATTCCTTCCCCTGCAAAATCATCAAAATTGCTTCTAATCATTGATCGCAACTGAGATTTAAGATTTGCTAAGTTATTCGATAATCCAGAAGAGAAACTTTCCTTATGGATAATTAGGATTGGATACTTCTTACCGCTAAATCCTAAGGTATCTTGCAAATCCAAAATAGAGAAAACTCTCATACAGCCGATGCGTCCTATCTCAAAATCAGAAATAGCATCAGAATATAAAGCTCTACTTTCAAAATTAGGTAACCGTGAAAAATATGGTTCAAGTCCTGTGTCAATACAAATGATGATATCAGGAGAAATCACTAAACTTTCTCTAACTTTTGCAATCTTCCATGGCATTCTATATTGGATACAGATATGTCGTAATTTACGCAGAATTCTTTGAAAATTTGCATCAATAGTACGGCGAGTAATACGACCCAGACTTGATGCTGGCAATGCTTGCAGGGTTAGACATTGTAACTCATATGATTGGGTATCCCTAGCTGCCCGGTCTACAACCTCTGACACTGCACTTTCGTAAGGAGAGATGAAAGTATCTTCTTGTATTCGATAGGTTTCAAAATGTTTTATTTCTTTTGTACCAGAAACTGGTTTAGATAAAAAATTTAAGTATAAAGAAAAACAATTGTTCAGATTTTACTCAGTTATAAAATTAAAAATAATTTAGCCTTGATGCACAAAAAACTCATCATCAATTCCATTATTATAGCATAAACAAATCAAAGATAAAAATCAATAGTTTATTTATATCGTCATCTTTCAGCAAAAATCTCACCCCCTCACCACTCTCCCAAACTCCTCTTTTAGAATCCCCTCCAACACCTCAAACACTTTCAACACTCTGGGTGGTGTCACTGTTTCGTATGGACGGTATAGAAATAGCTGCCACTTTTGAATATCCACCTTAGGAAATAACCGCACGAGTTGCCCCGATTGCAAATAAGGTTCACACAGAAAATCGCTTAATAAGCCCACTGATTTTCCTTGTAACACCGCTTGCAAAGCCGTATAGGTATCTGTACAGAGGAAGTTAATCCGATGTGGTTTGAGTATTTGGCTTGGATTAAGAGGGAAAGGCCATGCACGCCCTGTGCTAGGGTTAATTTGGGCGGCGAAAGGGTAACGTGTTACTAAATCATCTAACGAGCTTGGCTTACCTAGCTGTGCGATAAGTGCTGGAGAGGCTACCAATACATCCCCAATGTCCGTAATTTTTTTAACGATAAATTTATCATCCGGCTGCAAACCAATACGCACTCCGATGTCAATGCGGTGGGTCACGGTATCCAGCTTACTCATCGTATCACGCCAATCAATAATCAACTCAGGATAAGGCGCAAGTGCTGTCAATAATTTCGCCAAGATATTGTCGTTAATCCGCCAGCTTGGCACCGTAATCCGCACCAGTCCCGACATTTCACGCTCCTGCCGCTGCTTCCCCGAAACAAACAGGCGTTCACTTTGTGCTAACAACGCTTGGGCTTCAGGCAAAAAATGCTCACCAAAATCCGTCAATCGTACCTGCCGAGTATTACGCTGAAAGAGTGGTTCACCTAGGTAATCCTCCAACTCCGCAATAACCCGCGTAACCACAGGCGGTGAAACGGCAAGCCGACTGGCAGTTTCCTTAAATTGCAAAGTCTCAGCGAGCGAACAAAAAACGGTTAAAGCCTCAAAGCGATTATTCATTTTATTATTTCATTTATAGAAATTATGAAATAATATTTTATAAATTTACTGGAAATAATTCAATTCCTATAATATGCTCATTCTACGATTATTCTGCCGTTGATAGAAAGCCATATTAAGGAACTCTTATTGAACCTGCACCCCCATAATGGCAAACCATCAAACTAAATTAAACTCACCGAATACTATATGAGCCAAAACATTCATCCAGTTTCTAACACTCATCCTGTTTCTAACACTATTGTGGTACTTATTTTAACGCTCGGTGTTTTCAGTATTATCAATACCGAAATGGGAGTGGTAGGAATTATTCCCCTGATTGCGGAAGAATTTCATGTCACTGTACCGCAAGCAGGTTGGGTAGTCAGCGTATTCGCCTTAACAATTGCTGTCTCGGCACCTGTGTTGCCTCTATTATTCTCAAGAATAAATAAAAAATATGCGATGGTGCTGACCCTTGGTCTATTTACAGCAAGCAATATTGTCGCCATGCTAACGGACAATTTTAATGTGTTGCTTGCCTGCCGTATCCTGCCTGCACTCCTACATCCTGTCTATGTTGCTATGGCATTTTCTGTAGCAGCTAGTTCTGTCAGCGTTAAAGAAGCCCCAACAGCAATTTCCCGTGTATTTATCGGTGTTTCTGCAGGAATGGTGTTAGGGGTGCCAGTGACATCATTTATTGCTAGTAATACCTCTTTGTCGATGGCTATGCTATTTTTTGCGTTGCTCAATGCAGCAGTACTTTTGGCAACCATCTGCTTTGTTCCTTCTTTGCCTGCAACCCAGCAGCTATCTTACAGCTCGCAACTTAGGGTCTTAAAGAAAAATATTCTTTGGTATTCTGTAATAAGTGCTGTACTGATTAACGGGGCAATTTTTGGTTTTTTCAGTTATATGGCTGATTTCTTTAAGGAAATTACTCACTTATCTTACAACACTATCAGTATATTGCTGTTTGTGTATGGGGGGGCCAATATTATCGGCAATGCATTGGCAGGAAAAATGCTATCAAAAGTTCCAATGCTTTCTATTATTATCATTCCATTAGCCTTACTCATAGCATATATTGCTCTCTATTTCTTTGGAGCAAATTTTATTTTGACAACCATCATCACCTTATTACTTGGTGTCTTGGCTGGAATAGCCGCCAACAATATGCAATACATGATTACTCAGTCTGCACCTGAAGCCCCTGAATTTACCAACGGTTTATTTCTAACCTCAGCCAATCTTGGCACAATGTTTGGCACAACGATTAGTGGCACAATTATTACCACATTCGGATCTAATGCTTCTGTTTTTGGTGCATTACTCTTTTTGGTATTAAGTTTTAGCTTTGTCTTTTTACGAGTAAAAAGTATCACATCCTAAATGAGGATAAGTCATGAGAAAAATGATGAAAAAACAATGTCTGCGTTTTTTTACTGGCTAGTATGCTTTTTCCTACTCCTATTTTTTCCCAAGGTAGCATTATGAAAATTCATATTGAAACTCATAATAAACAACAATCTATCATTGCCAGCTTGGCGGATAATCCCACCGCACGTGATTTTTATAAACTACTACCCCTAAAACTCAAACTGAGTAATTATGCCGGGGTAGAAAAAATTGGCAATCTCGATTCACGCTTATCTACAAAGGATGCACCTCGCAGCTATGCAGGTAGAAAAGGAGATCTCACTTATTATGCACCGTGGGGGAATATCGCCATCTTTACGGATAATTCTAACGTCGGTGAAGCGAGAGGACTAATTTATTTCGGTAGATTTGAACAAGGGTTAGAGCACTTGCATCAGTTGCCTGATGACACAGAAATTATTATCCGTCCAGTTCAATAATGTCGGTAGGCAATAGCTAGTCAATATGGTTTACTACCCACGCCTGTATACCATCCAACACAGGGGCTTCGAGCTCGATGATTTGTAGCGCAGGCAACGCATCTACACTGCTCATAGCCTCCCACTGTGCATATGCTTGTCGAATTTCTTGCATTACGGCATAACGTGCTCCGCCACTGACATACAGCGTTGGCACTACTTGGTATTGCTCATACACACGTTGGATTTGACGCAACACTGCCCCTGCTTGTGCAATCACAATGCCACTTTCAATCGCTTTTTCTGTATTGGTAGGAAAAACATCCGCCCTCTTCTCATGCAAATGAATTTCTGGCAGTTGAGCTGTACCATGAAAAAGGCTATGTTGCATCAGCTGCACACCTGGGAAAATCACACCGCCTAAGTACTGCTGCCCCACAACTACATCAATGGTAGTAGCAGTACCAAAGCTGATATAGAGAAAGGCATTGTTAGCCCCTGCAAGCTTGTTTTTTTCTTTACTGTTGATAACAGCATGGTTTTCCATCGAATGCTGAACATGATGAACATACGCACCCAACACACCATACCAACGATCTTTTCCCATCTGTTGAACATCATAAGCATTCTGCAATCCTAGTTCACTACGTGCAACTTGCAACCATTGCACACATCCCCCAACTGCATTTATCTGGGTTTCTATTATCTGCCTTATCTGTTCTGAGGCTACTGATACAGCATAGACCTGCACAATCTCACCAAATGTGCTTATCCAATGCTTAAGTATTTCCTGTAAGCTAACTAACTGATCATTAGGGATGGTTGCATGAGCTAGGGATTCTTGAGAAATAGGATGAGATACAGCAGACCCACTCTTTGTATTCTGCTGTATATCTCTCTTTGAGGGAGACCATAATGCATCCACTGCACGACACTTTAAGCGACTATTGCCGCTATCCATTAGCAAGAAGAAACCTTTTTTCATGCTATCCTATGCCCCTACACTGCTCTATATTGCCTTTCTTGGACCAAACTCAGCTAGCTCGTCAGGTCATTGCTCTGAGCAAACTCCCATATCGTCGCTTTCTAATGCACGCACTGTAATATCACCCGTCAACAGTGGTAATAACTGGCCATTACTCAACTCTAAAATCAAATGTGCCTTATCATCTAGACCCTTGGCAATTCCTCGCATCACAAACTTATCGTCTTGCCACACGTCGACCACTTTGTCATACAGAGCATCCATCACTTGATGACGAGATACAAAAGGAGCAAAACCCTCTCGCTCATATACCGCAAATGCCTCATACCAAGCCCTAGCAATACGAGCTACTAATAGTGCCATGGACTGATTCATCTGCTGCACATCTTTATGCATATCTTGCAAAACAGATGTCCAGTCAGCGACTTTTCGACCTAAACTTTGACTTAACTCTCGTGCATGTGCGAGGTTCATTCCCATTCCTACGACCACCACACGATGTTGCTCACCTCGCCTACCCAAACTAGGCTTTACAGTTTCAACAAGCAATCCTGATAATTTCGCATCGTTATATTGAATATCATTAGGCCACTTCATACTGAGACGTGGGGCAAATGCATCACCAACTGTTTTGCGTAATTCTTCACAAGCTACAATACCTGCCACAGGAGCTAACATAGGCAGTTTAGCATCTTCTAAAAAGACATCATAAGCACAAGAAAACATTAGAGTCCCCCCAGATTCCCCTGCCCACTTACGTCCGAGACGCCCCTTGCCTGAAGTTTGATAATGGGCGCCAATTAAGGCAGGACGAAAACTTTCTTGGGTAGTATCTTTGGCAGACTGCACTAAAAAAACATTAGTCGAGTTAATTTGACTCAACCATTCTACATCAGCAAACTCTGCCAAACTATTACGCAAACTGGCCTGCATCAAGTCTGGACTGGGTAAAAACAAAGACTCCATACTTCTCTCACGATAAATAGGGCAATAGCATATCAAATAGTCGTTGACTTACACCTTGATGTAGTTGCAACCACTGTTTACCTGCCTTGCCCATCTGTAACCGCAATGCATTATCTTTGAGCAATTGGTTAGCCAACAATAGTGCATTTTGTTCATTATCTGTCCGTCGAGCAGCTCCCTCAATAATGGCGTCATTAACGGACTTTTCAAAATTCTTTGTATGTGGACCCACAATCACAGGCACTCCTACTGCACAAGCCTCGATATGATTTTGTCCTCCAAAATCTCCGAAGCTCCCTCCAATAATTGCGACATCCGCCATGCCATAGTAGAAGAACATCTCTCCTAATGTGTCACCAAATAAGACATCTACTTGTTTAATTTGTTCATCCGTAGGATTATCAGAACGACGCACATAACGTAAATTCGACTTTTGCAGCAGACTATCCACTTGAGCAAAACGTTGTGGATGACGTGGAATAATCACGTAAAGAGGAGTCTGTGGGGCATCATCTGACGCAACCATATCCACCGTTCTCTCAGCAATAATATTTTGAATAAATACCTGCTCCTCGCCATCTCGGGTGCTTGCAATCACAATAACTGGGCGTTGTAAATGCTGGCGCAACTGCACCCCCATCATTTGCTGCTGTGTGGACACATTCAGGTCAAACTTCAAATTACCGATTACCTGCGGTTTGGGCAAGCCAATCTCCATAAATCGCTCTGCATCTTGGTGACTTTGTGCCAAGATAAGTGACAAGCGTTGATAAGCCTTTTGAAGTACACTCCCCATCATTTTGACTTGTTTAACTGAATTATCTGATAAACGTGCACTGGCTAAAATCATCGGAACATTTTTCTTGCTAGCCACATCAATTAAATTAGGCCAGACCTCTCTTTCAATCAAGATACCGCAGCGAGGTTTCCAATGTTCTAAAAAACCATTCACCGCCTCTGGCAAATCATAGGGCAACCATGATTGAACTAATCTACCCTCTCCTATATCCTCAGAGAATAATCTTGCTCCTTGCACTCTGGCGGTTGCTGTCATATGTGTCAGCAATACAGGATAGCCCTGATCCAACAAAATACGAATAAATGTATGAGCGGCTCTTGTCTCTCCCAAACTAACTGCATGAACCCAGACTGGTCGCTTAAACTCAAACCTATGTCCATGAATAGGAAAATCATCCTGTTCGCTATCTAACAAAGTAGTGGGTGTCTGAGGATAGATACCAAATCGTTCTGAACCTCGAATATCCCAACTTCCTCCTGCCTTTTGTGCCTTACGTTCAAGTACTTTCAGTGCAAGAGGTTTAAGAGTTCGCAATAACAATGTATAAAAAAATTGATTCATTCTGCTAATGCCTGCTCTAACTTATTCAACACAATTTCTCTAGAGGGAGGAACACCTCTATCCCCTAAGCTAGCGGTAAATCCCGAGCCCACTAGAGGAGTTCTCACTGGGGTTGAAGCAGAATAAATACCTATGGTTGGACGACCTAGTGCTGCAGATAAATGAGTCAACCCACTGTCCAATCCCACCATGATGCGAGCTGGTGCCAATACCTGTGCTACCTCTGTCAAACTCATCCTAGGCAACACTTGTGCATTCGTATAATTCGCAATTAGTGCTTGCGCACGTAAAGTCTCTTTTTCATTGCCCGCTAGCAATTTCAGATGTAAGCCTGCTTGTGTCAATCTATCAAAAACAGCGTGCCAATCTGCTTCTGGCCATAACTTATCATCACGACTGGCGGATGGCATAATCACTGCATAAGGTTGAATTTCTACACCATCAGTAAAGGCTTGGAGACCAAAATCAGGGGGACCATCATAGGTATATCCAAAAGCTAAACTCGCTAACAAGCGTTGGCGAGTCACTGCAGGTTGCCAAAATTCTACCTTATGTTTGACATCATAAAATAGAGAAGCCAACGACTCGCGAGCAGACTTCCAATCCAAGCCATGACGCACTTTGCCTTTTGCCTGACGTACCACCCACACAGATTTCATCAATGCCTGCATATCCAAAATGACGTCGTATTCTGTCGTTTGAAGATCTTTCTTAAACGCTGCTCGTCCCTCTCTGGCTTGTTTGGACCACCAAGACTTACGCCACTTGCGATGAGAGATAGGAATCACACGATGAACTGCTGGATGCCATGATGGGATTTCTTTAAAAACGTCTTCGACCACCCAATCAATTTGGGCATCAGGAACATGCTTCGCAATATCCGAAATAGCAGGTAGCATGAACACCAAATCCCCTAGCGATGAAGAGCGTACAATTAATATTTTTGTTGTCATCTGTATTCCAAAAAGCTGGCAATGAACCAAATTAATCTTGGTTCCATTAAGTCATTATTACTCTAGCAAAAAACACTATCCTTCGCTTATTGTACCGAAATCACAACCCTACCAAATAGAAAATGACTTTGATAATACCAATAAACAGGTCTTTAAATAAAAATTCAAAAGCCCCTACTGCCAATAAAGCCACCACAATAAACATACCGTATGGCTCTAAACTTGCCAACTTGATGGCTGCTCGCATAGGTAATAACCCCACTAAAATCCGACCTCCATCAAGAGGAGGAATAGGGAAAAGATTGAATAGCATGAGAATGATATTAATTTTGATACCAAAAATACACATACTCATCAGCACTTCAGAGTCAAACTCTAGCGCAATCAACAGGCGCAATACCACTGCCCACAAGAATGCCATCATTAGATTAGCCAATGGTCCTGCGGCTGCTACATACATCATATCTCTCTTGGGGTTATGTAAGCGTCCAATATCTACCGGTACAGGTTTTGCCCATCCAAAGATAAATGGAGTACCCATAACAATAAAAATGAGCGGTAAGGCAATCGTCCCGATGGGGTCAATATGATGGACTGGATTCAAACTTAAGCGTCCAGCAGCATAGGCTGAATTATCACCAAAATAACGTGCAGCATAGCCATGGGCTGCTTCATGCAATGTAATAGCAAAAAGCAGTGGTGGCACATATACACTAATATAAAAAAGAATTTGATCTAATGACATAAACAACTACTAGTAAATAAATCTATTTGAGTCCATCCAATGCAATTCTTCATTTTAGTGAATCAGCCTTGCTTTTTACAGCAAAACCTCTTATTACCTCTTTAGACCACATTGGTAAATATCGCCAGTTTTAAAACCTCGTGTAAACGATGCCACCCGTTGAGCAGAACTACCATGAGTGAAAGAATCAGGCACAACATAACCTTGGGTACTACGTTGAATATGATCATCTCCTACAGCCTGTGCTGATTCAATAGCCTCTTCGATATCCCCTTGCTCAATCACATTACCTTGCTTGGCTAATTCATGTGCCCATAGCCCAGCAAAACAATCTGCCTGTAATTCAGATTGTATGGATATTTTATTGGCTTGCTCTGGACGGGCTTGTTTGGCACGCTGGTACTGATCCAATAAACCTAAAAGCTGTTGTACATGGTGCCCAACCTCATGAGCCAATACATATCCTTGAGAAAAGTCACCTTTAACACCAAGACGCTGTCCTGTCTCACGGAAGAAACTTAAATCCAGATAGACCTTTTGGTCTGCAGGACAGTAAAAAGGCCCCATCTGTGCTCGACCAGTACCACAAGCGCTATGTGTAGCACCTGTATACAATACTAATGTAGGTTGAGGATACTGCCCCCAGCCCTGTTGCTGAAAGATACGCCCCCAAACAGTCTCTGTAGTACTCAATACTTTAGCGATAAACACACCCTCTGCATCACTTGGCTGTGTACCATCAGAAGAGCGAGAAGTAGAAACAGAAGTGGCCGTTGGTGAAAAATCACCACTTAATAACGTCATAGGATCAACACCTAAAAAGTACCACGCAGCCAAAGCGAGTACCACTGTACCAACACCTATTTTACGCCCACCACCAAAAGAGACTCCTCCACGAGAAGTCCCTCTTTCACCTCGACGGTCTTCAATATTTTGGCTTTGTCGCCAGTCATCTAAACGCATATCTAATAATTCAAAAAAATACAACAAGATGCTCATAACTATACTTGATAATCGATAAGCACCTTGGGTTACCATTACTAATGACGTTAGCCTCCAAAGAGGCCCACACCAACATCACTTCTTTGCGGAAGAATTATTGCATAAACCAGCCATGGCTTACCACCACAGACTGCCCTGTCAATGCCTTATTAGGGAATGCTGCCAAAAATAAAGCTGTCTGAGCAATATCTTGCGGTGTCGTAAACTCACCATCTACAGTACCACCAAGCATGACCTTTTTCACCACATCTTCTTCACTGATATTAAGCTCTTTGGCTTGCTCTGCAATTTGTTTTTCCACCAAAGGAGTTTTTACAAAACCAGGACAAATCACATGAGAGCGTACATTATGAGGAGCCCCCTCTTTAGCCAATGTACGAGCCAATCCTAACAATCCATGTTTTGCTGTCACATAGGGAGCCTTGAGAGGAGATGCCAAATGTGAATGCACTGAACCCATATAAATTACAACACCGCCCTTATTGTCTTTATACATATGTTCAAGCACCGCTTTTGTCGTTAAGAATGCACCATCTAGATGAATAGCCAGCATCTTTTTCCATTGAGAAAACTCAAACTTATGAATAGGATCAATAATTTGGACGCCTGCATTGGATACCAGAATATCCACCCCCCCAAAGGCTTGCACAAGCTGAGCAACACCTTGGTTCACTTGAGTTTCATCACTTACATCCATGGCTAAACCAATGGCCTGACCACCCGCCGCTTTAATTTGCTCGGCGACAGCATTAGCTCCATCAATATTAAGGTCTGCCACACCTACAGCTGCCCCTGCTTTAGCATAAGTTTCCGCAATTTCACGACCCAAACCGCTTGCTGCACCAGTAACGAGCGCAACTTTGCCTTTGAGAGAGGTTTGAAGTTCAGTTGTCATAATATGTCTCCTAAATACGAATTAACGCTATATGATACCGTTTTATAGGATAAAAATGCAGATTATGAAGCAATTTGTTAACGTTATTACACCAGCATTAGCGTAATTACTCATTTACAGATGCTTTAATTCTAAAGCAATATAGTCGGGTATCTATCTTATTTGCATTCTGAGTCTAATAATAGGAGAGCAACGATGTCTACGATTGAATCAGTCCTCAAAGAGGAACGTGTTTTTGCACCCAGCGATGCGTTTGTCAAACAAGCAAATATTAACTGGCAAACCTATCAGGATTTGTGCAAAAAAGCTGAAACTGATTATGAAGGATTTTGGCGTGACTTGGCTAATGAGTACATTTCTTGGCATAAACCTTTTACGCAAGTATTAGATGAATCTCGTGCACCTTTCTTTAAATGGTTTGCAGATGGTGAACTTAACGCCTCTTATAACTGCTTGGATCGCCATTTGGGAGACAAGGGGGATAAGACAGCAATTATTTTTGAACGTGACGATGGTAGTAGTGAGCATATTACCTACCAGCAACTCTATCACCGTGTGTGTGAATTTGCCAATGGGTTAAAGTCTCTTGGCGTGACTAAAGGTGATCGTGTCATTATCTATATGCCAATGGTGGCAGAGGCCGTAGTAGCAATGCAGGCCTGCGCACGTATCGGGGCTGTACACTCTGTTGTATTTGGAGGCTTCTCTGCTGGAGCACTTAAAGACCGTATCCAAGATGCAGAAGCTAAAATTGTCATTACGGCCAATGAAAGTGTTCGTGGTGGCAAGCGTACTCCTCTTAAAGCAACAGTAAATGAGGCTCTCAGCGAAGGAGATTGTACCTCAGTCGAAAAAGTCATTGTACTTAAGCGCACAGAGACCGAGGTTCCTTGGGATGCAGGGCGTGATATATGGTGGAATGATGTTATCGCTGGACAAAGTAATGTTTGCGAACCTACCGTCATGAATGCCGAAGATCCTCTCTTTATTCTCTATACATCAGGCTCTACTGGTAAACCTAAAGGAGTAGAACATCATACTGGCGGTTATTTGCTAGGAGCCATCGTCTCTATGATGTGGGTATTTGATTACAAACCCAACGATGTTTACTGGTGCACAGCAGACGTTGGTTGGATTACTGGCCATACCTATATTTGCTATGGTCCACTGGCAGTAGGCGCGACTCAGATTGTCTTTGAAGGTGTTCCTACCTACCCAGACGCTTCTCGCTTCTGGCAAATGATTGAAAAGCATAAAGTCACCACATTCTATACAGCACCAACTGCTATTCGCTCTTTGATTAAATTAGGGGCAGACTTACCAGAAAAATTTGATTTATCTTCACTACGTCTGTTAGGTTCTGTTGGTGAACCAATCAATCCTGAAGCGTGGATGTGGTACTACGAAAAAGTCGGCGGCTCTCGTTGCCCAATTGTAGACACTTGGTGGCAAACAGAGACAGGCTCTAATATGATTGCCCCACTTCCTGGTGCATTCCCTATCACTCCAGGTTCTTGCACACTACCATTGCCTGGTATTATGGTTGATGTGGTCGATGAGACTGGACACTCTGTACCAACAGGTCATGGTGGTTCATTAGTGATTCGTCGCCCATTCCCTTCATTATTGCGTACAGTGTATAACAATGATGATCGCTTCGTATCTACTTACTTCCCTGATGAGTTTGGTCGCAAACTTTATCTAGCTGGAGACTCTGCTTCTCGCGATGAAAAAGGATATATCCGCATCATGGGGCGTATTGATGACGTACTTAACGTCTCTGGTCACCGCCTAGGCACTATGGAGATTGAATCTGCTCTTGTTGCTCATCCTCTTGTCGCCGAGGCTGCTGTAGTTGGCAAGCCACATGAAATTAAAGGGGAAGCAGTTGTTGCTTTTGTCATGCTTAAAGGCGAACGCCCAGTAGGTGAAGAGGCTCAGAAAGTTGCTGCCGAGCTTAAGGCGTGGGTGGCCAAGGAAATCGGCAAGATTGCCCAGCCTGATGATATTCGATTTGGTGAGAACTTACCTAAGACTCGCTCTGGTAAAATTATGCGTCGTTTATTACGCTCACTGGCTAAGGGTGAAGTGGTAACACAAGATGTATCTACCCTAGAAAACCCTCAAGTGATGGAGCAATTAAGTCAGAGTGTTTAAAAACAAAAAGCCTTTGTAATAATTACAAAGGCTTTTTTATAACCAGGTAAAGTTTATTTCACATCTACTGGATTACGCAAACGGATATGTAACTCACGTAGTTGTTTCTCATCTACTGGTGATGGTGCTTGTACGAGCAAGTCTTGAGCACGTTGAGTTTTAGGGAAAGCAATTACATCACGAATAGACTCAGCACCAGTCATCAAGGTTACTATACGGTCAAGACCAAAAGCAAGACCGCCATGAGGAGGTGCACCATATTGTAAAGCGTCCAACAAGAAACCAAACTTAGCTTTGGCCTCTTCTGGCCCAATATTTAATGCGCTAAACACCTTACTTTGAACATCTGCTCGGTGGATACGCACTGAACCGCCACCAACTTCCCAACCATTAAGCACCATATCATAGGCTTTAGCATAGGCTTTTTCTGGATGAGACTCTAGCAAGTCCTCATGACCATCTTTTGGACTAGTGAATGGATGGTGAGCAGCAGAATAGCGACCTTCTTCCTCATCATATTCGAACATTGGGAAATCAATTACCCATAAAGGCTTCCATCCCTCTTCAAATAAACTGCGTGCTTTAGCAAAGTCACTTTGGCCAAGTTTCACACGTAAAGCACCGATGGCATCATTCACAATTTTAGCCTTATCTGCACCAAAGAAGATAATATCGCCATTTTGAGCACCTGTACGCTTAATTACTTCAGCAAGAGCTGCGTCATGAATATTCTTCACAATAGGCGATTGTAGACCATCACGCCCTTGGGCAACATCATTAACTTTGATGTAAGCAAGACCTTTGGCACCATAAATACCTACGAATTGTGTGTAATCGTCAATTTCTTTACGAGAAAGCTCAGCACCACCAGGAATACGTAAGCCCACGATGCGGCCACCTGCCATGTTAGCAACGCTGTTGAACACTTTAAATTCAACATCTTTCATCACATCAGTCAACTCTGTAAACTCTAACTTCACGCGTAAATCAGGTTTATCAGAACCAAAACGAGCCATTGCCTCATCCCAAGTCATAATAGGGAATGGGTTAACCAAATCCACTCCTTTAACCTCTTTAAACACATGACGCATCATGCCTTCAAAGATTTCTCGGATTTGCACTTCATTTAAGAACGAGGTTTCGCAGTCGATTTGGGTGAATTCTGGTTGACGGTCTGCACGCAAGTCCTCATCACGGAAACACTTTGTGATTTGATAATAACGATCAAAACCAGCCACCATCAACATTTGTTTAAATAATTGAGGTGATTGAGGTAAGGCAAAGAACTGACCATCATGTACTCGAGAAGGCACAAGATAATCACGTGCACCCTCTGGTGTTGAACGAGTTAACATAGGTGTTTCAATATCAATGAAGCCTAACTTATCCAAGTAATTGCGCACAGCCATAGAAACACGGTAACGCAACTTGAGGTTGTTTTGCATCATAGGGCGACGTAAATCAATCACACGGTGTGTGAGGCGAATCGTCTCAGAAAGATTTTCATCATCTAATTGGAATGGAGGAGTAACAGATGGATTGAGCACCTCTACGCTGCGACATAAAATCTCAATCTCACCTGATTTAAGATCAGGGTTTACTGTACCCTCTGGACGACGGCGTACTAAACCAACAACTTTCAAGCAGTATTCATTACGGATACCTTCGGCAATTTTGAACGCTTCTTGATTATCTGGGTCAAAAACAATTTGTGCTAAACCCTCGCGATCACGCAAGTCAACGAAAATCACACCACCGTGGTCACGACGGCGATGACACCAGCCGTATAAAGTTACCGTTTGGTCTAAATGCTCTAGGTTTACATCACCTGTATAACACGTACGAGTCATGAATATGCTCCGAATATTTGATGTGGGCTACCCCACGCATGAATAAGGACATCTGCACTGTCTATTAAAACAAGACAATGCCCAATAATAATTAACTATCTGAACCTGAACTACCGCTACCACCAGAATTGCCACCACGGAAATCTGTCACATACCAGCCAGTGCCTTTAAGTTGAAAGCCTGCGGAAGTAACTTGTTTCACCATAGTGTCTTTATGACATTCTGGACATTGGGTAAGTGGGGGATCCGACATTTTTTGTAGAATCTCTTTGGTGCACCCACAATTTGAACATTTGTAAACGTAGATAGGCACGTTAATTCTCTCTAAAACAAAAAAGACGATTATGTATGCATGCACACATCATTGTCTCAAAATCGTCAAAATAAAATCTAACCTATTATTTTAACGCTTTTAATACTATCTGCGTTTAGAAATTCTTAAAAAACACGAAAAATGACCTTCTCATGGTATTTGAGCAACACCTACACAGGCAACAAGAACAGACCAGCAGCAACTAAAGTAGGAATCGCTGCCGCAAGAATAAGATTCTTGGGGGAAATTGCCTCTGCTGGGAAAGTTGTGCGTAAGATAGCAAAACCAGCAGGGTTAGGCGCATTAGCAATCACCGTCAAACCACCACCAGTCACTGCCCCTGCAACCAACATATAACGCCATACTTCGCTTGTGCCATCGACCAAGGAACCGAGATAAGTCAATGCTGCATTATCAGTCACAGCCGTCAATGACAACGCCCCCCAAAACAAGGCCATAGGAGATAAACCTGCTAATAAATCCTGTAACCACCATTTTTGAAGTCCACCAAGAATGATGAGTCCAGCGAGGAAGAACCCTACCATTAACCCTTCTTTAATCATTAAAGGGTCTTGATGGCGGCTATAAGCTCCACAAAAGCCGATAAACAGCATCAACACCCCCAGAAAAATAGATACATGATGAGCAAAAACAACCACAGTCACCAAGAACAAGGTATGAATTGCCATCAAAATAAAAGGCACTGGAGGACGTATATCACTCTCATCACCATCAGCATCATTAATCCCATGACCAGTACCTACAGCATGTGTCACTAAATCTCGACGGCAGATAAAAGTAACGGCTAATGAGTTAATCATCACAGCAAGAAGTGCTCGCCACCCAAAATGGGTTGCCATATAAGCAGTATCCCAGCCAAAAGTCTGTGCCACCATTAAGACAGGAGGAGCTGCATATGAGGTCAACACCCCTCCGATAGAGATATTTACAAACAATACGCCTACAACAAGGTACTTAAACCGCAAATTACCTGTACGCTCAAAAAATGCCTCTTTGAGCATCAAAGCCGCCAAGGTCATCGCAGCTGGCTCCGTAATTAAAGAGCCAGACAAGGGCACAAGACTTAAAGTAATAAAAAAAGTTGCCACCTCAGTTTGCACGGGCAGCACTTTGGCCAGCAATCGCACAATTGTCTTGACAAGTTCAATAATGGGGCGACTTCCAGCAATCACCATGATAACAAAAACAAATAGTGGCTCA
Organism: Pelistega europaea; assembly: GCF_013133775.1. Lineage (GTDB taxonomy): Bacteria > Pseudomonadota > Gammaproteobacteria > Burkholderiales > Burkholderiaceae_B > Taylorella > Taylorella europaea. The sequence goes on along the minus strand of NZ_JABGBO010000001.1, from coordinate 159,276 downwards.
GTAAAGTTACGCGAATCCATATAGGAGACGGCAGACTCTACCCCCGAACTCGCTGCCATGAAGAAAATAAGTACTGTTGCCCATACACCAAAAACAGCCTCCACCTCCGACATTAAATGCCAAATACCTGCATGCACCCCCCCTTTATGGGCCAGGCGTGCAAATACTGGTACAGAAAAAGTGTGGATAATCGCTAGAAAAAACAGAACCGTAGCGATAATTTCGGTGGTACTTGACATATTTCTTTCCCTCTTGTAAGTCAATTTATAACGATGCGAGAAAAACCTCACATAAGGTTTGCATGCCTTTACGGTCTTCCTCGTCAAAGCGGGCAAGTTTAGGGCTATCAACATCCCAAACGCCAATGAGTTGACCATTCTTGATAAGTGGCACTACAATCTCAGATTGAGAAGCTGCATCGCAAGCAATATGCCCTGGAAAGCTATGCACATCCTGCACTAGTTGTGTCTGACAGGTACTTGCAGCAGTACCACATACACCACGATTTAGAGCAATTCGCACGCAAGCCACCTTACCTTGGAAAGGCCCCAACACCAACTCGGTTCCATCAAAGAGATAAAAGCCGCACCAATTTAAATCAGGAAGCTGATGATAGACCAGTGCACTCATATTGGCAGCATTAGCAATTAAGTTATGTTCACCAGACAAAAGGGCCTGCAATTGCTCGGCAAGTAATTGGTAAGTTTCTACTTTATTTAGTGAAGCATCTGCTTGTTTTACTTCAAACATAAAATTTCCTACTAAAAGGTGTCAACTCATCACTAATATAATTTCTAAGACACCAAGTGTCTACTGTACATTATTTTGAAGATATTGACTATTCGTAAATCCCCTATTGTTTTATCAATATTTATGGAGTTCCGCCTACTCAGGCTACCGCGATAACAATCAGCTTGTAGCCTAGCTGGTCTCCTTAAGCCGCCCCCTATTATATACTCGAAGTTCACCATCCTTACAATTCACCTTAAAGGCATATGTCTTCTTATATCCCAAAGGTTCTTTATAGCTCTCTTAAAAATACCCATTACACCCCTACCTTCTTGGATATTCCACTCGTTAAACAGTAAAAATCGTTCAAGGGGTATGAAATTCACCAAAAATCAGTACAATATCAAACTAATTAACACAAAACACTGGAGCGATAATGACACAAGACACCACTGATTTAAGTGATATTAAACCCAATGACTGGGTAGAGCGTTATTTACCCAAATCTTGGGGCCCTTATGCTCGTCTCGCACGCTTAGATCGCCCCGTAGGAACGTGGTTGACATTATTTCCTTGTATCGCAGCATTAATTCAGGCAGCAGATGGATTGCCCAATATATGGCGTTTAATTGTATTTTCACTCGGGGCTTTGCTTATGCGTAGCGCCGGGTCAACGATTAATGATATTTGGGATAGAGACTTTGATAAACATGTTGAGCGTACACGCTTTCGTCCATTGACAAGTGGGCAGGTCTCACTCTCACAGGCAATTATTTTCTTAATTGTGCAGCTACTTTTAGCAGCATCCTTGCTATTTTTTATCAACCCTTATAGTCGTTGGTTAGCATTGGCGGTGGTACCTCTTGTCATTATTTACCCACTCTGTAAGCGTTTCACCTACTGGCCACAAGCCGTGCTTGGTGCAGCATTTAACTGGGGAATGCTTATGGCATGGACAGATACAACCAATACTTTGCCACTAGCAGGCATCCTGATGTGGCTAGGCGCACTCACCTGGCAAATTGGCTATGATACATTGTATGCCTACACCGACATTCGAGACGATGAGCGTCTAGGCCTTAAATCGACAGCCCGTCGTTTTGGAGATAAAGGGATTTATTGGTTAATTGGTTTTTATATAGTCAGTATTTTGCTATGGGTCATTGCCGGTTGGTTAATGGATATGGCAAAGGCATACTACTTTGTTATGGCAACTGTCACTGTACACTTGTTCTGGCAGTTAAAAGTATTTGATATTCACAATCCTGCACAGAGCCATATGCTGTTTAATGCCAATATTCATACAGGCATTTTATTAGTTATCGCGGCATTAGCAGGAGTGTTCTAATTTCTCTGTCTTTGATGAGCATCAGAGGCTATGCATGATGCTCACAAAGGACTTAATAACTTTCCTCCCCAAATGGCAAAAAGTCAAAAACTAGGCACGACGTTCACGTGCAGCAATATCTGCTGCTGCGGTAAACAATACGTCGGTAGATGAATTAAGCCCAGTCTCGCATGAGTCTTGAATCACACCAATAATAAAGCCTACTGCCACTACTTGTGACGCATACTCATTGCTAATACCAAAAAGACTGCATGCCATAGGAATCAACAATAAAGATCCACCTGGCACACCAGACGCACCGCATGCCCCTAATGCGGCTAAGGCACTCAACAATAATGCAGTGGAAAAATCTACTTGAATACCCAAGGTATGCACGGCAGACAAGGTCAATACTGCAATCGTAATCGCTGCACCTGCCATATTAATAGTTGCTCCAAGAGGAATAGACACAGAGTAAGTTTCCTCTGATAAGCCTAATTTCTTTGCCAAATTCATATTGACAGGGATATTAGCTGCTGAACTACGGGTAAAGAATGCCATCACACCACTCTCAGCCAAGCAAGTCCAAACTAATGGATACGGATTGCGGCGAATCTTGAACCATACAATGATAGGATTCATTACTAGAGCCACAAATACCATAGATCCCACTAGCACGAGTAATAAGCGACCATAGCTTAATAAACCCTCTGCACCAGTAGTCGCCACAGTAGAGCAAACAATACCAAATACACCAATAGGAGCAAGACGAATCACCCATTGAACAACTTTAGTAATCGCAGTAGCCACATCGTCAAAAGCTGTCTTAGTATGAGGCAAAGCCACACGTAAAGCCGCACCAATCAGAATAGCCCATGTCAAAATACCGATGTAGTTCGCTGTCGCGATTGCATTGATAGGATTATCTACCATCTTAAAAACGAGGGTTTTTAATACTTCTAAAATCCCAGTAGGTGCACTACCTACTTGCTCTGGGTTTGGTAAAGCCAATTCTGTAGGAAATAAGAAACTGGCTGCCACACCTACAACAGAAGCAGCAAAGGTACCAAATAAATAGAGCACCACAATGGACTTCATATTTGACGAGGTACCCATCTCTTGGCGAGCAATTGCCGCTAACACAAGAATAAATACCAAAATCGGCGCCACAGATTTTAATGCACCGACAAAGAAATTCCCCAAAAGCTCAAATTTAAGAGCAAACTCAGGTGCGTAAGTCCCCAACAAAGCGCCCACGATTAAAGCAACAAGTACTTGTTTAACTAGGCTACCATTAAGATAGGCCTCGAAAAACTGACTAACTTTCATATGTAATCTCCCTAAGAAAATACAAATAGATAATATGCCAAAAGCCAGAACATAAATTCTGGCTTTTGTTTTGGTTATGCGGATGCTATTTTAGCACATTAGGGTAGCTCACCTTTTTTGCGTTTTTCTGCGAAGTCTTTAGTTTCTTTTACAACAACGCCAGCAAGCAATACTAGACCAATCAAGTTAGGAATTGCCATGAGACCATTAAAAGTATCCGCCAAGTTCCATACAAAGTCTAAGCTTACCACAGTACCCATCATTACAGTCGCTACATATACAATACGGTAGGTGTGCAAGAAGCCTTCACCAAATACATAAGTTGCACATTTTTCACCATAGTAGCACCAACCTAAAATGGTAGAGTAAGCAAAGAACACAAGACCGAAAGTCACAATATAACCACCAAAACCTGGCAACAAGAAATTGAAAGAAGCTGTAGTTAATGCAGCACCTTTCAAGTCACCTGCTAAGAAGCCAGGGTTATTCATTGCCATCACAAGAATAATACCAGTGATTGAGCACACCACGATAGTGTCTAGGAATGTACCTGTCATAGACACCAACGCTTGACGACCAGGGTGGTCAGTTTTTGCTGCAGCTGCCGCAATAGGAGCAGAACCCATACCTGCCTCATTAGAGAACACGCCACGAGCCACGCCATAACGAATCATGCCGCCAAGTGCACCACCAAGACCAGCTTCCCAAGTGAAAGCGTCGTGGAAAATACGCTCAACAGCTGCGCCAGCAGCACTTAAATCACCACCAATGACAAGTAAACCACCTAGTACATAAACTACTGCCATCACAGGAACGATAACAGAAGCTGCACGGGTAATTCCTTTAATACCACCAAGTACTACCAAGCCAGTGAAGATAGTAAGTACTACACCAGTAATCCAAGGCTCAACATTAAGAGAAGCGTGTAAGGCACCTGCTACAGAGTTAGATTGCACAGAACTACCAATACCAAAAGATGCCACAGTACCAAAAACTGCAAAAGCAATTGCTAACCATTTAAGGTTACAACCACGCTCAAGGTAGTACATAGGACCACCACTCATCTCACCTTTAGAGTTAGTGACACGGTATTTCACTGCAAGAATACCTTCAGCGTACTTAGTTGCCATACCGAAGAAAGCACTCGCCCACATCCAGAAAACAGCACCAGGCCCGCCAAGCACTACAGCAGTCGCTACCCCGGCAATATTACCAGTACCAATAGTCGCTGATAATGCTGTCATCAAGGCACCAAAGTGGGAAACATCACCCTCGTGATCATCTCCATCTTCATGTTTACCAAACGCCTGTCTCAAGGCATAAGGCAACAATCGCACCTGGATAAATACCAAACGTAATGTTAAATAAACACCAGTACCTACAAGGAATACCAACATGTACGGGCCCCAGACCCAGCCATTAACGATATTCACTAACTCATTAATTTCTTCCATAACCGCTCCCTAAAGAAAAATCGGAAGATGTGCTTTCAAATGATTACAAGCACTCTTTGCTTCAGATTATACATAGGAAAATTTTTTTGAAAAGATGGGAAATGTCCGAAAAAGGGCCATAAAATACATAAACTAGGGAAATACCTAGGTATTTTGTCAGTCTTTTTTGCTGCCACGCAACAAAAAAATATTTCATTTAATACGGTTTTGAACTATTTTGGTGCATTTTTATCATTCACTTTATGACATTATGAGATAACCAACCAAGCACTGTGGCGAACCTACCTCTACACGATAAGATACTCATAAAGCAGTTCACTGAATATAGATTAAGCCTCTTCCCTACATCCAGCCTAATAATCTCATCACTGTAATACCTAGTGCAGCCATAGGGAGGGCTCCAACAGTTGTCATGCCAAGTATATTAGCAGCTGCCACATCGTTACTCCCCATAGCCTTGGCCATAACATAACTTGCTGCTGCCACTGGAGTAGCACTCATCAGGTAAAGCACACCCATTTCTGTCCCCTCTAACCCTAGTGCTAAGCCACATAGCACCCCTACAATAGGTGCCACCACAAGACGTCCAATACTAGACCATAGCGCAATATCGGAGACCTTGAGTAGGGTGCGGACATTCAATGTTGCCCCAGCACAAATTAGGGCCATAGGAAGCGAAATCACTGCAAGATAATGCCCTGTTTCTGCCAAAAGAGGTGAAACAGGTACTTTTAAAAACTTACACAATAGGGCAGCCAATATCGACAAAATTAAAGGGTTCTTAAAAATTTGCTTCATTACAAAAGTAAAGGAAAGCTGTCCCCCTTTGCCATGACTGAGCGTCAGAACGGCTAGGACATTAAACAATAATGTCATAGCACCACCATAGACCGCTCCCATTGCCACCCCCTCCTGCCCATAAGCACTGGAGATAAACGCCAATCCCATAATCATAGTATTGGCACGGAAAACGCCCTGTACAAAAACCCCTTTATCGCTTGCATTGCGAATGGTATAACGAGCCACAATTTCTGCACCAATAAACAAAATAAAACTCGCTATTACACCAGCTAGCACGAGTTTAAATTGACTAGCAAAATCAGATTTGTTGCTGTAAATACTGAAAAATAACAAAGCGGGCATGGAGTATCGGAAAACAATTTTTGACGCTTTATCGCAGAAATCCACATCCACTTGCTTAGTGCGACGCAAATACCAACCAAGCACCAACAGCAAAACACTAGGCAAAGTAACTGCAAGCCCAAAAACAAACGCATTGTGAAAATGTTCCCACATAGCTACTCTATCCACAAAATTAGAGAAAATTTCCAAGCAACAAAGGCTTAATCAATATAGCTCCCTGACAATGGGGCAATATCCTATGATTATTCAAAAATCCCTATTATTTATATAATCCATCAAAAACCCTAGGTACTTTGCGTTGTTCCATTGGCACAGTCACCCAAGGCAAGAAAAACATCCATCCCAGAAAGGCCACCACAAATACCACCCATACAGGCCCAACAAACCCCACTGTTGTGATAGCCCAAATCGTCATAATAACGGCAACACCAAGACTAATAAACAAAAATCTAGCCTTGGCAATACCCTTATCTAATAAAAACAGCATCACCAATCCCAATACAAAGCTAGGGATAGCATACATGACAAGCCCATGCATCACCGTTAATAGCCAGGTTTGAAAAGCATTCTCTACACTCAATTCGCCACCCAAATGGCTCAAAAGATGATAGACAAAAAAGACAGCTCCTACGATAAACCCCAGCACGGCAGGCAATATCGTAAAGAAAAAAACAGTTAATACTGCAGAAAATCGTAATGTTCTCACCTAAAACCTCATTAAAACATATCCATTTTTAAAACATCTTACGCCAATTCTCCAAAGCACGGCGATCTCGCTTGGTTGGACGACCCTTGGTATAAGCATCGGCTGGTTCATAAGCCAGTCGACGTTGTTCTTGCATTAACTCACGCTTAGCAATACTTTCTGGTGTTTCTTCATAAAGCGTCTGTGCTACTGGAGCAGGTCCTCGTACCGAACTAATACCACGAACAATTACGATTTTTTCGTTATATCCCTGACGGATTTTCACCATATCCCCAATTTTGACTTCACGTGCTGGCTTACACAACTGTTCATTAATCCATACACGCCCCTTACCAATTTCATCTGCTGCTAGTGAACGTGTTTTGTAAAAACGTGCTGCCCATAACCATTTATCAATACGAACTTTTTCCAATGTGCTCATCTTATTTTGATACACTACAACTAAACAAACGACCACCATCACACCATGCATAACGCACAGCACAACAGTCTCTGGCATAGTAAATTTCAACCAATACCTGTGCTATTGTAGACCAACTTCATTACCACACGCCATTCTTTACTGTTTTCTTGCACACAACAACAAAACAAACATATCAAGGTTATACTAGAAGCATATAACGATTGGCTATCCTTACCAGTCTAAGATGCTTTTGAAATTTACAGGTTAATTTAGTATAGTTTCTGATAGCTTAAGTAGTGACTTTCACTCCCTGGTATTTCAGTGTCATTATTATTGTTAGTTATTAAGGGATTAAAATGAAGTTTATTCGACAATGCTTTGCTCTTTGTGTTTTATTATTCTCATTAGCACCGATAGCTCATGCTGATGAGGTCGGGTGTGTTAGCACCACATGGAGAGTTATCAACAACGATAAGGTTTGCGTACAATCCTTTAAGGACCCTGATATTGATGGTGTGGTATGCCATCTTTCCTATGCCAAAACGGGGGGAGTCTCTGGAGCGTTTGGCATAGCAGAAAATCCTTCTCGTTTTTCACTATCTTGCAGCCAATCAGGTCAACTGAAAGCCGGCAAGGCCATTCCTCTTCGTCAAGAAAAGATTTTCACCCAAAAGATGAGTTTTTTGTTTAAAGGTCTTAATGTTCATCGTTTGATAGATAAACCCAATAACACGATTGTCTATCTTGTGATTAGCGAAAAGATTATTGACGGTTCCCCATTTAATAGCATCTCAACTGTACCTATTCGTTCATGGGGTGGGCAAGAGCCTTTAGTTCCTTTTAAAGACAAGTAAACTCTTTATGCCCTTATCCGCACTACATACCATTGATATACAAGCCCCCTATTGGCATGGCTGGCTGGATTACCTTACTCACTTACCATCCTATCTCACCTCCAGTCGCCTGCCTCTTTCACAAGATGAGATAACCCAGCAAAACCACTCCAGCTATACGTCACAAACGGACAACCAAGCTGTATTTACTATCATAGACAAGCAACCAACCCTAGATGACCACAATGTCCCTGCCGAGGGTAAAGTTGCCTATTTTCTTAACCAGATAGCCCCTGCTTACTTCACCCAAGTGTTAGGGAAATCATTTGTAGCCCAGTCGAGCCTACCCACCAATTTTGCTTATGAATCTTTTATTTTTGAGCAACATAAAATTCCAACCCGTGATGGACTACACGATTTCTTCAATGGGTTATGCTGGTTTCTTTTTCCCCGTACCAAGCAAGTCTTTAATCAACTGCATCAGCAACAAATCCAGCAATTAGGTTCAACACAGCGTGGACGAATTCGTGATAGGCTCACCATTATGGATGAAAACGGATTCTTGATTAGCTGCCCAGATGCTTTATGGGAGGCTCTTGTTCGGAAAAATTGGCTACAGGCCTTTGTAGAGTTACGCCATCTCTGGCAACAAAGCAAAGTAATGGTCTTTGGTCATGCTTTATTGGAAAAATTGGTCAACCCCTATAAAGCCATTACAGCACATGCTATTCGTATTCCGCTAGAGGTCGTAGCACCAATGCCTTTGGGGGTTGATGATGCTCCGCACAGCTATACCCCTCAAGACATTACTGCCCTCGACCATTATCTATCACATTGGCTTAATGAGAAAAGTTTACAAGAAAAACCTTATATCCCACTACAGATTTTCGGTATTCCCACATGGTCGTCAGAGGTGCAAGACCTTAACTTCTATCAAGACAAAACTGTTTTTCGCTCGCCTCTTCAGCCCCTAAATAGGCAAATGAAAACCAAATTCTTGTAATGATTGACGTAACATCATCAATGCAATAAAGAAAAGCAAGCAAGCAAAAATTTTCTTTAACTTATCCACAGGAAGTGTATGCGCATACTTCGCACCAATCGGAGCAAAAATCATACTCATGGCAATTAACACCAATAACGCAGGCCAATATAAATAGCCAATCATGCCATCACGCATCCCTAATAAATTCCAGCCACCTACAATATAAGCAATGCTATTAGCCACTGCAATAGGAAAGCCAATCGCAGCAGAAGTCGATACCGCTTTCTTTAAAGGTACATTAGACCACACCATAAAAGGGACTGATAAGAATCCACCACCAGCACCCACTAGCCCTGAAACAAGACCAATGCCGACACCAACACACACCATACCAAACCAACCAGGTAGCTGGCGGCTAGGTTTAGGTTTCTTATTGGACATCATGTTATAGGAAGAATAAAGCACAAAGACGGCAAATACCAATGATAACCATGCCATATCCAACCAACGGAAAATCACCGTTCCAGATAAAAATCCTCCCAAAATAATACCTGGCGTAAATTGTGCTACGATAGACCAAATCACTCCTCCGCGCTTGTGATGGGCACGCATACTGGACATAGAGGTGAAGATAATCGTTGCCATCGCTGTTGCAATTGCGGAGTGTACAACATATTCAGGCACAACGAGTTGCTGCATAGTAAACAGTAGTGTCAGAAAAGGCACGATAATCATACCTCCTCCCACACCAAGTAGACCCGCCATAAAGCCACTAAAACAACCTAAACACAGCAAAGAAAGGACGGTAATGAGGTTCATCGAGAACTTCCTAAATTAAAATCATAGGGGGAAATGCATTGGAACAATGCTTTGTACGATTGACAATTATACGTCTCAACTAGCACTAGATAGATATTGGCTGTATTTTATCTGCAAAAAAACAGCCAAAACAAAATTGGGAGGATTCTCCTGATGAGATAACCTCCCAATCTAAGCAAAAAAACAATACCTTACTTGAGATTTCCTGATAAGAACTGCTGTAGACGCGGACTCTTGGTATTATTAAACACTTCGTCAGGTGTACCTTGCTCTTCCACACAACCTTTATGCAAAAACATCACTTGAGTAGCAATATTGCGGGCAAACCCCATCTCATGAGTTACCACAATCATAGTACGCCCTTCTTCTGCAAGCTGTTGCATTACCTTAAGCACCTCGCCCACCAGTTCAGGGTCAAGAGCAGAGGTTGGCTCATCAAACAACATAACTTCTGGCTCCATCGCCAAAGCACGCGCAATCGCAACACGCTGCTGTTGACCGCCAGACATCTGTGAAGGATATTGCTTCTCTACTGTCTCTGGCAAACCTACTTTCTGCAGATAGTGACGCGCACGTTTAACTGCCTCATCTTTGCTCAAACCAAGAACATGAATAGGAGCTTCAATCACATTTTCTAGTGCGGTCATATGTGCCCACAGATTAAAGTGTTGAAATACCATAGCTAACTTGGTACGGAAAGACTGTAATTTCTTTTCATCCACACGGGCACGACCCTTAGGGGTTTTCTGCACCTCAAGAGTCTCACCCATCAAGGTAATAACCCCTGAGTCAGGGAACTCTAAAAAGTTAATACAACGCAAGAAAGTACTCTTGCCAGAGCCACTTGAACCAATGATGGCGATAACATCACCCGCTTTGGCCTGTAGGGACACCCCTTTAAGTACTTCATTGTCACCGTATGATTTATGAATATCTTGTACATCTAGCTTAAACATATAATCGCCCTATTTCTTTTCGTAAGCTAAAAAAGCCAAAGCTCTACGCTCGATTAATCTAAAAATACCGACCAAAATAAATGCTACACACATATAAATAACTGCAGCAATGCTGTAAGAGATAAAAGTTTGGTAAGTCGCTGAGTTTGCATCACGTGCTACCTTAAGAATATCAGGCACCGTTGCCGCAAAAGCAATAGAGGTTGAATGTAACATTAAAATCACCTCATTACTGTAGGCAGGCAGGGCACGACGTAATGCTGAAGGTAACACAACACGACGATAAACCGTAAACTTGCTCATACCATAAGCATAAGCCGCTTCTATTTCTCCATGTGGTGTCGCCTTAATATAACCTGCAAAAATCTCTATGGTGTATGCCAATGTATTGAGCGTAAATGCCAATACCACGCAATTATAACCACTCATAAAGAAATCATTTAGGCTAGGAGTTTGTTTTACAAAATCTAAACTGATTACCCCACTATAAATCAGCAATAATTGAATATAAAGTGGAGTACCTCTAAACACGTAAGTAAAGACCCAAACCGGACCACTAATCCAACGCTTCTTGGAAACACGCAAAATAGATAGTGGCAAAGCAAGAACAAACCCAAATAACAATGATAAGGTCAGCACCCATAATGTCACTGCCAAACCAGAATACTCAGTACCATCCCAAAAAATAAATGGCTGCCAGTATTCATTTAATACCATAAGGATGTTATCTAGTATTTCACTCATAGGTCAGCCTCCCTAACACCCACAGAGTATTTCTTTTCTAGATACCACAACACGATATTAGACAGACTTGTCAAGACAAGATAAATCATACCTGCCATCAGGATATAGTAGAACATCTGACCGGTCGCACGGCCCGATTGCTGGGCTGCCAATACAATATCGCTTAAACCAATGATAGACACTAGTGCCGTTGCCTTGAGCAAGACCAACCAGTTATTACCAATTCCAGGCAATGCAAAACGCATCATTTGCGGAAATAGAATTCGCCTAAACACTTGAAAATTTGTAAATCCGTAGGCTTTACCCGCCTCTAATTGACCACGTGGTACGGATAAAAAGGCCCCTCGAAAGGTCTCTGCAAAATAAGCACCGTAAATAAACCCAATCGTCAGAACCCCTGTCACAAAAGGGTCTAAATCTAGTTGATCTAATCCCAAAGTATCTGTAATAAGGTTTAAAAACTCTTGAATCCCGAAAAAGACCAACAACATCAGCACAAGATCAGGAATACTGCGAATCACTGTCGTGTAAAGCTGTGCCCATGTACGAAAAAATAGATTACCAAAAAGTTTGCCTAAAGCCGCTAGCAATCCTAATAAAAAAGCCACTAACAGAGAAAGCACCGCCAACTGGACTGTTTCTACTGTTCCTACTAATACCTGTCCAGTATAACCATCAAAACCCATAAAGGCTCCTTCCTCATTACCAGGCGGTAATGACAAGAACAAACGAAAAGCACATGAGACTCCTCATGCACCCCCCTCCCAGACGTCTATTCAGAGACTTATTCAATATGCCCAATGCATTGCCTCAGAACAATTAAGCTCAGAAGCAATGCATCAAGCTGTCTACAACTTTGCAAGCATTATTTTTTATCTAAAAAATCTAACTCACCAGGTTGGAAGTATTTTTCAGCTAATTTAGCAATGACACCTTCTTTGCGTAATTCCAAAATTGCTGCATCAACATCCGCTTTGAGTTGTTTATCTTTCTTGCGCATACCCATACCAATTTCGTTAGCTAGCAATGGATCGACCAATGGCTCGCCTACAAATTCATAGTCCTTGCCTTCTGGCTTAGATAAAAAGCCGGCAATACCGTTAGGTTTCTCAAGAAGAGCCACGTCCACACGACCGGCCACTAAATCAACAAAAGTTTGGTCTTGTTCTTGGTAAGACACAATGCGGATACCTTTCTTGCCCCACATCTTACGAGCATAGGCTTCTTGAGCAGAACCTTGAAGTACACCTACTTTCAGATTTTTAAGAGACTCTACTGTAGGGAGTACACCACTACCTTTCTTAGCAAGTAACTGTGTAGGAATGGCGTATACATTTTCAGAGAAGTTAATTACTTTCTCACGCTCTTTATTATGTGTTAGGCTGGCGTGAATAATATCAAACTTACGTGCATTTAGCGCTGGAATCAATGAGTCAAAAGGCAACTCTACCCAAGTACACTTAGCCTTAAGTTTCTCGCAGATGGCATTACCAACATCCACATCAAAACCAACTAACTCACCCTTCTCATTCTTATACTCAAATGGAGCATAAGCAGACTCTGTGCCAAACTTAATTTCATCATAAGTTGCCGCAGAAGCTGTTGCCGCAAACCCCAATGACAAACCCAATGCCAATAATACTGAACGCATATTTCCGATCTCCTTTTTACCGGTAACCAAAGGTTTCATTATATAGCTTATAGATTTTTACACAACTATGATTTACCATTAGAAAAATTAAAATTTCATTTGAAAGGATATTCAATGAGCCAAATCAGCCCTTTTTTGATGCCATTACACCCTGTTCAACTAGAGGGTTTTGGCATCACATTGCAGCCCCTCAAACCTGCCCACGAGCCAGGACTGGCAAGTGCCGCAGCAGATGGAGAACTATGGAATTTAGTCTACACATCCGTACCCTCTCCTGGTAAAGAGGCAGAGTATATTAAAACAGCATTAGACAGTCAACACCAAGGGAAATCCCTAGTCTTTACAATCATTGATGAATGCACCAAAAAGGTGATTGGCACCACGCGTTATTACGATATCGTACCCGAATGCGCTCGCTTAGAAATTGGTTACACCTGGTATGCACAGTCTTATCAACGTACATTTGCAAATACCGCAACAAAATATCTATTGATGTTTTACGCTTTTGAGAGTTTAAAAGCACAAACTATCGGTTGGCGTACAGACATTATTAATACTCGCTCTCAAGCGGCCATTGAGCGTTTAGGCGCCAAAAAAGACGGAGTAATTCGAGGGGATATGCTTCGTAGAGATGGCACATTGCGGGATAGTGTGGTCTATAGCATGACACGTGAAGAGTGGTTAAACGGTTGCAAAAGTCAATTAAAGGAAAAGCTGGACAAGCTACTTAGTGTTGGATAGTTGACTGATTAAACACTCGCATAGCTAATTGGTCTTGCTGGTGATAAAACACTAGATTTCTCTCGCACAAGAGCACGAAATTTCAACCGTGTTTACCACCAGCACCTATCTGATGAGCTTTTTTCTAAAACTAACAAAAGAGTGTGCTTATCTATTAATATATTGATTCTTTACCGGTTAAAAATACCACTCTTTTCGATTGTATTCCTTTTGATTGTTGTTTCATGGATATTCTTATTTCGCTCTTGCCCATTTGTCTTGCAGTATTAATTGGTATGGTAGCAGGACGATTTCTCCCTAAACCTTTCTCTCAAATGATTGCTCGTACCCTTGGTCCATTTGTCTGGGTACTTCTATTTGCAATTGGTTATTTCTTTGGCTTAGAGCTTAATAACCTAAAAAGCGTCGCAGATGTTCTTAAATTAGCCACCATCTTTTCCATCGGCATTAGCTGCACAGTATGGATTGTCATTCATTTTCTTTATGATACCAAGCACCGTGTACAGCAACAAGAACAAGCCTCTAATCTAGGCATTGCCCATGTACTGATGGAGTGTGCCTGTGCCTTTCTAGCTATTATCCTTGGTGCTTGTGGTGCCCAATTACTGATTTACCTTGGCTGGAACACTTCATTTATGCCATCTACCACGGTATTTCTTTATATCTTGCTATTTATTATCGGCGTGGATATTATCAATGCCCCGATGAATTTTAAGGCCCTCAGACCTAGTATATTACTAATGCCAATCCCTATTATGCTAGCGTCCTCTGTTGCAGGAGTTGCTATCGCATGGCTAATGGGTATGGATATCCGCCATGGACTCGTATTCTCTGGCGGCTTTGGCTGGTTCTCACTCTCTGGGGTTATGGTATCAGCCAAACTCAATGAGTACTACGGCGCTGTTGCACTGCTCACTGACTTATTCCGTGAACTATTTTCTATTATTGTGCTGTTTTTCTTGGGGGCCAAATCGCCCAACGCTTCTGTAGCCGTGGCAGGTGCAACAGCGATGGATACGACTTTGCCCATTATTAAAAAAGCAGCCAGCAATCACTATATCCCTTTAGCCTTATATATCGGGGTATTATTAAGTTTGATAGCTCCGTTTTGGTTAGGATTCTTATTAAGTCTTTTTGATAAATAAAGGGAAAAGCCGTGCCTCTCTTAGACTGGATACTTGCCCTGATTACCATTTTTGCGTGGGGCATGAATTTTTTGGTGAGTAAACTTGCATTGTTCGAGATTCCTCCCTTATTGTTCGGTTTTTGGCGTTTTGTGCTCGTTGCCTTTCCTGCTGTGTTTTTTGTTAAATTCCCCAAAGCTCCCTGGAAAACAGTACTAGCTTATGGATTGACGATTAACTTTCTGCAATTTAGCTTTATGCTCAGCTCTATCGCTTTTGGGTTAGCAGCAGGTATGACTTCGTTGCTATTACAAATCCAAGTATTTTTTACTGTAATACTCTCTGCATCGTACTTTAAAGAAAAAATTCCCTTTGGTATCTTTGTCGCCTTCATTATTGCGGCTATTGGAATCGTGCTAATCATTGAAGGCGCCAGCACAGAGACAGCTCTCCCAATAGCAGGGATTTTATCTGTCATTGCAGGTGCTTTTTTCTGGGCAACGGGTAATATCACCATCAAAATGATGCCTGGGGTTAATATGATTAGCCTTGTGGTATGGGGAAGTCTATTCTCTTTACCAGCTTTTGCGGCAGCTAGCTTTATTATTGATGGTCCTGAATACATTCTCCACGGCTACGAACACATGACATATAAAGCCTGGATTGGTATTGCTTACGGTGCTTATATCTCTACTTTTGTAGGTTATGTGTTGTGGGGAAAATTACTTTCTCGTCGCCCTGTATCCCTAATTGCCCCACTAACGCTATTAATTCCCATTATTGGTTTTGCTTCTAACAGTATTGCTTTTGACGAGCATTTCACATGGGTACAGTGGTTAGGAGCAGCCTTTGTATTATTAGCATTATGTGTTAATGTATTCTGGTTTAAAATTCTCAAATTTTTGCGTCACCAGAAATAATCTTTCATGTCCAGATTTCCATTTAAAGACCTATGGGTCGCCACCGCTATAGAACAAAAAGAAACACACTATGGGCCGATTGAAGATCAGGCTGTAATGGCATCTTTGCTTGCAGATAAGGCACATCACAACGATACTGACTACCAAGTTATCCGCCGTGCACAGATGTTAGCGCAACGTGATGGTTTACTCCCTGTTATTCAACAGTGGGGGCAAGCAGCCCGTGTAGCTCTGTGGTTATTAGCGTTATTGGCAATCTGTACAGGCTGTGGATTAGCTTTCGGCGCATTAGATAATCAACAAAAGCACGTTAATATTTTATTAGCGCTAGTGGCATTACTCGGATTACATGGAATAACATTCTTGCTATGGTTGCTATCTTTTTTTGCCTCTTGGCAACAGCAAAGCCTACTTGGCAAAAGCTGGCTCTGGTTAAGTCGTAAAATGGCACGTAGTGATGATGCCTTATTGGCAATGCAATCGTTTATTACCACAAGCAATCAACAAGGGGGAATGCGTTGGATAGTCAGCACTATTTCACATGGATTTTGGTTAATTACTTTATGTGTCGCCACGATTACATGGCTCGCCCTATTGGCAGGTAAACAGTTTAGTTTTAGCTGGGAAACTACGATTTTATCTACCAATGCCTTTGTTGCTATCACCCACTTTTTGGGTTTTATCCCTGCTATTTTAGGCTTTCCTATGCCAGATGCTGAACTAGTAGCACAGAGTAGCAACCATATTGCACTCAATCCTGATGCTCACAAAATCTGGTCGGTATGGTTGACTGGGCAATTAGTTATCTGGGGAGTTTTAGTACGCCTTATCGCTTTTTTAGGATGCTTCTTCAAAGCGCGTACTACCCTTTCGAAAACACAGTTAAATACCCACAGTACTAGCTACCTTGCCCTGATAAAACGTTTACAACCCTATGAGATGATTCAACCCGACAGTCCTCAACCCGATTATGTGTTGCCTAAACTCCAGCAAACCAATCATTCTTCAGCAGAAACACGCAATGATGCCATGTTGTCCTCACAACAAGATAGTCTGATAGTCAGTATTGATTTACCGCCAGAGATGCTATTACCTTCTCTCCTATCACAGCAAACCATCACCCATATCGAATCCAGAGAAGAGCGTCACCACTTACTCGCCCGACTCAATCAACATCCTATTGATCAGTTGTTGATTATTTGTGATAGTACTCAAACACCTGATAGAGGAGTCGCCTACTTTATTCGTGATATTAGCCAATATGCCCAACAAACAGCTATCTACCTGCTCAATGCCGATAAGCACAATAATCGCTTGGCATTGTGGCAACAATCATTAAGGGATATGGGGATGCCATCTGAGATTGTTTGGTATCACCCCCAACAACTAAGCGCATGGTTACAACCACCCTCTGATACAGTACAATAACTGAATAAAAATTATTGCAACCATCACTCATGAATAACAGTCACACTCCTCAAGAAAGCCTTCTCACCGCTGCCAAGAGCATACATGAGTCTATAAAACCTCATGCCAACCTACGCTTAGCCGTGGTGGGGCATACTAATACAGGGAAAACCTCTTTATTAAGAACACTGCTGGAAGATAGGTCTTTTGGTGAGATTCAAAACGCTCCTGGCACAACTCGCCATGTAGAAGGAGCGCGTATACAAGTCAATGCACAATCCGCCATTGAACTATATGACACTCCAGGTTTAGAGGATGGTATTGGCTTATACGATTATCTTGATCAGCTTAGCCACTATCACCAGCAACGCCTTGATGGTCCTGACAGCATTGAAGCTTTTTTAGACTCGCCCGAGAGTAAAGGGCGTTTTGAACAAGAGGCTAGAGTGTTACGACAAATGTTGGTGAGCGATGCTGGATTATACGTTGTCGACATTCGTGACCCTATATTAGCCAAACACAAAGATGAATTAGCAATTCTCGCTCGTTGTGGAAAGCCCTTGATTGCAATTTTAAATTTTATCCATAGCGAAAATAACTATCTACAAGAATGGCGAGAAACCTTGGCTCGTTTAGGTATTCACATGAGCATCGAATTTGATACCGTTGCACCCGCCATTGATGGGCAGGCACAGTTATATCAAAAATTAGCTCTGGTCTTAGACAAGCATTCACAAGCCCTTGAGCAGTTAGCACAAAACATCCGCCAACAACGTGAGTTACGTAAAAAGATGGCGTTACACTTACTAGCAGATATGCTAATTGATATAGCAGCATTTAAGGTAAGTAGCCAGACAGAAAGTGAAGCTTTGCAACGTCAGTGGCACTCTGTTCAAAATCAGGTGAGAGGTCGAGAGAATCAATTTATTAAAGATTTACTTAAGCATTATCGTTTTTCTGCGGCAGATTACCCTGAACAGTCCTTACCTATTGAAGGGGAGCGTTGGGGTATGGATTTATTTAATCCCGATGCACTTGTAGACATGGGTATTCATGTGGGCAAAGGCTTTGCTGCAGGTGCTATGGCTGGTGCGGCTGTGGATGTGTTTACAGGGGGATTAAGTTTAGGTGCAGCCGCCTTGCTTGGAGGGGTTGTGGGCAGTGTATGGCAAGGCATGGATAAATGGGGTAAACGCCTGCTTGGCAAAATCCAAGGTTATGAGGAATTAGGTGTAGACGACGCGGTGATTCGCTTACTAGGTTTGAGAGGTCTGCAACTGATTGATGCCCTAGAGCATCGAGGCCATGCCGCACAAGAAGTAGTGCGTCTTGAGCAATCTACTATTAAACAATGGCAAGAAGGCAGTATGCCAGAGCCGATTAATCAAGCACGCGCTCATCCTGAATGGTCAAAGTTGAATAAAACATTTGAAGAGGATAATGAGAGGGAAAAAAGCCTGACGGAGTTGATGAGGTTTTTGAGGATGTAGGGGATTGTGAAAATCGTGCTAGGGATGTATTTGTCATGTTTTTGTCTTTTGAGAATTCAAATCTTTTGTTAAACTCTGAGCAGAATACATGAGGACTAAGGTATGTACAGTGATACAGATTTAGAAGACCACGGATTCTCTGATAATGAAATTCGTTTGTTGCGTAATATTTGCCAAGGAGATCACAATCATAAGAAAGGAGACTTTTATGAGAAGTCATTTACTTTACATGAATTGTTGAGCTACTCTACTCAATTTAGTCAAAAGGAACAAGAAGGGATTATTTTTTCTAACAGTGAGGGGGCTACAGTAGATGATTTGACTGTCATCTTAGAAGGCAAACGCATCAATTATCAACTTAAAAACTCATCAACTAAGGGAGCATGGAATGAGGAACTTGAAATTAGATTTGATTTGCAAGCAAAGTTGGATGAGAAGTATCATAAAGTAGAAGGAAAAAGTATATTAGTATGCAGCGATAAAGCAACGGTAGAGAAAAATAAGCATAAAATTCCAGCTAATATATCGGTTGATTGCAGGTACTATCCTAGCCATGAAAATTGGTTTAGTGCATTAAAAAATCCAGAATCTAATTTAGAAATGCTTATACAACAAGTTTGTCCAGATTCTGCACAGCATGAGACTGCTTGTCGATTGTTGTTAGCTCCTTATAACGACGGTATAGAATTTAGAAAGAATTTGTCAGAATGGTGGGAAGACGTGTTAAAATCGTCTAAACCCGATATATTTTCAATAAGTATTGCTGATGTGGATTTGTCTGCAGAAGTTGTTGAAGTTTTGGAAGCACGGGGTTGCAAGATAGCTAATGGGGTGATTGTGTGTGGTGAGATGATGGTTACCCTGAGTGCTACTTTGATTAAAGCGTTAGAGGAAGCTGACAATCTAGCAAAACTGCAAGCGTCGAGCACTATGCCAGACATCATAAAGGTTTTGACTGAATTGGCTATTTTATCCTCTGGTAGTAGGGGGTCACTATGACATATCCGCGAGAGTTCACTGAGTTTGCCACTGATGATGTTCAAACGTGGTTATCGGAAATAGCAGATAGAAGTACATCTGTAGAGTCTTATCGAAGAATAATGACTTATTTGGGTTGTGAGCTAGGAAAGCGATTGCCTTTTGCAACAGCATCTCATGAAAAAGTCCTTATCGTCGCTACGTCTGAGGATGCAGATTATCTGGTAACAGGCTATATCAATGCTCTTAAAGAGTATGGGATAGACTATAAGTTAGCCATTTTTTGGAATCACCACTACTCATTACCTAATGGCTCAAGTGTGGCTCCTATCACTCAGAGGTTTATCCAGAATGGCTTTGATGGTTGCTCACGAGTCGTCATTCTCAAATCTATTGTGTCAGGTAGTTGCGTTATCCGTACTAATTTGATTGCTTTATTAGATTCTCTTAATATCGATAGCATTTCCGATATTATCATTGCTGCCCCTGTCATGTACAAGGAAAGTGAAGAAAATTTGAAGCGAAACTTTCCTGAGGCTATATCGAAAAAATTCAAGTTCCAAACATTTGCGATTGACTCTACTAGAGAGAAGAATGGCATAGTACTAGACGGGATAGGTGGAGAGGTTTACGAGCGCTTGGGTCTAGAAAATCAGCCAGCTCTTATGCAAAAGGGATATATGCCTGAACTTGTGGCTCAATATTTAAGATAATCCTACGAAACTAGAGAAGTTGAGTTTGCAATTTAATAATCACCAAGCAATTTGTTAGATAATCCTACATTTTTTTCATTAATTTGTCTCTTTCCTGTAATATCTATCTAGTATAGTGCGGTTAATAGCACACCTAATTTTTGGAGGATAGGTATTGTGTCATTAGTTCTTTTAGTATTAGAAATATTACTGGTTGTATTACTGTATTATTTTGTCGAACCCTTCAAGACAAAACTAAAGCAGCATAAGCTACTTTTTATCAATGCGCAGATTTTCTTTATGGCGATGCTGGGTTTGTCTTTGCGATCCCAAAGTTCACCGCAGAGCTTACTTTATGAAACCGTCGCCTTTATGTTTGGTAACTTTGGTACTGAAAACAAGGATTTTAATGGCTTATTACTGCTCTGCTTATGGTTAATGCCATTAGGCTTAGGATTGACCGCTCTATCCATCATCATTAAACCATTTCATGATTGGATTACTTATCATCTTGCGTTTTTCCCTCCCTCTAAAAAGCCTAATATCGTGGTGATTTGTGGGTTGGGCAAACATGGTACAACGCTATGCGAAGATATTTTTGCTAAAAATGCAGATAAAAAAGTGAGTGATGGCAATCGGGTAGACTTGCTCGTTATTTTTGAGCATGAGCAGCCTCACTTGCTTAACCAAATCAAAGAGTCAGCCGTGCGAGGCAAAGGCTTTATGAACGTGATTGCTATTGAAGAAGACCCCTTGCACTCACAATTCCTAAAAAACAAAAAAGTCAGCCGTATTTTCTTACTATCTGATAACGACTTGCAGAATTTAGCCATGTTGGAAAGATTAAGCGCATTGCAAGTTAGCCCTGTCGAAAAAACGATTACGGCACATATTCATCTACAACATACCGAGAACTTACAGTTAATTTCCTCTAAGAATCAACGCAAAGAATTAACTATCCGCCCTTTTAATATTTATACCAACGTGGCGCGTTGTTTATTTTTAACGCATCAGCTAGGAGGAAATGTAGATACGATTACCTCTGATCCAGAGAATACTCCAGATGAAGAAAAAAGACACTCATTACGTATTTGCGTTGTGGGTGCTAATCAATTAGGTTTACAGATTATTCATAGAATTCTCAATTTAGGGCATTTTTACAATGGACAACCATTGCAATTAACGATTTTTAGCACCGATCCTAAACAATCAGAAGATGATTTCTATATTCAGTATCCTAAATTATTCAGAGCCGCACCAGCAGGTGAAACACTAAAAGATTACTGGCTTATTGAGTTTAAAGCCATTGATGAGTTTTACACCAATAAGACATTATTAATGAAATATCATCAGATTATTTTTGCTCATGATGATGCACAGCAAAACCTTTTTTACGCGAATGCCATTTTGCGAAATTTTGCTTTTGAATTACATCAACAGATACCCGAAGCCACCCAAGGTCAGCAGATTTTTATCTATGTCGATCAGTTGTCTCCTAATGTGATTACCAATGGTTGTTCAGATATTTATCAAAAAGCAACTGGTTTAAGTGGAGGCCAATCTTATCAAGTCCATTTCTTTGGACATATCACAGAAATTATGTCCTACGAATTTATCGTACAAGAGCCGATTAATGAAATGGCAAAGATAGCGAATGCAGACTATAACGAGGTGAATGGGTATAACAATGATAAAAAAACTCCCGAAGAGCAATGGAATACATTGAGCTTTTTTACGCAAAGTTCAAATTTTTTCCAAGCTGAACACCAGTTGCTTAAATTAGCCGTGATTAACCAGTTATGGTCAGATACAGTGATTGAGCATTCCGACGAGCAGATACGTACCCTTAAAAACTGGTACACCCACGGCAAACAAGATGCGTGGAATAGCATTGAGGGCAGTAAAGAAATTTATGACCACCTTGGAATAGCACACCTTGAGAAGCTTGCTAAAGTAGAAAAGAAACGCTGGAACGCATTTCATTACCTTCATGGTTGGTCTTTACTTCCTTATGATGAAAAAGATGAAAGTAGTAAGAAGAAAAATGAAATTACCAAGCAACATCCATGTTTGGTGGATTGGGACGGATTGGAAAAACTTTCTGAACAACACATGAAACCCTACAAAGGACACGATGCACAAACCATTCTACGCTGCTACAGCATGGTGAAAAATCTAACCCCCTTTAATAATGGGTTTATGAAAATTCAAATTGATAAATTTAAAGCTAAATTTAAAGCCTAATTGGGTGATTGTTAAGGTTATGTAGGAGATAACGATGCGCCTTACTTTTCGTTTTTTTGTATCATCAACATTTAGTGATTTTGAGAATGAGCGGCGTATATTGCACGAAAAAGTTTTTCCCGCCATTGATAATTTTTGCCAGCAAGGAGTTTTTGAGTTGGAGGATTTCAAGCAAGAAATAAATCAACTACTCCAAGATGAATTTAAACGTCAGCGTTTGATGGAGCCCCCGATTCAATTCAGTTCTAATCAAGTACAACTAGAGTTCCAACCGATTGATTTGCGTTGGGGGATTAATGAAGAAGCGCAGAAAGACCATCAAACAATGGCAATTTGTTTAAGCGAAGTGCAACGGTGTATCGAATATCCCTACCCTAATTTTATGTTAATGATAGGTGATAGGTACGGCTGGGTTCCTTTACCTACATTTATCAAAGAGGATGAGTTTGAGATACTTTCTTCTTTGATTAAACCGTCATCGTTTCAACAAATACTAAATGATAGTTTGAAAAGTTTAAGACAAGAGCCTGGCTTAACACAGACTATGTTAGATGAAATAGAACGTGCTTTTAGGGATACACAGCAATCGTTTACGGATTCTGTTGATTTTTTACGCGCATGGTATCAAAAAGATGAGAACCAAATACCTGTGGCTTATCGACTACGAGAAAGAGCAAAACAGTATCAATCGTCTGATTCTTTTGGGCGCTGGAGATTTATTGAAAGTGTACTCCGGGCACTTTTGACTATTGCACTGGATGCAAGTGATTTTACTGATGAAAAGAAAAAGTATTACACCACATCTGCAACAGAAGCTGAATTCCTATATGGAGTACCAGGAAAACAGTATAAAGATAATGTGTTTATCTTTTGTCGCCATTCTTCTGCTCAAAGAGATAGCGGTACTACTCAATTTTTGGAGAAAATAAAAAAAGAAGGGATGACTCTTCATGAGGCCGTTGTCAATAATACCAATACAGTAGGAACAATACAAGAAACTGATTACCTTTCTATTTTAGAGGATGATTTAATACAGTTTATTCAAGAGCGTATCAAGCAGCAATTACGAGAATCTATCACCCGAAATATTAAAAGTGAGACTGACATCCATAAAAAGTTTGCTAAAGAGAAAATAGCTTCCTATGTAGAAACAAATAATCTGAGAAATCTTCGAGAAAAAATTCAGGATAAAGTTAAATCTTCTGATGCAGATAAGCCAATCCTTCTCTACGGCTCCTCCGGTAGTGGTAAATCCGCGTTGATGGCTTTCATTTCAGAAAATCTGAATGCATCCTTGAGAGATAATGAGTTAAGGAAAATTCAAACAGTCCCTCTCCAAAATTCTGAAGACAATAAAGCATCGCCTACAACACACGCAGAACAAGAACCTTCGCTTAAAATTATTACTCGTTTTGTAGGTGCTTCTGCCTCCTCATCCTCTTTTTTTAGTTTATTCGAGTCAATTTTTCAGGAGGCAGGCATCCCTTTTACATTGTCATCTGACACCTCTATGAAAGACGCGTGTAAAAATATTTCAGGCTCCTTTGGACAAATTAAAAATCCATGCGTTATTTTTATTGATGCCCTAGACCAATTAAATCTATCCCAAGATACTCTTCACTATTTAGATGATATTTTCCCTGCATCATTGCCAGCCCACGTAAAGGTTGTTATCAGTGCCTTAAAGGATGAAAATTATAAGGAGGATACCAAGTACTACGAAAAACTAAAAAACAGAACTCAACAGTTTGCCATGCCAGCATTTGATGGTTGGGAAGATTTACTTGATAAACTACTTGACGAAAAGGCAACTCCAGGTGGATATTCTTTATGGCTAGGTAAGCAACGCACCTTAACTAAAGCACAAAAAGACTTTATTGCACGGAAATACCAGCACGTCAATACGCCATTCTTTATCAAGATTATTCATCAAGAAGTGAAGAACTGGCCTTCTTGGTATGCCCCCCCTGAAGATGCACTTGGTGATAGCAATCAAAGTGCGGTTCAACATTTTATTGATAATCTATCGAAGAAATATCACCATGAGCAAGAACTAGTGCGTCGTGTATTATGCTGGTTTGCAAAAACCAAAGAGGGTCTAAGCGAGTATCAAATACGCACCTTATTAGATGTCCCTTTTAGGTATGCTGGAACAGATAATGCATTTGTTCTTGGTTTGGCTAATAGTGTTTGCTCTCAGAATATTAAAGATCAAGTGCAGAAAATGCCCAACGTGTACTGGAGTCGCTTATTCTTTGCACTACTGCCTTTCTTAAAACGGGTTCAATCTGAGCAAGCAGAGTTATTAAACTTTTTCCATCGCGAGTTTAATAGTGCCGTCGAAAAGAAATATCAAGAGAATCTTCGCAGTACTTGGGAGATGATTTTCCACTACCTGAGCGCACTACTTTATGATGGGCAAGAAGTCAATATAGACAATGCGCTTCAAACCATTAAACAACAATGGCTCAAACTATATAACAAAGAAGCCATTCACTATGCACAGCGCACAGAAGAAGAGCATCACAGCGGAAGCATTGCCTTTATAGAGGATAAATTAGCACTCTTTAAGCAAAAAGCCGAAGAAGACCAAGCGCGTAATACCTTAACCGAAGATGGGCAGCATGAACGTGTTTGGATTAATGAGTATTACAAATCACGTGTTGCCTTATCTATAGTGCCTTTCCAAAACTACCCATTGGATAAAGCGAATAACAATGACGCCTTTGGGGCTGCAAGTTTTGCACATGTTGATGATAAGCTCTATAAGGCGGTTGAATATTATCACCAAACCATGCTGGATACACAAACAGAATTTGTACACTTTAATGAGTTAAGGTTCTCTCGTAAAGAGTTGGCTCATTACCTTAAAGTAGCAGAGATTTATTTGCATACTTACCTTTATCTCCGATTAGAGAAAAAGGATACCTCACGATTTGCCGACTTTGATTTAAAACGCTTCCAAAAAAGCCTATTACAGCTTATGCTTTACGCTGTTTAATGAGAGGAAAAGGCACTATGATTCAGAAATTATTGCGTAATTTAAGCCAATCTGCTTCAAAAACTCTTATCCAGCATGTATCTAAATGGCTGGCAGAGGAAGGAAATGCAGTTTCACTATGCAATCTGGGCGTGATGTATTACTTCGGCAATGGTGTAGAGCAGGATAAAGCCAAGGCTGCACATTACTACCAACTCGCTGCTGAGCAAGGATATGCAACTGCACAGTTTAATCTGGGCGTGATGTATGCCAATGGTGAAGGTGTCACACAGGATAAAGAAAAGGCTGCATATTACTACTACCTCGCTGCCGAGCAAGGGGATGCGAGTGCACAATGCAATCTGGGCGGAATGTATGACAATGGCGATGGCGTAGCACAGGATAAAGCCAAAGCAGTGTATTACTACTACCTCGCCGCAGAGCAAGGATTGAAAGAA
The DNA here is from genome assembly GCF_013133775.1 of Pelistega europaea. GTDB lineage: Bacteria > Pseudomonadota > Gammaproteobacteria > Burkholderiales > Burkholderiaceae_B > Taylorella > Taylorella europaea. Next base: position 133,163 of record NZ_JABGBO010000001.1, on the reverse strand, counting down.
GCACAGTGTAACCTGGGCGTGATGTATGACAATGGCGAAGGGGTAGAGCAAGATAAAGCCAAGGCTGTACATTACTACCAACTCGCTGCTGAGCAAGGATACGCGAGGGCACAATTCAATCTGGGCTGGATGTATAACAATGGCGAAGGCGTTCCACAGGATAAAGTCAAAGCAGTGCATTACTACCAACTCGCTGCTGAGCAAGGATACGCGAGGGCACAATTCAATCTGGGCTGGATGTATGACAATGGCGATGGTGTCACACAAGATAAAGAAAAGGCTGCATATTACTACTACCTCGCTGCCGAGCAAGGGGATGCGAGTGCACAATTCAATCTGGGCTGGATGTATGACAATGGCGATGGTGTAGAGCAGGGTAAAGCCAAGGCTGCACATTACTACCGACAGGCTGCTGAGCAAGGGGATGCGAGTGCACAATTCAATCTGGGTAATATGTATTCCAAAGGCGAAGGCGTTCCACAGGATAAAGCCAAGGCTGCACATTACTACCGACAAGCTGCTGAGCAAGGATATGCAACTGCACAGGTTAATCTGGGCTGGATGTATGACAATGGCGATGGTGTAGAGCAGGATAAAGCCAAGGCTGCACATTACTACCAACTCGCTGCTAAGCAGGGACATAAAACAGCACAATTCAATCTGGGTAATATGTATTCCAAAGGCGAAGGCGTTCCACAGGATAAAGCTAAAGCGGCTCATTACTACTACCTCGCTGCCAAGCAAGGATATGAGAAGGCATTGTTCGCGTTAAAGCTAGAATATCATAAGAGCAACCATATCGACTCACTTATATATTTGGGTGAGTTAGGTGATGAGATAGGACTAGAGTGGTTGGCTTCTGCCTATCTTTACGGTAACGACCGAATAAAACAGGATTATGAAAAAGCTCTTCATTACTATCAACTCGCTGCTAAGCACCGTTTTTTTCCTTATGCCACAATGATGAGGTTTTTCAATACATTTTTATATGGAGAAGGTGGAGTAACGCAAAATATTGAAAAGGCCTTGTATTGTCTTCACGTGGTAGCAGATAGAAAAGGAGATACATATAATCATGTTATCTATGCTCAAGATACGCTTGCCAAGTTATATGATGAAGGTGGTGGACTCATTATGCCAAATAAAGCTAAGGCTTTTCACTACTACCAACTCATTGCAAGGCATAAGGACGTAGGTACAGAAATGCAAAGAATAACTACCCGTGCTCGGTTTCGACTAGGTGAGATGTATTTCAATGGAGAAGGAGTTGCACAAGATAAGACCCAAGCTGCGTATTATTACCAACTTATTGCCGAACAAGGACATGTAGGAGCACAATTTAATCTAGGGTATATGTATGCAAATGGGGATGGCGTGAAGCGTGATAAGGAAAAAGCCCGGAGTTGTTATACTCAAGCCTACAAGAGCGATAGTTCTTTAGCTCCCAAAATTATTCAAGCTTTAAAAGAAACGAATATGTTTTCAGAAGCTAATGAATTTGAGGAACTATATTGGCAAGATTATCCAGAACGTGCGAAAGAAGAAAGACAAAGAAAAGCAGATAATGAAGAAGTGATAGCTCAATTTGAACTGTTTGTATCTTCATATCAACAACATCTAAGCTCTCAACTTCATCCACAGGAGTCACAGAACAGCAGAGAGGATGCTATAAGTTGGTTAGAGAAATCGGCTCGAATTCATGCTATTGCAAAATATGTTTTATCTCTACTGCATGAGGTTGGTAAAGAAGTTGAAAATCCTAATAAAGTGGAAGCCGATAGGCTTTTAACAGAATCGGCAAAACAAACCTATCGCTTAGCACAGTTGATGCAGTCTGTGAAGGATTTAGAAGAAGGCGATAAGCAGCAAGCCAAAGAATGGTTTAGACAATCCGTGGAGCGTCCCACCATAATAGCATATGAAGCAAATATTGGAGATCCGATTGCACAGCTTACTTTAGGTGAGCAGTATGATAAAGGTAAAGGTGTAGTGCAGGATAAAGAAAGAGCAATATATTACTGGACTCTAGCTGCAGCTCAAAACAATGTCGAAGCTATGGTTAATCTGGGAAATATATACCAAAGTGGTGATGGCATTATGCAAGATCATGATAAAGCAAGACACTATTTTCATCTTGCCGCGGATGCAAAACAAGGAGATGTGAGAGCTCAGTTTATTTTGGGCAATATATATTATCATGGACAAAACGTGATACAAGATAAAGAAAAGGCGGCCCTTTACTACCACCTCGCCGCTAAGCAAAATGATGTAAAAGCGCTATTTTATCTGGGTAATATGTTTTACAAAGGAGATGGTATAGCACAAAATAAAGAAAAGGCTAAAGAGTGCTACAGAGTTGCTGCGAATTTGGGTTTTTCTGATGCCCAATATTCGTTGGGAATGATGTATTTTGAAGGTGATGGTGTCGCACAAGACAAAACCACAGCAAAACACTATCTCAGCCTAGCCGCCAATCAGGGTAGTGACACAGCCAAGGCCATACTACAAGAACTAGAAAAAGAAGATACGTCATCATAATATCCGTTTTAACCAATATCAGATAAACACTCAAGATAGGAGCGATATACCATGCCGCAATTACACAATTTGATAAGCTCAATCTCACCAGAAGAGCTTAAACAGCGGCTATCAACGTTATATAAAGATAAAAACATAGGGGAGTTGGAATATCAGGAAGTATTGGGGTGGGTAGAGCATCCTGATGCGGCATTATCTCAGCATGGTGAAGCCCTCCTCTGCTATGCCTATTTATCTATTCCTACTAGCCAGACAGAAGAAAACAAAGTAACAGATGATAGTGTCTCAGCGTATCACCAAGCCCTCTGGGAGCATTTACACCAGCTGGCAGCGCAAGGACTAGCCACAGCTCAGTATTATATAGGTATGTGCTATTACAAGGGGATGTTTGTCAAAGAAGATAAACAGCAAGCGTTTCATTACTTTGCCTTAGCGGCGGAGCAAGGTGATGCAAGAGCACAAGGCTTTCTGGGGTATTTATATCATGTAGGCGAAGGCATCGCACAGGATAAAGAAAAGGCTTTCTATTACTACCAGCTTGCCGCTGAGCAAGGAAATGCATATGCACAATGTAATCTAAGTACAATGTATAATAATGGCGAGGTTTTCTCACAAGACAAAACCAAAGCTGCACATTATTGCCGACTTGCTGCAGAGCAAAGTTTGGCAATAGCGCAGTATCAGCTGGGTTGGATGTATGAAAGGGGCGTAGGTGTAGCAGAGGATAAAGAAAAGGCTGCTTACTACTACCAACTTGCCGCCCAGCAAGGAAATGTAGATGCACAATACAATCTGTGCAATATGTATTACTATGGCGAAGGCATCGCACAGGATAAAAAAAAGGCGGCGCATTACTGCCAACTTGTTGCTAATCAAGGAGACGTAACAGCCCAGCTTGGTCTGGGAAGGATGTATTTCAAGGGTGAAGGTGTTGTTCAGGATACAGCCAAGGCGATTCACTACTTCCAACTCGCCGCTGAGCAGGAAAATGTGGATGCGCTATATTTTCTGGGAGAAATATATGCCAATGGTTATGGAGTAGCACAAGATAAAGAAAAAGCTGCTCATTACCTCCAACTCGCCGCTAAGCAAGGAGATGTAGATGCCCAATACTTGCTAGGGGTGCTGTATGACAATGGTGATGGAGTAGTACAAGATAAAGAAAAGGCAGTTCATTACTACCAACTTGCCGCAGAGCAAGGGCACACAAAAGCACAGTTTAATCTGGGTAATATGTATTCCAAAGGCGAAGGCATAGCTCAGGATAAGAAAAAGGCTGTATATTATTATCAACTTGCTACCAACCAAAACTTAGCTCATGCACAGTTTAATTTAGGTAGTATGTATTTCTTAGGTGAAGGCGTCGCACAGGATAAAGAAAAGGCTTTCGAATATTATATGCAAGCCTATAAGAATGATGGTTCTCTAACTCCAAAAATTATTCGTAATTTGAAATTAGCGAATATGTTTGCAGAGGCCAAAGAATTCGAAAAAATGTATTGGCAAGATTATCCACAGCAAGCCAGAGAAGAAAGGCAACAAAATGCAGAAAAAGGTGAGGTGACTGCCCAATTTGAATTATTTGCGTCTTCATATCAAGAACAATTAAACTCTCAACTTCCTCTCAATGAGCAGCAGAGAAAAAAAGAAGAAGCGATGGATTGGCTGGAGAAATCAGCTCGGATTCACGCTATTGCAAAATATGTTTTATCTTTACTACATGAGGTAGGTAAAGAAGTTAAAAATCCTAATAAAGAGGAAGCGGATAAACTTTTAGTAGAATCAGCAAAACAAACCTATCGCCTAGCGCAGTTAATGCAGTCTGTGAAGAATTTAGAAGCAGGTAATCAGCAGCAAGCCAAAGAGTGGTTTAGACAAGCTGTAGAGCGTCCTGACGAAGTAGAATATGAAGCCAATATTGGTGACACGATTGCGCAGCTTAATCTGGGCAATATGTATTACAATGGCGAAGGCGTAGAGCAAAATAAAGAACAAGCGGCTCATTACTTTCAACTCGCCGCTGAGCAAGGGGAGGCAACAGCACAGTTTAATCTGGGTAATATGTATCTCAAAGGCGACGGCATCGCACAAGACAAACACCAAGCAAAACACTATCTCAGCCTAGCCGCTAATCAAGGTAATGACGAAGCTCGTTCTCTTTTACAGGAATTAGAAAAAGAAGATACGTCATCATAATATCCGTTTTAACCAATATCATATAAATACCTAAAAATGGGAGTTATATACTATGTCACAGTTACGTAATTGGATAAGTGCAGTCTCACCAGAAGCTCTTAAACAGCGGCTATCAACGTTATATAAAGATAAGAACATAGGGGAGTTGGAATATCAGGAAGTAATGGGGTGGGTAGAGCATCCGGATGCGGCATTATCTCAGCATGGTGAAGCCCTCCTCTGCTATACCTATTTATCTATTCCTACTAGTCAAACTGAAGAGAATCAAGTAGCAGATAATCATGTCTCAGCGCATAACCAAGCCCTCTGGGAGCATTTAAACCAGCTGGCAGAGCAAGGGCTAGCCGCAGCTCAGTATTATATAAGTAGATGTTATTATGAGGGAGATTTTGTCAAAGGAGATAAGTAACAAGTATTTCATTATTGTGCATTGGCTGCTGAGCAAGGGAATGCAACCGCACAGTTTAATCTGGGCTTGATGTATTCCACAGGCAAATACATAACAAAAGATAAGGTAAAGGCATTAGATTATTATATGCAAGCCTATAAGAATGATGATTCTCTTGTTCCACACATTATTCATTCTTTAAAAGATGCGAATATGTTTGTGGAAGCTGATGAATTTACGAAAAGGTATGAATTAGGAAAACAAGGTGATTTAGCAGAAGCCATGTACTGTACAAATAGATTATCCCAAAGGAGTATATAGACCCTTTTTGAAATGTTTAAAACGGAATGACTTCATCTTGCCCCACAAACTTATCCTCCATAGCAGCCCATCCGAAAGGGCGGTGATAAATCAGATCTTGCAAAGAAATCGTGCAGTCCACATCACCCTCATAAACAAACCGCGCTTTAAGATAGTCGTGCTCCACTTCATTAGATACGCTATACAAAGCAGCCATCGCCGCTTTGGCGAGGTCAAAATTTTGTTCAATCGCCTTATTCCACCAAGACATCGCCTGCTCAACATCTTTCTGGCACCCCATACCATTAAGGTATAAAAACCCTAAGGCGTATTGCGCTTTTGCAGAACCCTCAAGTGCTTGAGCATGATAGCTCTCCCATGCTTGCTCAAATAATTGCTTTGCTTTCCAAGGATATGTTTGTTGGCACAACATACCCAAATACATTGTTGCCATCGCCGAACCTTGCTCTGCTGCTTTCTCAAAACATTGCTCAGCAATAAGTTGACTTTTATAAAAACCATCAATTCCATACAAAATAACCAAGCCACATTGCTCATAAAGTTGCATACGAGAAGAAACCTTCGCAAGTGCATCTGGCCATCGCTCTTCTAGCGCTTTGGTTAACCAATAAATAGCTTGCTCAAAATCAGCTTCAACACCACTTCCTCTGATATAAAAACCAACCACATCCATTTGGGCGTTTAAGTTCCCCGACTCAGCTTTTTTCAGCGCGTTGGCAAACTTACTTTGACGAGTAGCCCAATAAGCAGAAAAGTTATGTGCATCATGAGGGACTGTTGTCTCTTCATTACGACTCCACTGCTTTTTGTGAGCTTCAATTGCATTAAACCATGAGGCAGTTAATACATACACACTGGAGAGCTCTTCTATTAAAGCCATCGCCTTTTCTTCATCCTTTGCATGCCCAATTCCCTCATAATAAAACCGTGCTATCTCATGCACAGCTAAGTAGATTCTTGTCGCTGCTTGCTCCATCCAGAAAAAAGCCTTGTGCTCATTTTGCTCAATATGCACGCCATGACAGTAGCATAATGCCAAGAAAAACTGCGAGAAAGCCTCCCCTTCCTTTGCCATAAACTGCAACCACCTCAAAATAACATCTTTATCTTCAGCCTTTTCCTCAGAAAGCAAATAGATGTAGGCGACAATGGCTAAGCCATTATACATATATAGAGGAAGTTGGTAGTACATCTGTGTTTTAGACGTACTGCAGAACTCACCTAACTCATGCCAGAAGATTCTCTCATCATCATCCCAATCCTCCACAAAAAGAATACCCTTATCCCATAGTTGATTATATTGTTCTTCATAAAAACGAGGGTACTTGATTGCAAAAGCATCAAAGCGGTCTGCAACAGAATCAAGAAGATAAAAATATTGGTCGCCCTGCGAATTTTTCTCACTCAATTTTTCCGCAAGCATTTGCTCCTCTGCAAGGGATTGTTTCTCTGTCGAGGTTTGCTCTTTTGCAATAACTAATTCCTTGGCAAGCACTGGTTCTTCTCTAAAAGCTTGTTCCCTTGCAGAAAGAGAACCCCCTTGAGAGGGATGTATCTGCTGCTGCGCCATAAAATCTACAAAAGCGATAGCAAAATGCTCCCCTCTTGCCGCCTCATCATAAAGGTCTTGTAAAGCGACTTCTTGAGGTTGGATAAATCGATAAAAATCCATCGCTTTATCAAGATTCTGCTCAACTCCCATACCACGTGCATACATCAAACACAAATAGCATGCCGCTACTGCCTTCTCCTGTAAATTCACGAGTGATAAATAGTGCAGCGCTTGCTTATTATCCTGCGCCACTCCTTTACCATATAAATACATCAATCCTAGACGATATGCCAATGCACTCACACCATTATTCGCCGCATAGTGCATATAGCTTAATGACAAAACACAACCTTGAAGTGCATCTTGATGTATTCGCTGCACATTCGCAAGAGAAAGAGGAGTTAATAAACTCGCCGCACGTTTCCTATCTTGGGCAATTCCCCAGCCTTGCTCATACATCACACAGAGATAACTCTCCATCAGCGCATAATTCTCTTTATCTCGATCACCTCTCGTATTCCACGTTGGATATCGTGAACAATATTGATAGGCACGCTCCTGATGACGCATAATGCGTGGTTCTTGAAAAAACAAACGTGTCAGTTCTAACATGAGAGTGCCACACATTCCCTTATCAAATTCATAAGTCTGGCAATGGTTTTCATAAACCAGGTAGTAGTACAGCGCCTTAGCTTGATCTTGCTCTACGCCTGCACCTTTCTCATACAAGCGCGCAAGGGCGAGATAAGCAAAAGGATTTTTATGTTCTGCCGCCAATAAATAGTAATATTCAGCTTTGGCAATATCTGGTACAGTACCTTGCCCTTTTTCACACATCACCCCTAAAGCATAATGCACATAATCAAGGCCTGGAGTAGGCGCACAGTTACGAAGTAATATGGTAGGTTCACTATCGTCATCTGCCAAAAGCGTCATCAACATTTGTCGAGGATTATCCTTTTGCTGCGCAAGTCGCGAGAAATAATCAAAAGCTTTTTTCCAATCTTTAACACAGAGCTTGCCGTTGTAGTATATTTGGGCAAGCACTTGTAGGGCGACAATATTCCCCTTATCTGCAAGAGGTGTGAGAAGTGCAATCGCCTGAGGACATTCTTGTTGCCAATATAAAAGTCCCAATAAACATTGCGCCTGCTCATCGCCTTGGTGAGTTGCCAGTGTTAAGAATTCAATAGCCAGCTTATTATCGCTACCATACTCTGATTTGTACGTACTCAAATACCACCCTAGATTATATTGAGCCGTCACATCACCTTGCCGAGCCTTGGTGACATAGGTGTTCAGTTGACTCTGCTGATTTAAAAGATGCTCTATGTCTACATCTCCTCTGAATCCCAGCAAGTCATCATATTTTGCATATAAATACGCTAGAAGCTCTCTCGCCCCAAAATGTGATTGCTTCGCCGCCAAGGTATAGTACTCTATCGCCTTAACACGATCCCGCTCGACACCCTTTCCTCCAGCATATATCTCGGCTAGGTAAAATTGTGCATCAGCAAATCCTTGTTCAGCCGCCAAGGTATAGTAATGAACCGCTTTGACCTTATTATGCACCATGCCTTTGCGTTGATCGTACATATAGCCCAAATGATATTGAGCCTTTATAAACCCTTGATTAGCTGATAAGGTGTAATAGTGCATAGCCTTGGCTTTATCTTGGGCAACACCCTCACCAGTATTATACAAACTGCCTAGAAAATCTTGCGCTCTTGCTTCGTCTTGCGCTGCTGACAATGACATACAATGAAAGGCTTGCCGCTTATTCTCTGGGATAGACGCACCCTCGTAGTAACACCGCCCCAAATAATATTGGGCAGATGACACGTCTTGATTCGCCAAGTGTTGTAGGTGAGCCAGTATTTCTTCTCCTAGCATTGGTGTAAAAACATTTTTATCAACCTTAGCTTGTACCTCGGGAGAAGAGAGATAGGCATAACATAGTAACGCCTCCATATCCTCTGATAAGGGCAGTGCTGTATTATCTAGCCACGTTAAGGTTTGGTGGTATTCTTCTTCGGCGATGATATACGCATTTTTTAATTGCAGTAGACGACGCTTAAAGGCAGGGGAGGTGGAGGGGAGAAGAGACTTAAATTGTAAAGTCATGTTTATTTTAAATTCGGGTATCATATAGGCTTACCTCCTCCGACAAATAACAGTTCCTACGCCTCTATCCTCTTCATTCTATCATTTAAGTAACTAATGATAGACTCCTACTTTTCATCCTAGATGCTAATAATGGATTTTTACCAACTTCCAGAAGCACCACCCCCACCACTGGAGCCGCCTTTTCCTCCACCAAAACCGCCCCCACTGCTGGAGCCGCCGCCACCAAAGCCGCCACCAAAGCCGCCACCAAAGCCACCGCCGCCACCACGACCACCAAAATCATCCCAGGGGTTGCGACGAGAAAAACGACGACCTCTACTTGCTGGACTTCCTACTGCAAACAATGATAAGCCGAAAAGACGACGAATAATTAACGTCACAACAAACACAACAATAGCCAGAATAGGGTACCCCATACCAATACATACAATAGCACCAAAAAGAGGATGTATAAGTAAAGCAACAACACCAGCCATTACAAAGGGAATATACTCTTCCCAGCTTTCAAACTCATCTTCAGAGGCAACTGGAGGGGGAAGATTCTCTTTTTTGATGAGATGCATGAGTTGTGTAACAGCACTATCAATACCCCCAGCAAAATCCCCTCGTTGAAAAAAAGGTGCTACGTAGTCTTTAAGAATATGCGAGGCAGTCACGTCAGGAATCACTCCCTCCAAGCCATAGCCGACCTCGATATGATTACGGCGGTCATTTTTTGCAATTACAAAAAGCACACCATCATCCACCTTTTTACGTCCCACTTTCCATGACTCAAAAGCTCGCACCGCATAGGTCTCTATGGTTTCAGGTTGCACAGTAGGAATCATAAGGACAAAAATTTGTGAGCCTGTTTCTTCTTCAAAGGCTTTTAATTTAGTAATAAGCTCCTTTTGCTCACTCGCAGTCAGTGTTCCTGTAGTATCGACAACATAGCCCGTCAATGCTGGGATGGGGACCTCATCTGCCGCAAAAAGCAAATGACACCAGCCTAACAACAGACTGATTAACCATGCACCCATCCATTTAAAGAAAGTCTTTTTCATCATTGTGCTTTTGCTGGGCTATTACTAAATTGCACTTTAGGTGCTTTCATAATTTCAGCTTGATTCTCCACACCAAAGTTGGGCTTAACTGAATAGCCAAAAATCTTCGCAATAATCACTTGAGGGAATTGGCGAATATAAGTGTTATAAGCTTGTACCTCACGAATATAGCGAGTGCGTGCTGTCGCGATACGATTTTCTGTTCCTTCAAGTTGTACGTTTAAATCGCTAAACAAACCACTCGCTTTTAAATCAGGATAATTCTCAGATACTGCTAATAAACGCGACAATGCCGAGGTCATTTGACCTTGCGCAGCTTGGAATTGCTTCATTTCTTCTTCAGTAGGTAAACGATTAGGGGAAACTTGTAACGAACCCACTTTAGCTCGCGCTTCAGTGACTTGCGTTAAAACATCTTTTTCATGCGTCATATACGCATCAACGCTAGCAACGATTTGAGGCACTAAGTCGGCACGACGTTGGTATTGGTTAAGCACCTCAGACCAAGCCGTTTTAACACTTTCATCTAAGGTTTGAATCTGGTTATAACCACAACCAGATAGAATCACTGAGATAAATAGCATCATTAACACACGTAAAAATTTCATATATTTTCCTTAAGAACTAGCACATCAGGTGCGTAACAACCCATAAACCGCCTATATAACCTATATAGACCGATTCTACCAATGACTATTATGCAAAATGCACCACTTATTAAACACCTTTTCAGTCTAATCTGTTTTTTTCAATTACACAAATGCTAAACCACTTGATAAGGTCATAATAATCTATGATGATTACATGGGAGTAGAGGTCGATTGTATAACAAACCTCTTCTATACCATCCCTATTTGTTATTTCACCACAATCATAGTACCACCACTTGCCAAATGATGTCGCTCTCCTATATAGTGAATGTCTTTATCTTTATTTCTGGAGTTCAGCATGACTTGGGCAGTCTGGGTGAATTTATGCTTTGCATCTTTTGCGATTTCTTTATCACCTGGTCCAGGGGCTGTTTCTTCAATGGCTTCAGGTTTACGCTTTGGTTTTGGAAGAGGCTATTGGAATGCAGTAGGGCTGGCTATTGGTTATGCGGCTCAATATGTCATCAGTGTAATTGGTGTTGGTGCTATTCTAGCTACTTCACCCATCGCATTTGAGATTGTGAAATGGACAGGTGTCGCTTATCTACTGTATCTTGGCTACAAGCAATACCGCTCGCCTGTTGCCATTATTAAAATTGATGAGACTCAACCACTGTTACTATCACCCTTACAATTAATCACCCAAGGCATTTTAGTTAACCTCACCAACCCCAAAGGAGCCGTGTTTTTAATTGCTGTAACTCCTCAGTTTCTCAATTTGCACGCGCCTCATATTCCTCAATATATCATCATCTGTGCCACCTTGGTCGCAGCGGACATGATTATTATGGCAGGATATACTGGTTTAGCTTCACGTATTATGAAATTTATGCGTCAACCGCATCGGGCAGCAGCTCTCAATAAGATTTTTGGGGTGTTGTTTATTACTGCCGCTGTATTTATGGGGTTAATGAGTCCAGACACAACTCCTCACTAATCACAGAGTTTTACACTTAATCGCTATTTACTGTGATTTATCCCTCATTAAACGTTTAAAATAGAGCGTTTATAGTTTAGGATTGATTAACTCACAATGTCGTCATTGTCTATAGCACAAGAAGTTGCTCGTCGTCGCACGTTTGCCATTATTTCTCACCCTGATGCGGGTAAAACTACGTTAACTGAAAAACTCCTTCTTTTTTCAGGAGCGATTCAGATTGCAGGTAGCGTAAAAGCGCGTAAAGCCAGCCGTCATGCTGCCTCTGACTGGATGGAAATTGAAAAGCAACGTGGTATTTCGGTTGCCTCTTCGGTCATGCAGATGGAATATAAAGACTGTGTGATTAATTTACTTGATACTCCAGGGCACCAAGACTTCTCTGAAGACACCTATCGCGTATTAACAGCCGTAGATTCTGCCATCATGGTGATTGATGCTGCTAACGGTATTGAGCCTCAAACTATCCGTCTATTGCAAGTTTGTCGTGCACGTAATACTCCGATTATCACTTTTGTCAACAAGCTAGACCGTGAGGTAAAAGAGCCTCTTGACCTATTAAGTGAAATCGAATCTCACCTTGGCATGGATGCGATTCCTTTTTCATGGCCTATTGGTATGGGTAAGCACTTTGGTGGCGTGTTCGACCTACGCAATGACCAAATGCGTTTATTCCAAGCTGGGCAAGAGCGTCTGGATGGGAATAGCGAATTTATCAAAGGGCTTCACAATCCTATTATCAAAGAGAAATTCGGCTCCTACTATGATAAGGCCTTAGAAGAAATTGAACTTATCCAAGAAGCCGCACCGTCCTTTTCTCACCAAGAATTTTTAGCAGGTAAGCAGACTCCTGTATTCTTTGGTTCAGCAGTCAATAATTTTGGTGTACAAGAAGTGTTAGACACCCTTGTTGAATGGGCTCCTAAACCTGGGGCTCGCCAAGCGTTGCAACGCATAGTAGAGCCTGATGAACCTAAGTTCACTGGGGTAGTGTTTAAAGTACAAGCCAACATGGACCCAGCACATCGCGATCGTGTGGCTTTCGTACGTGTGAGTTCCGGACGATTTGAACGTGGTATGCGTCTTAAAGTGAGTCGTACCAACAAGGAAATCCGACCTAATAACGTAGTGTCTTTCCTTTCACAACGACGAGAGCTGTTAGATGAGGCTTATGCAGGAGATGTTATTGGTATCCCTAATCATGGTGTACTACACTTAGGGGATGTCTTGACAGAAGGTGAGAACTTGCAATTCACGGGATTACCATTTTTTGCTCCTGAATTATTCCAAGCAGTAGAGGTAAAAGACCCTCTGCGTAGCAAGCAACTTCGTACAGGTCTTACACAGCTAGGTGAAGAGGGAGCTATTCAAGTGTTCCGACCAGAGGCAGCAGGTGGAGCCTTATTACTCGGTGCGGTAGGACAACTCCAATTTGAGGTGGTAGTTCATCGCCTTAAGACAGAATATGGGGTAGATGCACGCTTAATGCCTTCTCGCTACACGATGGCTCGTTGGTTTACTAGCGATAACCCTGCTGCTTTACGTAAATTTATGGCAAGCAATGCACAACATATTGCCTATGATGTGGTCGATGCTCCTGCTTTTTTAGTTAGTTCTATGGCACAATTAAGAGTAGCCGAAGAACTTAATCCTGATATTAAATTCCATGCCATGCGTGAACATGGCGGTCAGGTATTTCGCGATAACGATTAACGTATAAGGACGGTATCATGAGTTGGCGTATACTCCTTTTTACTCTATTGGTGTTGGCAGGCATTGCAACCGCAGGTGGTCTATACACAGGCGATTGGCTGATTGCTCACGCTCCTAAACAGGCCAACCTTCCAAATATTAATGAGAATGACCCAGCACCCCCTGTTGATGCAAATGGAGTACCTTTGATGCGCCAACCTCCACAATTACTAATGAGTGGTCGTATAGGTTTGCCAGAAGCCATGCCTGAGATTGACTGGCATATCAAAGCAGAAAACCTCTCTGAAGATAAAACAGACTCTATTCCATTTATCTTAGACTCAGTGATTAATGCTGATTCTGCAAGTCGTGTTGTAAATACTCGTCCTATCGGACAAACCATACAACCAGCTCCAAATAACAATGTGTCAGGCTGGCAAGCAGACTTCCAACGCGAGATGGCCGCCTGCCGTCAATTAGGATTCTTTGATAGGGCTAGATGTGTGGGTGAGACTCGTGAGCACTATTGTGGTGCCAATAAGGCATGGGGACGCGTAGATGATTGTCCTGCACGATAAGACTATACTATTGTAGATTTTTAATGCAGTTGAATACTTAAAACCCTTTGTGAAGATTTAATAGCCTTGAGTTTGTGAGTTCAAGGCTATTTTTTATGTACGAGTATGCAAACTAGAGGCTTTAAGTAAAAAACCTTCATCAAGAAAGTTGCATGTTGGCAAAGTACATAATCCAAAAAAAGGGTTGTCAAAATTATATTCCTTCTATATAATTGAGAATGATTATCATTTATATTGAGGATAATTATGATAAACCCTTGTAAAAAAGTCCGTCAAATCGTGATGTTAGTACTAATTGTCTGTGCCTTGATAAACCTTCCATCTATTTTGCAGCAGTACCCCCTTTAGATAAGGGAATAGCATCAAAACAAGTTTACACAAGAATAGAGTTATAGCAGCACTAATCAGTTACAACGCACGAATCTGCTCTTGTTGAATTTGTAAATTCACTAATGCTCCTATAGGTAGCATAGACTCTTTAGAAAGATTCAATAAGTCAACTTGCAACTCCATATCATGTACTGCTACACGGTAGCGGATGATATTACCCAGCAGACTACGATCAACAACTTTACCCACGCCATAACTTTCTTGACTAGCCATAGTCAACTGGATGGACTCTGGACGGATTGCAATATCATGCCCCATCGGACGTGCTAATAAACGCCCCGCTTCTTGAGCAGATAGAATGTTATAGTTACCAATAAACCCAGCACTAAAATGGCTAACAGGTTCGAGGTATAGAGTCTCTGCATCACAGTTTTGCTCAATTTTTCCTTGGTTCATCAGCACAATACGGTCTGACATGGCCAATGCTTCTTCTTGGTCATGGGTCACAAAAATTGTGGTTAAATTAAGTTCTTGTTGGATAGCCTTAATCTGCTCACGTAAATGGCGACGGATACGGGCATCTAGTGCCGATAAAGGCTCATCTAATAGTAGCAAATCAGGATTAGTCACCAACGAACGAGCCAAAGCCACACGCTGTCTTTGCCCTCCGGATAACTGATGTGTATAACGATCGGCATAAGCCCCTAATTCCACCAGTTCTAAGATGTGTGCCACACGTTGCTTAATCTCTGCATCAGGCACTTTTTTCATTTTAAGACCAAAGGCCACATTCTCCTGAACTGTCATATTAGGAAACAGGGCATAACTTTGGAATACCATAGCGATATGACGTTTTTGTGGTGACATATGAGTAATATCACGACTATTTAATGTGATAGAACCACTATCAATATCAGTCAAACCTGCAATGCAACGCAACAAGGTTGATTTACCGCAACCACTAGGACCAAGTAGAGTCACAAATTCGCCTTTTTCAGCATAAAAATTAATGTTCTGAAAAATGACATTATCACCATAGTGTTTATTAAGATTCGCAACTTGCAAATAAGACATTTTGTACCTCTACTTTTTACTAAAGCGGTTCGCAATCAAGGTGGCAAATAAAATCAACAAGAAATAAGAAATAACAAGCGCACTTGAATAATGACCACCTTTAAAACGGATATTAAAAAGGTAAACTTGTAGTGTTTCATATTGCCCTCCCACCAACATATTGGCAAACAAGAACTCACCAATTAAAAAGGAGAATGACAAGAAAATCGCTGACAACATACCATCACGTAAGTTTGGTAGAATCACCTTTAAAATTGCCATCACTGTACTGGATCCAAGCAAACGAGAAGTATCTACTAAATCACGTATATTAAGCGCTTGGATATTGTTCTCAATAGAGCGGTAGATAAAGGGAAGGGCAATCATAAAATAGCACCCTATCAAAATCCACGGAGTCCCAGTCAACGGCAAAGGATCATCTGCATATAGCTGCAATAAGCCAACTGAAGATACCACTGGTGGCACTGCAAATGGTAGGATAATCACCAAATTCATCAGCAACTTGAGACGAGGGAAATAATAGTTCGTCACGAAAATCACTGGAAAAGTAAATAAGATGGCGATAAAAACGGAGGCAAAACAAATCCACAATGAACGCCATAAAGACGCCAAGAAACGCTCATCACTCCATAACTTCCAATACCAATCTAGAGTTAGTCCATCGGGCAACAAAGTCGCCCCCCATGAGGTTGATATGGAATACAAGAAAGTAGCAAAAATAGGCGAGAGCAGAATCAAAAATAATAGGATAACAACCAACTGATGGTAATAGGTTTTTAAGCTAAACTTCTTCATGGTTATTTTCCTTGGTAGTTATAGCGACTTAATACCACACGATGTACTAGAGTCACTAATAGCATTAATATCACCAACATAAAGGCAAGTGCACTTGCCATATACGGATTGAGGAATAAATCACCCGAAATCAGCGAACCAATACGGATAGGTACGATATTAAAGTTACCGCTACTCAAAGCATATACTGTAGAGTAGGCTCCGATAGCATTGGCAAATAAAATCACCAAAGTACCAAATAAGGCAGGCATCAACACAGGAATCGCAACCTTGCGCCAATAAGTCAGTACACTGGCACCAAGTAATTCTGCCGCCTCTTGCCATTCTTTTTGTAACACTTCAAAAGCAGGATAGAGCAGCAATACAGCCAATGGGATTTGGAAATAGGTGTAGATAATAATGACACCCTCTTTACCATAAATATCAATAATATCAAAACCATTTTGGCGTAGAAAAATATTTACAGCCCCATTAACACCTAGCAAGATAATAAAAGCAAAAGCGAGTGGAATCCCTGAAAAGTTACTTGTCATACTGTTAAACGATAGAATAAAATCGCCTAACTTGGAGGGTCGTAAAGCACTAAGAGAATAACTGCCTAAAAAAGCAATTACCAACCCTAATAAACTTGACCAAACAGAAATTTCAAGAGAAAACTGAATAGATTGTAGATAAAATTTTGAGCTTAAAATCTCCTCAAAATTCTCTAATCCCCAACCACCATCTTCTAGTTGAAACCCATTAATTACTACCCAAATAAGAGGAGCCACTTGGAAAAGTAGATAAAACACTACAAAGGGTATACAGACTAAAAGAGCGATGCCTTTGCCTTTCATGAATATTTATCCTTTTAGTAAAGTACTGCTAAATGGCTTGTCATGCGCAACCCCGAGCAACTGACAAACCGTGCCGCAAATCTCTGTCTGCTTAATTGTCGCTTGGCTATCTAAACTAAATCCACTACCAAAAACAAAGAAAGGCACCAAAGTTTCAACATCAGAGTCTCCGCAGTGGTTGCCATCATCATCCATACCATGATCTGCAGTAATAATCACTTGATACCCTTCTGCCAACCAAGTTGCAATGTAATCCGACATGATATTGTCCACAGCACGTGCAGAATCACGATACTGACGAGTATCCTGACCATAAACATGGCCAGCATCATCAATATTCATTGAGTGAATAAATAAAAAATCTGGATTGTGACGCAAGCGCAAACTCTCGCCGTCAGCAAATAAATGCGAATCAGGATATTGATCCGCATAATAAAAGTGCCCATGTTGAATAGGCAAACTCTCATCATCAGTATGACGATCACGTGGAGCCACAAATGGGGCGCGATTATAGAGTTCACTCACCCAGTGATAGGCGGCAGCTGCAGTCTTTAAACCAGCTGCCGTTGCATAATGAAAAATGCTCTTTTCGTAAGAAAGGCGTACTACTCGGTTATTGACGACACCACTGTCCACCGGCGTAACCCCCGTCAGGACACATTCATAAAGCGGTCGTGAGAGAGCTGGAAGCTCACTGCGTACAATATAGCTCTGCCCCAATCCCTTGCGACAAAGTGCTTTAAGATGTCCCAAACAGCGGTCTGCTGTGGCGTAGTTCAATCCATCCAATAACACGAGTACTACTTTCATTACCTTTCCCCATCAAGCAATTACTTCATATTCATAATAACTTGCTCTTGCCATTGACGAGGAAGTTTCTTAGAAGTTTTCTCCCAAGCTACAGGATCCTTGATAGGACGTGCACTCTTATATTGTTCAGCAGGAAGCAATTTGCTTACAACATCTTCAGGTAATTTAATCTTTTCTGCACGAATAGGACGTGCATAGCCACGTGCTAGATTGATTTGACCCTCGTCAGAGAAGATATACTCGCGAGCTAACTTCGCTGCATTAGGATGCTTAGCATACTTATTGATAATGGTTGAGTAACCAGACATCACAGAACCATCTGAAGGAATCAACACTTCAAAACGTTTTGGGTCAATCTTGTCACGATAGTTTAGACCATTGAAGTCCCAAAGAATTGCCATATCCACCTCACCTTTTTCAAGGTTAGTGATACTAGGGTCTACATTACCCACACGGCCTTGTTTTGCTAATTTTGCAAAGAATTCAAGGGCTGGAGTTAAGTCTTTTTCATCACCACCCAAAGCAAAGTTAGCTGCCAAGATACCATTGACGGCTTGTGCAGCAGCACTCACATCACCCACTGTCACTTTATAAGTACCTTTTAGCAAATCTGCCCAACTGCGAGGAATGTCTTTTACTGTTTCTTTATTAACAATGAAAGCGATAGTACCTGTATAAGCAAGCATCCAGTGACCTTCATCATCTTTTGCCCATGCTGGCACATCATCCCAGTAGCTTGTCTTATAAGCAAGTGTCACACCTTTTTTCTTAGCAATAGGACCAAATGAAGCACCTACGTCACCAATATCAGCCGTTGCATTTTTCTTCTCTGCATCAAACTTAGCAATCTCTTGTGCTGAACTCATGTCCGTATCTACGTGTTTAAGACCATATTTCTTATTTAGGTCCTCCCAAGTGTCTTTCCAGTTAGCCCAACTATCAGGCATACCAAGACTATTTACCTCGCCTTCTTGCTTGGCTGCTGCTTCCAGAGCACTAATATCAGCAGCTTTAGCTACATTAATAGACAACGACAGGGCTGTAGCTGTTAGCGCAGCGAAAAGGGTCTTATTAAGAATGCGCATATTCATCTCCTATGCAAATTAAAGGTGTGTAATATTTTTTACATTACAAATACGAGTAAATATATTTGTTATCTTCAGAATATATTACATTCGTCATAAAAAGCGTATTAGCGTTTTTGCTAGCATAGGGGAGAAATATGACAAATTTACGACAACATCATATTTTTTAAGAAGATTTTGATAATTTTGACTAAAAGTGTAGTAGAGTGATAGCTTTAACTGATGATTTTATCTATACAAAATAGTGCAGATTCACCATTTTAGTGATTTTCAAAGCGTGAATATTTTCCCTAGAGATTGATGCTTTTACCCGTCTGATACTAATCATCCCGTCCTTAAACAAAATCTTCAGATTTTTATTGAACACAAAAAAACCAGACACAAGGTCTGGCTTTTTGATGGGTAAAACATCAGAAGAATCAGTCTTCCATTTGACTTTGGATGTAGTTTTCCAAGCCCATGGATTTAATGAGGTCTTGTTGAGTTTCTAACCAGTCAATTTGTTCTTCATTTTCATCAAGCAAATGAACCAATAACTTACGAGTTACAAAGTCTTCTGCTTGCTCTATTTGTGTAATAGCTGCCTTAAGCTCTGCATGTAGGTCATGCTCTAGTGCCAAGTCACAGGCAATAATATCTTCTACATCTTCACCTATACGAATCTTGCCAAGGTCTTGTAAATTAGGAAGTCCCTCAAGTAGGAATACACGTTCAATAATCGCATCAGAGTGTTTCATCTCTTCGATGGATTTCTTGTATTCATGCTTACCTAGACCTTCTAGACCCCAGTTTTTCAACATACGAGCGTGGAGGAAGTACTGGTTAATCGCTGTAAGTTCGATTTTAAGTACTTTATTAAGCAATTTATTTACATCATTTGCTGCTTTCATATTAAGCTCCTCTTAAATCTGATGGTACCCATTCTAGCATGCTAAAAAGCCACTCTCAAGTCATCAAAAATGCTCAAGAATGGCTCTAATAAAAGCTATCAAACGAATAATAACTATTCTAATTTAGATTAGACGAAATAAAAGGGCTTAACTAAAATTAAGCTGCTTTTTTCCAGGGAGGAGAAACTTCAGTTGCCTGCAAAACAGAAGCATCCACCTGAGGCTCTAAAAAAGACTCAGCACAGCTCGCACAACAGCCACAACAGGTTGCAACGCCAAGCTGGGCTTGCAAGTCAGCAAGAGTGCGAGCACCATTAGCAACGGCCTCACGAACCGCTTTATCACTAATCGCATTACAAACACACACGAACATGGCTATACCTATCCATAAATAATTCTTAATGAGAACGATTATTATACTATTTTCTTTTTTTGTCAATTAATAATTACTCTCATTAAGGTTTCTACTAACCAATTTGTAATTTTTTGCAACAATGCCGAGTGCTTGTTCGATACTCACAACAAAACCCGTAGTCTTTATCTGGCAGTATTTATCCTGTCAATACAGCTTGTGCTTTACGTAAAGAAGCTGTAGGAATACCCATTGCTTCACGATATTTAGCCACTGTCCGACGAGCAATTTCCACACCCTCTTTTGCTAAGAGTTCTGTTAATTTGCTGTCAGATAGCGGTTTTTCTTTAGATTCCTGCTCAATTAAGTATTTGATGCGTTGCTGAATAGAGGTGGATGAGGTCTGCTCCCCCTCTTGAGTTGCTAAACCACTGCTAAAAAAACGTTTTAATTCAAACACGCCATGGGGTGTAGCAATAAATTTCTGATTAATGGCACGAGAAATAGTGGATTCATGCAAAGAAAGTTGTTCTGCAATGTTTTTGAGCGTTAGAGGTTTTAAGCCTGATAGGCCTTGTGCAAAAAAATCATATTGCTCCTGCATAATGGTCTGCGCAACAGCTAGAATCGTACCGAAACGTTGGTTTAACTGGGTAAGAAAAGTACGTGCTTGCTTGAGTTGCTCATTCAGTTCAGGGCTTTGTGCTAATGTCTTTTTATCCATGACGCTAAGCAATTGCTCATACTCTGGATTAATACGCACACGTGGCAGTACCTGTGGATTAAGTGTAAGCTCCCAACGACCATCTTTTAAACGACACAACACATCAGGAATTGCTAAATCAGCCTCTGGCGTGCTATAGCGTTTACCTGGGCGAGGATCTAGCCGTCTAATCAACTGATGTGCCTGACGAATATGCTCAATATCCGTATGTGTCATTTCCTCCAATGACAGTAAATTTGCCTGAGCCAATGCTTCAAGTCCGCGTTCACAGATAGTACGTGCTATGAATAACACCTCTTCATCCACTTCAAACGCCAATCGACTAGCATCCAACTGCAACAACAGGCATTCAGACAAAGAACGTGCCCCCACACCAAACGGCTCAAAGCCTTGTAGGATAGATAATGCCTCCTCACAGGCTAAAGACCATTGTTCTTTATCTACAACCTCTTGTCCTAGAGCCTGCTCCAACAAAGCAAGCAACTCATCCCATGAGGTACTTAAATAACCATTGTCATCTAAATCACCAATGAGATAGCTAATAATCATTTTTTGAAAATCATTTGCTTGGCTTGTTCCTAACTGTTCCAGCAAATAATCTTGTAAACTAATAGGAGCAGTCATTTCAGGAATATAATCTTCCTCATCCGAGGAAGAGAAATAAACTTCGTCTGAAAGCTCTGAGTTGTCTTCTGTAGACGCAGCAACACCATCCGCTTCGTCAAAAGAGGCAGATTCGACTTCAAGCAAAGGATTCTCTTGTAGAGTTTTTTTCAGCTCTACCTCAAGTTCCTGTGATGAGCATTGCAACAGTTTTAATGACTGCTGTTGTTGAACAGTCATCACCATTTGTTGGCTAACTGTGGCGGTGATTCCTTGGCGTAAACTTACTGACATTATCCCTATGACACCATCAGCTTCAAAAAAATCCGATATTTCACTACTAAGTAAAACGTTATTTCGTCTAGCCTTGCCACGCATTATTCTGCGTTCAGTGGTGATTATTATCGCCATTGCCCTCTGGGCGTGGATTGCCCACTGGATATTAGACTTTGGTGCACAGCAAGACTATGCTTTCTTAAAAAATTACAGTACTCAAATCACAGAATACCTCAACAGTATTAATAAATACATCTGGTGGGGAATTGTGCTTATTGGCACTATCGTACTTTATTTTATTCTTTCTAGTTACCTAGAAGAAAGCATGAACAAAGCAGGCTCTATTGTACCCAAACAAACTGTAATGGAAAACCTTCTTCCTCAACTTTCACAAAGTGCCAAGGAAGTACTTATCTGGGTATGGGGGGATCAAAAGGAGCCTATCACCATTAAAAACCTTTATGATACACGTCATGAGCTGCGTTCTGGCCGAGCTAATCGTATTAATCAGATTCGTCAACAACGTGCTTTATTGGGATTATCCGCAATAGAGACTTCTGCTCATGTACCAGCAACATTGACGGATTCTTCTGTGTCACAATCAGAATCCTCTGAGACCGCTGTGCCTGCGGCAAACTCCACAACTACACTCACAGATGCAGATAAGAAGCAACTGGATGACGTACAAAAATTGCTTTCAGATATTTCTTTGGATATGGAAGACAATAAAAAATAAAGCATTTAAGCCAGGCAACCCAGCCTGGCTTTTCTTGTTTAAAAAACAACGTTTTATTTTCTAAATTCACAATTTCGGGTTTTTACCTCTTGATTTTTTCCTATTTTTAGGTCCATAATAAGATTTATGGATACGCAAACTAACACATTCTCTTTGGATTTTAGCCATCGCTTACTCAGCGATGCGTCTCTTTGTGCGTATTCTTCTCTGCTACTGCTAGACCTAGTGATCGGTTGCCGAGCCTAGAGCTTTGGTGGTGCTCGTCAGCCTTTTATTAGCCACTTTGGATTTTTAGATTCTTAAAATTAAATCCCAGTGTCGTAATTAGGCTAGCCCTTAGTGTACTGGGATAAGAAATAGACAGGTGTAAAATGATTTCTAACCCAGCTTCCAAATATATCCCTTTCAAGCCGTTTAACCGTGATTTTTCTGAGCGTACATGGCCTAGTAAATCTATTACTAAACCGCCTATTTGGATGAGTACAGATTTACGTGATGGCAATCAGTCGCTTATCGAACCAATGAGTGTTGAGCGCAAGATGCGTTTTTTCAAACAACTCATTCAAATTGGCTTTAAAGAGCTTGAGATTGGTTTCCCTTCCGCTTCTCAGACTGATTTTGACTTTGTACGTTCTTTGATTGATGGTGGTTTAATCCCTGATGATGTCACCATTATCGTACTTACCCAAGCGCGCCAAGATTTAATCAACCGTACAATCGAAGCTTGTTTAGGTGCTAAAAACGTCATTATCCATATGTATAACGCCACAGCTCCTTCTTTCCGTAAGATTGTTTTCAAAATGGAAAAAGAGGATATTCTTAAATTTGCTGTCGCTGGTACTCGTATGGTAAAAGAAGCTATGGCACAACATCCAGAAGTTAATTGGCGTTACGAGTATTCACCAGAAGTGTTTAGTACCACCGAGCCTGATTTTGCCCTTGATGTATGCAATGCCGTTGCAGAGGAATGGGGAGCAACACCAGAACGCAAGATTATCTTTAACTTGCCTGCAACTATTGAGGCTACAACTCCTAACCTATACGCTGATCAGATTGAATACTTCTGCCAAAACGTAAAAAATCGTGAGAGCATCATTGTTAGTGTACACCCTCATAACGACCGTGGTACAGCTGTAGCTGCTGCTGAATTAGCATTATTGGCAGGCGCTGATCGTGTAGAAGGTTGTTTATTCGGTAGCGGTGAACGTACTGGTAATGTAGATTTGGTGACACTTGCACTTAACCTTTATACTCAAGGCGTACATCCTGGTTTGGACTTCTCTGATATTGATGCTGTACGTCTTACCGTAGAGTATTGCAATCAACTTCCTGTACACCCTCGCCATCCTTATGTAGGTGACTTAGTATTTACGGCATTCTCAGGCTCTCATCAAGATGCTATTAAAAAAGGTTTTGCTGCACAAAAAGCAGATCAACCATGGGAAGTACCTTACTTACCTATTGACCCAGCTGATTTGGGACGTAGCTACGATGCGGTGATTCGTGTTAATAGTCAATCAGGTAAAGGCGGTATTTCTTATCTTCTTGAGCATGAACATGGATTGAACTTACCACGTCGCCTTCAAATTGAGTTTAGCCGTGCCATCCAACGCGTTACCGATGAAACAGGTACTGAAGTCAACGGGAATGCTGTTTACGAAATTTTCAAGAAAGAATATCTTGACCAAAAAACCCCTTGGAGCTTGGTAAGTCATAAGATTCACACTACAGAGAATGCTGATGGGTCAAGTACTTTTAGTATTGAAGCAACCCTCAAAAACGGTGATGAAATCAAAACAGTCACTGGTCAGGGCGATGGCTCAATCTCTGCTTTCGTAGATGCACTCAACTTGCCTATTCGATTTATGGACTACCACGAACACGCACTAGGTTCTGGCGAGAAAACTAATGCAGTATGCTATGTAGAACTCCGTCTTGGTGAGTCTGCAACAGGCTTTGGGGTAGGCATTCACAAGGATATTGTGACTGCATCATTCTTAG
This sequence comes from Pelistega europaea, assembly GCF_013133775.1. Classification (GTDB taxonomy): domain Bacteria; phylum Pseudomonadota; class Gammaproteobacteria; order Burkholderiales; family Burkholderiaceae_B; genus Taylorella; species Taylorella europaea. Next base: position 108,629 of record NZ_JABGBO010000001.1, on the reverse strand, counting down.
CGGTGCTTAGTGCTGTTAACCGCCATATTAATAACGGTGATGCCTAGTCCTGTTTGAAAGGAAGGCTTAGGTCTGGATAAGACAGTTATCTATAGTCCACTCCCTTTTGCCCTAAAGTATTTCCCATAAATATGGGGGGATACTTTGGGGCGAATTTATTAGGTCTCATTATTGAGTTGCTATAACCAACCTAGAAACAAGCTTATGTAGGAGCAGTATTCCGTTATACTTACCATGCATTTGCACTACGCCAGACCACATAGTCTTTTTCTTTTTTAAGAGCTTCCTTCATCATTTCCATAAGGGGATAAGCACGACGTGCCAAATCCACAGGCTCAAGAACAGGGTGTATTTTTTCTTCTCCTCGCTCTTCTCGTTCTTCTTGTTCAGCATAAAAATCTGCACGTGTCTCTTTGTCCTTGGCAATCGCTTTAGCCAAAGCGTCAATACTACTTGCTAACTGCTCATGAGTAATAACCCCTTCTGCTGGCATCTTGTCATAATCACGTCCTAATGCTTTAAGCACTGCCAATGCATGTTTATCCAACATCAATACATCTGCACTTGAGTTTGAAGAAAAAGTAATCAACATAAGTAAAACTCCTAATGGATAAATTCATTCACCCCCCATTTTCAACGGGCAGATAAAACACGACAATTTCTATTGTATCGCTTTTATATGTTTCACAAAAAATACCAACAAGGAGACCCCATATGAAACAGATTATCAGCCTCTTGGTCTTGTTTATCCCTTTGGTTGCCCTAGGCACTACCTCGCCTTTGCACACAGATACACCAACGCCACTACAGATGAGTACACCCAGTCATACTCTCTCAAATATCCCGCCCTCCTCAGAGAACAATACCCTATGTACCCCAGCCAAAACAGGCAACCCTTGCTCAAGCACTTCTCGTGCGCCTACCCTCAATCTGGGGGCTGGTAATCCTATTCACCTCATAAGTGGCAATAAATTCCAACATGAACAAGACTTGTTATTGCGTCTATCTGGTCTAGAATTTAGCCGTTATTACAATGCCATGGCACCTATAAGCACCACCATGGGCATAGGTTGGAGCCATGCTTACAACACTCGGTTATTTCATCTCCCTCGGGCTTGGCAAATCTTGCTGGACGATGGTCAACGCATCATGTTTGAAACACCTAATACAACGGCTACTTCATCTGACTCGCAAACATCCGATGCATACTCAACTGGCATAAAGCAAGAGAAAAAACTTCGCCTAATGGCACGTATACCTCAGCAAGGCTATCTACAACAAAATTCTCTGCAAGAATGGGAATGGCATACTCCCGAAGGCACCATCCGGACATTTAACAAAGAGGGTTACTTGCGTCAGCTTATCATTGCTGGGTTTCCCACTATTTCTATCGATTATCAAACACTAACTCTCAACCCTAATCATTTGTCTGACAATCATGTATCAACACCCTTAACAGATACTTCACATTCACAAAATATACCCTCTCAGACATCACCCACACAGATAGTTTCTAACTCATCACCAAATACGCTACAACCAACATCTCATCTAGTCATCCAACGTGTATATAACCGACAAGAGGAAATCCGCTTTTACTACGATAGCTCTGCCCGTACCCCCCTTATCAGCCATATTGAAACACCAGTAGGTATATTTCGCTATAGCTATGATATACCCCAAGGCTTCTCCAACTATCGCTTAACCAAAGTACTGCGTGCTGATGGCTGGCAGCGAGAGTATTTATATGAGCCACAACATCAGGCAGGGAATCCTTATCGGTTAACAGGTATTACACTGACTACTCCTCAGCAACAACGCCTGCGTATCAATGAATGGCATTATCAAGCAGATGGAAAAGCCATTTATAGTCGTTCAAAAAATACAGCACTAGCACCTACACTACCTAATATTTCCTCTCAGGCTCTAACTGACGAACATGAATTACATATTCATTATGCTCGCCAAGCCATCAATGAAAACGATGAGAGCCTAACTATTATCCGTGACCAGCATGGACATCAAACACGCATCACAGGCATTATCAAAGGGGGAAATTATCTGCTTAAAGAGGTTAGTGGCATGGGATGTCATCTCTGCCCCCCAACAGGAACACGTGCAACCTATAATGCCAAGGGGCAACTTCAGTCTATTAATGGATTTAACCTTTACCGTGATGCACAAGGCAGAGTGCAACGTATTGATTTCCAACATCCAGCCTGGGATAAAGTCACTCTTGATTATGATGAGCAAGGGTATGCTAAGCAATGGCATACACAGATTACAGGAACTCGTCTCCCAGGACCTCCTGCTCTGGTAAAAATTGCATTACCTCAACCGCAGCAGGACACTGATTTAGCCTACTTTCAACAAGATCAATTAGTCTTTAAAAATGGACTTCATCTAAAACAGATGAGCAGGGGAGATAGACACAAACTACTGGTTTTAGAGAAAGAGGGAAAACCTTTATGGATACAAACACGTGCCTACAATACCAAGGGATTATTAGAAAAAGAGCAATTTCTTTTTCTATTGCTTGATAAACAAATCGAGAACCATTATCTCTACGATAAAAATTTCCGTCTGATTGGAGCCCTACAAAAAGAGGGGGAAATACCCTCCAATTTTTCAAAAGAATATCAAGATAACTCCTCAACAAGTACAATGATACTCTCCTCAAGAAAACAGCACCATACCAAAACACTCCCCCCATCATCCGTAAATCAATATAATGCTGCCACAACCAATCGCATAAAATCAATCAAAGAAACCTTGTTTTACTATGCATGGAATAACGATGGTAGTAGTAAAGCCTATGCTTTTAATCACATTAACATACATCCCAGAATCCTGCGTGATAAGCAAGGACTTCCTCTCACTGTAGATAAAAAGAAACTCTTTTATGGTAAACAAAACCGTATTGAAACAATCCTAGAAGGGCAACAAATCATTGCCCAATACCGTTATGACACTTATGGTCGTCGCCTTCAAAAAATAACCAAAACCAAACGCATTGACTTTCAATACAAAGGAAACCAATTAGATGTAGAAACTCTTTCTGCCATAGATACCAATGTGAAAAAACAACGCCACTATATCTACCGCGGCATCATGCCAGTAGCCTTCACAGAATCTCTATTAGACAAGGAAGGTAAAACATTATCTACTGCTACTTTCTTTATCCACAATGATCATCTTGGCTTACCCATCATGGTCAGTGATGAACAACAAAATATTCGCTGGGCTGCCTACTATTCTCCAACAGGTAAAGCAACCCAATTTACTGGTGATATTGAGTTTAATCTGCGTCAACCAGGACAATATTTTGATGCAGAAACAGGTTGGCATGATAATTATTTACGTACATATGACCCAGAGGCAGGACATTATTTAGAGCCAGATCCTCTAGGCCCTCTCGCCTGGAACGACCCTTATGGTTATGTAGCCCAACAGCCGCGTCAATTTATTGACCCTACTGGCTTAATATTATTCGCTTTTGATGGTACAACAAACAATCCCGCATCCGAGACCAATGTGTGGAAATTCTATCAACTTTATCAAGGACCTAAATTCTATACAGAGGGACCAGGAGCTATACCAGGAGAAAGTGTACATGATGCTCATGGTGGTGCTCTTTTTGGGACAACAGCTAGTCTTATTATTGACAAACAAAAGCAAAACTTTATCAATTATATGCGCACCATGCACAACAACTTTACCGATATTACCCCCATTGATATTGTAGGCTTCTCGCGAGGAGCCATGATGGGGATGGTCTTTTCTAATTATGTCAGAACACTGGTCAAGGATGGTTTATTTACTTATCAAGAGACCATTGTTGAAGATGGGCGGGAGCACATTCAAGATATACGAAGCTGTGTAGATTTACGCTTTATCGGCTTATTTGATACCGTTGCTCAACTTGGTTTAAATGGTGTCTACAACCATCGTGTTGACTACACAGCAGCTCCTGAGTGGCAGATTATTGCCCATGCTATTGCCCTAAACGAGTATCGTAGTGTCCTACCTTTGACTGTCTACCAAGGGGCAGATAACGTGGTTGAGCAAGGTTTCCTAGGCAATCATAGTGATTTGGGAGGAGTATTAGTTAAACGTGATTTACAAGATTTAGCCTCTGGTTTTACCTCTTTGCATGACAGAGCCTATGGGGATTTAGGAGATATTCCTCTGGCATGGATATACACACAAGCCCAACAAATAGGTGTAGCACTTCGACCACTGGACAGTATCAAAGTCACTGCAGGGCGTACCTGGTCAGACCCTCAAAAAGGGCGTTTAGATGAAGTTCGTTATCCTTTTATGCATAACACTTATGGGGAATATGCTAAACCCATCACCCACAATCCCTACACTGGAGTAACAAATAATATTCCCAGCAACACACGTGTCAGAGACAGGGAGTTACAAATGCCCAACACCAATGTTGCACATCAGAAACAAGGCGAAAATCCTCATATAGGTGACCGTATACGCCAAGAGCATATCAAAGCTGCTGAAGTTGAGTTTTTATGGGCAAAGACAGAAGAGTTAACAATGGCTGATGTGAGCATCTATGGCAAGCTCAATGCTGAAAAATATATCGCTTGGCTGGAACAGGAGCTTAATTGGAAGTCGCCCGTGAAAGCTGTTCGCCCATCCAACTTTTAGGAAGCTCTGTATTAGACCTGATGATAAACTACTTCTATTCCGCAATTAGACCTGATGATGAACTATTTCTATTCCGCATCTACTTTCAGTAGTTTTTTCCAAACTGCGTACAAATACAGAAAAGAAAAGTAAGTCTAATCTCTTGAACTCTATATGCAATGTAAATAACCTGTCTTTATTGCTCCTACAAACACAATAAAAAAGGAGCGGCTATTAATACCACTCCTTTTTAAACATTTCACACCGCAACTACTACATATTCAGGACTGAATACACAATAGGCTTTATGAACAATTTTATGAGAACCACTTTACAGTCCACGCCCTATGTCTCATCGAAAATGACGAAATCCTATGGCGCAATCAGATAAAATTAGTTCAGTGTGCTTGATGGACCAGAACTTGGACGCAACCCAGCTTTCTTAGTGTTGTGTTCTACATAGTTATAGTCAATTACACGACCAGTTCTAAGTGACACAACAACAGTCAAGGCTTGGTTCTTCTCGCGAGTGGTTATCATTGCTCCTGCGGCTGCAGCACCTGCTGCACCACCTGCTGCACCGGTATAGTAGCGTGCTGAACCACCACCAATTTGAGAGCCCAATAAAGCACCAGCGGCACCGCCTGCGATAGCTGCTACTGTACGTAGACCTTCGTTACTATCTTTGTATCTATAAATAAGTGTACGAGTACCCATTTTTGTATTTACAAAAACCTCATCAGGCTCCCCGAAAGTTGCCACGATTTGATCTTGAGTAGTTACATGACGTTGGATTTGAGCAACGGTTTGTGGGTTAATCACTTGACCACTTTGGCATGCAGTTAGAAACGCTGCTGTCAGTAGCACACTTAGCAATTTACTCTTCATTTAATTCTCCTTTCTGGCAATAATTGCCCCCTATGAGTGACAATTGTCATCAATTGTATGATGTTTTACTTATTTTTACTACCTTTTTGTGGAATTATATCTTAAAGACAACAAAATGCATCTCTTTTCCCCCTTTTTTCACTGAATATACCACTATCTTTGTGGTATTATTGCAATTATTTCTTTTTCAAAACAAGCCCTAACATACGGGCATTAACTGGTTATATCTTATGCTCCCTGAGCTTCAACATCAATTAAGTCAATTATTAGCTGAAGCAGTTGATACTCTGCTTCCCAATCAGAACCCTACTATCAAACTAGAACGTCCCAAACAAGCTGAACACGGTGATGTGGCAAGTAATATCGCTATGCAACTAGCAAAACCTGCTAAACGAAATCCCAGAGAGCTTGCACAGGATATTGTTGATGCACTAATGAGTAATCCTAGCGCCAAAGAAATCCTTGCTTCAGCAGAAATTGCAGGCCCAGGTTTTATTAATTTACGTTGCACAACCGCCGTACACCAAGAAGTGATTAACAAGATTCAAGAGCAAGGGGGTAATTTTGCCAAATCTCCCAGCAATGGTGAGTCACTTATGGTGGAATTCGTTTCTGCTAATCCTACTGGCCCTCTACATGTTGGTCATGCTCGTCAAGCTGCATTAGGTGACTGTATTTGTCGTCTATTCTCAGCAGCTGGCTACAAGGTTCATCGAGAGTTCTACTATAACGATGCTGGAAATCAAATCCATAACCTGGCAGTGAGTGTACAAGCCCGTGCTCGTGGGATTTCTCCTGATGACCCTAGCTACCCAGCAGATGGTTATCGTGGCGATTACATTGTCGACATTGCTAATGACTTTATAGCCCAAAAAACTGTCCATGCAGATGGACAAGAGATTGTTGCCTCTGGAGATTTAGATAATCTTGAGGATATCCGTCGTTTTGCAGTGGCTTATCTACGTCGTGAACAAGACTTAGACCTTAAAGCATTTAACCTACAATTTGACCAATACTATCTTGAAAGTTCTCTCTACACGGATGGATATGTCGAAGAGGTAGTGGACATTCTCACTAAAAATGGTCATACCTATGAGCAAGATGGGGCATTATGGTTACGTACCACTGAATTAGGCACTGGTGACGATAAAGATCGTGTCATGCGTAAAAAAGAAGGTGGATACACTTATTTTGTACCAGATATTGCTTACCACCGCACAAAGTGGAAACGTGGTTATCACCATGCCATTGATATCCAAGGTAGTGACCACCACGGCACTGTTGCTCGTGTTCGTGCTGGTTTGCAGGGTTTGAATATGGGTATTCCTAAAGATTATCCCTCGTATGTGTTACACAAAATGGTTCGTGTAATGCGTAATGGTGAAGAGGTAAAAATTTCCAAACGTGCTGGCTCCTATGTCACTATGCGAGACTTAATCGACTGGGTAGGTCAGGATGCTGTACGTTTCTTCCTTATTCAACGTAAAGCGGATACTGAATTCTCTTTTGATATTGATTTAGCTCTATCTAAAGGTGAAGAAAACCCTGTTTACTATATTCAATATGCTCATGCTCGTATTTGCAAAATTTTGCGAGATAGTGCAGAGCTGGCTCAACAAGTGAATCAGGCAGACATTAGCTTATTAACAGCACCTTCTGAAATCACACTATTAAAGCGCCTAGCAGAATTGCCTAATATGATTACTCTTGCTGCTAAAGATTTAGCACCACACTATATTGCATTCTGGCTATTAGATTTAGCAGCAGACTTCCATTCATGGTATAACGCTGAACGTATCATGGTCGATGATCAGGCACTCAAATTAGCCCGTCTGGCATTAGCAGATAGTACTCGCCAAGTTATTGCCAACGCGTTAGATTTATTAGGTGTTTCTTCTCCGGAGCAAATGTAGATTATGGCCCGCAAAACCTCATCTCAACAAAATGCCCCATCTCCTTTGGGATATATTATTTTTGGTATTGTTATTGGATTAGGTATTGCTGCTGCGGGTGCGTATTATTTCCGCACCCGTCTATCTACACCACCTACAGTGGCAACTGAGCCGACAAAACCTGTCACCCCCCTTGCCACTCCTACGGCTCCAGTAACACCTACACCTGCCACACCTGCTCCTGCAGCAGCTACTCCGGTCTCCCCTACCGCTCCAGTAGCAGCTGTTGTGACGCCAGCACCTGTAGTACAAGCGACACCTCCTCAACCCAATACTCCTGTTGTGTCCCAACAAGCAAAACCAAAGCAAAACAAGACCGAACCAGACCGTATTGGAGCTTTGATTCATGATATTAACAAGTCAGAGGCGTCCAAAAATTATATCCCTACCTACTTACAGGTAGGTGCATTTAAAAATTCTGAAGAAGCAAATGCTAAACGTGCCCAGTTGTTACTCCAAGGATTCACTAATATCACTATTGTCAAATCCAAAGTAGATAATGCGGACTTTTTTCGAGTGCGTTTAGGTCCTTTTGCCTCAGATAAGGCACTCAAAGAGGCGCAAGAGCAACTCAAAGCAAACAGTATCAACTCTACGCCAACAAGATAACTCTTGGTAAAAACACAACATTTCACTTATCAAGAAACGCGTTGAAGTAAAAACAAAGAAAACTTAGGGGATATACTCTATTAGCCCCCTTATTTTTGTGTCATCATGCAAAAAATATTTGATTTTCAAAAGAGCAATACTATGTCATTTCTCAACACACTTAAAAAACTTATCCCTGCTTTTGGTCTTGTTGCAGCATCTTTGACAGCTCAGGCCCAGGAAGCCCAATATACCACTTACGATACCGCTTTCCCTTCACATACACCTAATAAGGTTGAGGTGTTGGAGTTCTTCTCTTATGCCTGCCCTCACTGTGCTGCTATGGAACCCCTGGTAGAGAAATTGTCCAAAGAACTCCCAGAAGGGGCAGTACTTGTACAGGTACCTGTTGCATTTAATGCCGCTATGCAACCTATGCAACAATTATTTTATTCTTTGATGGCATTAAATCGTCCTGACTTGCATGAAAAAGTATTTAGTGCAATTCATCAAGAAAAGAAACGCCTATTTACTCGTGATGCCATTGTTGAATGGGTTGTTGAACAGGGGGTTGATAAGAAGGCATTTGAAGATGCTTATGATTCTTTTGGCGTAAATACCCAAGTCCGTCGTGCTACTGAATTGACTAATCAATATGAGATTGGAGCAACTCCTTCTTTCACTGTTGCCGGTAAATACCTTACTTCCCCTGGTATGACAGGCACTTACGAGAAGGCGATTACTGTAGTTAAGGAACTCCTTGCCAAAGAAATGAAGAAATAAGCTACGGCTTTTTTCTCTATCCACTGTTTTTTGTGTATTTTCGACAACGCCCAAGGTACTTTCATTTCACTTGGGCGTTGCTTATGATACGTTACATCTCAGTGGTTGAAGCTTCACTGTAGCAATAAGCAACACATGAAGCGAGATAACTAAACATTTCGAGCCTTAGCAAGAGCCTGCTCAAAATCCGCTATCAAATCTTCTATCGCTTCTAACCCCACATGTAAACGTAAAAGACTTGGGAAATCAGGGTTCCAATACCCGTGGACTCCCATGATGTCTGTATCAACCATTTCCACTAAGCTTTCATATCCCCCCCAAGAAAATCCTATGCTAAATAATTCTAGTGAGTCTACAAGCACTTGTGTTTGCTGCTTAGTTAAATTCAATGCAACAGATACCATGCCATTAGAGCCTAATGCATCACGCTTCCACAAGGCATGGTTTGGATCTTTAGCAAAAGCAGGATGGTAAATTTGTAAGGTTTCTGGTTGTTTATCAAGAAATCCGCAGAAGATTAAGGCATTTTCTGCATGGCGTTTCATGCGGACATCAATAGTTCGTACACCACGAATAGCGAGCCATGCATCATCAGCACTAACAGAAAAACCTAATGCATATTGACTCTCGTTAATTCGTTTAATAACAGCATCATCTTTAGCAACAACAGCACCCATCAACAAATCAGAGTGCCCACCAACATACTTTGTCATTGCCACAATACTCACATCAGCCCCCAAATTAAGTGGACGGTAAGCGATACCTGACCCCCAAGTGTTATCGATGACTAATAGAAGATTGTGTTTTTTGGCAATAGCCGCAATAGCAGGGACATCCAGTGTTTCAAATAGCACTGATCCTGGACTCTCTATGTAGATGAGTTTAGTATTGGGTTGGATATGTGCCTCAATTTCTTCTGGACGTCGCATACTGCAAAAAGTGCTACTGATATTCATGCGTCTAAGCACTGTTTTATCCATCTGACGTACAGGACCATAGACACAATCAGCCACTAGCATATGGTCACCCGCACTTAACAAGCTCAGCAAAGCCATTGAGATTGCATTTAACCCTGAGGAGGCTAAAAAAGCACGTATCCCACCTTCTAATTCACACATAATCTGCTCAAGTGCCTCATGGGTATCCATACCCATACGCCCATAGCCCACAATACGCTCACCGGCAGCATTTCGACGGTAAGTCTCCTGTAAATCTGCCCAGGTATTAAAACGAATGGTACTGGTGCGCATAGAAGGAATAGCAACAGGTACACGGGGGTGTTCTTCATCACAAACGGCAGTGCCTAAATGTGCTAGTTTTGTTAATAATGATTGAGTCATGACCAACCCTATTTAAAAATTGTTCAATTAACGATATGATGCTACTTGTTTGTCAAGTATACCAGTATTTTTTATCATGCCTATTGATATTTTCCTCAGTTTTTTTGGTATTTGTGTTTTATTAGCACTTGCTCCTGGACCTGATAATATTTTTGTGTTGTTGCAAAGTGCTCTTTATGGTACACGTGTGGGGCTAGTCATAGTATTAGGATTGTGTTCTGGTCTGTTTTTCCACACATTTTTGGTAACTGTAGGAGTTGCCGAATTCATCAGCAAGTCTGAAACTGCATTTTTAATCTTGCGAGTTGTAGGTGCTTGCTATTTGCTCTATCTTGCATACCTAACGATAAAATCCAAACCCATGCAAATTGAGGTACAAGAGGGGGACGATAATACTCAACCCAAGATGAATTTATGGCAATATTATCGTCGTGGGATTTTTATGAATGCCACTAATCCGAAAGTCACATTATTTTTCTTTGCTTTCTTACCTCAATTTCTTTATTCTAAAACCATCCCTCAGGCACAACAATTAATTAGCTTAGCAGCTATTTTTATGCTGGCTACCTTGTTGACGTTTGGTAGCATTGCTGTTTTTAGTGGTTATTTTGGGCGTATGCTTAAACAATCAGTCAAGGCACAGCAAGTGCTAAACATCATCACTGTTGTGGTGTTTGTGGGATTAGCAGTGAAGTTGTTCTGGCAGTAACTGTCTAGAGCTGAATTACTAGGTTTAGCTAAAAAAATTTGAAAATCTGATCAATCCTCCCCCTAGAAGCACATGCGATGGTGCTGTAGGGGAAAAGGAGCATCAACGTTTTTTGATGTTTATTTGTTGCAAGAGTTCCTCACTTGCCAATAAAACCCGCTAGTTTTTATAGGTGAAAAAATTAAGTTAATACTATCAAGGTATTACAAACCTATACACTCCATCCGCACTAACCTCGCGTTTCAGCTTTCCATCAAAGTACAAGGCATGCAGATGAGCCAGTGCTTCTCCCATTGCAAAAGTCAATTGATGCAAGTCTAGTTCACGCTTGAACATCATTGGCACAATTTCTGTCACAGTTACTGGATTAGTACACATTGCTAACACCTCTGCCAACCTCTGGTCATGGTGCTGAAACTGCTGTCTAATTCGCTCGTGGACCCCAACAAAAGGACGCCCATGTGAAGGCAATACCAGCACATCCTCAGGCAAATGTGCATATTTATGCAAGGAATCAAGGTATAGTGGCAATGGATTGGCCTCTGGCTCATAATCGAACACACTGATATTGGTTGAGATTTTGGGCAAAATCATATCTCCAGAAATCAATACATTCAATGTTTTGCAAAATAAGGCCATATGCTCAGGAGCATGTCCATAGCCTGAAATTAGCTCCCAAGAGTGGGGGCCTATCTGTAATGATTGCCCATCCACAAGACGATGAAAAGAGGTCGGAGGGATAGACACTAAACCTGGATAGTAAGTAGCGCGAGCACGGATTTTCTCTTGTGATTCAGGATCCGTCAAACCATGTCGAGCAAAATGAGCAACTGCCATATCACCCCCAGTACCAGCTCCAGCCACTGCATTCACTGTCCACAAGCGAGACACCATATAGTCTGTCATACTCATAAATAAGGGAACTTGCCATTTGGCACAAAGCCAACCTGCCAACCCTACATGATCAGGGTGCATGTGTGTCACAATCACCCTGGTTACTGGTAATTCCTCTAACTCATGAGTAAAAACCTCTTCCCATAAAGATTTGACAGGGTCTTTGGCAATACCACAGTCGACTATAGCCCAACCCTCTTTTCCCTCATAGACATCTTTAAGTAACCATAAATTGATATGATTTAACGCAAAAGGCAGGGGCATTTTAATCCACTTTACCCCTTCAGCCACGGTCAATGCATAACCAGCAGCTGGCTCTTGTCCATCAAAAGGATAACTCAGTTGGCGTTCGTTATCGTTCATGGTCTCACTCCTTTAGTGTGCGGTATCAGGGAAACTCACACTTGACTTATCTTTCAAAATAATACAGACTTTACGTATACGTCAAGTCATTAGTGGTCAATATAATATAAACTTTTCGTAAGCGTCAAGAAAAATTTACGGCGATTTAAATTGAGAATAAACCCTATATCCACTGAACTGCATCAACTATTATTTACACTATGAATCAGAGAACTTGGACCATTTCAGAACTAGCAAAGGAGTTTGAAGTCACTCCTCGCACATTGCGTTTTTACGAAAACCATCAAATTCTATCGCCTATTCGTGAGGGGCAAAGGCGTATTTATACACACCGTGATCGCACTCGTTTAAAGCTGGCTTTACGTGGCAAGCGTCTAGGATTCCATCTTAGTGAAATCCGTTCTCTAATTGATATGTATGATGGTCCTGGCGGTACTACATCACAGTTGCGCAATTACCTCGATGCCCTGCAAAAGCACAAAAAACAACTTGTTCAACAAAAAGAGGATCTGGAAAAGACATTAGTTGAGATTGAATATCAAGAAAAGCAGTGCCTAATGCTATTACAGGAATTGCCTCAAGAGAAAACCAAATAGCTGAAAAGAGCCTAAGCAATCTTTGTCCTATATAAACATTATTTTCCCTCAGAGACAAACTTATTCTTGGTTTAACCACTTTTACACTGCTGCTCGTTTCGTTTTCTACTGGTAAACCCCATGTTTACGTTAACGTCAACATCGAAGTAAAATAAGTGTCAATATAGTATGGTGAAATGGCATCATTGATTTTCACCCTCACATAACACACTTGGTACAGAGTCTTCTGTCCACACAAAGGAGATAACATGAATTTACCTGGTTTAAATTTTGAGTTAGGCGAAGACTTAGATATGCTTCGCGAGGCTATTCAACAATTTGCACAAGCAGAAATTGCCCCTCGAGCCCAGGAGATTGACCATTCTGACCAATTCCCGATGGATTTATGGCGTAAATTTGGTGATATGGGTTTACTAGGTTTAACTGTCTCAGAGGAATATGGCGGCACCAATCTGGGTTACTTAGCACATATGATTGCCATGGAAGAGATTTCTCGTGCTAGTGCCTCTGTCGGTTTGTCTTATGGCGCACACTCTAATCTTTGTGTCAATCAAATCCACCGTAATGGTACTCCTGCACAAAAACAAAAATACCTTCCCAAATTAGTCTCTGGAGAGCATATTGGTGCTTTGGCTATGTCTGAACCCGGTGCAGGCTCTGATGTCGTTAGCATGAAATTACGTGCCGAAAAGAAAGGGGATAAATACATTCTTAACGGTAGCAAAATGTGGATTACCAATGGCCCTGATGCGGATACATTAGTTGTCTATGCCAAAACAGAACCAGAAGCACATTCTAAAGGCATCACTGCTTTTATTATTGAAAAAGGGTTCAAAGGATTCTCCATTGCGCAAAAACTCGACAAAATGGGTATGCGTGGTAGCCATACGGGTGAGCTAGTATTCCAAGATTGCGAAGTGCCTGAAGAAAATATCCTGGGAGAGCTCAATGGTGGGGTCAAAGTCTTAATGAGTGGTTTGGATTATGAACGTGCCGTATTATCTGGTGGCCCTCTAGGGATTATGCAAGCCGTGATGGACGTTGTCGTTCCTTATATTCATGACCGTAAACAATTCGGCCAATCCATCGGTGAATTCCAACTTATTCAGGGCAAAATCGCTGATATGTACACAGCATTGCAGGCCTGCCGTGCATTCTGCTATACCGTAGGAAAGAATCTCGACCGAGCAGGTGCAGACCATGTTCGTACAGTCCGTAAAGACTGCGCTGCAGTGATTTTATATTGTGCAGAAAAAGCAACTTGGATGGCAGGAGAAGGTATTCAGATTCTTGGCGGTAACGGCTATATCAATGAATTCCCTGTGGGACGCCTCTGGCGCGATGCAAAATTATATGAAATCGGTGCTGGTACTAGCGAGATTCGCCGTATGCTGATTGGTCGTGAATTATTTAATGAAACGAAGTAATACCTCTACCCTGTCTTAATGTATCGTTATCACTTAAAGCATAGTAGATGCATTGAAGTCTTTCACAACGACTTGATAGTTACTCATACTTGATGCTGGTATTACAGAAAACTTAACCCTATCTCTGATAGGTAAACATTTTAAAGGAAATTTATTATGTCAGATCCTGTTGTTATTGTTTCTGCTGTCCGTACTCCTATGGGAGCTATGTTAGGCAGCTTATCTGGTTTGGCAGCACATGAGTTGGGTGCTATTGCCATTAAAGCTGCTGTTGAACGTGCTGGCATCAAAGGAGAAGATGTTCAAGACGTTATTATGGGTAACGTCCTACAAGCAGGACAAGGTCAGGCACCTGCACGCCAAGCAACACTAGGTGCTGGACTACCGCAAAGCGTAGGGGCATTAACCATTCACAAAGTATGTGGCTCAGGTCTAAAAGCAGTGATGCTAGCACATGATATGCTATTGGCAGGTAGTGCCGATGTCATTGTAGCGGGCGGTCAAGAAAGCATGTCTAACGCCCCTTATTTATTACCCAAAGCTCGCCAAGGCTATCGTTATGGACACTCAATGATGTATGACCATATGGCATTGGACGGTCTTGAGGATGCTTACCAAAAGGGTACTGCTATGGGTGTATTTGCTGAATTATGTGCCGATAAATTTGGCTTTACACGCGAGCAACAAGACGCTTATGCTATCGAATCTTTACGTCGAGCGAATGAGGCCATTGCTAATGGCAGCTTTGAGTGGGAAATCGTACCTGTGACTATTTCTGGTCGTAATGGTGATACCGTAGTGGATAAAGACGAATCTCCTCTTAAAGCCAAACCAGAGAAGATTCCTACTCTTCGTCCTGCATTTAAGAAAGACGGTACTGTGACAGCAGCTAATGCCTCTTCTATCTCTGATGGTGCTTCAGCATTAGTCTTAATGCGTGCCTCCACTGCAGAAAAACTTGGGGTAAAACCATTAGCTCGTGTCGTTGCCCACTCTCAACACTCACAAGAGCCTGCCTGGTTTACAACAGCTCCTGTTGGTGCGATTCAAAAGTGCTTAGATAAAGCAGGTTGGTCTAAACAAGACGTGGATTTATTTGAGATTAATGAAGCTTTTGCTGTTGTCACTATGGCAGCGATGAAAGAGCTTGATCTTGATCACGCTAAAGTCAATATTCACGGTGGAGCGACTGCTCTTGGGCATCCTATCGGTGCTTCTGGTGCTCGTATTCTCACTACTTTAGTGGGTGCGCTACGTAAAACTAGTGGCAAAAAAGGTATCGCTACCCTATGTATTGGTGGCGGTGAGGCAGTTGCCCTAGCAGTAGAGATGCTCTAACCACACTAGTGAAAGGAGCTTGTTCAACTAAAAGATTTCTGTGAACAAGCTCTCTCAACTAACAGATAATAAATGGGTGTATATCTGTTGGTAACTAAGTAAACCCTATATGGGTACGGTGTCAAACAGACCCGATAGAACTGTAGATAGTGAGTCACATCCCTGCGTCTATACGGTGTATGTTAAATAGCTTACTCAATTCAGTAAGTGGATAGTGAATAGCCCCTCTACCTATACGGATACGGTATTCCACAAACACCTATAGGGTTTATAACTTTGGAGATTGAGGTTTCACAAAAAACCTCGCTTTTTAGAATAAAAACGGAACTATTATGCCAGTCATTCAATCCAAAATTAACACTCGCTCGCAGGCCTTTTTGGACAATGCAGCAAGTATGCAAGCACAGGTCGATGACCTTAAAGCACAACTCCTTAAAACAGCGCTTGGTGGCAGTCAAGCTGCACGTGACAAGCACACAGCTCGTGGCAAGTTATTGCCTCGCGAACGTGTAGAGCGCCTGCTCGACCCAGGTAGTGCTTTCCTAGAGCTTTCCCCATTAGCTGCTCATGATATGTACGATAATGAAGCGCCTGGTGCAGGTATCATTACGGGTATCGGTCGTGTATCGGGAGTGGAGTGTATGATTGTGTGTAATGATCCGACTGTGAAGGGGGGGACCTACTACCCCATGACAGTGAAAAAGCATCTACGTGCACAGGAAATTGCGCAGCAAAATCGCCTACCTTGTATTTATCTTGTAGACTCTGGTGGTGCTAACTTACCACGCCAAGATGAAGTTTTCCCTGATCGTGAGCATTTCGGACGCATTTTCTTTAATCAAGCGCAAATGTCAGCTATGGGCATCGCTCAAATCGCAGTAGTGATGGGTTCATGTACTGCAGGTGGTGCTTATGTACCAGCGATGAGTGATGAGTCTATTATTGTTAAGAACCAAGGGACAATTTTTTTAGGTGGTCCCCCTCTTGTAAAAGCAGCAACAGGCGAGGTGGTTAGTGCAGAAGACTTAGGCGGTGGTGATGTGCACACTCGTTTATCAGGTGTGGCGGATCATCTAGCCAATAATGATTTACACGCTTTAGAGCTTGCTCGTCAAGCAGTAGCACGTCTCAACCTTAAAAAGAACAATCCGCTGCATATCATTCCTTCACGTGAGCCTTTATATAATCCAGAAGAACTTAACGGTATTATCCCTGTGGATACTCGCAAACCTTTTGATGTACGTGAGGTGATTGCTCGTATTGTTGACGGCTCTGAATTTGACGAGTTTAAAGCGCGTTTTGGTACAACACTAGTGACTGGCTTTGCACACATTCATGGAATGCCAGTGGGTATTATCGCTAACAATGGAATTCTCTTCTCTGAAGCCGCCCAAAAAGGCACTCATTTCATTGAGTTATGTTGCCAACGTAAAATCCCTCTGGTGTTCTTGCAAAATATTACTGGCTTTATGGTAGGTCGCAAATATGAAAATGAGGGGATTGCACGTCATGGAGCCAAAATGGTGACAGCTGTATCTACTGCCTCTGTGCCTAAATTTACCGTGTTGATTGGTGGTTCATTTGGTGCAGGTAACTATGGTATGTGTGGTCGTGCTTTTGGTCCTCGGATGCTCTATATGTGGCCTAATGCGCGTATCTCTGTAATGGGTGGGGAGCAAGCAGCTAGTGTACTTTCTACCATTAAACGCGATCAATACGAAGCCAAAGGTGAAACATGGTCGGCGGAGGAAGAAGAGGCATTTAAAGCCCCTATCCGTGCCAAATATGAAGTAGAAGGTCATCCTTATTACGCTTCTGCACGTCTATGGGACGATGGCATTATTCAACCTGCAGACACTCGTCGTGTATTGGCGCTTAGTTTATCTGCTGCACTTAATGCTCCGATTGAAGACACCAAGTTTGGCGTATTCCGTATTTAATGAGAGGTCAGAATTATGTTTACCAAAATCCTTATTGCCAATCGTGGTGAGATTGCTTGCCGTGTCGCTGCTACTGCTCGCAAAATGGGTATTCGTACTGTGGCAGTTTATTCTGATGCCGATGCAAATGCTGCTCATGTTGCTGCTTGTGATGAGTCCGTTTATATCGGTGGTTCTGAACCTCGCCAAAGCTACTTACGTGCCGATATTATTCTGGAAGCTGCCAAACGCACAGGTGCACAAGCCATTCATCCTGGTTATGGTTTCTTATCTGAGAATGAGGCCTTTGCTCAAGCTTGTGCAGACAACGGTATTGTCTTTATTGGCCCCCCTGCATCATCTATCTCTGCCATGGGTAGTAAATCTGCGGCCAAAGCTCTAATGGAAAAAGCTGGTGTGCCACTCGTACCAGGCTATCATGGCGATAATCAAGACCCAGATTTTCTGCAACAAGAAGCTAATCGTATTGGCTACCCAGTTCTAATTAAAGCCAGTGCAGGTGGTGGCGGTAAAGGTATGCGTATTGTCCCATCTGAAGCTGATTTTAAAGAGGCATTGAGTTCTTGCAAACGTGAAGCAATTAATAGTTTTGGTGATGATAAAGTACTAGTAGAGCGCTATTTGAGTAAGCCTCGTCATATTGAAATTCAAGTATTTGCAGATAGTCATGGCAATGCAGTATATCTATTTGAACGCGATTGTTCTGTGCAGCGTCGTCACCAAAAAGTCATCGAGGAAGCACCTGCACCAGGTATGACAGCAGAGCGTCGCCAACAGATGGGAGAAGCTGCCGTGGCTGCAGCTAAAGCCGTTGGTTATGTTGGTGCAGGGACGGTAGAGTTTATTGCTGAGCCAGATGGTCGCTTTTATTTCATGGAGATGAACACTCGCTTGCAGGTAGAACACCCAGTGACTGAGATGATTACTGGCTATGACCTAGTGGAGTGGCAACTACGTGTAGCCGCAGGCGAAGCACTACCTGCTCGTCAAGAAGATTTACGCATTCACGGGCATGCCATTGAATCACGCATTTATGCAGAAAATCCTGACAATGGTTTTTTACCCTCTATTGGTCAATTACAATTTTTCCGCTTACCTGAACATGTGAAATTTGAGCGTAGTGGTGCTATCCGTGTTGATGGAGGGGTAAGACAAGGGGATACAATCTCTCCTTTCTATGACCCTATGATTGCTAAACTTATTGTGTGGGGTGAAGACCGTGAGCAAGCCATTGCCCGTATGCAACAAGCACTTGCCGAAACCCAAGTCGTTGGCGTTAGTACTAATGTGGCATTTTTGGGGCGTTTATTTGCGAATAAGGCCTTTACGAGTGCAGATTTAGATACTGGGTTAATTGAGAAAAATTCAGAGCAGTTATTACCAAAAGCTCAACCCGCTACTACTACTGTCGTAGCCCATCTAATCGCTGCATTATTAGCCCAACGAGGGCAGCTATCTGCAACAAAACATACTCACCAACAAGCTGCAGATCCATGGGATTTTAACGATACCTGGCGTGTTGCCTCTGTATTCAATGAATCTATCCACTTACAAGATGGTGACGAGTGTCGAACCGTGTTGCTACAGCGAGTAGGCGGCGACTGGACATTCACTTTGGGCGAGCAAACGCTACCTTTTGTCTGGAAAGTAGAAATAGATGGTGGACGTTTTATCACGCATATCACGCTAGATGGTGTAAATTCTATGATGTCCGTTGTATTGACTGGTGAAAATGCTTATGTATTTGACCAAGGTAAAGTCACCCATCTACAACTCCCTGATGATTTGCATCATTCAGCTGATGAACAAGATCATGGTGGTAGTTTAGTAGCTCCTATGCCAGGCAAGATTATTTCGCTAGCAGTCAGTGCTGGTGATATTGTCAAAGCAGGACAAACTCTTTTAGTGATGGAAGCTATGAAGATGGAGCATACTATTACCTCTCCGAAAGATGGTAGGGTAGAGGAAATTTTCTATGCTGTAGGAGATCAAGTCACTGATGGTGTAGAGTTGATTAAGTTGGGAGAATAACCTTTCTCTTTGAATATCGACAACCCTCCTCCAAAAACATTTGAGCGGAGGGTTGTTTTCTTCGTCCCTAAATCACGAATCTACCCTCCCTATGCTACAATGCTTCATCATTTCAATGGACTGATAATGTGTTGATTACTCTACTGCACACATTATGGCTAATAGGTAATTCGTATGATGAAGACAATTTTTGTACAAGCCCATTTCAAACCTATATTCAAAGAAGTTTCTCAGAAAGTGGATACAGGTGAGACCAAAAAAAGTTGGTTAGGATATGAGAAAAAAGTTTACACCACCACTTATTCCACTGAAATCGTAGGATATTCAGATACTGAAGTTGACGGAGCACGGTTGTCAGAGGATATTGACAAAGCAGTCAACGAATGGTTAGAAAAGGGCTACAGGGTCGTCTGCATTACTCCTGTCATTTCTGGTGCATATAACTATCAGTACGATGACTCTAAAATTACAAGCTCCCCCAGATTTTTAAGCGATACCGAAAAAGTTAGCGGAGGCGGTAGCTACGGTTTTGGTTATGGTTATAGTTATACCGAAGGAGTAATTATTTTTCTTGAAGAAGTAAAATAATCACTAGGAGTGAGGGATGAGTAGCGGCTGGAAAAGACAGGGAATCGCCAAGCTTACCTAAACTCAATCATATTAAGGGCCTAATCAAGAAGTCTTTTTTTA
Source organism: Pelistega europaea (assembly GCF_013133775.1). Classification (GTDB taxonomy): domain Bacteria; phylum Pseudomonadota; class Gammaproteobacteria; order Burkholderiales; family Burkholderiaceae_B; genus Taylorella; species Taylorella europaea. The sequence goes on along the minus strand of NZ_JABGBO010000001.1, from coordinate 88,443 downwards.
CAAAAACTAGCCATGCTTTCTTAGACCGATTAGTTAGCAGAAATCGGTCTAAATGTAGCTGTACTATTGAATAATCACAGTAAGACTATGATACCCCACATAAAGTCCTATAGCTAAAATCAATAGACCTGAAAAATAAGGGGCTTTGCGGGTAAATTCCCCAAAACCTTTCCAGCGTTTTGCCGCATACCGCATCCCAAATGCTGCCACTAATCCCGATGCAACAAGTGTGATGGCTAATCCAATACTAAAACATAAAACAAGCGTTGCGCCAAGTGTGATTTTTTGTAGTTGTAAACATAGAAGCAAAATAGTAATAGAAGCAGGGCAAGGAATTAATCCTCCAGTCAAACCAAACATCACAATTTGACCTGTAGTCACCTCTCTACCCGCAAAGCGACGTTGAATATCTTCTGCATGTGCTCGCTCATGTGCATCTTGATATTCACCCTCAGTTAATAAATTTAAATCATTATGTGTATGATGATGTTCGATCTCATGAGTATGTTCTGTTTGATGTACAGCTATTTGCCCATCATGGTGTGAATGCTCATGATGCGTATGTCCATGACAAGGTGTATGACCGTGCTCATGGGGGCAATGGTGTCCATGGTCATGATGGTGGTGATGTTCGTGGTCATGATGGTGACACCCTATATGCTGTCCATACCATGTCCGCCATAACATCCAAATTGCTACCCCAATAATGATTACCGCAGAAATAAGTTGAAAATAAGGCTCTGAAGTCTCGGCATTCCAATGCTGTCCAAAATACAACCCTGCCATAGCGATAATCCATACCACTGCTGTATGAGAGATTGTCGCTGATAAGCCCAACAACGCCGCTTGAGTAGGCGTACCTCTCACCGCCACAATAAAAGCCGCCATCATGGTTTTGGAATGCCCTGGCTCTAACCCATGCAAAGCACCTAATAGAATAGCACTAGGAATGAATAACCACGCATTACCTTGTTGTAAAAGGGTTGCGAACTCTGTCATGCTTTTCTCACTATAAAATTTTAGTGAATTTATTATACTCCCCCCTAGTATAAATATACAACCCCCCAGTATACAAAAATATGGTATATTTATACGTTATAAGGAGTTGAACTATGCATACCATCAAAGATAAATCAAAGTTCTTAACCCGTGTAAGACGTATTCAAGGGCAGGTTGCTGCTTTAGAAAAACAGTTAATGAATGAGGGTGACTGTGCCGCCGTCTTACAGCAAATTGCTGCTATTCGAGGGGCTGTTAATGGGCTGATGGGAGCCGTTATAGAGGGGCATATTACCGACCATTTAATTAACGAGCCAGAATTAGAAAAACGACAACAAGATACTGATGTGATTTTGCAAGTAATTAAATCGTATTTAAAATGATCCATTGCAGTCTTGCTTAAATGCGATAGGATGAAATACGCAAGGTTTAGGCTTGTTTAAGCAAGGCTAAACATTCTTTATAACATATTGATTTATAAACATTATTTTTTGTTAAGCAAGATTTGAGAGAAAATAAGCAAGGTTTAGGCTTGTTTAAGCAAGGTTCAATTTTTCTTATAATGCATTGATTTATAATAAAAATTTATTATTAAGCAAGATTTGGGGGAAAATAAGCAAGGTTTAGGCTTGTTTAAGCAAGGAGTGCTTATAACAAATCTAAATATTCATCTATAGCACTCTCATAGACATCTGTCAGCTCAGACTCTTCTCCTGATTCCTCGGCATACTGGAGGTAGTCATCTCGACAAAGCACAATCGCCTTTTTTAATTGTGCTTTATCTTCGACCAAGGTCGATAAACTCATAATGACTTGTTGAGCTGCAAGTTGTTTTAGCATTAACTGATTATTACTCTCCACCAACGTTAACACTAAATCTTTTAGCTCATCAAGTTCATTTTCAAGAGCTGCAATGCGTTCTTCTGTCATAGACATTCCCTTAGGATTAAAGTTATCAAAAGAATCCGTGGATGCCATCTTACCAGATGCAGTACCAACAAACTAACACAGTAAGATTCTTAGCAACAAAAAGACCGTATTCTCTTAATCATCACAATGTTGATGACTTACATGAATCACGGTCTTTTTTATTCCACCACTCTGCTATCTCCACTACAACTGCATAAACTATGTAATCTAACCAGCCAACGCAATGCTATTGAAATGAAATTCTACAGAGCTTGCAGGCAATCTTTATTTACGCACTTTCGCAATTAAATCGTCTAAACGAGCCAGCAATAAATCCACCTCTTCACTAGTGATATTTAATGCCGGCATAAAGCGAAGCAAATTAGGGCGAGGAGCGTTTAATAATAACCCCTCTGGCACTGCATCACGAGCAGCAGCGACTAACTCATTACCATAGTCACCATCGAGTAATAAGGCACGCAATAAACCTAAACCTCGTTCGCCTTTCATGCCATACTTATCTGACAGTTTAAGCAATCCTGCCGAAAGTTGTGCCGCTCGTGCTTTAACGCTATCCATAAACCCTGGAGCCATTAAGGTATCAAAAACAGCCACCCCCACCGCCGTCATCAACGGATTACCATTATAAGTACCCCCTTGGTCACCATGGTCAAATACAGCCACCTCCTCACGTGCGAGTAAAGCAGATAGCGGCACACCACCACCGATACCTTTACCCAAGGTCATAATATCTGGGGTAACCCCATAGTGTTGATAAGCAAATAACTCACCACAACGACCATAACCACTTTGTACTTCATCGACGATAAAGAGAATGCCTTTTTCACGAGTAAGCTCTTGCAAACCTTGCATAAACTCTTTAGTTGCAGGAATAACACCTGCTTCACCTTGTACTGGCTCAAGCATTACCGCAACGGTTTGGTCGTCAATTAAGGCACGAACAGAGTCCAAATCGTTCAAAATCGCTTTAGGGAAACCATCTACTTGAGGAGGGAATTTTTTATCCCATCCCTCTTTACCAGAGGCGGACATTGTCGCTAATGTACGACCATGGAAAGCATGATCCATGGTGATGATTTTATAAGCGCCATTGCGTTTTTTCTGCCCCCATTTACGGGCTAGTTTAATAGCCCCCTCATTGGCTTCTGCTCCGCTATTTGCAAAAAATACACGGTCAAAAACAGACGCTCCCGTTAAGCGTTTAGCTAACTCAATAGAGGGGAGATTGTAAAAAGCAGGGGAGGGATTAATTAAAAGATGAGATTGCTTATTCAACGCCTCTACAATAGGCTTAGGATTATGACCCAAACAATTTACTGCCCAACCTTGGATAACATCCAAATATCGCTTGCCATTGTGATCTTCTAACCAAGAACCTTCTCCTTTAACAAACACAAGCTCAGGACGAGAAGTAATATCCATCAATGACTGAGTATCAGCGAAATTGAATGCCATGGCAGCGCTCCTTATAAATAGGCGACAAAATAAAAACTATTGTATACGTTTTTTTGTAAGGATGCTTGTTATCACTAAGTCTGACGTGCTTGACATTGAATGGTTAAGATATAAACTGTTTTATTCCCCTCATCAACAGTATATATTGCTAAATAATTATCCACCCATAACTGGCAATAATAATCAAATAATAACCATGTATTAATACCTATCCTTCTGCCATTAGTACTTCTTGTTCTGTCCCTGCTATCACTCCTTCGATTATTTTTCTTACGATAAGTTATCTCACTACACTCTGTTCTTAAGTAATAATTGCACTCTATTATCCATAATGTAATGGTTGAAGAGTTTCATTTTTATAAGACATGCTATCCAGGTAAAAACGACGATAATTTCTAAAAGTTGCCACGGAAATTTTCTGTTCAGTTGCCATCTGAGAGGCTAAAACAACGCAACCAGCATCAAGCAAAGTATTTTCATATTTTTTCATCAATTCACGAATTTCCTTCTTGAGACTTTCATCTTGTTCTGCAAAGTCAGAAATGAGAAAAAGCAATTGAACTTGGTAGGATTCATTATCTTCTAACTCTTTATCTGGATAGATATCTACATATATACCCAAGATATCCTCATTAAGCTTCTCCGTATCTTTCTCTCGTTTTCTTTTCTGCCACTGTTGATTAAAACGATTTTCAAAAACTGTCGGCAAAGCAGGGCGATTATATCTAGCAGCTAGCCAATCTGCAAATTGTTGACAGGTCTTAGCATCCAAGGCCATATCTATATCAGGAGCGATTGCCTGAATCATTTGGTAAATTGCGTCTTTGCTTAATTTAATTTTTTCATGCGCCCGAAGCTCTAAATAAATGTTCTCTACATTTTCACCCTCATTATTAAGCGCTTTAATATGTAAGTACCTAGGATGCTTGTTGTACATTAAATTACCATTTAATGTGTCTATTTGTCTGGCAATGATAAACTCAATAAACTTCTCTGTATCAGGTGAAGCACATACATCACAAGACTGTGAGGCAACAATTAACAGAATATTACTGTCTTCCCCAAAATATTCTGGTAGTAATAGACGCAATCTTGCCAAGTCTTCTCTCTTAACAAAAGAGCCTTGTCTCCAATTATGTTCTTCTAGCCATGAACGCATGATGGATACCTATAATAAAGGGGTATTTTGAGGTAATTGACGCATCAATGCTCTTCCTAGAAAGAGGATTCGCTCCTCATCCAGCGATGGTAGTATCTCTAGTAATTGATTACTAATGCCTTGTTGTGAAAGCATCTTACCGCTGGGATAACCTAAATTATGCCAAGAATTAGCTAATGTATATAACTTAAAGAATTTCTCACGTGATTTATTTCTAGGGATGTGGTTATTCTTTTTCCAGTTATAAACCGTTTTTCTTTCTACTTGTAAACATTCTGCTAACTTTTCTTCGCTCAAAGAAAAAACAGTCTCAATAAAGTTTACCTGTTTTTCCACATCCAATTTAATTTGAGCAACTTTTGTTTCAAACGTTGCCTGAGAAAGCACTTTTGTATTTACTGCCAATAAAGATGCGACATATACACTACCTCCACTACCGACATGCATACTAATCCCTACGACAAGAGAGCAAATAAGTGCACCAGAGCTAGATAAAGAAGGCATTATTTCCATGACTGGAGCCCCTCTTTGGTGACGATATTCCAAAAACATTCTCTGGATAAAGCATGTAAACCATTTAATTTGTCAACAATGTGTGGTGCACTAAAATTAATATCCTCATCTCTGGTCATGCTTTCCCAAACATGATCAAAATCTAAAATAATGCGTTTGCTAGCAAAAGAAGCCACTTCAGGAAGCTTAATCGGCAGCTGACCAACATCAGGCAACACGCTTAAATTATGGCTACCATATAGAGTTCGTATGGTCATATGCCCTTCTGTTGTCTGAAAAACAAATTCACTAGCTTTACGAACTAGAGTACCAATGCTTTCTAAATGAGCATGATAAGAAATATCGAAATTCACATATGAAGTGATATCTGCACCTGTTGTGTCATCCATGACAAGATCCGCAAAGCGTAATCCCAGTCTTTGCAAGGCAGAGGGATGAATGATGTCCTCTATAATTCTCAAAGTTTTTGAGCAAAAGGACTTGAATCCATCAAAACGATTATAGACACTAGAAACGCAGAACAGTCGATTAGATTCAAGCACTACTGCTTGTTGCTGTAGTTTGTTTGTAAAAACATATCGTGGCACTGCAGTGATATTAATCCCATCAGGCTGTAATGTTAGCTTTTGGGATTGTTGTTCTTCAAAATACGGCAATTGTTCTCGTAAACACTCTTGAACATCAGGGACGAACTTGTCTATCTTGAGAACGTCAGGAAATCTGAACTCCGCCAATACAAATAACAACGGTTGCTTTTCCAATTTATAGTAAGCAATATCATCCATGTGAACACCCGACAATCAAAATGAGTAATTTATTTTACACAAAAAATTACTCAAATAGTACTTTTTCGAAAAATCAACGTTAACAAACAATTCCTCTTTTATAATTTCCCAAATATTCATTGTAAGCTATTACTGAACCTTGTTGTCTTATAATTGTATCGTGCATTTACCCCAGAGCACATCTTTTATTTCAAAATTTAAGCACACCTATTGATAACATTTTCTGTATGAACAATCCTTACATCGGTCGTTTTGCCCCTAGTCCCAGTGGCCCTCTTCATGATGGTTCACTTGTCGCTGCCATGGCGAGTTTCCTAGATGCTAGAGCTCATCATGGGAAATGGTTATTGCGTATTGAGGATATTGATACCCCTCGTGTTGTAGAAGGTGCTGACCTTGCGATTATGCAGCAATTACAGACACTAGGTATGCACTGGGATGGGGAGGTGATTTGGCAGTCTCAGCGATTAGCACGTTATGAAGAGTGTTTTCAAGCATTGATAGCACGAGGGTTAGTCTACGGTTGCTCATGTACACGCAAAGAAATTGCCGATAGTGCGATAGCCTTGGGACTCCATGAAAATGGACAATATCCCTATCCAGGTACTTGTCGCCATGGGACAAACAAACCACCTAGAGCATGGCGTTTAATCATGCCAGACAAAGAAGTGACTTTTGAAGATCGTTGGTTAGGTAGGCAAACGCAAAACCCTCAACACGCTATCGGTGACATTATTATCAAAAGGGCAGATGGTTTATTTGCCTATCAGTTAGTCGTGGTTATTGATGATATGGATCAAGGCGTCACCGATATTGTGCGAGGACAGGACTTACTCGACTCCACCCAGCGACAGTTGTGTTTGTATGATTATCTTTATCAAAGTGGTTTATCTCACCATCATCAACCACAGGGAAACACAACAGTAGCTCCATATCATTTTTCGCTACAACACAGCTATCCGCGTTATATGCACGTACCCCTTATCCTCGATGAGCAGGGACGTAAACTCTCTAAACAAAATCACGCCCCGGCAATTAGCACAGCTAACGCCCTAGCAAGTTTGGAAAAAGCATGGGTAGCTTTAGGATTTGAGCGGTTTAGTAGTCAAAATATTGAGGACTTTTGGCAGCAAGCGATAACGAAGTGGGCAAAACGGTTTCTAAACATAAAATAGTGACTTTCTCAAAAGTTCTAACTTAAAAGCCACTGGAACCATAAACATCGCAATCTAAACATTAAAACAAAAGTTTATAAGCCTACCCAAAATCGCTCTTACGATACACTTCATAATTTGAGTAAGTCAATATCCATTTTCTGACCACTTAAATAGTATTCATATACCATTTTGGCGGGTAAAAGTCTCACCTGAATGTCCACCAAACCCAAAGATTGGAACATATCTAACGATACCGTTCCCTTATCCTGTATAGCATCACCATCTGTAGGGAGTAAAAAGCAGTTTTTAACGTCAGAAAACTGATGTCTCTTGATAAATTCCTGATAGGCTAGCTGATACCAATACTGTTTTGTAATGGACTCAATACCGGGTTGTCCCTTGGGGGGCTCGCCCAACTCAAGAATTGGCCTATAATACTTCGCATCAAAAATAATAAATTGATTCTGCTTAATTGTCACTAAATCAGGTACTAATGTACTTGTTGCTGTTTTCTGTGTTGCACTCCAGTAGGGCTTCTCAATCACTTCTTTAAGTGTAAGCCCTTTATACCTATCCTCTTGCAAGGGAGAGGGCAGTGTTAAATCTTCGACATTAGCATTTAGCAGATTATTCATCACCTGAGAGCAAACGTGCTCCCATACCATATGAAAGCTGTTTGTCCCAAAAACAAAAAAACCATCATCACCGTAAGTGCTATTACCATGGCTCAGGTACAGATGCAATTTTTTTAATAATCTTTGTTTCCGAGTATTGAATTGAATCTGTCGTTCTTTCTCTATCTGATGCAGGATATATTCTGTGTCACCTAAATCTTCTAAGTCTATATCCGTCAACTCCACTGCCGTTAGCCCAAATAAGGACAGTAATCCAAGCGTTTGGAGCTTATTCGATATTTTTGTTAAAACACATGAATGCAACAGCCTTAGAAAATCTTCTTCATTTGTCCTTTTTCTTTTCGTTCTTAAATCCATATAATAAGGACGTTGGTTAAGGAGCATAGGGAAGGTCTCATTTACTGTCTTATCCCAAACAATTTCCCCTTCTCCGTTGTTTTCGATAATGGTTTCTGTATTACTATACAGTCCATATTCATAGTAATCTTGCAACAAAAAAAGCATAGTAGCGAGAAAGTTAAGGTGTTGCGACTCCTCGCTACTTTCTAACGACTGATATTTACTTGATTTGTATTTACTTAAAACTTGAAGTACTTGACTTAACGCTTCATGAGGCTGAAGATTATCAGACAAATATTTAGGGTAACACTTTAAAACGCATCCCCCTATAACCGCCACCCCAACAAAGGCAAAGACATAAAAGCAATCTCTTTCGTTCTCAGTGTCAATAATTTCGCAATCATCGTCCAATAGCTCTGACATATCCTTTTGATTATTAGATGGCCTAACCATCTTCAGAATACCAAACGCTTTAAGTTTGTGAATCAAGCGAATAGCCTCTTCCTGCGTTTGATGAAATACCTGACATAGCTCATCAAATCGATATCGTCGTTGTTCTTTCACAAACACAGAAATCATGACTAACATCCTCTTAGATACTGCTCTTATGTGATCCTGCAATACACACTATAACGACGACAAGCCCATCGCAGCCTTAATACTATCGTGGAAAATATGGACTCCCTTCTCATCAAATGCTTTGCATATCGCCGAATACTGAAGTGCTTTTCCACCACATCCTGCAAACAAAGTTTGGCGTTTTTGTCTCGCCGCATCTTCAAACAAATACATCAATACTTTATTCTTAAATACGCGAATAAAATCTTCTCGGTTGATGTCTTTACCTTCTGGTGCAACAATATTCTTTGATAAAAAATAGGGGCCCAGTAACTTGTCCTCATTGATTTTTTCTTCTATCAAAAACTGGTTAATCGCCTTTCTAAGTTTATTCCATTCAATCTTTTGAGACTCTGACAGTTGCACATATTTCCCTGCAATCTGCTCTTCTCCATTATCAATATCCAGATATGTAAAATCCCATCGTCTTTTAAACGCCGTATCCATTGGAAATACCCCTTGATCGGCACTATTCATCGTCGCCCAGATATACATATTCTTAGGAATACAAAGCGTCTTATAAGCCTCCGGATTACGACCATATAATTCTTTGGCAAGATACTGTTTAATATCCTCAGAAGTCTGTATAGGATATACGCTCGCACCCTCGTCATTTCTATCAAGAAGCTGAAAAATATCGCCAAAAACAGCAGCGACATTAGCACGATTAATCTCTTCGATAACAAGTACATGAGGTTTAGAAGGATTTTTCAATGCCTTCACATAAACTCGCATAAAAGGACCGGGGACATATTCATAGGCGATATTGGAGGTATTCTCTGGCTGATCTGATACGAACTGAACGTATTTACTGATGGCCTTGCCGTGATTTATTTCTACCGTACTTTTTGAGTCCTCGCCATTTTTGTTCTTAACTGTAACCTTAGACTCTTTATCGTTATCAGCTTTACCCATAGCGATGCCTACCAATAGAGGAATTCTCCACAACCCATCCTCAAATTCTCCTGCCTCAAAAAGTTTATATAGCTCCTCATATTTTGTTTTAGCATCTTTTGTATCCTTTAGTATGGACACTACTCGTAAAACCTCCTCGTCCAATGGTTGCGAGGAGGATTTACCCACCATAACAGGTTTATAAGTTCCCACAAAATGTGCATAAGAATAGTCTGGATGAAAAGTAACTCGCTCATAATGTGTATCCTTATCATCCCCCAGCAATACCTCAAGATTTTTATTGAGCGTAAAGCTTTTACCTGTCCCGGGTGCACCAAAAAGAATGTGATTATGGGTAACATTCTCTCTTTCCTCAGTCGACTGATGAACTTGATTTACTGACATTGAAATACCTCTTATAACTGTTTTTATGAGTCATTTGTTTGTGATGGAATTTATCCTAGACTCTACAATACGAGTAGAAAATCTACCACAAAAATTTCTTTTCAAAAAAAAGGGGGGGGAATATCCCCCCCCGAGGAACTTATACGACAAACTAATTAGGGATATAGTCATATCCATCACTGTCATTGGCTTCAAAATAACCTTCGTAAAATTTCCATGAAGTCATTACCTTGGCTCCGCCGAAATATGAATCTACAGCACCCAACATATCTGACTCTGCCTGATATGGTTCTAAGGCACTAAGCAAAGATTCTGGGACAACAAAATCTTTGCTAGGAGCACTAGCAATATTAACAATATCATCATCAATATCGTCATCGATATCATCATCAATGTCGTCATCAATATCATCAATGTCGTCATCAATATCATCATACCGGACGTCTCTATCATAATCAACATATTTGCCCTTCAAGCTATCATCTGGTCGTTCACTTGTAACTTTTGCGATATTGTCAATCACTTCTTGTCTGAGAGCTTTTACCCTCTCTTTGCCTTCATCCTTATTGCCATTATCGTAGAAAAGATACTCAGGATCCATGTACTGTTTTGCTAGCTCCTTCAGCTCCTTGAATGTCGGTGCAGATTTACCCCAATCAGATTTTACTTTGAGTTGAGCGACACATTCTATAATTTCATCCAGATGTTGATGCATAATCTCTTTCAATTTATCTGGTGAAATATAGTAATAATTATCTACACCTAGGAATAGGCCATCCTCTAAACGCTTGAAAGATGGAAAACACACTAAATTTCTTGGAGAGAATTTTTCTATTGTGACACCAGTAGGCAATGTAAGCTCTACCTCTTCTCTTTTCCAATTCAGTTTGGATACAACATTCCACTTGATGTCCTCACCATCAAGTAGACAACCCCAATCGAGCAAAACAGGTATCACTAAAAAGGGTAAGTTAAGATATTTCCTCCCTTTATCATCACTAGGTAAATATAATTCCACCGTTTCGGGAGTGTAATAGTTATAATAGAAGCGTCCGCCATATGCAACATTCCGTAAATAATCTTCTCCGACCTCCTTTGCAGTCTTACAAAACTCTTCGAATTCCTGTTTTGATAATTCCTCAACTCCACATTCTACGTGAGAACCACACATATATAATTTCAGTGGTTCTGTATCTTCTGAGATGGTTGTTTCCTCTTCCTCGTCATCAACATCACGTACTTTTTTTAATACAGCGTGCAATGGTGTACCATCTGCTCTTTTAAAGCCTGTCCACTTATCTGTGCGGTTTCTTAGAAAAATAACATTGACAGCCAAGCCGGGACGACATAAAAAGTCTCTAGGGAAGATGCAATAATCCCCCTCTCTGATGAGATCGCCGGAAATTAACAATTCATGTCTTTTTTTAATAAAACCTTCTTGATATTTTTTAGCCTCTTTAATGTTACCGTATGGAAACTTTGAACCTTTTAAAATCAAAAGACCCTCTTCGGTATATATGGCTTTTACATCCACACCCTCAACGGTAGAAAAAAATAGATTTTCCTCGTCTATATTAGACATAATCTCTCCTCTTTAGAAACTGTTGGATAAATTACCAAAGACGCAGCACTGCTTGTCCAAATGCCACCAGCAATGGTTGCCCGTTTAGCTGATATGTGGTGTCGTGAGTTGCACTAATTTTTGGTTTGATGGTACCACCTTGAATCACCCATGTATTCTCTATAGAAGAATCTCTTTTAGTTTTCAGTTCTTTACCGTTGTAAACCCATGTGTTCGCCCATGTAGAGTCTCTTTTAGTTTTGATTTCCTTGCCATCATACACCCATGTGTTCGCCCATGTAGCGCCAACCTTAGGTCTAAGTTCTTTTCCGTCACAAAACCAACCATTACCCAAAACAATCTTAGGCATATTCTTACCTCCTAATGTAGTTCGATGAAATTCAAAAAGACTTTCCTAGAATATAAAAAAAATAAAGTCAATGAAATTTTTTACAATAAAGAACATTTCAAAATTAAATTATTTTATTTGCGTATTATGTTGGTTTTTCATGCTTATGCGACACAAGTTGTCGCTATTGCCTGCTATTATGAATAGGGAATATTTTTCATTAACCTATGCCTTATTATTTTCCCTCGTCCGGTACTAGCCAATACTCTCTTTGCTGTGCGTCCCTCTAATCCTCGATGAGCAGGGACGTAAACTTTCTAAACAAAATCATGCCCCGACAATTAGCACAGCTAACGCCCTAACGAGTTTGGAAAAAGCGTGGGTAGCTTTAGGATTTGAGCGGTTTAGTAGTCAGAATATTGAGGACTTTTGGCAGCAAGCGGTAGCAAAGTGGGCAAAACGGTTTACATAATCCATATGCTAAAACAACGACTATCTATAGGTGAGTTTTGCCTGTTGGTTTAATTGCGTCTGTATGATTTTCTGGACTTTCTTACTAACTCCCATCTCATTGGCGAACACCGCAAAGTGACTAATCGCGTCTTTCACTTCACCAATGACGAGTAGAGCATCTTTCCATTCAAGATTGGCCTGATACGCAAGTGTTTGAATAGCAGCCAATGGAGGGGATTTACCAAACCCCGCATAGGAGGTCATGTGTTCACCATAAGGGGACGGACTGAATGTCACATCATAGCAAGGAGATAACTGCCACTCTCCTTTATCATTCTGCAAAAATGCAAAATTCTTAGTATGATCATCCTGGTTGAGAGCATATAGATTAAACATCGCTCGCCTAAATTGCATTTGACCGGCACGCATATCTTGGCATAGCAAATTACTTACTTTTATCAAATCCAAATAGTCAAAACATGGCTCACGGAAGTTTGCCTCTAATAGGCCACAAATCGTTAAAGTATGTTTTCTACCTAGTTGTGCATTCTCTGTTGCCACACAATCAAACCGTTTCGTCGCTAGCCACTGTGTGGCACCTGATTTTTTTGGTGCGTCTAATAAACGCCATACAGGAACATCAATCCCTGCTTTTTCTGCCAAGCGAAGATAAACTGCCTCACACAATCCTTCATCATACTGTAGGGGCAAATTTTTAGAGGTAAATTTTACGAGCCAAGGCTCATCATGAGGACGATATTTAGTATGACAATGCGCATCATCATTTTTTGTAAAAAACACCTGTGCTTTAGGTCTAGCCCCTCCTGAACTACCCACCTGAGCCAAGGCACCAAGTACTTCATCGGTCTGACCATCAAAAATAGCCTGCGCTTCCAAACCTAGGGTAGACAATAATATTGTTTCGTCACTTTGAGACGAGAAATCAGAAATGGGGTAATACGACAGTGCCCCAATAGCTGTATCTCCCACATAAGCTAACCGTTCTAAGGGAGAAATAGTAAAAAGAGGGATTTGATGCTGAGTAAACACTCTATCCATCAGTAGTCGTCCCCAACCATCAGGAAGACTATCAGCAAAAACAGAATGTAGGCCCTCAAATAGTTGTCGAGGAGCGAGTTGAACACTGCGATTAAACACCAATTTAAAAGGTGATAAATTCCCTTGAGGAAACTGATTTAAATAACTCTCATCATACTGGAAGAAAATGCCCTGTTGATTTTTTGCCAATACTCCTACTTTGACCCGCTCTGCTGTAGATAAAGTACGCCAAACTTCCAATTTCACCGTATTCATTTTTTACTCCTAGGTAATCTCGGCATCACCACTCGACGAGCAGGACGAGAATCCATTAACACCTCCTCAATCGATGTAGGCATAGGAGGCTCAGGGTGCGTAAGAGCATACAATCTATCTAGATCATCCAAAATCTGCCATAACATCAACAATTGCCGTAGAGAAATCTGACCCGTGAGTTCAAATTTCTTAATGGTCGCCTCAGGAACAAGACTAACCTCAGCCAAGCGACGACGAGAGAGTTTTTTCTCCTTACGCTTATAGCGTAAATATTGTGCCATAGCTAATTGAATATCATAGGAAGAGTGCAACTGTAGTTTCATAATAATAGATACTATAATATCTAAAATTATTATTTTAGCCTATTTTTGGATATTATAGTATACATATATTAATGTTCACCTAATGGCTTATTAAGGCAATTCATTCTACAAAAACACTGTATTATCTCCCTCCTCTATTTGACCACAGCCTCTACCTGTCATCTTCTTGCTTCTTACTTTCTTAATGGCAGCAGGCGATTATTCGGTAGCCAAATCAGTGAAGGTAGAATTTTCCACAACGATAGGCTGCAAACCTCCATCCAACAACTGCACCAACAACAATTCCCCATCCTTCCCTTGTCGAAATTGTGCATAACGCGCCCCTAAAAAACGAACCCACGTAGAAAGGGGCATCTCCACACCATTAGGAATAAAATAGTGATGTGGTCCTGACAGTTGCCATCCCTGCATATTTTGTACTACCCGAACCCAGCGGTCACATGAAGAAGTATTGGGGGAGCTATCACTCACGCCACAAAATCTAGCGATTCCCTTATCATCCGTTTTCAACAATAAATACAACTCTTGTTGATGCAGTATCTTTAGATTATCCTCCTTATCTCTTATTAACTGTGCACGTTGTTCTTCTGTGGTATGGGTTTGTTTATACTGCAAAAACGCTGTCAAAACTTGATAATTCAGCACCAAACTACCTGTTCGCGCCCCCTCAGATTGGAGCGGAGATACCAATTCCAACACCAGCGTTTCTCCAGTGTTCAGCACCTCCTCATACTGAGACACTTTATGGTTTACCATCCACAAAACACTCACCACACCTAAAGCCACACAGATGACCGCTCGATTTGTCACTCCTTTTAGACTCACAAAAATAAATGACGACTAGTGGTCGGTACGGTATCCTTCACACGCACCAACATTCCCCCTAAGCCCATCACCACACAAATCACCCAAAGGGCTTGCATTGCAATCAACAACACCATTGGTGGCTGGTGATAAATAAAATCAACTAAAAATTCCATATACAATATCTCTTTGCTTGGACAGGCGCCCCTTCATAGTCCATTCTACATCTATGCAACAAGTACATAGACTAAATTCGCCTACATACCAACCGACCAATAAAATTTATCCCTCAACCATTTCATCTTATTTCACCCAGAAAAACCTTTGATTTTATTCATTATTTTCAATAAAATCCTTGTTACCTCAAGCATCATCAGCGTTAGATTAATTCTTAACTTTATTGTTTTTCACTTGCCAAAAGCGGCTTCACTCTCGTATTATCCAAAAAATACATTTTCTGACAATTCCATTTTTATTAGAAACAAACACAAGGAATGCAATGAGTAAGACCTTAATTATTGCCGAAAAACCCTCTGTCGCACAGGATATTTCTCGTGCCTTAGGTGGCTTTGAACGTCACGATGGGTATTTTGAAAACGGGCAATACGTTTTATCTTCAAGTGTTGGACATCTATTAACGTTGTTTAACCCAGATGACGTAGTGCGTGGCAAATGGTCGTTTACTCATTTACCCGCTATTCCTAAAAAAGGGTTTGATATTCAACCAACAGACAAGAAGTCCCAGGAGCGTCTCAAACTTTTAGTCAAGTTACTCAAACGCAAAGATGTCAGTGCGGTTATCAATGCCTGCGATGCGGGGCGTGAAGGTGAGTTAATTTTCCGTTATATCATTCAATATGCGAAAGTAGACAAACCCATCCAACGTCTATGGTTGCAATCCATGACCAAGCAGGCGATTTTGGATGCGTTTAACCATCTGCGTTCTGATGAGAGTATGAAACCTCTTGAGGCGGCTGCACGCTCTCGTGCTGAGGCAGACTGGCTAGTAGGAATTAATGGTACTCGTGCCATGACTGCTTTCAATAGTAAAGATGGTGGGTTCTTTAAAACACCTATCGGTCGTGTACAAACACCTACCTTAGCCATTGTGTATGATCGTGAACAGAAAATTCGCCAATTCGTTTCTAAAGACTATTGGGAAGTATATGCTAGTTTCGTATCTGCTGCAGGCATCTACGAAGGACGTTGGATAGACAAAGACTTTAAGAAAGACCCTAATGACCCAGAGAAAAAAGAAAGTCGTTTATGGTCGGAGGCTGCGGCTAAAACCATCGTCATGGCATGCCGTAACAAACATGGTAATGTCACCGAAGAAACCAAACCACTCTCTCAATCCTCACCGGCCTTGTATGATTTAACTACATTACAGCGTGAGGCCAATGCGCGCTTTGGTTTTTCAGCTAAGACAACATTAGCGTTGGCACAAACGCTATATGAACGCCATAAAGTGATCACCTATCCTCGTACCGATTCACGTTATTTGCCTGAGGATTACGTGAATACAGTTAAACAAACACTGAATGAAATCGCTAACAGTGGCTCTGCCATGAACAAGGCGCATATTCCTTTTGCTAAAAATATTCTTAGCAAAAACTGGGTAAAACCAAACAAACGTATTTTTGATGATAAAAAAGTCTCTGACCACTTTGCTATTATTCCTACATTGCAAGTGCCCAAAGAACTTAGTGATGCCGAGTCCAAAATTTACGACCTCATCACTAAGCGCTTTATGTCTATCTTCTATCCTGCCGCAGAATATCGCGTGACCACACGCATCACGGTGGTTAGTGGTCATCACTTCAAAACAGAAGGGAAAGTCCTTGTCTCACCAGGTTGGTTAGAAGTCTACGGCAAATCAGCACAAGAGGGGGAAGATACTCTTGTGCCTGTACAACCCAATGAACAAGTTAAAACAGACGATATTCGCATCGCAGAGAATGCAACCAAACCACCTCCACACTATACCGAGGCAACCTTATTAAGCGCCATGGAAGGGGCTGGTAAGCTCGTGGAAGATGATGAATTACGTGAAGCGATGTCAGAGCGTGGTTTAGGCACACCAGCGACACGTGCAACGATTATTGAGGGATTGATTGCCGATCAATACTTGCGTCGTGAGGGACGGGACCTAATCCCCACAACCAAGACTCGTCAGCTAATGACACTCTTAAATGGTTTAAATATCAAAGAACTCACCTCCCCAGAGTTGACTGGCGAGTGGGAGCATAAACTTAAACAAATTGAGCAAGGAACTTTAGACCGTGACCGCTTTATGCAAGAAATTGCACAAAATACACAAGTGATTGTCAAACGTGCCAAAGAATATGAGCATGACACTATTCCTGGCGATTATGTCACGCTCAGAACACCTTGCCCTGCTTGTGGTGGCATAGTCAAAGAAAACTATCGTCGCTATGCGTGTACTTCTTGCGACTTCTCTATTACCAAAAACCCAGGTGGACGTAATTTTGAAACAGAGGAAGTAGAGCAGTTATTACATGACCGTACCATTGGTCCATTATCAGGCTTTATTAGCAAGCTCGGTCGTCCATTCTCTGCTATTTTGCGCCTCACTGATGACAACAAACTAGAGTTTGATTTTGGTCAAAATGAACAAGAAGAAAAAGAGGAAGTCGATTTTTCACGCCTCACGCCTATTGGCAAATGTCCTAAATGCGCCAATGGGAAAGTCTATGATGTAGGCATGAACTATGTGTGCGATCAGTCCGCCAATGAAACTAATCCTTGCGATTTCAAATCAGGCAAAGTCATCTTGCAACAAGAGATTCCGCAAGAGCAAATGGCAAAATTATTGACAACTGGTAAGACGGACTTACTGGAGGGCTTTGTCTCTAATCGCACCAATCGCAAGTTTAAGGCTTTCTTAGTCTTAGACAAAAAAGGCAAAATAGGCTTTGAGTTTGAAGAGCGCACAGCTAGTCCTCGCAAGGCTCGGGCATCAAGCACAAAGAAATCATAGATTCATCGTGAGGCGCAGTAGCTAAAATCCAGGGGAAGAGTATTCTGCTGCTCTGTAATTGTATTAAAAGGAGGATGGGTACAGATTCATCCTCTTTTTTATGCTCAATAGTTCGTGAAATTCTTGCGGATAAGTGCATTTTTTCACGAGTTTTGGTATTTGATTCTTTGCCCACTCGAACCTTAACTCTTCGGCAAGACACTCGTCACTTCGGCAGTGCAAATCCTCCTCGCCTTGGCTCTTGAGACATGGTTTACAACCCCAACACACCCTTAATAAAATCTCTCACTCCAATACACTCAATTCCCTGATAAGTATTGCCATGAAAAGCCTCTTTAGTAACGACATATTTAGGGTAGTTATCAGCAATTTTAAGTAAATTACCAAACTCACGCTCTAGTGTTTTTTCCTCTTGTAATGATAGAGCGACTTGTACATAAATACGCTCATTTTGTCGATTAGCCACAAAGTCAATTTCTTGTGTTTTAAGTCCTCCAGTACTTACTTGATACCCAGCAATTTGGAGATGATGAAAAACTGTATTTTCTAATACTTTACCCATATCTTGTGGACGATAACCGATAAGGGCATGACGAATACCTAAATCTTCAAAATAGTATTTTTCCCCACTATCGAAAAAGCGACGGCCCTCTATGTCATAACGCTGGCTTCGATGAATTAACATTGCATTGACCAGATAATCCACATAGGTTTGAACTTGAGAAGGAGAAGAAGTTAACTGCTGTGACTTTAAATAATCACTAATTTTTTTAGCAGAAAAAAGACTACCGATATTCGATGCAAGAAATAAAGCTAATTGCTCCAAAAATAAGGGGTTACGGATAGAAAATCGATTCACCACATCACGCATTAAAATCGTTGAGTAGATGTTCTTTAAATATTCAAAGATAACATTATCATCCTGTGGTAGCTGATGCAGATAAGGCAAACCTCCATACTTCAAATACAACTCAAATGCAGATGAAGAATCTTCCAACTGCATGAAAATCAGAAACTCAGGATAGGAAAGACCGTAAATATCTATCTGAATCGCTCGACCACTTAAATACCCCGCAATATCACGCGAAAGTAGGTGTGCATTGCTCCCTGTACAGTAAATATCCATAGTAGCATCGAGCTGTAATGAACGCAGGGCTAATTCAAACTGCGGAATTTCCTGAATTTCATCAATGAAAAGGTAGTTATTTTGCTGATTTTTTTTCTGCGTTTGGATGTAATGATACAAATCCTCGTACGTTTTGATATGACTGAACCGAAAATCTTCTTTATTGATATAGATAATGTGGGCATGCGGTTCAGTTTCTTGTATCTCTTGCATAAGTTGATGGAGCACATAGCTTTTACCCACACGACGCTGTCCTACGAGCACCTTAATCAGGCTCTTACGCATAAAAGGGCGGATTTTCTCAAGATAGTATTTGCGAGGGATAAGAGATAACATCTCCGACTCCTTAAAATTTTAATTATATTCAAAATAATATCTTGTTTTATATAAACTTTCAAATATAATTGAAATTTTTATTATTTATAATATTTATTTAAATATAATTTAAACCCTTTTATAAACAAAAAGATACATTAATAATAGCCATTTTAGAAAAGAGATAAATTAATCGAATACAAAGCAAGCCATTTCAAAAATCTTTTGCTGATTACGCCATAAACCCTCAGTATTTACGGCGCACACACGTTAAATTATATCTCGCCAGAACCTAAACTCTTACCAACTACATACCCAAAAGTTAAGGCTGGCCCTAAAGTAATTCCAGCACCAGGATAAGATCCACTCATAACTGAGTTTGCATCATTTCCCACGGCATAGAGTTTGGGAATAACTTCTCCTAAACCATTCTTGACTTGACCCTTAGCATTAACATCTAATCCCATTGTAGTACCAATATCACCAGGGAATAACTGCACTGCATACAACTTATTTCTAAGTGGCCTCAAACAAGCATTCGGTTTATTTTCAGCATCTCCCAAAGCAAGCTGATAGGAATCTCCTCCTTTTCCAAAATCTAAATCAACTCCTTTTTTTGCTTGCTCGTTATAGCAATCAATTGTGGCTTTTAAACTATCATAATTTATTTTTAACTTTTCAGCTAACTCCCTTATAGAATTTGCCTCAACTAAATAGCCTGACTCTATATAAGGAGATACTCTTCCAGGAAAACAAGGAACTGCACCCAGCCCATATTTTCTCAAAGCTGGGCCATCACACACTAACCAACAATAAGTACTTCCCTCTTCCTGACAATTCCTTAGCATTTCTTGAACAAAATCATGATAGCTTACTGCCTCATTAACAAATCTCTTACCTAAAGACGAAATGGCTATCACCCCCGGCTTTGCTCTATCCATAAAGAGATGTGGAAAATATCGATATCCTTCTCTCTGAGGTATTTTAGATATTGGTGTCCAGCTAACAGGATTTAAATTGGTTGACAAAAATTTAGCACCTATTCTTTCCGCCTCCTGTATTGTATCTCCTGTTGAGCTACATGGTGCCATTGAATAATGTTCGAAACCTTGTTGTAAATGACGATATGTCTCCTTTTTTTTTGCTTGATTATGAGGATAGCCCCCTCCCGCCAACACAACCCCTTTTGAGACAAAAATTTCTTTCTCACCCATAGGAGTTTGTATCTGTACAGACACAATACCTTCAGTAGAGTCATTAATTCTCAATAAATGATGCCTGGTTAAAATAGGAATATGTTGCTGAAAAGCAGTATACGCAAGACGAGCAACCAAAGCAGCACCCATTTTTATCTTAGTATAACGTCCATACCTTGCTATATCGTAATAATACCTCATTACTGTTTTCACAACCCAAAGCAAAGACTGAAAATTACGAGTCATCCTAGTAAAATGAACTAGGTCTTGCCTACCCAACTGCAAGCCATTTAAAACTGTAAATTCTTTTATGGGAGGACGCAGCTGATGCAACCGATCCATTAGCAATCTCCCATCAAACTCTTCAGGATCTAAAACACGTCCTCCTTGTAATGCACCATCGACATTAGGATGATAATCAGGAGAGAATGGTCTGTGCTTTAGCTTTACGTGAGTTTGCTCATGAAAAAATCTAATCGCCTCAGGGGCATTCCTTAAAAAGCTATCCACCAACTCTTCATTAAACAGCTCTCCACATTCATGCCTCAAATAGGACTTCGCTTGCTCTATAGAATCCTCCATCCCTGCTTCACACATCAAATGATTGGCTGGACACCATATTGCCCCTCCTGATAAAGCTGATGAACCTCCATAATACTCAGATTTTTCAATAACTATGGGGTGAGCACCAAAATATTTTGCTGAAATGGCTGTCGCTAATCCTGCCACACCAGAACCCACAATTAACACATCTACCTTCTCCGGTAATGTTTCATTCTCCATAAATAGCCTCCTTTCTCGGATACCTCCCCAGTGTCCACCCTCCATCTACAACCAAAGTATGCCCCGTGATAAAACTGGCTTCCTTGGAACTTAAAAAGAAAACCGCATTCGCAATATCTTCTACCGTCCCTGCTCGTTGTAATGGACACTGTTCAATCATAATTTGCCGACGCCATAATTCAGTTTTTATCCTTGCTTCCGTTAATGGTGTCACTATTAATCCTGGTGCAACAGCATTAATTCTTACTCCTGATGGGCCAAAATCCGTTGCCATTTGTCTAGTCATACCTATAACAGCAGCTTTTGACATAGAATAACCGG
Source organism: Pelistega europaea (assembly GCF_013133775.1). Lineage (GTDB taxonomy): Bacteria > Pseudomonadota > Gammaproteobacteria > Burkholderiales > Burkholderiaceae_B > Taylorella > Taylorella europaea. The sequence goes on along the minus strand of NZ_JABGBO010000001.1, from coordinate 67,008 downwards.
CAGAATTTTGTGCCCCTACCAACCCAAATACAGAAGCTATATTGACAATAGAGCCTCCTCCTGAACGTAACATATAGGGTAAGACAAATTTAGAAAGTTGAAATGTTCCTTTAATATTAATTTCAAAGTAACGACTTAAGTCATCTAAAGAAGTATCCAAAGCATGACTACCTCGTGCTATACCTGCATTATTCACAAGAATATCGACTGACAAACCATTGCTAGTTAACAATGTTTCTAAGGCATCTAATAGAGCACTATCAGATATGTCTCCTTGCAGAGCAAAAATATTATCGTGCTCACATTGCAATTGCTTTAACCCATCCTCATTCTGATCAACCGCAATAATTGTTATACCAGCCCTAATCATTCTATCTACAATAGCTCGACCAATTCCTTGCCCAGCACCTGTTACTATAGCGACATTTGTACTCTGTGTATCTGTCAACATTTCCCAATCTCTCTAAAAAGCCATTGTCCCACCAATGGAGCGTCCTCCATCCACTAACAAAACCTGTCCTGTTATAAATTTAGAACGCTTATCCGCAAAAAAAGCTACTGCATGTGCAATATCATCTGCCTCCCCTAGGTTTCCTAACGGTTGCTGTGCCATTAGTTCTTTTATATCTGAACGCTGCAAAAGCATTGGTGTCTGAATAACACCTGGAGCCACTGCATTTACGTTAATTTTATATTTTGCTAAATCTAAGGCCATTGCTCTTGTTAAACCCACGACAGCGGCTTTAGAAGCAACATAATGAGCATAATTACGCGCCCCCAAGGCTGCCCTAGATGCAATATTAACTATCCGCCCATATTCAGGCATTTTAGATAGTACTTGTCGGCTCAAGGAGAATATACTGATGAGATTAACTTCATACATCCGTTGGAAATCATTATTCGTTAATTCCTCAAAAGATTTAACTGAGAAAATTCCAGCATTATTAACCAAAACATCCACTCGCTCTAATTGCTCTATAAAAGCAGAAATTTCATTTTCCCTAGTTATGTCCAATACATGACTAAAAACGTTGATATTTCTTTGCCGCAATAGAAGTTCTGTCTCCTTAGCTGCTTGGGAATTAAGATCAACTATACAAACTATATATCCTTCTTCCCCTAGTCGAAGGGCTATTGCCCTTCCAATACCGGAACCTGCTCCTGTCACCACAGCTATCTGTTGATTATCCATTTCTGCACCCTCTGCTTTCTTGCATTTCTCACAATCCATAAGAGTCAGCCAACTTGGCATATAACTCAGTTTTTAATAGTTGAGTTACTTCATCCTCACTATATCGGTTAATCTTATTTAAAAGAGCAACCCATTTTTCCTGTAATTGCAAGAATTCTTGAGCAACATCTTGAGGATCTTTTACTTTTCTTTCTGTTTGGGTACGTTTAGGATAAACATCAATGATATTAGATCTAAACTCTTTTAGTGCAGTTACCATCCCTGAATCAGGTTGAATAATTCGAATTTTCCTTTCCTTAGCCCCTTTCATTCCAATATCTACAGTCTGTGCATATGCAATCTGTGTGCGAGCTAAATTTCTTGCCACATCATTTAAAAATAATTGGCGATTCTTTTTACCTATCTCTTGCCAAAAATCTTTATTCACTACATACGTCACCCCTAGAGCAGTACCCTGTTCTAATGTTGTAATAGATTTTGCAATTTCCCAGAAACGATACCCCGTGGCCAAATTAGTTGGATCAGAGAGTGTACAATCAATTGAACCTCGCTCTAAACCAGAATAAACATCAGTCATAGGAACTGCTACAGGGATCCCTCCTAATTTTGTGATCCATTCATTTTGTGCTGTACCATTTGTTCGTATCTTTTTACCTTTAATATCATTTATGTCTTTCACATCTTTCATACATAAGAATACATATGTCGGTGTTGAATATCCTCCTAGCACAACTGTATTATGCTTCTTATATTCATCAATAAGACGCTTATTCTTTAATAATAATTCCGTGAAAGCAAATGCAGTAGCCATATCATCCGTCGCCACAAAAGCCAAATCATTAATCATCCCTGACAAAGGTAATTCCGAAGGCGTATATGATGCAGCTACAACACCTAATTGTGCTACTCCATCACCTACAGCAGAAAGTGTGGTCTGAGCAGGAACCAAAGATCCTGATGAAAAAATTTCAAAATCAATCTCTCCATTCGTTGATTTTTTCAAATCTTGAGCCAATTTCTCAAAAGCAACTCCGTTAAGTATATGGGATGGTGCCATCCAATTTGTCGCCTGATAAGAAGCCGCTTGAGTCGCACCCATAGATAGAGTCATAAAAAATGTTGCCATATATTTTTTCATTTCTGTCTCCTAATTTATTAAAGTAATTACCTTATTGAGGTATAACACTAATCAACCACAATGAAAGTGAAGGAAAGATGATTAAGATTCCTAAAGTGATTAAGTCTACAACCACAAAACCAAATGCTCCCTTAAAAATTTCACTCAAGGACACCCGATCTCCCATGGCTGACTTAATCACAAACACATTCATGCCCATCGGGGGAGTTACTAAACCAATCTCTAATAACTTAATCGTCAAGACACAAAACCAAATTAGATTAATATCTAAAGAAACTAATACTGGGTGCAAAATAGGTAAGCATAGAAGCATGACGGATATAGACTCTAAGAATGCACCCATAATCAAAAATAGGATACAAATAACCAAAATCACTTGCATTCCAGAGAAACCATTTAAGACATCCACTACCCATGAGGGGATAGTTGAAAATCCAACAAATCGAGCAAAAAGAGCGGCTCCTAATAGCACAATAAAGATTTCTGCCGTACCTTTAGCTGTATCAGCTAAAGCAGTTCTTAAAATCTTTGAGCTCAATTTCTTGCGAAATAATGCAATCATAAAAGCAAGGAAAGCACCCACTGCACCAGCCTCTGTAGCAGTAAATACCCCAGAAAAGATGCCCCCCATCACCAATAAAATAATAACAGGTAGTGGCCAAGAATCTGCTTTTAGACTGCTTATTTCTTCTTTTGATAAACTTTCATGAATTTTTGGGGCTAATTCTGGTCTTAACACACAACGAATAGTGATAAACAAAACAAAAGCAATAGCTGTCAAGATTCCAGGAATGATTCCTGCAATGAACAAGGAACTAATAGGGATATCCATAATCATTCCATAAATAATCATTAATATGGAAGGAGGTATTAATGCCCCCAAAGTGCCAGATGCTGCCACAGAACCGGTTGCTAGACCAGCATGATAACCATTCTTTAACATTTCAGGAACAGCAATTCTTGCGAAAGCTGCAGATGTAGCAACTGATGAACCAGAAGCAGAAGCAAACAGAGAAGAGGCAATAACCGTTGAAGTTGCTAATCCACCTGGTAGCCATGCCAATAATACTCTTGCAGAACCAAATAAGCCCCTTGTTAACCCTGCCTCTACACTAATAAACCCCATTAATAAGAACATAGGAATAGCAGACAAGTTCCAGTCACCTATTAAATGAAAAGGTACGGCTTTAGCTATACCCATTGCTGGTTTCCAACCCATCATACTCCAAATACCAGCAAAAGCAGTTCCTCCCATGGCAACCCCAATGGGTACTCTACAAGCAATTAGAGTAATTAAGACACTGATACCTATGAATCCAATCTCTAATCTATCCATCTTATGCCTCTGACTTATTCATAACATTAGAAATAGCAATAAAGGCAGCTACTATTAAACCAATGGGTAACATAAACTTAGCTGGCCATACAGTAACACTCCAAATTCCATCAATAGTTTCATTCATATCAAATGAACGCATTGCTGATTCGTAGGAAAACCATCCTAACCCCAAATAAAATAACACTGTCATAAAAATGGCTAAGAGGTCGAATAAGTTTTTTATTGAATTTGCTACTCTGTCATATAACAGATCTACTGCAATATGTGACTTCTTTATTTCAACATATGCTAAAGAAAAAAAGACTGTAGAAATCATGTAGTAATTCGCTACAATTTCTGCTGTACTAGGGACTGGCATTTTGAAAAAATATTTCCCTAATACATCAATCAATATATGAAACATCATGAGTAATACAGAAAAAGCAGAAAATATTGACAAGCAATTAGCAACCATGCTTAAAAACTTCCTCATATTCAACTCCTTCAGAAAATCTAAATTACTGCATACGGTAGCCACCATTCACATCAATAATTGCACCCGTGATATATGAGGCATCCTTACTCAACAAGAAAGAAATTGCTCCTGCGATGTCTGAAGGAGTTCCTATACGTTGTAGGGGAATACTTACTTGAACCTCACCATACTGCTCAGGGTTTAGTGATTGGTGCAACATCGGTGCATCAATTAATCCTGGAGCAACACCATTAACAGTCACTCCATACTCTGCAACTTCTCGGGCGGCTGCTTTAATTAGACCTAATACAGCAGATTTAGAAGCAATATAGGCAGCACTTGATCGATACCCTCCCAATTGTGCGGCCACAGAAGAAATGGCGACAAAACGACCATCTCTTATTTTGCGTTGTTTTACATGTTTTAAGTATTCTCTCAGTAACAAAAAAGTACCTGTAGAATTCACCTCCTGGGTGATATTCCACTCATCTATAGAAATCTCTGTAATTAATGGTCTTGTTCCATCTTCTTTAAATAATAAGATGCCTGCAATATTCACCACTTGATTGATTTGGTAACGTTGAAAAAGCTCAACCACTTTATCTTCTTTCCGTACATCTAGCTCCTCAACAACAAGTGCATGATGAAACTGTGACGGAATATCATCTATCGCCAAATCAGAACATAACCCAGTGGCTAATACCCTAAATCCATCTCGTAACAATCGCTTAACTGTTTCCTTTCCGATGCCCCCATTGGCTCCAGTAACCAAGCAATAATGATGATGCATAAATCCTCCTTTGTATACATTTTTGTGTTTATATAGAATTATTTTTAGTATATAATAATTAAATGTATACATTTTTGCATAGCTAGGGTTTTCCATAACAGGGAGAAAACATGAAAAAAACCTCTACCACAGAAGACAATCTACTGCTAGAGATTAAAGAAGCTATTCTTACTGGAGTACTCAAGCCAGGAGAAAAGATTAATCAAGATAAAGTAGCTGAAATGTTTAATGTGTCCAGAACACCACTTCGTACAGTTTTAACAACCCTGGTTAATTCTGGACTAGTGTCCTATCAAAGCAATAAAGGATTCAAAGTTCGAGAATTTTCTATCGAAGAAATAAAAAATGCCGTCATTGTTCGAAGTGAATTAGAAGGTCTTGCATGCAAATTAGCAACAAAAAACATTTCGAGTAAGCAGATATCCAATTTAGAGCACTTACTTTTTATAGGAGACTCAATCTTAAAAGATGAGTCTTTTTATGAAAAGAAAGATGACTATAAAAAGATGAATATTGAATTTCATACGTGTCTAATGGATTATGCAGGAAATCCTATTTTGAAAGAAACATTAGACAAAATTTACAGTGTTCCTTTAATTTCCGACCGTATCATTTTATTTAATGATAGAGACATTCTAATCAGATCGCACGATGATCATCATCGTATCGTTAGAGCCATTAAAAATGATGATGGTACACGGGCACAAAATATTATGAGAGAACACGTCTTGTTTGCTATTGAATATATGATTAGTCATATCAATGAATCTAACTATGCAACTTTTCTTCAAGTTTCTAATAATCACTTCTAACCACTCTTTTATGAGGTAACAACTATGCAACTCTTCTTTTCGCCTGCATCTCCATATGTTCGAAAAGTCCTCATCACAGCGTATGAGCGACATGTTATTAACAAAATTAAAATTTTATCTTCTTCTGCTCATCCTATTCATAGAGATTTAGAAATTGTTAAACAGAATTCATCTGGAAAAGTTCCTTGTGCAATTTTGCCGAATAATCAAGCACTCTTTGATAGTCGAGTGATTTGCCAATACATTGATAAAGTGCTAGCAAATGAGGGCCCCTCCCTTTATCCAGAAACTCAATATTTTGAGATTCTAACGTTAGAAGCATTAGGCGATTCCATTCTTGATGCATGCCTTCTTTGTCGCTATGAAAATATCCTAAGACCTAAGGATTTATTCTGGGAGACCTGGTACAACGCTCAGATGGAGAAAATTGATTCCGGGCTTAATGATTTAGAAAACAAATGGTTTCCTCTACTAGACTCTCAACATTTTCATGCAGGTTGTATAGCTACTGCTGCAACTCTTGGATATTTAGATTTCCGTTTTTCAAATAAAGATTGGAGAGTCTCCCATCCCAAATTAGCTATGTGGTTTCAGAAAATATCGGACAGAGAGTCAATAAAAAATACAACTCCTCATGATTAGGGGGGGCCCATAAATCAGCATTTATTTTTCAATCGGACTCGTTGCTGTTCCTGCAATTTTGCCTCTTTCAGTCCATGCCAAATAGCCGCCAAAAACCAACTAATTAGCCCCAATGCAAACGCTAATAAACCAATACCTAATAACCATCCTATCCCTGTAGCAGGAGAGGTCATCATAATGTCGGTCTTTGTTTCTAGTTTTAGCATCCAACTAGGCAATGTGATAAAGATCATTACAAAAAGCCCTAGAGGCGTTGGGATTAACAGCAACATACCAGCTAAAAGTAGCATAAACACTACTTTTATTCTTTCGTTCATGCTCATTAGCGATGAATTATCTTTTGTCGAATTGACAGATAATTCAGATGATGCTGATGCCTGCGATACATTACTCTCTAGATTATCTTGAGTATTTTCAGTGGCTGTATCTTTATCACCCCCCTGAGTTGATGGGCTCACCCCTTGTAAAGCCTGGTTGGTAGTCGATGAAGACTGCTGTGTCGGTGTAGGATGTGTCATTGTCTCGCTCCTTGAGATTGTTTTAATTCAACAGTACTACAAAACTTCAACATAAGACATTTTGACCAAAAATAAAATAGGACCTTTTTATCCTAGGACATTTTTGTCATCTTGCTTTTTTAGAAATTTCGAGTAGAGCTTATTAGCTGCTTGAACCTACTTAAATTTTTAAGACACCCTTTGTCATTGAGCTCCTAATTTTGTCCCTACTAAAAAAACGGCCTATGCTTCCTACAATAAAAACGGTTTGGTAAAATAACACTCAAAATACAATTTAATTGACAGCAAGAAGATGAACAACTCTCTCATTCAAAAATACAATATTCCTGGTCCTCGCTACACTAGCTACCCTACTGTTCCTTATTGGGACAAATCAAGTTTTACTACAGAAAACTATCTCAAGACTTTGAAACGTAGCTTTGAAGAGTCTAATGATAAAGAGGGGATTAGTCTTTATATTCATTTACCTTTCTGTGAAAGCCTCTGTACTTTCTGTGCCTGTCATAAGCGCATCACCAAAAAACATGCAGTAGAGGAGCCTTATATTGATGCAGTCCTTAAAGAATGGGGGATGTATCTCAAGCTATTTGGGCGTAAACCTCATATCAAAGAAGTGCATCTAGGTGGTGGCACACCCACCTTCTTTAAACCAGAGAATTTACAGCGATTACTCTCCACTATTTTTGATTCATCCGAGCTTGATGCGCACCCTGAATTAAGTTTTGAAGGACACCCCAATAATACTAAACGAGAGCATTTACAAACGCTCTACGACTTAGGTTTTCGTCGAGTGAGTTTTGGCGTACAGGATTACGACCCGATTGTACAAAAGGCCATTCATCGCATTCAGCCCTATGAAAATGTACAAAACGTCACCGATATTGCGCGTGAAATTGGCTATACCAGCGTCAGTCATGACCTTGTATTTGGTTTACCATTCCAGACCTGGAAGTCAATGGAAAACACCATTCGCCGTACCATTACCCAAAAACCCGATCGTTTAGCATTTTATTCTTATGCACATGTACCTTGGATTAAAGGGGTAGGGCAACGCGGTTTTGATGAAAATGACCTCCCTTCTGGTGAAGAAAAACGTGCCTTGTATGAAAATGGCAAAGCCTTATTGCAAGAGCTTGGTTATGTAGAAATTGGCATGGACCATTTCTCACTCCCTAGCGATACCCTTTACCAAGCCATGCAAAATAAAACCATACACCGTAACTTTATGGGGTATACCTCCTCATCAACTCAAGTAATGGTAGGGCTAGGTGCTTCAGCCATTGGTGACTCTTGGTATGGTTTCGCTCAAAACGAGAAAGAAATCGAACCTTACTATGAACGCCTTGCACGCGATGAGTTCCCACTTTTTCGTGGGCATATCCTAAATGATGAGGACTTGGTCATTCGTCGCCACATTCTTAACTTGATGTGCTTACTGGAAACCCAATGGGATAAACCAGAGCAACAGTTTAAAGAGCTTCCTGAGGTATTAGAACGTCTTAAAGAAATGGAAAGTGATGGATTAATTGAGATTAGCGATAAAGGACTTAAAATCACCTCCGCTGGGCGTGTTTTCTCACGCAATATCTGTATGGCATTTGACCTACGTATGCTAAGAAAACAACCACAGACCCGTATTTTCTCAATGACGGTGTGATTCTTTAAGGAGGAGTATTCATTCGCTGGGTACCACCTCCTATTTATTCATTTTCATTATGTAAGACATACCGCTATAATACTGGCATCACCACTTATACTAGCATCGCCACTTATATTGGTATCACCGCTTGCTTAACCACCACTATATATCATGGCTAAAACAGATACTCCTCTCATTCCTGAGATTAAACCTGAACAAAGTATTGAATTACTCAAAGAGCTCCATATACTCACTCGCGATGGCAAACTCAATCAAGATACTCGGCGTAAGCTCAAACAGGTTTATCATCTCTACCAATTTATCGAACCTTTAATGGCAGATATTCTTGAGCATAAAGGGAGTCTAAATCTCGTAGATCATGGTGCTGGGAAGTCATATCTCGGTTTCATTCTATATGACTTGTATTTAAAAAAATTTGAACATGCTCATGTCTATGGTATTGAGACACGCACTGATTTGGTCAAAAAATCTGAGGAGCTTGCTAATCGCTTAGGATTTAGTCATGGCATGACGTTTAAAGCAATGACTGTTGAAGAGTCGATTCAAACCACAGAATTACCTGAAAAAATCGATATTGTCACTGCTTTACATGCGTGTAATACTGCGACAGATGATGCCATCCGCTTTGGTCTGGCTCATAATGCTCGCTACATGGTCTTAGTGCCTTGTTATCAAGCAGAAGTGGCTTCCGTTTTACGCAAAGAGAAAGGTCAAACACTAGGTAAAACACCACTCTCTGAATTATGGCGCCATCCCATTCATACCCGAGAATTTGGCTCTCATTTAACCAATGTACTCCGTTGTTTGCAATTAGAGGCCCGTGGCTATCAAGTCACTGTCACAGAGTTAGTGGGATGGGAGCACTCAATGAAAAATGAGCTTATCATTGCCAAAAAAGTAGGGGGCTTTAAAAAAAGTGCTCGTGAGCGTCAACTTGCAATTCTCGAACAATATTGCTTAACCTCCCTAAAAGATAGATTTGCTTATTAAAGTCACATTCACTTTTATTTATCAAAAAATTTCCCCATTATGTAAATTTATAAAAATAAAGTTACAATATGGTGCTTAATTTTAATATGGGAGACCAGTATGAAAGCACTAAAATTTACTGTAACTGCAGGTGTAATTGCCTTATTAGCAGGTTGTGGTGGTAGCATGCCTGAATCATGCGAAAAGATGTTGGCATCTTATGAGGAGTTGCTTGACTCTAAAGAAGCATCAGTAATAGCTAGTATGTTGCCTTCAAAAGAAACCATGGTCGCTGAGTTAGAAAAAATGGATGAAGACATGCAGGAAAAAACTTGCTCAGCGTACTTACACCGCATGAAAGATATGGATCAACTTAAAAACTCTTTTAATAATTTACTCAATCCATCCAAATAACTTTGAATTAAACAGGCTACCGATGCATTTTTATCAGTAGCCTGTTTAATTCTATCAAATCTAGTGCTTGTTATCTTTGCTTTAATTTCATATAAAGCCTATCCGACCCATACACGATTAACATACTTAACCCTGCTGGCGGAAAGATAATACCAAAAATCACAAATCCCACTACCCACTTGGTCATAGATGGCACTTCAACAGGTAGGGGAGGTGAGCTAAGACGACCTTTGATTTTGCGTTTAGCCCACATAATCACACCACTGATACTTACAAACACCAGGCCCAACGTTAATACAGCACAAATCAACTGATTTAACCAACCAAAGTAAGTTCCCATGTGTAAATAAACACCATGCTCAATCACCTTGGCAATAGCACCATAGTCCTTGTAAGCAAGTTGGTTAATAATCTTACCTGTGTATTGATCAATATTCAGCACTTTCTCTAGGGTTGGCTCACTCGGATAATAAGAGACGGTATATACCCCTTTCTCATTCTTTGGAGGAACAATAGAATAATCTTCTTGAATATTGTTGGCATTGGCAATCTTCGTCACATCATCCAAACTAATCGTTTGCTGATGTCCATGTTCACTTTCAGGAATAGGTAATAATCCCGCTGACCATGCCTTATTTTCTAAAGTCAAATCATCAATCTTTTTAGGCAAAACATGATTGTTATGATCCTCATGTTGATTCCCTGCAACCGCTACATGATTAGCATGCTCACCTAATGCTGGAAGCTGATGGGTCCCTCCCGTAGAGACATCATGCTTCTTATCATTGATGGTTTGACCTTTTGCCTCTTGATTTGCTGCAGAAACATGATCTTCATGCCCACTCACCGCAGCGGGAATGGGAGGAAAGCCTAGATTCACAGCAGCGACCATTTCCTTAAACTTGCTGCCCCACACTGATGTCCACGGCATCCCAGTCATCACAAAGAACACCACACCAATGGACAGTATTACACCTATAAAACTATGCCATTGCACCCAGAAAGGTCTGCCTCTAGCGTTTTTCTTAGGGAGCAAACCATCTTTCCAACCCTCTCGACGTTTACGAGCCCACCAAAGTCCCCAACCAGTAAACATCATTATCAAGGTCCAGCAAGCAGCAAGCTCCATCACAATATGTCCATTTGACCCTGATAAAAGATTACGGTGAATTTGTCGTGCCATCCCTACTAGATAGGTTGCATTTTGCTTTAAAGTGGGCATATCAGCCAATATCTCTCCCGTATAAGGATTGATAAAAATACTTGCCTTACCGCCCTGACCATCTGCATAGATAAACTGTGCACTACGGTCAGCTGCCTCATGGACCTCTACAGTAAAATGGGTATTGGGGCGCTCTGTTTGTGCAATAGCATAAAGTTCTTGCAACGATTTTTTACCACTCTCTTGTGGTGTCACATAAAGTTGCTCTGCATAAAGATAAGCCTCTATTTGTGCTTTATATAGATACACCAACCCGGTCAAGGATAATATGACTAATAATGGCACTACAAAAATAGCAGCATAGAAATGCCAACGCCATAGCATGGCATACCGCCCTAACTGCTGTGTTCTTTGTTCCACGCTAATTCCTTATTAAACAGCAACAATCTTCTCAACCGAGCATTGTATAGTATTTATACATAAAGACGCATTGATTTTAACAAAACATCTGCATTGGATATACAGATAAATTTATTTATCTTGAGCTAATTTTTCGACCTGTTTTTTCATTTCAGAAATAAATTATTTATAAGAAAAACTGATTAATAAATCAGAAAATATTGATTGTCTAAGTTACATATTCCACTGTAAATTAAAGGTATACCAATAACGATTAATTTGTAGGAGACATTATGTATAAATTTACCCTTACACTTCTTGCCTCTGTGTTATTAGTTGCTTGCTCTGATGATTCTCACGAATCAAAAACCTCACAACAAACGACATCAAGCACAGAACAGCAAAAAAACACATCTGCATCACAAGAGTCGCCCAGCACCCATCAAACAACTAATGCAAAATCCAAAGAACATATTATTTTGAAAGTTGCTCATTTTTGGCCTCCATCTGCACTTGCTCAAAAGCAAGTGTTAGAGCCTTGGTGCGAAAAAATTTCACAAGAGTCAGAACAACAACTTAGTTGTCAATTCTATCCTGCTATGCAACTTGGAGGTACACCACCCCAACTTATAGAACAGGTTGCTGATGGTGTTGCAGATATTGTATTTACATTGCCAGGTTATACAGCTGGAAGATTTCCTTCTATGGAGGTAATGGAACTACCTTTCCTCATTAAAAATGGAGAAAACGGTAGCCGTGTCGCATGGAAAATTTACGAGGAGTTCGGTCAAAAAGACTTTGAGAATGTGAAACCTCTTGCCTTTAATGTCCATGATAGAGGTCATTTCCACAACAATAAGCATCCCATTAATAGTGTCGAAGACTTACAAGGACTCAAGATGCGAGCCCCTACTCGCTTAACTAATAAGCTACTTGCTGCACTAGGAGCAACTCCTGTATCTATGCCTTTACCAACAATGGCGGATGCCCTATCTAAAGGTGTTATCGATGGTTATATTCTGCCCTGGGAAGTAGTACCTACTGTTAAACTCCACGAAATGACTAAATTCCACTCCGAGGTAAATACCCCTAACCCAGTACTTTACAGTGCTTTGTTTACCATCGCTATGAATAAACAACGCTATGACAGTCTGCCTGACAATCTCAAAAAAGTGATTGATAATAATTCTGGAGAAGAATTTTCTGCATCTATTGGAAAAGCATGGGACAACTCTGCACCTGCAGCCAAACAAAAAGCACTGGATCATGGCAACACTGTCAATGAGATTTCTGATACAGGCTTTCAATCTATCCTAAAAGCAGGTGAAACAGTTAGCGCTGACTGGGTGAAAGAAGTCTCTGCCAAAGGATATGATGGACAAAAGATTCTTGATAGAGCCAAAGAACTCGTTAATCAATATCAATAATCATGGCTGATATTAACCCTATCCAAAAAGAGGTACAGGAAGCTACTGTACCTCGCGACAAACTGGGACTTTTCCTACTACGCTGGTCTCAGATTTCAGCATTCATCGCTGTTATTTTACTGATAGCAATTTGTATTACTTCAACTATTAGTGTTGTCAGCCGCTGGCTATTTAATCAACCCGTCACAGGAGATGTTGAGCTGGTACAAATTGCTTGTGCTCTAGCTATATCGGCTTTCCTACCCTATGCTCAGATGAAAAACTCCCATATAATTGTTGACTTCTTCACAGTAAAAGCATCCCCGCTTATCAAAGACTCTTTAGATTTAATCGCAGCGCTTTTGCTCGCCATAGTAAGTGCACTATTAACCTGGCGCAGTGCAGAAGGAGCAATCAGTACCTACAAATGGAAAACGACCACCATGATTCTAGGTTGGCCAGAATGGATTGCACATATTACGATAGCACCAGGATTTGCTTTGCTGTGTCTCACTGCACTATATACTGCCTATATCAAATTACGCTCTCTGCGAGGTTAAGAGATGAGTGCCTTAACAATTAGTTTACTAGTTGGGCTATTAGCCATTATTCTTCTGGTTATCCGTATTCATATTGGTGTTGCCATGTTTGTAGCAGGGGCGGTAGGGTATATTAGCTTAGCAGGTTGGCTACCTCTTATTAACTATCTAAAAACTATGGCATTTGCTCGTTTTTCTGTCTATGACTTATCTGTCATTCCTTTGTTTTTGCTGATGGGAAATCTGGCATCACAAGGTGGTTTGGCATCTAGATTATTTATGGCAACCAACGCATTTATCGGGCACTTTCGAGGAGGGGTTGCGATGAGTGCAGTAGGAGCTTGTGCCGGTTTTGGTGCGATCTGTGGCTCTTCACTGGCTACTGCTGCTACTATGGGGCAAGTAGCCTTGCCTGAATTAAAAAAAGCAAACTATTCGCCTGCACTAGCTACAGGTGCTTTAGCTGCAGGAGGCACATTGGGTATTCTCATTCCTCCTTCTGTAATTCTGGTTATCTATGCTGTATTGGCGGAACAAAATATCTCTGTCATGTTTATGGCAGCGATGATTCCCGGGCTTATTGCCTTAAGTGGATATATCCTTGCCATCCTCATGTATGTGCGTCTAGTCCCAAACAGTGGCCCTGCAATCCAACAAATATCATGGTCACAACGTATCACTTTACTCAAGCAAGTATGGCCTATTTTACTCATCTTTTTACTAGTATTGGGAGGTATTTATGGCGGGATATTCACTCCAACAGAAGCAGCGGCCATTGGTACTTTAGCTGTCGCTATCCTCGCCATCCTGACCAAAGAATTAGACTTTGCAAAATTCCAACGAGCTATTTTTGATACAGCATCGGGCACAGCAATGATTTTCCTAATTCTATTGGGTGCTGATGTACTAAACGCTTTCTTTGCACTATCACAACTCCCATCAAATATGGCACAATGGGTTCTTGGCAGTGGTTTTCCTCCTCTTGTTATCCTATTTACGATTATTCTTATTTATATCGTTCTTGGTTGTGTTATGGATAGCCTATCCATGATATTGTTAACCATCCCTGTGTTCCTACCTATCATTTTAGGCTTAGATTTCTGGGGACTAAACGCCACTGACAAATCAATTTGGTTTGGTGTCCTAGCACTTATGGTGGTGGAGATTGGCCTTATCACACCACCTGTTGGTATGAACCTCTTTATTATTAATAGTCTAGCTCGTGACGTTCCAATGGGAGACACTTACAGAGGGATATTCCCTTTTTTATGTTCAGATTTAATTCGTATTATCCTTCTAGTTTTTTTCCCAGGAATCACATTATGGTTAGTTCAATGGTGGACTTAACCGCCCTTAAAAAAAGCTTAACATTTTTCTAAGATGTTAAGCTTTTTTATCATCATTCAACAGACTCGCCTTATTCTTCTACATACCACGTATCTTCCGACAACATCACTTGCTGATGTCCATAGCCAGCTGGCATCATAGGGAAGCAGTTTTCTTGGGCTTGTACACGTACATCCAAGAAATAAGGACCGTCCGCATTTAAACACTGCAAGAGCGCCGCTTCTAACTCGTCTGGTTTAGATACAGTGGCTGCTTGCCAGCCAAACGCTTTTGCCAATGCCACAAAGTCAGGCATACATGCATTATAACTATGGCTATAACGCTCGCTATGAATAAGCTCTTGCCATTGACGCACCATACCCATGTGTTGGTTATTACATAAAATCACCTTGATTGGCACTTGGTGCTGCATAGTTGTCGCCATCTCCTGAATATTCATGAGAATAGATGCATCACCTGTGATACACACCACAAGCTCATCAGGGTTACCAATTTGCGCACCAATAGCCGCTGGCATACCATAACCCATAGTTCCAGCCCCCCCTGAAGTTAACCAACGATTAGGGCGTTTGAATTGCAAATATTGTGCTGCCCACATTTGATGTTGTCCGACATCCGTACTGACAATGGCATCACGATCTGCTACCAAGCGATTTACTTCACTTAACAAGGCTTGTGGCAAAATCACTTCCTCAGAAGGTGTAAAAGCTAAGCATTGTTTACTACGCCATTTCTCAATACGCTTCCACCAGTCATCCATACGGCGAGGATCTTGTTCTAACGACTTCACTTCATTAAATAAGTCTTTTAGCACGGCATAACAATCCCCCACAAGAGCCACATCAGCACGCACTACTTTATCAATAGAGGCAGGATCAATATCAAGATGGATTTTCACGGCATGAGGACAGAAATCTGATAATCGCCCTGTAATACGGTCATCAAAACGTGCACCAATACACACTATTAAATCAGCTTCATGCATCGCAAGGTTTGCCTCTAATGTACCATGCATACCCAACATACCAAGAAACTGTTTATCAGTAGCAGGATAAGCCCCCAGCGCCATTAGCGTTAATGTACATGGAGCACCGGTATAACTCACTAAATTACTAAACACCTCGCAAGCGTCTTTGCCTGAATTAATCAAGCCTCCACCACCATAAAATACGGGACGTTTAGCATTCACGATTAATGAGGCCGCCCGTTTAATCGATGCTTGTAATACGGAAGGAGAAACTTGTGGTGGTTCTTCCAAAGGCACCACCTCACTACTATTTGCAGGAATGGTTGCCATTTGAATATCTTTAGGGAAATCCAGTAATACAGGACCAGGACGACCTTGTTTGGTTAGTTGAAAAGCCTTAGATACCAAACCGACCACATCTTCTGCACGTTTAATCTGTGCATTCCACTTTGTGACTGGACGAGAAATACCGACTGCATCACACTCTTGGAAAGCATCAGTGCCAATCGCACTGGTAGCCACTTGACCACTGATACACAACACAGGAATAGAATCACACATAGCATCCAATAAGCCAGATGTCGTATTAGCCATCCCAGGACCAGAAGTAACTAATACTACCCCCGTTTTCCCTGTTGAACGTGCATATCCTTCTGCTGCATGTACTGCTGCTTGCTCATGACGGACAAGAATATGACGAATGCGTTTTTCAGAATATAAAGCATCATATAACGGTAAAACCGCACCGCCTGGATAACCAAAAATCGTATCTACACCCTGCTCAATTAAGGTATTCAATAGAGCCTGTGCGCCTGTTAATGGTGTTTCTTGTGTCATAGTATCATCCAAAAATGAAATGTGTTATACATAAATTTTGCCGTATATTGTAACTGAAATATCCTCTGAAATAACAGCATCACGACCCTTGCCTAGACACGGCATGTTTAAGTAAAAATACTGCCATTTTCCCCGCAGTTCTCTACAAAAATCCGCTATATAAGTATTTTCAGGCATGAGTCCTTAAAAAATGGGGTATTCTATTTCTCTTTAGTTTTACTCTTAGGACATTTTGCCATGAGCACTCATGTTGATATTAAACGTATTACCATTCCACAAATCACAGCAATGAAAGGACAACAAAAAATTGTCTGTCTCACCTCTTATTCAGCACCTTTTGCTCGCATTCTGGATGAGTTTGTAGACTTAATCCTGATTGGTGACTCCACAGCGATGGTAGGGTACAACATGGAGAATACTCTAGCCATCACTGTTGAGCAAATGGCAGCACATGGTGCCGCTGTGATGCGTTCAACACAACAAGCAGCCGTGGTGGTGGATATGCCTTTTGGTAGTTATCAGGAGTCCAAAGAGCAAGCTTTCCGTAACGCAGCCCATATTCTCCAGCATAGTAATGTTCAAGCCGTAAAAATGGAGGGTGGAGCTTTTCTCGCAGATACCACTCGTTTTCTGACCGAACGCGGTATCCCTGTGATGGCACATGTTGGTTTGATGCCACAATATTTTAATACTATGGGTGGGTTTAAAGCTCAAGGATTGAGTGAAGAAATGGCAGAGCGTATTTATAATGATGCCATTGCCCAAGCACAAGCAGGGGCATTTGCTATTGTTATCGAGGGTAGTGCAGAAAGTCTAGCCCGCCGTATTACCGAAAATGTCAATATCCCTACTATTGGTATCGGAGCCTCACCTCAATGTGATGGACAAATTCTCGTTGCTGAGGATATTCTGAATTTGAGCGGCCCTCGTATCCCTAAATTTGCTAAACAATTTGCCGATGTAGGAGCCGTCATTCGAGAGGGGGTTAAAGCGTATGCAGAAGAAGTGCGTGGAGGCACATTTCCTACACTAGATCACTGTTTTGGGGTAAAAAAAGGCTTAAAATAACAAACTGTTAATAGATAGCTGCTTCTTGAAAAAAGGCATTCATTGCATAAACATCAAGAAGCACTTTCTGGTGAATGTCCCCTGCTTGCATTGAGGACAATCCCCCTTAGGTATTCTCCTGACTAGTAAACTGTTTTTGCCATTGCTTTGGACTCATTTGGTGTTTCCTTTTAAAATGCTGCCGAAAAGAGATCGCCGAGTGAAAGCCTATCCGCTCCGCAATTTCCTCTACCGTCATATGAGTACTTTCTAGCAAGTCCCTTCCTTGTTGCAACCTTGAATCAATTAACCATTGATTAAGCGACACCCCTGTTGCTTTTCTGAAATGACGTATAAATGTGCTACGACTCATCTTTAAGCGAGTAGCCAAAGTATCCAAGGTATAATTTTTGGCTAAATCCTTTCTCATTGATAACAGTACCTGATTGATATTTTCTCGGGTGGTTTTCCTTGCTATAGGTTGTTCAATAAATTGTGCCTGCCCTCCCTCCCGGTGTGGAGGAATCACCAACAGCCTAGCTAGCTTATTAGCAATTTTGACACCGTAATAACTACGCACAACTGCCAAACAGCAATCCAGCCCTGCAGCCGTTCCAGCAGATGTCATTACTCGTTGATCTTCTACATATGCGGTTTCTGACACTGTCTTCACCTCAAATAGTGGTTGACCATCTACAGCAATGGAAAATACCATCTGGGGAATAGCAAAGTGAAAAGAATTCAGTCCAATGGTAGACCTTCCTATGTCAGTAGACAAACTTTTAGAAGGTGTCGATGCTATCATTGTGACTCACACACATGCAGACCACTGGGATGAAGCAGCACAACAGCAACTCCCTAAAGATTTACCTATCTTTGTACAAAATGCAGGAGATGCGACAATTATTCGTTCTCAAGGATTTAAAGATGTACGTGTAGTTGGTAAAAATACCGAATTTAAGCAAGTCAAGTTAAGTAAGGTTGGTGGACAGCATGGTACTGATGCGATGTATGCCATACCCCAATTAGCTGAAATGGCAGGTGAAGCAATGGGGGTTGTACTACAAGCCAAAGGAGAGAAAACCATGTACCTCATGGGTGATACCATCTGGACCTACCAAGTGGATCATGCCCTAAAAACCTATCAGCCTGAGGTCATTGTCATGAATACAGGGTATGCCCAACTAACGGGTTTTGATGGTAGTATTATTATGGGAACTGAGGATGTTGCCAAGGCGTATAAAGTCATGCCCAAAGCAAATATCATCACTGTTCACATGGATGCTGTAAACCATTGCGTGGTCAGTAGTGACGACATGCGTAAATTTGTGACCAAACACCATTTAACTAAGCGAGTTGCTGTCCCTAAAGGGGGTGACTCTTTCACTTTCTAATACATCTAAAGGCATCTGGATACGGGAAATTATTCTCTATCCAGCCTATGCTTATATTTAAAGGCAGTCTATGCTGTATTGCTATAGATTGATAGATTAAATCTTTGTTCTCCATTTTTTATAAGAACCGTCTCTTTTCCTCTACAAGAAGTGTTCAAAATACCCATCTGTTATTTACGGTTATAATGGCGTTTTGTTCACTCACATTGGAATTCCATGCGTAAAAAGACATTCTTTGGCGGTCTCATTATCGCCCTTGCTGCCATCTATCCCATTGCCAGCAATTATCATGGCTCAAAGTTACACGAACATATTGACCAAAAAGTTGCTGATCTTAATCATTATCTTCATGATAGCCTTGGGATTAACTATTCTGTTGATGCTAGACTAGAAAAATCAGGTATTTTTGCTAGTCATTACATAGTATCTATCAAAGATGAAAAAGGTAATGACATCCCATTTCTTCAGCATGATGTTGAGCATGGACCATTTCCTTGGAGCAATCTAAAAGAAGGACACTTTGCCCCTATTAGCTACAATAGCAAGGTTACTTTGGTTCGCAACCAATACACAGAGCAGTTATTTACTTCTACCAAAGATGATCAACCATTACTCATAGAATATTCTCTAGGCTATGATCAACAGCTCAAAGGGAAACTCAGCACGGCTCGTTTTAAAATGCAAACTACAGAAAATGGGGTGACTGAGTCTTCTACTATTAACCCTTATACACTTGAATTCAGTGCAGACAAAGATTTTAAGAACATCCACTTACAAGACTTTTCATCTGGCTCTGAATCTAGATTAAGTGACAAAGACATCTCTTTACTCACTAAAGCCAGCGAATATGCCTCATCTTCAGACATACGACAGCAGGACAAAAAACTGTCTATTCACTCAAAAAGCAAAATCAAAGATTACTTCATTGATATTAATGATGTATTCTCATTACGAGCAACACCTATTGATAGTCAGTTTACATTAGATAACGATGGCAACATCACCAATATTCGTTCACAAGCAAGTACGCAGAATCTGTCTATCTTAGACACAGCTGTTGGACAATTTGAAACCGCTATAGGGTTTCAACGAGTTAACTCAGATGCCTTAGGTCAACTCACAAAAGTCATGTCCAATATTTTGGTAGATTTTATCCGCCAGGGCATACAAAACAACTGGCAAAATAGCGATGAAATCGCTGAACAAATTATGTCTCCTCACATTCTGCCATTAAGTGGTGCGGGTATTGCTCTGCTTAATGATAGTCCCCTTGTGACATTCGGTCCCATCATCCATACAAATGCAGGCGGTACTGCCAATATCAAAGCCGACATCGGACTTTTAATGCCTCCACTGAGTGCCTCTAGCCAAGAAGAGGCTCTCCTTAACAGTATTTCAGATGTCGATATACAGTTAAGTGCTACCAAAGCATGGGCAGTTCAAACCTTGATGGATGTAGCAACCATCACTGCTAAAAAGCATCAACTAGCAGCACCCTCGGACCAAGATAAACCAGAACTTGTTGCTATCATTGATGATGTAGCACAAGCATTAATAGCCTCTGAGTTGGCCATTGATAAAGATGGGGTTTTACAGTTTACATTAAAAGCAACCCCTGAAAAAGGTAAACCCATCATTACAACAAAGACGGTTACTTTTAATGGGGAAGAAATCCCAGTATGGGGACTAGCATTAAAACTAGGGCAGTCAACTGATAAAGCCAATGCACTACTTCAGGCAAGTGATGTCAGCAATCGTCTACTAACATTCCTAGCACGCTTTGGTGTTAAAGGTCCCACCAATCCCTAACCGTTTAAGTTGCTTTAATTGATTCTATAGGTGTAATTTCAATAGAATTTACACCTATTTTCTTAGACAGGAGTTTACTTCCCCCCACTTACCCAATGGTTGCTCTCTGCGTGGATCTCGCATATACCATGCTCCCGGAACAAGCAAAGCCAATAAAGCACTCGTTATGGTTAATCCTCCACATATAAGCAACACAGACATTTGCCCAAAGGACTGAATAAAAAAGGGCAAAATCGCCAAAGCAAGAGGACTCATACCATAAGAGACCAGAAAATCTAACGCAGAAATCCGTCCAATTTTATCTTTGGGAACTTCACGCTGAATAGCGGTAAACCAGGGAATATTAAATATCTCAACTCCCACTCCACCTAAAAAATAGGCCGCATAAATCCACCACAATCGACATAGACATTACACCACCAAAAGATACAAAAGCCATCGTTCCTAATAAAGGTACCACCGTCAATGATAGCCGCATACTTAAGGTATTCACCGCATTGGCAGACAGTAAATCAGCATCATCAACGATATCTGCCATCATGGCTTGGTAGGCGACCCTGAAAATCCCCTCACCAATACCTAAAAAACTCACCACGCCATATAAGAGATAAAACCATTGATTGTACAAACAGAAGATAATGCCAACAGTTGCAATATGTATAACTTCGGACCTTCACTTCCAAAAATAAATATTCAGGATATATCTAAAGAAAATACTGAGAATCATATAAGAAAAGCCTTGTGACCACAGATATGGAGTATCCATTTATAATCCATAGTCACAAGGCATTTAGGGGTTAAGCAGTCCCACTTATTTCAAAAACTGTTGATGAAAAGCAATATGTTTTTCCACAAAAGAAGCAATAAAGAAATAGCTATGGTCATAACCTGACTGCAGTGAAAAATCAACTGCAATATGATTAGACTTGGCAGCAGAGACAAACTGCTCTGGTTGGAGTTCCTTGGGATAAAAAGCATCTGCATCACCTTGATCAATCAAGATAGGAACAGCATTCGCCACCGTCGCAACCAGCTGTGTACTGTCATACTGAGACCAAAGTGTTTTATCCTCTCCTAAATAAGCTAGAAAAGCCTTTTGTCCCCATGGGGTTTGCATTGGATTAACAATAGGGGCAAAAGCCGACACAGAACGATAACGCTGGGGATTCTTTAAAGCAATCTGTAATGCACCATGACCACCCATACTGTGACCGAAGATAGAGCGTTTATCACTCACAGGAAAGTTTGCCTCAATCAACTTGGGTAACTCTTCCACCACATAGCTATACATTTGATAATGCTTTGCCCAAGGTTGTTGTGTCGCATTCACATAGAAACCTGCACCTTGTCCTAAGTCATACCCTACATCATTGGCTACCTCTTCTCCACGAGGAGAAGTGTCTGGCATCACCAAGGCAATACCATATTTAGCGGCATATTGTTGCGCCCCGGCTTTAGTAGAAAAGTTTTCATCCGTGCAAGTAAGCCCAGATAAGAAGTACAACACAGGCACTTTTTCTGTGGCTGCCTGGGGGGGAAGATAAATCGCAAATGTCATCTGACACTGCGTTGTCTCTGAATAGTGGCTATACCGTTCGTGATAGCCACCAAACATTTTATTTTTGGAAAGTAATGTCAACATAGTCGCTTAGAAATGAATAACCGAACGAATAGATTTACCCTCATGCATTAAATCAAACGCCTCATTGATTTGCTCCAAAGGCATTGTGTGGGTAATAAAGTCACTCAAAGCAAATTCACCTTTTAAATATTGATCAATAATGCCTGGGAGCTCTGAACGACCTTTCACGCCACCAAAAGCTGAGCCACGCCACACTCGCCCAGTCACTAATTGGAAAGGTCTTGTACGAATTTCTGCACCTGCTGGAGCAACACCAATAATAATGCTTTCACCCCAACCTTTGTGACAGCACTCTAAAGCAGAACGCATAACATCCACATTACCGATACACTCAAAAGAGTAATCTACACCACCATCCGTCATGTCGATAATCACTTCTTGGATAGGTTTATCATAATCTTTGGGATTAATGCATTCTGTAGCACCAAGTTTCATTGCCTTTTCGTATTTATCAGGATTAATATCAATACCAATAATACGACTAGCTCCTGCCATTCTTGCCCCAATAACAGCAGCTAACCCAATACCTCCTAAACCAAAAATCGCAACCGTATCACCTTTTTTCACTTTCGCGGTTTTCAATACCGCCCCCATACCGGTGGTCACACCGCAACCCAGTAAACATACTTCTTCTAATGGGGCTTCATCCTGAATTTTCGCTAATGAGTACTGAGAAACAACGGTGTACTCAGAAAAAGTGGAGGTTCCCATATAGTGGTAAATAGGCTGACCGTCTTTAAAAAAGCGCACAGTGCCATCAGGCATTAAGCCTTTACCTTGAGTCGCTCTCACCGCAGAACACAAATTGGTTTTACCTGATAAACAGAACTTACACTTACCACATTCAGCAGTATAAAGAGGAATCACGTGATCGCCCACTTTAAAATCAGTCACTCCCTCACCCACTGCTTCAACAATACCAGCACCCTCATGACCAAGCACACAAGGGAAAACACCCTCTGAATCCTGACCAGACAAAGTATAAGCATCCGTATGACAAACACCCGTTGCCACAATACGCACCAATACTTCTCCTTTTTGAGGAGGCATTAAATCTAATTCTTCAATCGATAAAGGTTGATTAGGTGCCCAAGCCACTGCGGCACGCGTCTTAATGAAATCCATATAAAATCTCCTATAAAATAATACGTCTTACTTCACATAAGGTCTGACTAATTTTTGCCTTTAATGACCTTCATCATCTCCATCATAAAAGGGCGTAGCTGCTGAAACAAAGGATTATCTTTATTCTCTAACATCACTTCACTCATCAGTTTCAATCCTACTGCAAACCTTTGTGCCATTTCAGGCGTAAATCCCTCTCTTTGTTGCGTTAACTCAATAATACGAAAAATATTATCATGGTTAGGAGCATTAAACCGAAGGGTCTGATTGACCTCATTCCCCTCTGCATCAGCAATATAGTCTACTGTTACGGCATATTGATGTTTTTTCATCGCTTTCACATTCTCATCTCAAAACCTTTTAGAGGTATCTTAAAATCCAGTAAAAACCTGCTTAACCGTTTTTCATTTTAATCAAAAATCAATATCCTCTCTATACCCTTTACCATCAATATCGTTTTAATTTATTTCTAAAATAATATTCATTGCCTTATTGATACATCCACTTGTATATGTTGAAAAAATAACCAAACCATTACACAGCTAAATATTGCTGTGCTAATGTCCTATCTGCTTTCAGCGCCGTAATAGAGCCGTAGTATTTCACCTCACCTTTTTCCAAAATATAAGCACTATCTGCCACTGCCAACACAAAGTCTAAATTCTGCTCCGATAATAACACTCCAACACCCTGTGCCTTAAGTTGCAGAACCATCGTCTTCATCTGATCCACAATCACAGGCGCCACTCCCTCGCTGGGTTCATCTAATAGCACTAGATAAGGATTTCCCATCAGCGTACGTGCCACACTTAACATTTGTTGCTCGCCCCCACTCATTTTTGTACCAGGCCGTTGCCGCATCTTTGCTAGATTAGGAAACAGCGTAAATAACTGCTCAGGCGTCCAACTTGCTGCTGGTGTACCATCCTCCCACATTCGTGGAGCCTGTCTACCTGTGAATAAATTTTCATCCACACTTAGTGCAGCAAAGATACGTCTATCCTCAGGCACATACCCTAAACCCAAACGCGCAATTTTATAGGGTGCTAATCCTTGAATCGACTGACCTCGAAATAATACCGCTCCTTGGGTCTTGTCAACTAACCCCATGATGGATTTCAAAGTAGTGGATTTTCCTGCTCCATTTCTTCCCATAAGAGCAACAACTTCACCTCTTCCCACCTGTAGATTCACATCAAATAAAATGTGTGCTCCACCATACCACGCATGTAAGTGTTGTACGTCTAATAAAGGAGAAAAAGAAGAGGGAGTATTCTCTATTCTTTTATCGTTGCTATCAATCACCATCTCTGCTTGATTCATCATGACTGCTAACCCACAAATACCATTGCCATACTGTTATTCAACACCTTGCTTTGCTGTCAGGCTTGGACAATAGCTTTGTCCTCAACTACCACGCTCCCTAGATACACTTCTTTCACTACCGGATTATCTTTGATTTGATTAGGAGTACCAGCGGCGACAATATTGCCAGCCGCCATCACAATAATATAATCGGCGTAGGTAAATACTACATCCATACTATGTTCAGTGAATAACACTGCCATATCACGCTGTTGAGAAAGACGTTTAGTCAGTGCCATCATCTCCATACGCTCAGTAGGGGACATCCCTGCAGTGGGTTCGTCCATCAGCAATAACTTAGGTTGACTAGCCAATGCCATAGCAAGTTCTAATCGCTTTACATCACCATAAGCGATTTCACTCGCAGCCCGATTAATATTTTCCTGCATGGCTAAATCAATCAATAAAGACTCCGCTTCATCTTGATAGTCTTGATAACTTTTATTCCACCATACAAGACCTTTGCCATGAGCAACCTGCAAAGCTAACTGCACATTTTCCCTCACAGTTAAAGAAGGAAAGATTTCTGCAATTTGAAACGTGCGTCCAATACCTAGGGACCAAATCTCTTCACTGGACAAACCCAGTAAATCTACCTTGCCTGTTAATGCCCCTTCTCTCTTTGAGGTAGACAGTGAGTTTGCATCAAACCATATACACCCATTATCTGCTCTGGTTTGTCCGCCTATCATGTTAAATGTAGTACTTTTACCTGCACCATTAGGACCAATAAGTGCCAACATTTGACCTGCTTCTAGACTGAAACTCACCTGATTGACTGCCCAGAAGTTTCCATAAGATTTACTGATATTTTCTACTTGAAGTAAGCTCATCCATACCCCTTTCTAGAAATGCATCTTTTCCCCAGCAGCAGTCCGACCTCTGCCGAATATACGCTGGACAATACTGGGCAAATCCGTCATTCCCATGGGGAAAATTAACACCAGTACGATAATAATACCGCCTAATAGGGCTTTCCAATAGTCAGTAAGGTTAATCATAAAATCATGCAAGAAGGTATAGCTTAATGCCCCAATAATCGGCCCCCACAAGGATTGAATCCCTCCTAATAAGACCATTACTAAACCATCTACAGAACGAGCTACACTTAACTCCTCTGGGGAAATACTTCCCTTTGAAAAAGTATATAAAGCCCCTGCCAGCCCTGCAAAAAAGCCAGATAAGACAAATACCTGCCACCGCACCTTACGCACTGGGATACCAATTGCTCTTGCTCGCCATTCCGCATCTCGACTTGCTCGCATGGCATACCCAAAAGAAGAAAAGGCTATCCATCGAATGAGTATCAAGCTCAGGACAACAATCACTAATGTAAAGTAATAATAAGTGTATCCTTCACCTAACCAATCGCTTGGCCAAATACCAACTAAACCATTAGAGCCACCTGTGAAACCATCCCATTGATACACTATAGACCATAACAGTTGTGCCAACGCCAAAGTCAACATCGCCAGATAAATACCAGACAAACGAATGCAAAACCAAGCAAAGACTGCTGCAAAAAGCCCTGCAACAATCGCAGCCAAGGGTAAGCTCAATTCCATCGGAAAAGCAAGCTGCAGAGAAAAAACAGCAGCAGCATAAGCCCCCACACCAAAATAAGCTGCATGACCAAAGGTATGCATACCTGTCAACCCTGCCATAAAATGCAGACTCACAGCAAACAATATGGCAATTAAGGCATCCTGTAGCAAAATCACTCCATAGTCATCACCCAAAAAAGGCAAGACAACTGCCACTACGATTGCAACAGACACAACCCCCTTTAGACGTAAAGTAGCTGGTTGAAGAGGGCGTTCAATCGGTGCAGAATTGCGTGACTTCTCTTGAGGCTTGCCAAACAGACCCCAAGGTCGAATCACTAACACCAATGCCATCAAGAAAAACTCTGCAACTAGCGAAAACTGGCTAAAATTAATTGCTATCCCTGCCACTTGCATAGTGCCTAGCCAATTCGCTAGTGCTTTGACTTCAGCAATAGACAGTGCTGCAACAAAAGCTCCACCAATAGAACCCATACCGCCAATCACCACGACAGCAAATGCATCTCCTATCAAACGCATATCCAGACTTAAACTGGCTGGTTCATTAGGTAATTCTAGTGCTGCTCCCAGCCCTGCTAGAAAAGCTCCCAATGCAAATACACTGGTAAACAACCATGCTTGATTAATCCCCAGTGCACCTAACATCTCCTTGTCTTGTTGTGCTGCTCGTACATATATCCCCCAAGGAGTACGGTTTAATAAAAACCACAGTAACAACCAAACTGTAGGTCCTATCAACATCTGTACCAAACTGTACATAGGCATAGCTCGTCCCAAAACACTGATGGAACCCTCTAATCCTGGTACAGGAGTACCTAACAAGTCTTCTGCCCCCCAGATCCATAACACCGCATCACTAATAATTAGTACCAATGCAAATGTCGCCAGAAGTTGAAAAAGTTCAGGAGCTTTATAAATATGCCGCAGCAAAACAATCTCAATCACTGCTCCTAATAAACCTGTTAACAAAGCAGCACACAATACACCTAAGCCATAGCTCCATATACTCTCTACACCAAATAAGTGAGTTAGAGAATAGGCAAGATAAAGTCCCACCATATAAAGAGAGCCATGAGCAAAGTTGACAATACGGGTGACACCAAAAATCAATGACAATCCCACTGCCACCATGAACAATGAACTCGCACTTGCGAGTCCATTAAGTAATTGCACAAATAAGGCTGACATAACAACTATTGCTGTGGACGTAGACGGCGCACTTCTTCATCTGGAGGCTGTACACTCGCCCCGTCTATATAACGAATATCCACCATCACACCCTTGCCATCTTTTACATCAAGTCGCCCTACATAAGCCCCCATCGTAGATTGATGGTCAATAGCCCGATAAGTAATCTTGCCAACTGGACTCATATGCTCCAAACCTTTAAAAGCCGCTACTAAATCCTCTGTTTTAGTAGATGGTGCTTTTTTCAAACCAGCGGCTAACGACTGTACCATCATATAACCTACCAAGCTACCAAGGCGAGGATAGTCATTAAATTTTGCTTGGTAAGATTTCAAAAAGGCTTCATGTTCTGGGGTGTGAATCGCATACCAAGGATAGCCTGTTACAATCCAACCTTTCGGCGTATCAGCACCTAGCGGATCTAAATATTCAGGTTCACCTGTTAATAAACTCACCACCTGAATATCTTTGAATAACTCACGCGTATTACCAGCACGCACAAATTTAGTTAAGTCAGTGCTGAATAATGCATTAAAGACAGCTTCTGGCTTTGCATCAGCAATAGCTTGTACAACGCTACCAGCATCGATTTTATTAAATGGCGTTGCTTGCTCAGTTACAAACTCAATATCAGGCTGACGCGCCTTCATCATTTTCTTAAAGGTTTCTGCTGCTGATTGGCCATATTCATAGTTTGGATATACCAATGCCCAGCGTTTCTTTTTCAACGCCACAGCATCATCAATCAGCATAGCAACTTTCATATAAGTAGAATCACGCAAACGAAAGGTGTTTTCATTGCCTTTTTCCCATGTCATCTTATCCGTTAAAGGTTCACCCGCTAGGAAAAATACATTCTTCTTTTGTGCAAAGTCTGAAATTGCTAAAGCGATATGTGATAAGAAACTACCTGCTAATAGGTCTACTTTATCGCGTTGTACAAGAGTCTGTGCCTCACGAATAGCGTTACTTTGGGTGCCTCCATCATCACGCATAATCACTTCTAATGTTTTTCCATGAATGCCTCCCTCGGCATTCACTTGCTCTACGGCTAATTCAATCCCTTTACGGTAAGGGTCCAAAAAGGCAGGAATAGTCTTATAACTATTAATTTCTCCAACCTTAATCACCTCTTTAGCATAGGCTCCAACACTCACTGCAGCACCTAGTAAAGCACAAACGAGTTGACGGTACATCTGTCTCTCCACATCTAAAAAAAAAAAAAAACAACCTATACTATAACCAACATTCTATATCAATATGTAAATACTCTTAATTATTTTCACATTTAAACTACCTGATGACACCGCTACCCCTTTAGGTTTTCCTAGCAACAACTATCAACCACATTATCAATACAGTATTCCTATAAACATTTCTTTTAAAAAATATACACCATCTCATTTTTTTCTTATCACTATGTGTACTAATAAGCTCATCCATAAAAATCCACTTCCTTTTTTGTCCAATTTACAATCCAGATTAACCCCTAATTTCCTATTTATTAGGTAAAATACAGTCAATATTTTTTGTGACCCAACAAGGGAAATTTTTACTATGTCATCTGCATTCTTAGAAGGAAAAGTTCTCACAGTTCATCACTGGACTGATCGTTTATTCAGCTTTACTACAACTCGCGATCAGGCTTTGCGTTTTAAAAACGGCCATTTCACCATGATTGGTTTGATGGTAGATGGCAAACCTTTACTTCGTGCGTATAGTATTGCCAGTCCTAACTATGAAGAACATTTAGAGTTCCTTAGTATTAAAGTACAAGATGGTCCATTAACTTCTCGCTTGCAACATATCCAACCAGGTGACTCTATCATTATTGGACGTAAGCCTACTGGAACTTTATTACTAGATTATTTATTGCCAGCTAAACGTCTTTATTTATTCGCTACAGGTACGGGTCTTGCTCCATTTTTAAGTATTACCCGTGATCCAGAAACATATGAGCGTTTTGAGGAAGTTATCCTTGTACACGGGGTACGTCAGGTCAATGAGTTAGCTTACTACGATTTATTCACTAAGGAATTACCACAGCATGAATTCCTTGGTGAGATGGTAAGTAAGCAACTTAAATACTATCCTACAGTGACTCGCGAACCATTCCGTACGCAAGGCCGTATCACCGATCATATTGCAACTGGTAAATTATTCAAAGATTTGGGCGTGCCAGAATTAAATCCAGCCGAAGACCGTGTCATGATTTGTGGTAGTCCGGCTATGTTGGCAGATCTTAAACGCATGTGCGAAGAGCGCGGTATGAAAGAGGGAAATACCTCAACACCGGGCGATTTTGTAATTGAACGTGCATTTGTAAGCCAATAAATCTCTGTGAAAGCCATTCTTGTTGAAGGTGTCGCTGGAAGCGGTAAAACCACCTATATTGCCGATGATGTACGGGATCACTGGATTCCCGGTGCCGCATTGATGCTCACCTTCAGCAGGACAGGTCGTGATGTTCTGAATCTCTATTTAGAACAACGCCAAGTACGTAATGCAGTTGTGCAGACGATTGATGGCTTTGCTTGTCGTCTATTACATCAATTAGGAGACACTCGTTTTATACTCAATCGAGACGTCATCCAAAAAGAATTGCTTCCTATGCTCTACGAACAAGTGGCAGAGCAACTTATTAGTTATGCACAGGCGACTAATCAATTTATTAATCTCCCATCTCCTTCATCTGTATTAATGCAAGAATTGATGGATGATATTGATTTTTATCGTGCATCATGTGCGTTTGATTATGATGATGACGAGGCTCTAGAAGAAGTTCTTGCCGGTAAACTCAATCATGATTGGCGTTTAATTCGTCGCTTGTTTTCTGCTTATGAAAACTATAGAGAAACTTGGCACCCCGCCTTATCTAATTATGATAGCAGCATTTTTGAGTGGGAAGATGGACCTCAACCCAACACAACACCTTACGGAGAACAAGGTTTTCGTTCTCCAGGTGAGGCTGTATATGATTTGCTGCAATATGTGGAAGATGGCGAGATTATTGAGAAAATAGGGCAACGTTACACACAGCAGTTTATTGATGAATTTCATGACACCACTCCATTACAATTACGCTTTTTATTGCGTTTAGCAAAATCCGCCAAGTACGTGGTTGCGGTAGGAGATAGGTTTCAAAATATCTTTGCATGGCGTGGAACCAATACGGCCTTTGTATTCGACCAATTTTCTCGTCAGCTCAACGCCGAGACTCGTTATCTTAATCATAGCTACCGCTACGACCAAAAGATTGCCAATCTAGCCCAAACCATTATCCAACGACCTATCACATCACGAGCATCACACAAGAGTGTTATTACTCAAGTGACACAACAAGATTTAGCAAAAATACACCGAGAAACAGTTGTTATCAGTCAAGATACTCCGGCACAGCTACAGGCAGCTTTTAGTTTTTTTACGCATAGCAAAAGCAAAATTGCCCTTGGTATCCACCATTCAGTTGGCGTGGCTATCCTCAATATTCTATGTGTCTTGCGCTATGATTATTTGCTTGATCCCAAAAGCAAAGTTATCAAAAATATTGCCTTTGATTTAGCACAATTTTTGCAGTTGCCTCAATGCCTACTGCCTGAGTCAGCTAAGCAAGAGATGCTAAAAAAGCCTTCTTTACAAACCATTCGCATGTATTTTGATATTCATTTATCAGAAAGCAATACAAGCAAACCTTCTCCACAAAATACGTCTCAACTTGCTTACCAACACGACTTTTATGAGGCCTTAATCCTCTGGAAAAATGGTCCCAATCGGGAGCATGAGACGATTTATGACATTATGTGCTGGTTTGAAAAAAACACCCGTCTATGGTCAGCAACTTCTCAACGCATATACGATCGCATTAATCGTGCTGCATGGGATGCCTTAAAAGAAGATGCTCGTGTGCATCAATACACACTGGCACAATGGCATGAACGTGCCAATACACTACATAAGCGTTGGAGTGAGCGAGAAGGCATCCGCTTTGTAACCGTTAGTCAATCCAAAGGGAGGGAATATGATAGTGTATTGGTTTACCATGCCGACCAACAAGGATTTGGCCAGGCTCACAGTGAATTGGCTAGACACCAATTCTATATAGCCATCACCCGTGCAAAGAAACATCTCAGCCTATATTTGCCATCTCCAGCACTATTGCAAGATAAGGCTCTAGCAGCAACTTCTCGCTCTATTGTTCCCCACTTTCACGACAGTGATTTTCCCTCTTTATCTTCACAAAAACCACAACAAACACGCCAACCTATGAGCCCTCAAAAACATCAAGCACTGGTAGAACTAAAGCATATAAAGGAACAGCTGAAAAAAAGGCTCATCATCCGATGAGCCTCTTCACACCTTACTCTTTAGTTGCGTGTTTTAAATCAATAAAGCCAACAGGGTGACGGAGGATTCCTTTGACTTTGGGACTTTCCAAGTAAGATTGATTATAGAAGTACAGCGGAATAATAGGCGCTTCATCCATCAAAATCTTTTCAGCGGCCAACAAGTCTTTCCAACGTGCTTGAGCATCAGTCGCTACTTTAGCTTGGTTTATCAACTTATCATACTCTGCATTAGACCAGCCTGTACGATTGGAGGCTGAACCAGTTGTAAAGCTTTCTAATGAGTTATAAGGGTCTGCATAATCATTAAGGAAAGAGCTACGTGAGAATTGCAGTTCTAACCCCCGTTGTTTAGCAAAGAACACTTTACGCTCTAAACTTTGCAGCTTAACATCCACACCTAAATTTTGTTTTAGCATATTTTGGATGGTTTCAGCGATACGCTTATCAGTAGGATCATTAATATAGGTTAAAGTCACCTCAGGTAAATTCTGATATTTCTCTTCTTCCATGCCCTTGGCTAATAGTGCTTTAGCTTCTTTTATATCTGTCTTAAGTAAATCCCCACTCTCAGCTCGAAAGTCTTTACCATCAGGACCAGTAAACCCGGGAGAGACAAACCCATAGGCAGGTAATCGCCCTTGTTTGACAACATAATTAGCAATATCAGCTTGATTAATCGCTAAGGCAAAAGCCTTGCGAATATTTTTGTTTTGGAAAGGAGGCATTTTTGTATGCAAACGGAAGAAATAACTCCCGGCTGTCGCTGCTTGGTGGAAATCCTTACCATTTTTGACCTTATCATACATCGTGGCAGGGATTGGTGAAGGAATGGCATCCAGCTCTCCTGTCCGATACATTTGGAATGAGGTATTTAAATCGCTTACCATTGCAAATTCCACTTTATCAATCTTGACAGCAGCAGCATCCCAATAATTAGGGTTTTTCACCATCACAAGGTTCTTTGCATGATTCCACTCTTTAAGTGCAAAAGGACCATTGCCCACAAATGTAGCCGCTTCTGTATGCCACTTTGGATTTGTCTGCGCCACTTTCTTATCAACAGGGGCAAAATTAGGGTTCGTAATAATATTTAAAAAGGCAATACTTGGATTTGCTAATTTGACCTCTAATGTGTGGTTGTCGATAGCTTTAAGGCCCAATGCATCTGCAGAACCCTTGCCCTCATTAAACGCCTTTGCTCCTACAATGTCATAAGCTAAAAATGCTGCAGGAGAGGCCGTTTCAGGCTTAAGCATCTCCGTCCATGCAAAGACAAAATCCTCTGCCGTCACAGGGTCTCCATTAGACCATTTTGCATTAGGACGTAGCTTAAAAGTATACGTCTTGCCATCTTCACTCACCACCCAGCTTTCTGCTGTTGCTGGTGCTGCGACATGATTGGCGTCCAAACGCACCAACCCTTCTACCAAGTTATTCAAAGGCTCCCAAGACACTGTGTTGAACCCCTGCGATGGATTAAGTGAAGTAGGGTCATCCAAATTATTTAAATACAAAGTAGTCTCTGCATAAGCAGAAGATAGCGACATCCCTAAAAGACAAGATAACAATGTCAAACGAAACGATTTCATAAAGACCTCAAAAATAACATTAGCTCTACACTACAGTATGCTCTCACTATTAACGTGAATATTTGATTAGCTTATGATTCGCATAAAGTACACCCTGCACGCGAATCTTGCAACCAGCATAACACCTTATGGCAATCTTGCACAACATAACTAGAGGGAGGATACTGCTCACATACTCTTAACCTGTACTGACAACGAGCAAAAAAACCACATCCCAAGGGTGGGGCAAACAAATCAGGGGGAGAACCCTCGATAGGTTTTAAATATCCATCCTGCATATCCAAACGAGGAACACAAGCGAGCAACCCCTTGGTATAGGGATGTTGAGTATGGTAGAAAATATCCTCTCTATCACCCTCCTCTATACATTGCCCTGCATACATGACAGCAATGCGATTGGCTATCTTGGCCACCACTCCTAAATCATGGGTAATCAGAATAATGGCCACCCCTGTCTTGGCTTGAATCTGCTCAAATAACTCTAGCACTTGTGCCTGAATGGTCACATCCAGTGCCGTAGTGGGCTCATCCGCAATTAATAGGTCTGGCTCAGTCATCAACGCCATAGCAATGACAATCCGCTGCCTCATACCCCCTGAGAATTGATGCGGATATTGCTCTAATCTCGAAGATGCCTCTGCTATACCCACCAATTCCAGCATCTCAACTGCTTTTGCATAAGCAGCCTCTTTGTCCACTCCTTTGTGCTTACGAACACCCTCCGTTAATTGTTCTCCAATTGTTAGGGTAGGATTAAGCGCCGTCATAGGGTCTTGAAAAATCATGGCAATACGGTTGCCTTGAATCGTGCGTAATTGCTGCTGAGATAGATTCAATAAATTCTGACCATCAAATATAATTTCCCCACCTACAATATGTCCACTTGGTTTACTAATTAAGCCCATGACAGCGGCACAGGTGACTGACTTACCACAACCAGACTCTCCCACAATGGCAACAGTCTCTCCTCGGCGAATATCCAAACTTAAATCTCGTACAGCGTGAACCGTACCACCATAAACCGTAAAATTCACAGACAAATGTCGAATGCTAAGCAACGTGTCTTTACCCATCTTATTTCCTCAATTTTGGGTCTAGTGCATCTTGCAATCCATCACCTAACACATTAAAGGCAAACATAGTCAATGAAATGCACAAGGCAGGGAAAAACAACTGCCACCACTCTCCCGAGAGAATGACTGGCAATGCATCATTAGACATCACTCCCCAAGAAGCATAAGGTGCTTGTACACCTAAACCAAGAAAGCTAAGAAAAGCCTCTGCAAAAATGGCACTAGGTACAGTTAACGTCATTTGCACAATAATAGGTCCCATCGTATTTGGCAGCAGATTCTTGCGGATAATACGCCAAGGACTTGCCCCAAAAGAACGTGATGCAGTCACATGCTCATAATTCTTTAACTGAAGAATTTGTCCTCTCACTATACGTGCCATACCAATCCAGCCTGTCACTGAAAGTGCTGCCACAATGGTCAATAAACTAGGTCCCATGACGACCATCAGCAAAATTACAATCAACAAATAGGGCAAACCATAAAGAATTTCTACAATACGCATCATAATGGCATCGGTACGCCCTCCTTTATAACCGCTATAGCCTCCGTAGCTTACCCCTATGACAAAATCAATCAATGCCGCCATACAACCTACAAATAAAGAAATACGTGCCCCATACCAAGTTCGCACAAACACATCCCGCCCTAAATCATCTGTACCAAACCAATACTCAGCTGAGGGAGGAATATTTTGTGCACTTAATGATTGGTCCGTTACCGAGTGAGAGGAAAGCATAGGAGCAAAAATTGCCATCAACAGCATCACCAATAGTAAAAATAATCCAAACATAGCCAGCTTATTCATGCATAGCCGTCGCCATACATCTGACCAATAAGACAAACTGGGGCGAACAATATCTGCTACTGCTGCTTGAGAAGAGGGCATATAGGGTTGAAATAACTCATCAGGAATAGGAATGGTTTTATCAGGTAGCGGCGTACTCATCTTACTCTCCTTTTTTATCCAAACGAATTCGTGGATCTAGCAAGCAATACACCATGTCCACCAAAAAAAGTAATACTACCAAGACAGTGCTGTAGAACACCGTTGTTCCCATAATGACAGGGTAATCACGATTACTAATAGAGTCAATAAAATAGCGTCCCATCCCAGGGATAGCAAAGATTTTCTCAATAATAAAAGTCCCTGTGAGGATAGAAGCAAGTAATGTCCCTAAAAGAGTGACCACTGGCATTAAGGCGTTACGTAAAGCGTGCCTCACAACCACTTTCCAGGGAGATAATCCCTTCGCTTTAGCAGTACGTATATAATCTTGAGTCAGCGTCTCCAGCATACTAGCACGTGTTAGCCGAGCAATAATGGCTAAAGGAGAAGTCGCCAATGCCACAATGGGCAACACCATATGCATAGGCGTTTGCCATGTCGCAGCAGGAAACCAACCTAAATTCACAGCAAACTCCTGGATTAACAAGGTCGCCAAAATAAAATTAGGAATAGAAATCCCTAACACCGCAAACCCCATAGCAAGATAATCAATCACGCCATTATGCTTTAAGGCTGCAAACACCCCCAACGCAATACCCGATATTACAGCGACAACAACAGCAAAGATTCCCAGCTCAAACGACACTGGAAAACCTCGCTCCAAAAACTGTACTACAGTTGTATCTGGGTGACTAATTGACGGTCCAAAATCAAGCGTAAAAATCGACTGCATATAATGCAAATATTGCACATATAACGGTTGATCTAGTCGATAGAAACTACGCAAGTTCTGCTCCACCGCCTCATTAAAAGATCGATCTTGGTCAAAGGGAGAGCCAGGAATGAAATGCATTAAGAAAAAAGTCAATGAAGCGATAATCAATATCGTCAGCACCATCATCAAAAACCGTTTAACAATATATTGTTTCATGGGTTTTCTCCACTAAAACTGGTATCCTCTTGCTGCTCTGTACGATGATTATCTATCCCCTCTATCCTATTCCTTGCCTCTCTTTGTCTCCCCGAGAATTGCTCCTCTACCCAATGACAGGCCACAAAATGCTGAGGAGCATAGGATTTAAACAGTGGCTCTTCCTGCTGGCATTTTGTCATCATTTTGGGACAGCGTGTATGAAAGACACAACCACTGGGAGGGTTCATTGCACTAGGAAGCTCTCCTTGTAAGACAATGCGTTGCCGGCTATCTTCTAGTGCAGGATCTGGAATAGGGATTGCTGATAATAATGCTTGTGTATAAGGGTGTAGTGGTTGTTCGTATAGTTCCTTACTCTCTGCCAGCTCGACTAAATGACCTAAATACATCACACCCACTCGGTCAGAGATATACTTCACCATGGATAAGTCGTGTGCAATAAATAAGTAGGTCAGCCCTTTTTCCCGCTGCAATCGTTGCAATAGCAATACAATCTGTGCCTGAATAGAAACATCCAATGCAGAGATTGGTTCATCTGCCACAATAAACCTGGGATTAAGTGCCAATGCTCGAGCAATACCTATCCGCTGCCGTTGCCCCCCTGAGAATTCATGAGGATAGCGATCCGCATGCTCTTTTCGCAATCCCACTTCTTCTAACAAGGCATGAATCTTATTTTTTAACTCATTTTTATCACGATATAGCTGATGAATTTCTAATGGTTCTGCAATAATTTCCATCACAGTAGCACGAGGATTTAAACTTGCATAAGGATCTTGGAAAATCATCTGAGCTTGACGAATCATGGCTTTTTTTGCATCGCCTGTTAAGTGATGCACATTTTGACCATCTATCAATACTTGCCCTTCGTCTGCCTGATACAAGCCTAATATCACACGGCCGATAGTTGACTTCCCACAGCCCGACTCACCGACCAATCCTACTGTTTCACCAGGGTAGATTTGTAGGTTAAAATGACAGACAGCTTTGACCGTTTTCCCATGTCCTACGGTAAAGTTTTTACTTACATGCTCAACAGAAACTAAAGGTTTTGGCATAAAGGCATCACGCAATTCACATTACATCGTGAATTGATAACTAACTCATAAAAAAGATTATTCTAACTGATTACATATACAACAATGGTAAAAAATCCCCTTCCCGTGCGTGCAGGTATTAGTGCTAGTCGTCTTTACATCCCAAAAGGGGACTGGAAAACATTACTAGACTTCTTATTGCATCGATTCCCTCATATGGATGTAGATATTATCAAAATGCGTTTAGCACGTGGGGATATGGTGAATCAACATGGGGTTGCTTATCAACTCGACAGCGTCTATCCTGCTGACTCCTGGCTTTGGTACTATCGTGAAGTAGAAGACGAGGTACCCGTTCCCTTTGAATTAACTGTTCTTTTTCAGGACGACTATCTTATTGCTGTCGATAAGCCACATTTTCTTGCCAGCATTCCAGGTGGTCGTTATTTACAAGAGACCGCATTGATTCGCTTACGCAAGATGTTTAACAACTATCACATTTCACCCTTGCACCGTTTAGATAGAGATACCGCAGGGGTATTACTCTTTTGCATGCACCCTGATTATCGCGGAGCCTATCAGAGTCTTTTTCAGGGAAGAGACATTCACAAAGTTTATGAATGTGTAGCTCCTTGGCGTCAGGAGTTGACTTTTCCACTTACCCATTGCAGTCATATTGAAAAAAGTCCTCAATACTTCACCATGCAAGAGGCTAGTGACCCATCAATCCCTCCTAATAGCGAAACACTGATTGAAGTCATTCAACATAATGAATGTTATGCCCATTATCGACTAATCCCTCACACAGGTAAGAAGCATCAACTACGCGTACATATGAACAGCTTGAGAATGCCAATCTGTCATGATGAGTTTTATCCTGTATTGCTTCCTGCTCGCGCCACAGATAACTTTAAGAAACCATTACAGTTACTCGCTCGCTCAATACGTTTTCTTGATCCTGTAACACGGCAAGAGCGCTATTTTGAAAGCATGCAAACACTAGACTTGGTAAAGCAATATTTTACGCATGCTCTATGATGCATTCTGCTTTTTGCTTAATAATCTTAGGGATAGACAATTACATTGCTTAAAGATATATCCCATCTATTAATGATGGAACACTATGTATTATTCATCTTTAAAGTTGCTACTCGATTTCCATACTCACCGTCATTATTGCCAGGACGAATGATTTCCCCTGCAAGGTTTGTCACCCCTTGATAACCTACAGCATAAGTTTCAAAACCCATACGTGGGAAGTGCTCACTGTAGTCATAAGTATCGTGATGATGTCCATGAAATAACTTTCTCACACCCATTTGCCGCGCTAGTCTATCTAGGACAGCAAAACCAAATTTATTACAGGATGGTGCCTCATGTGTGACTAAAATATCACTTTGTTGAGTACGCAATGTCATATAGGTTTCAGGAAAGATAGAGCTTCGTTGTTTGAGTGCCAACCCATCCCTAAATCGCAAATAGTCTGGAGCTTGCTGAATAAAGTCTTCGGGAGAGAAAAAATTCCAAGTTTCTTGATGTGGAGACCATATGCGCCCACGGAAAACACCACCTAAACCAGCAACGCGATAACCAGCGATATTTTCTACTCTACCATGTAGATTTCTATCTACTAACTGACTAGCAAATAAGTGATCATATACTTCTGCACTATCCGTATCATGGTTACCAGGAATCCACCATACCTGTGTCAGGTGCATCACATCAGCCAACACCTCGTGCAAAGGTGCTGGCGCCTGTAAATCACCTAAAAAGATAATCGCTTTTGGTTTGAATTGCTCCACAATATGTAAGCAATGAGCAAATCCACCATGCGTATCACCAAAAAAAAGGATATCGTTGGCACTGGACATGAACGTAGAATAAAAAAGTGAACCTAAACACTATTGTACAAAATACTCCTAACAACATGCCAGTATAACCTTGTTGTTAGGTAAGGGCTCCTTTCTTTATTAGGTAAGGGCTCTTTTCTTTAGTTTAGCCCCATACTATAAAAGAGATGCTGCTGTCTGTGTTTCTCCAATATAGCCAGAGTCACTATTGGTCCACTCTGCCACCCCCTCTTGATTTAGACAAACCCGATGCCCAGGCATTTTGACATCCTTCATCACATAAGTCCATGCATTGACTAGTGCGTCTTCAGTCTTTACTGTAATAAACACCCGTTCATAAAGATTATCTTTTTTATCAGGGTGGTATTCTTCTAGCTCATCAATCAGAGGAATCTCTTTGTCTGGATGGGCAAAGTACATCAACTCCCCTTGTACCTGATCCCAATCTCCCTCTGGCTGTTCAAAACTTAACATTTTACCCTTGTGCTTACCATCTAGCACATAAGCTGTAGAACCTATCGCTTGTATTGTATGTGGTGGAACCTCCATCGCAGGGTAGCCTGCATCTAACGAGTATAGTCTTCCCCAGCAACAAGCGGTTTCTACTTTAACTGCCCCAGCACAATGCCGAGCATAGTTGGCAAAACCTTTCTTTAATGTACCGTAAACAAAAAGAGGAAAATACATCTTAAATCCTTATACCGCATCGCAATAAAAATGATTGTTATTGTCGTCTTTTTGTCTTGTATAGAAAATCAGTAGTTTCCTTAAGCCCCCTATAAAAACCACCTAACATTATGAAAAATAAAGTTTTATTGAATAATATTATCAATTTGCATTTTGTAATATTTATAGCTCCTGAAAATGCTTAGTTATAGTTGTTGCAATTTAAATACAAGATAACACCAAAATAATGCAATATACTTTAAATTATTAATGATAATTGTTATTATTTTCATTTGCTTTTATTGATGATTCATTTATTAGGGAGAAATTTTTATGCCACCGAAGAAGTCTTTGCCGACACTAGCCCCTCAATGGGTGCCTACTGTTGCTATTACCGTTGGCGTATTGGCTGGTATGCCAGCAACAGCACAAGAAAAAACAGCAACCCAACTAGAAAAAATCACTGCAGTAAGTGAGAATTACAAAACAGATTCAGTCAATCACTCTAAATTTGATCAGCCATTATTAGATACCCCGCAATCTATTCAGGTCATCCCTAAAAAAGTCCTTGAAGAACAAGGGGTTCAAACCTTACAAGAAGTATTACGCAATGTGCCCGGTGTAGCATTTACTATGGGAGAAGGTGGCGCTGGTTGGGGGGATATGTTTAATATCCGAGGTTTCAGTGCAGAGCAAAGTGTGACCGTAGACGAAACCCGTGAAAGTGCCTTAAGTACTCGCACAGATACGTTTAACCTTGAAGATGTGACGGTATTCAAAGGTACAGGCTCTTTTGAAACAGGTGTCGCCGCTGTAGGTGGCAGTATTAACCTCAGCAGCAAAAAGCCTAAATTAGATAATTTCAATCATATTCATCTAGGTGTAGGAACCGACAACTACCAACGAGCTACAGCCGATATTAACCACAAAATTACGGATTCCATTGCTTTCCGTTTAAATGTCATGGGTCATAAGAACAATGTAGCAGGACGTGGCCCTACTGAATTTAAACGTTGGGGTGTAGCACCTTCTATTACCTTTGGTTTAGGTACTCCTACTCGCTTGAACCTCTCTTATTTCTATCAAAAAGACGAGAATATTCCTGACTTTGGTTTACCTGTCAGTGCATATACTGGTAAGCGTATGAATGGCGTTGACTGGGATTTCTGGGCAGGTAACAAAAATTTTGACTCGGAAGAAACCAAAACTCAACGATTCTCAGCAAAGCTAGAGCATGATTTTTCTGATAACGTACGTGTCTCTAATACATTCTCATGGTCGCGTGTTGATCGTTTTAGAACCTATGCGACTGGAGGACGATTACTCAATGTCGGCAAAATCAAAGCAACAGGCTACCAAAAAGGAAAATTCAACACTAGCGATTATTGGGGCTATGCTTCTACTACCGAAACCTACCCTAGTGGCTATCTCGCTACCGCTCGTATTCCTTCTATTGCTAGCCAGTACCGCGGAGAGACTTATGCCAATCAAACTAACTTAAATATTAAGTTCAACACAGGTAGCGTACAACATAATATGCTTGTCGGTGCAGAATGGTATCAAGAAACCTACCGCAATCGCCCATACTCTCGCACATTACCGGATACATCTAAAGGGCGTATGGTCATTGATGTACGTAATCCTACCGATTACTGGAGTGGTCCTACTAAACTTAACGTAGGTACAAGTAAAGCAGGTACTGAAGTTCAAGATATTGGTCTTTTTGTCTACGATAATATCAAGCTCAGCCCACAATGGGAAATTGATGCTGGCTTACGCATGGATCGTTATCATGCAAAATGGTATGCAGCAGATGGTAGTCGAGCAGTAGACAGCAAAGGTCGTGCTATCACGCAGAAAGAAACGGTATGGAGTGGTCGTTTAGGACTTGTTTACAAACCTGTAGAGAATGGCTCTATCTACTTATCTTATAGCCAAGCTACTCAACCATCAGCAGCTGGTGCAGCCTCTCGCAGTGGTGGCGGCAATGACTACTCGCCAACGAAAGCCAAGACATGGGAACTAGGAACTAAGTGGGATTTGTTTAATAACAATCTTGCCGTTACTGCAGCCATCTTCCAAACAGAGCGCAGCAACTCTACTGACACTGACCCCGACAATCCAGATAAAATTGTCCAACATGCTACCAAAGAACGTGTACGCGGTTTAGAACTTTCTGCTGCTGGTAATATCACGGATCGTTGGTCTGCCTACGCTGGATTTACTTACCTTAATGGCAAGGTTATTCGCAACCAGGAAAATCCATTAAACGAAGGTGGTCGTCTCAAAAACGTACCTAAATACGCTTTCAATCTATGGACAACCTACGCCTTTACTGAAGCTTTGAATGCCAGTGTCGGTGTTCAATACGTCGGTAAACGTCAATTTAGCGCAGGTAATTTCACAAACAAAGGCTTTGACTTAACAGCCCAAGCACCAGCTTACTTTGTGGTTGATGCCGCTGTTAGCTATCGCGTTAATAAGAACGTAGATTTACGTCTGAACGTCAACAATGTCTTTAACAAGAAATACTTTGCGAAAGTCAGCACCAGTAGAGATGGATTTCAAAAATTCGCTATTCCTGGCTCTGGACGCACATTTATTCTTTCAACAGACATCAAGTTCTAACGCAAAGCAACTCTCTTTGATTCCCTCTCTCTTTCAAAAGGGGAGGGAATCTATATTCTGCTTACATGCTGACCATATTCTTCAACAAATATAATCAAATGTTTTCTTTTTCACTCGAATTTTCCGATACACTATCTTTTATCATTTTTCTTTGACAGGCTATTATTGTGCTACTAGACATTCCTATTCTGACGGCAGAACAAGCCGCCTATATTCGCAACAAATTAGTCAATGCCAACTGGGTTGATGGCAGGGCCACTGCAGGCTCACATTCTATACATGTCAAAAATAACCAACAACTAGCTGAAGATGACCCTTTTGCACTACAGCTAGGACAAGAAATTATTCAACTTTTTACTCAAAACAATACGTTCATGTCAGCTGCCTTACCCAATCGCTTTTACCCACCTTTATTTAATCGTTATGAGGGTGGTGGTACATATGGAATGCATATTGATGGAGCAATACGATTTAATTTACATACCAAGGAGCGAGTTCGCACAGACGTTTCTGGGACATTGTTTTTAACCAATCCTGAGGAATATGAGGGAGGGGAGCTGGTCATTGATGACACCTACGGTAGGAAAGAAGTAAAACTACCAGCAGGACATTTAATTCTTTACCCAGCAACAAGCCTACACATGGTGAAACCCGTCACTAAAGGGGCCAGGATTAGTTGTTTTTTCTGGTTGCAAAGTTTGGTGCGTG
Organism: Pelistega europaea; assembly: GCF_013133775.1. Taxonomy (GTDB): domain Bacteria; phylum Pseudomonadota; class Gammaproteobacteria; order Burkholderiales; family Burkholderiaceae_B; genus Taylorella; species Taylorella europaea. The sequence continues at coordinate 23,508 of NZ_JABGBO010000001.1, read as the reverse complement.
ATGATGGGCAGCGAGCCTTGTTATATGAATTAGACCAGTCAATTCAAGAGCTGGTACAGTTGGCACCAGATCATCCACGTATTGTAAGTTTAGCGGGTGTCTACCACAATTTATTACGTCGCTGGTCTGATACTTAAAGAGTCTTCTTTGCCCACTTGGAGAGCATTCCCATCTCTACTTTTTATGTTAAAGAAACTTTTTTTGCTGTAATATTTTGATGGTCGGCCTTACCATATCTTCATTGCTAATAATTGCTTAAAGAAGCTTTATAAGCACCGACCATCAAAAGTACCAAGATAGTCTACAAAATGAAGACTAAATATCTAAATCACTAACCATGAGTGCATTATTCTCAATGAACTCTCGACGAGGCTCAACCTTGTCACCCATCAAGGTTTCAAAGATTTGATCTGCCGCAATCGCATCCTCAATACGCACACGGAGCAAGCGACGAACTTCCGGATCCATTGTTGTTTCCCATAATTGTTCGGCCTTCATCTCTCCAAGACCTTTGTAGCGTTGTTTAGTCACTGCATTCTCTGCTTGTTGACGTAACCACACCACAGCCTCACGGAAACTACTAATAGCTAAATCATCAGGATGTTCACCCTTACCACGGAACACAACAGCATCTTCTTTAATTAAACCTTTGAAAGTTGTCGCAGCCTGCGAAAGCACGCGATAATCATTGCTCTCAATGAAGTCTTTATTAAAGAGAGTGATGCGAATATTACCATGATGAATTCGACGTAAAACAAGACGGTGACTATTGCTGTCTGCTTCAAACTCCACTTCCACAGACACCGCCTTAGGATTCAATGGATCGAATAAAGTTTCCTGTAAAGCTGCCGCACAACGTCGAGCCGAATCCTCACTAGAGAGATCTAATAAGACTCCCTCGCTAATTGCCGTAAGAGCTTTTTCATCCATCACACGAGCTAAACGCTTAATGACGCGATCCGCAGAAAGATAGAGATCAAAGTATTGTTTTAACTCATCATCTGCAATGATTTGGTCGCCTTGCTTAATACCTGCATCTTTTAATGCAATTTCTTGCATAAAGACTGCTTCTTCATTTTCATCTTTGAGATAACGCTCTACTTTGCTACCTTTTACTTTCACCTTGTAAAGTGGTGGTTGGGCAATATAGACATGTCCCTCCTCAACCAGTTTTGGCATTTGACGATAGAGTAGGGTGAGTAATAATGTACGAATATGTGCTCCATCCACATCCGCATCGGTCATGATAATGATGCGGTGATAACGCAATTTTTCAATGTTAAATTCTTCCCCAATACTGGTTCCTAATGCAGTAATCAACGTAGTAATTGCTTCGCTCGCAAGTAACTTATCAAAACGAGCTTTTTCTACGTTCAACACCTTACCACGTAACGGTAAAATTGCTTGGAACTTACGATTGCGGCCTTGTTTTGCTGAACCTCCAGCAGAGTCACCCTCGACAATGTAAAGTTCACATTTTGCAGGGTCTCGTTCTTGGCAGTCAGCCAGTTTACCTGGTAAACCAGCCCCTTCTAAAATACCCTTACGGCGAGTTTGTTCACGGGCTTTACGTGCAGCCTCACGTGCACGTGCAGCCTCAACAATCTTGCCGCAAACACTCTTAGCGTCATGTGGATTTTCTAGCAACCAAGTCTCAAGTGCATTAGCCACTACTTCCTCGACAGGAGCTCGTACTTCACTAGAAACCAGTTTGTCCTTGGTTTGGCTGCTAAACTTAGGCTCAGGTACTTTCACCGATAATACGCAGCTCAAGCCCTCACGCATATCATCACCCGTGGTTTCTACCTTAGCTTTTTTGGCCAATTCATTGTCTGCAATATATTTGTTAATCACCCGCGTCATCGCCGCACGTAGCCCTGTCAAGTGTGTGCCACCATCGCGTTGAGGGATGTTATTAGTAAAGCAAAGGACTTGCTCACCATAGCTATCATTCCATTGCATCGCTACATCCACGCCAACCTCAGTACCACTAGCTGAAGAACTACCTGACACGTAGAAAATATTAGGATGAAGAACCGTCTTATTCTTGTTGATATATTCTACAAAGCCCTTAACACCACCAGAGAAAGAGAAGTTTTCCTCTTTACCTTGACGCTCATCTACCAAACGAATACTAACGCCATTATTTAAGAAAGATAACTCACGTAAACGCTTAGCAAAAATATCGTAGCTATAATCAATCTTACCGAAAATCTCCGCATCAGCAAGATAACGCACTACAGTACCGCGTTTATCTGTCTCACCAGTCACCTTAAGTGGCTCTACACGTTCGCCGCGACGAAACTCCATTTGATGAGTCTTACCATCGCGGTAAATTGTCAAACGCAACCATTCAGAAAGAGCATTCACACATGACACACCCACACCATGCAAACCACCAGAGACTTTATAAGAGTTTTGGTCGAATTTACCACCAGCATGCAGCTCAGTCATCACAATCTCAGCAGCACTACGTCCATACTCGTCGTCTTTATGAATATCAGTAGGAATACCGCGACCATTATCTCGAACAGAGATGGAGTTATCGGTGTGAATAGTTACAACGATATCATCACAATAACCAGCCAAAGCTTCGTCAATTGCATTGTCAACCACCTCAAATACCATGTGGTGCAATCCTGTACCATCAGAGGTATCTCCAATATACATCCCTGGACGTTTACGGACGGCTTCAAGGCCTTTGAGCATCTTAATGGAATCGGCGCCATAATTTGCTTGATTTGTAGAATCGGTCATAATGAATACGCTTTTTTAAAAATGAGAGACCGTCGTTGAATATCACGACGGCAAAAAATAATGACGAAAGAATACCCAAGTCGCTAAGGCAAGAGTTATCTCGGTATAGTGATAACTCTCACCAAACCTCTACCTAGATACGCAAAGGCATCACTACATAACGGAAATGTTCGTGGTTAGGTAATGAAATCAACACAGGAGAATTAGACTCACCCTTAAGTGACACAATGACATCTTCTGTCTTGGCAGTGTTAAGAACATCTAACAAATAGGTCACATTAAAGCCAATATCAATAGGCTCACCATTGTAGTCTAATGCAAGCTCCATCTTCGCTTCTTCTTGGTCTAGGTTAGAAGAAGAGATACGGAGTACATTTTCACCAAAATGCAATTTAATCGTACGTAACTTATCTTCTGACACCAGAATCGCTGCACGTTGAAGGTTTTGGAGTAGTTCTTCACGATTAATACGTAGATGCACAGTATAGTCGGTAGGAATCACACGCTTATAATCAGGGAACTTACCTTCCACCAGTTTAGAAATCAGCTCTACATCACCGAACACAAAACGGATTTGACCCTCAGCAATACTAATCTGAACCTCAGCATCACTGTCATCTAATAAGCGTAGCATCTGATCTACAGTCTTGCGGGGAATAATCACACTAGCCTCACTAGTGACGCTAGCCACATCCTCTGCAGCATGTGCTAAACGGTGTCCATCAGTAGCAACAGCACGCACCAGACCAGGCTCCAACACCATCAACATACCATTTAAGTAGAAGCGGATATCCTGATGTGCCATAGCATAATGAATCATATTAAACAAACGACGCAAAGAGCTTTGTGTCATCGTAAAGTTGTGTTGCCATTGCTCGATTATAGGTAATAATGGAAAATTCTTGCCAGGCAGTGTTTGCAATGAGAAGCGGCTACCAGAACACTGGATAGTCATCTTCTGATCTGTCACGCTTGCACTCACCTGACCAGCCGCAGGCAGTGCACGAAGAATATCTTGAAGTTTACGTGCAGCAACGGTTACTGACTCCACATCATCACCCACGCCAAAATTGGCATGCGTGGTAATCTGAATAAGCATATCGTTGGCCACAAATGCCATTTTATCGCCTTCTTTCTTGAGAAGAACATTCGATAAAATTTGCATCGTCGTCTTACGCTCCACAATACCAACCACCGTAAGTAGTGGCTTTAATAGCGCATCTGTGCTTGCTTGGAATAATTGCATCATTATCCTTTTAAGGTTTGTTTTAAAACATGCAACTCATGGTTTAACTTACTATCTGTTGCACGAAGCTCAATAATTTTTTCAACAGCATGATGTACTGTTGAATGGTCACGACCACCAAAAGCCTCTCCTAATTCTGGCAGGCTCTTACGCGTCAATTCTTTGGCTAGATACATAGCAATATGTCGTAAGCGAACATTTTCTGCTTTACGACTCTTAGAGTATATATCCGAAACCTTCATTTTATAAAAATCTGCGACAGTTTTCTGAATATTTTCAACAGTAATCAAACCATTGACTACCCGAAGTAAATCTTTCAGGGCCTCTTTACACACATCAACAGTGATTTCTTTGAAACTTTTGAACTCAGCAAACGCCATTACTTTTTGTAGACCGCCTTCCAACTCACGAATATTACTACGAATATGCTTAGCAATGAAAAAGGCAGCCTCATCAGTCAAAACAATATTTGGCTTACTTTCAGCCTTTTTCATGAGAATAGCTACCCGCATCTCTAACTCTGGGGGCTCAATCTGAATCGGCAAACCAGAACTAAAACGAGAGATAAGACGCTCATCAATATCTGCTAATTCTTGCGGATAGGTATCAGAGCTAATAACCACTTGCTTGCCCTTGCGCACCATAGTGTCGTACAAATGGAAAAATTCTTGTTGTGTGCGTTCCTTATTTTTAAAAAACTGAATATCATCAATGAGCAACAAGTCAAGATTAGCATATTCTTTCATTTCTTGCATGCGATAGTCTAGGTACTCCCCCTTACGCATTTTTTGAGCAATTTCTGTATAGTAATCATTAGCGTGAATATACCGTGCACTCTTAATACGCCCTGTTCTAAATAGCTCATTCCCAATGGCGTGCATAAGATGCGTTTTACCAAGACCTGTGCTTGCATAGAGGAACAGAGGGTTATAACCCACTTTACCCAAATTACGAATAACATTTTTAGCTGTAGCATAGGCTAACTCGTTAGAATGCCCCACAACTAGATTAGCAAAGGTATGTGCTGGGTTAAGATTAGTTGCCGCATAGGCTTCACGCTTAGTCTCTGGGACTATTAACACACCTTGACTAATAAAAATCTCATTGTCTTCTATGCCAGGTACCTTGGCCGCCTTTGCGGTATGCGAAGGCGGCACAATATCAGTAGGCGTTTGAGTAGTAATCGTATCATCTTCTTCTATAGTAACCTCAATATTACCTACCATAGACGTCTCAACTTTAGGCACAGCAGCAGTCGTAGGCGTAATTGATGGTGCTTCTGGTGTAGTTGGCAAAGCGGTGGTAACTGCTGGAGAAGCACTAGGGGTAGCTACTACTGGAGTCGCGCCTGCCTTATTGATAAGTACAACGACCTTAACATCGTGATTAAAATTCTCTTTAATCAACTTTTGAATCTCTGGCGCGTAATACCGCATAGCCCAATTCTGTTTTAAGACACTGGGAGCGGAAATATGGAATTCTGTCTCGTCCTCATTAAATCCAATGGGAGACAGTGGCATAATCCACTGTTTCACTTGAGCTGGAGGCAGTCCTTTTGAGAGATGATTAATACATTGTTGCCAAAATTCAGTCATTTTTTGTTCTATAACTTTTGAGTGGACAGCCATTCTAACACAAAAAGTTATCCACATCTATCTAAAGTTATTAGAAGTTATCAACAAGCTATTTTCTTGTTTTGACACAAAAAAAAGACACTTTTCGAATAATTTTTAGCATAAAATCAAATACCTATTGACTAAATACAATTTTTTTGTTGAAATGTAGGGCTTGCTAAACAATTTGTCTGGCCGGGTGACTATTTTCTTAAAAATAGTTTAATGATATTTACCTAGCCAAAAAGCCAAGATTATTCGGTGTTCTGACTAGAGAATGTGTCCTATACAGCGTCATTTTTTAGTATGGCACCATAAGATTAACAAAATTAGCTCTTTATTGGGATTATCATGAAACGTACTTTCCAACCTTCAGTTACTCGTCGTAAACGTACACATGGTTTTCGTGTGCGTATGAAAACTCGTGGCGGTCGTGCCGTTCTTAACGCACGTCGTGCAAAAGGTCGCAAACGCCTAGCTGTTTAAGCCTTTAATACCTATAGGATAATTCCTCTAGGTTTTCAGCATGTCTAGCGCCAACTATCCCAAAGAGGCGCGCCTACATCGCCCCTCTGAATTCGCAGCAGTATTTTCCAACAAGCGCGTAACTCGAGGGGCTTTGTTCACTTTACATCAAAGTACCCATCCTCTTGAAACGGCTCGTTTAGGGCTTGTGATTGCTAAGAAAAACGCGCCACGTGCCGTTACTCGTAGCACGATTAAACGTGTTGTTCGAGAGATTTTTCGTCAGAGACGACATCAACTTCCTCCTAAAGATTTTGTTGTCCGTCTACATCGTGTGGTCGTCCCTTGCTCATTGCGAGAACTTCGACAAAAAGTACGCCAAGATGTAGAGCCTCTATTTGATCGTTGGCAAAAATAGGTGGATTATGCTGAAAAAATTATTTATCGCTCCCATAAAGTTTTATCGGTACTTCATTAGCCCTTGGACGGGAAACTCCTGTCGCTTTACTCCTAGCTGCTCTATTTACACAATGCAGGCAATTGAGGCACATGGCCCTTTTAAAGGAGTGTATTTAGGGGCTCGCCGTATCTGCCGATGTAATCCTTGGTGTCAGGGTGGTCATGATCCTATACCTCCTGTGATTAAAAAAACTAAATAACATCACGTTACGACGTTTTCTAGGTTAAACTTATGGCTTTCTCAACCATTTTATAAGAATCACTTACATGGATATTAGACGTGGCATCCTTTGGATGATTTTTCTGTTTTCTGTATTTATGGTGTGGAGCAACTGGCAATCCTATAATGCCCCTAAGCATGTAGAGACTGCGACTACCACACAATCTAATGGAGCAACACCAACTGCAACGACAGCTCCTGCTGTGAGCAATGCAGCCACCCAGCCCTCTGAAAAGGTTCAAATCAGCACAGACGTATTTAATCTCACCTTTGACACACTTGGTGCCCAAATCGTACGTGCTGAATTGCTAGACCACCATGATGCCGAAGACAAAACGCAACCTACTGTCTTATTAAGCACTGGTGACAATACTTATACTGTTCAAAGTGGCTTGGTAGGGGCTGCAGGCACTGCTTATCCTAAACAAGATACGCCTTTTACTTTAGTGTCATCAGAAAAAACACTAACTGGTGATTCTCTAGATGTGGTGTTCCGAGCTGAATCAGGGGGGCTTGAGGTCACTCGCACTTACACATTACACAAAGGTAGTTATCGCATTGATGTAAAGGACAGTATCAAAAACATTAGTGATACGACTCAAAACCCTTCTCAATACTTGCAAATTACTCGTGATAACCACAAACCTGCAGGTGGCTTATACATGGCACCCACTTATACAGGGTGGGCAGTTTATTCTGATAGCGAACGCTTCCAAAAAGTTACCTTTGAAGAAATCGATAAAAACACAGCCGAGTATGTAAAACAAGCTCCCGATGGTTGGATTAGCTTTATTCAACACTTCTTTGTAACAGCTTGGATTCCAGAACAAGGTAAAGAACACAATATCCAAATCCGTAAGGCGGGTAAAGATCTTTATGCGATTAGTTCTGTGGAGCCTTTAGGAGCTGTCGCAGCAGGTCAAACAGTCGATACTAAAGCAACGCTTTGGGTTGGCCCTCAAGATCAAAAAGCCCTTGCAGCAATTGATCCTACTCTTGATTTAGTTGTGGACTACGGTTGGCTTACTTTAATTGCTAAACCTATGTTTAAATTGATGAGCTGGTTACATAGCTGGATTGGTAACTGGGGTTGGACAATTGTTGTCCTAACTATCATCATCAAGATTATCCTCTATCCATTATCGGCCGCAAGCTATCGCTCTATGGCCAAGATGAAAGAGGCGGCTCCACGTATGCAAGCTCTACGTGAACAATATGGTGATGACCGTCAAAAACTAAATGCTGCAATGATGGAAATGTATCGTACCGAGAAAATTAATCCTCTTGGGGGTTGCTTGCCAATCATGTTGCAGATTCCAGTGTTCTTAACACTATACCGCGTATTATTAGCCAGTGTGGAAATGCGTGGTGCCCCATGGCTGGGTTGGATTCACGACCTTTCTGTTGCTGACCCATACTTCATTCTACCAATCATTATGATTGCTACGATGTTTATTCAGATGAAGCTCAACCCAACACCACCTGATCCTATGCAAGCACGCATTATGATGATTATGCCTCTTGTATTTGGGGTGATGATGTTGTGGTTCCCAGCAGGTCTTGTCCTTTACTGGATTGTCAATAACGTACTTTCTATCGCTCAACAGCAATGGATTACACGTCATTTACGACAAGCGGCTAATGAGCAAATTTTGACGCATAAGTAGTCAATGTGTTGTAAGCATCTCTTTTGCTTTTAGACGATTTAAAAAGCCCAGTTTGAATAAACTGGGCTTTTTTACTGTCCAACCTGCACTGGCACAAAAAACTGCACCAGTACAATATTTTTCCTTATTTCAAGATTAGGACTTACAATGGTTTAAAGATCAAGGCAATCACTCCATAAAACTCGGATCTTCTTTTACCAAAATTGCTTTCATTTGCTCAAAATGCGCAATGCAAAAATCATCAATTTTCTCCCAGTCTTGTGCCGTTTTTTCTGCAACTTCATCACTCAGAACATGTAAAGTTTGTCCTGTCGAATAAGCATTAATCAAAATCTGACAAGCACGCTCCAGCGTATACATATCATCAAATGCCACCCCAATATGATTAGATGCCACCAACACACCGTGGTTGCCCATCATTAAACGTTTATTGTCTTTTAGCAAAGCTGCCAACCGTTGCCCTTCAGCAACAGAGTCCGCCATACCACCATAATGGAAATCATAAGAGACTCGATTAAAATAACGGGCACTATTTTGTTCAATAGGCAGGATAGTAGGATTCTTTAAACAAGAAATACTGGTCGCATAAATAGGATGTAAGTGCATGACCACTCGAATATCTGGTCTTAATCGATGAATTTGTCCATGAATAGACCACGCTGTAGGATCTACTTTTTGTAAATCCTCTTCGCTCAAATTATCTGCATCTAATAAAATCAAATCACTGGCTTTGATTTGAGAAAAATGTACCCATTTGGGATTTAGCAAAAATTTTTTGCCATCGGCAGATACAGCAGCACTAAAGTGGTTGGCAACTGCTTCATGCATACCCAACTTAGCAAAAATTCTAAAAGCAGCTGCTAAATCTATCCGCAATTCCTGTTCTGTCTTCATCACATATTCTCCTAAAATATCATTTCTGAAAGTTTAGGCTATTTTGAAGCATTATCTACATCGTTTTTTTTAGAGAACTGGCTAGGAAATTCAAAATTACTTTCCCTGGCAAGCTCCTGTATATTAATCGTTACACCCCCTTGGCTCATTATTTCACCTATCGAACCAATACGAGGGACATTACTAATGATTTTTCTGGAGATTCATTATGCACAATAGTAAAGTCACTAAAAAACACTTGCTAGCATCTCTATTAATGACATGCAGTATTGTGGCAACAGGTGTAGTAGAGGCAAAAACCTACAATATCGGAACAGATGCAACCTTTCCTCCTTTTGAGTATATGGAGAATAACAAACCTGCTGGTTTCGATATTGATATATTGAGTAAAATTCTTGAGCAATCTGGTGATGAGGCTAACTTTATTGATACAAGATTTTCAAACCTTATTTCTGGCTTAAGAGCAAATAAATTCGATATTCTTATCTCTGGGCTTTATATCACGCCAGAACGTTTGAAAATTGTAGATATGGTACCTTATTATAAAACGACAGAATCTGTTCTTGTTGCCAAAGACAGTGCCTATCAACCCAAAGGAAAAATGGATTTATGTGGCAAAACAGTCGCTTCTATCAAGGGATCCAAATTTCCAGAGCAACTTGCCAAAATATCTACAGAAACTTGTGTTCCTGCAGGAAAACCTGCCATCTCTGTGCGCGAATTCACCACCTCAGCCGAGGGTATTCAAGCTGTCTTGGCAAAAGCAGTCGATGCTCATTATGACGACACGAGTGTTGCACAAAGCTTAGCAGAAAAACTCCACGGGCGTGTCGTTATTAGCTCTACAGATTCTTTTTTCCCTATTCTTGGAGGCATAGCGGTTCGCAAAGGTGATACAGCTATGCTAGAGAAGCTTACCAAAGGATTAGAAGCCATTAAATCCTCTGGGGTATATGAGCAACTTGTCCAAAAATATCGTCTACAAGCTCCTACGGCTGAAGATATTACTAACTATATGCCTAAATAATTATTATTTTTTATACTTAAAAACGATAGGTTCTGCCCATAGCAGAACCTATTAACATTTTCAAGAAAGCAGAAAATATATATTTCTTTCGCCTATTCCCTCTTTCTTTAATACTATCACTTATTCACTGATTAGATCTAAAATTTTTATTATTTTTTCCTTTCAGAAAATCATCGGCAGTAGAGGTATCGAAATCGATACCTCTTTTATAAACCGACCATGCATATATCGCCTGCATGTATTGATTATCCTTGTGATGAGGGACGATATTCCAAATATTTTCTTTGAATATCGATATGTTCAGCAATGTGCTTCGCATCATGCCAAACACCCCAAATAAAGCTAGAACCTCGTCCTGTCAAATAAGGAAGACCTACAAAATAAACCCCTCTTTCAGGAGAAATCCCTTGCTTATGGATGGGCAATCCTCGCTCATCAAAAGCATCTACCTGCAACCAGCTATAATCATAACTAAACCCGGAAGCCCAAATCACCGCGGCAATATTATCCTTTTGAATATCCAATTCCAACAATGGCTGTTCGACACATGCGGGATTCGGTAACATCGTTCTTAATTCTGGCTCTTCAGGTAAATCCAAACCATTTCTTACAACATAAGCATCCGCATCATCTAAAAATGTCAGTAAAGCCTTGTCTCCCGCTTCTAAATTGGCCTTTAAATCGTCTTGGAAATAAATTTTATGACCATCAAAAGATTTGGTCATGCCCATTAATGTAATACCTTGTTCAGCAAGACGACGAAAATCAATATTAATACCACCATGAGCACCACTCACAGCTAAGCCTTTAAGTGGCCCTTTATCTGTCTTCATATAGTCCCAGCCTCCTAATACACCCAACCACCACACATTATCTCGTTGGCGGTAACGGCGAGGAGGGCGCTCATGTGGTCCAACAGATAGATATACTTTTTTTCCTGCACGATTTAATTCATCAGCAATTTGTACCCCCGAAGAACCTGAACCAATCACAATCACAGCACCCTCAGGCAATTGTTGGGGATTTTTATACTGATCAGAGTGGATTTGATAAAACGAAGGATTTTTTGGGGCTATGGCAGGAATTACTGCTTTCTGGAAAGCTCCTGTTGCAGACACTACCCTCTCCGAAAAAATCGTACCTGCAGAAGTTTCTACTACAAATCCTGTTTTACCTTCACGCTTGGTGACTTTCAACACTTCAACCCCTGTATGGATAGGGGCATTAAATTTAGCAGCATATTTTTCAAAATAATCTGCCACTTCATTATGATGCACAAAACTGTCCTGATTAGCCTCAAACTCCATATTAGGAAAGCGATCATGCCAACAAGGTCCATTTGCAACCAAAGAATCCCAACGACGTGTACGCCAAGCCTCTGCAATTCTATTTTTCTCTAACACAACATGTGAGATACCCAGTGTTGTTAAGTGTTCACTCATTGCCACTCCTGCCTGACCAGCACCTACCACGACAGTATCTACATAAAAATTGTTGTCGAATGTCTTCATACGATTCCTTCTATTCAATGTATTTTCAGCGAAAGTGGCTGAATGAAAAAATCAGCCATACCAACACTATAAGGAGTCTGTAAGAATAACGAAAATAATATATACAAAATGCTTGCGTCAAAAAAAACGAACCATCTTTAAAAAAATGGTTCGCTATAAAAACACGCTATGCTAGGGGAATAACATAACGTGTTTAAAGCAGTACATTAAAACATGTACTATACGATGATAGGAAAATCCTCATCAGGTAGTGGGTCTCCTGTCTGGAGTTTATCTACCAAATGGGGGTAGGGTGGGGATGTCCTACCACCACGGTTAACATAGACAGCATCGTCTCCTAACCAACGAAAAGAGACTACCCGTCGTGCTACTTGCTGAGAAGCATTACCAGGAGCACCATGTACTGTGAGATAATCAAAAGCTACTGCATCACCAGGCTCAAGCTCCCATCCTAGAATAGTATATTTATCACGTTCAGCTTCAATATCAGGCAAACGCTCTGTTTGCATTCTTTGCTGGAAGTACTCACCATTAAAACTCTGTGGAGTATACTCTTTACCCCATAAATGCGATCCAGCCACAAATTCAATAGTAGAATCTCTGGCAACAGGATCTAGAGGTATCCACATACTTAAGGTTTGTTTTGCCGCCACAGGGTAATAAGGTCCATCATGATGCCAAGGGGTAATTTTGGTAGCGCCTGCATTTTTTACCAATACATGTTCATGAAAAATACGAGCATGCTGTGACCCCATTACTGCTTTTGCAATATTTGCAGCAGGACTGTTTTCTACAAAATCTTTAAATTCAGGAATAGAAGCCCAATTACAATAATCACCCCAAAACTGACCATCTTTTACATCTGGAGTGTAGTTTCTAAACCATTTCCCTGGATTTTTTTCGTTATAAGCAACACCTTCTCTTAGTAACGTAATCCAATCTTTAAAGAAGCCTCTTAAAACAACCACACCATCTCTGGCAAAATCCTGCCTTGCATGCTCTAACATTCTTTAATTCTCCATACCAGCTTGTTGTACAAAGAAAGAGGCTCCTTTTGGTTTAGGAGGCAATTTAAGAGTGTTAGCAGACATTCTGACTAATCCACTCTCCTTACCATATACAAGAGTTCCCTCATGCTTGCTTGGTAAAGGATTATAAGCAAGTGGCATAGCATCTTCAGCAGCATAAACAGTAATGAAAAGATTGCGAGGCAACTCTGAATTGTTGGCAGCAGAAGAATGCAATACTCGCGTATGCATGAAGCAAACAGTCCCTGCTTTCCCTATGCAAGACTCATATGTCTGACATTGTGCTTTCTCAACAGAATCTTCAATCATGCCAGTGAATTGACCGTTTTGCCAGTGAGAATATAGTTCCCCTCGATGACTTCCAGGTACCACTTGCAAAGGACCATTATCTGCAGTGACATCCCCTAGCATCAATAAGCAAGTCACTAAATCATCATTTGTATGAGGAGTAAAAGGAAAATCTTGGTGCCATTTCACAGTTGTTGCTGTATGAGGTAATTTGGCATTAATCTTACTATGATGAAAACGAGTGCCGCTTCCTCCAATTAATTGACCTGCCATTTCTGCCATTTTTGATTGCAAAGCAGCTTTTGCATAATCCTCTGAAATTTCTGTTGGAGAGCTAATACGTCGAAGAGATGGGTGATCTGCACGATGATCTACTGGATCAACATCAAATCTTGGACGACCATCTATAGTTTCTCCATAAGCTTGAGTATGTTGGCGACTTTCATCTACCCAGGCTTCTAATTGTTTAAGCAAAATAGCTACTTCATCAGCAGAAAAAACATTTTCTACCACTAAAAAACCGTTTTTATGATAACTATCAATTTGTTGTTGGCTTAACATAATATGCACTCCTAATGATGGGGGTATAGGTCTAAAAAATAATTACTTAGTAAGGTTTGCAATATCGTCTTCAGTAGGCTCTTTTAAGCCATAACTAGATAATAATTTTTGGAATTCTCCAGATGCTTTTAATTTTTTTATACCGTCATTTAATAAGGTATAAGTGGCAGTATCGCCCTTACGAATTCCAATACCACCTACAATGGGGAAAAACTCTTCAGTAGAGGTGATTTTGACTTTATCACCCAATCGTTTCACAGCTGACATCATGACAGCTGCATCATCATATTGCACCTCTACAGCATGTGCGAGCAACGCCTGTGTTACTTGAGGAGAGGTTTCAAACTCTCTTACTGTCAACCCAGGTTTTCCTTTATCAACACACACTTCTTTTGAAATTTTTTGTACTTGATTAGCAAAAGCTGTTCCCTTCATGGTTCCTACCGTTAAACCACAAAGATCTCCCGGTCCTTTAGGAGCGATTGTTGCATCACCCCTCACTAACAAAGAAATATCCGTTTTATAATAAGGAATCATGTCAATCTGTTCTAGGCGCTCTTTAGTGATATACATAGAAGAAAATAGCACATCAAATTTTTTACCTTTCAATCCAGGAATTAAATTTGCCCATCTTGTATCCATCCAGTTCACTTCTGAACCATCCAAGGCAGCAATCTTATTCATAATTTCAATATCGACACCGCTAGGCTTTCCATCTTCTAGATACTCATATGGAGGGAAAGTCATATCAGACCCCACATTAATAACCTTTTTCTCTGCTGCTGGTTGAGTCTGAGCTGTCTCTGCAACTTTTTCTTTAGAAGACTGTTCATCATTACAAGCTGTTAATAAAAAAGGCAGCAACAGCATAGGAAATAGCGTTTTGGCATAAGTCAACATAAGTGCACCTCTTAGAGTGAGTGAATAATGGAAAATTCCTTATGATTGACTATAGACCTTATGAAAAAAGAATCCAATTTGGATTTTTTTAATCAATAATTAATATTTTAGTAAGAATGGCAATATCACTGTTTTTCTGCTCTTTCTTATCTAATTGGCATATTGTTAAAGTCAAATAAAAACCCTTCTTTGATTCAAATCATAAGAAGGGTTCTGAAGAAAATTTTATCTAAAAAATAAAATTATGAATAAACAACAGGTTTAATTTTGATTATTATGAATAAATTGCTGTAAACGTTCATGTGCCATATTTTGTAGAACATCGGGTTTATCATCTACAACCACATGACCATTTTCCATAAATACAACTCGATCAGAAACTTGAAATGCAAATCGCATTTCATGTGTCACAATAATCATTGTTAGTCCTTCCTTTGCCAACTCTTCAATCACTTTTAAGACTTCATTGACAAGCTCAGGATCCAAAGCTGAAGTCGGTTCATCAAACAGCACCACATCAGGATCCATAGCCAGGGCTCGTGCAATAGCAACCCTTTGTTGTTGCCCTCCAGATAATTGATGTGGATATTTATTAGCATGCATTTTTAGCCCGACTTTCTCCAACATCGCCATTGCTTTAAGTTTGCAATCTAATAAGGAACCTCGTTGATGATAAAGAGGAGCCAACATCACATTTTCCAGTATTGTTTTATGGGGAAATAAATTAAATCCTTGGAAAACCATACCTACATGGATAATTTGATTTTTATACTCTGGGGAACGCTCTGTGATGTCTTGATCTTTCAAGAAAGGTTGCCCAAGCAAATTAACCGTTCCTTTATTCAAGGACTCTAAGCCATTTAACGTACGGATAAAAGTTGTTTTACCTGATCCTGACGGCCCAATAATGGAAATAACCTCACCCCATTTTACTTTTAAATTAATGCCTTTAAGCACTTCGTGATTTCCATAAGACTTATGAATGTCTATAGCTTCCAAAGCATATTCCCCTTGTTTCGCAGGGCTAATTAATTTACGCATGCCTATAGCCGCTTTGGGTAGATGAAGCAAAGGATCAGTTTTGCTCAATAACCCTGGATTTTTTTTGGTAATATCAATGCGCTGTTCAAAATAATGGATTAGCCAGCCAAATACTGTCACAATAAGCACATAATAAAAAGCCACAGCTAACATGGTTTCTAAAACCAAGAAATTTTGTGTGTATAACCTCTGTCCTACCAAAAGAATTTCTGTTAATGAAATCACAGAAACTAAAGAAGTGAGTTTTACAATAGAGACATATTCATTACCCAAAGAAGGCAAGGCAATACGAAAAGCTTGTGGAATAACAATTAGCCGCTGAATACCCGCATATTTCATCCCCAATGCTTTACCTGCTTCAATTTGCCCCTTAGGTACAGAATTTAAGCCCCCTCGATGGATTTCCGCAATATATGCTGCTTCACTTAATGTCATGGCAATCAATCCTGCAATAAAAGGAGATGCTAGAACTACACTTGTTGATGGAAGAATCTGTGGTAAGTTATACACAAATACCAATAATACTAATAGCGGCAAACTTCTAAAAAACCAGATATATAACTCACTACAGTAGGCTAGTACTTTAAATTTCGATTGCTTTGCTAAAGCCAATAAAAAACCTAATAGGATACCAATTAGCCAAACCAGTATACTGAGCTCTATGACTGTTAATGTAGCAGACCAAAAATTTTTGTCCCACAACAGTCCTAGCGCATAGCCCCAATCCATTTCCATAAAAAAACTCCTTTTTAATATGTCAATAGTTTTGTTATAACGGAAATCGTCTGAATAATGAAGTTTGAAGATTTGATGCAATGATGCAGTTTTTCAAAACCACTTTTATGAAAGAATAATTTTCTGATTTCAAAAGGCTTTTCTTACACCATAAAAAATAGCTTAGATAAATTTTTAATCTATCTAAGCTATGATTCGATATTTGCTATTCAAAACAACACTTTTCACCACTCAGCATGGCTATCATGTTAAGCAGCAATACTTGCTATCAATTTTTCTAAAAACACATCACAACGTGCTAACTGCTCAATATCCACATATTCGTTGGGCTTATGAGCTACAGCAATATCTCCTGGCCCACATACAACAACGGGACTGTTTAGGGCTGCTTGAAATAGCCCTCCCTCTGTACCAAAAGAAATATTGCCTAGGGAGGTATCTTTTGGTAAAACATCCTGTAGCCACTTTACAGCTTGAATAGTTCTTGATGTTGCTAATCCTGGGTACTGATTGATTTCCTCAATGTCAACATAATTCTCCCATACCTTTGCAATATGAGAAGTAATATTCTTTTGTATATCTTGGTAATTATCTTGTGCTAAATAGCGAATTTCATAATCAACAGTACAAGCATTGGGCACAATATTTAAGGCACTACCTCCTGCAATCTTTCCTACATGTACCGTAGAATAGGGCACATCATACCCTTGATCTTGATGTCCTTGAGTTTGTAAAGAAGCCTGAACTTGTTGAATAGCTTGTACAAGACTGCTAGCAACATGAATAGCATTAGTATAGTGAGGCGCTAAGGCGGAATGCCCCTCCTGCCCACAGCATCTAGCCTTAAAGACAGCTTTTCCTTTGTGAGCTAGAGCGATTTGCATCATTGTAGGTTCACCAATAACACAAAATAATGGGGGAGTTAAAGTTTGTGTTAAATGATCTAAAATACCTCTTACACCGATGCAACCAATTTCTTCATCGTAAGAAATACATAAATGTAATGGTCTTGTAAGCCTTTTAACTTTTGCTTTTAGCATAGCAACAATAGCACAGCTCAAAAATCCTTTCATATCCGCAGTACCTCTGCCATATATTCTCTGATCTTTTAGAACTGCTTGAAAAGGTGGAGTATCCCATTGTTGCCCCTCTACGGGTACTACATCAGAATGACCTGAGAGTAAGATGCCAGCTTCTTGTAAAGGACCAATACTTGCCAATAAATTCGCTTTATTTTTAGCCTCATTAAAATTTAGGGTGACAGTAATACCATTTTGCTCTAATAAGTTTTTGACATGCTGAATCAAATCCAAATTGCTCTTATAGGAGGTTGTGTCATACTGTATGAGTTGTTTAAGTAACTCTACGCTATCATTCATCAATTTCATCATCAAATTTTTGTTTAATATGAGGGTCATAAAATCTGCTGTCAGCCATTCCCGGAATATACTGGTTAGAAATAAAAGCTCTACAACGGCTGATAAAGGCCTGTGTCACTGTATTCAGTGTGGCATTTTTTGCAGTAGCAAGTCCCAGCTGCATGGGTCTATGCTCTCCTGAGAGACGCAATCTAACCAGTCTTTTTCCATCTAATGAATAATTATTTCTTGGTCGCACATTCAATATGGTATATCCCAAATTATTGGCTACCATTGACCGAACAACATCCACATATCGTGAAGAATACTTTATCTGTGGACTTAACTTATGTTTACGGAAAAGAGAAATAAAATAATCATTGCTATAAGGCATATCAAGCAAGACCATGGGAATTTCTGCTAGCTCTTCTAAGCTAACGGCTACATTATTGGCTAATGGATGGGCTTCACTCACTAATACATGTGGAGGTAAGGATGCCAATGGCTCAAAATGTATTAAATCCTCATCAATATTTAAATCATAGGTCAATGCCACATCTAATTCATTATTGATGAGTTTAGTTAGTAATACTAGCTGATCATCCTCACATAAGGTTAAAGTCACTTTTTTATATAGATTACTAAAACCATGAATAATTTCAGCATATACCATGGCAGAAAAAGCAGTAAAACAACCTAACCTTAAAGGACCTTGAATAGATCCTGAAAAATCCGCTGCTAAAGAATAAAGTTTGTTGGCTTGATCCAAAACTAACTTACATTCTTGTACGACCTTTTCCCCAATCGGGGTCAAAATAAGTCCTTTTGCGTGTTGACGTATAAAGAGTTGTACCTGTAGCTCGGATTCAATATGCGCAATGGCCGCAGAAATAGACGGCGAAGAAACATGTATTTTTTCAGAAGCAATAATAATACTTCCACTTTCTGCTGTCGCAACAAAATATTGCATTTGGCGCAATGAAATACGGCTTAACACGGGACATCCTTAAATTATCAACTATTCATCACCAGGGACGCCATAACTCGGTGAATTAGCTGGATTCAAGGCTCTAATGACATAATCTTCTACCTGTGGCTCATATAATTTCCATAACTGATATAAATCTGTTATGGGATTATCTGACCAATCGACTCTAAGATTAATCACTGGCCATGGTACTTTATCAACAACCATTAACCCTGCCGAATGAATAGGTCCCGCTTCTCCTCCTGCTTCAGCACCTGCTTTTAATGCCTGCATGAGTTTTTCTGCAAGACTACCTTCTGCTGCTTCAAAAGCCCTCAACATTTGTTGAGGGACTGTCTCATTAGCAAGTAAGTTACCTGCACATACGGCATTATCCCCTATACTTTGGGCATGGACCCCCAAGGTATATTGTCCACTAAAAGCAGAGGGTTTTTTATCTGAGTTAATCAAAGACAGTTGTCTATATTCAATAAACTCTGTATCTTTCACTAATTCATTGATGGCTTCTTCAGGAGTTATGTCATACTTTATCATATCCAACATCACAATAGCCAGATGCGGATCTGTTATATTTTGTGAGGCAGCTACACCAACTCCTGCCTTAGCTTGTAGGCATCTTGCCGCCACCGCAGGAGATGACGAGCAAATAGCACCCCCGAATTGCCCTGTTTTTTTACAGCGTGCAATAATAGAAAAAGTCATAACTTATCCTTTATAGTAAGAACAATTTCCCCATTTCGTTGACTAACTATAAGTCAATCAATCGCTTTTTATGAGAGATAATGCCATCTTGTAAGGTAAGATGGGTATTTTATTAGCCTGGAATCACTGCTGTTGCATCAATTTCCACTAGCCATTCTGGTCTCGCTAAAGCAGAGACAACAATACCTGTTGATACTGGATAAACACCTTTTAACCATTTACCCACTACGCGATACACTTTCTCACGATAACGTGGATCAATGATATAAATAGTAATTTTGCAAATATCCTCTAACTCTCCTCCAGCTTCTTCTAAAAGCATTTTAATATTTGCCATAGCTTGTTCAGCTTGCCCTTCTGCATCTCCTATACATACACTTTCAGAAGTGTCTAAATTTTGGCCTATTTGACCTCTTAAAAAAACCATTTTTCCTTGTGCCACAACAGTTTGGCATAAGTCGTTATCTAGATTTTGTTCTGGATAAGTATCTTTTGTATTAAATGTACGAATACGAGTATGTTTCATAGCAATTCCTTTTTTGATAAAACGGCTTTTATGGGCCAATCTTCAACTAATTAATTGCTAACAGTATGAATCAAATCTGTATTAAGGCAATTTTCATTTTCCTTGTTATTAATTAGGTTTTTTTTTATTAATATTTTTTCAATCTACAAGGTATGATGAAATATCTTATGCAAAAATAGGTTTGATTGTAGCGTGTTATAAGAGAGCAAATAATGCATACTTTAAATATTACATGTGCACAAAAATCTGTGCTATTACCACTCCGTTTTAACTTTGATTTTCCAACAAATTACACGGAATTCGACAACTTAACACAAGAAGAATTTGAACAAAAAGTACATAACCAAGATGTATTAATTATTAGTAGTCTTATTGTTAATGAAAAGGTCCTAAATAACAATCCTCATCTAAAACTTCTTGCACTATCCTCAACAGGATACAACCATGTTGATATTCCTTTATTACAAAGTAGAGGAGTAAAAGTATGTAATATTCATCATTATGCTGGCGATGCCGTTGCCGAACATGCTTTTATGTTGATGATAAATCTTGCCCGTCAATTTAATGTGCTACACAAAAATGTGATTTCTAAAGATTGGTCTCGCAGCCAAAAAGTGTGCTTTTTTACTGCTCCTATGTATGAACTACAAGGAAAAACCTTAACAATTATAGGGAAAGGAGAAATTGGACAATCGCTTGCAAAAAAAGCACAAGCATTTGGTATGAAAGTAATTTTTAGTGCACGTAAGGGTGAAACATGTCAAGAAGGGTTTGTTCCTTTTGAAACATCTATTCGACAAGCCGATTTTCTTTCCCTGCACTGTGATTTAAATCCCTCTACCCAAAAAATTATTAATGCTGAAGTCTTATCTTGGATGAAGCCTACCAGCATTCTAGTAAATGTATCTCGCGGTGGACTTATCGATGAAGAAGCATTGATAGAGGCACTAAAAAAAGAAAAATTATTCGGTTTTGGGGCTGATGTTCTCAGCGAAGAACCCCCATCAGAAAACCACCCATTATTGCAACTCAATCATCCCAATCTAATTATTACCTCTCATATTGCCTGGGCAACAGAAGAAGCTAAAAAACGATTATTTGCAATTCTAGAAAGTAATATTAATAACAACCTAAAAGGCATAGATCAGAACAGAATTTGTTAGAATTTTACCCAGGATGCTTATTCCTAAAATATCTTCTCTATTCTATGTCTTTTGAATTAGAATTAGTTGTTTTTGTTTTAAAATCTAAACAATAAAACCTCTAATAAAAGGGGAGAGCAATTTTTTCATAAACTCTCCCATTTTCACCCAAAAGCAAAATTGCGGTGATTTAATTTATTTTCGATAATACTGAATTTTTTTGGGAATAATCATGCGACTTATTTTAGCCCTTTTATTACCTTGGCTTCAATTTTTTACGATTGGCAAACCTTTCTCTGGCATTATTTGCCTTATTCTACAGATAACATTAATTGGTTGGATTCCGGCTGCTATTTGGTCTGTCTATGCATTAAGCCAATACAAAACAGATCAAAAAATCAAACAAGCTATGTCTCAACAAACAACCCTAAAATAATTTGCTAAACCATAGGGATTAATTGCTAGCACTGCTGAGATTGATTGTTAGTACTATAGGATTGATTGCTAGTACTGTGGGGGTTGATTGCTAGTACTGTGGGGGTTGATTGCTAGAAAATGCTTATTTGTGCATTTAATCTTCACCAAATGCTCCTTGGTTAAACAATTTTATTTTCGCCAAGGAGCATTTTTGTATTATATTTTTCTTTTAAAAATTTTAATCTGCTAATGCTTTTGCCAGCTGTTCTGCTAATGCTTTAATTTCTTCCATATTACCTTGCTGACGTGCATGATCACTCACTTTTTGACCAATATAATGTGGTACTAAGTGATAATGCACATGAAATACGGTTTGACCTGCACATTCATAATTAAATTGTGATACTACTAAACCATCTGCCCCAGTTACTTTCATCAATACAGGAGCAATCTTTTTAGCTGTAGCAATACACGCCTTGGCACCATCTTCAGACAAGTCAAAAAAAGTCGGAGCAGGCTCTTTAGTAAGAACTAACAGATGACCTTTAGACTGGGGCATGATATCCATCATGGCATAAGTTTTTTCATCTTCATAGATTTTAAAAGAGGGAAGTTCACCACGTAAGATTTTCGCAAATACGTTGTTATTATCATATGTCATTATGTTCACCTTCTAAAGTTAATGATTACATCTACTATACCAATTTCATTTATTTCACTCAATCATGCGTGCTAAATATATTTAAAATACCTTCTTTCTTTTTACGAGGATTTATTCAAAAATATCATTTACAATCTGAAAATATTATGAAAGGGAGACAAAAATGAAATTTCCATTATGGCTTTGCTTACTACCTATTTTGCAAACCAATGCTCTAGCTGAAATAGAAAAACCAACCAAAGTCGCTAATTCTCAAAAAGAAGATTTAACTATCTATGCTTCAGGTTATTATGATAATTGGCACTGTGGCCCTTCTTATATCTATATCAAAGGGGGACCAAACAGCTCAGAAGCTAGCGTTCCCAATATGATTAAGAAAATCACTGGATTACTTGATAAACAATACTATAAAACGACTAATGGTAATCATGATGAAGATTTTTTTTAATCATAAAAATGAAAACTGTATGGCTGAAATAACTTTTGAATTTAAAGAAAATTTTCACTGGGAGTTTGAAAATAAGGAAGGAAAAATTTCTCTTGTTGGTTGGGCAGATGCAATAATACCTAATCCGGAAAATAATAATAGAATATGGAAATACAAAACAGCATCCACTACTGAAACAATACCCTATTGGAAACAAAAGGACCCTCCTACAGCCATAAAAGGTTCTGTAGGACATACGAAAAATATCAAAGCTGATACTATTCCTGATACAGTGCCAAAAGGGGTTTATCCTCTAGAAAATTTCTCTGTTGGTGGATGGGCACCGCCTACTAAACAAGAAGTTCAGCAAATTATTACTCAAAATTTCGATATAGTGAAAAATCCAATATGTCGTATTTTACAATCTAAAAATATAAGTCACCATCTTGATATACCCCAAACACCTTCTTTGGCATGTGATGGTCAAGGTTTTTCAATGAATTCTAAATTGACTTATCACCATCAAGTTTCTATTGGCGCTAGTGATGAAACTTATGATGAAGAAGAAAATTATTTAACTTTTCATGGATTTCCTATTATTGAATATGCTTTTCAGCAAAAAGAAAAATATATTCATCCTCATAATATTGTGATGATGAATAATAAACACATCCTTTTTGCATTAGGCTCTAACAATAATCTTAAAACGCATTATTTCCGAATGGCTGAAATCAATGATAAAGGGGGGTGTAGCCATCCCCTAAATTAAGACAACAAGAAAGTAGAACTTTTTTGAACTTTACCGTAAACTTATTTCAAAGGAGTTTTACCATGAGCAAACGCACTAGCGAAAGTCAAATCATCAACATTCTTAA